>CAZBPM010000100.1:0-1694 GCA_964493785.1 uncultured Hyphomicrobium sp. | reverse complement strand
GTGTGCGGCGCCCCTGCGCACCGCTCCTCCACCGCGACGAGCCTCGCGGCCACCCGCAGCGCGCTGTGGCAGGTGCAGCGGTCGATGGGCTTCGGTGGCTCCCAACGATCCTTGCCGCAGACAGGGCAGGGGCCTTCGGCGAGCGCTTCCGCCATGAGCCTTTTGCGCGCCTGTTCGTGCATGCTCATGGCACTGTCGCTCATCAATCGTTCCCTTTCTTCGCGACGAACGCGTCCCACTCCTCGGCGGGGATGATGGCGTAGTTGGCCTGGATGATCTTCCCCGTCTGGATGGTGAGAGTCGAGACAGCCATCATAGCAGCGTCTCGGGCGTCGTTTGTTGTCCCGTCGACACGCGCGATCTCGCCGGCGAGCCCGTCGGGAAGCTCGATGATGACGACCCACTTGCCGGGCTTCTTCCGGCGGAAGAGCGAGCGCAACCATGCCCCGATTCGGTTCATCTACTTGACCTCCTTCTCGATCAGCGCCCGACAGGCGTCCCGGACGTAGTCGCGCGGCGCCTTTCCCGCTGCGAGCGCAGCCGGTGCCAGCGCCTCGAGCAGCCCTGCGTAGAGGTCGGCGGCGTCGCAGACGAAGACGTTCATGCTGCGGTAGCCGACGGTGGCCACCACGCGGCGCCAGCGGGTCATCTGGCTGGGCATGGCGCGCACGTTCATGACGGCCGTCATCGGTTCCGCGCCGATCGGCTGCCGTCCCTGCCCGTGCGTCCGCTCGGCCACCCCCTTCAGGGCCTCTGCGAGCGACATCGGCTTCTTCTCAGTCATCTCGTCTCCGGCATCAGCTTCTTGATCTCGGTGATGCAGTGCTCCGCCTCGTCGGCCCGTACCTGGAGCACGAAGCGATCCTCCGTGGTAGAACACTTCTTTGCGGCTTCCTTGAACCCGTCCACGCGCTTGCGCAGACCGTCGACTAGTTCGCGCATCTTGTCCATATCACACCTCCTCGATCGACGGGTGAGCCGCGAGCAGCTGCAGCCGCGCCTTGATCTTGTTCTCGCGCGTGATCTGCGCGTCCATCTTGTCCTTGTCGACGTAGGCGTTGATCGTGCGCCGCAGCAGCACGTCCAGCGCGTCGGGCGGCAGCGCGTCCACCTCCCAGGAGGAGGCGCCGTGCTTGGCGATGTACTCGGCCGCGCGCGAGTCGGAGAGCTTGGCCGGGTTCGGCGGCGGATTGTACTCCTCCACCTGCGCCATCGTCAGCGCCACCTTCCGGACGTCGATCCAGTCGGGCACTCCGAACTCGACCAGCCGCGCGCGGACGTCCCGCACCATGTCCTCGCCCGACGGGTCGTGGTCGCCGACGTAGAGGACCACAGGGCGCTCGTGGGGGCCGTAGGGGGCGCAGCGGGCGCGTATCCGGTCGGCACTCTCCTTCATCGCCGAGGCGCTCGAGTACCCGCGGTTCACCATCAGCGTCACGTGGTAGGCGTCGACGACGGGCGCGAGCACGCCGGCCAGGGCCGCCTTCTCGACCCACATCTCGACGTAGAAGGGCTGCCCCTTCCAGCGGTCCAGACGGAATGCCTGCGCCGCCTCGGTGACCAGGTTGCGCGCCGACGCCCAGTCGCGCCGCCTCTCCGGCTCGCGGTTCCGGTCCTCGATCGCGTCCCAGTCGATCAGCCCGGCGTACCGCGCCCGCGTCAGGAGGTCCTGCACCGCGGCGTACTCCTTCTGC
>CAZBPM010000099.1:699-1730 GCA_964493785.1 uncultured Hyphomicrobium sp. | reverse complement strand
CTGTCGATCGCCGCAGTCGCGGACGTCTGCGCAGCCGTGATGGCTCAGATGATCAACGGCAGCATCCCGATCTGGCTCGTGCTCTTGGTCACCATGGCCACCGGCGTTGCGATCGGCGCGTTCCAAGGATTCTTCGTCTCCGTCGCAAGAGTGCCATCCTTCGTTGTCACATTGGCGGGCCTGCTCGGATTCCAGGGCCTAATGCTGGCGTTGCTGGGAGACAACGGCGCCATCAACGTTGATGACCCCTTCGTTCGGTCCTTGACTACCACCTATCTCTCCCCGGTCGCCGGCTACGGACTCGCCGCCATCATCCTCGCCGTCTACGTCGGAACGAGCCTCTGGAACCGCCGCCAGCGTGTCGCCGCAGGCCTCCCGGTCCCCCCGGTGCAGAACATGCTCATCAAGGTAGTTCTGCTCGCCGTCCTGTCACTGGCAGCGATCACGGTGCTGAACAGCTACGCCGGCCTCCCCCTGATCGTGGTGCTCGTGCTCGCCCTATGCGGCCTGCTGACCTGGGTGCTCGGGCGCACCAAGTATGGCCGGTTCGTCTACGCAGTCGGCGGCAACGCCGAGGCCGCGCGCCGCGCCGGCATCAGCCTGGTCGGCATCCGCATGAGCGCCTTCATGCTGCTCGGCCTAGTCGTCGCGCTCGCCGGCATCTTCGGCGCATCCCGCTACGCCTCGGTATCGTTCAACGCTTTCGCTGGCGGCTCCCTGCTGCTGGAGGCAATAGGCGCAGCTGTGATCGGCGGCACCAGCCTCTTCGGCGGACGGGGCCGAGTGATCAACGCTCTACTCGGTGCACTGGTCATCGGAAGCCTCTCCAACGGTCTGGATCTGCAGGGCGCCGGCTCGGCACAGAAGCTGATGTTCTCCGGCGGCATCCTGCTGCTCGCCGTCACCCTCGACGCCGTCTCCCGCCGCGGCCGCACCAGAGCCTGACCGCTCGGACGTCACCCGACATCTCACCTAGAAAGAACCCTCCGCACATGCGCTACGTCACCCTCCCCGCCGTCCCCGTACAGGCC
>CAZBPM010000099.1:0-689 GCA_964493785.1 uncultured Hyphomicrobium sp. | reverse complement strand
TCGGACGATGGCTGCAGGAGCGTCCGGGGATGCGCGACAAGATTGTCCTGGGCAGCAAGGGCCTCATCCCCGGTACGTGTGAGCAGCTGCACCCGGGCGGCGCGCAGATCACCCCGGAGGGCATCGATCAGGCCATCCCCGGCTCGCTGGAGCGGTTGCAGACGGATCGGCTGGACATTTGGATGTTCCATCGCGACAACGCGGACCTGCCTGTCGGGCCTCTCGTCGAAGCCCTCGACCGCCACGTCAAGGCTGGACGGATCCTCAGCTACGGCGCTTCAAACTGGAGCACCGAGCGGATCGACGAGGCCATCCGGTACGCGGAGGAGAACAGCCTGACCCCGATGCAGTCCGCGAGCCCGCAGTTCTCGCTCGCGAAGGCCAAGGAGCCGTACTGGCCGGAGACTGTCGTCACCACGGGGGATGACCAGAAGTGGTTCGCCAGGCGCAACATGCCGCTGGTCGCGTGGTCGGCGCTCGGTCGCGGGTTCTTCGCCTTGGCAAACCCCGACGACCTGAGCGACAAGGACCTGGTGCGCGTGTTCTACAACGACGACAACTTCGCGCGCAAGCAGCGCGCCGAGGAACTCGGCCGCCGCAAAGGCCTGTCCATGTTCGAAGTGGCCCTCGCCTACGTCACCAGCCAGAGCTTCCCCGTGATCGCCCTGAACGGTGCGGCCACCACGGAC
>CAZBPM010000098.1:0-1923 GCA_964493785.1 uncultured Hyphomicrobium sp. | reverse complement strand
TGGGGGCCGGGGGCGGCATGCCTGAGACATCACCGCAAGCGCTGCAGCTCCTCGAGCAGGTGCGCACCCTGGCCATGCAGGTGGCCAACCCAGCACAGCGCGCGCGCAACCAGTTCCGCGATGCCCTGCGCGATCTCTGCCGCGCCCAAGGCCTCCTCACGTCGACGACCGAAACGACCGCAAGCCGCGGCACCCACGACGGCTACCGCGGTCGCCTCGCCCTGGTCGTCGGCCTACCGACCAAGCGCGACGGCCGCGGCGCCTACGGCCCTCCCCTGGCCCTGGTAGCCGTCGAGATCAACCGCAAAAAGGTCCGCCAAAGGTCCATTTTCAAGCTCCTACATATCCCCAAGGATATCCCCATTTGCTCCCTCCTCATCCTCACCGCGGGCACGTCACCGCCCATGGAAGGGCTTGACAGCGTGCTTTGCCTCGGCGCAGCATCCATTGCGTTGAACACGTCCCGCCGAACATCGCCAGTTGATGACGACGAGATCCCATTCTAAGCTGCTACATAAGGGAGGGGGTCGGGGGCGGGTATCTTGAAAGAACTACACCAGGACAGTATGAGCGCAACAGATCAATCCGAACTCGCAGCCCTGCTTGCCCTCGAAGGTGCCGTACCTTCCTCGCTGCCAGAGTTCGACCTCCCGAGCGAGGAAAAAAAAGAGCGCCAGAACGAAGACGAAAAGAGCGAAATTTCCGGCCAGGTGAATCAAGCTAACCGCACGTCGCTCGCAGTGCGCCTAACTCCCGGATATCGCAAGAGAATTTGCGATCTGGCGCTCCCCGCTCTTGCTGAAGGTGCGACGCTGGCCGAAATCGCCGCAGACTGCGGCGTCGACGCCCCAACGCTGCGCGGGTGGCTGATCGCTATCGACGAGCCCGCCTACCGCGAAGCCCTCGCCGGTCAGATCGGCGTTATGCTGGCGCGCCATGATGCGAGCATGGGCGAGTGCATCACCCAGTCCGAGGATGCCATGCGGCGTACCCTGTCATTCGAGACCGTCTCCATCAACGGCGGCAAGTTCCCGAAGGACGTGCTGGTCGGGCCAATCATTGCCAAGGTCGCCCAGTCCCGAGCCGAGATCCTATCGACGGCGGCGCGCCTCCTCCATTGGCAGGCTGAGAAGCGGCTGCCGAAGCTGTTCAGCACCGACGAGACCGCAGGCGCCGGCCCGGTGCGCGCCTCGTTCTCGTTCATCATCAACGGCCAGCCGGCGCCAGGTGGCCGCGTCATCCAGGGCGAGGACCGCTCAAGAAATGAGCAGGCTGAGGGCAGTGCAACATTATTGGACATAATGCCCGTTATAAGCGCAATGCCCACTTATCCACAGGATGATGGCCGAGTTATCCCCAATCTGCCGGCCGATGGCAGCGACCCGATGCTGGCCAGGCCCGATGCCGAGGCCGCGAGGGAAAAGGGGTCACGATGACGGGCGGGGACCCCATGCCAGGTTCTGTTTGGGGCTGGTTCTCACGCGCCGTTTAACGAAATGAATCTCACGAAAGAGAGATGATGAGCACCAAACGCGAGACGAAAGGTAGTGTTCGTGAACCGCCCGGCGACTATGATGAGGATGGGGATCTGGTTGAGTTGCGTTTCTCACCGCACGGTGGGCTCGGTTCCGCGGGTTACGTGAGTGGTGAGAGGGCTGCTGCCGATCGTGTACAAAGGATGCGTGAAGTCGTGGCCGAAGTGACGCGTGGCCGGATTGTTGCGCCGAAAAAGCGTGGACCGGGCTTTTGATGCTGCTGCGTGGGAAAACCGAGTCAATGAATTGCACGGGGGACCCTATGGTGGGTGGGGGTGGTGAAAAAAATAGAAAGCTGAAGTTGATTTCGCGTGAAACGTGGCGGCGGCTGACTGTGGTGAGGTTATGATCGTCATTCTGTTTGGAGTGTGAGATGGCTCCGTTGGCG
>CAZBPM010000097.1:0-2109 GCA_964493785.1 uncultured Hyphomicrobium sp. | reverse complement strand
GGCGCGGCGTCCACGAGTAGGACAGGAGAAGAACAATCATGCCAGCAGCGAGAGACCGCGGGACCCACGAAGCGAACAGTAGGCTGTACGGGGATCTGTACAGGCTGCTCGATGAGCACTCGGCGAAGCAGGTTCTGGACATCCTCGCCAAGTGTCTCGGCGAAATCGGCCGCAAGGATCCGCGGGAACAAAGGGTCGCTGCTGCCATCAGGCGCGCAGCGAGGATTTGCCCGCCGTAGCTGTTTGCGCGCAAGGAGCCGCCATGAAGATCCCCAGCAGCATCACCGACTCCCCGGACGAGTGGACTGGCGCAGGTGCCAGGGACGCGACGCTGGAAGACCTGGCGTTCGCGTGCTCACATGACCCGGCGCTGCTCGCTCGCATCGTCGTCTACCTCAAGCGCGAGTCGGAGCGGCAGCGCCGCGAGCGCACCGAGGAGTACAACCCATGACCAAGCAGAATCTGATCTGCATCTATGATCCGTGTCGCGTCAACATAGGCGACTCGGTGTACTTCGGTCCCGGCCGGCGCCGGTGGGTCGACGCGACCGTCGACGCCGTTCATCGCGAAGGCAACGGCCGTCGCTACGACGTGACCGTCGTCGCGGACGGGTCGAAGCACTACGGAGTGCACAGCGGCGATGTGAAGAAGCGTGCGGTGCGCCGATGACCCGCAAGCGCGTGCTCGGCTCAGTTCGCCGCCCCGGCCAACTCCACGAGGACATGGGAGTGCCGAGCGGCGAGCCTCTTTCCACGTCCAGCATCCTGTCGCACATGACAGACCTCGCGCTCGATATGGACTGGGTGGATGGCGCGCGTCGCGCCGACCTCCGGCGCAAGCTCGCGCGAGCCAACGAGGCTCTCAACTTTCGGCACTACCGCGGCCGGCGACCGAAGGTCGACGACCCGTACCGAGGCAGGTAGACCCCCATCTGAAGGAGAAGGAACATGGCCACGAAGAAGACCACGAAGAAGTCCACCCGCAAGAAGGCCGCCAAGAAGACGACGAAGCGCAAGACGACGGCCCGCAAGACGACGAAGCGCAAGGCCGCCAAGAAGACGACCGCCAAGAAGACGACGCGTCGCCGCAAGGTGCGCACGCCGAGCATCGCGGCGCACGGCAAGACCCCCGCGGCGCGCCGGAAGTACATCGAGTACCTCGGCGCCAAGCGGAAGCTGATCAAGCAGTACCTCGGGTAAACACCCTCGAGGTCATCTTCCAAACGCGACGCCGGCGCAAGGTGCTCCCCACCCCCGCCGGCGTCGCGTAGCGCAGAGGAGAATGCGGTGTTCGATGTGATACCAGGATCCGGAGGGCGTCATGAGGCGTAGCCGTAAGAAGTCCGAGTCCGGCAAGAGCAACATGGTAGCCGAGCAGAGGCCGGTCGACGACAAGACTTCTGCGGAGACGAGGCGCGCCAATCTCGCCGCTCTCGACCCGCCATCCAAGCCGGCGGCCAAGCGAACTTCCGCGACCATGCTCCTGGCCGCACTCATCTTACTTGCGTCAGCCATGCCCGCTCTCGCACAAGTGAACGCACCGCTGTGGCAGTGCGGCGGTACCTACGTCGGCCCGGTGAGCGCGGTCAATGTCGCGGGGTCCTGCGCCTACGCTGGCGGGATCTACACGATCACGCCGGCCACGGGCACGGTGACGTCCGTCACAGCTTCGACGCCGCTCGCCTCCTCGGGTGGCGCGACTCCGAACATCAGCCTGACGGGCATCACTCCCGTTGCGAACGGCGGCACCGCGATCGCGTCCTACACGGTGGGCGATCTCCTCTACGCGTCTGGCGCGACGACCTTGTCGCGCCTTACTGCTGTCGCTCTCGGGCGCGTTCTCGCATCGGGCGGGGCCGGCACCGCCTTCACGTGGGAAGAGCCAGGCGGGGACGTGGCAGGGGCGATTGGATCGCTTACCGTCGGCGGTATCCAGGGCAGGGCGGTATCCAACGCTGCTCCCGCGGGCGGGGATGTGATCGCCTGGAATGCTGGCGGGGGCGGGACGTGGGAACCAACCACTCTCTCGGCCGCTTCGGTGGGCGCCGACCCTGCCGGCTCGGCCGCCGCAGCCCAGGCCGCAGCCGAGGCCGCGAGCTTGCCACTCCAC
>CAZBPM010000096.1:0-2171 GCA_964493785.1 uncultured Hyphomicrobium sp. | reverse complement strand
TGGTTGTCCCCCACGATGCCGCCGGAGATGTCTCCGACCAGGGGCAGCACAGCCTGAGTGCCGCGCTCGGTTTTGGTCAGTTCAGTGACCTTTTGGATGGGCTTTGTCGAGTCATTGGTGCTGCCACCCATGAACCCGTTCGACATGAAGAAGTTGTCGTCCCGTCCCTGCTTGGAAATCAGCGTGGACTGGACGGTCTTCTGAATTGTCGTCAAAGACCCGAAGTCGGTAAGAGCCATAGCATTTGCCTCGCTTTGGGTTAGCGGGCGGCGCGTTGCTTTGGACCGCCCATGATTTTCGCAACCAGGCCGGGGTTGGCGTCGAGGAATCGAATTCTCTCATCGTCGTTGCCGGATAGAGCCGCTTCGATGGCTGCTTCGCTCATCTCGCCGCCCTGTGCCCCGGAACCGATCTTGCCGATGTCGGGAGGCAGAGATGCCGCCAGCGTGAGTTTGGCCTCGCGTTGTGCCGCGGTAGGCCCTGCTGGTGCTCCCGGTGCTCCCGGTGTCTGACCGACGATTGCCGCATCACTTACCGCCTTGTCCCTTGCGCGCTGCGCTGCCCGTTCCGGATCGTATTTCCGTTCGGCCAGAGCCGCCATGCGCTCGCGCAACATCTTGTCGCCAACAGCATTAGCTGGAATCGTGACGCCTTCCATGAAGGCTTCCGCGTAGGCCACTGACTCGAACGGAGCGAGTTGCTCCGGTGTCAGCCGTTTCAGAACCGTGAAATCGTTCGCAAGCCGGTCGGCATGTTCCAGCAGCCCGAGATCGTTCGTCCGCTTGGACGCCGTTTCCTCGGCAATCCGAGTCGCCGTTGCTTCGACGATTTCGGCCTGCTGCTGGTTTGCTAACTGGCGCTGCTGCTTTGAGAGCGCGATTTCCTGCTTCTTCCACTCGGTCGCGGTGATGGTCCCCGCCTCGAATTCCGCAGCCAGTTCCAGAATCTGCCCGTCCAGGGCCGTAATGGCGAGGTCGGTTTCGGAAGGTTGGTCGGCCGCTGGTGTAGCGGACTCCCCATCCTGACCGGGCTCTGCCATGCGTCCCCGAGCGAGAGGTTCCAGTGCTTTCACCTGGCCTTCGGCTACGAGTCGTGCGGCGTCTGTCTCCTGCAGCCGTTTCCGAAGCGCAATAATAGCTCCGTCTTTGCTGGCTGCTTGAGCTGCCGTCATTCCTGCTGCTGGTGCCGCCGCCGCTGATGCCGCGGTGCCCGCTGGAACTGCAGCCGGTGCGCCCGCTGAACCGGGTGCTCCTGCCGCCTCTCCTGCTGGTGCCGCTGTCCCTTTGGCTTCGGCTTCAAGTGCCGCTTTCTCCTCGGCTTCCAGTTTGAGGAGTTCGGCCAGCCTGGCGTCCTCTTCGGCAAACGACGTGTTGACGGTAACCGGTGCGTCTTTCGACGGGTCGGCGGCCGGCTCGGCGCCTGCAACCTTGAGGGCCTCTGCTGCAATGTTGCTTGCGGTGGTGGTGCTTGCGTCCGTCGTCATTGGATCATCCTCTGTTTCCGGGTGGATATACCGACACGCCCGATGGCCCCGGCGACGGGCGAAGGATTTTTGGAGGCGCCTTCACGCCCCGCAGGCCCGATTGCCCCCGGCCACGGGGTAGAACGAATTCTGCTGTTGCGTTGCATCAATCCCGCTCGATTTCGATGACCAGGTGGCCGCGCGGGCTTCCGCCCGACCCGCCGCCCGTCACGGTAAATTTCAGGTAGTCGCCCGGCACGAGGCGCGGGCACGTCTCGGGGACGGCAGAATCCACGTCCCCGGCGGCCGAACTCGCGGTGGCGATCGTGATGACGCCGCCGGTGATGGCGGCGCCGTTCACGGTCGGCGTGATGGTCACGTCCGCCGTACCGACCGCGCCGTCGATGCAGGACCAGACTTTGCGCCAGTATCCGACGCAGGGGACCGGAACGCAGTAGACCGCCTCGGCCGACAGGTCGGCGATGTCCAGGTTCAACCGGACCATCTTGTCCTCGTTGCCTACGCTCGCCGCTGCCGTTTGTCCCATAGTGCTCGCTCCTTTTCAGACACCGATCTGCGGTGCCTCGGTGAAATGCCCCGGAGAGACCGCCTCGCCTTGTGCCACCATTTTTTGCTGGCTGCGCGTCAATTCTAGGCTCTTTTGCCATTCGACCCACTTTAGATGTGCGGTCGCCGCGATGTGCTCCCA
>CAZBPM010000095.1:0-2207 GCA_964493785.1 uncultured Hyphomicrobium sp. | reverse complement strand
GCGCGCCGGCGCCTGCCTCGCTGCGCGAACCTGCTCGACGCGGGCGAGGAACTCGGCCTCCCACCCGGGCGCGGGGCGCGCGAACTGCGCGCGAGAGAACAGCCGCTCGACCCTCTTCCCGGTCTCGTCGGACCGCGAGGCGGACACCATGCAGGTGTGCTCGACCTCGCCCAGCACGTTCCAGTGAGCGGGAGCCGTGTACTCGCTCACGAACACCTCGGCGCCGATATCGACCCAGTGGTCGAGAATGCCCCAGAACTGCAGGTGATCGAAAGCGTCGGTGCCCTCGTAGGAGGCCGTGCCCGCGTAGGGCGGATCCGCGTAGCAGACCCATCGCTCCGGCGCGGCTTCGATGAGCGGCGTCCACGACTCGTAGGAGGTCCACTCGATCCGCGACCTGGCGAGAGAGCGCGCCGTGCGTGCGACGACGCGCGACTCGCATGCCGCCACGTCGTCGTGCTCGAGCGGCACGCCCTTCACGTGCCGGGCCGGGCACTGGAACCACATCCCAGCGTAGGAGCAGCAAAAACCGACGAACCCGCGCAGCGGCGATGACGGCTGGTTCTTCAGCCAGCGGTACTGCTCCTCGGTCACGACCGTCGGCGGCACCCAGCCCTTGGCCGCCGCCTGCCACATCATGACGAGGTCCGGGTGGACGTCTCCAGCATGCGGGTGCGCGAAGTGCGGGGCGAGCTGCTCGTGGGCGTGCGCGCCGCCGAGACACGTCTCGAGGAAGCAGTCGCGGCGCCGCGTCGAGGAGAGAATCACGCAGGCGATCTGCTTCGCGAGCCGACCCTTGCCGCCGAGGTATCTCATGCTGGGACTCCAGTCCTGGTGAACACCCGCCCACGCGAGCGCGTGAAAAGTCTCTCCGTCGTGGCGACGACATTTGTTCCGCCAGCCACCGATTGCCTGTGCAATGCCTCGCCTATCACACGCCAGTGAGATGGCGCCGAGTACTCGCTCACGAACACGTGAGCACCGACCTCAACCCACCCGTCGAGAACGCACCAGAACCTGTTGTGGTCGAAGCCATTCGCGCCCGCGTACTCAGTCGTCCCGGCGTACGGAGGATCGCAGTACACGACGTCACCTTTGCAGACGTCCCACTGCTCATAAGAGCAGTGCCTGATCGCCGCCCGCTCAAGGACGGGGCGCATCCGAACGACGGAGCAGGATGCCTCCTCGGCGAAGTTGCGCGCCGCGCCGCCGAAGCCGTCGCGAGCGTACGTCGCGAACCACTTCGCAGCGAAGCTACATCCGAACCCGACAAACCCGCGAAGCGCCGACGACGGCTGATTCTTCAATGATCGGTACTGCTCCTCGGTGACGGCCGTTGGCGGCACCCAGCCTCGCGCGACTGCCTGCCACATCAGCATCAGGTCGGGGTGAACATCGCCCGCGCATGGACGAGCGAAGTGCGGCGCGAGAACCTCAAACACGGCTCCCCCCCCGATGCACGTCTCGATGTATCTGTCGCGCTCCCTGACAGTCGAGAGGATGACCGCCGCGATGCGCGAGGCGATCTTGCTCTTGCCGCCGAGGTACCTCACCGTCAGTTCGTTCCTTTAAAACTATCAGGAAGTTGCACCTTGTTGGCGTCGACGTCTGTCCAGGTCCGCACCGTCAACAGCGTCGACGATACGACGCCGATACGAAAGACGATATCGCAGCATTCCCTGCAGACATAGAGCCAAGACAACAACTCGCCGTTCACGACTGGTTTGTTCTCGTAGACGTGAACATAGCAATGTGGTTCGTGGCAGCAGACGCCGACACGCGCCCCCACCTCTGGG
This sequence comes from uncultured Hyphomicrobium sp., assembly GCA_964493785.1. Classification (GTDB taxonomy): domain Bacteria; phylum Pseudomonadota; class Alphaproteobacteria; order Rhizobiales; family Hyphomicrobiaceae; genus Hyphomicrobium_A. Next base: position 411 of record CAZBPM010000095.1, on the reverse strand, counting down.
ACTATCTGAATCATCTGATCTCCATGATCAATGACCTCAACAGTGCCTCGGCCGACGCACCGATCCCGGGCGCGGTCCGCTCGCTGTTGCCGGCGAGCCACGGTGCGGGGGCGTCGATGGTTGTCCAGCCATGCAGCGCCCACCCTCCCGTCGCGATGCCGACGGCGCGTGCAGCGCGGAGTCCTGCTTGATCAACACCGTTCTGCCCGCCAGAGATGATGCGCTCGATCATCCAACACTCCTAGAAGATTCCGCCCGCTGTATTCCGTCGAGTACCAGCGGGTGGAATTGCGCTCGACTCGCTTGCGCGCGCTTTACTGCCTAGAGGGCGCGCTCTCCTACTGCGGCCACCGCGGCTGCCCGAACGCGGCCGGCGCGCCCTGCGGCTGGGCCGGCGGCTGCGCGTACTGC
>CAZBPM010000094.1:0-2293 GCA_964493785.1 uncultured Hyphomicrobium sp. | reverse complement strand
CCCGAATAACTGCGCCCAGCTTCTGCCCCTCACCCTGACCCTCTCCCCATGAAGGGGCATGGGGAGAGGGAAATCACAAAACTGAAAAGGAAACGCATGTCGCGCATCCTCGATGCGATCGGCCGGCTATTGCCTGCCCGCTCGCCAAGACGAGAAGGCAAGGCGAGTGCCACCGGCCCGCTCATCGCGTGGGAGCCGCTCGGCCAGCCGGTGTGGAGCCCGCGCGATTATTCCGCCTTCGCGCGTGAAGGCTTCATGCAGAACGCCATCGTCTACCGCTCGGTGCGCATGATCGCGGAAGCGGCGGCGTCGGTGCCGCTGCTCGCCTACGACGGTGATGACGAGATCGATAGGCACCCGCTGCTCGATCTCATCGCGCGCCCGTCGCCCGATCACACGGCGCCCGATTTCCTCGAGGCCTGGTACGGCTTCCTGCTGGTCAGCGGCAACGCCTACGTGGAGGCTGTCGGCGTCGGCGGGCGCCTGCGGGAGCTTTACGTCTTGCGCCCCGATCGCATGAAGGTGATTCCGGGGCCGAATGGATGGCCGGAGGCTTTCGAGTATTCGGCCAATGGGACTTCGGTTCGTTTCGCCGAGGAGGCGGTGGCGGGCGTGCGGCCGATCCTGCACACGCGGCTGTTCCATCCCGACAACGACCACTACGGCATGAGCCCGATCGAGGCGGCGGCTGTGGCCATCGACATCCACAACGAAACGTCGGCGTGGAACAAGGCGCTGCTCGACAATTCTGCGCGGCCATCCGGTGCGCTGGTCTACGGCGGGGGCAACGGCAACCTGACGGCCGAGCAGTTCAAGCGGCTGCGCGGCGAACTGGAGGAAGCGTTCCAGGGCGCGCGTAACGCCGGGCGGCCGATGCTGCTGGAAGGCGGTCTCGACTGGAAGCCGCTGTCGCTGTCGCCGAAGGACATGGATTTCATCGCGGCGAAGCATGCCGCGGCGCGCGACATCGCGCTGGCGCTGGGCGTGCCGCCGATGCTGCTCGGGATACCGGGCGACAACACGTATTCGAACTACGGCGAAGCGCAGCGCGCCTTCTGGCGCGGGACGGTGCTGCCGCTCGTCCATCGCATGACGCGGGCGTTGTCGGCGTGGCTAGCGCCGGCCTATGGCGGCGCGGTGGAGCTGCGTGCCGACCTCGACCAGGTGGATGGGCTAAGCACCGAGCGCGAGGCGCTGTGGGCGCGTATCGAGCGGGCGAGCTTCCTGACGCTGGACGAAAAGCGCGCGGCGGTGGGCTATGGGCCAGCGCCGCGCGAGGAAGCAGCGCCGGAGCCAAGCGACGAGGCGGCGCCATCGTTCGGTGGCAAGGCGGGATCTTTTCGTGGCCCCGACGACTCCCCCGCGGGGAGCCGGCCGCTGGCGCACTTCGTCAAATACAACCCCGACGAGCCGTGTGTCTCCGCTGGAAATTCCGACGGTGGGCAGTAGACGGATGGGGGTGGCGGCAGCGGCTCGTCGGGCGGCGTGCACGAAGGTGAAAGTCCCGTCCGTCTGGCAGAGGACGATGGTTCGGATTTCAGTGCGTCGAGGCGTGGCTGGCACGACTATGCGGTGACAAACGAAGTGTGTGCAGCGGAGCTTTAGATGTTCGAAGGAAGAAATGGCGGATCAGCTTGCGCGTTATTCTGTTCCTGGACTGGATCCGTCCCGTCCGGCCATAAACGATGGCCTCTATTTGGTGGAGGATCCGAGAAGCGGATTTCCGGGCGGATATGTCCGGACCCGAATGAGCGCGGACGGTCTAAGAGTAGTGAATAGAACACTGCCCTTCCATGTGTTCTATGACGGGCAAATCGAACGCGTTGCAACGCAAGCGCCGAATGGGGCATGGAACGTGACCACGCGCGGCGTAGGCAACAACGTTCTATCTGATGCCGCGATAATTGGCGAGGAGCAAGGGCCGAGTAGATTTGGTAGATTGGATCGAATGTTGAAAGCGAACATCGAGAGACATCATGGCGTCGGCGGCTCGAAGTCGTGGATTTCTACTGGCGTTGGTTGGCCTCCCAATGATGCTGTTCGCGGCGGGAGTGCACCTCATGCACAATGATGCCTCTACCTTCGACTTCGGAAAGGGGAAGTTCGCCGTTTGCACGATCAAGGTCAGGGTCGAGCCCGGTCAATGGGATCGCTTCTTCGCGGACATCCGGAAATTTGCGGACCTCAACAAGTTCGGCGCGAGGATCGCGTACCTTAAGCCCGAGAAGGATATAGTCTACATCGATCTTTGGCGCCCGGACACGGCGGTTGCGGGTGAAAACGTATTCGAGCC
>CAZBPM010000093.1:0-2317 GCA_964493785.1 uncultured Hyphomicrobium sp. | reverse complement strand
GGGCACCAGGCCGAGGTAGTCTCCGGTCGTGCGGTGCTGGATGACGTAGCGCCTAGGCACGGTCAGGAAGGTCCGGATAGCACTCGGCAATCTGCCGATCAAGCTCCATCGCCTCGGTCTTGCCGCCGCGCACCGCCGGCATGACGACGTCCACAGTGCGCACCTTCTTGCCAAGGGCTCGCTCGAACGCCGGCGCGAACTTGATGTCCGGATTCAGGTCGCGGAGCAGGGTCGCCAGCTTCAGCGCGTGAGGAGAGAGGCGGCGCGTCATGATTCGAGCACCTTGAGCGCCTGCGTCTTCCGCTCGCTGCGCCACGACTCCACTTCGGCTCGGGGAACAACGATCACCCCGTAGGATCTCTGATGTGTGAGGCGCTCGGTCTTGATGCGGTCGTACACCGCCGCGGGTGTCACGCCGACGAGACTGGCGGCTTCCTGCACCGTCATCAGTCCGTCGCGTGCGTCCTGTTTGGTAGCCATGGAGCCTACGGTAATATCGTCCTTGAATCCTGTCAAGGCCTTGCCTAGATACACGAACGCCCCGCCTTCCGGGACGGGGCGTCGTGGGCGACGGTCCAGCTAGGCGGCGGCCTTCGCCGGAGCCAGCACCGCGGCCGGCAGATCGAGGTAGCAGATGGTCCACCGATGCCCGTCCGGGCAGGCAAGGGCGACCAGAGCGCCGATGTACACCTGGCGACCCATGAAGCGCGCAACTTCCCCACACCGCGGGCACGTGTGCTGCCGGTTGGTGGGATCGAGGATCCCCTCGTTGATGAGCTCGAGCGCGTCCATGCCCTGACGCTACTTCCTTTGCTTTGTGCTGTCAAGGGCTTTGCGTTTGGAGGCGAGTTGCCAAACGCAAGACGGCCGGCACTGCCAAGGTGCCGACCGTCTTGCCCCAACATCTGCCGACTCCTCCCACCAAGAGAGGTACTGCCTCGGTCACTTCATAGGACCTCCGGGCGGTTCGCCCATGCGTGACGACCTACAGTGGCACCGCTCGAGGTATCTGTCAAGAGTTCCAGGGGAAGACCTTGCACCCCAACGTGACTCCTGGGCCGTTGTGCACCGTCTTTCCTGCCAGCACCCCACCATAGCCGACGATCGCCCCGCAGCGGCTCAGGAGGCCCACGCGCGCTGGCTTCCCGAGGTCTGCCCGACGCTCAGCTGCCTCGGCGCGCTCCCGCATCCGGTCCACCGCCGTTCGGGTATACATGAGGGCCAGTGAGTCCGCGTGCATTGTGGCAAGGAGGGAGGCTTTTGTCCGCAGCAGCTGCGTGCGCTCGGTCGCATGGGCTGCCGCGTCCGCTGCTCCGGTGGTGATCAGGCGGTCAACCTGAACCCGCAACTGCGCCACCGTCGCCATGCTGTCCTCGAGCAGCCGGCGCGCGGCGTCCCGTTCGCCGGCGGCCGTGGCGATCGCGGCGTCCGCTCGAGCGATGACGGCCGCATCCTTGGCCACCTCGGCTCGAGCCTGCGCGCGAAGCGCGGCAGCGTCCGCGATGCTCTTTTCGGCGATTTCGAGCGCGGTCTTGGCGCGTGCCACAGCCACCCTTGCGATGGAGTCGGCTTGCTCCCGAAGGATCCGCTCGGCGCCGGCTTGCCGCTGGCCGTAGTCGTGTATCGCCAGCCAACCGCCGGCCAACGCCAACCCTCCCACCACCAGATGCACGGTCAGCGGCAGTCCTTTGAGAAATCCCCAGATTTTCATGACCGGCTCGCCGGAAGGTGCTGCTGTAGGTACGCCTCGACATCGAAGGTGACGGACAAGCCAACCTGCAGGGTCAGGTCGACGTCAAAGAGGATGTTTTGGGCAACCCGGCGGGCCTCCCGTTCGACCATATGGTCCGTGTGGATGTGCGCTGATCCGCCGTTGAGGACCTCGATCAGGCCATGCCATCCGTAGGTGGCCGGAAAGTCGGTCGGACCCATCCGGCGCCAGAGCTGCCACCAGTGGACGTTTTCGTGGAGGATGTTTTCGACGATGCGCCGCGGGGTCATGAACGCCGGGCGCATCAGCTCCTCGGCGATCGCGATGCCGTTCCGCCAGGTCATGCCCGGGGTCTGCTGCCCCACCATCCAGCGCTGGAACCGGCCCATTGGGTGATAGTCCCGCAGGTTGGTCGGCAGGTCGAAAATGGCTGCGTAGCCCTCGACGTGCAGACGTGCCTTGCCGCCAGGTGAGGCAGACAGAATGTCGGTCAGTTTCAGGTTCATCAGATCATTCCCCATTTTGCCCACACGGCCTCGATGCCCTTGGCGTGGTACAGCGCCCGAATGGCGTTGCCCACCTTGCCGTACATGCTCGCCGGCAGCG
>CAZBPM010000092.1:0-2323 GCA_964493785.1 uncultured Hyphomicrobium sp. | reverse complement strand
GAACGAGGAGGAGGCCGTTGCCAATTTGGCTGCCGGCTACCAGCAGATGATGGGGACCGTCGCGACCGCGATGGAGGGAGGCTACACGCACGCGGCGGCGGACTTCCGCCGCAAGGCGAGGCGCTACCTCGCAGGGCTTCGACTCATCGCCCGAGGCGCGGATATCTTCCGCGTCTACAAGCGGGTGACTGGATCTCTTCCCTGGACTGAAAAATGAAGGCGCTTCGCGACGAGATCCGAACCAAGTACCCGACGCGCGCGGCGCGGTCGGTGAAGTCGGCCAAGTCGGCCATCCGCCTCTTCTGCATCGAGTGCTGCGGCGGTGACACTGGTGAGGCGCGTCGGTGCCAGGTGAAAGACTGCTTTCTCTGGCCGCACGTGAAGGCGTGGAGGAACGCGAATGCGTCCGAGATCGAAGTGCTGGACGCGGCCGATAACGACTCGCCGGACGCCTCCGAGTTCGAAGCGGTGGAGGAATCAGATTCCGAAGCACTGGACGCGGCCGAGTCTCTGCCGTCGGTCGGATCATGTGCTCATTGCGGTCTCGCGAGTACAACACATCCGAATTCTGCTTGTCCTCATGGTTACGAGGCGAAGGAGACAGCCGAAAGGCGTCCACCGCCTCCTCGTGCGAGGGAGGTGAAAGAGCAGGGGCCAGTGCTCGACCGTACTCCCGGCGCACTCGTCGGGCGGACGCTGCGCCGCGTTGAGTCGGACGGGACGGTCCGCGAGTGCGTGGTTACCGAGCGCGGCTTCGAGTACGGCGGTGCGGTCTACACGTCGATCTCGGCGGCGGCAAAAGTCGCGTCGGGGCGGAAGGCCGCGAACGGTTGGGAGTATTGGCGGTGAGCGAACCGCTTCTGGCACGAGCATTCTCGAAGTGGCAGCGGCTTTCCGCCTTCAGGGAAGCCAAGTGGGGGAGGACGTCTGTTGCCACGGTAGAGATGCCGATTTCGGTACTTGGCTGTGTGGGTGGTCTCCGAGGTGTCTACACAATTCAGATCCGTCAGGGTCTTCCTCGCCATATTGCGCTTGCAACGCTGCTACACGAGATGTCGCATGCGAAGTGTGGCTGGCGTCAGGACGTGCCGTGGGGGACACACTCTACCGAATGGAGAAAGACGTTCATCGCGGCGATCTCGGAGGTGACGGGCGTGCAGGTCTCGCCGAGGTTCGTCAGATCGTATCACTGGATCGACTGGTACGCAGAGCGCGCGATCGAGCGAACGCTCCAGAGGCGAGCGTAATGGTAGAGAAGCCGAAGCGAGATCGTGAGTACGGTGAGGTCATCGTCGTCATCGGTGGCGTGCGCCGCGTGCGGTACCTGAGCGTCTCGCAGCTACAGTCGTTCTCGCCCGATCAGGACGGAGGCTGTCACAGGCGCTGGTTCTTCCGGCGCATCCTCAAGAAACCAGAGCCACCGACCAAGGCGCAGATCGAAGGCACGGACCTGCATCTGCAGATCAAGCAGTATCTCGCCACGGGGCGCGACACGCTCGGTCCAATCGCGCGGTCTGGGCGACACTTCATTCCGGAGCCGGGTCCTGACCTCATTGTTGAGCGGGACTTCTGCTCTGCCGCGATTGTTGACGCTAATCCGATGTGCGTGCGTGACCAGTTCCTCGCGGGCGGCGTACCCGTGGCCGTCTACCTGCAGGTGCTGCGTGCCAACGCCACGCTCACGGTCCGTACGGGAGATGACGAGATCCCCCTCGTCGGTGCTGCAGACCTCATCCATCGGCGCGACCACTACATCACGACCGAGGGCGCCCGCGGCGCGATGCCGCCCAATGCGGTAGAGATTCTCGACTGGAAAACGTCCGGCGATGTAGCGAAATGGGCCAAGGCTCCGGAGGCGCTCGTTCAGACGATTCAAATGCCCGGCTACGCGGAGCTGGCGAGTCGCATCTGGCCCTACCTCGAGTGGTTCCGCGTGAGCCACGGTTACTTCCAGACAGGTCGTAGAGGCCGAGCGGCCGATAAGCGATCGGCGGTTTTTGACTTGACAGTTAAGCAGCGCCGCTGGTACGACGTCGAAATCACGGCGCGGACGTTGACGCAGGTGGCGAGAGAGAATGATGTCCAGAAAGTTGAAGCGAATCATTCTGCTTGCGCTGCCTTCGGAGGTTGCCCCCACTGGGAGTACTGTCCGCGATCGCCAGCACAGACGATCGTGGACTTGTTTCGGAGACCGGACTTCGCGCCGCGGCGCGACAAGGAGGACCGCATGAGTCTGATGGAAAGGTTCGTACCGTCGGGAGGTCAGCCGCAGCCGCAGCCGGCGTTCGCGCCGCAGCCGCAGCCGGCGTTCGCGCCGCAGCCG
>CAZBPM010000091.1:0-2358 GCA_964493785.1 uncultured Hyphomicrobium sp. | reverse complement strand
TCGACCGCTATGCCCGCCAGGTGCCGCTGACCGTCATTTGCGAGCTGCTCGGCTTACCGCCGGCTGACCGACCGAAGTTCATCGCCTGGACCAGGGGCTTCACCCGCCTCACCGGCGTCGTCGGGTTCTTCAAGGTCGTGCCGGCGATGTCGTCGATGAAGCGGTACTTGGAACAGCAACTCCACCGGGCCCGCGAGACCGGAGGCGAAGGGCTGATCGCCGAGCTCGTGCGTGTCGAACAGGAAGGCGGACGCATCACGCCCGAGGAAATGGTGGCGATGGTGTTCCTGCTGCTCGGCGCCGGCACCGAGACGACGACGCATCTCATCAGCGGTGCCGCCTTCGAGCTCATGCGCGAGCCGCGCCTTCGCGACTGGCTCCAGGAAGACTGGAGCCGTGCCAGCCTCGCCGTCGAGGAGATGCTGCGCTTCGTCTCGCCGGTTCAGTTCTCCAAGCCGCGCTTCGTGCGCCACGACGTCGAATTGGGCGGCGTGCAGCTGAAGAAGGGGGAGAAGGTAATGGCCATGCTGGCCGCCGCCAATATGGATCCGTCGGCCAACGAGTATCCCGAGCGCATCGACCTGACGCGAAGACCAAACCGCCATCTCGCCTTCGGCACCGGTATCCACTTCTGCCTCGGCCACCAGCTGGCGCGCATCGAGGCCAAGTGCGCGCTCGAGGCGCTGTTCACGCGCTGGCCGGATCTGGCACTCGCGGTACCAGCCCCCGACATCCGCTGGTTGGAGCGTCCTGGGCTGCGTGCGGTGCGGGGGCTGCCGGTGATATCATCGCGGATCGTTGCGAGCGCGGCTGTGGAGGTTTGAAGCGATGCAGCTTCTCTCGGTCCCGCTCTGAGGTTAGGACCCGCGCGGCCGATGCAATCGATCTTCGCCAGCCGGCGGTTCGCTGCGAAATCCTTGCGAGCGTGCGGATAATGCCTGTAGGGGCCTCCGAGAAGCAAGAATCCTTGCGATCATGCGGATTAGTTTTGGGCACCCTCCAGCGCCTCGCTGACCGAGGCCGCAGGGTGGTCCGCGGGTAATCGCGTAGGTCCACGAAGTGCCGAAGGGGTTCTGCTGGTGCGACTTAAGAAGTCTGCCGAGCAATCAACATTGAGACAAGTGCTGCGCGCGCGACTGGTCTCTCGGCTCTAAGTGCCCAGCAAGCCTCTATTCGATTGTGAGCGTCACCGTTCCCCGATCGGGGATGTCGGCCTGAACGGCAAGTGGCTTCACACTGGGCAGCGTCAACTTCATCTCGATGACCCGCGCGCCTTCGCCGTGACTGAAAGTCTCGAGCAGCCCTTCGATCGCCTCTTGAGCGCCCTCGTGGCTCGCGAAGCATTCGTCTTCAGAGTTATAAGCGATCCAAATCGTGCACTTGGTCATCGCTGTGTCCCCTAGCTATCACTCCGATGCGCCATCGATAGCCAATTGCCGTCTCCCAGCGAAGCAATTTCCTCGTTGCGATTGACGACGGGGATTAGCTCCCGCTTGGACCCGCCGGGGGACTGCTTGCGATACTACAACGCAGCGATTGGCACTTTTGCAGTATGCGCCTCGATCACGCGCAGCAAGTCTTTGCTGAGCGGCAGGCTCTTACGTTCAGAGGCCCAGGTCTCGTGGAAGCGCGCAACGGTTTCCTTCGCCGTATCGCGCACGAGCTTTTCAGGCAGGCGCGCCTTGTTCGCGAGGTAATCGAGCTCTTCCAGCGAGAACTCGTACATCTTTTTCGTTCGCCCGACGGTGAGCGCGGATTTCGCATCGTTCAGGTAGGGAATGGTCGAGACAAAATCGTAGGCCGGCGAGAGCCGTGCGCCGCGGCGTTCCGGATAGATCAACGACCAGTTCTTTGCGTGCATGTCGGCATTGCCGATCAATGCATTGAAGACGATGCGGCGGACGAACTCTGCGATATCATCGTGGGGCGTCTCGGCGGCAAGAATATTTGCGATGTTGCGGTAGTTGATGCGCTTGTACTTGTCCTCGGGCCACATATCGAAGACTTGGGCGAAGTCTTCGGTCTGAACGACGCCTGCATCACTGCGGTCAAAGCGTCGTACCGCAAAGACGGAGCCTCCGAGAACGCCAAAGCCCTCGGGCAGGCCACTAATCTCATTGAGTGCAAGCAATGTAATATCGGGCACGTCCATGCCGATCCTTGCGGCGAGGGTCATCATCGAGAACTCGTTCTCGGGGAGCATCTCGTAGCGAGCAGACGGGAGCTTAACAATCCAGCTTCCGCCGATGCCGTTCGGGGGGATGGCAAGTCCGCCGCTTGCCACTTCGATGGCCGAGAACTTGAGCTGCACACCTGCGAGCGAAAAGCGCAGGGCATGTTTCAGCCTGTCGCTCTCGG
>CAZBPM010000090.1:0-2424 GCA_964493785.1 uncultured Hyphomicrobium sp. | reverse complement strand
AGTAGTACCCGGGCCGCGCCCGCAAGCACTGCCGCACGCCGAGCGGCAAGCCGCGAAACATGATCGGCTTGCCGTTCTCCATGAGCGGCTGGCGCATGAAGAGCTGGATGAGCCCGTCATAGGAGGAGCGCCCCGTCTCGAGGAGGACGTTCGGCCTGAGCGTGATCGGCACGTCGATCCCGCCGCGGACGTAGGGCAGATAGGTGTCGCGCACCTTCTCGACGACGTTGTCCCCGAGGGCAGCGATCACATCGTCACCGGACTCCATGAGCGCGTCTCGGTCCTTCGAGATGCCGCCGGCCGGCGTAGACGGGATCCTGGTGGAGGTCGTCAGGTCCAGCCCCGTGCCGTCGCACCGCTCACAGAACACGGCCGACCCGGAGGCCCCGGTCACGCGTCCACACCCGCCGCAGGCCATACACCCCGCCGCGGGGTTCGCGCCATAGGCGATCGCCACGCGCCGCTTGATCGCCTGGATCCAGGGTTTGCCTGCCTTGCTGCAAGGCACGATGCCGCACTGGCACTGCGGTCCGCCGACGTGGTAGAGGCCGTACTGCGCGAACTGCTCGACGACTCGCGCGTGCATCTCCTCGGCCTTCGCCGCGAGCGCCTCGACGCGGTCCCGGTCAGCCCGGATGCCCCGGGCCGCGCCCATCGCCTCCCAGAACGCCGTCTCGGCCTGGTCGGCCATGTCGTCGAGATTCCGGTGCGGCGGCGTCTCGCCATCCGGGCGGCGGTAGCCGAGCACCTGCGCGGCGGCCACCTCGAGGGTGTTCACGGCGTCGTCGACGGGATACTGTTTTGCGTCGGCTGGCCAGTGATCGAGCGGGACGTGCTCGAGGATGGCGTACCGGAGACGCCAGAAGTCATTCTCTTTGGCATCGGTCCGGCCGAGCACGATATCGGTGCAGACCTCGAGCGAGAAACGCTTTGCGATCTTGCCCGACGCCTTCTTGACCTTCTGGCCTGCGCGGCGATCCCAGGACGGGTAGCAGACGTCGTTGTTCTTCTCGTTGCCGAAACTGCCGTCGAAGATGGCCTCGAGCGCGCTCGCAATCAAAACGTCGAGCACGCGGCGCTCGGTGTAAGCGCGAACGACCGCGTCCATCATGGTCGGGTCGCCGCGCCGCTGCCCCTCGGCGCAGAGCACGACCATGTCGTAGGCGATGTTCGCGCCGACGATGATCCGGTCGGAGTTGAGCAGCCGCTTCGCGTAGTCGTAGGCGGAGGTGGCCGGGTGAAGCAGCCTCCCCTCTGCCTGCCATCCCGGATTGAACCAGGCGGTCGAGCCGACGACCAGCGGCGGAGCCGCGAGCCCGTCCTGGATCTTGTGTGTTTCCGTGTCAAATGCTACGAAGCGGGATACGTCCCAGATCATGGCTGCGCTCTCTCGAAGTCGAGGAGCCGCGCCATCTCATGGAAGCTGTCCCCGTAGGAGCAGCAGAGCGACGGGGACACGCGACCGACCAAGTCGGTGGTGTGCTGCACGAGCCGAACGGAGTGCCCGCAAGGAAGGCAGACGAGAATAATGCCGTCAGGACACCGCGCCCACCACGGCCCGGGAGTACCGTCGACACGGTGATCGTCGCGCCGGCGGAACATAACTCGGCCTTCGGAGTCGAGAATCAAGGCGTTTCCTCCTCGCGGACCTGCACGACGCGGTGTTTGCGAAGGGCGATTCGGTACTTCGTCAGGAGATCCTCCGCCTCTCGCCTGCGGGTCCAGAGAAACGCCGCTCCGATGTCCGCGACCCGCTCGAAAGGGACCTCCTTCGTGACGAGATACCGTCCGTCGCCGGTGACGATCGCGAACCGCAACTGGTACTCGGGACAGTATCCTCGAGGCGCGACTCGAGTGCGCTTCATTTATCCGCTCCGTTCATTTCTTCATCGAGCGCTTGACGAACAACTCGTTGACGGCATCAGCGAAGCCGCATGCACATTTCGTGCTGTCAGTGATTCCAGGACACGGTGAGTGTTTGCAAGAGCCATGATGCGCATGGCACGTCGGACAACGATGCTGAGCGAACTCCTGATACGAGAGTCGAAGCAGCGTCAGGTACGACGGCGGTTCTGGCTGAATCGTCTGCCACTCTTTCCACGTGTAGACCTGGACAAAAGAGTGCTTTCCTGTGCGACATCTGCGCTTACCAACCATCCACACACAGCCGTTACGATGCAACGACTTCATGATGGTACCGCAGCCGTTGAGCGTCTCCGCGCGGTACCCCATGTCTCGCAGATGCTTCACTATCTCGTTCATTGACGCATCCGGATATCCGAGCACAAATTGCAGATCGTAGAGAGCCGCGTGAAACTGTAGGAGATTAGCAGCGAGCTTCCCGCTTGCTTCGCTCCTCTTATAAGCAAGGCTTCCAGTATAACTCATGCTACCTACCTGATCACCGCCCCGGTGCGTGCGAAG
>CAZBPM010000089.1:0-2444 GCA_964493785.1 uncultured Hyphomicrobium sp. | reverse complement strand
TGCGGAAGCCGCGAAAGCGGTTGTGGAATTGGAGTCGTCGCTGTAGGCTTATTCCTGCGTCGCCAGCGGTTCCTCCCTCCTGCTTGGCGCGCCGCGGGCGCCGTGAACGCCCGCACCCTTTACGGCCCCAGGAAAGGGGCCGTATTTTTGTCGAAATCTCGACATTGACTAAATCTCAACACTGTTGGCAACTTGACATCTTGATAGATCACGCGAATACTCCGCGCCATCGGTCGGTTTCTTGGTGCGCCGACGGCACCTCAGCAACGCGGAGTGGCGCGGCAATATGAGCGATGAATCAGGGCTAGACAAAGGCTCCTCTAGCGGAGATGGGTCGCAAAAGGGCGATGGCGGATGGAAGCCCCCCTCGGACGGCTCATGGTTGCCCAAGGTTCGGGTCGATGAGATGGTGAACGAGGCTCGAGGCAGCGCGGCGCGCGAGGCGGCAGAAGCCGCAAGATTGCGGGCCGAGAACGAAGCCCTGAGAACGGCGAAGGCGAAGGCGGAAGCGCCAAAGCCCATCAGCCGAGCAGAACTCAACCAGCTTGTCGCCGACGGCAAGATCACGCAGGACGCGGCAGACGCGCACTGGGAAAAGCAGGTCGTGGAAACGGCCGAGCGCCGGGCGCGGGCAGCAGCAGCGGACGAGGTGGCAGGACAGCAGCGCGAGCAGGTGGTGAAGCAACAGCTCGAGGAGTACCGGATCCTGGTTCCGGCGGCCTGGGAAGCGGGCGCGAAAGAGCGCCAGAAGGTCGAGCGGGAATTCACGGCACTCATCAAGATGGGCTTCCCTGACAACAAGGTGACGGAAGTCGCCGCGTTGCGCGCCGCCTTCGGCGACCCCGCAGTGATCCGGGCTTCCAGGAGCGCAGGCAGGAACGGTCCAGGCGAATCCCATGTTGAAGTAGGCGGCGGTGAGCGGCCGGAAAATTCCGGCACGGACGCGGACGGAGTGCCGAAAGGCATGACCGAACGCGAGAAAACCCACTACGCCAATCTCATCAGCAAGGGGATCGTGAAGGACTGGGAAGCCGTAGCCGAGGAACGAAAGTTCGCCAAGGCAACGAAAGCGTAGCCTCGCGTGAGCAGTACGATTCTCGTCCGAAAGGACTTCACGCCAGGCGAGATCAAGCGGGCTGAAATGGCCCGTGTGGAGTTCAGGCCCAACCGCTACACCAGCGGCTCGGCAAACCTGGACGACATGATCGCGCTTCGCAAAGCCGTAATCCTATGCGACCAGCATGCGCGCAAGTTCAGGCCGAAGGCGGCTCATTACGAGCCTCACCCGGCACCGAACCTGAGACGCGTGCAAGGGTACTGCGATGTCTGCCGACAGCCGGGGTTGGCTTGGCTTTTCATCAACGCGACTGACGCGATTGAGGAGCGCAAGAAGTGGCACCGGGCTCGGGTCGCGATGGAGTACGGAACACTGTACAGCGGCTAGAGCGGCGCGCGTCGTAGCGGCTTGAACCAATGGCCCGCGGGCCGAAGGAGCGCGCTACATGGAATATGCATTCGATCTCTCCGGCGGCTCGACCGCTGTCATCAAGAAATACCAGGTCGCAGCCACTAACACCGTCATCGGCGTCGGTTACATGAAGATGGCCGATGGCAACACCGGCATCAATCTCATGACCACCGTCGATGCCCGCGATTTCATGGGCGTAAACGTGGATGCAGCCGGCACCTACGTCACGGCGCAGCAGTCGGACAACTCCGACACCGCCAGGCTGACCTCTCTCATCATCAATCCGATGGCCACCTACCGCGCTCGTATGTGCGGCGGCGCGGCGAATGAGGCGCTGGTGGTCGGCACCGAAACGGCAGGCTCGACCTCCGGCCTCGTGGTGACGGTTTCCGGCATCGACCCGAACTCACCTGACATGAACGAAGGCACGATGTGGGGCTACTCCGGGGCCAACACCGGACAGCCGCGCGCCATCATCACGACCGCGGCAAACGTCGCCAACACCACTGTCGCTTTCCGTTACGACATCGCGATCGGGGACCGTTTCCTTTTCACGTCTCTTCGCCCAGGACGGACGATTCTTGCGCAATTCGGCACGGATCTCACGACTCTCGACACGAGCGCGACGCTCTCGGGGGAGACGAACTACGTTTCCACGGTCGAACTGATCCTGAACGATGCGGCCGCCGACGGCAACCTCAACAGCTACGCCGTGATCCACTTCGGCGACCACGCGCTGCTGTCGATGGCTCCGTAACCGCCATGAAAGAGGAAGATCAAGTGATCTATTCACGCTGTTCGCAGTTGAATCGCAGAGGCGAACCCAGAACGCAGGGTGCCGACGTGATCGAGTTGAAAAGGAGCGCGTAAATGACAACTCCCATGACAAGTGGTTCGTTCGGGGACCTTTTGGACCCGAGATTCCAGAAGATTTACCAGGACACCTACCGCCAGCTTCCCGATATGCTGGGCGAGG
>CAZBPM010000088.1:0-2597 GCA_964493785.1 uncultured Hyphomicrobium sp. | reverse complement strand
TTGGGCTTGATCACAAAACACCTCCGCCGGCCAAGTAAAGCGTTGACTGTTAAGCGGCGGTGAGGCAGGTTCAGGAGTGCTAGGGAGACCTGCAATGGATCGCACCGAGATACTGGATTCCGTAAAGAGAGCACTTGAACGCAGTACAGGCGATCCTGCCGCGCGTGAAGAGGTGGATCGGAGCATTCGCGATATCCTCGCCCCGCTAGATCGTACGGAAAAGCTTGACATCCTGAACAATGTCCGCAACGAGTTGAATGAACAGGCCGACGACCGCAAGCGGCGCCTCAACACGTTGCTGTTGGCGGTGACGGGGCAGATAGACATCGGTGACAAGGACGCCTTTCTAAAGCGCCTTCGATTCATGGAGAAGGCCCGCGCCGTTTTCAGATTCACGCCTCCGGCAGAACTCAGGCGCGCCATCGCGGGGATGGGCGAGATCCTCATCTTCAACCCAGTCATCCCGAAAGGGCTGCTTGCGCAGAGGAAGTAGAGAAGCCTGATGAGCACCATCAACGAGATCGTCGAGATCGTTACACGTCTCAGGATCGCCTCGGGCGTCGTCTTGACCGACGCGGCGTTCGATGCGCTCGTAGCCGAACTTCGCGTCCTCGAACGTGACGCCGAGGCGTGGCGCAGACACGTCCGGCTCGGCTACAATCTCTCACCTCGAGACATTGAAGATCGGGACTGAGGAACATGGACGCAAGCAAGGATTCGGGTGACGGCAGAGGTCGAGGCGCTACCAAGCGGTCGGCCAAGTCAATCATCGTGATCGACGACGAGCCGGATTGCTGCGAAGTAGTCGCTGCGGCGATCGAGGCCGGCGGCAGGGGACGGTGGCGCGTCCGCGCCTTCACCGACCCGATCCGCGCCCTCGCTGCTTTCACGGCGGAGAGAGCCGATCTCGTCGTGACCGACCTCAGCATGCCGTGGATCGACGGCGAGGACGTCGTCGCTGCGGTTCGCCTCCGTCACCCCAGGGTGGCCGCGCTTCTTATCTCCGCCAGGCCCGGCGCCCCCGAGGCCGCGCGCCGACTGGACGTGGATCTCCTGGTCAAGCCGTTCGAGCCGAAGGATCTCATCCGTGTCGTCCAGCGTCTCCTCGGGGAGAACGGTGCGCAGGAGAACTAGATGGCAATCGAGAAACTCGACGCATTCAACTTCATCTACCCGAAGTGCCCTGCGATCCTCATCATCTTCAAGACAGGTGGGAAGGCGGCGCTTCCAAAGAGTCTCAACCAGGACGACGGTGTCTGCGCTCTCGAAGTCGGCTGGGGCCAGGCGCGTCCGGTTCACGACCTCGTAGCCGATGCGAATGGCTTCCGCGGCACTTCGTTCTCTTTCGGAGGGAGCCTCTTCGCGGTGGACGTCCCCTGGGAGTCGGTCTTCGCCATGAGCGGTCGGCGCCGCCCCGCCGATTCCGATTCGACAGACGTCCAGTTCCGCTGGCCCGAGGACGCCCCGAAAGAGATCCAGGAACACCCGAAAGACCATGCGCCGACGCGCGGCGGTCTTCGGTCGGTGTAGGTGCAAACAGGAGTTGACTGTTAAGCAGCGGCGGGCTACAAAGCAGGCTGCCGTGAAGGAGATCGGGGATGCTCGAAGCCAGTAGAATGACGTCAACCATCTGCGTACTGGACCTGCAGGACGATCGACGTCACGTCGAGAACGGGAAGGGTTCTCCGCTCTGCGGCGCTGATTCGTACGGCGCGTTCGTCGTTGAGAACTCGGCGGACTCGGATTGCGTTGCGTGTCGCTCGATCGCGTCCGGACCAGGATGGCTGAACTAAACATGCCGCTCGCTCTGCCGCTCCCCGTTCCGCTCCGCCACCGCGTCGCCACGATCGTTGCGCGCGACGGCGAGCGCGCGGCACTTGCGCGGCTAAAGATCGGCAGGCAGACTATCGCCCGCGCCATCGCTGGGCTGCCAATCTCGACGGGGACGCACGCGCTGCTGCGTCAGCAGCTAGACTTTCTCGACGCGGAGAATGCGCGTCTCGATTTCGCAGACAAGGAGAGAAAATGAGCGCAGGACAGCTTCCCCCTCCCGGAACGGTGCTCCGCAAGATCGACAAGAACGGCAACGTGCGCTGCGAGGCCGTCGTCGCCGAGAACGGGCAGGTCGACTATCGCGGGGTGAGGTACTCGTCGATCTCGGCCGCCGCCAGGGTTGCGGCAGGTGACATCGGCCTCGCAGCACGCTCGTGCGACGGCTACGCCTTCTTCGGGCTGAAGAACCGCACCGACGCGGCGCCGCGCGCCCCCCGGCCCGTGGCGTCACAGTTCGCGCAGCCGGACCCGCGCACGTTCCCGTTGCCGCTCCCCGTTCGCTGGGAAGACCTGCAGCGGCCCGTGGCGCCGCAGGCGCCTGCTCCGGTCTCTGCACTGAGGCCGGTTCTCTTGTCCACCGTGGACATCGACCACAGCGCGCACGGCAGGGCGGACGCGAACGGCGCGCCCATCTACCCCGACTGCATCTGTCGGGGCGGCGTCAACGAGGCGGTCTGTGCCCAGGCCGGCTGCGGCTACTGCCGCGCGGCGCGAGGGGTGCTCCCGCCCGCTCCCGCTCCCGTCATCCTGCCCGCGCCGCCGGC
>CAZBPM010000087.1:0-2886 GCA_964493785.1 uncultured Hyphomicrobium sp. | reverse complement strand
GCGCCGGCAGAACTCGCCGTCCGTCACGTCGCCCCGCGTGATCACGCCCCGCGGCGCGCGCGTCCAGTCGCGGACGACGGATACGACGGTATGTCCATCGTCGAGCAGCGCTGAGGCGAGGGCACTGCCGACGAAGCCGGAGGCCCCGGTGACGAGGATGTTCAAGGAGTTGCCTCGAAGTGGGCGATGGCGGCGCGCGGGTGCCCTTCGAGCGGAAACGGGCACAGCTTCGCGTCGTCGTCCGCCTCGGTCACGTGTTCTTCCACGTAGGTATCCAGCTTGCGTAGCTGGTCGAAAGTGTACGGCGCGATGTCTTCTTCGGCCTTCACTTTTGCGGGTTCGTGGTAGAACGTGTCGAGGTTGCGGACGCGCCGCGCCACGATGGCTGGGTCTCCTACGCGCGAGTAGTGGAAGATCCGCGAGGTGATCAGGCGGCTGCGCTCGGCGTCCGAGACCGGGACGAACTGCATGCCACCACTGAAGCGGTCGGGTACCCACTTGCCTCGCCGGAACAGTCGGAGGCACGGCACCGTCCAGTTGTCGCGGTACGTCGTGAGCCCACCGTAGAAGTAGAGGCGTGACAGTGACAAGGCGCTCACACCATCGGCGTCGGCTGTTGTGCATGCTGCACGCGTCGATTCGGCCTCAGCCTCGTGCAGCACCTCGTCGGCCTGCAGCGAAAAAATCCAGTCGCCGCCGGCCGCCTCGCAGACGATGCTCGTCTGCTTGGCGATCTCGCTCTCGCCGAACCCCTTGTGATTGTCCATGTTCCAGACGGATTCAATGACCGTGAAGTCACGGAACTCGCCCGCGAGCGCCCGAACACGTGCGAGCGAGTCGTCCTCACTCGTCGGGTCGACGAGCACCACGACCTCGTCGCAGATCGGGCGCAGGGACCGGATCGCCAGCTCGAAGGGGTACCACAGCTTGACCGCGTTGCGCAGCGGCATCACGCCTGAGATTTTCACAGCAGGCTCCTGTAGTAGACGTTCCTGACCTCGTGACGGACCTTGTCCTTCATGTGCGTCATGAAGTGACCGTCCTGCAGGCGCAACTCGACCCGGGCAGTGAAGCCCATCTCCTCGTGGACGCGATTCCTCCAACGACCCGACGATCGGTGGATGCGATACTGGTAGTCGAGACCCCCCGCCCCGGGTCCTGCCACGA
Source organism: uncultured Hyphomicrobium sp. (assembly GCA_964493785.1). GTDB lineage: Bacteria > Pseudomonadota > Alphaproteobacteria > Rhizobiales > Hyphomicrobiaceae > Hyphomicrobium_A. The sequence continues at coordinate 1,719 of CAZBPM010000087.1, read as the reverse complement.
GCACGCCGTCGAGGAAGTTGAGTCGCGGGATGCCGATGCAGTCCACACCGTCGCGGACGGCGTTCTCGCAGATCAGTCGTAGGCCCCTGCCGAGAGGAATGCTTAGTGCTTCGTCGGCATCAACTTCCACAATCCACTGCGTCCGGCACGCCTCGATTGCTGCGTTGCGCTGTGCAGCGAAGTCGTCGGCGAACGGGCGCACGATGACTCGCACACCGCGTTGCCGCAGGTACTCGGCCGTGCCGTCGTCGCTTCCACCGTCCACCACCACGATGTCGTCATAGAAGTCGGAGAAGCTGAGCACGTTACGCAGCCAATTCTCAACGTAAGTGGCCTCGTTGAGCATGATGGCAGAGATCCCGACGGTCATTGAGTCGCCTTGAGTTTCCGCTCGCGGGCGGCCTCTAATCTTTTGTGATGCGGGAAGCACATCTTGGCGGCCTTCTTGTTGAGGAAGTCGAAGTCTCCCCTCGTGTGGATGCCTGCCTGACAGGCACTACGCGACGTGTTAACGAATTCTGCTTGGCCGGGCACCACGCGACGCGTGATTCCGATGCGGTGGAGATAACCAGAAATCCATACATCGTCTACGTACTTGATTTGCTTTGGGGGACGGAGTATGTCCGATTCGAAGAACCACTTGTGATAAGCCACTCCTCCGAATCCTTCGATCACGTCGCACGGCCCGGATGCACGCTCGTAGCGTCCTGTAGACAATAAAACATCAGCATTCCACCCGGCCATGCCGACGGCGTTGTCGGGGTACCGTTCGACGTGTTCGAGTAATGTCTCCAGCCATCGTGGTGCGAACACGATGTCGTCGTCGACAGTGATGATCACGGCGTCCGCCCTCACGTACGGGTCCACGGCGGCTGACAGTTTCGTCACTGGGCCGTGATCAACGGTCGGGATGCTGTAGAGAGGAGGGCCTTTCTCAGACCATTGTACGCTTTCACATCCTGGCCCGAGGTACAGTCGAATCTCGTCGGGTGGTTGAGTCTGATTCTGGAGCGATTTCAGTGTCGGATCGAGTGTGCTGTTTCGCGATGGCACCGACGTCATGCTGATGACCACCCTCGCTGCGGACTGCCGTGGGACGTAGGTAATTTCAGATGACGAAGTTGCGTCGCGCGGAGGTATTTTTCGCGCGTTTTTTATCTGTGAGCATTGCTGACACGGTCGACGCCAGATCACTGGTCCGCTTTGGCCACACAGCGTACCCCCCAGGGGGGAGCCGATATGAACGTCGCCGCGACCCATCTACTGCATGGCCTCCTTGTCCACCTCGTCGTAGGCGCTCTGCGGGGGGACGAGGATCATCTTGAACCCCCTCAGCGTCGGCGCCCCTCCCCTGATGCGGGGCGGACTCCAGTCGGGGTAGACTTGGGTGACCCACCCCTCGTTCTTGCAGTACCGCTCCAGCTCGGACAGCACGACGTGCTCGTCGCACTGCATGTCGACGGAGATCCCCGAGCGCGACATGAACTGCTCGTAGAGGCCCTCCAGCATCTCGACCGCTTTGGCGAACGCCTTGCGCTGGTCGTCGGTGAGGCGCGCCTTCGGCAGGCGCAGCGCGTCGGCCGGCTTCATCGGCGCACCACCGGCGCCCCGTCGATGACCTGGATGTCGCCGCTCGGCATCGCGCTGAGGCGCGGCTCCGCCTGCGCCTGGTCCGCTTCCGTCTGCGGCTGCTCCTGCGGCGCCTCCGGCAGCGCCTGC
>CAZBPM010000086.1:0-3305 GCA_964493785.1 uncultured Hyphomicrobium sp. | reverse complement strand
CGAAGGCGCTGGATGCCGCCGTGACCTCCATCAGTGCAACCGCAGTCGGCTTCAATGCGCTGGGAGCGAGCACGGCGGATGGGAATACCGCAGTCGGTGCCGGCGCTCTGGACGCGAATGTCGCCGGTGCCCGCAACGTGGCTGTCGGCTTGGATGCCGGTGGCGCGCAGGCAGGTGCTACGGATAACGACAACGTGTTCGTCGGGCACAACGCGGGCCTGCTCGCCAACGGCTCAGCCTCGGGCGGAAACGTCGCCGTCGGCTCACTCGCCCTCGATGCGATCGTCACCGGGATCGATGCCACCGCTGTTGGTATCAGCGCCCTCGGCGCGAGCACCGCAAGCGGAAACGTGGCGGTCGGAGCGCGCGCCCTCGATGTCAGCGTGGCCGGGGTGCGCAACGTCGCCGTTGGGGTGGACGCGGGCGGGGCTGCGGCTGGCGCGAATGACAATGATAATGTCTTCGTAGGGCACAACGCGGGCTTGCTGGCGAATGGTTCGGCTTCCGGTGGGAACACCATCGTCGGTTCGACCGCATTCAATGCCGGTACGACCGCGATCAACTGCACTGCCGTCGGCTTCAACGCATTGGGAGCAAACCAAACGGGGGCGGGAGCGGTAGCGGTCGGCAAGGACGCGCTGGCTGCGAGCACCGCAGCGGGCAACACGGCGGTCGGCGCCGGGGCCTTGGATGCGAACGTAGCAGGGGTGCGCAACGTCGCCGTAGGTCTGGATTCGGGCGGCGCGCAAGCGGGCGCGAATGATAACGACAACACGTTCATCGGCCACAACGCTGGCCTTCTGGCAAACGGTTCGGCCTCGGGCAGCAACACGGTGGTCGGTTCGCTGGCGTTGGCGGCAGCGGTCACGACCATCGACGCGACGGCAATCGGGAAAGGTGCTCTCGCGGCGAGTACGGCGAACGGCAACACGGCGGTCGGCGCTCGCGCCCTGGATTCCAACGATACCGGCCTTCGCAATGTGGCGCTCGGCGAGGATGCGGGCGGGGCGCAAGCCGGTGCGACCGACGACGACAACGTGTGGGTGGGCGCGAACGCTGGTCTGGTGGCGAACGGCTCGGCGAGCGGCGGCAACGTCGCCGTCGGCTCCAACGCCATGCTGGCCTCTACCACCGCGATCGACTGTGTCGCCGTCGGCTTCAACGCCATGGCGGCAAACATCACCGGCAATTCCAGCGTCGCCATTGGCGCGGATGCGCTGCTGGTTGCCGCCGGCGCGACCGATGACCTCAACGTCGCCGTAGGCTTCGCGGCGATGCAGGCCGCAAACGGCGCATCTTCAGGCGAGAACGTCGCCGTCGGCGCCAATGCGTTGAACGTGCTGACTACGGGCAATCTGAACGTGGCGGTCGGGCGCAACGCGGGGCTGGTTCTGACAACCGGCGTGGACAACGTCTTCATCGGCAATAACATCTCGGCTTCCGGGACCGGCGCCAACGAAGAATTCGCCATCGGTCACGACCTGACCAGCATCGCCTCGACCTTTGTCGTCGGCACGGCCGGGGACAATATCAACATCGACTGGAAAGTCGGTGGCGGCGGCGCCTGGACAGTGGTCTCGGACGTTCGAGGCAAGAACGTGCGCGGGAAATCCAAACTCGGTCTGGACTTCATCAACCGGATCAGCCCGATCGAGTACACCATGAAGCCTCCAAGCGAGTGGCCGGTCGAGTGGGAACAGCCGGTTGAAAACCACGAGATCGACACCAACACCGTCGCCCTCGGCGTCTCCGCTCAAGAAGTCAAAGAGGCGCTGGATGCAGTTGGGGTTGATGTCTTCGGCGGCTGGTCGGTAGGGCTTGACGGGCGGCAACGCATCGGTGCCGGGCTGTTCGTCTATCCGCTTATCCAAGCGGTGAAGGAACTGTCCGCCCAGGTCGCCGCGTTGCAGAAAAAAGTAGCGGCACTGAGCTAAGCAGTAGGCAAGTTCGCTCCCCGTCTGCCAAGGCGGGGAGCAACAAGGAGAACACGATGAAACCTTTGAAAATCCTGGCTTCGCTCGCAGCAGCCGCGCTGCTGCTGCTCACCGGACACGTCCTCGCCCAGAACGCGCTGCGCATCTTCCCGGAGTCAGGGGGCGCCTATAGTTCGTTCCTTCCCGAAGCACCGACCTACGTCAACGCAAAGTCGCTCGCCGCGAGCGTGGCTGAATCGTTCACCGTGCCCACGGGGGCGGTGCGCGTTATCTTCAGCGCGACCTGCAACTTTTACGCCAACCCGACGACGACCGCGACTGTGCCTGGGGACGTGACCAACGGCAGTGCGAGCATGCTCAATCCGAACGGCTGGGGCGTGCGCGACGTGACGACGATCTCCGTGATTGCGCCGACCACCTGTGTGGTGACCGCAGCATTCTATCGGTAATAGATATGACTCACTTTTACGCATACATGAAGCGCATCCTCGTACTGATTGCGGCGGCGCTCTCCTGCGCGGGCGCATTGGCGCAGGTCAACATCTACACCAATCCACCGGCGTACAACTCGAGTTCGGTCACTGTAACCGGCGGAACAATATCGGGCGTGGGCAAGGACACGATGGAGTCCGACGCCGCAGCGCGCGCGACCAACATCGGCGGCTCGAACGCCTATCCGAACGCGACCGTGAACACGACAGGCGGCAACACGATCCTATCGCCCGGTACGGGGCGGCGCTTGGTCACGGTCGTCGATTATTCCCTGATCGACGCCGGCGTGGACACGATTACGATCACGGTGGATGGATCGGCGAACATCGGCACCGAGGGCGCAAACGATGCGACACATTGGCTGGCGGCGACAAGCAATGCGGTCACGGCGACCAATATCTGCACCTGGGCGGACCAGCTTGCCGGCGTGACCGCAACGGCCTCGGGCTCGTCTTGCTACATCACGGCGGATGCGGCGACCTACAGTCTCACGCTGGCGACCTCGATGGCCGCGGGCGAGGGCACGGTAACGAGCGGAACCGACGGCAACCTGACCATCGTCGGTGGTAGCGGGACGAACAAGTTGGACAATGTGGTGATAGGAGATGCAACGCCTCTCGCCGGCACCTTCACGACCGGCAAGTTCACGGCGGCGAACCTCGTCAAGACCGCTCCCGCCATCTCTGCGGGCACGATCACGCTGGACCTGTCCACCGCCAATTTCTTCAACGTCCCGTTGGGCGCAAACGTCACGACGACCACGGTGAGCAACCCTGCCGCGAGCGGTACGGTGAGTTCGTTCAGTCTGATCTATCGCGCCGATGGGACCCCTCGTACGATCTCGTGGATGTCGGGGGCGACCTGGCTCAACAATGGCGG
>CAZBPM010000085.1:0-3431 GCA_964493785.1 uncultured Hyphomicrobium sp. | reverse complement strand
CAATGTTCCATCCGCAAGTGCCTGAAATACTGCCTTTCGCGCGCGTCCTTTTAGAACGCCCTCGCCTGACCGTTCACCTACGTTGTCGCGATCCCGCGCGAACACAAGCCTATAAGTGAATACCTCAAGCACCCGCGGACCACGGACCACGTAGCCAGCCTCCCGTAAAAGCTTCAGCGCAGCTCCTACCGTTTCTGCCCGCAGGCACAGATCAGTCGCCACGCGCGAGGCCCTGAGCCGGCGGAACTCCACGAAGTCGAGGCGTCCGACTAGATGCAGGTAGACGGCGGCCACGGACCCGCGCTGAACAAGCAGGGGATCGTTGCCAGCTTCCATAAGGGCGGGGAAACTCACGGCATCAGCCTCGCGCACCGCTCGATCGTGAACTGCAGGTAGTATGTGTACGCTTCTTCCGTGTCCTCTGTCAGTTGAATCCCGGCCATGCGGAGTACGTGCCCAACGTGGTGCAACGATTCGTGCGCGAGGATGGCAAGTCGCTCATCGCGGCTTCTGCTCGATGGGTGCGCCACCCCAACGATGCACAGGTAGTCAGCCTCGTAACCGCCGTTTGAATAAGCGATCCAGTGACCGCGGCATGACGGCGCGAGTGGCGTCGCATCCGGACAGTCGCGGCGAAGCACGCGGTTGATGTCGGCGACTGTCCCATACAGAAAGGTCACGCACCGATTGTAAATGTCCTTCGGTAGTCGACGTCTGATCATCGGCCAGCCACCAGCCGCGCACCACACCCCTGAATCTTCGCGACCTTCAGCCAGCCATCAGCGAGCAGCCGCGGGAGCATCTGCTCCAACGGCGTGCCGTTCTCGAGCTCGATCTTGCAGTAGGATAGAGTTGGTCCCGCACCATAGCGCTTCTCGTAGAGCTTCACGCCCACAAGAAAGGCGCGCTGCGCTTTCGTGAGGCGGCCTTTCATGACTCCCTCAGTCGCGCGGCGATGGTACGCAACCGGCGCGCGTTTTCGGTGAATAGCCTGGTCGATGCCTGGGCCGCGCTGATCTCGCTGGCCGTGTTGCCGTGCGGCCGAACCTTCACGTTCTCGAAGCTCTTCGCGATCATCTCGAGGAACGCGGCATCATCCAACGGTTGCCCGTTATCGCCAGTCATCGGTTCCCTCCTTCGGGTGCAGCCAGTTCGACCGCAGCTCGTCGATGCGCAGCGCCAACGCTTGCCGGCGTGCGTGCGCCCACGCCACTAACCGACGCCAGCGACCCCGCAGGGTGCGCGCTTCTGCTTCGGCGCGCACCGCCGCGATTTCCTCCTCGAGCCGTTGGGTGCACATGACCTCGAGCTTCTCCATCTCCTCGGTGTGTTCCTTCGCAATGGCGTTGTACGTGCGTTCGGAGATGTCGAGCGCGATGGCCAACGCGAGCTCGCCTACCTCCTTGCGGGAAGGAGAGCGCTTCAAGCCACGGTCGCCCATGCCGGCTGCCGTGCGCTTCTCGGCCGCAGCGCGGGCTTCGTCCAAGGAGATCAGCCCAGAGGGCGGCACAACCAGGCCGCTTTCGTTGTCAGTCATCGGTGCGCTCCTCGCTGCCCGGCTCGCCGTCCTTCAGTCTGCTTCGCGCGAGAGTGCGACGGTCTGCCTGGCCGGTTGTTTCTAGCGCGCTGCCGTCCACGTCCGGCAACGATGCTGGCAACGTCTTCCGGCACTTGCAGGTGAACATGGCCTTTGGTGGGCTTGTAAAGACGGGGCCATCCGGCTCACCAACCTCATAGATTGGCGCCCCACACTTTGGGCAGCTACTCACGTGTCTGTACTTCACTGTCCTCCTCCTATTGTCTGAGAATCGTCCCGTACCTCGACTCATCTGCCGGTCCTTCGTCCAGTTCGTCAAGCTCCTTCTTGAGGCGCTCGAGCAGTGTGTCGGCGCGCGGCGCCTTGATTTCTTCAACCGGGCCCAGCCACTCCATGACCAGATACCGGGTGCCGTCCATCATGTCCGCGCCGTCTGCCGTGGCGTCGTCCGGCGCTTCCTTCTGCACCTTGCCGTCTATGCCCTTCGGATACTGCCAGTTCGTGGCCTCCCAGATCCAGCGGCTGCCCTGGACCGGACGGCCGTGCGAGCTCGCGCTCATCCCCTGGAACCACATTGAATCCCGGCCCATGCCGCGGCGGACCTTGAACGCACCGCGGTTCATCAGGGATTCCACGCGCATGACGCCGGCGCCGATACGCTTGTTCTCGCCCTGCACTGGGATGACATGGTACGGAGACTCGAGGTTGGCCAGCGCCTGATTGAGCTTGAGCAGGCCGTCCGGGTCCGCACAGTCGCCATAGATGTCGATGTCCTTGATGCCGTAGTGCTGTAGCTGGTCGTGCATCTTCTTCGCGCGCACCTCGACGTCTTCCTGCTGGCTGAACACCTCGTCAACCATGGTGATCGCGCCCTCGTCATCGCCGAACTTCTCGACGCCGCCCCACGCAAAGGCAAACCGCCACTTGCCGAAGTCCACCTGGCCGTAATGCCGGCTCCGGCGGATGAACGCCTTCAGGTCCTCGCCCTCGAGCTCAACGCCCTGCTTGTCGATGTCGAACGGCAGGACTGCGCCAATCGGCTTGACGAAGTGGCCCTCTTCACGCGCGGCCAGTTGCGAGGGGTTGTTCTTGAGTTCGGCGCGCAACTCCTCGAGCGACGCCGCACTGATCGCCGGATTGTCCTTGATGCCGGCATGGCTGAACCAGTGGCGTTCCGGCGGGATCGCGCCCCGCTTGGCTGGCTCATAGACCTCGCCGTACACCCACGTCAGGCCGAGGATCGGGGTCATTGTCGCAACCGTGCGACCGTTGTAGCGCATCAATCGCGGCTGCATCTCGTCCCAGATGGCCTTCGGGTGCTCCTCGTCGAGCCAGACCTCATCAACGCGCGCGCTCTGATACTTCGCCGGCCCCTGCTCGGCCGCCTTGCCCGTTATCCGGCTTTCCGTGCCGTTGTCCGCCCGAACGACGATGTCGCGCTTGGTGCTGTGCACGTGGGGCAGGGGCGAGTCGATGATCCGGTCCCGTGGAATCCACGTCAGGAGCTCGGGCAGGAGGATCTTCTCCCAGAGTTCCCATGACAACGCGCTAGCCCATGCCGTCCAAGGTGGCATGTGCAACAGCCCAGCCAACTGCAGTGGGTGCCGTCCCAGACACGACAGCGCAACATCCACCGCCCCGAATGTCGTCTTGCCGGTCTGGTTGCCCCAGAAGAGCCAGCGGTGCAACGACGGGTGATTGAGCGCCTCGATCTGCTTCTGGTGCAGTTTGCCTGGCACTAGCGGCCCAATGCGCGAGCCCTCGTACTCCCATGCGGTGTCCGTGAACAGCGGATCCATGAGGCGATTGAGTGGGTCCATAACCTCAACGGCCGTCTTTGGCACGTTCCGGATTCGCCGCAAGCGCAGCAACGCAGCCGCCCGCACCTCGAGCG
>CAZBPM010000084.1:0-3515 GCA_964493785.1 uncultured Hyphomicrobium sp. | reverse complement strand
TCATCCCGGGGCCTGCGATCATCGGCCTCTACGGCCTCTTCGAGGACGACTTCCGTGACGAGGTCGTCGGCTCGGCGCCTTTGCCTCCCCGCCCGCACGGCCTGCTGCTGCTCGGCCGGAAGGTCAAGAAGGCGTGGAAGCCTCGAGTGCTGGGAGTCGTCGGGGCGCTTGCGCCGCATGGCGCGCGGCGCGGAGGCGGTCCTCGGCGGCATCGCGGCTGGGGAGCCCCCGGCTGGGGCTACCCGCAGCCGGTGTACATCGAAGCGCCGCGCCGGGACGACGACCTGCAGCAGATGCTGCGCGATTTCGCGCTGCTGCAGATGCTGAAGGAACTCGAGTCGGCGCAGGCGATCAAGCATCGTGCCTAACCATCGAGAAAAAACTTCTTGCGCGGTGACACGCCGTGCTATCCTGTGATACATGCCCCGCATCAAGCAAGCGCACCGCACCTCGATGACGAAGGTGATCCACGTCCGGGCCACGCCTGAGCAGTACGAGGCGTGGCTCCGCGCGTCTCAGGCCGAGCGGCGGACGCTGTCGTCGTGGGTGCAGGTCAAGCTCGACGACGCGGCGGAGGGGAACAGCAAGTGAAGCGTCGCGGCAAGGCACCTCCGCCGACGGTCGGCGCTGCGCGCGCGCTCCTCGCGAAGGCCCGCACCGAGCTTGCGAAGGATCCGCGCCAGGCGGCGGAGAAGGGCTGGCTCGCGGCCGTGACCGCCGCGCGAGCGATGCTGCGGCGCGGCGGCTACGACGGGTGGAAGCGGCTGTCGCGCGTCGCCGAGAACCTCGCAGCGCTGGAAGAGGACAGGAAGATGTCCTCGCAGACGAGCGAGGACGTCGGTGTGCTCGCGCGCGAGCTTCATGGCGCAGCGTTCTACAGCGGAGATCCAAACTTCACGGACCGCGACGTTGTCGAGGCCAACTTCAGGATCGTGGAGCGCGTGATCGGAGACGCGGAGGCGTTCTGCCGCCTGCATCGACACGCTGGAGGAGGGCGATGAGCCGCAAGTTCGAAATCGGCGGCGTGTACTCCGTCGAGCGTGCCGGCTGCTATCTCGAGAAGGAAGGAGGCGGGCGGATCAAGCTGCGTGTCGGCGACATGATCCAGTACGCCGGCAACGTCATTCACGGCGGGCACTACCAGTCGGACCCGATCCCGACCGATCACTTCACGGTGTACGGCTCGGGCACCGGCGGCGATCACCCGCACGTCGGCGAGTACGGTGAGTTCTGGCCGAACGACTGGGGCGTCGCGGACGCCAAGCACAAGCACCTGTCGAAGCTCTACGACGCGGAGGAGGTCTCGTGACCATCGCCAGCATCTCGTCGTCGGACCTTCGCGCCGTCGACGGAAAGAAAGGACGCAAATGAGCAAGAAGTTGACTTCGTATCTGCACGCGGGCGGGTATCCGTACACCATCAAGTTCAACCCGACGGATGCGTTCCACTTCGATCTGTTCGATGGTCAGCGGCACGTCTTTTCAGGGCACGTCAACGAGACGGGCCGCGTGACTGGCATCTACGACAACGTCCGTGATGTCAGAGAGGTGGACGCCATCGAGCCACAACTGCAGAGGGTAGCAAAGATCCTCATCAAGAAGGAATCGAGGCGCTGGGAATCGGGGCGCCGGCGGTGATCCCCCTCACCATCTGCATCTCGTCGCTCCGCGAGCGCTCCGCAAGCCTCTGCACGCTGCTGCAGTCGCTCGCGTCGCAGCCTCGCGCGGAGGAGGTCGAGGTGCTGGTGGCGATCGACGGGAAGCAGGCCGATGGCATGCAGACCACCACGGGCGCCAAGCGGAACCAGCTGGTGGCCGCAGCCCGCGGCCTCTTCGTCGTCCACGTGGACGATGACGACGCCGTGTCGCCCTTCTACATCCCGACGATCCTCGGGGTGATCGACTGCAAGCCCGATGTTGACGCGATCCTGATCCGCGGCGAGCGGCTCGACTCCGGCAAGAAGGTGTCGGAGTTCTCCTACGAGGCCCTGGGCAAATGGGCCGGCTACCGGAAGGAGCAAGGGCCGTGGGTGGGTGGCGGTTCAGGTCTCACGTCGTGGAAGCCTGTCGACCACCTCTGTCCGGTCCGCACCGAGATCGCCAGGGCCGAGCCGTTCAAGGACCGCCGCGTGAACGAAGACGTGGAGTGGGCGATTGCGGTCGCGCCGCGCCTTCGCACCTCTGCGCGCACGGAAGGCATTTTGTACTCGTACCGCACGTACGCGGGACGCGAATGGGATAGGAGACTCTGATGCGATCTGCTGCGCCACTGCCGACGGGCAAGACGATGAACCCGAGCCACCCGGAAGGCGCCTTCTACTTCGACCCGGGTCAGGTGGCGATCATCGTCGACATGGGCGGCGGCAAGCTGCGTTGCCTTACGTCCTTCGGTGATCTCGAGTCGTGGACGATCGGCTCGCGCCACGAGATCCACCACGACCAGACGATGCGCCGGCTCGGCAACGGGAAGGTGGTCGGCAAGGTGTCGTTCAGCGACTACCGCACGCACGGCGACGTTCCCAACCGGGAGCTGCCGCACTGGGTGTTCAAGTAGGCCAGGCGAGTCGAGAGACAGGAGAAACAGAAATGCCGATCTCGTTGAAGAAGGCCGCCAAGCAAGGACAGAGCTGGACGAAGTGGCTCGAGCGGTACGGCATTGAGCGGTTCTACCGGAGCTTCATCCGCAACGCGCAGAACGCCGAGAGCGTCTGCGTACACTGCCGCCAGCCGATCTACCTCGACATAGCCGAGGGCGGTGGCGTCCCCGACTGGTGCACCGCCGGCGGCGACTATGGCTGCTCGTCGAGGACTGGTGACAACGACAGCCACATGCCGCGCAAGCTGCCGCCGCGGTCGAGAGGATGAAGATGACCCGCACCCAGATCCCGATCCCGCGGATCATCCGCGACAGGTTCAAGCGCTGGGCGGACGGGAGCAAGACCGCGCTGCGCAACTACGAGGCCGGCTACAGGCGCGCCGTGCGCCAGCGCGTCGCCCGCGGCGAGGGAACGGTCGCCGAGATCAACGAGATGAACCGCGCCTTCGTTGAGGCGGAGGAGCGAGAGCGAGGACGTCTATGACCAAGCGATTCGGACAGTGCATCGGCTCGGTCGATCTGCGCGGTCGTCCGTACCTCGCCGGGTACGGCACTATGGGACCGCAGGTTCGCTGCAAGCGCAAGGGGCTTGGCGGTCCGTACTGCAGACGCTGCACCGAGGCGTATGCAGGCGATCGCGGGACGGACTTCGAGGACCACATCGACGGGTGCAACTACGTACACGGCGCAGGGCCGTGCGATTGTGATCTGTGATGACCCGCACCGACACCGACATCCTGAAGGAGTACCTCACGCGGCTCGCAACTAGAGCCGCCGCCGACGGCAAGTTCGTCGGGATGGGGGACGATCGCGCCCGGGCCGTGGCCCGCGCCCTGCTCTCAGGCGCTGGCGGCATGCTGGGGGCGCTCCTCGAGGACGTGAAGCGCGTCGCCGGCGACGGGCGCATCGCCGCGACGTCG
>CAZBPM010000083.1:0-3591 GCA_964493785.1 uncultured Hyphomicrobium sp. | reverse complement strand
GTCTTCCGGATCGTCGTCTCCCTCACAAGTTCCAGGCGCGGCATTCCAACTCCTCTGCGGTGAATCGCTCCAACAGCTCGCGCTGGTGACGCTCATCGGCACAGGTCACGAGCACGGCGTAGGTTCCGGTCATCGGTTCGGGTCCGGTTCCAGGGTCTGATGTGTCCTCGCCTTCCTCTGACTCCGCGAGCAGGGCGGACAGCTCCTCATCGGTCCACCCCATGCCTTCGAGGGACACGTTGTCGGCGACCATCTCCTCGAGCAGGGCTTTGACGTCGGCATCATCCCACTCGGCCAGCTCGCCGAGCTTGTTGTCGGCGAGGGCGAGCGCGTGGGCTTCGACGTCGGAGAGGTCCAGGTAGCGCACGGGCACTAGGGGCTCATCGGCTACGGCGAGAGCCCGAGCGTCTGCGCTCCAACTCTCGCGGCCCTTGGCTGTCGCCTTCCGCCACAGGCCCGGCAGAAGCGCCACCGCCTTCAACCGCGTGTGCCCGGCGATGACCTCGCCGTCGGGTCGGGCGAGAATGGGGTTGCCGAACCCAAAACGCACGATGGAACGTGCGACGTCGGCGGCCGCTGCGTCGTTCCGGCGGGGGTTGCGGTCCCACGGTTGGAGGGTGCTCGCAGTCACCCACTCAGCCGCCACCTTGCCGATGATGCGCTGTTCGCCGGCGTTTTCGTCGCCTGTTGCATTTTGCAACACTATGTCCGCACGACTGGCCAAGGCAGTCCTCGCGCAGCCGCCCACTTTTTCGCGGCCTTGTTGGCTTCTTTTGGGGACCGGTCCACGTTCAGGGCTGCCACGGCTGGCCGGCAGCCCTCCTCGAGCAGCCCGTATACCGCGCACCCCTGGGTGTCGGCAGCGTACTCGGGGCGGTCCGCGAAGTACCTGGAAGTGGGATTTGTGTGGTCATCCATGTGGCGCCTCTTGCCCCCCAGTGGGTGGTGAGGGAGCCGGGGAGGGCTCCGGGGAGTCGATGTAGGGGGGTGGGTCGTTGGTGCGCTCCTGAGCCGTCCGGGTGGCTGCGTCGATGGCTACCGCGAGGTGCACCACCGCGTACCGGGCCCACCGAGCGAGGGGCAGGGGATGAGCAGCCGCCACGAGTTGTGCATGCTCTGCTGGGGTGAGACTCAGTGCTACTCGGCGGCGGCTGGTCATGGTGGAAGTCTACGCGGTGGTGACCCGAAAGGCAACCGGGGAGGCAACCGGGGCGTGCTTGCCTCTGCTGGTCGTGTAGGGTTCGTGTAGGGTTCGTGTAGGGTTTTCTCCTCGAAAACGCCGATGAACACGGCATCGTGTAGGGTTGTGTAGGGTTTCGGCCCCCCTAACACCTGTAGCAATTTCAGATCGAACAACATTTGGCATGTCAAGTATTCGATCCGTTTCGCAATTTCTCTAATGCGCGAGACTTGAAAACCCTACACAACCCTACATCGCACCGATGAACACGGCATAAAACCCTACACTAACCCTACACTAACCCTACACAAACCCTACATCGCGCCGTGTTCATCGGCGTTTCCGGTCCCAAAGCGAAACGGCCGGCGATGTCGCCGGCCGCGTCAACCGAGCCTGCCAGCTACCACCTCTTCCATTCCTGCTGCCGCAGGTCGCGCGGCTCCTCGACAACGTGCAGTTGCCACCGCACCAAGTAGGCCATGCCGTTTGCAGCCCGCACCTTTTCGTACTCGAGCGCGGCGAGGCGTCGCCCGAAGTTGGTCGCGTTCACCGGCTTGAACCCGTTGTCTTGGCACCAGGCGGTGTAGGCCCGGTAGACCTCGCTGGCTGGCACGCGCCCGTCCACGTCGCGCTCCATCCGCTCGTTGGCAAACATCGCCACCGAGTTGGAGTCGCATCGCCACGCGTCGATGATTTCCTCGCTGGCGCCGATGGATTCGTAGTGCTTGCGCGTGATCAGGGGTGCAGCGCCAGCGACGACCCACCGGGCGATTCCCGGCAGCTCGGCGAGCACCTTGCCTAGGATGTCAGGGTCGTAGTCGTCGTCCGTTTCTCGGAAGCGCCGAGGAAAGTCGAGCGCCATCCAGCGGCGCCAGAACCCGGTGGAGTGGTCGCTCACCGGGGGGAGGGTGTTGGCCGCGAAGAGGTGGGCCGCCTTCGCCGCGAACGTGATCGGCGCCTCGCGGATGCGGCGGGCGGTGATCACGCCGCCGTCGACAATGTCCTTGAATCCAGACGCTTCGTAGACATCGGCGGCGGGCAGCTCGCCAACGACGTTGACGCGGCTGTTCAGCAGCATCTCGGTGTAGTACGGGTCGGCCATCCGCTGGATGGGGACGGCGGTGCAGACCGAGGAAGGGAACAGCGAGCGGAGCACCTTGCTCACGATGCTCTTGCCGTTTTGGCCCTCGCCCACGAGCACCAGAACCTTCTGGTACTTCGTGGCAAGTCCGAACATGGCCGCAGCAAAGAACTCCTGTAGCAGCTGGACGCGAACCTCGAACTCGGGCAGCTCCATCGGCCAGATCCGGCGGAGCATGGACATCCATTCGGGGCAGACTGCACGGCGATCATAGGCGATCTCGAGCCGTTGCCCCTCGCGGATCCAGTCCTCGCGTTGAAACGGCCGCAGCACACCGGCGGCGTCCACCAGTCCGTTGGCGAAGGGCACGCCGAGCGGCTGTTCGAGGCGCAGGAAGTCTCGCCGGTCAACCTTGTCGCCGACGACGGACACCACGCCGGCGGCGGTGCGAGCCGAGAGTTTGACTGGTTTCCATTCCTCGATCATCTCGCCGGTCTTCTTGTCGACCCGCTCGCTGCGAATCCAGGCCCGTTCGTAGTGGCGGAACAACTGGCCCCGAAGCCACGACGGGTTGACCTCGTCCCAGGTGCCCGCGTTGCCGTCGTAGCGGTAGAGGCGGTCGGCCTCGGTGGCGAGGTGGTCCTGCCCGCCGAGGTCAGCGATCAGGCGGTCGGCCAGCTCCGGCTCGTCTCCCCATTCCAGGACCGGGGCGCTGTCGTCCCTGGCTGCCGAGGTGGCGGCTGTCCGGGGGCGCTCCGTCGCCCTGGCGTCGGCTTCGAGCCGCTTGCGAAGGCCTGCGGCTGCCGTCTGCGACAAGGCGGCAGCGAGGCGAAGCAGCAGGCCCTCCAGCGCAGCGGGCCGTTCGACCGAGGCGGCCACAACCCGGGCAAGGGCGGCTGAGTCCGAGTACAGGCCGGCGAGGATGAGCGTCTTGGCAGACTTGCCCTCGGTGCCCTCGATGGCCTCGACCACTCCACGGAACACGTCGAAGCCGTCGCGGTCATTCATGTTCGTTCCGGCTTATTCGTCGGAAGCGCGCGAGTCGTAGATCGCGCAGCCGCCGGTGCACTCGCCGCCGGACGCTCAACTCAGCGCGCGCACGTTGGCTGCGCACGCGTTTTGTGCTCATGGTAGCTCCATTGTCGGGGGTGCCTTCCGCTCTCGTCGCCAGCGGGGCACCGGCCAGGGGATCAATCCTGACCGGTTGCCCGGGATGGCACGCCTCGCAAACAACGAGAGCACGATCATCCTACTTCGAGCACCTTCCGAGGTCAACGTCCCCTCCGCAGGTCCATCGGCCGCCCCTTCCCTTTCGCGATCCCGAGCACGA
>CAZBPM010000082.1:0-4030 GCA_964493785.1 uncultured Hyphomicrobium sp. | reverse complement strand
TCGACCGCGCGCGCTTCGAGCGGTGGTCGGAGCCCGCCAAGGAAGCGTTCCTTGGGCACATGCGCCTACACGCCACGATGGTCGATGATCTGGCCGAGAACATGGTCAGTGCCTCGGGTGCCGGAATGCCCGGCGGCCCGCCGGCGCCGAACGCGGAAATGCCCCCAGGTGGCGGCGGTGGCCCTATGGAGCCCGAAGGTGAGGCAGGGCGGCCGCCCCTCGAGCTGATGAAGGGCGGCGCCCCAGCGGGCGTGCCAGCCGCACCCCCGCCTCCCGGCGGCGCACCCACGAACCCGAATCTGAAGCCCGCGCTATCCCGTGCGGACTTCGCCAGTGCCGGCGAATGACCGCGCACAGAGAACAACCCCCGATGCAACTGAGGACTTCTCACGTGTCCCGCATGTCAAGAATGGGCCTGATCCTGTCACTGCTGTTCGCGTTCGTTGTCATCCCGCGCGTTGCGTTCGCTGAAACGACGCCGATGACCGAGGCGCAGTTCATCGAGCTTGCCGGCGCGGAAACGCCTGGCGACGGGGGCTCGAGAACGCCCACTCCCAAGCCGGCAGCCGAAACGCCGAAGAAGAAGGACGACGAGCCTGCTGGCGGTGAGGACGGCGATCAGAGCGACGGCGCGGGTGACGGTGACGCCGGCGACCAGGGTGACAAGGGAGATGACGGCGAAGGCGACGATGAGGGCGCCGGCGAAGGCGCCGAAGGCGATGAAGGGGAAGGTGAGGGTGAAGAGGAGGATGAGGACGGCAAGGGCGCCGATGGACCAACCGCTGAGGAAGACGCGGCGTTCAAGAAGGCGCTTGCCGAGCAGGGCGTGGAGGTCACGCTCGAGGACATCCCGGAGGAGGCGCGGCCGATCGTCGCGAAGAAACTCAAGGATCTCGAGCGCGGATTCCATGCGAAGATGCGCGATCTGTCCGAGGACCAGAAGGCCGCCCGGGCTTTCCGGACCGAGGAGCGGTTCCGTCGGGAGCACACGGTTGATTATCTGGTCGCGATGCTGTTCGAGCATCCCGAACTCTCCGACAAGGTCAACGCCCGTATCGAGGATCTCGGCGGGAACGACACCGCACTCGAGGGACACAAGGCGCTCGTGGAAAAGGCCCGCCGTGAGGCGGCCGAGGCGGAAGCTGGCGAAGACCGCAAGGTCGAGGAGCACGCCAAGAAGATCGACGAGTACATCCGGATCGGCCGGGCAGCTGCTCGCGCCGCGGGCGTACCGTTCGAGGCCGGCGTCGAGGACGCCATGGCCGCACGTCTCGCGCTCGGGGAAGCGCTGACGACGGAAGACATCCGCGAGATCGCGGCAAAGAAGGCCGTCGTCTACAAGCGCAACATGCGTCAGCACAAGCGGCGCGCGAGCGAGGAGTACGTGAAGGGCAAGGTCGCCGACAGTCGGAAGGCAGGGCTGCGGGTGAAGCCGGGGGCTGGCCGGGCGCCGACTCCGGGAGCCAGAAAGATGGCTACAAGCGATGAGGAGTTCATCAACGAGTTTTCGTCGCGCGGCGGCTAAGGTCGCTTGCGCGCTTCAATCAAGGGATTCTGCGCGGGGCCATCTGAGCCCGCGACTGCGAGGACACAATGAGTTTCGTCGTCACACTGGCGAACTGGGACGCGCTGCTGCAGGAGGATTACGTGCAGGGGCAGATCGTCTCGGCCATCAACATCGCCACGCCGTTCCGTGATAAGCTCAAGAGGGTCGGGATGACGTCCGGCCGTGAGCGCGTGTACGGCCTGAAGGTCGGAGCCAGCCAGGGGCAGGGTGCCCGGGCCGAGGGCGCCGGGATGCCGCAGTACGGCGCCGGCGAGTACCAGGACGTGGTCTTGCGGGCGAAGTACAACTACGCCCCCTTCAAGATCACGGGCCAGTCGGAAGAGTTCGGCACCAAGAAGGCGTTCGTCGAGTTCGCGATGAAGATCCTGAAGGACACGAAGGAAGGCATGAAGCTCTTCACCGGCCGCCAGTGCTGGGGCGACGGGCAGGGCATCCTCGCCCGCATCAACAACGGTGGCGGGTACGGGGCCGGCGTCGCGACGGTGGCGGTCGACTCCGCCTACGGCGTCCTCTGGGGCTCGCTGGCGAGCAACACGACGTTCCTGATCAAGCGGCGCATGTCGGTGCAGTTCGGGACCGAGGACAACTCCGGTCAGGGCTACCTGATCTCGAGCGTCAGCGCGACCGGCTTCACCTTCACGCCACCGCTGGCGAACGCCATCGCTGATGACGCGACCGTGACGATCCTCGGGTCTGGTGGGCTCGAGATCGAGGGCCTGATGATCGGTGGCGCCACGGCGGCACTGCAGACGACCCTCGGGCTGGGCACGACCGTCTATCACGGCATCAACCGGACCAACTTCTCTGAGTACGAGGGGAACGTCATCAACTTCGCCGCGGCCCTGTCGCTGACGGGCATCCGCAGCCTGCGCGATACGATCTACAAGCGCACGGACGACGAGGAGTCGAACCTGTTCATCGCCTCGACGGAGATGGTGGCCGACTACGAGGCACTCCTGCAGCCGGGCCAGCGGTTCGTGCCGGCCACGAAGCTCGAGGGTGGTCACACGATCATCGAGCACGACGGCTTGCGGATCTCAAAGGACTCGAAGGCGCCGATCAAGGCCATCTTCCTGATGGACACCAAGACGATTGCCTGGGCGCAGACGCGCGACCCGCACTGGTTGCAGGACAGCCAGGGCATCATGCGCGTGGTTCCCGGTCAGGACGCCAAGGAAGCCCTGCTCAAGTGGTACAGCAACCTCGATTTCGAGGAGCCGCGCCGCGTGGGCATCGGGTACAACGTCACGCACACTTGAGGCCAGATACCATGAATCGGAAACACCTGACCATTGCCCTGCTCACGTGCGTCTGCCTGCTGGCCGTGGGGATCGCCCATGCCAGCGGCATCGCGCCGGCGCAGGTGGGCGCCATCAACACGTTCGACCTGCTGCCCCTCGCGCCCATGCTCATGGGCAGCATCAACGACTCCGTGCCACAGAACCGGGACAGCAACTTTGTCTCGGACACGGTGCGCGCACAACTCAACGCCATTATCAGGGACGCCATGTACGCCGTGTTTCATCGACCGGCGTGGCAGGTGGCGGCGAACGCGGTAGCGCCCCCTGTTCTGGCGATTGCGACTGAAACAAAGACCGTCAAGTCGACCGCGACGACCGAGTTCGTCGTGAACGGCGTCCTGACGTCACTGACCGCAACGGATCCCCTGATGGTCCTCGCCAACGTGGCGACGGACGACCCGAACCCGCTGGCAGTCGGCTACGTGCGTCGCTGGCAGATCTGCTGGGACGCGACCGACGCCACGACGGTCATCTCCATTCGCCCCTCGAATGACAAGGCGATTGCCGACTACGCCGACGCTGCTGCAGCGCTCGACGCCTGCCGGTGGTCTGCCCTGCCGCCGACCGGCACGGTGATCGTCGGCCTCGTCGACATCACGAACGTGACCAACATCTTCACCCCGGGCACCACGGCCCTGAGTGCGGCCGGCGTCACAGATGCGTACCACGATGGACCGGACGCGAACTGCTTCATCGCAAGCCCGGTGACCCCGTAGTCCATTGCGCCCGACGCGCCGCTCGAGGTAAGAGCGGCGCGCTGGATGCTTCACGCAACACGATGGAGCGCAAATGAGCTTTTCGAGTGACCTAAGAAACAGACTGCGGTATGCCTTGACGTCGCAGGCAGCTGCAGACGAGTTGGAAACGGCCGTCGAGACGGTGGCGCCAGGCGAGCTCACGCTTGCGGACGGCCATATCCTCGTTGGCAACGCCGCCGGAATCGGGGCGGACGTCGCCATGTCGGGTGACACCACGATCGCGAACACCGGCGCCGTCACGATTGGCGCAAAGAAGGTGACAGCCGCCAAGGTGGCGCTGGCAAACGGCAAGATCCTGATCGGCGACGCTGGCGGGGCCGCGAGCGAGCAGACGGTGTCCGGGGACGTGACGATTGGGGGCACCGGCGTGACCGCGATCGGCAACACGAAGGTGACGGACTCGA
>CAZBPM010000081.1:0-4078 GCA_964493785.1 uncultured Hyphomicrobium sp. | reverse complement strand
CGCTCCACGTCGAGGATCTGCCGGCCGCGCTTTATCCGTTCCAGCGAGCCCTCACGGCGTGGGCGCTCCGGAAGGGTCGCGCGGCGCTGTTCGCCGATACCGGCCTGGGCAAGACATTCATGCAGGTCGCTTGGGCCGAACAGATCCCCGGCCGTGTCCTCATTCTCGCGCCGCTCTGTGTGGGCGCGCAGACGATGACCGAGGCGAGGAAACTCGGAATTACGGTCTTGCCCTTCGGATCGGGTGGGCGTCTTGAGGTGCTGAACTACGAGATGCTCCACCATGTCACGCCAACCGACTACAGCGGCGTCGTGTTGGACGAATGTTTCGCTGGCAATACGCCCATTGACACGCCAAACGGCATCGTCTATATTAAAGATATTCAACGGGGACAGGCAATCCTCAACGCCATAGGCGAGGATGTTGTTGTTGCGGTTATTCAGAGAGAGGTCAATGCGGCAGTCGCAATTAATATATCGGGGCAGCGAATCATCTGTAGTCCGAATCATCCGTGGCTCACTGGGTCAGGATGGCAACGGGCGTTTCGTTTGCGTCCCGGGGATCAAGTTGTGGCAACAGCCGAGGCCATGCGCGTGGTGCGGGGAGCCATTCACGGTCAAATACGTGCAAGCCGCCAAGACCAGATTCTGCGGGCGATCCTGTTCAGCGAAATGGCGGATGCGTCAGCCAGAGATTGTTGCCAGGGTTCATACAGCGGAGATTCACGCGAGGATCGGCGCGAAGGTCTCAACATGGCTACGCGAGACGCCAAAAGGGAGACGCCACGCGCATCGTTTTGCGGCAATCAAGCCCATGCGGATACCTGGGATGCGAGCGCGGATATCGGCTATTCTACGGCAGATGGGTCATCGCCCTCCGTGGAGTGGTGGCAAGGGACGCGGCATCACGCGGCCGCAAGGGCTACTGCTGGCGGCGCTTGGGGCCGAATGGGTAGCCGAACACCCCGTAGAAGTACGGCCCCGACAGAAGATCCGTCCATCCTGTTACTATCTAGACCTCGCGAATCCGAAGAAGAAGATCGCGGTCGAAGTAGATGGCGCGACGCACTATACGGCAGCGGTGAAGGAAGCAGACGCGAGGAAGGAGACCTATCTCCGCTCTCGCGGGTGGACGGTGTTGAGATTCTGGAACCGGGAGATCCTCGACTGGAATGCCTCCGGGCGGCTGACGGGAAGCTCCATTTCTATGACCTTCAGGCGTTTCGGCATCCGTCTTTCTCGGTAGCGGGTGCGCTTGTCCATAACTCTTCAATTCTGAAATCGTTCGACGGGCGCACGCGCGGTCGGCTGATTGAGATGTTCAAGGCCGTTCCGTTCCGCCTCTGCTGCACGGCGACACCCGCGCCGAACGACATCGCGGAGTTGGCGAACCATTGCGAGTTTCTTGGGATCATGACGCGCGCCGAGATGCTCGCGACGTTCTTCGTCCACACCGACGATGCGAACCAGGGGCGAGCGGGCTGGCGTCTGAAGCGCCACGCGTACTCGGCATTCTATCGCTGGCTCGCCTCATGGGGGATGTTCCTGCGTCGCCCCTCGGACCTCGGGTTTTCCGATGACGGCTATGATCTTCCGCCGCTTTCGATTCATGACCTGATCGTGGCGGTGGATGGCGCGCCGTATGGCGAATATCTCTTCCCGGGGATGGGCCTCGGCGGGATTCGTGGGCGGATTGCGGCGCGGAGGGGATCACTGAAGCCGCGCGCCGATGCTGTGGTGAGCCTCGTTGAGCGCACGCCCGGTCAGTGGATCGTGTGGTGCGGCCTCAACGACGAGCAGGACACGGTAGCGAAGGCTCTCGATGGGGACTGCGTCTCGATCGCCGGCCCCGATACGCCAGAAGAAAAACAGGCCCGCCTCGACGCGTTCATCGCTGGCCGCGTCCGCGTCCTCATCACAAAGTCGCGAATTGCGGGCTTCGGCCTAAATCTCCAGGGGTGCTCACAGATGGCCTTCCTTGGCCTCGGGGATAGTTACGAGACCTACTACCAGGCGATTCGGCGATGCTGGCGGTACGGGCAGACACGCCCGGTAAACGTCCACGTTGTCGTGTCGGAGGGGGAAACAGAGATCGTGATGAACGTCCGCAAGAAAGAGCAAGAAGCGGGCCGCATGGCCGAGGGCCTCATCGCGGCTGTGCGAGATCTGGAGCGCGAAGAGATCGGCGTGACGGTGCGCCAGCGCGAATCGGTGTCGCGCGCAGTTGCATCTGGAGAGGCCTGGACGCTCCATCAGGGAGATTGCGTCGAGGTGTTGCGCGAGCAGGCGGCGGCCAGCGTGGACTTTAGCGTGTACTCGCCCCCCTTCATCGCGCTCTACACGTACACGAACAGCGAGCGCGACGTTGGGAATTGTTCGACACGGGAGGAGTTTCTTGAGCACTTCGGCTACGTCGTGCGTGAACTGCTCCGCGTCACCAAGCCGGGGCGCCTCACGGCGTGCCACATCGCACAGACCACGAGCCAGAAAGCCATTCACGGCGTTATTGGGCTCGTGGACTTGCGGGGAGCAGTCATTGAGTGCTTCAGCCGCAATGACTGGATCTACCACGGCGAAGTCTGTATTGACAAGGACCCGCAGGCACAGGCCATTCGGACCAAGAGCAAGGCGCTCCTCTTCGTGCAGCTTCGCAAGGACGCTTCCTGGCTTCGGCCCGCGCTGGCTGACTACATCCTCGTCTTCCGGGCGCCAGGCGATAATGCTGTACCGATTCATCCAGATATCACGAACGAGGACTGGATCGAATGGGCGCGGCCCATCTGGTACGGGATCAGGGAATCGGACACGCTCAACGTCCGTGAGGGGCGCGGGAACGACGACGAGCGGCATATCTGCCTAGCGGCCGGGTCTCTCGTGCTGACGCGGGAGCGCGGCTACGTTCCGATTGAGAGCATCAACCTAGGCGAAAGAGTCCTTACGCACGAGGGCCGGTGGCAGCCTGTGATTGGAAAGCAATGCAACGGGGACAGGCCCACAATCGACGTATGCGCGCAGGGTGTTGCCAGGCTTCGAGTCACGGCTGATCACAAGCTATGGACGCGCATCGCGTCTGGCGATAAGGCCAAAAAGAGCGCGGCAACAAACGATCCGCGATGGGTACCAGCAAACGAAACGCTCGGCTCCTACCTCAACCTGAAACTGCCACCCGTCGAAGACAGCGCCCTGACGACTCACGAGTGGTGGATCGTTGGTCGGTATCTTGGGGACGGGCATCGCGGCGGCCACAAGCGAAGCGGCAAGCGTGGGGGCGTTGGTCAGTTCTTGATCTCGTGCTCGCACGAGGAAGCCCCGGCGCTGATCGCGCGGCTCGGTGAGCATGCGGGGCACCGCGCCAAGATTACCGCGACACAGATCGCGTTGAAGAATCTCCGCCGTTCGGTGCGCGACGTCATGGGCCGTTGCGGCCGTGGCGCTGCCGGGAAGCGGCTACCTGGGGAGGCGGTCATGCTAGCGCCAGAGAAGGCCGAGGCGCTTCTAAGCGGCTACTTGTCGGCGGATGGGCATCACGTTGGGCGGCATGACCGTTGGACGGCATCGTCGGTGTCGCGTGCGCTGCTGCTCGGCATGGCGCTTGTCGCGCAACGGGCGCGCGGCGTCGTGGCAAGCGTGTATGCAGGCCGACCGGAACGCACCGGCACGATCGAGGGTCGCCAAGTGGCGATGGCGCAGGACTGGGTTTTCGGCTTCAGGAACAGCGACGGCTATCGCAAGTCGGGATGGATCGGCCGGGATGGTGCATGGAAGAAGGTAAGGAAACTGGAAGAGGCAGTCATGGCCGAGGTGTGGGATATCTCCGTCGCGGAGGACGCATCCTTCACGGCCGAAGGTGCCATCGTGAAGAACTGCCCACTACAACTCGGGACCATCGAGCGGTGCGTCAGGCTCTGGTCGAATCCTGGAGAGACCGTGCTATCCCCCTTCGCGGGCATCGGCTCCGAGGGATACGAGGCGGTGCGCTTAGGGCGCCGCTTCATCGGCATCGAGCTCAAGCCAGAATACTGGAGAGCGGCTAGGAAGAATCTCGCACGAGTGGAAACGCTCGTCAACGCGCAGGGGAC
>CAZBPM010000080.1:1581-4203 GCA_964493785.1 uncultured Hyphomicrobium sp. | reverse complement strand
CCTCCGCGGGAGTAGGGCGACTTGGCCGAGCGGACGTAGGGCGACACTCTTGGCCGAAGCTGCGGGCGCGGTGCGCCGACCTCGGTATCCATCATGATCCGCGCCATGATGTCCACGTATTCGGCCTTCGCTTCCTGCGAACGGGTGTCGTCCTTCTTGTCCCGATACCAGCCGGCCAGTGCGTGATACAGAATCGCGTGCCGGTAGCGTAGCGGTACGATCGGCTCATCAGTGTCGGCCGAGAGATTCGCAGCCGCCACGCCGGCAGAACTGACAGCGAGGTTCGCCGTGACGTAGGTATAGGGGATCTGGAAGATGTCATTCGGCGCCGGGGCGAACTTGACGCGCCGGATCGGAGTGACCGAGCCCGAAGGAGCGAAGTCGAGGATCGTTGCGACCGATGGCCGGCCCAAGGTGGAATTGACTGGGTATCGACGCCGGAACTCGGTGCGCGGGATCAGGTCGATCGACATCTCGTTCGAGAACCGCTGCATGTCGATCGGCCGGAGGAAGTCGGAGGCGAGGTCGTACTCGTCCTCGTAGTACGTGTAAGTGGACCCAGCAGCAAGGCTCGTCTCGGTGAAACGCTCGGCGAGCACGATGTTCGTATCGTCCGTGACGGTCGTAACGACGTAGGGAGTGCGGCTACCCGAGAAGACGATGCGCCCGTTCGCGCGCGCGTTATCCACGCCGAAGTCGTTGTTCGTGCTCCAAAGCGTGCTCGCGCCGACTACGGCGGTCGAACCCTTCGTGGTGCTGACGGTGCCGGTCGTGTAGTCGTCCTGCGTGCGAATGACGGCTCGGCGCTCGGCCCAAGGGAGCCGATAGTCGAGGCCGAGATGAAGATCATGCAAGGCGATATTTATCGCTCTTTTAGCCTGCGTTTCTGTAGCTGCTATCCCGGTTGACACCCTTGTTGCGTTTTCGAGAGCCGTGTAAAGGTCCGCAAATGTTTTCGGTTGTTCGCTAGCAGCCATCAGCGCACATCCTTTAGATCAGGCAACTCGCGTTTCAAAGTGCGCAGTTTTTCGCCTGCCCATACCGGCCGCCCACGCAACATCCGTCTCGCTGAAAGTGGTGACCTGAGTCGTGGCGCTCATGGCCGCGCCTTAGCCGATCCTCTCCACTGCGACAAGCCCCGCGCCACCCGCACCGGAAGTCGCCGGGCCGGTAAGGCTCGAGCCCGCCCCGCCCGAGCCGCCACCGAAGAATGGCGTTGCGCTTGCGACCGTCGCCGCCGCAGCGCCCCCGCCGCCGGAGCCGCCAAGCGGTCCCGGAATACCGGAGGTGCCCTGCGCGCCGCCCGTGCCTGCGCCGCTCCCGGATCTCGCGCTGGTCGTGGCCGATCCGGCCGAGCCGCCGCCTGTGAGTCCGCGGAAGGGGTCGGTCATGGAATCGAAGCCGGAACTGAAGCCGGCCGTCACGCCGTCCCGCGTGATGCCGTCCGCGCTCGCGGTTGTTGCGGTGCGCAAAAGCCGGTTGGCACCGCCCGCGTTCGTTGCCGTTGAGGCCGCGGCCGCGCCGACTGCACCTGTGCCTGCGCCACCTCCGTTCGAGGTCGTGCCAGTTGCGGCGCCACCAGCGAAGGTAATCGAGCCGCCCCCGCCCCCGCCAGCGACCGTGGTGCTGCAAGCGCCGCCTGCGGCACCGGCACCGTATGGGCTGCCAGCGCCGCCGCCCCCGCCACCGCCTGCGTTGTTCGTGGTGTGCGTACCGGCACCTCCAGCACCGCCATTGGCATTGAGGACGTTCCCGCCGGAAGCCAGACCACCGACCCCGCCCGCGACCGTGGTCGCGTTCGTGACGTTGAACGTGCCGGCGCCACCGCCGCCTGCCAGGATCTGATTGCCGTACCAGGAGATCGTCGTGGCGGTTCCCGCAGCTCCGGCGACGCCGGTCGCGCTGATGCTGGATGCGGCCGATGCGCCGCCCGCCCCGATCGTGATGGTGAGAACGGTGTCCTTAGCGAGATAGACCTCGGACTCGGTGTAGGCACCGCCGCCCCCACCGGATGACGTACCCCCTGTGGTGGTGGTGAAGATCGCCCCGCCGGAACCCCCGGCCCCAAGGGCGGACAGGCGATACCAGCCCGATGCCGGGATGGTGTAGGTGGTCGTGCTTGGAAAAAAGAGCGCGAGCCCCTTACGCGGCCCAATCGCCTGAACCGCAGCCGCGGTAAGCGTTACGGGAATTGACATCTATGGCGCTCCTTGCGTAACCGCGAACGACCTCGCTTTTGCACCGTGCGTTGGCAAGTTCATGTGGCACGGGCGACAAAGGGTGCGTCCATTGTCAATGTCGTACCTCAGATGCTCATGAGAAACATATGGAAGAATGTGGTCCGCATTCAAGATGCCACCACGCTCATTGCATAGGACGCAAGTCCAGTTGTCCCGCGCAAACACCTTTTCGCGCCAGAGCCGATATTCGATGCGATTCATGTCAGCCTTGCGCTCCCCATGTCGTTCAAGGCTCTTCCCATCGACGTAGTGATTGTGTTTCTCTGGATGCTTCGCCCAATATGCAGCAGACTTACGACGAGCTGCCTCAGATGGTTTGCGCCCAGTCATCCATTCCCTAGCGCGCCCCATTATCTTGGCGCGCTGTTTCTCAATGGCTTCT
>CAZBPM010000080.1:0-1481 GCA_964493785.1 uncultured Hyphomicrobium sp. | reverse complement strand
ATCGCCATCGGAGAAACGGTGGCGGTCGTGTTGGTCGAGCAGACCGACACGAGCGAATCCGGTTCGAGGATGACCTTGCCGTTGAAATAGTGGCGGTAGTCGCCGGGCGCCGTGCAGGCGGTCGCCGGGAAGGTGATCATCGGATAGAACGCAATCGGCACGGCCGAACCAACCGCACCAGGGATCGCCACGTTGGTCAGCGTCGCCACCGAATAGAACGCCGCCTTCGGATCGCCGCCGATACCGAGGTTGTGGACCGAGCCGGCCGTGGTGCTGGTCGGGACGCCCGAAGTGGTGGTGAGGTTACGCTGGATCAGCAGGCCGATGGTATTGACCACGATGGTCGCAGAGTCCAGGCCGAAAGTGAAACTGACGAGTTCCACATTCCTCCCGGAGCCGAGCGGGTTATGGACCGTGAAGACGCCCGCGAGCGTCGCCGCGGCGACCAAGACGATCTTGCCTGCGATGACGGTGGAAGCGTGGTACATGTTGCCGCGCAGCGCGGCCTCGTAATACTGGCCGTGCATGGATTGCATCACCTGGCCACCGTCCCGCGTGCCGCGCGCGACGACTTTCGTGCCATCGGTGTTGTTCTGTACGCCTACCAGCAGTTCGTTGTCCATGATCTGTCCTTTCGTCTATGTGATTGAATCTGCTACGTCCTGGCGAAGTTTCGCCAAATTCTGCTTCACCTCGTAGGCATTCGCGAGCAGCATCGAGATGACCTGCAGCTCGATCAAGATCCGCATCTGAATCGTTCCCGCGCCGCGGTTCGCCGATGATGGCTCGGCCTGCTGCGAGTGCTTGTTGCCGCCCTTCGAGTAAACGCGGTCGCTTTTCGTGGACACGGCTTACGCCTCCTCTGCCAGGCGATCTCTGGCGCTCGCCTTTTGTTTCGCCGGCATGAGCGCGAGCATGTCTTTCACGACCTGGCGCTGCTCGTTCGACATGGCGCCGACGGTATCGCGAAGTC
Source organism: uncultured Hyphomicrobium sp. (assembly GCA_964493785.1). GTDB lineage: Bacteria > Pseudomonadota > Alphaproteobacteria > Rhizobiales > Hyphomicrobiaceae > Hyphomicrobium_A. Next base: position 508 of record CAZBPM010000080.1, on the reverse strand, counting down.
CTGGCTTGAGCGCATTCAGTTGATCGAGTTCGGCATCGGAGAACGTGACGGTAGCGCCGACGCCCTCCGGGATGTAGAAGTTCTTGCCCTGCACCACGGCGTTGTCCATCGAGAGCGTCGAGGAGACGGGACGATGGCGCTCCAGGTTGGCGGCTTCGCGCTCGCCCGGACGAAGGCGAAGCTGGAGGTTCTTCCACTCCAGGATCGCGGGCTTGTTCCGCTTCTCCCAACCCATGTGCTTGTCCACGGCGCCCGGAGGTGCCTTCCTCATTTCCTCCTGGCTCGGCATGCCGGCGAGGATCTGGTCGAGGAGTTGTCTGGAGCGCGTGACCATGCGGCCTTCTTCGGCGGCATCGACGGGCGGCTTCGGGGTCTGGGATTCGAGCGACGCTCGCGTGCGGATGAGCTGCTTTCTGGCTTCGCCCTTGTCCAGGATCGCCGGGTTCGAGAGTTTCGCCTCTGCCGAAGCAACCTCGGCCTTCATCTCCTCGACCTGCTGCGGACGAAG
>CAZBPM010000079.1:1194-4214 GCA_964493785.1 uncultured Hyphomicrobium sp. | reverse complement strand
TCAGCAGCCCGCGCCGTGCGGGCGGCAGTCCGGCGACCACGGCATCGGCCGCCGCGACGACCGGCAGCCGCCCGTAGCCGAGGAAATCCGAGCGATAGGTGACGGGCACGACCTTCACCTCGGCGCCGCGGGCGCGGGCGTCGGCGACCGTCTTCGTGTCGCTGCCTCCACCCGTTGCTCCGATCACGTCGCCAGCGCCAGCGTAGACCATGACGTGGCTCACGTTGCCCGACGACCCGTAGAAGGCGAGATCACCCGGGACAGGGGCGAGCACGCGGCTTGCCTGCTTCTGCAGGCCGGCGGCGGTGCTGTCCCATCCCTTCGGCTTGAGGCCCAGCTGCTGCAGCGCCCACACGACGGCCCCGGAGCAGTCGAGGCCGCGCGACGGGTCGCTCCCACCCCAGATGTAGGGCGTGCCAAGCACGGACCGTAGCTTGTCGACGAGCTTCCGGCCCATCGACGCGGCTCGCACCCGACCGACCGTGAGCATGGTGGCTGCACCGGCGATCGCGCCGCCCACGATCCAGAGCGCCGTCTTCACCCACGCCCTCCGAGCGAGAGCAGCCCGCGGCGCGCGAAGCGCCTCCGGATCTCCTCCGCGCTGGGCACGAGTCCTGTCACCACCTGCCCCCTGAACCTCCCCTTGTCCACCTCCGCGACGGTCTTCTTTGTCTTCGACGCCCAGGTGTCGCCCTGCACGATCTGTGCGGCGACGGCACCCTTCGGCACCGGGGTGCTCGAGGACGCGACGCAGAAGTCGAGCGGCTCCTCACCTGCGATGCGGTAGACCTTCTTGAGGCCGCGGAAGTGACTCCCCGTATCGGTGACGCGCCCGACGATCTCCTTGCCGAACCAATCGACGATGATCTTCTGCCCGTAGGGGAAGATCGCGTCGTCGCCAGAGACGCTCACGTGATCCGAGCGCCCGGCCAGGAAGTCCTCGACGGTAGAGAGGGGACTCCCTATCCGATCGACGTTCTCGCCTTCCATCTTCCGCTCATCGGGTCGAGCGGTGCTCGGCCAGTAGCCCGTCGCATGCACCTTGAACGTTCCGCCACTGGTGATCTTGCCCTTCAGGTTTCGCTCGAACAACCAGTCGTAGGTCAGGTACAGCGCCCCGCCGACGGTCGCCCCTCCCAAGACGATCGTGACGGCACGGTTCATTGTCTGACAGCCATTCCGGTGTCCGTCTCCACACCACGGCTGCGCGCGTGCCGACAGAGGTGCGTCCACCGATCCTTGATCGGTGATCGCCGCAGCGCGCGCTGAACAACCCGGATTGTGAGGAACACCGCGACCACGATGATCAGGCATAACACAAAGGAAATCCATGACTCGGACGTTCCCGAAGCACCGCAACTTCCTAAGCCTGTACCACCTGCTGCTGCTTTCCTCTTCCAATCCGCCCACTCGTTGTACTTCTGTGAATCAAACGACCGTGCGCTCTGGCGATTCTTCTCGTCTTGAACGGCTTGCGCGAGTTCCTTCTTGCTGAGTGTTCCCACCACAACACGCGAACACGCCTTCCTACCGAGAAGAAGAAGTGAACTCGTTTTAGTCCCTCCGACGACGCGGTTCATGTTCTACTTCACCCCAGCCAGCGCGGCCTTCGCTGCGCTCCGCCGAGCGATCAGCGGCGCGATAAGCGGTGCAGCAATCCATCCCACGACACCGAGCGATGCGACCGCTCCGATCCCCCAGACCCACCACGGCACCCGCCCCAGAATGCCCGGATCAGGAGGCGGCTCCTTGGCACCCGCGGGCAGCGCAGGCGGCGGCTTTGATGGGTTCGCTGCGGCGACGGCCGCCTGTATTTTCGTCATGAGGTCAACGGCGTCCTGCCCGAGCGCCTTCATCTTGCTGTCGTTGACCAAGGCAGCAAGGGTCGCCCACGACGTCTTGGTCTTCTCGTAGGTCGCGTAGACGGCCTCCACCGCTGCCTCGAACTGCGACGGTCGCCCAACGGAGTCGAAGTACTGGACCAACTGCTGGACCTTGGCTTCGCCCCAATTGTAGTCGGCGAGGCCGCCGACGACAGGACCTTCTCGCCGGACCAGGGTCCGACGTCCCAACGTATGGAGCCCGCTCATCTGGTCTTCCTCCGCAACGCGAGCGCTCCACCAACCGCAGCGCCCGCGACCAGCGCCGCGAAAAGGGCCTTCTTCCAGAGTGGCGTCGAAACGCTGCTCTCCGATGCGTCATGGAGCGGCGTTCCCTCTACTCCGCTGCCCGAAGATCCGGGCGATGGTGCCAACGGTTTGGATGGCACCTTGCCTCGACCGTAGGCCATGATTGCACGGTACGTCACGGCGTTCACGACGCCGCGCTGGTGCGGCTCCGTCACGTGCGCGGCCTGCAACGCGATCACGGCGTCCTCGGTGTCCTCGCCGAACTTGCCGTCCTCCTCGATGCCGAGGAAGCGCTGGATGTAACTAACGGCCTCGCCCTCATCACCCCTGCGGAGCGAGTCCTTCGATGCGATGACGTCTTCGACCGACGCCGCCTTGGCCCAGGTCGCGCCGAGAACGGCTGCGCGACAGCCGAGTACATGGAGTCCGCTCATCACGATCGCCTTGCTAGCAATCCCACGAGGACTGCGAGGGCCGCACAAGCACCCACCACGTACCACGCGGTGCGTGACTTCACGGGCGGCGGAAGGTCCGCGGCGTACGACTTCTCCGACTCCTTCGACTTCACGGGCGGCGGAGCCTCTTCCCACGTCACCTCTGCGGTGCGCTTCTCGCCGGTCTTCGGGTCGACGTACGGCGTCGCTCTTTCCTTCTTGAGTGTCGCGTCTCCCTCGGACACCTGGAAGTCGTCAACGCGCTTCTGCTCGGCTGGCGACAGCCTCCGGTCAAGGTCCGCGAGTTGCGCTGACGTCATCTCGGGCGAGCCCGCGAGTTGCTGCGGTGTGAAGTTGTCCGCACCGAGAACGGCCATCCGGCGACCGAGCATACAGAGCCCGCTCACCGTGACCTCGGCAGCAGCGCGATGATGACTGCAAGAGCTACGCCGCCAGC
>CAZBPM010000079.1:0-1094 GCA_964493785.1 uncultured Hyphomicrobium sp. | reverse complement strand
GTCGGTCTCCTTCTCGTACGGATCCAGAGGCCGGCTTGTGTCCACGCCTAGCAGATGAAGTCCACGCATCAGAAGCCCCACTTTCCGCGCAGAACGCGCCAGAGAATCGCTCCGAGACCGGCGCCGCCGGCCACGACGCCCCAGCCAGGGACGGGGCCGACGAGCGGGTCTGTCCAGAAATTGCCTGATTCCTTCTTCGGGCCGTCCGAGCCGACGCCGTTTGACGTCTGCTCGATGATCTTCAGCCCAGACGCCTTGTTGAACGTCACCTGCGCGGCGTCCACCAGGCACTTGGCGAACACCTCCCCGGGTTTCCCCTTCGTCTCGCGCTGCTTCGCCGTGGCGTCGGCGAGCGCCTTCTTGGCGACGGCGACACGCGCCGGGACCTGGCTGGCGTGTAACTTAGCGCCGGCCGCGTCCTGCGCTGCCGCCGCGACCAGCGCGGCCGACGCGTCGGCAGCGGCGCTCGAGCGGCCCATCTGCGTGGACCAGCGAGCCTGCGCGCTTGCCGTCGTGGCGGAGGCGTCGGCCGCGATGCTTGCCGTGATGAGTACCCTCGCCTTCTCCGCAGCGTCCTCCTTCTCCTTCTTCTCCTGCTGCTCCCGCTCGTCCTCGGCCAGGCCGGCGTTGACGGCCGAGAAGACACCGCTCAGCGCACCGCTAGCGAAGTCGCTCCAGTCGCCTATGCGAGTCGTGGTGCCGTACTTCCTGGCGAACTCGTGCAGTGCGCTGTCGCTCACGTTATCTTCCTCCAACCAGTCGACCGAAGAGGCCACTGGCCAGCTTCCAGATCACGAGCGCGCTGCCGCCCAGCGCGGTCCCAACCACGAGACCGCCCCAGAATTCCGACGGCCCTCGAGTGGTGGCGTCGCCTGCGATGATTTTCGCATCGACGCCTATCTTGGCCAACTCCGATCGGATGAACGGGATCGCGGCGTCGACGGCCGCCTTCGGCTTCCAGTCAGCGAAGTCGAGCGCGAGGTCGATCGCCTCGCCATGCTTGCCGATCATCTTCTTGAGCTTCGCCGCGTCGACGTGCTCGACGCGCGCGACGACGGACTGTCCCTTGAGTCCGTCGCCGCTCACGCCGAGCA
>CAZBPM010000078.1:4017-4226 GCA_964493785.1 uncultured Hyphomicrobium sp. | reverse complement strand
ATCACGACGACTGCCCACTGTGCTGGTCGCTTGCCGCGTCAGGCGCGGCCGTGGTGCCAACACCGTCCGTGATCCCAGTTCCGGCGCTGACGGAGCCGTCATCGCCGGTCCAAGTCGCCGGCCCTATGCTTGTCGATGCCGGCAGCGCCCCGTTCCAGGCGCGCGGCCCCCCGGTCTCCTGATCCGGCCGGCATTCACCCCCCCCCCCC
>CAZBPM010000078.1:0-4007 GCA_964493785.1 uncultured Hyphomicrobium sp. | reverse complement strand
GAAACTTCTTATCGGCTTGCGTCGTGGCCCAAGGCCCGAGCGACCGATCCCGATCGAGGACGATAATCATGCACGCACCCATCCCTTCCCTCCTTTCCGCGTCCGCCGTGGCGCTCGCGCTGCTGCTGCCGAATGCGCTTCACGCCGCGGACGAGCACCGCGAACTGGGCGCCCATGTTCACGGGCATGGCACGCTCAACATCGCCATCGAGGACAAGAAGGTTTCGATCGAGCTGGAAGCCCCTGGCATGGACATCGTTGGATTCGAGCATGCGCCATCGACCGACGACCAGAAGGCGAAGGTCGATGCGGCGACTTCAATACTCCAAAGGCCGCTCGATATATTTGCGCTGCCGGCCAGCGCGGGATGCAGCGTCGCCTCCACTGACGTGGCGCTCGAGGCCGAGAAGCACCACGACGGCGATAAGGACGATCACGATCATGACCACGACGCGCACGACAAGAAAGCGGGGCACGATGATCACGACCATGATCACGACAAGCACGAGGCCGCGGGGCACAATCAGTTTCACGCCACGTACGAGCTGACGTGCACCAATCCGGCCGATCTCGCGCTCATCACGTTCGATTATTTCAAGCACTTCGCGGGCGCTCAGGGGCTGACGGTGAACGTCGTCGCGGCGAAGGGGCAGAGCAAGTACGAGGTGAGCCGCGAAAAGCCGACTCTCGATCTCGGCGGGATCATGTAATGCAGCGCGCCGTTTCAAGTACGACGACCGACATCGTACGGATGTCGGGCATACGTTTCCGCTGGCCGGGGCCACGCGGCTTCTCGCTTTCGATCGACGACTTCGCGATGCCGTCAGGGCAGCGCGTTCTTCTGGTTGGTCCGTCCGGCACCGGCAAGTCGACGTTCCTCAGCCTGCTGTGCGGGATCATCGCGCCAAACGCCGGCACGTTGGACGTGCTCGGCACGGACATGGCCACGCTATCAAACTCGGCGCGCGATCACTTTCGCGCCGAGCACTTCGGCATCATCTTTCAGATGTTCAATCTACTGCCCTACGGATCGGTCATCGACAACGTGATGCTGCCGCTCAGCTTTGCGGGCGAGCGTGCCAAACGCGCGTCGCGGCACGGCCCGGCGGTGCTCGAGGCGGCGCGACTGCTCAAAAGTCTTGGGCTCGACACGGCAGAACTTGCCGGCCTTTCGGCAGCGGATTTAAGCGTCGGCCAGCAACAACGCGTTGCTGCGGCCCGAGCTTTGATCGGCTCACCGGAGCTGATCGTGGCGGACGAGCCGACCTCGTCCCTCGACGGCAACCGGCAACTCGCGTTCCTCGACCTGTTGTTCGCCGAGGCAGGGGCGGCGGGGTCTTCGGTGATCATGGTCAGTCACGATGAGACGCTGGGCTCGCGTTTCGACCGTGTCGTCCGGCTCGAGGAGATTGCCGTGTCGCAACGGGGCGCGGGCGCATGAGCGTATCCCGCCTCATCGTGCCGCGTCTGGCGATGCAGTCACTGCGCAACCGCGCGCTTACGGCGTTTCTCACCGTGCTGGCGATCGCATTCTCGGTGATGCTGCTGCTCGGCGTGGAGAAGGTGCGTACGGGCGCGCGGCAGAGTTTTGCCGATACGATCTCTGGCACGGATCTCATCGTCGGCGCGCGGTCGGGCAGCATTCAGCTGCTGCTTTACTCAATCTTCCGCATCGGCAACGCCACGAACAACGTGACGTGGAAGAGCTACGAGGACGTCGCCAAGCGGCCAGAAGTCGCGTGGATCGTGCCGCTGTCGCTGGGCGACAGTCACCACGGGTTCCGGGTGCTGGGCACCAGCGCCGAATACTTCGAACGCTACAAGTACCGCCACGGGCAGAACCTGAAGTTTGCTGAGGGCGGGCCGTTCAGCGACCTGTTCGATGCCGTGATCGGCGCCGACGTGGCGACGGCGCTCGGCTACAACGTTGGCGACCCGATCGTCGTGGCGCACGGGCTCGGCTCGGTGTCGTTCGTCGAGCACCAGGACAAGCCGTTCCGTGTTTCCGGCATTCTCGCCAAGACGGGGACGCCGGTCGACCGGACGGTGCATGTCAGCCTCGAAGCCATCGAGGCCATTCATGCCGACTGGCAGAATGGCATGCCGCAGCCGGGGCAAAGCATTTCGGCCGACGATGTCCGCAAGATGGACCTGACGCCAAAGGCGATCACGGCGGCGCTCGTCGGCCTCAAATCGAAGCTGGCAACGTTCAAACTGCAGCGGGCGATCAACGAGTATCGCGAGGAACCGCTATCTGCGGTGATGCCGGGCGCGGCCCTGCAGGAGTTGTGGGGGCTGGTGGGCACGGCGGAGACGGCGCTGTCGGTCATTTCGGTGATGGTGGTCGCCACGGCGCTGCTCGGCATGGTGACGATGATCCTGACGACGCTGAACGAGCGGCGGCGCGAGATGGCGATCCTGCGATCCGTCGGTGCGCGGCCGAGCACTGTCCTCGGCCTCCTGGCTACGGAGGCGGGGCTGCTGACACTGGCGGGCGTGGCGCTCGGCGTGGCGCTGCTTTATGCGTCATTACTGCTGTTACGGCCGTGGCTGGATGCTACCTATGGCCTCAACCTCGACATCAACGCGCCTACGGCCCGCGAGTGGATGATGCTGGGCGGCATCGTCGTGGCTGGTTTCGTTGCGGGGTTGTTGCCGGCACTGCGCGCCTACCGACTTTCGCTGGCCGACGGCATGACGGTCAGAACCTAGTGGAGAAGACGATGAGGAAAGCTTTCCCCTGCATCGCGCTGGCACTGCTCGTCGCGCAGGCGCCACTCGCGGATGTGCGCGCGGCGGACGCGCCCGTCGAGATCAAGTGGGCGCAGCTCATGCCGCCGATCGACTCGGCAAACGCGCTGAAGCCGAAGACGTTCTTTTCAGGCTCGCAACCCACGCCGGACAGCGGCGATCCTGCCCCGCCCCCGGCACTGCCCGAGGGCGGGTTCATGTCGTCGAAGCGGAGGCAGCCGGGCAGCAATCAGCCGCCGCGCGTGGTCACGGAATACAACGGCAAGAAGGTGAAGATCGGCGGATACGTGGTGCCGCTCGACTTCGAGGCGACGACGATCAAGGAGTTCCTGCTGGTGCCGTTCGTGGGTGCGTGCATCCATGTGCCGCCGCCGCCTGCGAACCAGATCGTTTACGTGAAAAGCGAAAAAGGCGTCGAGATTGCCGGGCAGTTCGATCCGGTGTGGGTGACTGGCACGCTGAAGACGGAGCCGGCATTCACGGGTCTGGCGGATACCGGCTACACGCTCGATGCCGATGCCGTTGAGCACCGCAAGGAGTGAGCGGGCGAGCCTACGGCTCGACAGCGTCGGGCGATATAGGTGCCGGCGGTTTGCCGGGCGGCCGGTGAAGCCACGTCATCGACAGGTAGGCGCCGACCCACGAGCCGACGGCGGCGAAAACCACGTAGATCCAGTTGTTGGTGTAGCTGATCACCGCGAAGGACGAGAGCGTGTACCAGAGCGCGCTGTAGTTCGCCGCGGCGACGCGCTTGCGCGCGATGACCGAGGACGTGAACATCACGTAGACGGCGTCGGTCGCGGCGGTCGCGAGGACGACGCCGAGGGCGAGCCAGGGATCGATCTGAGACAAGAATTCCATGCCGCCATGCTAGCGCGGACGGATTAACGATCGGCTCGGTTGTAGCTGCTCGGGATGTTGTGGTGGAGCCATGCTTCGCACGGACTGGCCAAGCGAGTTTGGCTCCCGTCTCGCCCAGCATCCGCCCCTCACCCTAACCCTCTCCCCGTAAGAACGGGGAGAGGGAATAGCACGCCCATCCCCTCTCCCCATCGTCTGCACGTCGATGGGGAGAGGGTTAGGGTGAGGGGCAGCCGCTAGCTCTTGCATTGCCCGGTAGCGCTCGCGCTGTGCCTTTCACATCCGTCATCCTTCGTCCGGGCGACGTTGAGTTGGTGGCTACGCGCGAAACTAATCCCCGCCCCTCACACCTTCCCGCATACTTCCCCCACTCCTGCCCATCTGGGACGCAGCAG
>CAZBPM010000077.1:0-4988 GCA_964493785.1 uncultured Hyphomicrobium sp. | reverse complement strand
GGGCACGCCGGCGCCGCGTGCTTCCGCGAGCGCGCGGTCCGCGCTTACCGTGGTGGGCGCCGTCGCCATCGCGTTCCGAATCTGGATGCGCCCCTCAGCCTGGCGCGCTGCGGCCTCAGCGTCAGCGATCCACTGGTCGACGTTGCCGAGTCCGATGTGCACGCGCAGGCCTTCCGGCAGCCGCGCGACGACGCCGAGTACGGTCGCCAGGATCTTGTTCCACGTGGCGCTCACCCAGTCCCCAGCGTTCTGGAACGCGTCCGTCATGGCGCCGGCGAGCCGTCCAACCGTCTCCCACGCGAACTTGAAGACGTCGACGAGGAACGTGACAACCTTCACGAGGCCGGTGATCGCGAGCGTCAGGACCTGGATGGCACCGGTCACCACCATGCCGATCGCAACGCCGACAACCTTGAAGACGACCGCGATCCCCTTGAACACGTCCGTGAGCGTGAGGCCCTCGTCCCCGAGTGCCGCGAACTGCGAGATCGCAGTGCCGCCTCCACTGAACGCGTCGAAGAGCGCGCGCACGGCGCCGCTCAACGCCTCGAACGCGGGCGCGAGCTGCGCGCGCGCCTCACCGATGACACCGAAGAACCCCTCGACGAGGTTCGCGACGAACCGCAGCACCCACGCGAGCGGACGGAACGCTGCACCGACGATCCACCCGATGACCTGACCGAACCCGCGGAACACGTCGAGCGGCATCGCCGCGCCGGCGCTCCGACCCGCGTCACCGATGAGCCCGAAGGCCCGTCCGACCGCGCGCAGCGCGTCGCTGATGGCCGCGAACGCCGGACGCATCGGCTCAATGCCGGCTGCGAAGCCTTCCGCGATGCCGACGAAGACGGCCTTCACGCGAGAGCCGAAGAGGTAGATGCCCACCAGGAAGCTCTTGATGCCCGAGTTCTCCGCCTTGCTGAGCTCCTTGCGGATCGCGCCGGAGAACCCGCCCTGGTTGAACAGCTGGCCGATGCCACCGAAGACGAGCTGCACCTTCGACCAGAACGCCGTGAGCGTGTCGCGGATGCCTCCGAAGTTGCGGTCGAACGCCGCCTTGAGCGCGATCGCCGCGATCATGACGCCCGCGATGATGGCGGCGATCGGCAGGAGTGGCCCGAGGACACCGGCGGCGGTGATGCCGAGCGCCTTGAGCGCGACGCCGAGGATCGCGATGCCGGCCTTCGCCATCACCAGCGTACCGAGCGCCATGACGAGCCCACCCACGGCCACAACCATCTTCGCGATGAACGCCTTGACCGGACCGGGGATCGCTTCGACGAGGCGACCCACGCCCTGAATGATCGCGCGTATCGCCTCACCGACGGGCTTGAACGCTTCCGCGAACGGCTCACCGAACTGCGTGCGCAGCGTCTCACGCACGGCGCGCAGGCTGTCCATGACGCCGCCGAACCCGTCCATCGACTTCGCGCGCATCTCCTCTGCCGTGCCTGCTGCGTGTCCCATCTTCCGTCGCAGCTCGTCGACAGCAGCGGCGCCCGTGAGCACGTTCCCGCTCGCATCCTTCACGCCGCGTCCCAGCGCGTCGATCATCGCGGAGAGCCCGCCGGCTGCTTGCTGCCCGAAGATCGAGGCGAGGCGCGACGCACGCTGCGCCTGGGTCATCCCCTGCGTCTTGGCTGCGACGTCGACGAGGATGTCCGTGAGCGGCCGGAGTTTTCCGGTGCCGAGGTCGGTGACGTTGCCGATGAGCCCCTTGAGCTCCTTCTGCGTCTTGTCGCCCGCGAGCGCCTGCATCGCCATGCCGACCGCGCGCGCCGCGCGCATCGCGTTCGGCAGGACCGTCTTCGCGAGCCCGAACGACACCAGCGTCTCGTCGAGGCTTGTGCCCGTGAGCGCCGCCGCCTGCGCGGTGCTGCGAAGCGCCATCTGGACCTCGCTGATCGGCAACCCGAACTGGCGCATCGCGAGCGCCATCTTGTCGACGAGCAGTCCGGACTCCGCGGCCGTCATGTTGAACTGCGAGAGCGTGTCCTCGAGGAACCCCGCGGCCGCGGGCCCGGAGAGCTGCCCGAACGAGATCTGCGCGAGCCGCATCGCGGGCGCGAGCGCGCGCATCGCGTCCCCCGCGTTCATGCCCTCGAACATGAGCTCGCGGATGCCCTCGGCCGCTACGGTCGCCGACACGCCGGTGCCCTTCAACCCGAGGTCTATCGCGGCCGCGCGCAGCTGTCGCAGCTCTTCTTCGGTCGCGCCCGCGCGCGCGCCAGCCTGCTCGATCGCGCGCAGGAACGGGTCGGCCTGCTCGGCCATGTGGAAGCCGGTCGCGACCGTCGCCACGCCGGCGCCGAAGAGCCCGAGGCCCTTGCCGAAGGTCTTGAGGTGCTCCTTGACGACCGCCGAGCTGCCCCGTGTGGTCTTCTCCATCCGAGCGAAGTTCGACTCGACGCCCTTGATGACACCGGACGCCATGTCCTTCGCGGTGAAGATGAATCCCAACCCGAGATTTGATAGGGACACGATCAATCCTCCACACGCACCGTGGAGGATAGCACCGAGCGGCGGGTGCGGCGAAGGGTGGGTTACTTCTTGTCGCGAGCCGCGCGCGACTCCGCATCCTTCGACCACGCGGTGTGCTGCCGAGCACGCGCCTCGTGTTCCTGCATGTCGTCCCTGACGTCGGACAAGCGGTGCTCACGTCGCGATTCAGCCCAGCGCATATTCGGTTTGTCCGGATTCTCCTCGTCGCCCGGGCGGTGCCACGACTCGACCGGGCGCGCCGCGATCTCGTCGTGGACATCGGCAAGCCGAGCTGCCTCCCCGCGGTGCAACTCAGCTGCTTCCTTGTGGTCCTGTTCGGTGAACCCCTTGTAGTCCCTGGGGTGCTTGTCCATGCTGACCGTCTTCCCGCTGTTGGTCTTGGGCATGGTTCCTGCGTAGCTGTGGCTGCCGCCTGCATATCCGCTGTCGTAGCTTGGCGACCCTCCACCCGAGCTCCATCGTCCACCCTCGCCGCGCGGCTGGTCGGGGTCGAACTTCGCAATGACGCGCCGGATCTCGCTCGCCCAATCGGTGGTCATGCCCGAAATCCTACGCGGACCGTTTTTTTTTTTCAAGCGCCGTGCCAACCGGAACGGTGCCGAAGCCCACCGCGCAGGTGGCCCTACAACGCGCCCGGGACCCGTGGGTGGTCCGTTTCCCCGTCCCCGGCCTTAAAACGCGCCCTGGCGCCGCCTGTGCGGCGGCGCGCTGCCTTCTACGCGCGCCGTTGACCGGCCCTGCGGATGGCGTCCGCTTCCCGCTCCCGCTGCTCGGCGAGCCACTCGATGTGGCCGTCCAGCTCCCCGAGCTCCATGTCGAGGACGTCGGCCATCGTGAAGTTGAACCCGGACCCCCCGTGCTGCTTGTAGCAGAGCGCGCGCACCTGGTTGGCGAACGCCTCCGGGTCGAGCACTGGCAGGACGGCCGCTACGGGGTCGGCGTCCGCTTCGGCAGCCAGTACTCCCGCCCGAAAGGGAGCTCGACCGGCAGGCGCGAGCCGCAGTGCGGGCACGTGACGTCGACCTCCGTCTCGACGCCGCCATCGATGGCCTCGAGCGCCGCCAGGACGCCGGGGAGCTCGCCCATCTCCATCTCGTTCAGGGCATCGACGATCGTCGCCGGCGTGTTGGCGCCGCCGTCGATTTCGATGGTGCGCGACGCGATGGCGCGCACGACCGTCTCGCTCGTGTGCTGCCGGACCGCGTTCACCGCCCGGCGCACCTCGGCCACCGTCGGCAGTCGGAAGACCAACCGGCGCCCGTCGCTGAGCACGTGGTCGAACCGGTTGTCGGCGGCCTTGACGCGCTCGCGGCTCGCTTCCGGAAGCGCGCGCACGGGGAGCTCGTCGAGCGGGAGGTCCCACTCGAACCGCTCGCGGCAGCTCGGGCACGCGAGGCCGAACGAGTACGTGTTCCCGTACGTCGCGATGCGGACCTGCATCAACGCGTAGAAGTGGTCGCACACGAGGAGGCGCGACCAGTCGATGACCCCGTTTTCGGTCTGCGGGTACGGGCCGGGCGCCGTCGTTTCGGTCCAGCACGCGGCGAGGATGCGGTCGAGCGCGCGGCCCGACTGCATCTCGCGCTGGTCGGTGAGCAGGTTCCCCTCGCGGCCCTTGAGCCCGCGGACCACGCCGGCCAGGCCGGACGGGCACTCGATCGTTCGCTGCGGCATGACGTGACCTCCTGAGTTGGATCACGCGCTCCCGGCCGCCACCGGGAGCGCGCACCGCCTTACGCCTGGACGAGGTCGAAGTAGTCGATCTGGAGCGTGACGCTCTCGACCACGTTCTCGTCCGACGTGTTGTCCCACGCGCCGCCGATGAACTCCGACGGCCACGCGCCCTTCACGCGCCAGCGGCGCAGCTCCGCGCCGTTGCGGTCCTTCTGCACGACGTCGAGGTTGCGCCGGAAGCCGGGCTCGTTCGTGCCCGCGAGTGCCGGCGCATCGATGACCTGCTTGAACCAGTCGAACAGGTCGTGGTCGCGCGTCGAGCCGCGCTCGAGCGTGATTGGCTCGAACGTGGTGCGGCCGGGCGCCTTCTCGGCAGGGATCGGCGAGCCGCCCTCGTGCTGCTCGATCACGGCGGTCGACGCCTTGATCTCGCTGCACTTCGTGAAGGCCGCCGACTCGATGCCGTCGATCTCGACGGTGAACGCGTACTTCTTGTGGAACTTCCTCGGGGTGCCGATGACGCCCATGGGGTCCTCCTTCGAATGCCAGACCGTCGTACGTGCGGACGTTCGTCGGCGGTTACGTCGCCGAGGCCGACGCGATCTCCTCCTCGAGCGCGCGCGTGTCCTGCGAGAACTTGAGGATGATCCAGTCCGTCGGCTTCGCGGTCGCGATGCCGACGCGGACGTTGATGCGCCGCGCGAACTGCTCGGTCGGCGGGTTGATCGCGTCGCCGACGTCGACGAAGTAGCTCTGCGCCGGCGTCGAGTGGCGGAACGCGCCCTGGCGGAACTGCGTGAGCAGGAACGCCT
>CAZBPM010000076.1:0-5051 GCA_964493785.1 uncultured Hyphomicrobium sp. | reverse complement strand
ACCACCTGCCCGATCTTGCCGGGCAGCATGTCGATGCCGTTCCCGAGGCCGTTCGGCGGGAAGCCGGCGAGCGAGACGCCGCCGTCGGTGAGCCCGGTGCCGGGGGGCAGGGGCTGCGCGTTGTAGCCGCCGACGAAGACGCCCTGCAGAATGATGTCGGAGGCGACACCGCCGGCCTGGCTGGCGTAGATGGTGACCTGGTCGGTACTGCCCGACGCGGTGTAGTAGCCGATGTAGACCGCGGAAGCCGAGAGCTTGAGGCCGTGGAACTCGCTCTGCAGCGTCTGCGTGGCCGACCCAGCGACGTCGGCGGTGGGCCAGTTGGACGCCGTGTAGCCGTCGGCGCCGTTGAGCGTGATCTCGGCGTTCACGCCGAGCGAGTTGCCGCTCTTGCGGGCGGGCTGCGCCGACGGCATCTGCGGGTAGTTCGCAGCCGCCTGACGGTTGATCATCTGCTGGATGATGTTGTTCCGGAGCACCGCCGGGTTGACCGCCGGACGGACCGCCGGGTTGTACGCCGGGTTGGCGCCGAGAAGCTCGCCGAGGAGGCCAGCCTGGCTGATGAGACCGCGGCTGGCCTCGCTCACGCCGAGGTACGGCGCGAGCGCATCGAGGCCGAGGACCGCGTAGGGGTTCTGGGGGAAGTTCGGGTGCGACATGGACCTCTCCTGTCTGGGCGCGCGAGGCGCGCCTCGTTTCCTCTTCTCCGTCCGCGCAGAGATCCCGCGCGGACATCCGACCGGGGACGCGACCGTCGCGGCCCCTTCCTACGAGCCGACCGCACTCACTGCAGCCGGATCCGCGGGAGCTACCGCCTCATGCAGAGACTCCCGAGTGATCTTGTTACCGCCCGGCGGCGAAGCGCTGCCGCTCGGCCTCGGAGATGGTCATGGCGCTGTAGTCGACGGGCGGCACGTAGCCGAGGGCCGGGTTGCGGTTGGCGGCGCCCAGGAGCTTCTTCGGCGCCTTGGCCTTCTTCTCCTCGAGGTACTCGGCGAGCTTGATTCCGTACTTCGCCGAGGTGAGCACCATGCCGGGCGAGGCGACGACGCCGCCGACGATGTCGGCCGCCCAGCTGTGGGCGCCGCCGAAGCCGCGGGCGATGGCGAGCGCGACCTTGCCGACGCCGGCCGCCATCTCGGGCATGTACTCGCCGAACCAGCGGTCCTTGTACTTGGCGTGGACGAAGCCGATCGTGCCGCCGCCGATGACCTCGGAGACGGATCCGACTGCGACGTGGGCGATCTCGCGACCGGCCGACCTGACGAGCGAGAGTCCTGAGGCCATCTGCTTTTGCTCCTTTTTCTGTTTTCCGTGAGGACGAGAAGAGATTAGGCGCGCCACGGACCGAGTGCCACGACGAGGTTGCTGATGCCTTTTGGCGGTGTTGACACCGACGAGAAGGATCTTTTTGGGGACATCCGCTGGATATCTTTCGAACCGCCCCGTAGATGTCCCATCGGCACCTGCATGGGACTCTCAGCGACAGAACGAAGCGCCCCACTCTCGAAGCATATTCGCTTCACGATGTCCCAGGACAAGCGCCTCGAAGATGCGTGCTCCTACCTGGGCTGCACACTCCAGAACTTCATTCACGAAGCAACGCTCGAACGGTTGGCAAAAGTCGAAGCCGAGCTACGCGCAGACAGAGAGTACAAGGAACGAGCGAAAAAGTCGTCTGGACGCAAGCGCGAGGTTCGCGGCCTCGGCCTGAGAACGGACCAGCCGCCCGCGCCCGCTCCCGAGCCCCCCGCGCCAGCACCTCAAGTCGTGGTGAACATCCCGGCTGCTGGCTCGACGACGAGTGATGTTTCGATGCTCGCATCGTTCATAGCGAAGGGATCGATCCTCGAACGAGACATGCGGCTCGAGCGCGCACGCGAGATCCTGGCCTCGTCCCTCGACGGTGCGTCGCTCGACGCAGCGAAGAAGGCACTGGACGACGCCGTCGCAAATGCTCCGAAAACCAGCGTGCTTGACTGGTTCAGGAAATGATCAAGTACCGCTGCAGGGGGTGTCTCGGCGGAGAAAAGCAGATATGCTTCTCCGAGGCGGAGTCGAAGGGGTGGATCGAGCGCGGACGGGCGATGACCCCGTGTCCGCTCTGCAAGGGCTTCTACCGAGCAGAGATCGTCCGAGTTCGAGACGGCGACGACTCAAACCCGATGGTCGTCGGCGACTCGAGCGTCGTATCGTTTGGGGACGCACAAAAGATCGCCGCCGCAAACGAGAGCGACGCGCCCCAGCGCATCTCGTCAGGAATGCCAGGCATCGACTACGTCCTCGGCGGGGGCATCAAGACCCGATCGGCGCTTCTCATCTGCGGCGACGAAGGCGCCGGGAAGAGCACGCTGATCATCGAGATGTTCCGCCTCCTAGCGCAGCGCAAGATCAAGACCCTCTACATCAACGCCGAGCAAGGACGCGACGCGCTGTGCGAACAGCACGAGAGACTCGGGCAGCTCGACGACAAGTACCAACTCCTGCTCTGCGAGTCGCGGTGGCCAAGGATCCTCTCCGCGCTCGAGCGAGAGGACCCTGCCGTGGCCGCCATCGACTCGCTCCACGCCGTGGAAGAAGTCGAGGACGAGGAAGGCAACCTGTACTCGACGGGACACGAGTCGGCCATCGGGCGCCTCGGGCGCGACATCAAGAAGTATGTCGACGAGACGCGCTGCGCCATGTTCGCCGTCGGGCACCTGAACAACGACGGGTCGATGGCCGGCGGGCGGTTGCTTCGCTACATGCTCGACGGGAAGCTGCGCTTCCGCCGAGGGCGCAACCTTCAAGATCCAACGCGATACTTCGAGACCGACGGCAAGCTGCGACACGGCCGCGACGGGCGCCGGTGCAAGATGAAGATGCTGGACTCTGGCCTCGTCGACTGCGGTCCGCTTCCGTACGGGCATGATGACGAACAGACGGAGATTGCGTGAGCCGCGACGATAAGAGAAAAAAGTCCGACGAGGCATCTCGTACCGGAACAACCGACCCGGCAGATCGTCGCCTCGCTGAATGGATCGCGAGGCAGTGGCGCCACGACGAGCAGCCCACCCGAATCGATGCATATCGCATGACCAAGGTCAAGCGCATGTTCGCTCGAGAAGGCGTAGCCGCGTACAGTCGCACGTTCAAGACCAGCGAGAAGATGGACATCGACATCGCCGGCAAGCTGTCGAATGACATCGTTGGTGACTGCCAAGCGCACTGCGACGCTCACCCATCAAAGGCGCCGGGGCCGATCACGTATGCCATCTGCATGGGCGATCCGGGCCGCAGCGCAAACGCCCGCAACGAGATGGTCGAGCGTCCTATCCTCCTCTACCCACAGCGCCTCGTGTTCCAGCCGACCGAGGCGTCGGCCAGCGCCGCCACGGGAGACGATGAGGACGACGATGACGATGAGGGCGGTGGCGCAGCCAACGCCGCGCTACGCAAGACCCTCAAGGTCATGTCCGAGCGCGAGGAGTGGCGCGTCGAGACGGAGAACACCGTCGTCGGGGACGTCGTCAAGATGGCGACGGAGCAGTGGAAGGCGATCCACACGGCGTACATGGAGCTGACCAAGGCGCACGTGGAACTCCTCCACAAGACGCGCGAGCTGGACATCATCGACAAGGACCGCGAGCCGACGCGTGTATACGAAATGGCCAAGGCCACGCTCGCCAAGGAGGGCGTGAGCGCCCTCTCCGAGGGGGTGAAGGTCATCAAATACCTCGTCATGGGGGCGAAGCATAGCGACGACGAGACGAAGACGCTGGGCGATGGCCCTACAAGACTCCAGGCGCTGGTCCGCGAGTTCCTCAACGACTGCGAGAAGGAAAAGATCGACGAGAAGCTGTTCGGCAAGGTCGAAGACGGCAAGATCGTCGAGAAGGGCATCTTCACGCAGGAGCAGGTGCGCCTGCTGGTCGAGGTGGCCGAGAGCAAACGCCCCGACGCCGACCTCGAGAAGCTACTCCCGGACTCGGGAGACGCCCTGTCCATCACGGGCGAGCAGTACGTGGCCGCAGAGCCGGTGCTCGAAAAGGCCGGACTGAGCGACGCGATCAAGATCGTGTTCGGTTTCTGCATCAAGGCGCGCAAAACGCGAACGGAGGAAAAGCCAAGTGCAACAGCTCAATGAGTTGAAGTCGATCGCTGGCGAGTGCGACCGCGTCGTCAAGGGAATGCTCGACGGTTCGGTGACCCGCGACGACGGTCTGTTCGCCGTGGCCGCGACGCTCCAGAAGACCGTGGCCGAACTCATCAGTTTCGTGTCCTACGCGCTCCCGCTCATCCACACGATCGACCAGGCCATGCGCGCAGCGCAAGCGCAAGCGGCGCAGGCGGCGGCACAGGCGCAGGCGGAGCAGGTGCGGGCGCAGGCGGAGCAGATGCCGCAGATGCCGCAAGTGCCGCCGCAGGCGCTGCCGCCGCCGCAGGCGGAAGCGGACCAGGCGCATGCCGCACCGCTCCTCAGCGCGGTACCGAGCAGCGACATCCAAGTCGTGGCTGGGACGCCGAAGGTGCGCCCGTGAAGCCTACCGACGCGCTGCGCCTGCCGAGGGCGCGCCTCACCGACGACCAGCGCAAGTCGATCGCCAAGGCGATTGAGATGCTGGAGGTCCTCTTCGAGCAGCACATGCAGCGATGGGGGATCTCCGTCGACATGCAGTGCGACGACCCCATCGTCCTGCACGAGCTGGAACGCTACTGCAAGAGCGATGGATGGACCACACAGATCGCCCCGGACTGGGTCCCGCCCCGCATCAGAGGAGGAGCACCGACGATGAAGGGCTTCAAGATGCTCCTCATCCCCCCGCAGAGCGCTTACGACGAAGTGGACAAGGAGAACAGGCAGTAGATGGCTCGCGGCGACGTTCATATCTACAGCCCGGGAGGAGGGGCGCTATGCGGACGAGGAGGCGGACCGCCGACGACGCGTCGGCGGTGCCAAGAATGTGAATGGGCAAAAAAGGCGCTCAAATCACCTCCGCGCGACGCGACTTTGACATCTGAGATCGCCTACGTTCCACAAAAGAGCACGGCGAAGATCGTTATCAGCATGA
>CAZBPM010000075.1:0-5303 GCA_964493785.1 uncultured Hyphomicrobium sp. | reverse complement strand
TTGAAGCCGACTGCGGTTGCACTGATGGAGGTCACGGCGGCATCCAGCGCCTTCGAGCCGACCGCCGTGTTACCGCCAGAGGCAGACCCATTGGACAGCAGCCCGGCGTTATGGCCGATGAACGTGTTGTCGTTGTCGTTGGCGCCTGCCGCTGCGCCACCGGCGTCCACGCCGACTGCCACATTGCGCACCGCAGCCACGCTGACATCCAGCGCACGGGCACCGACCGCGACGTTTCCAGTCGCCGTGCTCGCGCTCAAGGCGCTGATACCGACCGCTGTCGCGTCAATCCCGGTTACGAGCGCATCCAACGCCAGTGAGCCAACTGCGGTATTCCCGCCTGAAGCCGAACCATTGGACAAGAGGCCCGCGTTGTGGCCGATAAAAACATTGTCGTTATCGTTCGCGCCCGCCGCTGCACCGCCTGCGTCGAGGCCGACTGCGACATTCCTCACGCCCGCTACATTGGCATCCAGCGCACGGGCACCCACGGCGACGTTGCCGGTTGCAGTGCTCGCGGCCAGCGCGTCCTTACCGACAGCGGTGGCATCGATCCCGGTGACGATCGCGCCGAGAGAGTTGAACCCGACACCCGTGTTACTGACGCCAGTAGTGAGCGCGTTGAGAGAAGTGGAGCCGACGGCGACGTTTCCGCCCGAGGCTGAGCCGTTGGCGAGCAGGCCCGCGTTATGGCCGATGAAGGTATTGTCGTTGTCGGTAGCTCCCGCCGCAGCGCCACCGGCATCCAGACCTACGGCGACGTTGCGCACCCCGGCGACGTTCGCATCAAGGGCGCGGGCACCGACGGCGACGTTACCAGCAGCAGTGCTTGCCGCCAGCGCGTCCTTGCCGACGGCGGTCGCATCGTCACCCGTCACGAGGGCGCCCAGGGCGTTGAACCCGATGGCGGTTGCGTTGATTGCAGTGGTCGCGGCGTTTAACGCGGTCGAGCCGACCACCGTGTTTCCACCGGAAGCCGAACCGTTGGATAAGAGACCGGCGTTGTGCCCTACGAAGACGTTGTCGTTGTCGGTTGACGCAGCGGCGGCGCCGCCTGCATCCAGACCGACCGCGACATTGCGAAGCCCGGCCACGTTGGCGTCGAGCGCACCCGCCCCGACCGCTGTGTTCCCATCCGCCGTGCTCGCTCCCAATGCGTTGAAGCCGACAGCGGTCGCGCTGATCGTGGTGACTGCTGCATCGAGGGCCTTGGACCCAACGGCGGTGTTGCCGCCGCTCGCGGAGGCATTCGCCAGCAGGCCAGCGTTGAAACCGATAAAGGTATTGTCGTCGTCGTTCGCGTCGGCCTGCGCCCCGCCGGCGTCGAATCCGACCGCCGTGTTGCGCACGCCGGCCACGTTGGCGTCGAGCGCCTGGGCGCCGACGGCCGTGTTGCCGGTAGCGGTATTGAGCAGCAAGGCATCGTGACCCACCGCGGTCGCGTCGGCACCTGTCGTAATGGCACTCAATGCGCCGATTCCGACTGCCGTGTTTCTCGCCCCGGTCGTATTGGCGTCCAGCGCCGTCGCACCCAGGGATTGATTGGTCGCCACATTGCCGGCACCGAGGACGTTCAACAGCCTGAGAGAGGAAAGGTCTTTGCTCCCGTCCACGACGAGCGCTTTGGACGCGGTAACGGTTCCCGGTGTCACGCCATCGACGACGGTCCCCAAGCCGAAGTCGCCCATGTAGACCCAATCGGCAGACGAAGCCACGCCGATCGCGCGGTAGAAGTTCAGCGCATCCGGGTCGGAGATGTCCGCGTACCACTGGCCACGGAAATTCGGGACGGTCGAGGTCGCCGCCGGCGTTCCATCGCCCTCGATGTAACCGATTGCATCGGCCACTTCCTGCCGATTGACCATCGGCGGGACGATCCGGTTCATCACTTCGGTGTTCATCTTGCCTTCGTCGATGAGCTTCTTACCCATGGTGCCTCTCCTTTAAGCGTCAATCAATCAATGTGCCGGGTTTGCCCGCCCAGCTCTCGGGTCGTGAGAATCATAAGCCGCTTTTGCCTGCGGCCGGCGGCGCGGCAAGGCGCGGGGCTGCAGCAGCGGCAGCGTTCGGCGGCAATCCGTGGGGCTGGCCGCCGACAGGCCCGGCTTGCGGTTGCGGCCCGCCTGGACTTCCTTCCGGCGGCAACTGCTTGCCCGGCACACCATGGGGCTGCGGGGCGGCAAGTTGCTGGGGCAGGACGGGCAGGCCCTGGGCTTGCGCTGCGATCAAGTCGTCCGCGGTGAGCAAGCCTTGCGCTCTCATGTAGGCGGCGATGCGTTTTTTCAGGAGCGTCTTCTGCGGCACGTTCGAGAGGTCGGTGACGATGTCCTGCACCAGCGATATCGGATAGATGCCTTTTTCCACCAGATCCATCATTTCCTCGAACTGCGCGTTGAGGAAGGTCGAGGAGAGCGGCGTCTCGTCGATCTCGACATCGTAGCGGCCGATGGTCACGTCGTTGACGATGCGCCCGCCGGCTTGGGCCTGGTTCAATCCGATCTTGGACCAGCTCCCGTCCTCGCCCTGGATGCGTAGGAGCCGCGGCTCGGTGTAGAAGGACTGGATCATCTCCAGTTTCTTGCGGCCGCACATCTTCTTGCTGCGCCGCTTATTGTCCATGTAGGTTTCGATGCCGAGCACCGATTGACGCTGCCGGGCCTCGATCGCGCGGCCCGATTGCACACGGTCCAGTTGGCCGAGCGCCGAATCGTTGATGCCGGCGATCTCCTTCAGTCGGCCGGTGTTCTTCTCCTCCAGCTTGCTCATCGCGGTGGGCGCAACCGGCGGGCGCATCTGCTCCGGTTTCATGTTCGGATCGCCCTTCCACTCGATGTTGATGCCCGGCGCGGCGCCGAAGTTCTCGATCTTTTCCTTTTCCGATTCTTCGAGTGAGTTGGTGTGCCACATCCAGCCGGAGAAAGCGGTGCGGGTGATGATGTCGATCTCGGAGGACGCCCGCTTGTTGATCTCCACCTGTGGGTCGATCAGGTCGTCCACCATGCCGCGCGTCTGGCCGCGGCGAAAGTAGGGGAAGTAGGGAATCTGGGTGAAGCTGCGGTACTGGCTCCAGTCGTCGTAGAGAATGATGTCCCCGACCATCGTCGTCCAGCGCACGCGCTTGGTCGGGCGCCACTCGACGCGCAACGGGAACGGGGCGCCGCGCGAGGCGTACTGCTCGGCGGCCCATTGCATCAGTTTGGCGATGCGTTCCTGGGTGAAGTTGGTCGGCACCGGCGTTCGATCCCCGGTCTCCAGGTCCACGATGTTGCGCTGCATGACGCGGCAGCGGTGCTGCATTTCGACCAAGCGGATATTCTTGCGGTAGGTATCGGTCGCGTTGGCGATGTAGGACTCGACCGATTGGGAGCCGTAGCCGTAGCCTTCGGCGTTCTGGCCGCCGAACGTGCGCCATGGCGTCCTCTCACTGATGGCGTCCATGATGTCCGAGGGCACCCCGCCCCGGTAGCCTGAAGATCGTACCAGCGGCTCAACGATTTGGGAGACGCCGCGCCCGTAGGTGTACTCGATCTCGTCCAGGTTGACCCAGCGCGCCTCGGAGACGTGTCCCCAGTCATCCGGGTCGTAGCTGTCGGCATCGCAATCGGGGCGAATCGTGAACGGGTCTTTCGCCCGCCCCACGATCTCCCCGAAATCGTTCCTCTCGTAGTCCAAGCGCCAGTCGTAGTAGCCGCGGCCCGAAACGATACCGTCCATGAAGACTTCGGTATCCAGGTAGGGCTCCGAAGAGTTCGAGCTGATCTGTTTCACGACCTTGGTGAGGACATCGGCGACCTGTTCGTCTGAAGCACTGTCGTCGGTGGGCAGGTAGCGGGTGTCGATGCGGTTCTGGCGATGGTAGCCAAGGACGAGGCGCACCAGGGCACCGATTTTGTTCAGGGTGAGGCAGGGCCGGTCTTCGGATTCGGCTGCGGCCAGGTCGGCAGCCGACCATTGCTTGCCCTCGACGAATTCCACGCAGCGCTTGCCGCGGATCGCCCAGGACTCCAGCGCAGCATCGTCCCGGAGGTAGCGCTCCACCATGAGCAGCATCAAATCCGGGGTATGGCAGGCCGGCAGGAGCTGCCCGGGCTGGATGTCCGGGGTCCATTGCGGCCGATCGCCCCAAACCGGATCGGCAAGCGCCCCGGCCACGGGTGGGGGCTGGGACCAGCGCGAGGGAAGGAAGTAGCTGGTGCCGATCACGCCCGACCCCCGCGCCGCCGGTAGGGCCGGCTGTGCCCAAGCTTCGATTGCAGGCGCCGCTGCCAGTCCGGAGTGCGGTTCATGACCTGGCTGGCGATGTGGACAACGACGAATTCAAGGCACGCAGCCTGTAGTGCGTCGTGTGGGTGCGTGTACTTGTTGTCGTAGGGCTCATTTTGGTAGCGCGCTTCGCCTGACACCTGGACACGGCGGTAATGATACCCACTATTGAAACCTTTGCGCAAAACGCGGCAGGATTCATCGATCAGGATGCCGGGTTCCCCGTCCACCATGCGGCTGAGGAACCAGACAACGGCTTCGCGGCGCGGCTGGAAGTCGTTGGTCTTAGCGGGTTCCCAATCCCAGCCGTCTTCGGTCAAAATCTGGTAGCAGGTCGTCTCGTCGGCCTGCGAGCGCGACTTGCCGGTCGGGTCGCAGCGTACTTTGTACCTCCATCCGGGTCCAAATCGGTTTTCCAGGTACGGTTTCAAGCCATCGGCGAGGAAATTGCGCAATCCCATGCTGCGGGCTTCCGCGCAAAGCTCACCCAGCACGATCAACTGGCCTTTCGGGCTCACTTGGACCATGATGGCGGCCGGACTCAACCCCAAATCCAGGCCGATCATGATCGGCATGCCCGGGATGGGGTGCAGCTTGCGCTTCACGCCGTGCACGGCGTCCTTGTACTCCGAGTAGACGGGCAGGCCGTCGATGACGCGCCCGTACTCGTTCAGGATGTAGATTTTGATCCATTCTTCGGTGTGATTGGCGCACAACTGGAGCCAGTAAGCGACCCCCATCGGCTGGTTTTTCACGTTTTCGGCAGCCGGATTGGGGAAATAGCCGCCGTCGATCTTCAGGAGTGCGGGTGGCTGGTCGAAAAACTCGATAAGCGGCCGGTGCATGCCCACCGAAGCGAGCACGGTGGCCAGGTTCTTCATCAACTCGGCGATTTCCGCGGCCCGTTCCGGATCATCGGGGCCGACATCCAGGTCGTGCCACCAATGATCGTCATCCATGGAGTTCGTGTCCATGATCACGCCGGCCCAGGTGAAAGGGGCGCCGTCTTTTTTCATCGGGAAGCGGCCGACGCGCGCCGT
>CAZBPM010000074.1:0-5317 GCA_964493785.1 uncultured Hyphomicrobium sp. | reverse complement strand
TCGACGCGCGCGACGACGGACTGTCCCTTGAGTCCGTCGCCGCTCACGCCGAGCATGTGGAGTCCGCGCGACACCGTCTACCAGCCGTAGTAGGCGCTCGCGTCGAAGGACCCCGGCAGCTGCGACGGGTCGACTCCCTGCGACTGCATCAGGAGCATCAGCAGCGGGTCGAGGCCGCCCATCTGCGACGGGTCGAGGCCGTACTGCGGCTGCGCCTGCGGCTGCATCAAGAGCATCGCCATCATCGGGTCGATACCGCCCATCTGCGACGGATCGTAGCCGTACGGTGACTGCGGCTGCTGCAGCGTCTGGAGCATCGCCTGCTGCGCCTGCGCATCCATCTGCTGCTGTGCCTGCATCATCTGCGCATTGATCTGCTGCGCCTGTGCATCCATCTGCTGCTGCTGCAGCACCAGTTGCGCCTCGAACTGCTCCTGCTGCCGCTGCCGGTCCTGCTCCGCCTTCACCAGATCCGCCTCGAACTGCGCGTTCCGCACCGCCTCCTCGCGGTCCACCTGCACCTGGGCCTGCCGCTCCCGCTCCTCCGCCTGGACCTTCTCCTGGTCCGTCACCTTCTGAGTGTGCTCCGTGTCGGCGAGGTCCTGCTTCTCCCTGAGCGCGTTGGCGGTGTCCTGCGCGATCTGCGCCTCGGCTAGCGCCTTCACCTGCTGCATGATCTCGGCATTGTACGCCTCGATACCTGCGTTGTCGGTGGCCAGCGTGGTAGCGTTGGACTCGACGAGGAGCGCGTTCCCCGGAACGAGCGCGTCGGCAGGCGCGTTCTCGATCGTCCAGAACCACTCGCCGGTATCCATAGCGAACTGGAGCCCCGCGGTTTCCGGAATGTTGGGATTGCCGATGAGCGGGCCGTGACCCTCGCTAACAGACAGCTTGGCATTGACCTTCGCATCCGTCTCGCTGCCTGGCACGTCGATGCCCGCAGCCCCGCGCTTCTTATCGGCGGCGCTCAGGATGTGCTTCCCGTCGGGGTCGAGCCAGTGCCACATCGGTGACCCAGTGTGGTTCTGCCCCTTGCCGAGCCACAGGAAGCCCACTCCACCCATGCCGTCAGCAGACACGCTCCCGAGCTTGGAGAACACCTGCGAGCCGTAGAAGACGTTCCAGGAGCCGAGACCGCCGGGGATGTTGGGCGGAGGAGTGCAGGGCACGGCGCCGGGGGGCAACGTGGTGTACTTCTTCTTCGCGTCCGCCTGGGAGAGCGTGCCACCGCCCGTCGGGAGCGGCGTCAGGTTCGGGTCGGGATTGTCGCCGCCGAAGTCAGTGTAGTAGGGCATCAGCGGCGGCAGGCCCCAGTGCGCGGGGTCGTAGAGCGTCGGGTCGGGGACGTACTCACCGTCGAGCCCGAGAATGGGAGGATCGCAGCAGTCGATGATCATGAGATCGAGATCGGCCTCGGCCTCGTCGACCAGGCCGACGAAGCCGAGGATACCGTGGACGCCCTTCTTCCCGGACAGCCGATCGAGGACGGGCTTCACCTTCTTGGCGACGGCGTCGGCCTTCTTCGCCTGGGCGAGCGCCCTGTTGCCCGCCTTGATCGATTCGGCCGCCGCGTTCTTGGTCAGGCTGATCGCCTGGTTGTGCGCCGTGACGACCGCGACCTGCTTCGGCGTCAGCTTCGTGGGGGTGACCCCGAGAACGGAGTCGTGGACGATCCCGAAGATACCGTGCACACCCTTCTGCGTGACGACCGCGAGCGGCTTGTGGTCCTTCGCGCGGTACGCCGATCCCCGCGAGACGGCCTTCGTGCCGGCCTTCTTGGCGAACTCGGCCGCGCCCTTCACGTTCTCCAGCCCGCGCTTGTAGGGCTCCTTGACCTTCTGCACCGGCCCCTTCCCCTTGGTCTGCGCCGGCCCCTTCCCCTTGTTCATCAGCGCCTGGTAGTTCGGCGGCGGCGCGCCGAGAACCGGGTAGCACTCCATCAACCCCTCTGCGTCCAGCCCCAGCACCGCCGCAGCCTCGAGCGCGGCGATGTCCTGGATCCCCTCGTCCTGGTCGATCCCGATCGCCTCACCGAAGTCATTCGTTCCGATCACGGTATCCATGAAGCTCTCCTTTACACTGCGATCTGGAAAGGCACTTGGTACGACGCATCTACACCGCCGCCAGCGCTCGGATTCTCGATGACGCACTGATAAGCCCCCAGGGGAAGGGGGACGGACGCGACCATGTTGCCGGCGACGAAACTGAAGACGTCGAGGTCGGCGCCAGACGCGTCCTGCACATGAAAAGTACCCAGCGCGGACGCGCTCGAGCACCGAATCGGCATCAACTGCTTGGCCCGCGGAGGAATGATCATCGCCGCCGACGAGGCGCCCACAACAACCAGCCCCGTGCGGCGCGTCCGCTTCACGGGCGCAAGCGACGTGCCGGAAAACAGCCCGAGGTAGGCCCCGAGGGTCATCGTGCCAGCCGCGTACCCCGACCGGGTGGCCTCCATCCCGAGGCTGATTGCTATGTTCCTCCCCGGAACCACGACCCTGCCGCCGGTGTCGACATCCACTTCGAACGACTCGCCGCCGACATCGCCTCCGCCCGCCGTCACGATCGCGTACGGGGCATAGTCGTATGGCACGCTGTTGCTGTCCCTCGCCTGTGGGTACTTAGTTGCCTCGCCGCTCTTCGCCTGGACAATGAAGTCGATCGTCCAGACCATCTGATCTCCAGGAAGCCCGTTCCAGTTCCCCGCGGGGAGGACCTGTCCCGAGGACACCGTCTTCCAGAGGCCGGTCGAGGCACGCTCGATCGATGTGGGCACGATCCTCGTGGCGCGCTCGCCTGGCTCGACGTTCCACCGCGTGGCCTGCTCGAGCAGGTACGTGAGCTTGCTCTCGTTTTCTGCCTGCTGAAGGAGGGCGGCCTCGAACGCAGCCTGCCGCTGCGCCTGCCGCTGCAGCTCCTCCATGATGACGGGATGGTAGATGTGAGGCATCACTTCTGCACCGCCTCCGCAGCGTCGTTCATCGCCGACGCCACACCATGTGCTCCCACACGCTCGGCGGCATCGCCTATCGCGTCCCACTCCTCCATTGCATCCTCATCCCCCGCGGCGCAGCACGATGCGAGCCCCAGGATAGCACGCGCGCTCGGCAGCACGGCGGGCTGAACGCGCGTGAGGATGGCACCCGCACTCCACGGAGTGGATGCTCGCACCGACTCGTCGAGCGCCAGCACATCCGGTGCGCCCGCGCAGACGGTCGAGACCAGGCGCCCAGCACCGAGGACGTTGCAGAGCGGGCCAACGCTGCCCAGCACATCCACCGGCGCCACGCCGGATGCGTCGACGTACTGCGCGAGCCGCGCGGCCTCCGCGTCGACGGGCGATGCTCCCGTGAGGTAGCGCACGCCGCCATCGGTCGCCGGGAAGCAGATCGTGACGCAGACGTGGTCGCCGCAGCGCCACGGCATGACCTTCGACGCGCTCTCGGCAGGGAGCCGCATCGGGACGGAGTCCCGAACCGCCGCGCCATCGACTTGCATCGCGGCGCCCAGGACCGCCTCTGCGGCCCGCGCCACCTTGCGGTGCGCTCTCGGGTCGACAACATGCGCCGCCAGCGCCGCCTCGAGAGCCGCGATCCGGTTCCGGAGTTCGGTAAACTCCGTGCTGACGGAGGCCACGAAGTCGGGGTAGGAGGCGCCCGTATCGGACCGGATCAGGCTGGTCCTGTCATCGACACCGCCCGACACGGCGTAGAGGTCGATCGCGCGCTGCGGCCGGCCCGCGTCGATCAAGACCGCCTCGAACTCGGCGTCGAGTTCCCGGTCGGGGAGTGCCGCGTCGATCGGCACGGCCACCATCGGCGGGGGTGGGTAGCGAAGGCTCTGCACCGCACCGATCACCCTGCGGAAGGCGCCGAGGACTTGGTCCTGGTAGTCACTCATCGCGCCGACTTCTTTCGCATCAGAAGCACTCCCTCGCGCGCTCGTACACCTCGCGCGTGTCGGAGAACATCTCCGGGTACGCGGACAGGGCACCACGCCCGCCTCGCTGCAGGATCGCGATCGCGCCAGCGCGCGAGACCCCGTCGGGTGTGGTCAGGCGGCCTCCCTTGATGTCGTCCAGGTACGCCACCACCGACTTCTCGAAGGCCGTGTAGCCCTCCTCAAAGGTGGTCGGCGCCGCGAGGCCGAGTTCCGCGAGGCGCCGCGTGCGGGCGTCGAAACAGCCGTAGCCCTTCGACTCAGGGGCGTCGACCGCGGGGCGTACGGTCATGGCCGCGACGAACGCCCGCCAGGCGTCGTCGGAGACGCCTGCGATCGGGGAAGCGAGCGGGATGGCTGTCATGCCACCTGCCTCTCGTTGTAGGCGATCTCGTCGAGCCACCGCTG
The DNA here is from genome assembly GCA_964493785.1 of uncultured Hyphomicrobium sp. GTDB lineage: Bacteria > Pseudomonadota > Alphaproteobacteria > Rhizobiales > Hyphomicrobiaceae > Hyphomicrobium_A. The sequence goes on along the minus strand of CAZBPM010000074.1, from coordinate 970 downwards.
CAGGCGCTCGGATCCGATCGGGACGAATCCGCACATCTGGATGTGCCGCCCGACGGACGGCCCGTCACCGCCGTAGATGCCGAGAACGGTTGCGGCGTGACCACTCATCGCCTGCACCCTCTCGACGTTCCGTCGCATCTCCTCGCGCATCTCGGGACCCACGCCGCGCATGCCGAGGATCAGCGACGGATCCTCGATCGACGGCTGCGGGACACCATTGACCTCGGCAACACCAGGCATCGGCGGAATCTCGAGTTGCGCATGGTAGTAGTCGACGCCGTCATCGCTGGTCTTCTTGACCATCACCGCCTTGGCGGGGATCCCGGCGCGACGCAGCTCGGCCATGCGAGTCGGGACGAGAATGTTGCAGTCTCCCTTTCCCTCCTCATACAGCCTGGGCGTATCGAAGAAGGTCTCCACGCCGTCGAGGAAGTCCATCGTCGACCGGATCTTGCTTTCGCTCGCGCCTGCTTTTCTCATGATCTCGGCGATCTGCCGCTTGGCCGCGCTCGAGATCGGTCTCTTCAGCTGCTCCGGCAGGTCGTAGGTGACGTCGGTGTCGTAGAGGAGGGGTGCTTCCGGGTGCCGCTGGAGCCACTTGACGTTGTCGTCAGCGACCTGCTCCATCTTCCAGAGGAGGTACGTCTCGCTGTCACTCGGCTCGCCGTCCGCTCGCGCGTCGGAGCCGTCAAACAGGCTACCGTACTCCTCGTGGATGTGTCGCATCGGTCCTCCGCAGGTGTGCGACCGCTCCCCTCGCCGACGGATCGGCGAGGGGAGAGTCGCCGCTCGAGCTACTGGAGGTTGTCGCCGAAGAACGTGAGGAAGACGCGGGCCTTCGTGACGTACAGCGTGGCGCCGTCCGGCACGGTGAACAGGCTGAAGATCGACGGCTGGACCAGGAGCGGGCACTTCACCACCTGCCCGATCTTGCCGGGCAGCATGTCGATGCCGTTCCCGAGGCCGTTCG
>CAZBPM010000073.1:0-5689 GCA_964493785.1 uncultured Hyphomicrobium sp. | reverse complement strand
GCCGCCGCCGATCCAGCAGGCGCACCAGGCGGTCGTCAGCGTGATGCCGCCGCCGCCCATGCACGCCCCGCGCGCCACCTCACGCTCGGGGAAGTGCGACGGCGCCGGCCAGACGGTCTACCTGCAGCCGCCCGAGATCATGTCGAAGGCCGCCACCTGCCCGCGGTGCGGGACGACGAACCTGAAGATCAGGCCCGAGATGCTTGATGGCAGGGCGATCTCGAAGCTGCCCTCGCACCAGGACCCGCGGGTGGCGCCGGCCGCCCAGCCGGCCGCGCAGCCGGCCGCACAGCCGGTCGGGATCGACCTCTACGTGGACTGCGTGGTCTCCGGCGCGCAACAGGTGCTCTCGCTCGACGCCCACGTCGACAACCTCGTGAGGCAGATGGAGCAGCACTTCCAGGTCGCGGACATCCGGTCGGTGCAGGGAGAACACCAGCTGGCATTCGGTCGCTGGAAGGGAATTCTCGCGGCGCTCGCTCGCGACGCGGTGCCGCCCGCCGGCGCCTACGTCCTCACCCACGTGGCCGAGAGCGAGGTCAAGCAGATCGTCGTCGAGGCGCTTCGCCCCTTCTGCCAGACCTTCGTCCGCAGCCTGCGCTAGCGGACGCCGAGGAACACCGTCGAACACCCCGTCATCGAGGAGGACGTCGATGGCGGGGGTGTGGACGAGGACGAAGAGGAGGACGAGGGATAACAACGATGAGTCGACCCGTATCCACGAGACCGATGGCTGACCGTTTCTGGTCACTCGTCGATAAACGTAGCCCGGCAGAGTGCTGGCTGTGGCTTTCTTTACGAAACGAAACAGGATACGGTCGTTTTGCGGTCAGCACTTGCAGGCATAGCAAACGTGTTTTCGCGCATCGTCTGGCATGGGAGTTGGTCTACGGACCCACGGAGTTGTGTGTTCTACATCGTTGTGATAATCCGCCTTGTTGTAACCCATTACATCTGTTTGTTGGAACGCGCGCAGACAATGCAGCGGACATGGTTGCAAAAGGGCGGTGTGATCACCCGAAGGGCGAGCGTAATGCGCGTGCATTGTTAACCGAGGACGATGTTCTTTTCATCAGAGAAGTAAAAGGCGCTCTTTTTCAACGGGAGTTAGCCTCGATTTTTGGCGTAGCCAGGTCGACAATAAGCGCAGCACAACGAGGAGAAACCTGGCCCGAAGAGGGTTGCGAGTGAGTATTCTCGCAAATCTTGGATTGCCTCTGCCGGACTGGCGCGCGATCGAGCGCGAGGCTAAAGAGGCGCAGCGTCATGGACGCCTCGGCCACAAGCAGCGCACGGTCGTGCGCCAGTCGAGCGAGATGGACCGGATCCTGGCATTGCCGCACAGGGCGCCGGTTGATCTGAAGTCGCTCCGGGCGGAGGCGCTCGTCGAGATCATGACGACGCGCCTCCGCCGCCCCCGGCCCGATGGCTGCAGCTGCAAGGCGAGGTGGGGGTATTGCATTGATCGCCTGCTCCCAATGCAGGCGTGGGCGCTCTTCGAGATGCCGCTCGCGGGCGGCATCTTTGGGCGCGCCGGAACAGGTTCGGGCAAATGCGTCGATGGCAGCACAGAAGTGTTCGACGCGTGGAGTGGCAGGCGGCGATTGGTGAGTGAGTTGGGCGTCCTGGCTGTACCATCGCTCTATGGCAACGATCTTGGAAATGCTTCGGCTACAGCGTTTCCGTCGGGCACGAAGGAGTGCTACACGCTCGAGTTGGCCGACGGATCACGTCTCGTACTAAGTCATGACCACAAGGTATACACAGCCAGAGGCTGGATCGAGGCCGAACATCTCTGCGCTGACGATCTAGTTGCGGTGCCGACTCGAATCCCAGAGCCGCTCAACTATACGCAGGCGACTGATGATGAGGTCGCACTAGTAGCGTTGATGACGGCAGATGGCTCTTGCAGTCAAAATATGCTGTACTTCACGAACGCGACACCTGCTGTTATTGCCGAGTTCCAGCGTCTAGCAGGGTCGGTTTGTCATGGCTGGAGTGAGCGAGAGAGCCGCACTAACGCGCGCGAATTCACTCTTCTCGGCACCTCGTCTGGCCGTTGGGGAGGAGGCACTCTCTTTCGTGAGCGGTGGGACCTCTACGGCTTGTCCAGAGAGAAGCGGCTTGATGCGAAGTTGTGGGGACTTCCTCCGCGACAGATTGCTCTGTTTCTGAATCGATTCTGGGCTTGCGATGGGTACATTGAGGGTAACTGCACCCTCGGTGTGATGCTCGCTTCTGAGAGCCTGATCGATGACATTCGTTTTTTGCTGTTGCGCCTCGGCATTCGCTCGCGCAAAACAGGTCGGGTGGTTGCACTGAAAAACGATCTCTTTCAGGCGTACCGCCTCTCGGTGTACGGGGAAGACGCTGTTCGTTTCTTGCAGACGGTAGGCGACGTTCTCGGAAAAGAAGAGGCGTGCCAGAAACTCCGTTCCACGTTGAACAGCAAGAAGCGCAATCCTAACGTTGATGTGGTTCCTCTGACCAAGAACAGTATCACACTCATTTGTGACGATCTGGGTCTGCCCCGGCATGGGGATAAGAATAACAGTCCTCGCAGGTGGGTCTCGTCTCAGTTGTGCATGTCTGGCGGGAATCTGGGTCGAAAGAGGTTCATAGAGTTCGTCGAGCGCACTGGCTACCGCGGGCGTTTTTCGCATTTTGCAAGTCGTGACATTGCCTGGGAGCGCTTGAGGTACAAAATCAGTGCCGGTGTCCGGCCTGTTTACGATCTGAATGTTCCCGCGACACATAACTTCATCGCCAACGGCATCGTCATTCACAACACACTCCTGGACATCCTCGCTCCCGTGGTGATGCGACCGCGCCTCGCGGTGCTTTTCGTGCCTCCCGGCCTGACCGAGCAGCTCTGGATCGAGTACCAGCGCGTCTCTGAGCACTTCATCGTGCCATCGATCATGTTCCAGGACGGCTCCGGGCGTGGGCGCCTGATCGAGGGCGCGCCGCCGCTTCATGTCGTGCCTTACTCGATCTTGCAGCTCCCGAGCCGGACGATGTTGCTCCGCGACCTCAATCCCGATCTCATCCTGGCGGACGAGGCGCACAAGCTCCGCAACGTGACGAGCGCTCGCGGCAGCAGGTTCCTCGACCACATGGAGCGCAAGCCGCAGACCAACGTCGGGGTCTGGTCAGGAACCTTGGCGGCCAAGTCGATTCGAGATTTCGCTCACCTCCTGGCCTTCTCCCTCGGTGACGGGTCACCCCTGCCACAGCACCCGGTGACGGTCTCCGAGTGGGCCGAGGCAGTTGATCCGGCGGTGACGGGGGACATGGGTCCGCCTGGCGCGCTGTCGTCGCTGATGGCGCCTGGCGAGGACGCGCGCGAGGCGGTGCGGCGTAGGATCTCCGAGACGCTCGGCGTGATCGAGACGCGCACGGCATCTTGTGATGCGTCGATTCAGATCCTCGAGCGAAAAGCGCCGACGATGCCCCCCGTGATCGCCGAGGCGTTGCAGCAGTTCAGAAACGGTGACGACGATCACCCGGCATGGACACGCCCCGATGGCGAGGAGATGACAAACCCGCTCGACGTTTCGCGCGTCGCGCAGCAACTCGCTTGCGGGTTCTATTACAAGTGGGTCTTCCCTCGAGGGGAACCACCCGAGCTTGTCGCGGAGTGGAAGGCGGCACGCAAGGCGTGGAACCGGGAGCTACGGCAGAAGCTGCAGCAGCCGACGCCGCATCTCGATTCGCCGTTCCTCTGCGCCGCCGCTGCGTCCCGCTTCTACCGCGGCCGAGACGAGCGCGGGCGCGCCCTGAAAGATGCGCCGACGTGCGAGGCGTGCGCTGGCGGTGGCCGCGTCGCCTGTGCGTGCGTCGGCGGCACGATCTCGTGGGATTATTTCAACGCTGATCGCGAAAGCTGCCCCAAGTGCCACGGCGACGGCGATATCCCGTGCCCCGAGTGCGGGGGTTCGGGTGGCGGCATCTACCGCGGGACACTCCCCACGTGGGCAGCCGAGACTTGGCCGGCGTGGAGCAAGATCAAGGATGCCGTCCAGCACGAAACGGAGCCGGTCTGGATCGACGACTACCTCGCTCGCGATGCCGCGACGTGGGCCAAGACCGAGCGCGGGGTGATCTTCTACGAGCACGACGCCTTCGGGAGGAAGGTGGCCGCGTTTGCCGGGCTGCCGCTGCACAGCGGCGGCCCCGGGGCCGAGGCAAGGATCCTCGCCGAGCGCGGGGACCGTTCGGTGATCGCATCGATTCACGCGCACGGTACGGGGCGCGACGGGCTACAGCGGATCTTTACGAAGATGCTGATCCCGATCCCGCCCGCGTCGGCCGACAAAATCGAGCAGTGCATCGCACGCCTTCATCGCATCGGCCAGGCCGAGGACACGGTGGAGGTGCTCTTCTACCGCCACGTCCCGGAGCTTCGCGACGCGATCGACAAGAGTGTGCGCTACGCGAAGTTCGTCCAGGGGATCTCCGGGAACCTGCAGAAGATCCTCGCGGCTGATTGTGATTTTATTGACGAGGTGTGAGATGGAAGAAAAGAAAAAGCCAATGACGGTAGTCGAGGCGGGCCGCAAAGGCGGGGAGACCGTCCGCGATACGCGCGGCCACGAGTTCTACGAGGAGATCGGTCGCAAAGGCGGGGAGACCATCCGCGACATGCGTGGCCACGAGTTCTACGAGAAGATCGGCCGCAAGGGCGGTGAGAAGGGAGGCCAGACCACTAAGGAGCGTTACGGCACGCCCTTCTACAAGGAGATCGGTCGGAAGGGTGGGGAAAAGACCCGCGACGAGCGCGGCCTCGAGTTCTACAATGAGATCGGCCGCAAGGGCGGCCACAAGGTCCGCGATCTGATCGCGGCGGGAAAGGAGGCACTCAAGAAGAAGGGGAAGTAGCAAGCAGAAGCAGTGAAGAGCGAAAACAAGAGCGAGAGCGAAAGCGAAAGCGAAAGCGAAAGTGAAAGTGAAAGTGAAAGTGAAAGTGAAAGCAGTACCGACGACGCACACCGCGTCGCGGAAAAACTAAAAGGAGAGACGAGATCATGGCAACGAATCCGGCGATGGCCCGCGCGATCGCGCAGGCCGATGGGATGGGCGGCGGCAACTGGCCGAAGGACGGCAGGTACCTCTGGTGTCTCGAGCGCATCTTCCAGAAGCTGCCGGTCCAGCAGGGCGGCACCGGCTACAAGGGGCACAGCTTCATCTTCAACTTCCTCGTGGTGGAGTCGGCCGCGACCAGCGCCGAGGTGCAGCCGAACCCGGCCGGGTCGACGGTGTCGTACTCGATCAATCTCAGCACGAACCCGATGGCGAAGCATCTCATCAAGACGTGCCTCTGCGCGATCCTCGGTGAGGATGTGGCGACCGAACCGGCGGCCAAGCAGCGGCAGGACATGGAGGTCGAGGCGCTCCTCACGGGCTTCACCGACCCCCAGACGGGACGCAGGATCCCGGCGGTGGACGACCCGGAGCAGCCCCTCCGCGGCTATCTGGTCGGGGTCGAGGCGTGGACGGGTCGCTCTGCGCAGAAGGGAACGCCGCTCACGAAGTACAACTTCAAGAGCATGAAGATGACGGAGCAGGACAAGGCGGCCTGGAGGGCGAAGCTCGACAAGGAGAAGCCGGCCGAGGGTGGCGGGCAGCCGGCGTCGCCGGCCCAGCCGCAGTACGGGCAGCCGCAGTACTGGCAGCCGCAGTACGGGCA
>CAZBPM010000072.1:0-5701 GCA_964493785.1 uncultured Hyphomicrobium sp. | reverse complement strand
GTGACGATTGGGGGCACCGGCGTGACCGCGATCGGCAACACGAAGGTGACGGACGCGATGCTGGCCGGCAGCATCACGCGGGCGAAGATGATCGAGGAGGCGCTTGCCGTCTTCGGCATCCCGGCGCATGGGCTGAAGTCCGACGCAGGCGCTGCGCTGTTGGCAGCGGAAACGGCGGGTACGTTCAACATCAGCGTCGCGGCGAACGTGATCCTCGTCCAGGGCGAGATCTGCGACAACGAGACGGAAGTCTCTGTTGGTTACGTGCAGTTCATTCTTCCGCCTGAATACGTGGCGGCAGGCGACGTCAAAATCCAGGTCAAGACGGCGCTCATCAAGACCGCTGCGGCCGTGAACAACGGATCGACGATCGACGTCGAGGTGTACGAGCAGACGGGAAATGGTGCAGTCGGGGCCGACCTCTGCACGACCGCCGCGCAGTCGTGGGCGGCCGACGACACGTGGTACACGAAGACGTTCGATGTGACGGCGGCTGGTCTGGTGGCTGGCGACATCCTGAACGTCAAGATCACGACGTCTGTCGTGGATTCCGAAGCGGGTGGCGGCACGTTGCGTGCCAACCTCGACGGCATCGCAGTGCTCCTCGACATCAAGGGTTAGGAGAAATCATGACATACGAAGTGCGGAGTTCTCAAAGCGGGATCCTGCGGCATCCCGTGCTGGCCGCGGACGACACGACCTACGCGGGCTGTGTCGCCGCCGCGGCCACGTTGTCCCTGGCGTACCCGAACGACCAGCTGTGCGTCCTGCCGGCCGGGGCTCCCGTGCAAAGTGCACGTCCGCCCCTGTCGTATCAGGAGCTGCAGGCGCTGGACGCGAGCGTGCGCCGGCAGACTGTCCTGCTGCAGGCGTAGCGATCATGGAAGCCCCGCAGAGCGGTGACGACGTCCGGCTGGTCGTCGAGGATCTCCAAGCCCTCGATTCCCTGCTGGACGTGCGTTGGGAGCCTCACGCGGTCATCGTGAAGCGGGGCGGCTATGACGCCATGGGCAAGATCATCAACCCGACGTTTCGGGGGCTCTGGGAGATCATTCGGTACGACGGGTTTGCGACCCAGAGTCATCGCCCGTGGACCCGGATCTGCTTCGTGACGCAACCGGTCGAGATCGTGCCGGGCGTGAAAGCGATGGTCGAGGATGGGGAATACGCCCCGCTGGGCGCCTGGCTGGTCGAGTTCATGCGCGCAGCCGACAAGTGGAATCGGGAAGAGGCGCAGAAACTGAGCGCCACGCTCGATGCCATGAACGAGCGAAACGACCAGGCAGCAATCGACGCCGGAGACGAGGCGACGGCAGAAGCGGCTGGGTATCAGTATTTTGAAGGAACGAAGGCAGGTGGCGGGGTGAGCGAGTTTCACCCGGTCAAGGTGAACCTGACGTAGGGCACGATGCGGGATGGTGGCGGGAGCGGACCACGTTTTCAGGAGGATGTTGTGGGCAATCCAGTGATTCCGGTCTTCGGGCCGAACGACTTCAACATGGCAGGCGGCACGCTCGAGCCCGGGCTCGGGGATCAGGAAGAAGCGGTCATCCGGCGCGCGCGCGGCCATGTCAGGCTCGAGGAGCCGCCGGCAAAGGCCGCGCTTAGGAAGGAAGCCGACGAGCTCAAGGCCAAGGCGCGCCAGCTCTCTACGGTGGAGCGCGAGCTGGCCAAGGAGCGCGAGTCCATGGAAGCGGACCTGGCCAAGCGCGAGGCCGACCTGGTCGAACGTGAGGCACTGGTCGCCAAGCAGCTGAAGGACCTCGAAGGCTAGGGCTGGTCGAACCCCAGACGGAGCGGGACCATGACGGCAAAGATGGGCAACTTCGCGGCGCCGGCTGATGAGGCGGTGACGATTGTTCCGAGCGACGCGGTGGACATCGCCACCGGGCCCACTCGAGGCGTGTACGTCGGCGTCACGGGTGATGTGGAGGCGGTGATGGCCGGCGGCTCCAATGCCGTCGTGCTGTTCAAGGCCGTGCCGGCAGGAACCATCCTGCCGATTTCCGTCAAGCGCATCAACAACGGGAACACGACGGCCACCACCATGGTTGGCCTGTACTAGGAGATCGATGTCGCCGATGAGCCTGGGGATGGGGGTGGGGTTGAGCGATCTCGGTCGCGTCAACCCCATCGTGGCGCGCGCGACGCCCGGCGACTACGCGGCCCTGGGTGGCGTGACGTCTTTCACAAACGCCAGCGCCAATGGCGTCCCGTCGTTCATCGGTTCCAACGGGCTGGTGCAGTTCGTGAACACAAACACCCTGCGCGATGCGCATTACGTCGGTGGGGTGCGGACAATCCTGCTTGAGTCAGCGACGGAAGACATTCTGCTGCAAACTGAAAACATGACCCTGGGGGCCGTGTGGTCGGTAGCGAAGGCCAATGCCGGTGTCTTGCCAGCTGTGACTGTCAACCAAGGAACGGCACCGGACGGCGCCGCAGCCGCGGACAAAGTCGTGTTCATCGCACCAGGAGCAGGCGACTACTCTGAACTTCGGCAGTTCGTGACGGTGGTCACCGGCAGCCAGTACCGCGGTGGTTTGTGGGTCAAGGCATTTGCGGCAGGGGACGTCGGCAAAATCCTCTTGTGTCGTCACGTGGGTGGCGGAGCGTACTTCAATATCGTACTCACGGCGGACTGGCAGCGCGTTGGGGCGACGGTGGTTGCGGGGATTCCAGCACAATCATTTTCTCTGATTCTTCGTCCGTCCTCGGGATCATCCTCGGGTACCGTTGCCGCGCTTTTCTGGGGTGCAAATCTGCGCCTCGGAACGTTTGAACAATCCTATGTGCCAGCCACCGCAGCGACGGTTATCCGTGCGGTCGATGCGCTAACACTTGCCGGCAGTGCTGTTTTCGGCGGCGCCTCCACCCTGTTCTATCGCTACTGGGACCTGGCAACGAGCGCGTGGGTGAATCTCGCGGCACCATATACACCGGGAGATCCAATCACGCCGGCCGTGGATCGGGCATACGCCGATTTGGCGATTTTGCGCGGGTCTCTATCAACCGCAGCGGCCGCGCAGGCCATGGGGTACTAGGATGACTGCCGTAACGACCATCACCGGACTTGGCGCGGGTCCTGCCAGCACCCTCACGAGAGGTGCGGTGTTCGCGTTCGATCCCGAGACTGGGGTCACGCGACACGCGCGGCATGACGAAATAGCCGTTGGATTGAACGCGCTGTCATTTGGTGCCACGGGCGACGGCGTGACCGACGACACGGCGGCGATTCAGGATGCCATCGACACGGTGGGGGCGCTGGGCGGCGGCACGATTGTCTTCAACCCCGGCACGTACCTGATTGCTCGGACGGCTGGCGTGGACGACGTCTGGGGCGTCAAAATCACGTCGAACAAGATCCGGCTGCTGGCAGCTGGTCCGGGCGTCGTGTTTGCCCGGTTCACACCGGACATCTCGACCTACGCCAAGGCGTACCCTCTGCTCTTTGTGGGAACGCCGGATAGCAATGTCGCCGCTGCGGTTGAAGACGTCACGATTGACGGCGTTGAGTTTCAGGGCTCAAATACACAACACGCCTCGCCTGGATCGGAGCTGCACGACTTCCGTAATGCGATCGAAGTGAAGAACACCAGGCGCCTGTCTGTTGTTGGATGCCGATTCACGGCGATCGACAGTGCAGTGATCTTTTTTCAGGGGCCGCCGGTTTACAACTATGTGGCGGCGAGGTACTACAACACCACGAAATGCTACGATGCGGTCATGTCCGGGTGCCGGCTCGAGGCGACGGCACACGCTACGGCTAGCAGGGCGCTGATCCATGCGATCGCGTGCCGTGGCGTCGATGGCCTGCAGGTCCTCGGCAACACCTTTTCGTACTGTGACGTCGGGGTATCGCAGGGCAGTACCTACGACAGCCCGGAAGACACCGAAAACGATCTGTGGTTGCCGACGTTTCCGGGGTGGGCGCTTGGTCAGGTCAAGCGCACGGGCAGGGACCTGCTGATCAGCGACAATGTGTTCCTGAACTCTTCGGAGCACTGTGTCTACTTGAACGGCGTCGACTGTGCGGTGCGAGGAAATACGATGCGGGTTGACGTCGATGCGCTGCGCACATCTGACGACCCGGTCAAGCTACGCGCACGCAACGTAGTCGTGGCAAACAACACGATCAGCGGCAAGCCGTCTGGAATCAGCATAAACGAACTGTCGTACAACGTCACGGTACAGGGCAACGCCATCTGCTGTGAAGGTATTGCCAGCGGCGGCCCGATCAGCATCGACTCGATGGGGCTTTCTGCCTACATCGCGGCGCGGCCGGAGTACACCGGATTTCCCGCCATGAGCAATATCGTGGTGGCGGACAACGTGATCACACAGCAGGAAGCGGCCAACGGAAACCTGCAAGGCAACGGCATCTACATTTCGACCGACCTGGTTGACGCGAACTACCCGGAAGGCCAGCTACAGTCGGTGCTCATCAGCGGCAACACCATCCGGAACGCTCGAGTGGGCGTGTTCATGTACGGCTCACTGAACCGGCAGATCGTGATCCGCGACAACCTGTTCTACGCCAAGCCGTTTACCACGGCGGGATTCAATGGCGCGACGGTGATGGAAACGAAAGCGGTGCTCATGGTGAACCGCGCCTCGCAGGTGACGCTGCGGGAGGTGGCGTTTGTCGGCAACTTCGTGCACGGGGCCGCGACACTGGTCGCGACCCATGATGGCGCCGGAGCGAACGTCTCCTTGCCGCGGCCGATGAAGGACAACGTCCTGACGTACATTCAGGCTTTCAAGACGGCGGATATTGACGCAGTCGCCGTCTACCAGGGCTTCAGGAACAATCACGGTTGGTATTTCCTTGACCGGACGATATTCAACGGGGAAGTCATCGAAAACCACCTGTCGGTGGCAAAGGACGCAAACAGCTTTGCGCGGCAGTGTTTTTTCTGGGACAACGGAGCGAACACGATGCGCTTCTACTCAGATGACGTCGGGACATTCCGCAGTGTCGTGACGACATGAGCACTCTCCCATGAGCACCGTCACCGTCAGGGCACTGATCGACTCCGCGCGCACGCGGCACTGGGCGTTTTCCGACTTGCAAGCGGGAGACGGGCCAGCCCTGCTTTTTCTCAACTCGAGGTTGCGCACGCACCTGGCGCAGCACGGCGCAAAGATCGAGGGGCTGGTCGGCACGGCGATGCAGTACAGTGTGCCAATGGCCGGCGCCACCTTGCTCGTGACCACCTCGGGCTCAATCCTCGTGACGAACTGGGGCGTGCCGCTGAGTGTGAATACGGGCGTCGGGATCCCCACGGTGGGCAACCCCTATGAAGACGGGTGGGCGATCCACGTCACACCAGGCGGAGTGCCCTACGTCGACTTCACGGAGCCGCCAATCGCGACTGACCCGTTCGGGTTGAATGGCGGCCAGCCGGGCTTCCCGCTGCCCACGGAAATGATTCGGCTGATCGCGGTGTCGCTGTCGTACAACTCCAATCCCGCGACGTTCATTCCCTGCGACGTCTTCACGGAGAGAGAGCGGTTCTCGATGGTGCCCTCGAGGAACCCGGCGGCGTTCGTGTCGGGGAACCGCCTGGTACCGATGCTTCCGCAGGACGCGAACAACTCCGGCAACCGCTGGTTCAACGTCAGCGCCATTACGATCAGTTTCGTGGGCGTGCAGCCACTCAGCGCACTCGACGACGTGCTCAACTACCCGATCGTACTG
>CAZBPM010000071.1:0-5792 GCA_964493785.1 uncultured Hyphomicrobium sp. | reverse complement strand
CGGCGGCGGCAACGGCTTGCCGGACCTCACGCGCGAGGCACGCGGCTTCGGGATCTTGTCTGGGTCCTTGGGGGGAGGCGGCATAGGCCGAATATGGCCCTGCTGGCGGCCCGGCTCAAGCCAGGGATTTGCAGGAGTATCGCAGCGCCCTGGCTTAAGCGGGGGACAGGTTTGCCCGCGCGCCGCTTCCGTCCAGCGCGTCGGCTGTGCGCGCAAGAGATATTATTTCCATACTTCAAGAATCCATGTAGTATTATTTCATGAACAATAAAGACGCCGTCCTTTGCCTCGCCGCGCTCGCGCATGACCAGCGCCTGGCGATCTTCCGTCTGCTCGTGAAGATGGGGCCGTCCGGTTTGCCTGCCGGTGAGATTGCGGAAGCCGTTGGCGCCGCGCCCACTGCAGCGTCGTTCCATTTGAAAGAGCTCGACAGGGCCGGGCTGATCCATGCCACCCGGGTCGGGCGCTACATCCGCTACGCCGTCCACTTCGATGGCATGCGCCAGCTGCTGACGTTCCTCACCGAGGATTGCTGTCAGGGCCAGCCGGAGCTTTGCGGTTCAACAATCAAGAAGTCGCGCACGTTGTGTAAGGGAGGATCGAAATGACCAGCGAGCCGTTCAACGTCCTGTTTCTGTGCACCGGCAATTCTGCCCGGTCGATCATGGGAGAGGCGATCATCAACCGCGTCGGCGCGGGCAAGTTCAAAGGATACAGCGCCGGCAGCATGCCCAAGGGGCAGGTTCATCCTCTCACCCTGAAGCTGTTGAACCAGCTCAACTACAATACGAGCGCGCTACGTTCAAAACCGTGGGACGAGTTTTCGGCGCCCGGTGCGCCGCCACTGCATTTCGTATTCACGGTCTGCGACAACGCCGCCAACGAGACGTGCCCCATCTGGCCAGGCCAGCCGATGAGCGCACATTGGGGCCTGCCAGACCCGGCTGCCGTCGAAGGCACCGACAGCGAGAAGGCTCTGGCTTTCGCCGACACCTACCGCATGCTGAACTCGCGCATCAGCATATTCACGAGCCTGCCGCTTGCTTCCCTCGACAAGCTTTCGCTGCAGCGACGGTTGGATGAAATCGGGCGGAGCCGGATCGATGCTGAAGCGGAGAAGGCGTAGATGACGTCGCTCGCTGCCGAAGCTCCTGGCGCCAAACCCGCGATGTCGACCTTTGAGCGCTTCCTGACGCTGTGGGTTGCCCTGTGCATCGTGCTCGGCATTGCGCTCGGGCACTTCTTTCCTGACTTCTTTCGAGCGGTAGGATCGGCCGAGATCGCCAGGGTCAACCTGCCGGTTGCCGTTTTGATCTGGCTGATGATCATCCCGATGCTGGCGAAGATCGACTTCGCCGCGCTCGGTCAGGTGCGCGAGCATTGGCGCGGTATCGGGGTCACGCTCTTCATCAACTGGGCCATCAAGCCGTTCTCCATGGCGCTGCTCGGATGGCTCTTCATCGGGTGGCTTTTCAGGCCTTACCTTCCTCCAGATCAGGTCGACAGCTATATCGCAGGGTTGATCTTGCTGGCGGCCGCGCCGTGCACGGCGATGGTGTTCGTGTGGAGCAACCTGTCTAACGGCGAGCCGCATTTCACGCTGAGCCAGGTCGCGCTCAACGACGTGATCATGGTGTTCGCTTTTGCTCCCCTGGTCGGATTACTGCTCGGGCTTTCCGCAATTACCGTGCCTTGGGAAACGCTGGTCCTGTCCGTCCTCCTGTACATCGTCGTGCCGGTGATCGTGGCGCAGGTCATTCGTCGATACTGTCTTGCGACAGCCGGCGAGGAGGCCCTGAAAAGTCTCCTCGATCGCTTGCAGCCGCTGTCCCTCCTGGCGCTGCTGACGACGCTGGTTCTGCTATTCGGATTCCAGGGCAAGCAAATCCTCGATCAACCGCTCATCATTGCGATGCTGGCAGTGCCGATCCTTATTCAGGTCTATTTCAACTCCGGCCTTGCCTACCTGCTCAATCGCGCGACGGGCGAGGCACACTGCGTCGCGGCGCCTTCCGCGCTCATCGGCGCCAGCAACTTCTTCGAGCTGGCCGTGGCCGCGGCGATCAGCCTGTTCGGCTTCCATTCCGGGGCTGCGCTTGCCACTGTCGTCGGCGTTCTGATTGAAGTTCCGGTAATGCTTTCGGTGGTCAAGATCGTCAATGCATCACGCCCTTGGTACGAGAGGGGAGCCGCCGTGCGATCAAGGACCGAAGCCGCAAGGGTACGTCTCTAGAATGACCATCACCATCTTTCACAACCCCGCCTGCGGTACGTCGCGCAACACGCTGGCGATGATCCGTCAAAGCGGGGAGGAGCCGAACGTCGTCGAATACCTCAAGACGCCGCCGTCGCGCGAAGTGCTTGTGGACCTCCTGGCCGGAATGGGAATGAGCGCGCGGCAGCTGCTGCGCGAAAAAGGAACGCCCTACGCCGAACTGGGCCTCGGCAATTCCAAGTGGAGCGAGGACGAGCTGATCGACTTCATGATGCAGCACCCGATCCTGATCAACCGGCCGATCGTGGTGACGCCGCTCGGCGTGAAGCTCTGCCGCCCGTCCGAAGCCGTTCTCGACATTCTGCCAAACCCGAATATCGGCGCCTTCACCAAGGAGGACGGCGAGGTCGTGCCCGGAAGGACAACGCGATGACCAAGAAAGCGGGCGACCTCAACAACGTGGTCCACCAACACCTGCATGTGCCTTCGGGGGACAAGCTCGCGGCGAGCGCCACACATAAGCCGCGCATTCTGCTGCTGTACGGCTCACTGCGCGCGCGCTCCTACAGCCGGTTCCTTACGTTGGAGGCGGCCCGGCTGCTCGAGCACTTCGGCGCGGAGACGAAGATCTACGATCCGCATGGCCTGCCGTTGCCGGATGACGCCGCCGATACGCATCCCAAAGTGCAGGAGCTGCGTGAGCTGGTGGCATGGTCAGAGGGGCAAGTGTGGTGCTCGCCGGAGCGCCATGGGGCAATGAGCGGCGTGTTGAAATCCATGATCGACTGGATCCCGCTTCCCACGGGCGCGGTTCGCCCCACCCAGGGCAAGACCCTCGCGGTCATGCAGGTGAGCGGCGGCTCGCAGTCATTCAATGCCGTGAACCAGATGCGTGTGCTCGGGCGGTGGATGCGGATGATCACCATCCCCAATCAGTCGTCGGTGGCGAAGGCTTTCCAGGAATTCGAAGACGACGGCCGCATGAAACCGTCCGCCTACTACGACCGGGTCGTCGACGTCATGGAGGAGCTCGTGAAGTTCACGCTGCTGACGCGCGAGCGGGCCGACTACCTCGGGGACCGCTACAGCGAGCGCAAGGAAAGCGCCGAGGAACTGTCGAAGCGCGTCAACCAGCGTTCAATCTAGACGATAAGGCAGCCCGTACGCCGAACCCGTGTCCGCCTCCGCTCGGGTGGCGGGGGCAACGGCTTGCCGGACCTTACGCGCGAGGCGCGCGACTTCGGGATCTTGTCTGGGTCCTTGGGGGGAGGCGGCGTGGGGAATATGGCCCCTGCCGGCGGCGCGGCTCGAGTCAGGGATTTGCAGGAGTGTGGGGGGCAGGGTTGAGCCGTCGCCAAATTTCATCCGGCAACTCTTCCTCCGGTGGCGGACGACTTGGCACGGCTAGCCATTAGGGCTTCGTGTCGCGCTCTTATCTTCTTCAGTGCCGCTGGCCGAGTCTTTACCGGAGCTAATGCAAACTGCTTTGCAAGAAGCAGGAGTTCTGGAGTACTCAGAATAGACGGGTTATTAATTTCTACGACGGCGTCCGCGAAGCCAGAGTCATCGCCAAGTGCTCGCTCAAGCATCCGATTGTACTTTTGAACGATATCGATCCGAACGGGAGCCGCTGTGGCACTAGAGCGTTGGTTGCCACGAGTTTGAGACGCCGCGTCGATAAAGCGAGACGCGTCAGCGTGCCGGATTCCCGCCAGCATCGTGAACAGAGCATTGGTGTCCTTGGCTAACGCTGGCTTGCAGTAGAGTCCGGCGAAGCGAAGCAGAGGATCGAAATAGTCCAAGACTGGTTCCCACGAGTGTTCGTAGTCACCGGCTGGCACCGACGGGACCTTCTTCAATTTTGCGATGATACTTGCCATCGTGCTTTGAGCGGATCTTTCGAGGTGGGTACGCAAGACCTGGATGCCAGAAGCCGCCGCCGGGGACGGCGCAACAACTGCCGTCCAGCCGTCGATGAATTCGGCAAGTTCAGACGCTTTCATTCGGCTGCCACCTGAAGGCTCAACTGCGCGCTGGGATCGTCGGGACCACTTCGATCAAAGTACTGAGCAGGAGCTACGCCAACCTGCATGGCAACATGTTGAGCCAAATTTGCGATTGCAAACTTCGCCTTTGATGCCTGCTGACTGCCCTGCATCGAATAATAGGCGATTCCATCGCTAGCTTCGCGCACGAGCGCTTGTGTTTGCGGGATGAATGTGGGTTCTGGGAGGAAACCGCATCGTATCCCTTTCGCGCTCAACGAGTCCTCTGTTCGTTGAATAGCTTGCTTGGAGGCGGTGTGAGTCGCAACGTATCTTGTTGCCACGGCTCCCACATACCGGATGTAAGGGCACAAGCCAGACTGCTTCAGCGCCTCAACCTGTTCGCAGAACGAAGTCACGGATTCACTCGATGGCCGGTCCAGGATGGTTGGAATCAATACATGCGAACTGCAGCATAGCGCCTGGATGGTGCCCGCGGTAAGTCGAGGAGGGCAGTCGATAATGATGAGATCGAAGGCGTCTTGTACGGCGTCGCTGTGGAGTAGCTTGGCCAAATTGAAGCGCATCTCGTTGGCCTCATAAACGCGGCCTGCGATTAGATCCGAGAGCCAGCGCACATGACTTCGACTGTCTGCTGATTTCTTGTTTAGGAGCCATTCGACCAGCAGCCGGTTATCGGCCTGGGCGAGATCGTAGTGGGCGGTGATTACCTTCAGCCGGCTATGCTCTCGAACCTCCTTGCATGCCGCGAGGAACAGATTGGGTTCCAGATCGCCGCTAAGGGCGCGCGTTGCTACAGAGTCCGTTCCTGCTGGAGGTAACCAGCTCTTATC
The DNA here is from genome assembly GCA_964493785.1 of uncultured Hyphomicrobium sp. Classification (GTDB taxonomy): domain Bacteria; phylum Pseudomonadota; class Alphaproteobacteria; order Rhizobiales; family Hyphomicrobiaceae; genus Hyphomicrobium_A. The sequence continues at coordinate 738 of CAZBPM010000071.1, read as the reverse complement.
CTCGGGAAAAGCCATGGAGGATAGGGAGCCTTGGTAGTCGAGATCGACCAGAAGAATTCGTCGGCGCCACAGAATGTGATCTGCGAGATAGGCACCTATGTTTGCTGCGATCGTCGTCTTCCCAACGCCGCCCTTCAAATTCGCGACTGCTACGATCCGGGCTCGTTGCACATTGTTCTTATAATTGTCTGGAGGAGCGATCGGCTTGAGCGTCCAAACGCCGGGTCCCTCTGTCGGGCCGCCGGCCTTTTGGGTTCGCGCTACCGCGGAGAGTGCGCGCCGCCTACTTAGAACGAAGTCTTTTCCACGAAGGATATAGCTCCAGATCAGCCTCAACAAAGCCCAAGCGATCGCGCCAACAATGGGAAGCGCAACGCCAATAAGCTCTAATCCAAACTTGCCGACCAAGTCGGCCAGAAGATCTTTAAACATCTGCCCCCCGGCAGTACGCGGCAACGGTCTAAAACAAGGCAACAATGCCAAAGAGCCGGTTGTAAATCTAGGGTCAAATGCAACTGTCGAGTGGTCTGGTTGAAGCGCCCGCCGGACCAGAAGCGTGCTTCCGGTGAAGCATCCCGATGCGCGTCACGCCGACAGTGTGCGAACGCATCGCATCGGGGGATGCCCTGACCAACAAAGCCGCAAACTAATCCCCGCATTCAGAGCGGCGCGCATAGTGGTTGCACTCCTGCCCATCTGGGACGCAGCAGCTGAGCGGCTAAGCGGGACAGGAGTGGT
>CAZBPM010000070.1:3914-5887 GCA_964493785.1 uncultured Hyphomicrobium sp. | reverse complement strand
CCACAGGCATTGCAGTGACAGCGCCGATGCGTTCACGACCCTTGCCATCGGAGAACGACCCAACGTAGGCCGCCACTGCTGCATCCTGTGACGAAAACGCCGCGAAAGACTTGGTTTCGTCGAACTTGCCTGTCTCTGGGTCGATTTGGTCGATAACGTAGACCTCGCCGGCCGCAAGATCGTCGCCGATGAAAACGTCTGCCTTGTCACCATCGTTTCCCTCTGCAATTTGTAGGTGCCCATAGGTCGCCGGCATGTTGGGGACCGACCATGACCCGTCCGCTGCGGTGCGCGTTTCGCCCTTTGGCGTCTCGACGGCGATCGGTCCGACCTTGGCGAGCGGCCCCTCGGTGAACTCGAATCGGCCCTTGCGATACCGGTCGGCCAATTTCATCGGGCCGGTTGCTTCCAGGTTGGTCAGCGCGCCCGCCGCTGCAATATCCTCCGGCCTGGTCACCTGAATCGGCGCTGCCGTCGTTCCATCCCCGACTGGCGCCGGCCCGAAGGTCGCATCCGCCGCGGTGATAGTTTCCTGGCGCCCGTCGGGGAACTCGATGATTGCGCCGGCAACGGGTTGGCCACCCCGGTTCATCTGGAAGACGTCGACCACGGTCCCGATCTCCACGTCTCCCGGCCCCCAGGTCACGCTGGTGCGCTCCCCGACCGGCTGGATACCGGAAGCCGCAGCGCCCCTCTCCGTCTCCTGACGGGCCGCCTGAGCACTCCTGACGCCCTCCAGATCGACGGTGTCCTGCGCCCGGGCGGCTTCGGCTGCCCTGGCCGCGTCCTGCTCGCGCTGCGCCTGGCCGATCTCCAGCTTGCCACCCATGACGGCGGCGAGTTCCCCGGGCGTGTTCGGTTGTATGGTGGGTGGCTGTCCGGGCAGGCCGGGTTTTGGTGCTGGCGCCGGTCTAGGTGCTGGAGCAGGCGGACCCGGCTCTTCCAGCCTCCCCGTCGCCTTGTCGAGCAGGCGCACGCCGCCTGCCTGTACACCTGCAGCAAGCGGGGTTGATATCGCTGTCACCACCATGTCCCGCATGAACTCGTTCCAGGTCATGTCCGGCTTCAGGCTCACCTTATCGACCGCATCCCCGAGGGTCGTTGCCAGCAATTCCTGCGGAACCTCTTTCGAGAGGAAGTTCAGGAACCACTTCATGCCGTCCGGGTTCCTGGCGAACAGGGCGCGCATCGGTGCGTACTCGGTCGCCCCCTCTATGGTGCCCTGCAACATCGCGTAGGTGAATGCCTGTTGCGGGGTAAGGCCTTGCGCGCGTGCCTCCGCGTATGAGGATGCCCCAGTGGTGCCTGACATGATCTGGATCACGGTGGCCGGGTTCTTGGTCAGCATCCCCGACAACAGCGCCGGGACCATTCGGGTGACGCTCTGCACCGCGGACGCCACCGACGCCGCGCCCAGGCCCGGTTTCAACCCAACCGTGTTCGCCGCGATCTCGCGCTCGCCCTGCTGGTAGAAATCCTTGCCCATTGTGGCGAGCTCGACGCCGAGCGGACTGAATGGCGCTTCCGGCGTGCCGTGCTGGTTCATGTACTCACCGGCCGCCTGCAAGAATCCGCCCATCACCTGCTGGTAGTCGGCCGGCACGTTCTTGACCGAGGCCCCGACGTTGCGCCAGAAGTCTGCTCCTGAAATGTCGTTTGCGGACTGCGCCTGCGTCGCCATGGCGATTTCGGCCGGATCGCGCTGAACGGTCTGGCGAGCGACCATCTCGCGCGCTGCCGCGTTTTCCTTGTCGAAGCGACGATCCGGCGCCGGCACGAGCGGCTTCAACGCATTGGCGTACTGGTCGGTGAGCGATTGCGGCGGCTCTTCGGCGAGCGGCAGTTGCTGGATATCCGTGGTGAGTGCCGGTTGGCCTGCCGGCGAAAGTGTCATCCTGGCCGGGCGCTGCGCCGTCTCGAGTTCCACTGGTGTCGGCTCTGCGGGTGGCTGTTCGGGTGGACGGGTGAGCGCC
>CAZBPM010000070.1:0-3814 GCA_964493785.1 uncultured Hyphomicrobium sp. | reverse complement strand
CGTCTGCTCGGTCCGGTCCGCGTTGAACAACGTCATGGCCGCGTTGGCTGTATCCGGATTGCTCGTGAGCTTGTCCATCATGGCTTTGAAGCCGGGACGATCCGAGAGGCCCCCGGGTCGTTTCGGCTGCACGCTGAAGCCTGAGATCGGGCTCGATGGTGCGGCGGCCGGCACCGGTGCCGCAGCAGGCGGTGCACCTGCGGCTGCGGGTGGCAGCGGCGCCACGTCCATACCGAAACCCTGTGCATCCGGCGTCCCCGCGTTCTGCGTGCGCAACTGGGCGCGTAAAGCCTCCATCGCAGCAGGATTCTGGAAAGGCGGTGCCGCAGCAGCCCCGCTAGGAGACGGAGCCGCTGCGGTCGCCAACGACGCACCTGGAGCGTTTGCGTTCGCCCCAGGGGCCGGTGCCGGCAAGACGGCCGGCGCGCTGGCGACGGGAGGAGGAGTCGCCGCCATGGGTGCCATCGGCGCTGGAGCAGCCGGTGCTGCAGAAGGCTGTTGCGCCGCGTAATACGCCTGGATCGCCTCGTTGCCGGTCTTCATGCCACCGCGCTGGCGCTCCAAGGCAAGGCGAGCGGCGAAGTCAGCTTCTTGCTTGCTCCGCGCCTCGTCCTGCCGCGCCATCGAAGCATTGAACTTGTCGATCGACGGACCTAATTTTGCTGTGTATGTCGGCATGGAGTGGCTCCTATCAGGCCCGCGCTTCCTTGAACTTGTCGTAGGCACTGCCGCGCGTCGCGTCCTTGTTCGCGCCGGCGAAGTAGCTTGCGATTGCAGCCAAAGCGTCATTTTGCGATACCGCTGTGTCGGTGACGGATGCGCGCTCCTGGTTGGACGCCCCCGTGTTCTCGGCTGCGATGTTGGTCGCCTGCCCGGTAGCGATATTGGCCAGTGCCGGCGCAGCGGTGCGCACGCTGGACATGCCTTGGGTGGTGAGGTCGCGCGCTGCCGCGTCGCTGCGCGCGATGTTCTGGCCGACCATCGTGTCCTTGGCGCGGTTCACCGTGTCGTTGATCATCGCGGTGCTGGTGCGCCCTGAGCCCCTGAGAGAGAGCGGTATTGATCTCGTCGCCGTGAGCGTCCTGTCGGCGACCTCGCGCGACTGCTGCGGATTCAGGGTGTAGGGGTTCTGCGCGGTCACTGTCTTCAGGTAATTCAGGCCTGGCGCTGCAATCGCATTGCCCTGGTCCAGAATCGGTGTGATGAGCCCGGTCGCTCGGTCGCCGGCCGCTTTGTAGAGAGCGGCATTCGTGTCCCGGTTCGCCGTGGCGATGCTGGCTGCTTCCTGGTTCGCATTGCGCACATTTCCCGAGCCAAGCAGGGCTGCGGCTCCCGTGACGATTGCGCTCCAGTTCCAACTGCTAAGATCACCCCAACTGAACGCCATGGCTCTATCTCCTCGCGAACACGTCGCTGATCGGCGCCCGCATGTTCCTGGTTCTGGGCATTATCCCCTGTTGTGGCGGCATCATCGCCCCGTCGTACATCTGGCCGGCCATCGGCATGCTTGATCCCCCGGTCGCCGCTTCGGCCATGTCGGGAGAGTCTGCCACCATCTGCGCATCGGCCCCAAAATTCTCCATGCCCGCCTCGGCGCCCGGTTGTTCCGGCCCCTCCCCGCCGCCCTCACTGGCGAACTGCGTGGCGTAGGCAATCATCTGGGCGTAAATCTGGAGCGCCTGCTCGTTGTCTCCGGCCTTCACCGCCGCCACTGCCGGGTCGATGAATTGCGCTTTCAGGTCCTGGAATATCTTCACCCCATCCGGGCGCGCGGCGACGGCTTCGACGACGACTGGAGCGATCGCGTAATACTCGTTCACCATCTCCTGGCCCTGCGGGCTCGCCATGAGCACGGTGTCGCGGAACCCCCGCAAGACCTGAAGCTCCTCGGCGTTATCGCCCTGGCCCGATGTGCTCATTACGGCCTCGGTGATGAAGCAGCCACCTGGATCGTAACCGGCGGCCTGTACGTAATCCGATGCCTCTTGATGCGTGACACCCAGCGCGCGTTCCGCGTCTGCCAGCGTTACGCCAGCGGCGATACCGCGTTCGATGAGCTGTTGCGGTGTTCCGCCTTGCTGCGCCGCCGTCTGAATTTCCTGATCCGAGAGCCCAGTAGTAGCCACCTGACCGCCCGCCTGCGATAATGTGATCCGCGGCGCCGATTGCAGGGCGGCATTCACGTCCGCCTGCGAATAGCCGAACCTGTTCACCGCCTCGTCGGCGAGTTTCCCGAGAAGCGCGTCCCAAGCCTGATCCAGCGTCGCGTCTGGCCCACCAAGCTGCTCGTGCTGCACCTCCCTGAGCGAAGCCTTTATGTCGGGCGGCAGCGTTGCCAGCCACGTATTGATGGCGTTGATCTGCGGCGCCAGCACGGCCGCGTTGTCGCCGGCGTTCGATGATCCGCCGAAATTGCGGGCGTCGAAAAACGGCTCGTTGGTGTTCGGGTCGGTCAGTATGACCGCCTCGCTCGGCTTTCTGCTGTCGCCTCCGATGATGGCCTGGATCACGGTATAGGCCGCTATGGCCCACCCGACATACGGAATCATGGCGGCGATCTCAGCCCCAACGACGGACTCGATGCCCGCCGCCAGCGCCGCTGATGCCCCCGTTTCCTTCATGATCGTGCCCACGGCCACGTTGACCGCCGCTCCCTGAACGTCGCCCTGAGCGAGAGCGACCAGCGCGCCGGGGCCTACTTCGATACCGTAGTCGTCCAACAACGACAGGTCATTGCTGAACTGTTGTTCGGTAGTGCCCGCGGGCATCCCGTCCCACCAATCCGCTTCGCTGCCTATGCTCGTTGCTGTATCCGTGCCCCCGATCGATATATCGCCCCCGAAGGACGGGATTGGCGCAAACGCCGTTGATTCATCAACAACCAGGCCAGTCCCGAGATCAGTCTCATCGAATCCGACCGGCGTTGTCGGTGCCAGCACATCGGCACCACCGAAATTCGGCGGTGTCGGGATCGCCTTCTCAGCCTGGCTTGTTGATATCGTGAGCCCCTTGCCCAGATCTGTCGCATCGAATCCAGGTGGGATCGTTTCAGTCTCTACCCCGTCGCCGCCCAGGTTTTCCGGAGTTGGTACAAATTTCTCAACATCGGTCGGCGTCGGCACCAATCCCGTCCCGAGATCGCCTTCATCGAATCCAGGAGGCACTCCACCGCGACCGGGCGGGCCTTTGTCTTTCTGGACGCTGGCCGGGTCTATGTCTTTCGGAAGGCCGGCGAGGCCGATCCCAATACCGATCGGGATGATCGGATTGATGTCACCAACAGGCTTCGGTGTCGGATTGTCCGGTTTCGTATCGACAGGCGGTGCCTCGACTTTTGGCGGACCTTCGCTTACCGAGGCGGACGGATCGCCAGAGAACCCGAGCGCCTTCGAGGTTCCGTAGCGGACGCTGCGGATATTGGGCGAGGGTGCCTCTGGGGGTCGCGCGAAGAATCCAGAGATCGGGCTCTTGCTTGACGCGGACAATCCGGTGACGGCCATGGCGTTACTCCTCCGTGAGCGCAGCCTTTTCGGCTTCCAGTTCGAGTAGTTTCTTGTTGCGAGATGCCAGCATACGCTCCTGTTGGAGGATAGTGCGAGCAGAGACTTCGGCGATTGCCTTCAGGTTCTTGTCGACCTGCGGGTTTCCGGTGGGCAATTTCGCGTCCTCAACGCTCATCTCGTTAAGCACCTTTGCCCGGTAGATATCGGCAATCATGTTGTCAACGGCCTGGATTTCGATTTCGATACGCATTCTCGCGTCCATGCTTTTACTCCTTTGGTTGGCTGGTGGAAATGGTTGTGGGATGAACATG
>CAZBPM010000069.1:4866-6208 GCA_964493785.1 uncultured Hyphomicrobium sp. | reverse complement strand
GCACGCGAGCAGAGAGTGTTACGGGTAAGTTAAGCAAGGCCCATAGTCAAAGACTATCGAGAACGTCGTGGTGTCGTGATGCACCGCAAGAAAGCGTAATTTCCCTTTAGAATCAATGACACGATTCAAGCTGCTGCTCCGTAATCTCTGAGGACCGTGCCTCAAGTCGTTGATGCGTTGAGGATCTAGAGGTCGAATTTCGTACAATGGGTATTCTGTTAAATGGGCACCGCAGCACGAAGCGGAACGCCGGCCGCGTAGCTGCGCCTGGCTCGATGTCGCAGGCGCTGGCTAAGGGCCCATGTGTAGCGCCACGCTCGCATCGTCGTCGATTCGCCTCCGACCCTCAGCTCTCAGACCGCGCGCCGCGCTCTCCGCTCCGTGCCAGCGAATAGGCGCACCCCCGGCGTGGGCTCGGCTTTCTCTCCTTCCCTACTCCCGCGGAATTCCCAAGGGGCCTCAGTGCGACCGTTGTCTGCTGATGGAGATCGGGGAGTTGGAGTGACCGCCTCTGGCCTCTGTCGCCGAGTGCGGGCACTTTACTGCGGAAGAGGTCGAGCCCAAGATGGCGGAACAGGGCTGGGGGCGCTGCTAGCTCATGCGCAGGAAGTGGCAGTACCAGTCGCCCAAGGCGGCGTGCGCGTTCGAGCCCTCGAGGTTCGAGGCGCGTGCGCAGGTTGTGGATAACTCTGTGGATAAGTTGCCGGAGGAGATCGACTTTGGCTGAACCCGTTCTCACCGCCAGGCAGCGTCGCGCCTACGACCTGCGCTCCAAGGGCATGACGTGGGAGGCGATCGGCGCGGAACTTGGCTGCGTCGCCCAGACCGCGCGCAATCACGTCTTGGGGGCGGTCAAGCGCGGCATGCAGCCGATCCTCTCAGAGAAGATGTTCGTGCGGCGCCTCTCGCCGAACGCGGGCGAGCCGCGGCGCGTGGAGCGCATGAAGGACGGCGAGGGGATGTTCTCAGGGGATTTGAGGGACGGCGCCCCCCCTGCGTTCGATCCCAAGGCATTCGTCGAGATGGCGGCTTCGGCCGGCATTCCGCCGCGCGTCGGCCAAGCGCTCGCCCGCCGGATCGAGATGGCCTACGGCCCGGTGCGAAGCGAGATCAAGAAGCTGACCCTCGCCGAGCAGGTCACGGCGACCACGGCGGCAGCGCAGTTGGTGCTCGCGCACATCGACGAGGTTTCGATTGCCGGCATGAACGCGAAGGACTTGGCAATCGCCTACGGGGTGCTGGTGGACAAGGCGCAGTTGCTCGGTGGCAAACCCACGCAGATTTACGACTTCAACCTGCGCCAGAAACTCGTCGTGCTCATGCCGCAGTTTCTTGCAGAAGC
>CAZBPM010000069.1:3004-4766 GCA_964493785.1 uncultured Hyphomicrobium sp. | reverse complement strand
ATCGGCGGGGGCAACGGCAGCGGCAAGAGCGAGCTGGCGCTGCTCGAAATCGCCATGGTCGCAACCGGCGTCTTCCCCGACTCTCTCAAACACCTTGAGAAACAGAAGTGGCGCGGCCCGGTCGCGTGCCGCGTGATCCTGGAATCCCTCACGACAACCCTCTACCCCGTGATCCTGCCGAAACTCCAGCACTTCAAATGGTCCGGTGTCGATCAACCCGGCGGCGAGCGCGGGCACTGGGGATGGATCCCGAAGTGGTGCCTCGTCGATGGATCATGGGAAAAGTCCTGGACGGACAAATTGCGTACGCTTCGCGTCCTTTGCCGAGATCCCGAAGACCTCGAGCGCGTAGTGGGCGAATCGACCATCACCTTCATGTCGAAGGACCAGGATCCGAGCGACTTCGCTTCGGGGGATTTTCACCTCATCATGCACGACGAACCGCCGACCCTCGCGATCTGGCGCGAATCCGAAGCCCGCACCATGCGCGTCGCCGGGCGCCTGCTCGTCGCAATGACCTGGCCCGACGACCCGGCGATCTCCGTAGAATGGATCTTCGATGAAATCTACGAACCCGGCATGGCAAAGCAACGCGGCATCGAGTGGTTCAACATCTACACCACCGACAACGCGAATCTCGACCAGACGGCGGTCAGCGCACAGGCCGCCAATTGGTCTACCGAAACGCGGAACGTGCGCCTCTACGGACAGCCGATCCGGTTCTCGAACCGCGTGCATCCGGCGTTCACCGACCAGACCCAGCATTGGTGCTTCACCTGCGGGAAGACCTGCATCGCCAGGACGAACGAGCAGGCACGCGCCATCGAAGATAAGTGGCGCTGCGAATCCTGCGGCTCGATCCAGGTGTGCGAGTTCAATCACGTCCGCGAGTTCCCGGCGACCGATCGCTGGCCGGCGGTGTTCGTCATCGACCCGCACCCGCGGAAGCCGCACATGTGGCTCTACGCGCTCGTCGATCCTTCGGACGACCTGTGGGTCATCGCCGACGATGCGCTCGATGGCGACCCGACGGAAGTCCGCAAACGCTCCCTCGACATGGAACGCAACCTCGGCCTGAACGTCGTGCATCGCGTGATCGACCCCAACATGGCGCTCTCGCCTTCCTCAGCCAAGCGCGGCGTCAACTGGCGCGACGAGTTCGATGCGGCGGGCCTCGTGTGCCAGCTTGCCGATGATTCGCACGTCGGGCGCGAGCGCCTGAACCAGTACCTCAAGCCCGACGCCGGAAGGTGGCAGCCTCGCATCCACGTCCACCCGCGCTGCGCGAGCACGATCCACCAGTTGAAGCGCCACGTCTGGCAGGACAGGAAACTCGGCTCCGAGCGGGCGCTGCTGCAAGTGCCCAAGGACAAGGACGACGACTACCCGGCGATGCTGAAATATCTCATGAACGAGTCGCCGAGCTTCGCCTGGCTCTCGGGCCTCAACCGGCACTACCAGCATCCGGGCAAGCGCCATGGCGCGTACTAGAAAAAGCATCGTCAGTCCGCTCCCGCTATGCTCGATCGTGGATCTTGCCAGGCTACACCTGATCGTGCTGCGATCCAGTGAACTCGCTTGCTGGATGATATTCATGGCCGATACTGCAGAACTGATCGGGCGCATCGACGAGCGCTGGTTAGTTGAAAACAGCGAGGATGCCCTCTATGCGCGGCTCGCAGAACTCGGCGGCGAGATGGGCGCGCTCTACGCCCTGCAAGATGAAGCCCGAGTTGCGCCTTCGGCCAAACGAGAGTAGCGT
>CAZBPM010000069.1:0-2904 GCA_964493785.1 uncultured Hyphomicrobium sp. | reverse complement strand
TTCGACATCGAATCTCGCCTGCAACGCTACGCCAAGTTCAGGATGTGGACCGAACCGAAGGACTGGCCGTGGGAGGACGCATCGAATTCCGCCGTCCCCGACATCATGACCGCGTCGCTTCGCATGCAGGACACGATCCACAACGCCGTCATGTCGCAGCGCCCGGCCGTCGTCTCCAAAGCGGTGCAAAAGGCGAACAAGGACAAATCCGCCGTCGTGGATAACCTCCTCGACTATCAATTCTTCGTCGAAGCGAAGGGCGAGAAGATCGTCGGAGAGATGGCGGATGCATTCGTGAACGACGGCGTGGTGACGGTCTTCATCCCCTGGGTGCGCGAAGAACGCGAAACGCATGAAGTCCGCGTGCTCGAAGCGATCCCCGCAGACATGCCGCCGGGCGAGTATTTCGCGCTGCAGCTCATGCGCCTCTATCCGAAAGCGCAGATCAAAGAGATCGACAAGGAAGGCTGGCGCTGGCGCGTGATGCTGGATGAGGACGAAACCTTCGTCGTGGACTTCTACACACTTCCCTCCGACGAAGTGGAAATGGACGCGGCCAAACTCGCGACCGTGTTCGACGGCCCGCGGCCCATAGTCAAAGACTATGAAGACGTGCTGCACAACGCCCGCGCGGCGAACCTGCAGATCCCGTCCCCCTCGAATCCAGGCGGCTCGGCGCACGTCATCCTGATCGACTACCCGACGCTCGACGAGATCAAGCGCCTCGCGAAATCCGGCTACTACGACCTGCTTGACGACGAGGGCCTTGAGCGCCTCGGCATGGCGCGCGAGGACATCACGGTCAACCAGGAAGAAAAAGCCCAGAAGGACGCGCTCGGCGGCGTGAATTACCAAGGCGAGGCGCCCACCGTTAGCGGAACGTCGGCGGACGGCAACATCGACCGGAAGGTGAACGACCACAAGGTGCTCACGCGCCTCATGTGTTTCGACATCTACGACGTGGACGGCGACGGCAAGAACGAGGATGTGATCTGGTGGGTCATCAAGGAGGAGAAACTGCTCCTGCGGGCGCGCGAGTTGACCCAGGTCTTCCCGGCCAACCCCCCACGGCGTCCTTTCGCCGAAGGCCAGTTCATCGAGGTCCGCGGGAGACGCTGCGGCATCGGGCTGCCCGAGATGATGGAAGGGCTGCACGACCTGCAAAAACAGATCATCGACCAGACGATCGACAACGGCACCATCACCAATGTCCCGTTTTTCTTCTACCGCCAGACGGGGTCCATGCGCCCCGAAGTGATCCGCATGTGGCCGGGCGAGGGTTATCCGGTCAGCGACCCGAAGAACGACATCTACTTCCCCCAGCTTCCCCAGCAGGGCATGAACTTCGGTTTCAACATGATCCAGGTGTTGAACCAGATGGAAGAGAGGCTCACCTCAGTCGGCGACTTGCAACTGGGCCGCGTTCCCCAGGGGAAAGCGTCCGCTCTGCGGACGGTCAGGGGTATGCAGACAATTCTCCAGCAAGGCGACGCGCGGCCCGAGCGGATCCTCCGGCGCTTTTTCATGTGCCTCACCGAACTCTACGCCCAGATGCACGAGCTGAACCAGGCGTTCTTGCCCAAGGGCAAGCAGTACCGCATCGCCGGCATGGTGCGCGCCGGCGAAGATCCCTACCGCATGCTGGACGACCCCGCTCAGGTGCGAGGGCGGTTCCAGTTCGACTTCATGGCGAACGCCATGAACACCTCGAAGGAAGGGTTGCAGGCGGCCCTCCAGGAGTTGATGGCGGTGTACGTCTCGCCGATCGCGATCCAGCTCGGCGTGCTCCAGCCTGATGGCTTCTACCAACTCGCCCGCGACTACGGCAAGGCGTGGGGCCAGGATCCAGATCGCTACATCTCGCCCCCGGCACCCGAATCAATGCTGCCGCCCGCACTCGCCGAGGAAGTGATCTCGATCATCATGGCCGGGAATCTTCCTGAAGTGCGTCCGCTCGAGCCGCCCGAAGAGCACATGTCGAAGCTGATGGACTTCACGCAGAAGCCCGAATTCGGCCTCTTCACGCCCCAACAGGTAGACATCTTCCGGGCGTATCTCAAGATCATGCAGGCGCGTATTGCGGAGCAGCAAAAGCGCCTCGCGCTCATGTCCGCAGCCGGGGCGCAGGGGCCAGGGGGCGGGGGGCAGGGCGGCGTCCCAGGCCCCGTGCCGGGCGCGCAGCCCCCGGCAGAGCCATCGAGGCTCGGAAAGGGTGAACTCGCCGACGAGAGTCTCCCGAGCGCGGGCGGCGGCGGGAATCAAGGGCCGATGCAATGAGCAGGCGCCATCCTCCAACTAGCCTGGATAGGGGCGGCTACGAGATCAACGCCGAGAACGTCTACCCAATCGTGCGCGCGCCCAGCAATGCCATGACGCGCCCGCCGGTCTGGGCGCCACGTTGAAAATGCGCCTTGGCGGTTCGACCTACTCTGCCTATCTTGTGGAAACTGATGACCCATACGCAAGCCGGATCAGAGTGAAAACAACAAGCGGCGTCAAGGCCGTAAGGACACTGGCATGACCGCCTCGCTCGACGAATTCCGCACCCGCATCCGCACGAGCCCGGAAGGGCAATCGAGGATCGCCGAACTGAAGGGCATGGCGCAGGAAGCTCCGCGCATGGCGGCGCTCACCGGGTCGGCCGACTGGGATCTGTACCTGCGCTACGTCGAAGCCCACATCAAGGCGGCCGAGCGCATGGTCGAACTCAAGCGCGACCAGGCCGCCGCGCTGGTGCTGCTCGATGAGGACAAGGCCAAGGCCGCCGCGGTGCTCGTCGCCGCCTACCAGTCCCGCCTCGAGACGCTGCGCCAGTTGATCCTGATCCCGAAATGGATACGTGAGTCTGGTGCGGAAGCCGCGAAAGCGGTTGTGGAATTGGAGTCGTCGCTGTAGGCTTATTCC
>CAZBPM010000068.1:0-6485 GCA_964493785.1 uncultured Hyphomicrobium sp. | reverse complement strand
GTCGCCGTCGCTTCGCGCGGGACCATGGGCGTGCGCAACGGCTGCAGCGTGCGCCGTAGGGTCTGCTGGCGACGCTCCCACTCCTGGGGGGATAGCGGGGTCGTGCCCTGCCGCGCCTCCCATTCCTCTGGCGAGGGGATGCGGGGACCGGTCACGGCACCTGTCCGGTATCCTTCAGGTACTGATTCCACTTCTCGTCAGACCAGCTCGCCGGACGTGGGAAGGCGACCTTGCGCGGTGTGGCCGCCGCCTGTTTCTCCGCAGCACGGTCAAGGTACGGAATACCCGTCACCGGCACGCGCCCGCTCGAACGAGCGATTGGGGCCGGCGCAGCTGCCGGAGCCACTGGCAACGGCGCAGCGGCGGCCGGGTTACTTGGCGTGCGCAACGGCGCCGGCGCCGCGGGACCGCCCTCGATCGGTGTTCCTCCCGCTGGCGTGTAACTCGTACCCAGTTGCGGCGCCTTGAGCTTCGGCATGCGCACGCCAATGGCGTCGTTGACGGCCTCCTCGCCGTAGATCTCGAACGCATCCTCGAGCGCCTTCCGATTGGCCTCAAGCGGGGAGAGTGCCCCCTTTCCCATGCGGTCAGGATCGCCGCCGACGTAGCGCTTCCGTGCCTCCTGGATGGATTGCCGGATGGCAATGCGCCTCGAGCCGATCTCCGCATCTGATGCTGGTGCGCGAAACCGCGCACTTGCGCGCGCCCTGGCCTCAGCCTCTGCCGTCACCGCGGCAAGGTGCTCCTTCGTTCCCGGGATCTCGGCCGGCGTGCGGCCGCGCGTCGCGCGAGCCCTGCGCACGGACACGTCGCGCTCCGGGTCGTAATGTTCCGGCAACGTGATTCCCGCCGGCGCAACCGGGCCGCCCGGCGGCACGATCTGCTGGGGTGGCACGACGCCAGACTCGCGCGCCTTCTGCTCGAGCTCGCGCTTCCGCAGCTCGTAATCGCGATCTGCCTTCTCCCGGTCGAACTTGTCGCGCTCCGTCTCGCGCGTCACGCGGGCCGTGTCCTGCTCCCGCTCGTATCGGCGCTGCTCCTGGGCGGCCGCGGCATTGCGCTCGGCCACCTTGCGGATGTAGGCGCCCTGCAGCAGTGACGACGCGCCACTGGTGGCCGCGTCGATGATCGACCCGATGTCAAGCGGACGCGCGGCCGCGGGCTGGTAGCCCGAACCGAAGATGCCGCTGGGCGCTGCTCGAGGGATCGCCATCGCTACCTCTTTGAGAAATCAGCCGACATTCTGTGCCGAGAACTTATTGAAATCCGCCGTCGTTGCCATGGAGCGGCCGGCCGGGTTGATCGGATCGATGCCGCGGTACGTCCCCGGATACCGCGTCGGGTTCCAGCCGGGAGGGGGTGCATCCACCTGCACGCCCTGCCCGACGCCTGCCGCCGGGTTGGTGCGCATGGCAGAAAGTGCCCCAGCGTCCTTCCCCATGCCGTAAACGCTGGCTGCCGTGTTGATGCCGGCGCCGATCGAGTTCACGACGGCGCTGTTGTACCCTGCCTTGGTATCCGAGTAGGCGTTGTTCTTCTCCTGCTCGAGTCCGTAGGCCTCGAGGCCCTGCTCGCGCGAAAGGTCAGCCATCGCCTGAGATCCCAGGTCGCGCGCATCGCCTACACTGCCCGTGAGGGCTGGCGCGGCCCCCTGATCCGGCATCCGCACACCGCCGCCCTGGCCGAGGCCGCGACTCAAAAGCCCCTCGGTCACGTTCTGACGCACGTCACCCTGACGCAGATCGAGACGCTGTTTGCCCAGCTTGTAGGCGCGGCCGATGATGCCCTTCTGGCGCTGCTTCTCCTGATTGGCCTGGATCATGCCAACCCCGGCGCGCACGACTCCCGCTCCCGCGGCGATCAGTCCAAGCATGAGGAACCTCCGTGCGTGCGCATCATTGGGCGGCCGTCCCGGCGCCCGGGTCGAACCCGAGGCCCTCGAACTGGAAGCGGCCGGCAGCCGCGATCGTCTCGACGTCCACCGTGTAATGCGTTCCCGTGCGACGCTTGACCGGAAGCGGCAGGCTCGCGCGCGTCCCGATAGCGCCCTGACCGGCGATCACCAGCCACGCGCCCGAACTCCACGTCTTCAACAGAAAGCCGCCAGTTGCCGGAATATCCACGCCGGCCAGTGCGTTGCCGATGCTCTGGTCCGTGCCCGAGGTGTCCAGCCAGCAATCGCCGGCGGACGGCGCAGCCGGTGCGTTCTGGTCTACCGTCAGCAAATAGTCGTTGACCGGCGCCTGATCCGTGGTCGTCGTGACGCGAAACACGATCGGCAGTGAGGTCGCCTGCTGCCACGAGAACGTCAGGTAGCACCGACGAACGACGCCCTGCCCCTCCGGCCCGAACGGAGCGTAGGGACCAGCCGACACCACCGGCAGCCTCGAGGGCATGGCGGGTGACTCTGCCGCACTCGCCTGAAATCCGTACTGGTCGACATGCGCCCCGTTGGTCGGCGAGCCCCACATCTTCGCCTCGACCTTCTGGCCCTCGCGCCGCAAATAGGCCGCGCAGTTGTACTGCACGCCGAGGAAGATTTGCCGGGTGAACCCGCCCGTTTCCACGTGAAACTTGAGGACAACCGTGTCGTTTCCGCGGCCACTGCCGGCGAGCGCGTTGCAGAAGGGAATCCCGATCAGCACCTGTCGCTGGTCGTAGTCGTTCACCATCCACACGAGATCCTGATTGGTCCGGCCGGGATAAGCGCTGCCGAGACTCTGATCGGTCCAGATCAGTTCCCAGTAGCCCCTCGAGTGGCCCGTGAAATCCCAGAGCTTTTCGTACAGCGCCTCCGGCAACCCGACGCCCGAGTAGCGCCAGAGCCCCTGATCACATACCCCGTACAGCAGCCTGTCCGGCCCCTCTATCATGGCCGTGGGTCCGATCACGTTGAAGGCTTTCATGACCGGAATGGCGCCGTTCGTGATGAACGTATCGCGCCCGTAGCCCTGGACGAAGTGCACCGCGCGGTTCGTGCCGAAGAAGAGCTTGCCGAGCGCGCGGCATCCGGCCCGGATGATTTCGCCCGCGTCGCCGAGAACGATGGCGTCGGAGTCGGTGAACAGGCGATTGGTCGCCACAGCCGGCGGAATCACCGGCGCGATGTTGTCGTTTCCCCAGGTGAGCGGCTTGTTGGCGTTGCAGAACATGACGCGCGCCGGACCATCCCCGTTGAGGAGATCCGTCGAGTCAAAACCCCAACCGAAGACATACGCACCGAAGAGCACGATGCCCCGGAAGTACAGCTGCTGTCCGTTCGTGCCACCGGTTCCCGTCGCCACCGTCAGGCTGCCGCTCGAGCCCGTGCCAAGGGCGTCGAAGCGCTTGATCTGGTTGGGGCTCGGCACGTAGGCCGGCGGCTGGGGCGTCATGGCATAGAGGCCAGGCGCGCTCCGCGGCGCATAGCCCTCCCGCGCGCCGATGTTCACCAGACACACGTTCACGAACACTGCGGGGTTCGGCGCCACTCCACCGGGCGCCGCGTACCGTACCTGATACACACCTGGAAAGATGACCGACGTGACAATCACTCCCTCGGGTTTCGGCGTGGGCGGCAACCCGACCTCGACGCCGAACTGCGATCCGGCGACAAAGACGATGTTTGCCGGGGAGCCGGCGCGGGCAAATGCGCTGTAGATGTACCGCAGCGCACCCCCGTACACCCCCTCGCCAACGGCCATCACTTCGGCGTAGTTCATGCCGAAAAACGAGAACACCTGCCACAGCGCAGACCACAGATCACCGTCCTCGTCAAGCAGGCCGACGTAGGCCGTCGGTTCGCTGGTGCAGATCAGCGCCCCCCTCGAGCCAATGTCCAGCGAGTCGGCGACGGACACCTCATCGACCTGCCTGGTATCCGCAGAGCCGAGGATGGCAATGCCACCACCAAAGGAGTTGATGCGCAACGGCGTCATGCCGGAGCCTTGGCGTCGCGTTCCACGTCCGCATGGATCCACTGCACCGCTTCCGGCGGCAGGCCGAACTCGGCAGCCAGGGCGCCAGCCGATCCCTGCAGTGCCGCGATGGCTGCCCCGCGATCGTTTTCGTCGCGACCGGCGTCCTTCACCGCCAGGTACACCGCGAGCTCGTTCACGAACAGTTGCACGTGGCGGACGGGCCAGCGCGCATCAAGGCTTGATCCAAGGGCCGTGAGGGCCGCAGGCGCGTCCAGGACCGTGAGGGTGAGTACGTGGCCGGCCACTGGGTCAAGCGCTGCGAAGCGCGACACGAGCGTCATCCCGCGGCGGTAGACGCACGGCGGCAGTTGCCACGTGCGCGTGCGGTCGGTGGACGGCACGAGGTTGACTCTCGCCCCGGCACTGGTATACACCTGCAGCACGTCAATGACGTCTGCCGGAAGCGTTGCAAAGGGAGGAGATCCCCCGAGTACCACGGTCGTTTCCGACTGGAACTCGTCCGGCCGGGCGCGCGCGATGAGCGGCCACGTGCGCTGATAGACGCGGTTCAGGTGCGCGATGAGCTCCGGATCCTGAGCCAGCTTGCCCGGATCGTTCGCCGAGTAGCTGTTCCAGGCGCCTTCAATGATCTGCTGGACGGTCGTCATGCGAGGTTCGCCATGGCTTTCCACGTTCCCGGATTGCCGGCCACGGTGCACCGCCAGCCAGGCGCGGCCGCAGTGGCCGGCGCTGGTGTCCAGTGGGTATCGCCTACAAGGTTCGCACCGGAGTTGGGCACACCCCCATTAGTCACGGTTCCAATCACCTGGCAGCGCTCGTCCATGAAGACGGACGGATTGGCGTTGGCAGAGTAGTTACCTCCAATGACCGTGCCCCAGAGCTTGCAAGCAGTGTCCGTATTCGGCACAGCAAAAGCGCCCGATATGTAGCAGTTATCGAACGTGACACCAGCCGTACCCGATGTGATGGAAACGGCACCGTTGATGACACAGTGCGTCATCTTCACCGCGCCACTGCCGCCGTAGCTTAGGGTGCCCGTGCCATGGAATGTACAGCCGATGTAGTGCTGTACCCCTCCCAGCAGCGTCGTATGCGCGGTCGCCGCCGTGCCGATCGTGCAGTTCTGGAATATGCCAGAGGAGTGGGTCGAGCTCGTCACCAGCGCGTTGATGGTGCACCCAACGAAGATGGCCAGTGTCGGGTCGTAGTTGGTCTGGAATCCGAGCGTCAGCGAGCCGATGAGCGTACCGAAACACTTGATCCCTGGCACGACGGTACCCGTCGCCAACGTCGGATCGTAGAACGATGCGACGTTCCCGCCCACGAAAACAGCAACACCGGCTTGCCCGTTGAGCATGTGCGTCGTCCCCTGAAACTCCGGGGAGTTGATAACGGTCACGGAGCCCGAACTCCCGGCGTCGATCGAGACGTCGATCGAGCCCTCAACCAAGAAGTTGTCGTAGCTCGCATCGCCGCCGGCAATGTGCAGCGTGGCGTTTGCAGAGGGGGCGTTCGAGTGGAAGCGCCCGACTGAGTACTTGCCTCTCGAGCTGCCGAGATCCCATGTGTAGACACCTGCCGCCGGGGTGATCTGCTCCGAGTGGATATTGTCAATCTTGCACCCGAGCGTCGAGCCCGAGATATAGATCGCCCGATTTCCGCACCCCTCCACCTGCAGCCGGTGAATGTGGCTCATATTGCAGGTGTCGCCGGCATCGTTCATCGAAAAGGCATACACGCTGTTCTTGACGCACGCCTCCACCGAGATCGAGGCAAACGTGCAGTCCCAGCACTTGTCGATCTTGACGCCATACCCAAGGATGTTGTAGACGCGGATGGCGCCGAACGTCCCGAGGAACGGGTTGTTGAGGTAAAGCCCGTCGACTGCGTTCGCCGTGCCGTAGATGCAAAACTGCATCGCCACCTGGGGGATGTCGTCGGTGCGCGTCACCGTCAGTACCACGTAGGCAGCGCCACTCGCCAGGATGCCGGGATCGCCAGCATTGCCGTAGGAGCACGAGTCAAACCAGAGGCCCGGTCCGTACATCGTCAGGGCTGCCGTGACCTTGACCCCCATCCGCCCGCAGTAGATGACGCAGTTGTTCACCCCGCCAGCGGTGAGGGCGGCCTGCATCGCCACGGTGTCGTCTGCTACGCCGTCGCCCACAACCCCGTAGTCCTTGGCGTTGAGGAAGTTGATGCCCATGCCGTTGACCCACTGCTGATGCGTGGTGATCGTCCGGCCGAGCAGGGGAGAGGGAAGCATGGCAAGGGCTGCTGCCGCATTGGCTGCCGCCGCCGCTGCGTTCGCGAGCGCCGTCGTCGCGTTCGCGTTGGCGTTGCTGGCGTTCTGCGCCAGTAAGTCCAAGTCGGTATTTGCCGGGGTGATCGCGTGCCCGAGGTAAGGTGCCGTCATGGTGTCATCCGTTGTAGATCACGTTGTCCTGCTCGGCCTGATTCAGCATCTCGAGTGCGGCGTCGCCGATGATGGCCCCGCACCGCTCCGACTCTGACCGGAAGGTGGCCTTGTCTGCTGGGGATACCTGCTTCGACTGCATCGCGAAG
>CAZBPM010000067.1:0-6599 GCA_964493785.1 uncultured Hyphomicrobium sp. | reverse complement strand
ACCACTCCTGTCCCGCTTAGCCGCTCAGCTGCTGCGTCCCAGATGGGCAGGAGTGAAGCCAGGATATGCGCCGTGCGTGGGGGCGAGGATTAAATTCCCTCTCCCCATCGGCTGCACTTCGATGGGGAGAGGGTTAGGGTGAGGGGCAGAAGCCGGGTGAGACGGGAGCTAAACTTCAATGCGCGGCACGCAACCGTGGCGCACCAACCGCGCGCGAGCATTGCGCTCGCGCCAGCCCGCGGCTGAAGAGAAGCTGTGGGGCGAGTTGTGCAACCGCCAACTCGGCGGCTTCAAATTCGTGCGTCAGTTGGCGGTCGGCGACTACTTCGCGGACTTCGCATGTCGCGACGTCAAGCTGATCGTCGAAGTCGATGGCGCAACACACGGCGCAGACGCGGAGATCGCAGCCGATGCTGCACGCACGGCAGCGCTTGAGGCGATGGGCTACCGCGTCGTGCGTGTTTCAAGCGGCGATGTCGAGCGCAACATCGACGGCGTGCTCGAATGGCGGCTGCATGAGCTGCAGGGTGGGAGCTAGTGGGTCGGTGCGGTGCCGGCGTCGGTGCAAGCGGCTGCCCCTCACCCTAACCCTCTCCCCGTGAAAGACGGGGAGAGGGGATAGCGCACTCATTCCCTCTCCCCATCGCCTGCACTTGCGAATGGGGAGGTGAGGGGCGGAAGCTGGGTGAGACGGGAGCCAAGCTCGGACGCGGGAACCGCGCTCTCCCTTCGCGCGCGTGCTCGCGTCGCCCCGCAAAAGGTTACACCGGAGACCCAGTTTCTTTCGCGCGGAGCAGGGGCAACGAATTCGATCCGTACCCGTTTCTTCTCCAGGGATGTGAACCCCCAGGAGAAAAACAATGAAGACCGCAATTCTCGCCGCACTTTTGGTCGCTGTCGGCACCGGCGGCGCACTGGCTCAAGCCACGAAGCCGGACGACAGCAGCCTCGGCACCAAGGCCATGAAGGATCAGCCCGGCACCAGCGCGCCCGGCAGCACCGCGATGCCGAACGCCGACGCGGACGACAAGGACAAGAGCCTCAGCGGCAAGGCGATGGACGATCAGCCCGGCACGATGGGCGGAAGCACCGACATGCCGACCGCCAAGCCCGGCGACAGCAGCCTCGGCACCAAGGCCATGAAGGACCAGCCCGGCACCAAGTAACGTCGCCAGGGCGGCACGACATACGAGACGCAAGCCATGGCGCGAGCCGTGGCTTGCGTATTTGCGTGCGGGGGAGGTGCGGTTGTGTGGGCGGGCGTGTTGGCAGGGCAGCGCCCTGTATCAACGTCACCCGACGAAGGTCGGGGCCTACGCCAGCTTCACCCTGCACTTTTCGCGCCGGCGTTTGCGACGCTGCCGCTATCACAACGACCGTCGAACTTGCAGAGATTTGCGTGGGTGACGGCCTGCGCCGGCATGACGGTCTGGGGAAGAAACGTCGCGACGCCTCGCGGCATTCCACGCGGCAGCAGCGGGGGCCGCGCCAGCGGCAGCGCGCCTCTCGGCGCGGGGAATGCCGTCGAGTAGCATCCTGGCCGTCAAACTAGGGGAGACCAAGCGCGCTCCGATGTGGTGAGACCGGAAGTCAAAACGCTTCGCCTACCGTTGAATATTTGAAAACACCACATGCATCCGCTTCAGAACCATAACACTCGTCAGCGCAAAGTGTATTGTTCCAAAAAACTGAAGGCCACGAACTATTCGCCAGTCGCCGATGTTTGCCATCACTGAAATCAGCGTCAGCGCAACAATGGCCATCGCCACTAGAATTGCATACGAAACATTCGCGAAAAGCTCTTTAAGAGGCAGATTAGCGTCCTCCGCTTTGCGCTTGCTTAATGCCAAGTCCTCCGGCGACTTACCCTCGGCAGAGGCAATCGGTTGGCGCGTCTTTTCGCGCAACCCGATTATGAGCACCTGAACGTTGAATAACAACGCCGCAAAGATAGAAAAAGCCGAAACCACTATTCCGCTGACGTCGAGTTGCTTGTCTGGCGCCAGAGGAGAACTCAAAGCTAAATGAAGCAGTGCGGCACAAGCCGGCACGACAAAGAAGACTGCGAGGTCATAGCGCGACAAAGACAACTCACGATCGTCGCGTAGAGTGTCGACGTGATCTCGAACGATCTTCCAAACATTGATCTTGGACGTCATTTTCTTAACTTCATGTCCTTGGCAATATCTTTCAGTAGTTCCACCGCTATCGGTCTCAACGAGTCAATTTTCGGATGGCCCGTTTTAAATTTTTCCACGTCTGCCGTGACGTCCATACGTGACGTCATGTTGAAGAACTCCGACTGAGTCAATGTCCTGGGCACGCCATCCACTTCGAGCTTGACCTTGAACTTATTTGTTCGAAAGTCACTAAGCTCGAAAAGGCGCGCCTCAGCCAACCCATTGCCTGAAAAATAATTCGAGAGCCGTTGCGGCCAGGGCAACTTCATGCCGGGCTTCGCCTTGATCCGCACTTCCAGTGTTGCCTCGTCTTCCCCCAGCGGCACGCCGCCGTAGCCATCCGCCCAATCTGAAGGAACACCATTGCTCAAGAACTTGAACTCTTTCACAAGCCCTTTTTTTATATAGTGATCCACCATCGACCGCGAGACGGCCTCCCGCAATTCAAATACAAAATCCGGGTATTGATCGCTAAACGCCTCCACTATGAGATGCTCAAATGCTGATTTACAGCCGTGCACTCCATAGTTTTGAAGGATGATAAGACCAAACTCCTCATCCTTTGGAATCCATGCCCGATAGTACAATGGATACATTTCAGAGTGATTTCTGAGCCGTCGAAACGTGTCGGCGCCGGTCTCGTCGCGAAAAGTACTGGTAATACCAAATTCTCCAACGTCGACTGTTCCGTCGACGGCCCGCCCGTCGAGCTTCACGTCGTTATTCACTTGAAGACGTCGAAACTTGTGATTCAGCTCGATGAATTGATTTTGCTTGGCGCGGAGTAGCTTCGTCAGAAATGTGAAGAAGTCGGTGGACGCGTCGAAGCTGCTAAGCACCTGGAAATTCTTCGTATCCCGTTTGCGGCGCACGCGGGCCGTGTATGACGAGAGGCCAATAGTATACATTCGCTCCAAACCTCAGATTAAACCGCCTCCGCGCAGTGGGGCCGGATCGAGAACGAGGTCCGGTTGACGGCGAAAAGTTGAGTCAGCGAAAGCTTTTATGTGAGTCGGACTCCCTATGGTAGTCCGGGAGGCACCATGCAACCTCCGATTCCATCTGGCGCATCCGTCCTAACGCTCCGTCCAATGGCTAACCGGTCAAACCTTCTGCGCTCCACATCAACCCTGCCAGGCCTCGGCGATGCCGGTGAAGAAGGCGTGGGAGCCGGAACGTAGATTGCCCAGCGCGTAGCCGCCCTCCTGCACGATCAACGTCGGCACGCCGAAGCGTCCGATGCGCTTGCCGATGCGGCCCATGCCCTGATTGGTCAGCGCGAACGAGCCGGTCGGGTCGCCGCGCATGATGTCGAAGCCGATCGACAGCACCAGAAAGCGCGGCTTGAAATTGCGGATCACGCTCAGCGCGCGGTCCAGCACGATCATGTAACGATCGTCGTCGACCGGCGGCTCCAGCGGGAAATTGTGATTGAAGCCCAGCCCTGCGCCCTCGCCGCGCTCGTCGGCGTAGCCTGAGAAGTTCGGGTAGGCGTGGCTCGGGTGGCCGTGGATGGAGACGGTCAGCACGTCGGACCTGGCATAGAAAATATCCTGGCCGCCGTTGCCGTGGTGATAGTCGATGTCCAGAAGCGCGACGGGGCCGTGCTTGGACAGATAATTCGCGGCGATGGCGGAGTTGTTCAGGAAGCAGAAGCCGCCGTAGATGCGGCGCTCGGCGTGGTGACCGGGCGGACGGCACAGCGCGTAGGCGAAGCGCTCGCCGTTCTCGATGAGGGTTGCAGCCGTCAGGGCGACGTTGGCTGCGTCCTTGGCGGCGGCGAAGACGTTGCGGGTCAGCGGCGTGAAGGTGTCGGCGCAGAAGTAGCCGGCGCGGTCCTCCAGGGCGCGGGGGATGCGGTCGGGGCGGCGGATGGGGAAGACTTCCGGATAGATCAGCGCCTTGTCGTCGAGCTTCTGGCCCATGGCCTTGAGGTAGCCGACGAGGGCGGGCGTGTGCACGGCGGTGAGGTGGTCCTCGCCGAAGTGGCGCGTGGGGACGCGCTCGACGGGGAGGCCCTCGATGCCCTTCAGGATGGCGGCGACGCGCACGGGGCGCTCGACGTAGCCCTTCTCGCGCAGGTGGTGGATGGTGTGGCGCTCGGAGACGACCATCTTGATGGGGCGCAGGTATTTGCCGCGCGTGGGGCGGGCGCGCTCGGGCTCGCGGCCGAGGGGGACCAGCTTGACCGGGTTGTCGGCGAAGGAGCGGACGATGCGCATGACGAAGGGGTCGTCGGGCTCGAAGGCGTACTGGTCGCACAGGATGTTGCGGGCGACGGCGCGGGCGTCGGTTTTCGACAGGATGGGTTTGCGGCCGAGCGGGTCGAACAGCAGCGTCGTGAGGTAGCCGTCGTTGCGCGGGTTTGGGTCGACGTCCCACTCAGTCCCCATCACCTTCTGCACGTCGTAGCGGGCGTAGAAGCGCAGGCGGCGGCGGTTGATGGCGAGGCGGGAGACGTCCTTCAGCTTTTCCGGCTCGGCGGGGGGCACGTCGAGGAACATGCCCTTGGCGCCGCGGCCGGCGAGCAGTTCGCGCAGGGCTTCGTAGAGCGCGATGCCGATGCCACGGGCGGGGCGGCGCGGGTCGGAGGCGAAGTACTGCAGGTAGCCGTAATGCAGCTCGGAGAAGTAGTAGACGAAGGCGAGTCCGGTGATGCGGTCGCGGGCGTCGGTGGAGAGCAGCAAGATCGGGTCGAAGGTGATGGAGCGGCGGTTCTGCAGCATGCGGGCGATGCGGTCGATCGCGTCGGCCTCGTAGGGGAAGGCGGCGCGGAACAGGTCGGCGGCCTCGGCGAAGCGGCGGCGGTCGGCGTCGGAGACGAGTTCGAAGAGGCGGCGGAAGCGGATCATCGCGGGGGTGGCCCTAGGGCTGGGGCGGCTTTTCGGGCGGCTTTTTCGGCGGTGGGGGCGGCGGCGGATCGGGGAAGGCGAGGACGTCCGAGGTGTAGGTCTCGACGAGCTGGCTGATGGGGGTGCCGTCGGGCTTGGTGAGGACGGCGCGGTGCTGCAGGACCTCGTGCGGGATGGCCAGCGTGCCGGTCGATTGCAGCGGCGTGTTGTCGTTGGCGGCGCGCATCTCCCAGCCTTCGGGGAGCGGGGAGAAGAGCAGCTTGGCGGACAGCGTGCGGCGGCGGAAGTCGAGCGGCTTCACGACGCGTCCGAACGGGGTGTCGGTGGTGTCGAGGGTGGCGTTCATCTCAGGGGTGAGGCGCGCGGGGACGTACCAGTTCTGCGCTTCGGAGAGGACGTGGTCGCCGCACTTGAGGCGGACGCGGCGGAAGCGGACGGGCTCGCCCGGGGTGACGGCGAGCAGGGCGCGCTGCTCGGGGGTGGGCGCGACGTCGGGGCCTTGCACGCGCTCGGCGATGATCTTGGCCGGCTCGGCGAGCTTGTGGGCGGCGCACCAGCGATCGAGGGTGAGGGTGGCGCTGTCGTTCGAGAGGAGGTCGGCGTTCAGGGTTTGCAGCAGGGCGAGGGCTTCGAGCCGGGTGGCGTAGTCGTCGCTCCATGCCGGCGCTGTGCGCGGCTCGCTGCGATCCGGATTGCGATCCTGGGCGCGCGACGTGCCGAGGAGCACCAGAAGCGCCAGCAGCGCGGCGGACGCTAATCGAACGGCGTGCGGCATCGGCATTACTCTTCGTCGGCTGGAGGAACCTCGCTTCCATCGTCATAGCGCGCGAGTCGTTAAGCGCGGCATTCGAGCGAAGCCGCGCCGCTGTCGGGCGTTAAGTTGTATTGGCGAGCAGAGATGGAGGCGCAGCTCAACGCCCGGAGCTGGCTAGTGCAGCGCGGGGCGGGGGCCTTCGGTGATCTCGGTGCTCTGCTCCTGGATCTGCTCGGCGATTGCCTGGGCCACCTCGAGTTCGATGGCGTAAGGCGCCTCGTCGTCGAAGCGCAGCAGGACCATGCGCTCACCGGTCGCGTGGCCGACGGAGCAGGTTTTCGGGAGGCGCGTCATCTCGGCGACGCCAGCCGCGCGCGGCGCCAGGGCCGCGATCGATTCCAGCACCGGCACGAGGTCGGCCGCCAGAGCGGACGGGATGCTCAGGGCGTACGTCTCGCCCTTGGCATCCACAAACGTGAGCTGGAAGCGGCGCTTGTCCTGTGCAATCGCCGTCTCGGTGAGCGTAGTCGCAGTGAACGTCTTCATCGCCAGACCCCCCAGCCAAGCCATGCGGCTATTGTGGGCGCGAGTCTAGCCGGGTCACAAGGGGAAGGCGGGCGACAGCGCAATTTAGCGCTTCACCTGTGATCAAAAAGAACAACGCGGCCGCCACGATATCGGGCGGGCCGCGTCATCTTTGGGCAGTCTGGTGCGCTTAGGAGCGGTTCAGCCAGTCGTCCACGTCGGTCTTGACCTGATCCTTGGCGTGGCCGTAGCGGGCCTGGATCTTGCCTTCCAGCTGCTCGCGGTTGC
>CAZBPM010000066.1:0-6996 GCA_964493785.1 uncultured Hyphomicrobium sp. | reverse complement strand
GGCCTGGGGCTCGGAGCCATGCTCGAAGGCGAGCCCGTGCATCAGCGTCTTCGCTTCGGAGACGTGTCGGGTGGGCGCGGATTCGAGTTCTCGGCGCGGATGGCGGCGCACGGCGTATTGTGGCATCCCGAAGTGGTCAACGTTTCGGCCGCGATGACCAAAGCGACCATCGAGCGCGTCATAGAGGCGGCCGCCGAGAGCTTGAAGGAGATGACGCGATGAACGAGCAGGATTCGACGGTGACCATTCGGCCCGCGACTGACGCCGATGCGGTGCTCTTCTGGCGGCTGTGGACCGACATAGAAACGCAGCGGTTCACGAACACGCCGCGTCTCGATCTACCGTGGGAAGAACATCTCCACTGGTTCGCGCGTCAGATCGACGGTGGCGGGGCGTTCGTCATTGAGGAGGAGGAGGGACCGGTTGATGACTATTCGGTCTTACCGGGTCTGCCTTGCGTGAAGCGTCCGGTCGGCATCGTGCGTTTCGATGATGACGGCGGCGATCTCTGGGTCTCGATCGTGCTCGATCCTGCGACGCGCGGTCGTCACATTGGGCGGAGGGCACTGAATCAAGTCGCGGTGTTGAGCCCAGGCCGACGCACTCCGGGTATCTGGGCGCGCATTCATCGCCTGAATGCACCATCGATTCGGGCGTTTGAGGCGGCCGGCTACGTGTGCGATCGTGCGGACGGCGTGTGGCTGATCTATGTCTGGCGCCACACGCCTGGAACGCGGGAGCATCTCTGATGCGAGTGCTCATCCTCGGATGTGGAAGCGCGGGTCGGCGGCATGCGGCGAACGCTAAGCTGCTCGGTCACGAGGCGATCGTCTTTGACGTGGATGAGGCCGCGTCCACGCGCGCAGCGATCGCACTGTCGTGCGAGAGGATTCCGACAGGCGATGGCCGTCCGTGGGCTTGTCACCCGGACGCGGCCGTGATCGCAACGCCGGCCGCGGTGCATCTCGACGACGCGCGCGAAGCGGTGCGTCGGGGGATCCCAGTCTACATCGAGAAGCCGCTCGGTATAATCGAGCAGCTGGCCGAGTGGGAGGCGCTCGCGACCAGACCGCTGCCATCCGTGGTCTATGTCGGCTATCAACTGCGCTTCCAGGATCAGGCCATGGCGCTGAGACTCGGTGCCGTCGGGAATCGCGTTCGCGGCGCGTCGTTCTCGCTGGCGTGCGATCCGCGACAGTGGCGCGGGCTGCGCGCGACCTACGCCGATCCGCTGTTGGAATGCTCGCATGAGATCGATCTGGCGCGGTGGTTCGGTGCGAGCGACTTGACATCGGCCGACGTGCGCGAGCACCGTGTCGTGCTTGGCTTTGGTTCGGTCGGCGTGGACATTGACTGGCGTGCGCCATATGCCCGGGAATGGCGGATTGAGGGTGAGCACTTCAAGGGCCGCGCGCACTTCGATCGACCGGAGGCACTGGGTGAGGCGATGTATCTCGATGCGCTGTCGGAGTTCTTTGCCGCGCAGGCGGCTCCCGAGCACCGCAGTCGGGCGGCGACGTTAGCTGACGGGATCGAGGCGCTGCGGCTGTGCGCGGAGATTCGGCAACTAAAGGCCGTCGATTAACCGTTAATCGGGGAGGTTGACCGTATGCGGTGGCTGATGTGTGAAGGTCTCTGCAACCCGGACTTTCCGGCCCTCGTGCAGCGGGTTGCCGCTCTCGACGTGTACGGGGGCGAGCAGGGACCTAGAGGCGATGAGAAGCTTTGGGCGGCGTTGCGTCTGCTGCGCCATACCGTGCATCACCAGAGGTCGGGCGATCGATGGGTATGTGCGACATGCGGGACCGAGAGGCGCTAGCGAGCCAAAGTTCGTGAGAGCACCAAAGATGACCCGTGCCAAGCCACCCCACCGTCGGCCGCCGACCATCAAGAAACCGAGGCGCTCGCGAGCCAAGCCGCCCGAGCTTCGGCGGAAGCCGGGGCGCAAGCCCGGGAATAATGGCCCCGGTAAGCCGCGTGGCGCGGCTCCGGGACCGATGACGCCAAGGGGAATGACGGCAAACGAAGGCCATCTAGAGGCGACGAAGCAGGCCGAGATGATAGAGCGCCGACAGCGTGTCTGGCAGTTGTTCGCGCGGGAGCGGCGGACGCATGTGCAGATTGCAAAGATCGTCGGCGTGGCACCGAAGACGGTGTGTCTTGATATTTGGAAGGGCGCTGCCGAGTATCGGCAGCAAATGATGGCCGACGTGGGCGAATGGCTGCCAGTTATGGTGGCGCGGATTGAAGCAGACGATCGACAGCTTCTCCCGATCTTGTATGGGCAGATCGACGGGCAGATTCGGGTTGTTGGGAGGGGAAAGCAACGTCGTGTCGTTCAGATTCCGCCCGATCCTGTGCGTGTCGCAGCGTTGCAGGTCGCGGCCCGCGATGCGCTCACGCGGAGCAGTAAGCGGCTATCGATGCTGCTCGGGACGGACGCCCCAACGAAGATCGCGCCCGTGACGCCTGATGGGATGCGGCCCTATCGTGAGGCGTACAGCACCGATGAGGCTCTGGCACAGCGGCTCGCCGAGCTGACCCAGCGGCTCGGGCTGAAGCTGCCGGTGATTGATGTCGCGCCGAGCGACAACGGTGGCGAGCCGGTGAAGCGGCCGCCCGCAGCGCTGCCGCCGGTCGAGGCCGCCGATGATCCCGAGGAGGATGGGGAATGAGCAAGCCGTCCAAGATTCGCGCGAGTGCCTGTCCGCTCTGTGGTGCTCGAGTGTCTCTCGTCAACGGCGCGTGGCCTGAGAAGCCGCCGGCTTGAGCCGTGCGGAGTCGTCACGAGATGGGCATCAGTTCCGGCCGAGTTGCTGGGACCCCGCGCCCCCGCGTGGGGATGTGGCGAAGCGGGGCTGGTGCCCGATGAGGTTGCGGCGGCGCGGATACCTGCACACGGGGTTGGGGCAAGGACAGGCGGTGTGCCGCGTTTGACCAGGTGAGCATTTAGGCGCTCACGCAGCCAAGCCGAAAGAGCCTTGCAGAGGTTTGGCCCGCGCCGCTCGCAACGTGAGAGGAACGTGAAATGAGTAAGTGCCGACCGCTCTGTTGGTGCTGCCACCGTCGGTTGCGGTGGACTGACGGCCATCTCTGCCGAGGCTGTGGGCATCATGTGTGTGTCACCTGCGGGCGGGGTCAGCACGGCGGGTGGAGGGCTCCACACGACCGTTGGCTGTGGCCGAAACGCACCGAGCGCGAGCAAGGCGGGGCGTGATGAGTACAGGCGGGCTGACGTATCTGGAATGCCCGTGCTGTGGAGACGAGGGCGCGGCATCAGACGGCGAAGGCGGGTTCTTCGACGGCCAGCCATTGATCTGCGGGTGCCCTGGCTGGGTGTCGGTGGACGCGGACGAGGATGACGATCCGTGGATCAATAATGGCGACGCTCCGTGCCCGAGATGCACGGCCCCGGAAACGTCGCCCAGGACCGCTGAGGCACGGCCGTCCAGGCGCTCCTAAAGGACGACGCATGAGCCACTGGGACACACGCGGCGATGTGATGCTCGACATGGAACGGGGGCCGTCGCTGCCGTGGGAGGAATCCGAGTCGCGCGTCGTGGCGACCCTGAAGCCGCTCACGCGTGACGTGGCTAGACGGCTGCTCGTCAGCCTCGGCCAATGGCACTCCATGCAGGAGTTGGCCGACATCGCCGGCCCGGGCGGCTGGCGCAGTCGCGTCGTCGAGTGCCGGCTCGCGCTTGAGCCGTGCGGGTACCGGCTGGAGAACAAGCAGGGCACGGTTGAGACGCCCGCCGGCCAGCGGCGGACCAGTGCTTATCGGCTGACGAGGGGCGAATGACGGTCGGGTCGCTGTTCGCCGGTATCGGGGGGTTTGACCTTGGTTTCGAGCGCGCTGGGTTCGATGTGCGGTGGCAGGCAGAACAGGACATTAAGGCGCAAGCCGTGCTCTCAGCCCGGTTCCCGACAGCGCAGATGTACGGCGATGTGCGAACTATTGGCGCGGCGAACCTCGAGCCAGTTGACGTAATCTGCGGCGGGTTTCCGTGCCAAGACGTGAGCATTGCCGGAAAAGGTGGAGGACTGAACGGGGAGCGGAGCTGTTTGTTCTTTCAGATGGTCAGAATTGCGAAAGAACTTCAGCCGCGTTGGATGGTGATTGAAAATGTTCCAAGGCTCCTTTCTATCCACGGAGGGCGAGATTTTCACGCCGTCCTTGCGGCATTGGCCGAGTGCGGGTTTCGACGCAGCTACCGGATTCTGGACAGCCGATATTTCGGAGTCGCCCAATGTCGGCGCCGAGTGTTCATTGTCCTCCGTGCTCGAAGACTGGGCGATGGTGCCGAAACGGTTCTTTTTGAGCCCAAGGGCGGCGACAGGGATTCTCAGGAGAGCGGCGAAGCGCGGGCGCGTGTTGCCGCCACACTTAGAGGCCGCTCTCACGGCACTGGCGTCAACACACCCGGACGCGGCGGCGAGGACGACGAAAACCTAGTTGCCTTCGATCCGCTGGTCGCTTTTGCACTCAGAGCGGACCCTGGAGGCACAGGACAAGGCCACAACACGACATATCCGGGTGGAATACGTCGGCTGACCCCACTTGAATGCGAGCGCCTACAGGGCTTTCCAGACGGCTGGACATGTCTTTGCGGCGAAGGGCATAGGGGATCGAGTTTTTGCGCGTGTCCCGACTCCCCACGGTATCGACAACTCGGTAATGCGGTTACGGTGAACGTAGCGGAATGGATCGCTAGGCGCATCGTTGAAGCTGACAACCGTATCTATCGGCTGACGAGGGGGGAGTAACCCGGAGTAGTGGGCTCCTTTTCATACACCCAAACTGATGATGCAATCCCGAACCGTGTGATATAAGAAGCCAGTTCGCAAGCTAAATGGGACGCAAGGGCGACGGCATAAGTTACGCGAGGTTGGGGTCGCGTGCGCGATGACAGAGGTGAGCCATGAAACGAGGGCAGCGACATTCTCCCGAGGTGCGCGCTCGGATGTTCGCCGCGAGCAAACGCGCCTGGGCCGAGCGCGCCGTTTGTGAGGGCCGGTCTTCCCCTCCTGCGCTGCCATACCGATCGTGCAAGTAATGCTCTTCGCGTCGGGAGAGTGCCTAGAGGTCATCGTCGATGCGCTACGCCAGGAAAGCCGTCACGCAGCGCGCGTATGAAGACTTGGGAACCCGCTACGAGATCGGGTAAAATAGGGACCGGCGCTGCGCTCGTTGTCATCGGGCTTGTGCTTGCCGCGCTTGCGGTTGAGACCGACGGTATCGTGGCAGCAATGATGGGCTTAACGCTGATGTTTATCGGTGTGAGTCTCTGTGCCGAGGGTTGGAGGATGCGAGACAGGCCATGACATGGGCGTGACTGCTCGCGCCATCGACGATGATGGGGTGGAGGCCCGCCGCGAGTTGCATGGTCTGCTCGACGAGGCCGAGACGCGGGCCGTCGAGCGCAACCTGCACGAGTTCATTCGACGCGGATGGTCCTCCGTCGAACCGCATCAGCCATACAAGGATAACTGGCACATCGGCGCGCTCGCGGACCATCTGGGTGCGGTCGATGCCGGCCAGATCCGGAAGTTGCTCATCAACGTGCCGCCGGCGACGTCAAAGTCGCTAACGGTGAGTGTGTTCTATCCATCGTGGGCGTGGGCGCGCCGACCATGGCTCAAGTTTCTTTGCGCGAGTTTCGATCAGACGCTCGCGACGCGTGACAACCTCCGGACGCGGTTGTTGATCCAGTCTGAATGGTATTCTACGCGCTGGCCAGCCGTCCAGTTGAGCGCCGAGCAGAACGAGAAGACGCGCTTCAACACGACAGCCGGCGGCTGGCGGATCGCGACGTCGATCGGTGGCCGAATCGTCGGTGAGCACATGCACGTCAAAATTGTCGACGACCCGCATAATACACGCAGGCAGGTGCTCTCTGATGCAGAGGTCAAGCAGGCGACCGAATTCTGGGATTACGGTCTCGGCCCGCGCGGTGTGACGCTCGATGCTGCGACGATCTTGTTGATGCAGCGGATCAGCGAGAAGGATCTCAGTGCGTACGTTCTCAGCAAGAACGATCCCGCGTGGGTGCATCTCTGCTTGCCGATGAAGTATGAGCCACCCACGTTCATCGATCTCGGCGCAGGCCGCCATGAATTGCGGCCGCGGATGAAGATGACGCCCATCGGATTCCAAGATCCGCGCACTGAGCCGGGCGAGCTGCTCTGGCCCGAAGAGTGGACAGCGGAGAAGGTCGAAGCGACGATTCAAAACGAACTGGGTTCGTGGGGTGAAAGCGGACAGTTTCAACAGCGCCCGGCACCGCTGGCTGGCCTGATGTTTCATCGAGATTGGTTCCGTGTCGTTCACGATCCGCCATCCCACGTCGTTGCGCGCATTCGATCGTGGGACGTCGCTGGTACGGAAGGGGGGAGTGGACCACGGACGGTTGGGCTTCGCATGGAACGCGAGCGTGACGGACTGTTCGTCATCACGAGCATCGTTAAAGGCCGGTGGGGGGATGCGCGCGTCGATCGGGAGATGCTCCAGACGGCGCAGCTCGACGGTGTGGGCGTGACGATCACCGAGGAGCAGGAACCCGGATCGAGCGGGAAGGCCGTCATCAACGCGCATCGACGATTACTCGCCGGCTATGCGTATCGCGGCTTGTCGCCATCCGATAACAAGGTGACGCGCGCGCGACCGCTGCGATCGCAGGCCGAGGGCGGAAACGTCGCGTTGCTCGTCCGGCTCGAATCCGACGGCACGCCGAATGCTGAGGACGCGGCGACGGCTCGGGATTTTCTGGATGAGATCTCGACGTTTCCGGCTGGGGCGCTCAAGGATCAGATCGATGCGGCCTCGCAAGCACTGAATGTCTTGACGGATTCGGGCGGTGTCGACCTCGACATCACGACCGGCGAGTCGGTCATCAATCCCGACGATCCCGTTTACCGCGAGGCGTATGAGCGTGCGCTCGCGGCCTATCGCGGGGAGGCGCAGACTTGACATCCTCCCCGCCCTGAAGGGCGGGG
>CAZBPM010000065.1:0-7187 GCA_964493785.1 uncultured Hyphomicrobium sp. | reverse complement strand
GAAGGCGGCCTTGGCCTCCGGGCGTGCGGTGGAGAGGGCGATGCCGAGATCGGCTGCGGTGTGCGCAACCTTCATGCTGCGTCCGCCACCGCCGGCGGTTGCCTTGATGAGAACGGGGAAGCCCATGGCCTTGGCGATCTTCATCGCCTCGGTTTCGCTGTTGACGGCGCCGTCGGAGCCGGGAACCACGGGGATGCCAAGGCGCTTTGCCGTCTCCTTGGCCTCGATCTTGTCGCCCATGATCCGGATGTGCTCGGAGGTCGGGCCGATGAAGGTGATCTGGTGCTCTTCCAAGATCTCGGCGAAGCGGGCGTTCTCGGACAGGAAGCCGTAGCCAGGGTGAACGGCGTCGGCGCCGGTGATCTCGCAGGCGGCGAGCAAGCGCGGGATGTTGAGATAGCTCTCGGCCGCGGCTGGCGGCCCGATGCACACGCTCTCGTCGGCGAGGCGGACGTGCATGGCGTCTGCGTCAGCGGTGGAATGCACGGCGACGGTGGCAATGCCGAGCTCTTTGCACGCGCGCTGAATGCGCAGCGCAATCTCTCCCCGGTTGGCGATCAGAACCTTGTCGAACATGTTTTTCCAGCGACTAGGGATGAGCCAATAGCGAGTGGTGGTGGGTTCGCTACTCGCTGTTCCCTATTCGCCATTCGCTCCTATTCAATGATGACAAGCGGCTCGCCGAACTCGACCGGCTGACCATTCTCGATCAGGATCGCCGTCACCTTGCCGCTGTGCGGGGCAGGGATCTGGTTCATGGTCTTCATGGCTTCGATGATGAAGAGCGTGTCGCCCTGCGAGACTTGCGAGCCTACCTCCATGAATGTAGGCGCGCCGGGTTCGGGTGAGCGATAAGCGGTGCCGACCATCGGCGACTTCACGACGCCGGGGTGCTTGGCAGGGTCGGCGGTCTTGGCGGCGACAGGGGCGGCAGCCGGCCCGGCGACGCCGATGGCGGGGGCTGCTGCGAAGGTCGACTGGACGTTCAAGGTTCGTGCAACGCGCACCTTGAGCCCGCTCTTCTCGATCTCGATTTCGCTCAGGCCGGTTTCATTGAGGAGCTCGGCGAGCTGTCGGATCAACCGTTGCTCGTCACCCTGCTGCTTCTCACCCTGCTCCTTGGCCGTCATGCTGCGCTTTTCCTTCTTGTGCGGCTTCACTTTCCGCTCGTTGCCCTTAGCCACGGCGCGTGGCTGCGAGCAGGTCGGCGAGTGCTTCGAGCGCCAGCTCATAGCCCTTGGCGCCAAGGCCGCAAATCACGCCCTTGGCTCCCAGAGAGACATACGAATGCTGCCGGTACGGCTCGCGGCGGAATATATTGGAGAGATGTACCTCGATCACCGGAAGCTCGGCCGCCTGAATGGCGTCGAGAATGGCGATCGATGTGTGTGAATAGGCTCCGGCATTGACGATGATCGCCGAGGCCTTGTCGCGCGCCTCCTGGATCCAGGAAACGAGCTCACCTTCGATATTGGTCTGCCGGAAGTCGATGGTTAGCGAGAGAGCCTGTGCGCGCGCCTCTGCCTTTTTGCGCACGTCATCAAGCGTATCGGACCCGTAAATGGCGGGCTCGCGCAGTCCCAGCATATTCAGGTTGGGTCCGTTGAGGACGTAGATCGGCTTAGGCATGAGGTCCTTGCTGCAACCAGGAGAGAAGCCGGTTTAATACCGGCCCGGGGGCGGCGGCTTCCCCATCTATCAGCTTTCCCGCTAGCGCGGAAGGGCGGCCGCAGCGTCTGTGGGTGAAACCCCTAAGGGCTTCACCCAATTGGGTAAAAATCCGCCATGCTGGACGGATCGCGGCCCGTCAGCAGTATGAGCAGCCGGTCTTGCGAAGTTCGGTGACGTGCTTTTCAAGCTGCTCGTAGAGGTCTTCGGGCGCCCCCGGGATGGCGCGATCGCCGACCAGGAAGTGCGGGGTGCCGTTGACGCCCATCTTCTTGGCGAGGGCTTCCGACTTCTTGATCTCGGCTTCGACTTCCGGAGAGGCCATGTCCTTCTTGAGCTTGTCGATGTCGAGGCCGAGCTTTCCGGCGATGGCGAGGGCGCTGGCCTCGTTCATCACGCCTTTGCCTTCGAGCATCGCTCGGTGCATTTCCCAATACTTGCCCTGCCTGCCGGCGGCGATGGCGGCGCGCGAAGCTTCCTCGGAGCCCTTCGAGAGAATCGGCAGCTCCTTGAAGACGACGCGGACGTTCTTGTCGGTGTCGACCAGCTTGATGATGTCGCTTAGGCCGCGTTTGCAGTAACCGCAGTTGTAGTCGAAGAACTCGACGACAGTGATGTCGCCGTTGGGGTTACCGGCGATGTCGGCGGTGGGGTCGCGGTAGATATCCTTGGCGTTCTCGGAGATCGCGACCTTCAGCTTCTCAGCCTGCTCCTTCTCCATCTTGGTCTCGAGCGCGGTCTGTGCCTCGAGGAAGATTTCAGGATTGGTGATCAGATAATTCCTGACGATCTGCTCGATGGATTTCTTCTGCTCGGCGGAGAAATCGGCGGATGCAGCGGTGGTCGTGGCGGCGGGGGCGGCTGCGACTGCCGGAGCGGCAGGTGCCGGGGTCGGCGCGGCGGTGACGGCTTGGCTCGCTGTCTCGGGGGTGGCGGAGCGCTGGCCGAGGAGAACGAGGCCAGCGAGTAACGCGATTGCGGGGACGGCGAGCCAGATGGTGCGGTTCTCAGCCAGTACGCGCAGCAGCGGGGGGCGAGGATTGACAGACATTCGTTAGGGCCTCTCAGGGAGCAATCGCAACGTGCGGCTTTCAGCGCAGACGGCGATCAGGTTTGTGGTTTGTAGTTGATGATATCGTCGTTCTTCAGCCATTCGGGAGTTCCCGAGCGCAGCCTCGTCTGGGCACGCTTGGCGAACAGCTGGGCCTGTTTCAGATCGCCCTCCAGGAAATAGGCCTGGGCGATCATGGCGTCGGCCTCGGGCTGTTTGCCCTGCTTATAATAGCTGTTGGCGAGAAGGCGAAATGCTCGCGAGTTCTCGTCGTCGATCAGGGACTTGCGAAGCAGCGCGACAGATTCGGTTACGGCGGCGGGGCTCGGATCCTCCTGCAGTGCGCCTGCAAGCTGGACGCGGATCAGCGAAGCATTGGGGTCGAGCTTGATCGCCTGGCGCAGGGACGGGATGGCTTCGCGGTTTTTGCCCGCTCGCATCAGCAGGTCGCCCTTCACCTCCCAGAAATAGGCGTAGGTCGGGCGCGTCGCGATCAGGCCGTCGACGTCGGCCAATGCCGCTTCGAGAGCGCCGGGGCCTCCCATGAAGAAGCGTGCCAGGGCGCGGGCGTAACGCGCAGGTAGGGACTGATCAGTTTCCGGGTAGCGATTGAAGACGGTCTGCGGCTTCTCGAGATAGCCGGACAGCTTCGCGCGCATCAGGTCGTGCCGGAGCTGAAGCTCGGCCGAGTCCTTGTTGTTATAGTAGGGGCTCGACTCAATCAGCTTGCGCAGACGCGCGAGGCGTTCGGTCGAAAGAGGATGGCTGCGGGCGAAGGCGGTCTTCTGCGCATCGGAGATGTACTCCTCCTGGCGGAAGCGTTCGAAGGTTGCAAGCATGCCGCGGCCGGACTGCTGCGTGGCGTTGAGGAAGGTGACGCCTGCCTGGTCGGCGGCGGATTCCTGCTGCCGACGCTCGGCCAGTAGCGAACGCATAATGACCTCGTTACCGCCGAACAGCACGCCCTGGCCGGCGCCGCCAAGGCCTTCGCCACCGGTGACGCCACCAGCAACGATGAGACCGATGCCGAGAATCTGCGCGAGCAGCGAGCGGGTCTGATCCTTGGAGATGCGGGCGCGAAGTGCAGCCATATGGCCGCCGGTGATGTGGCCCGTTTCGTGGGCGATGACGCCGATGACCTCGTTCGGCGTGTTGGCCTGCATCAGCGTGCCGGTGTGGACGAACACGTTGCGTCCATCGAGCACGAAGGCGTTGAAGGCGTCGTTCTGAACGATGCGCATGCGGATGCGGCCGGAGCCGAGGCCTGCCGCCTTGAACAGCGGGTGGGCGTAGTCGGCCAGGATACCTTCAATCTCGGTGTCGCGGATGAGCGGCAGGTTCTGTGCGGACGCAGTCGAGGCCATGCTCGTCGCCGCGGACGCGACAAGCCCGCAGAAAAGAGCAATCCTGGGCCACTTCGCCTTCGAGACTCTGGGCGATGCTGGCACTATCCTCATCGGCTGCGGCACCTTGCTCAACAAAGGTTTTCGACGATCCGGGCTGGACCCTAGTAGGGGGCCGAACGGGCGTCAACGCAAGCCTGGATGGGCCTGACCCCGGCCTATATGCCGGAGCCTGAAGGCGCATTTCCGATCGGTGCGGTGCATGATATCGCGCGCGGCGGCAGGAATTTGGCGCGACGATGCCCAGGCACGTTACGCTTGTGTAATGGAAGCTCCATGGCTGAACGGAAAACACGGCTTTCGGATGCGGCGGGACTGATCGGCGGCGGGGTGCCGTCCGGCTCGCAGCGCAGCGACATAGCCAGCTTCATCGTCATGGACGTCATGCGCGCGGCGCTGGCTGCAGAGCAGGCGGGCCGTAGCATTGTCCACATGGAAGTTGGCCAACCGGGCACTCCTGCGCCGGCCGCGGCGCGAGAGGCTGCCAAACGCGCGCTCGATACCGAGACGCTCGGCTACACGATGGCGCTGGGCAACGACGCCTTGCGCGAAAGGATCGCGCGGCATTATCGCGACGTGTATGGCGTCGACGTTGCGGCCGAGCGCATTGCCGTCACCGCCGGGTCGTCTGGTGCGTTCGTGCTCGGCTTTCTGGCGCTGTTCGATGTCGGCGATGTGGTGGCGCTGCCTTCGCCGGGCTACCCGTGCTACCGGCACATTCTGACTGCGCTGGGTCAGCGGACGGTGCTGCTCGAGACCGGTCCCGAGAGCGGATGGATGCCGACGGCCGAGGACGTCGCACGTGCCGTGCAACAGCACGGGATCAAAGGATTGCTGATCGCAAGCCCGGCAAATCCCACGGGTACGATGATAACCCCGGAGCGACTTCGCGATCTCGCGGTGGCGTGCCGGGAGCACGGCGTGGCGCTGATCTCCGACGAAATCTATCACGGGCTCACTTACGGGCCTTCTGCGACGACCGCTCTGTCGCTGAGCGATGATGCGATCGTGATCAATAGCTTTTCGAAATACTTCTCGATGACCGGATGGCGCATCGGCTGGATGGTGGTGCCGCAGCATCTTGTGCGCGGCATAGAGCGACTGGCGCAGAACCTCTACATCTCGCCGCCGGGCATCGCGCAAGTCGCAGCGCTCGGCGCGTTCGATGCAACGGAGGAGTTGGAAGCCAACCGACGTGTCTATGCAGCCAACCGCGAGCTGCTGCTGAAGGAATTGCCGAACGCGGGGTTTACCAATTTCGCGCCTCCCGATGGGGCGTTCTATCTCTACTGCGACGTCAGCCACATGACGGATGATGCCGCCGGCCTTGCGCGGCGGCTGCTCGACGAGGCGGGGGTAGCAGTGACCCCAGGCGTCGACTTCGACGAAGCGCGCGGCAACAGGTTCCTGCGCTTCTCGTATGCCCGGACGACGACGGACATGGCAGAGGCGGCACGGCGGCTCGTGGCCTGGGCTGGAGGCGGTAATCGTTCTCTAACCAGTTGAGAAATGCTCCGACGGATCGGCGGTGGGGCTGCCGTTACTCGTCCAACAGCGGCGAAGAGGGAAACGCGGCTGCTATGTGAATCAGGAGCTACCCCATGAATAAGATTTCACGAGCTTTCGCCGTCGCTCTGATGGCCACCACCATTCCCGCAACCATCGTGCTGGCGCAGCAGGCGCCGGGCGGCGAGCAGGCTGCGGTGGAAAAAAGCGAAACCAAGCGCGGCCCCTCGCCCGAGACGCTTGCGCGGCTCGAGGATGGCCGCATCGCGTTCGCCAAGACGGCGCTGAAGCTTACGCCCGACCAAGACAAGCTCTGGGAGCCGGTCGAGAAGCAGATCCGATCCAATTTCGAAGCGCGCCAGAAAGCGCATGCGGAACGTCGCGCCAAGCACGAGGAGCGCAAGGCGAAAGGCGAGGACGGCAAGCGCGAGAAGCTCGCACTGCCCGAGCGGATCGAGAAGCGTAGCGAGCGCATGACGAAGCAGGCCGAGCGCCTGAACGAACGCGCCGCCAAGGCGAAGGAGTTCGCCGAGGTGCTGAAGCCTCTCTATGCCTCGTTCAGCCCAGAGCAGCAGGCTGTCGCGGGCAAGGTGCTCGGCCAGTTCATCGGCGGCGACAAGCGTGGTGGGCATGGTCCGCGGTGGGCAATGAATCGCGGCTTCGGCAAGGGCCATGGCCCGCACGGTGGCGATCGCGGCGGCCCGGACGCCGAGTAAGCCGGCTTCAAGCGGCACAACAAGAAAGGGCCGGAGCGATGCTCCGGCCCTTATTCATTTCAGCGGCACGGAAGCCCGATCAGCCGCCCAGCTTGCGCTGCCACCAGCCCTTGCGGACCGGCGCCTGCGCGCCATCGTCTTCGGCGCTGACGGTCACTTCGGCATCCGGCTTGCCTACGACGATGCGCTCCAACTTCGGCTCGCTCGATGAGGTCTGGCGCCGGCGGGCTGCAGGCGCGCGCACCGGATCGTCTGCAGGAGGCGCGACCTCGGCTGCCGGAGGCGTGTGGGTTTCAGAAGAAGCTTCGACGGCGGCAGCAGCGGCGGCTGGAGCTTCCATCTGCTCTGCCGGCTCGGCAGTGCGTGCGGCTCTCGCCTGGCGAGGCTCGCGACGTATCTCCTTGGCCGGCAAGTCATCGTTGCCGTCAGCGGGTAAATTGGGGAAGTCCGATACCGCCTCGGCGTGGCCGGAAGCATCTTCGCTGCCGGCATCGCCGCGCACTTCGTAGGAGGCTAGGTCGTTGACGTAGGGCTGCTCCTCAGAGCCGCTCTGCGCACGCTGCTCACCCTGGCGCTCACCGCGGTCGCGGCCACGGCGACCGCCGCGGCGTCCACGCCGACGGCTGCGTCCGGTGCGCTCGCGCTGGCCTTCGCCGGTACCCGCATCCGGGGTGCCTGCTGCCTCGTGCTCGTGCCCGTTCTCGCCATCGTGCTCATGATCGTGATCGTGGAACTCGCCGTTGCCGGCCGAGCCTTCTTCGCCGGCGTAATGCTCGTGCGAATCCTGGTCGTCGTCCTCATCGGACGCGCCGTTGCCATTGCCATTGCCGTTCTGCTCGGTGA
>CAZBPM010000064.1:0-7760 GCA_964493785.1 uncultured Hyphomicrobium sp. | reverse complement strand
CCCACTGGCCCTTTGCCACCTCGGCATTGATGCCTTCGTGATTGATGCCGGCAGCGAGGCAGAGGTCGAGATGCTCCTCGACGATCTGGCGAGCGACGTCACCTACGTTCTTGTAGCCAACGCCCGTGTAGTACGTTCCCTGCGGTGCTGGGTAGCCGGCAGGGGGGAAACCGAGCGGGCGGCCGTCCTTGTAGAAGAAGTATTCCTGCTCGAAGCCGAACCAGGCGCCCGTGTCGTCAAGAATGGTGGCGCGCTTGTTGGTCGCGTGCGGGGTGACGCCATCTGGCATCATGACTTCGCACATCACGAGAGCGCCGTTGGTGCGCGCCGGGTCGGGGTACAACGCGACCGGCTTCAGCACGCAATCAGAGCTGTGACCTTCGGCCTGCATCGTGGAGCTTCCGTCGAAGCCCCACAGCGGCAGCTCTTCGAGGCTCGG
Organism: uncultured Hyphomicrobium sp.; assembly: GCA_964493785.1. GTDB lineage: Bacteria > Pseudomonadota > Alphaproteobacteria > Rhizobiales > Hyphomicrobiaceae > Hyphomicrobium_A. The sequence continues at coordinate 7,321 of CAZBPM010000064.1, read as the reverse complement.
GAATGCGCTGTATTCTTTGATCTGGGTCTTGCCGCGCAGATTGGGTACCGGCGTGTAACCGTCGAGCCAAATGTACTCGAGCTTGTACTTCGTCATGCTCAGTCTCTCCTAATTGACGACGCGATGGCTGGTCAGTCCTGGTGCCCGAGCGAGGACATCAGCCTCGCCGCGAGCGCGGGTTGTGGTGCAATGCGAAAAGAGGTCGAGGGTCCCGAGATGACGACGAGCTCGCTCGATACCGACCTCGAAGCAACGTCACCGACCAAAACGACCTCCCCGCGCGTTTAGGGCGAACCTCGTCCGGTGCTGGCTGCGCAAAGCGCGGAACCGGTGACGGCTGGGTGGGTTCACCTAGGCGGGAATGCTAGCGAAAGATGCAATTTATGGCGTGCCCATAATGTGAGCATTTGCTGCACTTTTATTGAGCATGGGCCTAGTTAAGGTTCGGAAGGACTCACACATCGTGACATGATCACTTTCCAGCGTAACCGCGCTGAAGAGGAGCCACGACGAAAGAGAAATTTGGAAGAGAGAAGCAATGAATTCACACCAGATACAGCAGACGGCGAAGATATACGCCTTCCCCCCGGGCGGTCGCGCCAGCATTAAGCGCACGGCACTTCCGGCATCCTATTTCGATCAGGAGGTCGAAGCCCTGTTGCGCGGACCTAAAATCGTCTCTGGAAGCAGCTGGTACCATGAGGTCGCAGTCGACGAGATCTGCGAACGCTAGCCAGCTCCAAACATCCCGAGCGTGGCGCCAATCCGGGCGTCACGCACCGAAGATCGACCACTCCATTCGCTTGCTTAGGCGCTCTAGAGCCAGCGCCCCCAATCGCGAATTGCCCGACTCATCAAGCCCGGGCGACCAGACCGCGATGGAAGCCTTCCCCGGTGCGACGGCGATGATGCCGCCACCGACGCCGCTCTTGCCCGGCAACCCCACCCGATAAGCGAACTCACCCGAGCCATCGTAGTGGCCGCATGTCAGCATCAGCGCGTTGATGCGCCGTGCGCGCTCGGGCGTGACGACCGGGCGGATCGTCGACGCGTCGCCTTCAAAGTGTGCGAGGAAACGGCTTGCCATGGCGAGCTGCCTGCAGGACATGGCGATGGCGCAATGGTGGTAGTAGACGCCAAGCGTATATTCGACTGGGTTCTCGATCACTCCGAACGAGCGCATGTAATTGGCGAGCGCAGCGTTGCGGAAGCCGGTGCGCTGCTCGGAGGCGGCAACCTTGTGGTCGATATAGACGCTGTCGTCGGCGGCCAGATACTGCATGAAGCGGAGTATCTCGCCCAGCGTCTCTCGTGGCTGATGGCCAGCGAGGATCGCATCGGTGACGGCGATGGCGCCGGCATTGATGAACGGGTTACGCGGAATGCCGCGCTCGGCCTCCAGCTGCACGATAGAGTTGAAGCGACTACCCGAAGGCTCCCGGCCGACGCGCCGCCATAGGCGATCCCCGATCTTGCCCAGCGCGAGGGTTAGGGTGAAGACCTTGGAGATGCTTTGGATCGAGAAGGGAACGTCGGCATCGCCGCCGACGAAAACCTCGCCCTGGGCATCGACGATGGCGAGCCCGAAGTGCCTGGGGTCGACGCGCGCCAACTCGGGGATGTAGTCGGCGACCTCGCCGCGAAGGGGCGTAGCCCGCATCTCGTCGGTGATCTCATCGACGACGACTTGCAGCTTCGACACGAGCGTCTTCCTGTTGATGCGGGCACCCGACCTAGGTGCGTCGGCCACACCATGGCCAACCCTCCCCTGCATTGAAAGTCCGCGACTAGCCGCAGGATGGTCAGCGACCGGATGGTGGCGCAACCAAACGTGTTGATGCGCCCCGTTCGACGATGGCATATGATGCGGTGCGAGATAGTAGGCAGATGCCTAGGGTCTCCGCTGCCCCGGGATGTCCAGCAGCGTACAGCGTACAAGGGTGAGTCAGATGGCCGACGCTCGTTTCTTCCACCGCGCGGGGCCATTTGCGCTGTCCGATATAGCCGTCCTGATCGGCGCGGAACCGCTGCCCCCCGAGGACGAGCCGCTATCAATTCTCGACATCGCCACTCTCGAGAGTGCTGAGCCTGGGCACATTAGTGTGTTCTCGGATGCGCGCTATATCGATGCGCTCAATTCATCTCGTGCCGGTGCCATCATCATCAGCCGCAAGCTGGCGCATCATGCGCCTGCGTCGCACCGTCTTCTTTATGTGAAAGATCCGCGTCGCGCCTATGCTCAAGTCGGCCGCTTGTTCTATCCGGCACAAGAGCCGATTTCTGGCGCACACGCTCGCGCCGTGATTCATCCCAGCGCACACATCGGGCAGGGAACGCAGATTGATCCCGGCGCTGTTATCGGGCGCGACGTAGATATCGGCGAGCGCTGCCACATCGGGCCAAACGTCGTAATCGGCGATGGCGTTCTGATCGGCGACGATTGCCGCATCGGCGCCAACTGCGCAATCAGCCACGCCCTTATTGGGCATCGCGTTGAAATAGAGACCTGCGTCACGATCGGATCGCAGGGCTTCGGGTTCGTACCGGGGCCGGCAGGCCTCGAGCGGATGCTGCAGCTCGGCCGCGTCATCATCGAAGAAGGCGTCAAGATTGGCGCGAACTGCGCCATCGACCGCGGCGCCACCGAAGACACAGTTATCGGCGCGGGATGCGTTCTCGATAACCTCGTACACATCGGACACAACGTGCGTCTCGGGCGTCATTGCGTGATATGCGGACAGGTGGGCATTGCCGGCAGTACGGTTGTCGGCGACGGCGTGATGATGGGCGGCCAGACAGGCGTGGCAGATCATCTCACGATCGGCAGTGGTGCCCAGATCGCCGCCAAGAGCGGGGTGATGCGCAACGTCGCCGCGAAGGCCGTGGTCGGCGGGTTTCCCGCAATGCCGATCAAGGACTGGCACCGCCAGACGCTCGGCATCGCGAGGCTGTCGAAGAAGGTGGAGTAGCCGTCAGACCTGCGCTAGTCCCTGGTCGAGGTCGGCGATGATGTCGGCCTTGTCCTCGATGCCAACAGACAGACGGACCACGTCGGGACCGGCACCAGCGGCGATCTTCTGCTCGTCGGTGAGCTGACGGTGCGTCGTCGAAGCCGGATGGATCACAAGGCTTCGGGTGTCGCCGATGTTGGCGAGCAGGCTGAACAGCTTCAGGCTGGAGATGAGCTTCACGCCTGCGTCGTAGCCGCCCTTCAGCCCGAACGTGAAGACGGCGCCGGCGCCCTTTGGCACGATCTTCTGCGCCAGCGCGTGATACTTGCTCGACGGCAATCCAGCATAGCTGACCCACGCCACGTTGGGATGCGTTTCCAGCCATTGCGCGACGGCAAGGGCGTTGTCGCTCTGACGCTGCATGCGCAATGGCAGCGTCTCGGCGCCGGTGAGCAGCAGAAATGCGTTGAACGGGGAGATGGCGGGGCCGAGGTCGCGCAGCCCCATGACCCGCGCGGCGATGGCGAATGCGAAGTTGCCGAACGTCTCGGCAATCCGCAGCCCGTTGTAGGACGCATTGGGATCGACGAGCGTCTTGTAGCGGTGCTTGGCGCCGAGCCAGTCGAACGTGCCGGCATCGACGAGCGCACCGCCGATAGAGTTGCCATGGCCGCCGATGAACTTCGTCAGCGAGTGGACGATGATGTCGGCGCCGAAATCCTTCGGCCGGCAGAGGTAGGGCGTCGCGAGCGTGTTATCGACGATGAGCGGCACGCCCGCCTTCTTGGCGACGGCCGAGATGGCCGGCAGGTCGACAACGACGCCGCCGGGGTTGGCGATCGATTCCACGAAGATGGCGCGGGTCTTAGGCGTGATGGCCTTTTCGAAGCTCGCGGGATCGGTCGAGTCCGCCCACACCACGTTCCAATTGAACTTCTTGAAGGAGTGATTGAACTGGTTGATCGAGCCGCCGTACAGCTGACGGCCGGCGATGAATTCGTCGCCCGATTCCAGAAGCGTATGGAACACCAGGAACTGCGCTGCGTGCCCCGAGGCGACCGCCAGCGCTGCCGTACCGCCTTCGAGAGCGGCGATGCGGCCCTCGAGCACCGCCTGGGTTGGATTGGTGATGCGAGTATAGATGTTGCCGAAGGCTTCGAGTCCGAACAATGCGGCGGCGTGGTCCGCGTCGTTGAAGACGAACGACGTCGTCTGGTAGATCGGCGTCGCGCGTGCCCCGGTGGCGGCATCGGGAGCCGCACCGGCATGGACTGCCAGAGTGTCGAATTTCGGCGCTGATGGCGTGTCTGACATCGCTTGCTCCCTTCGCACCCGCAGCTTGCAGGTTACGCCCTAGGGAGGCGACGGCGGGCGGGGAGTCAACGGCAAAGACCTTCGGTTGCCGATGCAGCCGCGTGTTTGGATCGTAATTCCAGGCAGCTCGTCCGTTCCCGTTGCCCGTGCGAGAACGGTTGGAGCCAAAAGCATGGCGGTAACCGGCTGTTAGGCCTCAGTTACGCGTGCACGTCGCAAGGGCGCTAGGCCTTCGCGAAGCGCCCGGCACGACCGCAAGAGAACTTGCGAATCTGCCATTCGGGATTGCCGATGGTCCATTTGGCCAGCTCGGCTTGGCCGTACATCATGCATTGCTGCGGGGTAACCGAATCCGCGGCAAACTGCAGGTGAACGTCCTTGCACCGGTTAGGGACTTGGATGGAGCAGACCATTGCGACGACTTCAATCATGTGACACCCCAAGGTTCCTGCCGAATTCGCCCTCGTGAGAGAGCTGGATCCGCCTTGGTCGCGTCCTCGTCGCTTCTTGTTCTTGTTGATCAAAGCCTAGGGCCGAATCAACCTGTGCTCAAGTTTCATTCATGTGCAGGAAGTGCTCGATTCCCGGACAATCCGGGAATAAGTGGCAATCTGGACGGATCACACTTAAGTCACTGTAATAATTTTATAATCCTTGGGCCGGCGGATCGGATTGCGGCATTTCAGTCACCATAACGTCTCGTAGAGTGCCCTGAATTCCGGCAAACTTTGCTGCGGCGCACAACCATCAGTGGTCCCCTTATGCTGCGCTTGCGAGCGTCAATCTCGATTGCACGCGGCAATCGGACAGCTACAACGACATTTCATTGGCTGAAGTGACATTGGGTCACGGCCCCGACGCATGGTTCGCAATCCCTTTCGATGACGCAGACATTCGATCCAGCCAAAGCCCGGACGACGCTGTTCTCCGGCTTTATCGAGGCCGCGGCTAAACATGGCCGTGACCGGGCGATCATCGAAGACGCCGACGGGACGACGCTGACCTACAGGGCACTGACGCTGGCCAGCCTGGTGCTGGGCGGCAAGCTGCGGAAGCTGGCGCGGGCCGGAGAGAACGTCGGCGTATTGCTGCCCAACGCGATCGGCCTCGTCGTGACTGTTCTCGGCCTCAACGCTTACGACCGCGTGGCGGTGCTGTTGAACTTCTCGGCAGGGCGGAAAGCGCTCGTTTCCGCCATCGGCACGGCGCGGCTGCGCACAGTTCTCACCTCGCGGCGCTTCGTCGAAGCCGGCAACTTCCAGGAACTGATCGAGGCACTGGGGCAAGCCGAGTATGCGCCCGGGCAAAAGACCAAGATCGTCTATCTCGAGGACGTGCGTGCCAGCATTGGCATCACCGATAAGCTCGCGGGTGTGGCGCGCGCGCTGTGCGCAAAGCTTCTCTACGGCTCGGCTCCCAGCAAGGCAGACAAGCCGGCCGTCATCCTGTTCACCTCGGGCACGGAGGGCGCACCCAAAGGCGTCGTGCTTTCGAATGCGAACCTGGTTTCCAACTCCTACCAGTCGATCGCGCAGCTCAGCAGCGTGCTTGTGCCGGGCGAGGTCCTGGTCAACCCGCTGCCAATGTTCCACTCGTTCGGCCTGACGGCAGGAACGTTCGTGCCGCTGTTCGCGGGCGTGAAATGCGCGCTCTATCCGAGCCCATTGCATTACAAGCAGGTCCCGAAGTTCATCCAGAAGGTGAAGGCGACTTGGATCGTTTCCACCGACACCTTCCTGGCCGGCTACGTGCGCGCGGCGGAACCGGGAGAGCTGGTCACTCTCAAGTACGCGGTGGCAGGCGCCGAGAAGGTGAAGGACCCGACGCGCGAGCTCTGGGCCAAGACCGGCGCAGTGCTCCTTGAAGGGTATGGCGTGACGGAGACGTCGCCCGTACTCGCCGTCAACGTCCCGGACGACAACCGCTACGGCACGGTTGGTCGCCTGCTGCCCGGAATAGAGCCGCGGCTCGACGACGTTCCAGGCCTGGCTGAGGGCAAGCGACTGTTCGTGCGCGGACCTAACGTCATGGCCGGCTACATCTTCGCCGACAATCCCGGCGTGATCATACCGCCGCAGGACGGCTGGCACGACACTGGCGACATCGTTGCCATCGAGGATGGCTTCGTGCGCATCTGCGGGCGCGCGAAGCGTTTTGCCAAGCTCGGCGGGGAGATGGTTTCGCTCGGGGCGATCGAGACGCTGGCGTGCCGGCTCTGGGACGATGCCCAGCATGTCGTTCTGAGTTTTCCAGATCCGCGTAAAGGCGAGCAGCTGCTTCTCGTTACCGACAAGGTGGGGGCAAATAAGGACGAGCTTCTGGCTTATGCCCGGAAGGAGGGCTTCCCCGAATTGTGGGTGCCGAAGTCCATTCTCGTCGTGCCGGCGGTGCCGCTATTGGCTACCGGGAAGGTCGATCTGCAGGCGACCGTGGAGATGGCGCGGCAGACTCGCGCGGCCGTGTAGAACGGCCGAACCTGCGCCGCAATTGGGGCGCCTATCAGGTGGGCGTTGCCCGGCCACAACGTGCATTTGCGAGATCGCTGCGCCGGCTCCAACGAGCCTTGACCGGGCGCTTCAGGTCTTCCATGGATGTTGTGGATAAAGGCGGGAGGGGAAACCGAGCCGCCAGGGAACGCCGAACGTCTTCACCCTTGAATCAGAGTGCGAAAAGCCATGCCGACAACCACGACGCCCGAGAGCGTTGAGGGTACGAACGTTGTGATGCTTCGGGCGCCGACGCTTCAATGGGCTCTGAAGCGCACCGTGCTAGCGATTGTCATTCTTTTCGTGACGGTTGCGACTGCCGCCAGCCTTCTCTACGCTTCGATCGACCCTGAGCAAGATCAGGGCTCGCCAGCGTATTCGGCTCCGGCTGCGTCAGACCCTGCGTTTTCTGTGGGGCCGACGCGAGAGACGATCGCCCAATCGGCCCGCCGCATTTAACTGCGGAACCAGAGTGGGCCAAAGCGGCGCATGGGTGGAGCCTAATTTTGCTCTCAATTACCGATGATGCACGGCGCAGGCCCGTCTGCGTCGCGGTTCATCGGCGGTTAG
>CAZBPM010000063.1:0-8283 GCA_964493785.1 uncultured Hyphomicrobium sp. | reverse complement strand
CGCTTCATCAGAGCGCGACGAAATCCGGGCTCGTGGACGCCAGAGCCCATTTCCTGCGAGAGCCGCACGCCAGCGGGCTTTCGCAATCTGAGACGGGGCGAAGGCCGCCACGCCCCGAATGGAGAGACGGATGAACGAGATCACCAGCCTGTTCAAGACTCAAGCGCCGCTCCCGACGTTCGATCAGATCAAGATCTCCATCGCGAGTCCTGACGATATCCTGTCGTGGTCGTTCGGCGAGATCAAGAAGCCCGAGACGATCAACTACCGCACGTTCAAGCCTGAGCGTGACGGCCTCTTCTGCGCGCGCATCTTTGGTCCGATCAAGGACTACGAGTGCCTGTGCGGCAAGTACAAGCGGATGAAGTACAAGGGCCTCATCTGCGAGAAGTGCGGCGTCGAGGTGACGCTCGCCAAGGTGCGCCGCGAGCGCATGGGCCACATCGAGCTGGCCGCGCCCGTCGCCCACATCTGGTTCCTCAAGTCGCTGCCTTCGCGCATCGGCCTTTTGCTCGACATGCCGCTCAAGGATCTCGAGCGCGTTCTCTATTTCGAGAGCTATATCGTCATCGAGCCGGGCATCACCGCCTTCCGCGAGAAGCAGCTTCTCTCGGAGGAAGAGTACAACCGCGCGCTCGACGAGCACGGCCCTGACAGCTTCACCGCCGGCATCGGCGCCGAGGCGATCCGTGACATGCTCTCGGCGATGGACCTGCCGAAGATCGCGGCGGACCTGCGCGTCGAGATCGCAGAAGCCACGACGGAATTGAAGCCGAAGAAGCTCGGCAAGCGTCTCAAGGTCATTGAGGCGTTCCTGGAATCGGGCAACCGTCCCGAGTGGATGATCCTCACGGTCGTGCCGGTGATTCCGCCGGAGCTGCGCCCGCTGGTGCCGCTCGATGGTGGCCGCTTCGCCACGTCCGACCTCAACGATCTGTATCGCCGCGTCATCAACCGCAACAACCGCTTGAAGCGGCTGATGGAGCTGCGCGCGCCGGACATCATCATCCGCAACGAGAAGCGCATGTTGCAGGAGGCCGTCGACGCACTGTTCGACAACGGCCGCCGTGGCCGCGTGATCACGGGCGCCAACAAGCGTCCGCTGAAGTCGCTCGCCGACATGCTCAAGGGCAAGCAGGGCCGCTTCCGCCAGAACCTGCTCGGAAAGCGCGTCGACTACTCGGGCCGCTCGGTGATCGTCGTCGGTCCCGAGCTGAAGCTGCATCAGTGCGGCCTGCCGAAGAAGATGGCGCTCGAGCTGTTCAAGCCGTTCATCTACGCGAAGCTGCAGGCCCAGGGCCAGGCGGCGACCGTGAAGCAGGCTAAGAAGCTGGTCGAGAAGGAGAAGAGCGAGGTCTGGGATATCCTCGATGAGGTCATCCGCGAGCACCCCGTTCTGCTCAATCGCGCGCCGACGCTGCATCGCCTTGGCATTCAGGCGTTCGAGCCCACCCTGATCGAAGGCAAGGCGATCCAGCTGCATCCGCTGGTCTGCGCGGCATTCAACGCCGACTTCGACGGCGACCAGATGGCCGTGCACGTCCCGCTGTCGCTTGAAGCACAGCTGGAAGCGCGCGTGCTGATGATGTCGACGAACAACATTCTGCATCCGGCCAACGGTTCGCCGATCATCGTGCCGTCGCAGGACATCGTTCTGGGCCTCTACTACCTGTCGATCGTGCGCGAGAAGGAGCCCGGCGAGGGCATGCTGCTCGGCTCGGTTGGCGAAGCGCGCCATGCTCTGGAAGCGGGCGTGCTGAGCCTGCACGCCAAGGTGAAGGGCCGCTTCACGACGCTCGACGAAGATGGCAACCCTGTCGTCGAGGTCATGGATACGACGCCGGGCCGCATGATTCTCGCGGAGCTTCTGCCCAAGAAGCCGGGCGTGAAGCCGTCGCTCGTCAACCAGCTGCTGACCAAGAAGGCCATCTCGGGCCTCATCGACGCCGTCTACCGCAACTGCGGTCAGAAGGAGACGGTGATCTTCTGCGACCAGATCATGTCGCTGGGCTTCAAGCATGCGTTCAAGGCCGGCATCTCGTTCGGCAAGGACGACATGGTCATCCCGGAGACCAAGGCAAAGATCGTCGCCGAGACGACCGAATTGGCGCGCGAGTTCGAGCAGCAGTACAACGACGGTCTCATCACGCAGCTCGAGAAGTACAACAAGGTGGTCGACGCCTGGTCGAAGTGCACCGACCTCATCGCCAAGGAGATGATGGATCGCATTTCGGCCGTCGAGAAGGACAAGGACGGGCGCGAGAAGCAGATCAACTCCGTCTACATGATGAGCCACTCGGGTGCTCGCGGTTCGCCGGCACAGATGAAGCAGCTCGCCGGCATGCGCGGTCTCATGACCAAGCCATCGGGTGAGATCATCGAGACGCCGATCCTTTCGAACTTCAAGGAAGGCCTCAGCGTGCTCGAGTACTTCAACTCGACGCACGGCGCCCGCAAGGGTCTGGCCGACACCGCCTTGAAGACCGCGAACTCGGGCTACCTGACGCGTCGTCTCGTAGACGTCGCCCAGGACGCGATCATCTCCGAGGAGGATTGCGGTACGGAGAAGGGCATCAGCGTCCAGGCCGTGGTGGACGCGGGACAGGTCATCGTCTCGCTGGCCGCGCGGGTGCTCGGCCGTACGGCTGCCGAGGACATCGTCGACCCGATCGATCCGAGCAACGTGCTGGTCGCCAACGGCGAGCTGATCGAGGAGCGTCATGCCGAAGCGCTGGAGAAGGCGCAGGTGCAGGAGGTCAAGATCCGGTCGGTGCTGACGTGCGACACCGTCAGCGGCGTTTGCGGCAAGTGCTACGGGCGCGATCTCGCCCGCGGTACGCCGGTCAACATCGGCGAGGCGGTGGGTGTCATCGCCGCGCAGTCGATCGGTGAACCGGGCACGCAGCTCACGATGCGCACGTTCCACATCGGCGGTACGGCAAACGTTGTCGACTCCTCGTTCATCGAGTCGAACTTCAACGGCACCGTTAAGATCAAGAACCCGTCTGTCGTGAGGGACAGCCAGGGTCGCGAGGTCTCCATGACCCGTACGATGTCGCTTGCCATCGTCGACCAGGGCGGCAAGGAGCTCGCGGTCCTCAAGGTGCCGTACGGCGCTCGCGTGCACGTGAAGGAAGGCGATACGGTCAAGCGCGGCACCAAGCTCGCACAGTGGGATCCTTACACCCGCCCGATCCTCACCGAGGTGACGGGCAAGGTGGACTTCGAGGATCTCATCGAGGGCGCCTCGGTTCGCGAACAGACGGACGAGATGAAGGGCACGACCAATCGCGTCATCGTCGATTGGCGCGCGTCCCCACGCTCGGCCGACTTGAAGCCTGCCATCATCGTCAAGGACGGCAAGGGCAAGCCGATCAAGGTCGCTCGCGGCGGCGATGCCCGCTACCTGTTGCCGGTGGATGCCATTCTTTCGGTGGAGCCGGGCTCAGAGGTGAAGGCGGGCGACGTGCTTGCGCGTATTCCGACTTCGTCGGCTCGCTCGGGCGATATCACCGGCGGTCTGCCGCGCGTTGCGGAGCTGTTCGAGGCTCGTCGTCCGAAGGATCACGCGATCATCGCGGAGATTTCGGGCACGGTCGAGTTCGGCAAGGATTACAAGAACAAGCAGCGCATCACCATCAAGCCTGACGATGAGAGCGAAGAGTCGGCGGAATATCTCATTCCGCGCGGCAAGAGCTTGGCAGTGCAACACGGCGACCGCATCGAGCGCGGTGACTTCGTGTACGACGGCCATCCGGCTCCGCACGACATTCTGGCGATCAAGGGCGTCGAGGAACTCGCGAACTATTTGATCAACGAGATCCAGGACGTCTACCGTCTGCAGGGCGTGACCATCAACGACAAGCACATCGAGGTGATCGTTCGCCAGATGTTGCAGAAGGTGGAGGTCACGGATCCGGGCGAGACGGATTTGATCAAGTCGGAGCAGCTCGACCGCGTCGAACTCGACGAGATCAACGCCAAGATGGTGGAAGCAGGCAAGAAGCCGGCAACGGCCAATCCGGTGCTGCTCGGCATTACCAAGGCGTCGCTGCAGACCCGTTCGTTCATCTCGGCGGCCTCCTTCCAGGAGACCACGCGCGTGCTCACCGATGCTGCCGTCAACGGCAAGATCGACACGCTCGAGGGCCTCAAGGAGAACGTCATCGTCGGCCGGCTCATTCCGGCCGGTACGGGTGGCGCGCTGCGTCGTCTGCGCAAGATTGCGCAGAAGCGCGACGAGCTCATCGCCCGCGAGCAGGCCAAGGTGGATGACAAGTCGCTGGCCGGCCCCGGTGCCGGACCGGCGCGCCGTCGGCGCCGTACGGCGGAAGAGGCCGTGGAGTAAGGCTGTTTGATGATCGTTAAGGAGCGCGGCTACTGCGGTGGCCGCGCTTTATTCGTTTGAGGAAGCGTCTCGACCGGCGTTTTTGTGCGGCTTCTCTTGCCGCGTCGGTCCAAGTAGTAAAAAAATGTCTGTGCGGTGTTGACCGGATTCAGCTTGCTGTATATAGGTCACGCCACTCTCACGGTAGGTGGTAGGCCAATTTCGCGTCCCCTCGTTCTGGACGCCCTGACCTAAACGCTATCGTCGCAAAGCAGAGGACAGATTCGGACCAAGATCTGCGGCTTTCGGGCCTGCATGATCCTCTGGTTTTTTCGTGTCGGGCACACGCCTTTCGGGGTGGATGCTTGGCAGGTTCGGTTTGGCGCATTCGCCAACTGGGCAACCGTGGACGGAAGAGGCGCATGCCGACGATACAACAGTTGATCCGGAAGCCCCGGACGCAGAAGACGTACCGCGAGAAGTCGCGCCACATGGAGGCGTGCCCGCAGAAGCGTGGTGTTTGCACCCGCGTTTATACGACTACGCCGAAGAAGCCGAACTCGGCTCTGCGTAAGGTTGCCAAGATCCGTCTCACCAACGGCTTCGAGGTGATCGGCTACATTCCCGGCGAAGGCCATAACCTGCAGGAGCACTCTGTGGTGCTCATTCGCGGCGGCCGCGTCAAAGATCTTCCCGGCGTTCGCTATCACATCATCCGTGGTGTGCTCGATACGCAGGGCGTCGCCGCCCGCAGGCAGCGTCGCTCTAAGTACGGAGCGAAGAGGCCGAAGTGATCGCCCTCGGGTGATCCGGCTCGCAAGAGCTTCATGGTTCAGCAGATGGGGGCCGATCAGGCGGCCTACCATCATTGAGAGAATTGCAGCGAAGGGCTGAAGAGATATGTCCCGTCGTCATAGTGCCGAGAAGCGCGTCGTCAATCCGGATCCGAAGTTCGGTGATGTCGTCATCTCCAAGTTCATGAATGCCGTGATGGAGCAGGGCAAGAAGTCGGTTGCCGAGCGCATCGTCTATGGCGCCTTCGAGCGTATGGAGCAGAAGGCGAAGTCGGATCCGGTGCAGCTGTTCCGCTCCGCGCTCGATAACGTGATGCCGGCCGTCGAAGTGCGCTCGCGTCGTGTCGGTGGCGCCACCTATCAGGTGCCGGTCGAGGTTCGTCCGGAGCGCCGTCAGGCGCTTGCCATTCGCTGGCTGATCACGGCCGCACGTGCGCGCAACGAGAACACTATGGTGGATCGCCTGTCGGGCGAGCTGCTGGACGCTGCCAATAACCGCGGCACCGCAGTCAAAAAGCGGGAAGACACCCACAAGATGGCAGAGGCGAACCGCGCCTTCTCCCATTATCGCTGGTGAATTCGGAGCGCTGAGAGCACATGGCCCGCGAATACGACATCAAGGACTACCGTAACTTCGGCATCATGGCCCACATTGATGCCGGGAAGACGACGACGACTGAGCGCGTCCTCTATTATACGGGTAAGTCCCACAAGATCGGCGAAGTGCACGACGGCGCTGCTACCATGGACTTCATGGAGCAGGAGCAAGAGCGCGGCATCACCATCACGTCGGCTGCGACCACGTGCTTCTGGCCGGGTCGCGACGGCAAGAAGCGCCGCCTGAACATCATCGACACGCCAGGCCACGTCGACTTCACCATCGAGGTGGAGCGTTCGCTGCGCGTGCTCGACGGCGCCGTTTGCGTGCTCGATAGCAACCAGGGCGTTGAGCCGCAGACCGAAACCGTCTGGCGCCAGGGCGACAAATACAGCGTTCCGCGCATCATCTTCTCCAACAAGATGGACAAGACCGGCGCAGACTTCTTCATGTGTCTTTCCGACATCAAGGAGAAGCTTGGCGCACGTGCTATCCCGATCCAGCTTCCGATTGGCGCGGAAGCCGATTTCGTTGGTGTTGTCGACCTCATTGAGATGAATGCCATCGTCTGGGACGGCGACGGCAAGGACGCTAAGATGTCGATTAAGGAGATCCCTGCTGATCTCCTCGAGCAGGCCCAAGAATACCGCGCCGCTATGATCGAAGCCGCCGTCGAGATGGACGACGATGCCATGGGTGCTTACCTCGATGGTAAGGAGCCGGACGCAGCCACGCTTCGCTCGCTCATCCGCAAGGCCACGATCACGCGCGCATTCTATCCGATGATGTGCGGCTCGGCCTTCAAGCATAAGGGCGTGCAGCCCCTGCTCGATGCCGTCGTCGACTTCCTGCCCGCTCCGTCCGACCGCGATGCCTACAAGTGCATCGACGTCAAGACGGGCGAAGAGACCATTCGTCGTCCGCTCGACACCGAGCCGCTGTCGATGATCGCCTTCAAGATCATGACGTTCCCGCACGTCGGCTCGATCACCTTCTGCCGCATCTACTCCGGTAAGATCGAGAAGGGCATGGCGCTGGCTCAGACGACGCGCGACAAGAAAGAGCGCGTCGGCATGATCTATGAGATGCACGCCGACGACCGCAAATCCGTGGACGAGTCCTACGCCGGCGACATCGTCGCGCTTGCGGGCCTCAAGGACACGCGCACCGGCGAGACGCTCTCTGATCCGAACAAGCCCGTCCTCCTCGAGAAGATGGACTTCCCGAACCCCGTCATCGAGATGAAGGTCGAGCCGAAGACGAAGGCTGACCAGGAAAAGATGGCGACCGTCCTGCATATGATGTCGGTCGAGGATCCGTCCTTCCGCGTCTCGGTCGATCCGGAGTCCGGCGAGACCATCTTGAAGGGCATGGGCGAGCTTCATCTCGACATCAAAGTCGATATCATGCGCCGCGAGCCGCACAACATCGCGGTCAATGTCGGCGCTCCGCAGGTTGCCTATCGCGAGACTCTCGCTCGTGCCACCGAGGTGGACTACACGCACAAGAAACAGACCGGCGGCACCGGTCAGTTCGCCCGCGTCAAGCTGAAGCTCGAGCCCAACGAGACGGGCAAGGGCAATGAGTTCGAGTCCGTGGTCATCGGCGGTACGGTGCCGAAGGAATACATCCCGGGCGTCGAGAAGGGCATTGAGAGCATCTGGGCCAACGGCGTTCTCATCGGCTTCCCGATGGTCGACATGAAGGTGACGTTGTTCGACGGCGCCTTCCACGAGGTCGACTCGTCCGCCATCGCCTTCGAGATCGCGGCCCGCTCTGCCATGAAGGAAGGCTGCGAGAAGGGCGGCGTCAAGCTGCTCGAGCCGATCATGGACGTCGAGGTGGTGACGCCGGGCGATTTCGTCGGCGGCGTCATCGGCGACATCAACTCGCGTCGTGGGCAGATCCGCAATCAGGAAATGCGTGGCAACGCTACCGTCATTCGCGCCTTCGTGCCGCTGGCCAACATGTTTGGCTACGTCAGCCAGCTGCGGTCGATGAGCCAGGGTCGCGCTTCCTACACGATGCAGTTCGCTCACTACGCGGACGTGCCGCGCAACGTGGCGGACGAAGTTAAGGCCAAGTACGCCTGATACGACAACAGGAATAGGGCCAGCTAAACAGCAGGTCCAGTAACGAAGACCGGTCTCCAAGTGACCGACAACTGAAGTGGAGAGCCACGATGGCGAAGGCAAAATTCGAGCGGAACAAGCCGCACTGCAACATCGGCACGATCGGCCACGTCGATCACGGCAAGACGTCTCTGACAGCCGCGATCACGAAGATTCTCGCCGAGTCCGGCAAGGCGCAGTTCACCGCTTATGACCAGATCGACAAGGCTCCCGAGGAGCGCGAGCGCGGCATCACGATCTCGACGGCTCACGTCGAGTACGAGACCGACAAGCGCCACTATGCGCACGTCGACTGCCCCGGCCACGCCGACTACGTGAAGAACATGATCACCGGCGCTGCTCAGATGGACGGCGCGATCCTCGTCGTGTCGGCTGCTGACGGCCCGATGCCGCAGACCCGCGAGCACATCCTGCTCGCCCGCCAGGTCGGCG
>CAZBPM010000062.1:6084-9575 GCA_964493785.1 uncultured Hyphomicrobium sp. | reverse complement strand
ACATCTGGTCGATGGCCGCAATGAACTTCGGCGCCGACCCCAGCGACGTGCGCACCGCCGGCACTTCAGGCGGAACTACACCGAATGGCTTACGCATATGGTACCTAGGGTAGGATACTACTTGAATCCTGTCAAGAGCCTTCTTGCTGGTCCCCTGTCTTGACGCCAGTGGTGACGGTCACTCCGCCGGACTTGGCGTCCATTGTCGCGCCGCTGAACTTCGCCATCATCGTCAGGAGGAGCTTCTGCCCTGGGCTCGAGCTGAACCACTCCTGCAGGTAGGTGAAGAGCATCTTGAGCGGGACGGCGAGCAGCACCACCACCCCGAGCCACATGAACGGATAGCCCATCAGGTGGATGTTGTCGGCGTCCTTCCACATCACCGCGCAGTACGTCACGCCCATGACGAAGGCGATGACCCGCGTCATGGAGAAGTCGCGCGTGCCGTCCGGGTTCGGCTCGTCGCAGAACATCGTCCAGGGGCTCGAGACGTGGGGCGTCACCGATCTTCCCCATGCCGGCACCGGTTCCGCTCGAGCGCGGCAAGGAACGTGTCCGTCTGTCGGTTGAGGTCTGCCTTGATGCCGTCAAAGCCACGGTTGACGTCGGCCTTCAGTTCAGCGTCGGCTTTCTCGCGGTCCCGCTTCTCCGTCTCGATGGCGGCCGTGTTGGCCTTCACCTGATTACGGAACGCGCCCCACGTCGCGCCCGCCCCCGCCACACCCGCCATCAGGCTCCACCCGATAATAACAGGGGGCGAAGATGATGCGGCCACTTCATAGGCCGCAACGGTCCCGGCGGCCAGCACACCGGCGGAGGTCGTCAGAAGTCGAATCATCATGGGAGACGGTACCGACATCGGTTGAAGGATTGCGGGGGACACGGCCAACACTCAACCATCTTCAATCTTGGGGTCATTCAGCGCGGCCGCAATCGCACGAACGAGGGCCTCGAGCACCATCCGCGGCAGGCTGGGCAGGTAGGTGCGCGCCACGCCAATCGCCCGTTCCAGGCGTTCCGGGTCGAGGGAACGAGGCGATGAGCGCGGCACGCCTTCACTTTCCTACCCTGATGTTGGTGAGCTGCCCCCATCCGCCGAGAATCGCACCCACCAGGTAGATGGCGATAACCACCCACAGCACCCAGATCATGGTACGCTTCCACGGCGCCGGCACCCAATCCTCCGGGGCCTTCTGGATTCCAGCCGACAAAATCGCGCCCAGCAACAGCAGCAGTAATACGCCTCCGAGCGACATAACGCCTCCTCATGGTCCGAGAAACACCTTGTCCACGAAATAGCCCACCACAGTTGCCGCGCCGGCGATTGCCGCCATCCGGATTGCCAGCGCCTCACGGTCCTTGTTGTAACTCGCCACGAACCCGTCGAACTTCTCCCGCGACACGGAAACCGACTGACTTGCAGCTATGCGCGACGACTCGTGGTTGAGGTCCGAAAAATGCCGTTCGTTCTGCTCTTTCACGAGCGCCAGTGCCGCCGTGTCGGCCTCCCGCCTAGCCGCGGCGATGGCGCGGTCTGCCTTCCGTTGCTCCTCGAGGCGCGCGAGGCGGACTAAAACGGACTCTTCACTCATCATCTAGCCCGGTATTGCGACGGTACGCCCATCTGCTCGAGCGCCGCGCGTGTGACCCGCAGCATGCGCTGCCGTTCGACAGCCAGGTTGTCTAGCAGCAAGCGTGCCCCCTTCGCGCTCAGGGTCCCGTCGTTAACCTGTTGGCGGATCTCGGTCACGGAGTTCTGGTATTGCTCGAGGACGTTTGTCGCTTCCTTGAAGACCACCTGTACGTCCAGCGCGCGCTCAGCCTCGAGACTCCATGGGCCGGCACCGGCGCGCGCACGCACCCCCTCGGCTCGGGCGACGCCTGCCGGCGTTTCCGCCAGCCGCTCCATGCGGGTGACGTCCTTCTCGCCGGAGCGCCCCTGCTCGAACTCCCGGCGCCTGGCGTAGAACCACGCCTCTGACGCCGTCCGTCCCGGGGGCTCACGCACCACGAAGGCGGACGTCGGGCTCAGGGGCGCCTGGGAGATCGGCAGCGGAATCGGCACGTTGAGGGACCGACCCAGCGCCGTGCGCCGAAGCGCGGCGTCCGACAGGGCCGTGATCAGCGGCGTCATGTTGTTGAAGAACCCGCGGACCACATGCTCGACACCCAGCGGCGACGCCTCGGCGAGTGCCGGGATGATGACGGCACCCTTCCGCGCGCCCTGCGCCAGGACATCGAACGTGGGCGATGTCGTCTCGAGGCGTCGCAATGCCGGCGGCTTGCCCATCAACCGCTCGGGCACGATCGGCCGGTCCCCATACGATTGCCGATTGCGCGAAATCTCCTGAGCCTCACGCCACCCCGGCCACGGGGCAATGACATCCCCTTGCGCCAGATCGGATACCACCGGCGGCATGAGGTTGTAGATCGCCTGCATGAGCTGCTCGGCGTTGTCCGGGTCATCCTTCGTGAACTGAGCAAGCGCCGTTCGGACGCCGGCGGCGGCCAGCGCCATTTCCTGAGAAAGGGGCCAGCGGTAGCCACCGAACTGCACAAAGCGCGACCGTTCGCTGGGCAGTCGGTCCACCTGCTGCGCACGCTTCTCCTTGTCGCGCTTGGTCATCGCCCACTCGGCCATCACGGCGAGCGTGACCACCACAAGGGCGCCGGTGACACGCAACGGCACTTCGGTGCCCGCCTCTCCGAAGCGCACCACCGAACGAATCGCCGCCCCAAAGAATGGCACCGACTGCTCGAGAAACTGCATCAGCGGAGTGCCAGCTCGCCTGTTGAAGTTCACTGTGGCCCGGATGCCGGCCGTTGCGGCGCGCGCTGCCCCAGCTCGAGGCGTCTCCCCGGCCTTGATGGCGTTCCGACGCACCGCGCGCGCCGCCGCCAGGCGAGCGACCAGGTCCGAGGCCGCACCGATGCGCTCCGCGAACTCGAGCGGCCACTTGACTGCGGCGCCGGCCTTGGAGGTCAGCCGCTGCAGCTTCGTCACCGGCGCCAGTCGTCGGGCGGCTGCCTCTGCGTTGATGGCATGAGCGTAGATCGAGGCGTTTCCCAGCCCGTGCCGTGCCATCAGGTCCGCGAAGTCGCTCTGCCCGACGACGGTCTTCATCGCCTCGAGCGCCCCCGCGGCGATGTCGTCCGGTCGCATGCCCTCGTTCTGCATGATGGCCTGCGGGACGTCGCGGGCGATGTTGAGGCCCAAAGCGAACCGCGGGTTGATGCCCGTCGTTGTCACGGTCATGATCCGGCGTGCCACACGGAACGCGGTCATCAGCGCTCCGGTCCCCAGTGGTGAGTCGGCGCGCGTCGCCACAAGCGCCTTGTAGAGCTCGGGTTCGTTGAGGAGGAAATACTCGCGATCGGTTGGCTGCTCCTCCATCTCCTCACTGAACACATCACCCTGCGCCTTGGGCTTCGGCGGCAGACCGCCCTTCCGGTGGCGCCAGATGACGGGGTTGTGCGGGTCGATCTGTGGC
>CAZBPM010000062.1:0-6074 GCA_964493785.1 uncultured Hyphomicrobium sp. | reverse complement strand
CCCCCCTCGGCGACGTTGAGGCCCGACTGGGCGAGGTTCCGGCGCATCGCGGCCGCCGTGAACGCCTTCACCGCCGGGTCGTTCGCTGCCAGTGGCGTCAGGATCGCCGCCCCCTCTTCACCCATGTACTGTGTCAGTGCGTCGATGACCGAGGACCCCACGCGGTAGGCGTCAGCCCGGCGGATGATACGGGAGTCGTAGCCCGCTACCGCCTCGACCGGGTTCATCAGGAACCGACGCGACCCCTCGAAACGCTCGATGCCGGCGCTCAGGTTCGCTCGCTTCGTGCCGTAGGTCTTCGTTCCCGGGGCAGCCTCGATATGGGTCATCAGCCGCTGGAAGGGGATGTAGAACAGGTCGGAGTGTTTGAGCTGCTCCCACTGCTGTTCGGTCCAGAGCCCGCTGCGCACAGCGTAGCGGCCGATTCCGTCCAGGTGCGACTGCAGGGCCATGGCAAACTGGCGGTTTCTCGGGATCTTGCCGAGAGCGTCCACGGCGTCGAGAGCGGCCTGCAGTTCGTTGGCGTCGCCAGCCGTGGCACGAAGCCCGCGGCCTACCTTACGTAGTGCCACCACATACGTGAACGCCTGGCGAACCTTCTCGGGGTCGTGGCCGAGGGGCTTGACCACACTCTCGAGCGTCGGACCCATGGGCTCGCGGTTGATCGGGTCCAGGATGCCGTGCGTCGTCGCCATCTCGGGCGCGTCGTACAGTGCGCGACGAATAGTGTCGTCGGAGTTGTAGCTCAGGGCGAGCTCGTACTCCGGGGCCTTGTCCATGGGCATCCCGCGCTCGACCGCGACGCGAGACAGCCGGTCGATCGCTCGAGTCTGGTCTGCGGCCGCATCAGCCCACCGACGCAGTCGGGTGCGCAGTCCCCCGGCCTGTTCCTTCGCCAGCGCGACGGCCTTGGCGCCGTCGAAGTCGATGTCCTTGGCGGCCGCGGCGTAGGCGTCGGCCTGCTCTGGCGTCAGCCCGGAGGCGATGCCGGCGGCACGGGCTTTCTTGTAGCCGTCGCTGCGGCCGTATCCGGCGCCCTGTTCCCGTATGGCGCCTGGTTGTGCCAGTCGAGGAAGCCCACCCGCTCCGGCGTAGGGAGCGTCGGGCTCGGATAGACGGCGGAAGGCCTGTCGTTCGGCCTGGTCGCTTCGGGAGACGGGTTCACCGAGGATTGTTCCACTGGCATTCTCGCTTGTGAACGATGGGCGACCCACGACGCCTGGCGTAACCGTCATGATGTCGCGCACCGAGATATTGACCATCTTTGCGCCGTTGACCGCGTTGACCATGGCCACCGACGTTCCCTTGGGCCCCACCAGCACCACACTGCCTGACCCAAACCCCTTCGCGTGCGCCGGCAGCCACGTTCCGATGGTTCTGAGCGCGCTCGGGTTGTGGGCCTCGAGCGCCAGCACCCGCATCTGACCATCGAAGTATACAACATGCAGGCCGCCGTTACCACCGGCGGGACCGACGATCTTCACGACGTCCTCTGGCCCGGAGACGCGGCGGCCCTCCTCCTTCGTCCAGTCCTCGCCCTTCCCGGCCACATCCACGTGGCGCTGCGCGATTCCGAAACCGCTGTCGGTCTTCTCGGGATACATCCACGTCGCCTTGCGGTGGTCGATGATCAACTGGCCCCGCAGACGGACGCCGTGCTTCGTTTCCAGCAGGGATCCGAGGTACGACATGAACGCCAGGTCATCCCTGCTCGGAGTGGGATCTCCGCTGGGGTGGTTGTGGGCGATGTCGACTTCGCGTGAGTTGACGCGCCTGGCGCGCGCGGCGATGTCCGCGGCGAACCGCTCGATGTCCCCGCCGAAAGGCGCGACGTAGTTGGTGGCTCCGGACGTGTCGATCGTGGCCGAGGCAATCGTGCCGTCACCCGCATAAGCGATAGTGAAGAACCGCTCGGTCAACGGGCTTCGGAAGGGGTAAAGCGCCTGGGCGATCTCTGCCGGCGCGACCAGTGCCTGCCCAACCAAGTGCACGAGCGAGCCCTTGACGTCGCGACCGGCGATCGACTTGAGGCGCCCGGCCGGCGTGGGCGAGCGCTCCGGGTACTGCGTCGCGAACTTGCCGGCGTGCTTCGTGACTGACTGGATGGCGCGCTGCGCCCTTTCGACGCTGCCATAGACGCGCTTCTGCCTGGCCTCAATGGCCGCCGGCGTCGGCTTGCTGAAGGCGTCGAGCTGCTGCGGAGTGAAGGCGTCCAGTTGGTCGTAGTTCGCCCTGGGCTCCGCCAGCCGCTGGCCGCCTGCGACTGCAGCGCGCAGTTCCGGCGTGACCTTGAACGATTGGAAGGTCTTGCTGGAACGATAGCCGTTGTCCTTCTCGTACCGCTCGAGCCACTCACTCGCGCCTTGTGTCTCCCAGGTCGCGTGATTCCCTTCGCTTTCGATGACATCGAGCGCTTCTCTCCATGTTTCGCCTGTGCTCTCCATGCGCGCAGCGAGGTCGCCCAGCACGTTTGCGCGGTCCACGAACCGACCGCGCTCTGCCATGTTCTCGCCTTCCAGGTATATGACGTCCGCCGGCACTCCCTTTTCGGCCTTCCCCATCTTCACTGGCTCGATTTCGAGCTTCACGCCCAGGGTCTTTGCGTAGTCTCGGGCGATGTTGGGTAGCATCTTGTCGTAGAACGCCTTCATGCCGGCACCGCCGACCTTGAGGCTCTGGCCGGTCAGTTCATGTGTGCCACCGGCACGCCGAAGCTCGCCAAGCCGCACTGTGATCTTGCGCATATCCTCGAGGTAGGGCTCCTCGCGGCCCAACCGAATCGCTTCCATGTCGCGCTGCTCTTGGGACGCAGCGCGATACCGCAGCACGAGTTGCACCTCGGCGTCCGTCATGCCGTCGCCCCAACGCTGCACCCAATCGCCGTGCGCACGGATTGCGCCCATAGCCTGCGACATGTCATCAAAACCCAGTCGGTCGTACTTTTCGACCACGGCCAGCGCCGCGTCGCGCACCTCCATCATGCGGTCATGTACGGCCTTGTCTTCCGGATGCGACGCGCGGTGCCGCTTGAGGTCTTCCTCCACCCGCCCGCGCTTGCTCTCGAGTGTGGCTATCTCCGCTTCCGGCTGAATCACCGGTTGTGCCAGTAGCTTTTCGGCGTAGTCCTTTCCGATGACATCCGCCAGCGCACGCGCGTCATAGGTGCCTTCGTGAATCACCTTGTCGCCCTTCGTCGCGGTCAGGCGTTCGGTCTTCGGGTCGTATCTCAGGGCGTCGACGTGCTTTGATAGGTCGTACCGTGCGGCTTGCGTCTCGCCGTTTACCCAGACGATGCGCTCGTATCCGCCCTGCACGGCTTCGTCGATTGCTTTCTTGAGGCCGAGTTCGGCCCACTGCTCGGTCTTCTTGAGGGGGGCTTCTGGTACACGATACCGCAGGCGCGTCTCTGCACCCGAGCGTGCCTGCCCCTCCGTCGTTGCTACATAGAGCCGACGTCCGTCTTCGCCAAAGGAAGCGTACAGCGGCCCTTCGTGACCTACGAAGTTTCCGGTTCGCTCTTCCGGCGCCAAGTCAGAACGATTGACCTGCCGAACCTCGATTTTCTCGCGGCCGTAGCCTTCCTTCCGTCCCTTCTGGTGCCAGTCGCTTTGTATCTCTTCGATGAGCAACGCTTTCTCGCCACTCGGCAGTACATGGTCCGCCGTCCGGACGTGAACCAGCGGGTTGCTGATGCCGGGCCAGTGGGTAGATGCGAATGGCCCTGGCTCATTCAGATTGTGGGCGTTCCGATAGCGGATGACTGCGTTTCCTACGTCCTCCGTGACGGGAATGCCGTGCTCATGCAGCACATCAACCGCAGGCTTTTCCCTTGGCAACACGTTGAGTTCGTGGCGAAGCAGCGCCACGCGCCGATGATCCGTTATGCCGGCGCGGTAGAGCGCCTGGTCGAGCTCGTTGTGAGTCGCGTTCTTTTCTGCAAGCGAAGCGCCGCGCCCCGGCACTTCCAGTGAGAGAATGTGCTCGCGATAGTTCTCTCCTCCCGGCTCTGACCAGTTCTTGAAGCGGACCGGCTGCACCTTCGCGCCCTCGTTTACAGAGGAGCGCCTCCAGTGTTCGAGGGTTGCAATAATCTCTGGGTCGCGCGGCAGACTGTGGTCGTGCATCAACTGGGCAACACTCAGGTTCGGGTAGTGCTCAATGTCTGAGATAATCCCGAGTGTGATGTCGCCGGCGTTGGTCACTTCATGGGCATCCAGCAACGCACGTACCTCTGCCGTCGTGGTACGCCGTAGTTCCGCGATCTGCGAGATGTCGCCGCCGCCCAGCGTCGTCTCGGTCAGTCGAATACGGCCAGCGTTGAACGCCTCGGCCACCTGCTGCCGTGTCAGCGTTCCCGTCTTGTGCTCTGCCAAGAAGGCGTCCAACCCTGAGTATTCCCGCTCGCTGGCCGGGACGTTCTTCGACAGGTGCGCCTTCCACTGGTCCGCGGTCCCTTTCTGGAACGGAGAGGAGTCGATTGCTCGAGCAACACGCGAGTAGAGGCGAGACGGGAATCCCTGATCGCCGGCGGCTTGCAGAGCATAACGGGCAGGGGCTTCCTTCACGCGCGCATCAGTACCATAGGCCGCCTGCTGCTCAGACACCTTGGCACCCTTGATGTTCTCCGCTGCCAGGCCGAAGTCGGTCACGCGATCTTCCTTGTTCACCTGATGCTGACGCCGTGCGATGGCGAGCCCTTCC
Source organism: uncultured Hyphomicrobium sp. (assembly GCA_964493785.1). Taxonomy (GTDB): domain Bacteria; phylum Pseudomonadota; class Alphaproteobacteria; order Rhizobiales; family Hyphomicrobiaceae; genus Hyphomicrobium_A. The sequence goes on along the minus strand of CAZBPM010000062.1, from coordinate 1,373 downwards.
TCGCGCGTGACGAAGCGACCGCTGCTGGTGATAAAGCCATGGTCGAACGTCGCGAAAGCCCGCTCAAACCGGCCCTCTCCCGGCACGTCCACGGTCGGCACGCCGTCAGACTCGAGCTGGTCGAAGAGTTCTGAGTGGCCGCCGTCGAAACCCTCCATCGAGTAGACCTTGCCGCCGTCCTTTGCGCGGAACGCGACACCGGTCAACTTCTCGTTCTTGCCGTAGGCTTTGCCCCTCTCGAAGAGCTTACCCTGATCTTCGCCCGCTGTCATCTCTGCCGCGTTCCGGACCTTTGGCGTATCGATCGCTGTTGGCACGTCAGGCCGCTTCCCGACGCTCGTCTCGTCCATGTTCGCCGGCCCCTCGAACATGGAGGGGTTGTCGGGGGCGAAGAGGGATGGCGCGGTCTTGAGGTAGGGGTGCTTGCGCTCGCCTACCGTGCCTTCGCGCTCGAGCGCTGGCGCCAGATCCGGTGGACCGGCCGGCTTATCAAGTTCGGCCGCCCGCTGCTTGCCGACTGCCAGCATGCGCTCGGCTGCCGGAACAGGGCGCACCTTGCCGTATAGCGCATCGAACTTGGCGCGCTGCTCCGGTGTTACACCGCCATAGGCCGGGCGCTGTTCGCCCACCTGCCCCGCCGCTTCCTCGCCGCCAGCCATCCAGTAGGCGTCTGCCAGGTCGATCTTTCGCCGGGTGATCTCCGCCTCAACCTTTGCGAGGGACTTCGCGCGGTTTTCGACCTGCTTCTTGGCAAGGAAATACTGCTTGATGTCGTCCGAGGTGAACCCTGCCTCCTCGAGCAGCCCGCGCGCGTCCTCGCGCATGGATCCGCCCTTCTTGGCCACGGCGCCACTCAGCATTTCCTGATAGGCGAGCAGTGCGGGGTGGCTCTCGATGGATTCGACGAACGCTCCGTCGACGGACTGCGCATCCGTCAACGCGCGGAACTCGCCAAAAATCTGGGTGTCTGTGGCCTTCCTGGGCGACATCAGCGCGCCGGACGCCGTGCGGGCACGAATGGGCGCCACCTTGGGGGCTTCCGGTGCGTCCTCCGGCAACCAAGACGTCGGGCGTTCTGGTTCAACCGGGCGCGTCAAGGTCTTCAGGGGAGACGGGACAGCTGGTTTCGGCGCGGCGGCTGCCGGGGCTGCAGGGGCGGCCGGTTCCTCTGGGGCCACCCTCATAGGCCTCGGGAGTAGTTTCGGCGCCTGTGGAACCGTCAGCGAGTGCACGGGCACTTCTGGCGCCGGCTCGTTGGTCCTGACCGTGTAGTCGGGCTCTACCGGCCGCGTGCGGGCCTCGGGCGCCATAGTGGCGCGAATCGGCGAGGGTCCGGATGGCAGGCCGCGCTCGAATGGCTGCGGCTCGGGGGG
>CAZBPM010000061.1:0-10454 GCA_964493785.1 uncultured Hyphomicrobium sp. | reverse complement strand
CAGTGAGCTTGCCCCACTGCTCCTTGACCTTGCCGGTGAACTGCTTCCAGTTACCTTCAACGCGATCCCAATTCATGGGTGAATACCTCCATTTGAAACACGCAGGAAGAACGCGCGAGCGTGCAGGGCGTTCCGCGCAATTGGCTGGAAGATTCGGCGCGCGCTAATGCTTGGTCCTTAAATAAATGTCCCCGGCGCGGGTCGCGCCAGGGACAAAATTGAACACGTACCGAACACGTTACTTGGTGTGCTTCTCGGGCGTGCGGTCCGAAGTTTCTCCCGACGGGGCCTTATCGACCTGAGCGTTCGGAACTGCCGTGGGCTCGTTCGAGCGATTGGACGTCGGGGCACCCGGCTCCTGGCTCGGCTGTGCGCCGGCGCCAGCCGTCGGGTTCATCTGGCCCTCCGTCTGCATGTTCTGCGACTTGTCAGTGCTGGTGCCGGCGCTGTTGTCAGCTGCGAAAGCGGGAACGGCGGCAATCGAAGCGGCAGCAAATGCAATAATGAGAGTCTTTTTCATTTTGTTTCCTCCTTGGACTGCTTGAGCCAGGAGAACGCGCGCGCCGCCGATGGGTTTCGCGGGGCCGTGCGGATTGGACCTAAGACAATGAAAACGATTGCATTAAAGCGCTTCCGCAGCTGTGACGAGGAGGCCGCCGACGATTGCGGCATTCGACGCGAATATGCTCTTCGATATTTCCCGCATCTCCCCTTCCGGCATGTCCCAGAAGTTCAGCAGCAGGACGGATGCGGCGATGGTGAAGAGGACAAGGCCGAGCGCTGCCGGCGCGACGGCGATGCCGAGCATCAGACAGGCTCCGCAGGCGAGTTCGAAGGCGCTGCCGACGTAGACCATCTCGCGCGGCATGGGCACGCCTCGCGCTGCGAGCATCTGCGTGCACTTGGCACCCGCGGGACCGAAATGATTGAGGCCGGCCCAGACGAACAGCGATCCGAGGAGAAGCTGGCCTACGGTGATGAGCAGGTTGGCGACGTTGAGGTCCATGCGTTGCTCCGATGCGGTGTCATGGCGATGCCGATGCGAGCGGCGTCAGCGATAGATGTAGGTCACTGTGAACGTGCGATCGACCAGCGTCGCGTTCTTTGGAGGGAACGGATACGCGGTCTGGCGCGCGGCGAACATGACGTTGAAATCGAGGTCGGGATTTCCACCGCTCGCTAAGAGCTTCACGTCGGCGCGTGAGCCATTCTCGTTCAGCAGAATGCGTACGGTGACGCGACCCCTCGCGCGCTCCCGCGGCATAGTTTTCTGCAGAGCGCGGATAACATTACGCGCGAACTCGTCGTTCTCGCCAGAGCGGGTGATGCCGGGCGGCCGCTGAACGGCGGAGCTGCTGCCGGCATCCTGATTGGATTCGGCGCCGTCATAGGGAACGGAGAGGTCGAGCGCGGATGTCTGCGTGCGCTTCTGCGGCTGCTTCGCCTGCTGCTTGGCGGGAGGCTTCTTGGCTTCGACCTTTTTGGGTTCCTGCTTGGGCGCCTCCTGCTTGGGTACTTCCTTAGCTGCCTCTTTGGGCGTCTCTGGCGGCTTGGGCTGCTCGGAGAGGTCGGCGACGGGAGCCTCCTCCATCGCGGCCAGGGCTTCGGCGGCGAGCTTGGCTGCGTCACCGGCCGACGGGGGCGCCTCAGCGGGCTGAGCGGTTTCAGGCGGGGGCGTGGGTGCTGCTTCGGCGGGTTGTTGCGGCTCGGCCTGCGGCTCAGGCGGCGTCGGCTCCACGGGAGGCTGTTCCGCCGGAGGCTGGGGCTGCTGCGGCTGGGCGGCAGGAGCGGCCGTCTGCTGGGGCTGCGCTCCCGGCGGCTGCGTCTCCGGGGTCGGCGGCTCCATGCTGTCTTTCAGTGTGGCGCCGTCGACGATCTCCACCGCGATCGCATCATTGGCGCCGTCCTGAGTTCCGAGCGTCCTGTTGCTGCCGCGATCGACGATGAGCGCGATGATGATCAATAGGTGCAGAAAAAGGGCGCCGCCAAGGGCGATCCAGAACGCGCGGTCGCGCCGACGCAGGCTCGCGACGTAATCACTCGTCGCGGCCGGCCTGTCCACCGTCAGCACGATAGTGCCAGCGTGCATACCGCTCGTTTGCCCTGTCATGTTCGCCATCGCCGGCTACCGGCGCGATGATGGCCGGCCGGCTAGTGTCGCGGTTTTGAAGCTCGCCCATGTCCGCAGGCTACGTCGAGAGCGAACGTCCAAACCAAATTGGACACTAAAATCATGGCTTTGCTAGTGCGACTCAGATCGAGAATCCGCACGCCACCCGCTGCGTATGTAGGCGAATTTCTCGATCATCACACCAGTTGTCCATGCGATCTGGGCATTTTCAACAACGTGGGGGTCGCAGGTCGCCGCGAGACGTCGGCCAATGCAGCGAAAATGACACAAAAAGGGCCCCTCGAAGGGGCCCTTTGTCTATGTCGGCTCGGCTTAGGCGAAAGTCACACGCCGAGTTGTGAGCCCTTCTTATGGGCAGAGTTTGGCTTAAGGGCTGAGGTTGGCGACAGGCGGGATGTAGGTGGGGTCGAGCAGCTCGGCCAGCTCCCACATCACGCGGCGCGCGGCAGCATCGGTGCTCGGATCGCGCACCACGAACTCGGCGCGGCCGCCGAATGACGGGTCGAAACCCTTACTGTAGGGCAGCACCGGACGGGCGCCGCCGCGGCCGATGGCTGCGACGCGGTTCGGGGCAACGCCGTTGGCGATCAGGTAGTCCGTCACGGCCTGGGCGCGGGCCTGCGAAAGGTTGCGGTTGTTGAAGGGCGAACCGCCATCTGCGTAGCCGTGCACCTCGATGCGGACACCGGGGCAATTCTCGGCCAGGCCAGCGAGACGGTCGAGCTCGGTCATCATGGCGGGCTCGAGCGTGGCGCCGCGGGTGAACTGCAGCGGGTCGAAGGGCCTTACGCGGCAGGGATCGGCGGAGATGTCCTGACGAAGCATGTGGTCCATGTTGCCCAGCGTCTCAGCCTTGCCGGGGAACGCCGGGACGCTGATGGCGCCGGTTTCGAGCGGGGATGCGCCTTCCGGCATATTGGCATGCTGGCTGGCTGCGGTCCGTGCGCGCTCGGCAGCGACGGCAGCGATCGAGCGGTTGATCTCGGCGTTGCGGGCAGCGGCGAACTCGCGGACACGCTCGGCTTCGCAGCGCGGGCTGCCCGGAGCACGGACGCAGTGCGAGGTGTAGGCGGCATACTCAGCAGCGGAGGCACGCGAGCGCTCCGCCTCGCAACGCGGCGAGCCGGGCTTTGCAGCGCAGTGCGAGAGTGACGCTTGCTCTGCGATGGACGCGCGGTTGCGGGCGACGGCTGCGATTGAGCGCTCGATCTCGGCATTACGGGCCGCAGCGAAATCGCGGATGCGCTCGGCCTCACAGCGGGGGCTCTGAGGAGCGCGTGCGCAGTGCGAGGTGAGGGCAGCGTATTCAGCGGCGGAGATCGTCGCGGTCCGGCCTACGCTGGCCGTGGTGACGTTGCCCGACGGCTGCTGCTGGGCGAACGGGGCGTAGACTGCATACACCTGAGCCTTGAGGCGGGCGTTGGCAACTGCGGCGATGGAGCGGTCGGCCTCGGCGTTGCGCTCGGCGGCGAAGGCGCGGGCACGCTCGGCCTCTACGCGCGCGGTGGATGCGGCGGCGATGGCGCGTTGCTGAGTGACGAAATCGCGAGCCCGCTGGGCAATGCAGCGCGTGCGCGTGTCGGTCTGCGACGTGCAGGGCGAAAGACGCCAGGCAAGCTGACGGCGGCGGTCCTCTTCGACGCGGCGGACGGACGCCGTGGCAAGTGCGTTCTGGGTGGCTTCGAAGCGACGCTGACGCTCGACCTCGGCAGCGGCGAGCGAAGCCTCGATCAAAGCGTTCTGGCGGATCTCGAGCTCTCTGGTGCGGCGGGCCTCGACGGCTGCCATCGACCGGGCGATCTCGGCGTTGCGGGCGGCCTCGAAAGTGCGGACCTCGGCGACGCGTGCGATCGAGGCGTCGATGAGGGCGTTCTGGTGTGCGGCGAAGCGCTGTGCCCGCTCGGCGAGGCAGCGCGGCGTGCGCGAGTAGCGCGATTTGCAGTGCGTGACGCTCATCGCATGCTCGCGGGCGCGGACACGCTCGACGCGGGCCATGGACTCATTGATGAGCGCGTTCTGGCGGCGGTCGAACTCGGCGTGCTCGATGATGCAGCCGAGGGAGTCGACGGCGGTGAAGCAGGCAGCGGAATAGTCAGCCGCGAAGGCGGGGAACGCGACTGAAGATAATAATATCGGCAGGATGGGACGGATACGCATGACAGGGTCCTCGGCTACAGCGGTGCGGAGCGCTAACCAGCGCTTGAAAGACCCGAACAAATTGAAGCCAATCTGCTTAAAATTCAGTGCGATATAGGACTAAGTTCAAGCCAATTGGTGACGCAAAACGAGACGAAGCGGGAATTAAATCCAAGTGCGACAGCAACCCGGAAGCGCATGTGCGCGGGGCTGCATTTAGGTCGTCAAAAGCATAAGGGCGCACGCGTCGGTCAGCGCAGTCCGCGCGGCGACATTCCGTTCGCTGAGCGCAAAAGAGAAAGAGCAGACCGGCGTCGCCGATCTGCTCTCTACAGGTGTCGTTTCAGACGTGCGGTCGGGCAGCGATCAGGGCTGCCGGAACAGCACGCGATAGCGGGCCGGATGGCCATTGGCCACTGGCTGCGCGGGAAGCTCGAAAATGGAGATGATGCGGCTGGCATCGATCCCGCGCGAGGTGAGCGCGCCATTCAGCGCGTCGAGGTGCGCCTCGGTGACGAACTCGCCGACGAGGCCGGCAGTGGCGGATACGGTCTTCAATGCTACGCTAGCCATATTCTACCTCATGCATTCGGTTGGGGAGGGCGGCAGCAGGCGCGCCGGCGGCACGCCGCTGCCGGCTCCGTCACTCGGCGGCTTCGGCGCCCTGGGGCATCTTTTGTTGCTGGGCCGTCTCGGAGGCTTTGGCGCGGGTCATGGTCTCGCGCGCGGCTCTGACGCCTGCCTCGTACTCGGGATGCACCTTCTTGAAGTGCGCGAGCTGGCGCTCGGCGATCTCCTCGGGGATGCCCCACATGGCCTCGGCAACGTTGGTGAAGAGGCGTGCCCTCTGTCCGGCGTCGAACAGGTTGAACAGCGCCGTCACCTGGCGGTAGTCGTCGTTGCCGTCGCGATGGTTGTAGCGCTCAGCATCGCCGGAGATCTTCAGCGGCGGCTCGGCGAAACGCTCGTCCTGCTTGGCGGAGCCTGCGACCGAGTTCGGCTCGTAGTAGGCATCGACGTTGCCGGTGAGCTGGCCGAAGAACCGCATCGGACCGTCCTTGTGATAGTGATGGACGGGGCACCGTGCGGCGTTGACCGGCAGGTGCTCGTAGTGCGTGCCGAGGCGATAGCGGTGGGCGTCGGCGTAGGAGAAGACGCGCGCCTGCAGCATCTTGTCGGGCGAGAAGCCAATGCCGGGGACGATGTTCGAGGGCGAGAATGCCGCCTGCTCGATCTCGGCGAAGTAGTTCTCCGGATTGCGGTTCAGCTCGAGGACGCCGATGTCGATCGGCGGATAGTCGGCGTGCGGCCAGACCTTGGTCAGGTCGAACGGATTGTACCAGTGCTTGTCGGCGTCGGCCTCCGGCATGATCTGGACTTGCATCTTCCACTTCGGGAACTCGCCGCGCTCGATGGCGGTGAAGAGGTCCTCCTGCGTGGACTCGCGCGTGCGGCCGACGATCTCGGTGGCCTCGCCGTTGGTCCAGTGGCGGTGACCCTGCAGGGTCTTGAAGTGGAACTTGACCCAGAAGCGCTCGCCTTCGGCATTGATGAGCGAGAAGGTGTGCGAGCCGTAGCCGTTGATATGGCGAACGTCGGTCGGCAGGCCGCGGTCCGACATCAGGATGGTCACCTGATGCAAGCTCTCGGGCGAAAGAGACCAGAAGTCCCACATCGCGGTCGGCGAACGCATGTTGGTCTTCGGGTGGCGCTTCTGCGTGTGGATGAAGTCGGGGAACTTGTATGGGTCGCGGATGAAGAACACCGGCGTGTTGTTGCCGACGAGATCCCAGTTGCCTTCCTTGGTGTAGAACTTGATCGCGAAGCCGCGCACGTCGCGTTCGGCGTCGGCGGCGCCGAGCTCGCCGGCAACGGTCGAGAAGCGGAGGATGAGATCGGTCTTGGCGCCGGGCTGCAAGACGCTGGCCGTCGTGTACTTGGAGATGTCGCCGGTGATGTTGAGCGTGCCGTAGGCGCCCCAGCCCTTGGCGTGCACGGTGCGCTCAGGGATGCGCTCGCGGTTCTGATGGGCGAGCTTCTCGAGCAGCTGGTAATCCTGCATCAGCACTGGGCCGCGCGGACCGGCGGTCAGGGAATTCTGGTTGTCGGCGACAGGAGCGCCTGCCGTTGTGGTGAGCGTGGTCTTGGTGGACTTTTCGGACATTATTGACCTCGGAGTGGCTCGTGTGCGCGGGCCAAAGGTGCCCTCCTTAGAGCCAGTGTAAAGTGATCTTTCCTGCGCCCGCCGATAAGGAGAGCTGATAGCACTCCGTCAAACTTTCAGTGTTTACGGGGTATTTGCGCGGTCGCACCTGATCTTGCGCAGTGTTGGCCGGGGGCTTGGCGCTTCAGTGCGCCGCACCGGCAAAGCGGGCGTCATGCGCCTGGCGCAACCCTTAAACGTGACGCGGGCCCGTGCAGCGGTTCTTAAAAGATATGCACTAGACGTCGGCCGGCGGTGTCAGCGTTGGAGTGACGATGGAACGCAGGCGATTCCTCAAGGGTTCGGTCCTTGCCCCGGCCGCTTTGGCCGTCGGCGGTGTCCCCACGCTTGCGGCGCAGGTGGATGCTTCCCTCGACGCTCTGGTCGACGAGTTGGACGACAGCCTCTTCCAGCCGGACGGGCTCGCGTATCCGATCGCGACGCAACCAACCGTCTCAAAACTCGCCGAGGGCCTCGACCGCGCGCTCGTGCTCGGCGGCGGCGGGGAATACTACATCGCGTGGTACTGCGGGTTTTTCCACGGACTGTTCGAAGCCGGTATCGACACACCGGCGCTGGCGGACATCATCGTCGGCACGTCGGCGGGCGCATACATCGGCTCGTCACTGGCGAGCGGACACTTTCAGCGCCTGCGCACCGAGTTCGAGTTCTTCGGCCATTTCCCCGGGGTGTTCGCACGGCTCGCGCCGGTGACCGATCCCAACGCCAGCCAGTTGCGCGCGCAGAAGATTAATGCCGCGGCGAAGGACGGCACGATCGCCACGCGTCGCGTCATCGGACACGCAGCGCTGGCGGCGGACAATCACCTCAACGGATCGGCGGTGGAGCGGGTCGCGGCATTCCTGACCGGAGACAGCAAGACCGACTGGCCGGCGGCGAAGATGCATACGGCTGCCGTCGACTGCTACACGGGCGAGCGCATCATCGTCTCGCAGGCGACGGCACGGAAGAACGGCATCCCTCTGGCGCATGGGGCGGCGGCAAGTTCGTCCCTACCCGGAATCATGGGGCCGACGCTGCTCGGACAGCGGTTCTGCATGGATGGCGGCATGTGCTCCAATCCGGCGAGCGTCGACGTGGTCGCGGGGGTGAAGCGGGCGCTGATCATCACGCTCAACGATGGCCTCAAGCCGCCATTCCTCACGGGCATTCCGCACCCGGTCGGCGAGAACATCCGCCAGATCGAGGCTGTCGGCACGAAGACGCTGTGGATCCAGGCCAACCCTCCCGACGTCAATCTCATGGACCCCAAGGAGATCGCGCCGGCTCTACAGACGGGATACGACCGGGCCAAGCAGGAGGCCGACAAGATCAAGGCCTTCTGGGTGGAGGCGTAGCGTTCGGGGGCTGGTTTTCTGGGATTGAGCCTGGCGGCGGCGTGATCGCCGCAGGGACTTGGCGGGTACTTGGCGGGCACCGTGACGGCCGCTAAGGAAAGCCGAAGGTCGCGCGCCCGACCCCGCGACAAATCCCAACTGATGCGGTATACCGCGCTGCAAATGCGTATCGTCAACACCTCAGAAGACCTCTCCCAAGCCGTCGGGCGCCTTTCGGCGAGTGACTTCGTCACCGTCGATACGGAATTCCTGCGCGAGTCCACCTTCTGGCCACAGCTCTGCCTGATCCAGATTGCCTCGCCCGACGAGGCGATGATCATCGATCCTATGGCGCCCGGCCTCGACCTTGGCCCGTTCTGGCAACTGATGGCCGAAGAGCGGGTGATGAAGGTATTCCACGCCGCCCGTCAGGACATCGAAATCGTTTTTGCCCGCGCGGGCCTCGTACCGCGGCCGGTGTTCGACACGCAGGTGGCCGCCATGGTGTGCGGCTTCGGCGAGAGCGTCTCGTACGTGAACCTCGTCAAGAACGTCACCGGGGTCGACCTGGACAAGTCCTCGCGCTTCACGGACTGGAGCCGGCGGCCGCTGTCGGACAAGCAGCTCGAATATGCGCTCGGCGATGTCACGCACCTGCGCGAGGTCTACCATCACCTCAAGGCGGATATCGACAAGGCCGGCCGCTCGGAGTGGCTGAACGAGGAAATGGGTATCCTGACGGATCCCAAGACTTATGAGTCTCAACCCGAGGAAGCGTGGCAGCGGCTGAAGCTGCGGGTGAAAAACCGCAAGGCGCTCGCAGTGCTGATGGAACTGGCGGCGTGGCGCGAAAGGCTGGCACAGGCGCAGGACGTGCCGCGCTCACGCGTGCTGCGCGACGAGGCGCTGTACGACATCGCCAACCAAGCGCCGACGTCGGCTGAGCAGCTCAGTCATCTGCGCACGCTTAGCGAGGGGTTCTCGCGGTCGGCGCGGGCGCGCGAAATCATCGAGGCGGTGAAGCTCGGGCTGGCGCGCGACATGAAGAGCGTGCCGACGGTCAGCCGCGGGGCGCAGCTCACGGCGGAATCGACAGCGCTGATGGAGTTGCTGCGGGTGCTGCTCAAGGCGTCGGCCGCGCGCCATCGTGTGGCGCCGAAGCTTATCGCGGGCTCGGAGGATCTGGAGCGGATCGCCACCGAGGCTGAGCCGGATATTCCGGCGCTGAAGGGATGGCGCCGCCGGCTGTTCGGCGAGGATGCGCTGCGGCTCAAGCGCGGCGAGATCGCGCTGACGCTCGCGGGTGGCGAGGTGGTGCCGATCGAGACGGCGAAGCCGGGGCGCGAAGCGGCGCAGTAGTTCCAGACTGACACGAGTGGATGGAAGCTTTGTTTGCGGCTGGTGCTGTGCAAGCTGATAGCCGGCGCTCGCGCCGGGCGCCCTTGGCGCCTTGCCGCCGTCGGCGGCGATTTTCCAGACTGACACGAGTGGAGAGAAGCTTGTTGTGCGGCTAGCGTCGCGCAAGCTGATAGCCGGCGCATTATGCTTTGCGCTGCCGATTCACGTCCTCGCTGATAGGCGCTCGCACGATCGGAGCTTTTGTGCGCTGCCGATTCACATCCTCGCTGATAGGCGCTCGCACGATCGGAGCTTATGTGCGCTGCCGATTCACGTCCTCGCTGATAGGCGCTCGCACGATCGGAGCGCTATTTGCGGCCGGGATCGTAGCGGTTCTTCTGCCGCCACTCGGAGAAGAAGTAGGCGAGCGAGTCGTCGATGGTTTCGGGCAGCACGATGCGAACCGAGACGAGCTGGTCGCCAGCCTCGGTGCGGCCCGCGCTCTTCACGCCCTTGCCCTTGAGCCGGAAGACGCGGCCGGAACTCGTGCCTTTGGGAACGGTGAGTTGCACGCGGCCGGATATGGTCGGCACCTCGACCTTCGCGCCGAGCACGGCCTCGTCGATGGTGATCGGCATTTCGAGGAGGATGTCGTCGCCCTCTCGCTTGAACTGGGCGTGCGGACGCACCCGAACCTCGACGAGCGCGTCGCCCGCCTCGGCGCCGCCGGCCCCGCGCTGGCCCTTGCCCTTCAGACGGAGCACCTGCGCGTCGGTTACGCCGGCCGGAACGTTGAGGTCGAGCATGCCGCCACCGGGCAGCGTCACGCGCTTGGTCGCGCCGAGCACCGCCTCCAGGAAGTCGATATCAAGGGTGTAGCGGACGTCCTGGCCCTTGGCCGTGAAGTTCGCGCGCGCGCCGGCACCGGGCGCACCGCGGCCCATGCCGCTGAAGATGTCGGAGAAGATGTCGGAGAAGCCAAAGTCCTCAGGGCCCCCGGCGCCTGCTCCGGCACCGGCTCGGGCGCCGCGGGCGTATTGGCGGAAGCCGGCATGGCGCGGATCGCCGCGGGCGTCGATCTCGCCGCGATCGTAAGCGCGCCGCTTCTCAGCATCGCCGACGATCTCATAGGCCGAGGTCACTTTCCTGAAGCGCTCCTCGTTGCCCTTGGAAACGTCGGGGTGAAGCTCCTTGGCAAGCTTGCGGAAGGCCCGGCGGATGTCCTCTTCCGAGGCGTTCTTGGAGACGCCTAGGGTCGCATACGGATCATCGGCCATTTTAGAAACCGTCCTGTCCCCTAGAGCACGTT
>CAZBPM010000060.1:0-11479 GCA_964493785.1 uncultured Hyphomicrobium sp. | reverse complement strand
CGGAAGATCTTCACCACGCAGTCGTGGTTGGCTTCTTTGTAGTTCTCGAGCAGGACCATGATCTTGAGGTCCTGCGTGCCCTCGTCCAGCGTGATCAGCTCGCTGATATGCTTGAGGTTCGTGCGCGGGCGCGAAAAGCCGAGTTGGCTTTCGACCAGGTTGATGCCGGCCTGCACGTCCGTGGTGCCGTTGAAGATGGCGCGGAAGGGCAGGAGCGGCGGCAATCCGTAAAGGATGGTGTTGCCAGAAAGAACTTCGGACAGCGGCGCCCACTCGCCGGCGACCTGAACCTCGAATTGCAGATCGCAGGAAGCGGGCGCGATCATCGGGGCGAGAATGTCGACGTCGGTGATGCCGCCCGAAAGCGACATCGGCTTGAGGTCGACCACGGTGCGCGTGCGGCTGAACTTGGCAAAATACAGCGCGAACATCATGTCTTTGTTGAACGTGCCCTGCTGGTAGGCGCCGTCGACCGAGTTAAAGAACGTGCCCTGAGCGTACTGCGTGCCCTGCGCCATGGCGACGTAATGGTTGCCCGGCGTCGTCAGCACGATGGCGTAACGCTTGCCGGCCTCGAGGAAGGTCGCCGGGAAGGTCACCTTGGTCTCGATCGTGCCGTCGGCCGACGTGAGAATATTGGCGACGTCGAGGGTCACCAGGTTGAGCACGTTCGCCAGGTCCGGCTGACCATACACGACCTGCGCCAGCGCGACGTTGACGTTGCCGGTGTTGCCCTTCGCGGTGAAATAGAGCCCGATCGCCGAAAGCCAGCCGTCGGCCGCGTTGAGGAACGTCTGGCCGATTTGCTGCCCGTTGATGGTGTGGTCGATCGTCTCGAGGTCCCAATAATATTCCGTCCAAGTGTCGACCCAGAAGCGGCGCAAGCGGACCGATGTGTGATTTTTCGCGGCGTTGCCGCTGATCAGCTCCCACGTCTCGCCGTTCTTGGTGAAGGTCTTGGTGACGGCGTCGTATTTGCCCGACTTGAACCAGGAATTATTGGTGCAAATCGACTTTTCTTCGCCGTACCGGATGCGGGTGCGCGCGACGGAGCGCTGCACGAGCTCGTGCGACTGATACTGATACTGCGAGATCGAAAGGCTTTCGAAAAACGGCTCGACCTTGAAGCGCAGATTATCGGTGTACTTCGGCAGCAGGAAGCCGCTCGAGATCGCGACGTCGGGATTGACCGGGTTGAAGACTTCCAGGGCCTCGAGGTCGGCAGCGTCGGGCGAGAAGCGAATGCCCTCCTCCACCTTGGCCAGGTAGTTGACGTGGTCGGTGTCGGACTCGCCTTCATCCAGATAGCGGTCGGCGCCGTAAGACGAATAATTGTCCTCCAGCTCGAGTGCTTCCTTGACGCGGGCCACGTCCATTGCGACCTGGTCGATCAGGCGCGACGTGCCCATGCCGGCGAGCATGGCGAACAGGCGCGCCAGATCCGATGCGATTGAATCGATGCGCGGACCGACCATAGCGCGCCAGATGGCCAGGTCGTCGATGCGGATCTTCTCGCGGGCGACCTGCGGCAGGCGGGCGGCCTCGTTGAGCGTGATGGCGTCGACGCCGGTCGGGTCGATGAGCACCCAGGCGATGATGACGTTGCCGCTGTCGATCGCCGGCTTGGCCGGCTGCGGGGCCTCGATGCCGACGACGGTCGCGATGTTTGCCTTGCGCAGCCTCTGCATGGCGACGGCAGCCGGCTCGGTGGCGCCGGTTGTTGCGTCGATCAGGAAGTCGCGCGGCTGCGTGTCGACGTCCGCCTCCGAGCCCCAGGCAACGACGGCGACCCACTTTTTATTGACCGCCGGCAGATTGCTCAGCAGGTCGAACACCGTGTCGGTCTCGACCACGTAGACCGCGCCGGCATTGTAGATGCGGCCAGGCTCGACGGTGATCTCGGCAGTGCCGGACTCGATGACCTGAAACTCGGTCCAGCCCTTCGCGTCTTGGATGCCGTCCTTCACCACGTGGTCGATCGCCGTCTTGGCGAATTCGCCGATGTTGTTGAAGTCGACGGCCTGCACTTCCTGCCGGTCGCGGTGAATGACCCGCTTTTCCATTTATCGTCTCTCCTAGTAAGCGGCGATCAGACCGCCGGACCGATGACCCGCGCTCGCGCGCACGCCGTCAGAGGCTCTGATGACCCGGTGGATTTGCGTTTTAAGCAGCACTTTGTCCCGCCACGCTTTGCCGCGAACGACGGCCGTGCGGGCGAGTTTTAGCGGAGCTTGATCGGACGCCATGAGGTGCCCGGTCATGTACTGGCCGAGCTGGAAGCGCGAGCGCTCGCCCTTGATCTCGACGGTCAGCTGGGCGTGGTAGGCGGGCATGCCGAGCCGGAACTGCCCCATGTGGGTCGAAACCGGCCGCTGCTCCGGCAGCCGGTTCTGATCATGCAGATGCAGACGATCGTAGAGTCGAAGCGGCGCAGTAGTCTCGGGCAGAAAGCCCTGCATGAAGCTTTTGACGACCTTGCGCTGTTTGGTCTCGAGATCGAGCCAGCGCCCCGGCATGCCGCAGAAAATGCTCTGACCGCGCTGCGACGTGCCACGCTCTGCTACCTGCTCCGGAAATGCCTGGATGGTGTCGAGCGACGGACGCGTCGTGTTTGGTATGAGCACGTCCTCGAGCGTGCGCTGCTCGCGGCGCAGGTAGGTGGTGACGATGCGCGAGCGTGCCGTCGAGTTGATGCAGAAGCGCCGACCGTTGAGCTTGTTTTGGTTCCCCTTCGCCATGGCGCCGCAGAACAGCGACTGCACCTGGCTGCCGGGGATGAGGATCTGCTCCCCATCGTAAACCGTCTCGACGTTCTCCTGGCGGGTGCGCTCGAGCCAGCGAAGCTGCATCTCGATGCCGGTCGCCAGGTAGTGCTGCCCCTTATCCCAGAGGAAAGCGCGCCGGCCGTAACGCTCCCATGCGTCCGTCTTGTAGGGGAAAAACGTCCCCGCAGTAGCAGTGCCGGTGGCCGGCGGCGCGTGCGACGGTCCGGCGCCGAGGAACGACTTCTCGAGCTTGAATGCGCCGGTGCAAAATGCCCCGAACGTCGCCTCGCCTCGGTCGCGGTATTGAAAGATCCGGATCTGCGGAAAGCGCGCCAGCCAGGCTGCGCGCTCCTCGGTCGTCATTGACCGGCCAGGAAACGCCTTATCGGGTGGCACGATGGCGCGACGCAGCGGCGCGTCGGCGTAATCGAGATAGCGGCTGATGGTGTGCAGCGTGCCCTTGTGCCGGTGAAGCTCGAAGCTCTCCCGGATGAGGTTTCGCTTTTTCTCGACCGGCCAGGCCTCATTCCAGAGGTCGACCGACATCGCCCACGCAAGCCAGGGCAGATGCTCCTCGGGGCAGGTGTCCCAGCGCCAGAGATCGCGCAGGGGAACAGGTATGTCGGTCAGGCGGCCCGTCGGCCCGGCCAACGCCATTTCGTACGGCGTCGAGGTTTTGGGCAGCAGGTGCGGGTATGTCGTGAGCATTTAGGCAGCCTGCACGGTGACGGCAGTAGCGAACGCGACGCCATCCTCGGCCGGCACGATGTCGGCCGCCGGCGAGGCGAGGGTGATGTTCTCGACGCCGGCGACGCCCAGCGCCGCGATCACGCCGTTGCGGCGCACGGGAAAGCCGACACGGTGCCGTGCCGCTATGTAGAGCAGCGCCGACGCGTGAGCTGCTGCCCGCACGACCGTCGGGTCGGGACCGGCGCCGATCTCGAGCGTCGCCTGCACCGTGTAGTTGGTAACCGCAGGCGCGCGCACGGTGATGATGTCGGTCAGCGGCTTGATCTTGCGCTCGAGCAGCCGGCCGCGGATGCGCTCGAGCAGAGTGTTCGCCGGGACGCCGTTGCCGGTGCTGGTGAGTGGGATGACGTGGACGTGGCCGCTGCCTTCCTGCGTCAGCACGGCGACGTCCTTGACCGACGTGTCGACCGTCAGCGTGTGGAACTGATAGGCGCCCTCGGCGCCGGCCGACGAAAAGGCCTCGGGCGCGAGCTGGATGCGTGCGCGCAGCGACTCATCCAGCTCGAAGACGGCCGGCGTGTCGCCATCTGCCGGCGTCACAACGCGCCGCGCAACGCCGTAATAGACGCCCAGATGGTCGAGGTCCGACTTGTGCGCATATGCCAGCATGACGGCGCGCGCGGCGTCGTTGATACGGCCGCGCGTGATCAGCTCGCGATAGTCGGCGACCTCGAGCACCTTGACGCCCGGGTCGCTTTCCAGATCCTGCACGTTGTAGGCGATGCCGACGGCCGCAAGGCGCGCCACCAGGTCCGCCTTGAGCGCGACAAGGATCGCTTCATAGTCGAGGCGTTCGACGACGTCCGGCGGATTCATGCCGGCGAGGTCGATCGCGACAAAGCGTGTCATGGGGCACCCGGTTGCGAGAGGTCGTCAAGCGACGGCTCGGAACCCTTCCTCGCTCATTTGAACGAGGTTGAGCACGAGCGTGGTGTCGTCTGCGGGCGTGAAGTCGCCCAGGTGGCCGCGCGGCAGATATTCGCCAACAAGGCGCAGCGACGTGTTGCCGGCGGCGCTGACATCGACGAAATAGATCTCGAGCAGATTGAACCGCGGTTCCCAGCGATCGAGCGCCTCGGCTGCCGCCACGTAGAACATCAGCAGCGACAGGTCATTCATCGGCGCGTCGATCAGCTTCGGCGTCTCTGAGCCGTACTCGCGGCGCATGACGCGCGTGAGCACGCGCGTCGTCAGAATGTCCTCGATCGACTGCACGACGTGCGCCCAGTCGGTGAGCACCTTGCCGGTGCGCCGGCTGATACCGATCGAGTCCGGCACTGGCCTAGGCCTTCGAACGGCTCGAGCGCGCGCGCGGTGCCGGCGTTGCCTCGGCGGCAGGCGCCAGCGACTCGACGGGAGCGACTGGCTGCATGCGGTGCAGCTCGTGCTGAGCCTGCTTGGGGTAGAGGCGGATCTTTGCGCCGACCTTGTAGAAGTCGCCGGCAAAAAAGCCTTCCTGCGTGAATTCGTAAAGCTGCTTGTCGCTCATGTTCTCGCCCTCTGTTAGTCGGAGATTTTGAACCAGTCGGCGCCCGTCGTGGGGTGTCCGCAGCCGGCCTGGTGCCCCTGGCGGCACACGGGGATGCCGTTGATGCTGACGAACGACGATCCTTGCGCCATGTTGTCGCCGCCAGGCACGTGCGGAAAGAAGCCGTGCGGCGTGTTGACGTCGCCGAGCACCATCCAGAGCTGGCCTTGCACGGTCACCAGCGTTTGATTGGCGCCCACCTGCGCGCCGGCGGCCGTATCCAGTGATCGCCGCGCTACGCCGAACATCAGGCCTCGCCATCGTCGGCCGACGGGATCTCGCCGAACCATTGCTCGAGCACCGCCACGACGACGACCGGGCTGAGCGCGGCGATCGCGTTCTTGCACCAGGTCAGAAGCTCGGCGTCGGTGAAGTCGAAACTATTGCCCCCGAAGATCGCCTTGCCGGCCGACCATGTCGTGCCGGCGCCCTCGCCGGCGAGCATCAGGATGATGGCCTTGCCCATGACATCGCTCTGCAGCGTCAGGGTGGCCGTGCGCTTGATGACCTCAGTGGGCACCAGGTCGACCACGACCGTCTCAGTGTGTTGGTCAGGCATGGCTGACATGACGCGCCACCCGCGCGCCGGCTCGACCAGCTGCGCTTTCATGGCGGTGAGCATTTCCGCGGGCATCTGCATGTGATCAGCTCATCGGAATGTCGGCCGCCGACACGCTCGGCGGCGTTGCGATCGAGCTGTTCTCATTCTGAAACTCGATTTTACCGGACTCAACGCGCTTGCTAGGCACCTTGAGGTGGAACGTGCTTTCGCTCATCAAGAGGCGGAACTTGTCGCCGATCTGGATGACGGCCTCGCCCTCTTTGTCGTGCGGCCGCTTGTTCTGGTTGGACGGCAGCGAATAGTCGATGACCGCGTCGGTGATGTCGCCGGATTCCGAGACGACCTGCACCTGCTCCCCTTTCGTCGGCGGGAAGTGCGTCTTGATCTTGCCCATAGAGATCTCTTTCCAGGGTATCCACGGGCTGAGGTAGGGCTGCTGCGTTACCGGGTCGACGCCCAGCTTCACGCGCGCCAGGCCCTTGGCAGCGTCGACCTCCTCGATCGTGCCGGTGCGCGATCGGTTCTCGATGCGGCGCTCCAGCTCCTCGAGGCGGTGATATAGGTCGATGATGACCTTGTTGAGCTTCACGGCAGCGTCCCCGGCGGGCTTGGGTGAGTGTCGGGCGTCACGCCCTCGAAGTCCGGCGACGAGGCCTCGGCGGCCGCCGGCGGCGCCACCTGCAGCGCCCTCGCCTCGGCGAGCGTCATGCCGTAGCCGGCGCGCAGGACCTGCCAGTCGGGCAGATCGACGTCGCCGCCCTCGATCAGAGCGCGCATCACCGCTGCGATCGGCGCCAGGTCGGCGGTGCCCTCGACGAGCGCCAGGAAATCGGCCCACAACGGGCCCAGAGGCTGGCCCGGCACGGGGTCGCGGGGCAGATCGACGGTGAGCAGCATTTGTCGGCCAGCAAAGCGCACACCTTCGCGCATTGATGACCCGCGCTTGTCGGTGCCCTGCGTGATGCTGAGCGCAAATCGCCGCCACATTTCCGCCCACGGGTCGGCGGGTCGCATCAGCGCGACGCGGACCTGGCGCGCGATGGCGTCGATCGAAAATTCCATCGCCGCATCAGTCTGCGGCATGTCGATGGTCTCGCCTTCCTCGCCGTTCTCGAATTTAGCGACCATGCGCTGCGTCATGACGATCTCGATGACGAGATCCTGCGATCCGCCGTCGAATAGGTCGCGCGGCTTGGCGCCGAAAACGCCGTCGTCGGTGTAGACGAGGACGTGGGGCTGCGTCTTGTCCTTGACGTAGTCCTCGACCGGGCCCTGCTCGGAATCGCGCACTCGGTCGCCGGCGCTCGTGTGGCCACGGAGAGCGCGGACAGTGCACAACCGTAAGGCCTGGCGCGCCAGCGACATCAGTCGGTTCCGATCTTGCAGAGAATGACCCGCAGCCGCGCCGGGTCGGAGTGATCGACGCGGCCGACCTTGTAGTCCTTGCTCGGCCGCTCATGCAGCACGACGACGTCGTCCTTACGGATGACGGCGCCTGCGGGCAGCAGCTCGCGCCGGATCTCGGCCTCCAGCTCCTCGTAAGGCACCCGAGCGTCGAGCTTGGCGAGATCGGCAGAGGACGGATCGACAAAGTCGACTAAGGCCGTCACGTCGATGATTGGCCGCGTCTCGTCGCCAGCCGCGGCAAAGTCACCATTCGCCATTGGCGTGATGACGATGCGCTCGCCCATGTGGTCGTCGAGCTGCGGCTCCATGGCGGCGAGCGCCGCCGAGAAAGGCGACGGCATTATTCAGTCGCCGGCTTGGTGAGCGCCTCGAGCAGCTCGGCCTTGTTCAACTTCTTGACGCCCTCGAGGCCGGCTTTCTCTGCCAGCTCGAGCAGCTCGGCCTTGGTGAGGTCCTCGAGCTGCAGCTCGTCGCCGGCGTCAGCCGTGCCGCTGCCGTCGCCGGCGTGACCAGCGCCATCTCCCTGCTGTTCTTGGTTCGCCTGCTGCAGCGCGATGTCGGCTGCGGCGGCGAGCACGGCGGCCTGCTCGGCCGTGAACTGCTGGCCTGGCGGCAGCTGCGTCAGCGTCGGCTCGACGTAGACGGCCAGGCCCTGCTGGATGACGTCGGCGCCGAGCTGGTCGGGAACCTCGCCGGCCCAGCCTTCCGGATAGATCTTCGAGTTGATGCTATCGAGCCGGACGGTCGTCTCGACCAAGAATTTCACGCGCATGGTATCTCCCCCGTGGTTTTAAGGCTGCGGCACTCAACGAAAGGCCCGCCAGCGTTTCAGTTGGCGGGCCCTGAATTGAGTGTCGTGACGTCGTCTGCTTAGTTGCTCGAGTAGCCGCGCAGCACCAGGCGGGGCTTCTGCACCAGGAACAGCGGCGCCGATTCCGTGTGGATCTCGACGCCGGCGCCGTGGTCCAGCTCCTTCAGCGACACATACATGGACTGCCCGGGCATGTTGACAGCGTCCAGCATTTCGCCCGGCGAGAAGTACGAGCGGAACACCTGCTGCGTGCCGAGCGGCACGATGATGCACTCGTTGGCGGGAATGAAGCGCCGCGAGGTCGAGGTGCCGTCGGCGTTGAGATAGGTCGCCTGGCCGTTGTGCTCGATGTAGGTCGCGGTGCCGTGCTGGAAGTAGCTCACGCCGAGATCTTCGAGGAACGGATTCGGCTTTCCGACGGGGTTGTTCTCGTAGAACTTCGCGTGCGCCGGATGCGTCGTCACGTCGTCGAAAAACTCCGCCGAGCAGAGATAGAGCTGGCGGGTCATCGACTCGCCGAGCAAGTTCTGCTCCATGAAGCGGCGGGCTTCTTTCGAAGCCTTGAGAATGCCGTCCTCGCTGGTCGTGCCGAACTTGAAGTCGATCGACGTCTGGCTCTCACCCATTTCGGTGTAACAGTTGTAGAGCACGCGATCGCCGTCGGCGTCATAGACGTCGCCGCGCAGAGCGCCCCAACGCATATACTCGTGCGTCTGACGGTAGCCGCGCTGCAGCTCGGCGAAGCGCTCGGCGAGCACGTCGTCGAAGGCTTCAAGGAACTGATCCGAGCCGAGCTGGCCGAACTGCGGAAGGTTCTGCAGGTCGGACGGCTTGACCGTGTCGTTCTGCTGCATGAAGACGGTCTTCATGACGCGGGTCGAGCGGGTCGAGCGCTTCTTTTCCGGTGCCGGAGCGCCGCGCTCGGAGGTCGGGATGAGGTTGAGGTAGCCCGTCTTGGTTTCGACCTCGACGTACGTGGTACGGATGCCCTTCTCGGGAAACAGCCCCATCTGCGAAAGCAGGGAATACTCGTTAGGGATCTTCATGATGGCGTCCGACACGTTTCGGACGGAGTAGCGCGGGTCGCGCAGGAAATCGAGCTGCATGTGTATTGCGTCCTTGTCCTAGATGTGTCGGGGTTTAGGCGAGCTGGCGCGCCTGGAAGCCGAGCTTGGCGAGCAAGGCTAGGCCGGCGGCCTTCTTGTCGACGTCGTCGACAGCAGCGCCCCAGGTGAGATTGAGCGCGACGATCTCAGCCTCGCCCGTCACGACGACAGCGGGAGCGTCGGCGGTGGAAGCGTCCCGCCCGTCGAGCAGGATGCCGACCGGCGTGGCGCAGCCATTGACGGCGGTCGGGTCGTAGTAAGCGACCTTGCCCGAGCCGGCGGCGACGGTGACGTCGAAGCCGTCACCGACTGCGAAGTCGGTGCCGACGTCGGCCATCGCAAACTTGATGTGCTTGGCAAACGCCGGGCCGCCGATCGTGTAGGTGCCGATCACCACGCCTTCGGGATCG
Source organism: uncultured Hyphomicrobium sp. (assembly GCA_964493785.1). Lineage (GTDB taxonomy): Bacteria > Pseudomonadota > Alphaproteobacteria > Rhizobiales > Hyphomicrobiaceae > Hyphomicrobium_A. Next base: position 2,140 of record CAZBPM010000060.1, on the reverse strand, counting down.
GTTACGGAGAACAAGCCGCCGTTGGCGACGATGCCGATGCAGCGCACGGCGTAGACGCCGGGCTTCGCATCCTTGAGCACGGGCGTGGTGACGTCCGGCGTCAGCGTGCCGCCGCCGGTGTTGCCGCCCGCCTTAGCGGCCGACGAGGCGCCGGCGACCGTGATCTTGCCGAGGACGGCGCCCGTCACCAGGTTGCCGGTCCCCGAGAGGATCGTAACCTGCTTGCGGTTGAGGCGCGCATCCTTTTCATGCCGGAGCCAATCGCCCGACAGCTTCGGATAGTTGGAAACGACTGCCATGGATTATCAGGCTCCCTTTTTCGAGTTCGGATACTTCGCGGCGACGCGATCGGCGAGCGACGGGCGCTTTACATCGGCGCCGGTGACGTCAGGCTTGACGCCGCCGCTGTTGCTGCGGTTCGCCATCGCGGCGGCCAGCGCGTCGGGCTTCTGGCCAGAGGCCGCGCCCTCGACCGCGGAGGCCTTGAGGATGGCCTCAGCCTGATCGGCGGCGATGTCGGTCTCGAGCGCCAGGTGCTCGGCGAGCGCCGGGCGATCCTTGGCTGCGTCGCAGCCCTTGATCGCCTTGATGCGAGCCTTGACGGCATCGGCCGCCACAGCCGGCGCAGCCACAGCGGCAGCCGGCGCCGGAGCGGCGGGCTGTTCAACTGCCTGCGCGATTACCGCTGCGGGCTTCTGGCCGGCAGCGATGGTGGTGAGCGCAGCGGCGATCACTGCGTCGTAGTCCGGCCGCGCGGCGGCCGGGGCATTCCCGTCGGACACTGTCCGTCCTCCTCGTTTGGATTGCCCGCGCACGCTCGCACCCGAGCCCTTGCGGATATGGTCGATGAGTTCATCGAAGCTTTTCACTCCGTCGACGAGCTTGGCGTCGACGGCCTTCTGGCCGTGGAAAACACGCGCCTGCGTTCCGCGCACCGCCGCCTCATCGATCTGGCGGTGCTTGGCCACGTGGCGAACAAAATCGGCGTAAGTCTGGTCGATCGAGGCGGCCATTTCGGACCGCGCGCCGTGCGTCAATGCCTGGTAGGGGTTGCCGTCGGCCTTATGATCGCCGGCGAAGATGATCGTCTTGTCGACGCCCTGCTGATCGAGCGCGCGCGAGAACGACGTGTGCATGGCGATGACGCCAATCGAGCCGGCGATGCCACTGCGTGACACGTACAGCTCATGCGCGGCGCACCCGATCGCGTAGGCGGCCGACGCCGCGAGATTCGCGGCGACCGCGTAGACCTTCTTTTTCGCTTTCAGGTCGCCGAGCTGGTCGATCAGATCGAACAGGCCAGCGACCATTCCGCCACCGCTGTCGATGTCGAGCACGACCGACTTGATCGCATCGTCTTTGCGTATCCGGCAGAATTGCTCGGCCAGCCCCTCGTAGCTGGTCGCCCAGCCGCCGAGATCGCCAAGCCATTCGCCGCGGTCGACCAGCACGCCCTGCACCGGCACCACTGCGATGCCGTCCTCGGTGACCCGGTATTGTGACCCGCGGTCCTTGGTGCCGACGAACTTCGACGCCCACGGGCCGGAGATCTGAGCGTCGAAGCTCTTGCCCTCGATCGCTGCCTGCAGGTTCTGTGCAGCAGCGAGCTGCATGGCCAGCGGCTGATTAAGGAATTTCGAGCCCAGCCAGTAAGACAAGCCGGGTCCCCCAGAGCGGCCTTGCCGCTCCGGCGCGATGATTTCTGCCATGTTGCTCCCGGGGGTCCTAGACGCGCTTATAGCTGGCGACGCGCGTGCCATCGTTGCGCGTGTATTCCTGCACCCAGCCGTTGCTCGATGGCGTTGGCGCCGCCGCGCGGCGTGTGCTGCTGGCGATCGGCTTGCCGGCAGCTGCTTTCTTCGCCGCGGCCACGTTGAGATAGGCCTTGCCGCTACGCGGTGCGTGATAGGTGCGGTCCTGGCCGTCGTTGGGCAGCAGCGATGCCCTCGCCTTCTCGTTAAGCAGCGACAGGCCGCCCATGGTGAGGCTGTCCGCAACGCCCATCGCAGCGCCGGGCACCCCGCCCACCTTGTAGCCCTCATAAGCCGCGTAGCCGGCGAAGCCGACGATCGCCGCGGGACCGGCCTTCGAGCTGATCGACTTGGCGCCGGGAATTTTGGTGATCGCGTCCATTCCTTTG
>CAZBPM010000059.1:2990-11488 GCA_964493785.1 uncultured Hyphomicrobium sp. | reverse complement strand
CGCCGAAGCCGAAGGACAGCGAGAAGTGAGGATCATCTCGGCAATCCGCAGCGCGGCGCGAAAGCACATCTGGAACCCGGTCGTCGGTCGGGTCCTTGACCGCGGGCTTCGCTGGCTCTGCAGTCAGGAGGGGTGGGAGAACATCGTTTCAGCGTCAGCGCAAGTACTGGTTGACCCGCTGGCCGCCGTCGCCGCACGCGCTGCCGTTGCAAATGTGTTCGCGAGGCTCGGCCCGTACCTCAGTCGCGACTCGATCAAGGTGCTGCGGCTCGTCGACGAGATCGCGCGGAAGAACGCGCCGTCGTCGGAGGCGAACTAAGGTGAGCCGCGTCCAGCAGGCGTCCGGAGCGCGTTTCGAGGCGTGGGTCGAGGCGCAACACGTCGTTGCGAGGAACCGCGGGCTGCTCGTTCACGCGGAGCATACGCAGGCCGTGGCCAAGGTCATTGGCGGGAGGGTCGTCTACGCAGCCCCCGGCGTGGCCGACTACGTTCTCTGTCTTCACTGGGGGTGGTACGGCGCTGTGGAGGCCAAGGCGTGCGACGGGCCTCGCCTCTACAGAACGCGCATCGCACCTCTTCAGTCGCGTCACCTTCACACCGTCGCACGCGGCGGCGGGCTGGCACTTCTGCTCGTCAGATTCGATGACGACTACGCGGTGCCCTGGCTCGAGGTGCCGTGGGAGCAGGCGCGCTCGGCCGATAGCGTGAGCGCCGCTTCCATCGCTCAGTGGAGGATCGCTCCCGGTGAATGCTACCTGGAGCGGTTCGTTAGGAGACCGTCGTGATCAACACGCGATCGCGCGTGAAAAAGATGCTCCGGAAGGGGTGCACGGCGGCGCAGGTGGCCAAAGCACTCAAGGTGTCGAAGCCGACCGCATACAAGTATCTCAACGAACTGCGCAAGGAGTTGGGCTCCGCGATCACGGTCCGCCGCGAGCGGGTTTCGGCGCGCGGTCCGAAGTCGAAGGTTTACAAGATGACGGGAGGTCGGAAATGATTGTCTGGGTCGACACGGAGACGACCGGGCTCGATCCCGAGACCGGCGACCTGCTCGAGGTTGCACTCGCGGTGACGGACGACAACCTCGTCGAGGTCGCGGCCACGACCACTGTCGTGCAGCCGATCACGGCCAGCGGGATCAAAGCCTGGCGCGCTCGGCTCAACCCGGTCATTCAGGAGATGCACGGGAAGAACGGTCTGCTCGACCAGATCGAGGCCGGGCTCGGCGCGCGTCGACACGAGGCAGAGGAAGCGCTGATGACCTGGGTCAAGGCCGTCGCGAGCGGGCGCTGCGCCACGTGCAGCTACCTGCGCAGGGAACACTTCCTCGAGGGGCAGATCAACTGCGGTCCGGTTTCCCCTCCTCCCGAGGGCAGCTTCAAGGCAGTTGATCTGAAGAATACGCAGCTGGCCGGGTCGACGGTCGGCTTCGACCGCGCGTGGCTCCGCAAGCACATGCCAGCGCTCGAGGTGCTGTTCCACTACAGGTCGATCGACGTCTCGTCGTTGACGGAGCTGGCCGAAAGGTGGGCGCCCACCGTCTACGAGGGCAGGCCGAAGGCGGGTGCCGCGCACCGCGCGCTCGACGACGTGCGCGAGTCGATCTCCTACCTGCGCTACTACCGCGACTGTGGCTTCATCGGAGGTGCCAAGTGAGCAAAGCGACCATCGACCTGACGCGGCGCACACGCATCCGCACGCTCGCTGCACGCATGCACCGCGCGGGGATCGCTGGCGTGTTCTCGACCGCCGGCGGGGTGCCGGCCGTCGACGAGAGCGCGCTCACGGAAGATCAGCGGCTCGAGGCAACGAAGATCCTCGATGCCGACGTCCCCGTCGAGGACGTGGAGACGGCCGTGAGCGTAGCGGCGATGATCCCGCGATACGTCAAGCCGTCCTGCCCGATCTGTCACGGTGGCGGCCTTGCGCGCGGTAGCGTCGACAATTTCTGCGTCTGCGTCGACCGACGCTGGCAGGCCACCATCGATCATCAGGCGTTCGTCGACAACCTCCGCGCCCCCCGGCACGACTTCGGCGCACGTGTCGAGAGCACGCGTGCGGCCGACGACGCGAAGCGGATCGAGGTGGCGAAGGACGTACTCGATCGTGCCCGCGCTGTGCAGGCAGCCGCGTGTGGCGACCTCGACGGCAAGATCAAGGATCTGGAGGACACCGGCGCTGCATACTTCGCAGAGCGCGAGAAGATCGACGCAAGCCGTGCCGCGTCGAAGGCACTGGCCGAGGAGCAGGAGCGCTTGGCGGAGGAGTACACGAGGCTCGTCGCGGAAGGAGACGCCAGAGCGGAGGAAATCGCGCTCCAGCTCGGGCGGCTGATCGAGCCACTCTTCCGGGCCTACCTGGCAGGGTTCGACGACGACGATCGCGCGCAGGCGCACACGGCCGTGGACGAGGTGTACGCCACGGCCGCGCTGGTGAGCACTCGTCGCGTCGCGCGGAAGGCATCGGAGGAGGCGGGGCAGCGCGCGCGTGCCGACGAGCGGGCGTGCGAGCAGCAGATCGCAGTGATCGACGCCGCCAACGCACCGCTCGTCGGTACGATCGAGCGGCTGCGCGCCGAGCGCGCCCGGATCGCGAGGCACCACCAGCCGAAGATCGACCGCGCGGAGAAGCGGCTCCGGCGCCTGACCTACTTGGCCGGCGACACGGGTGGCGACGAGAACACCGAAGCGACAACACTGTAGGCGAGGAGAACCTGATGTACGACAACCCGTATCGTTTCATCGGCGTCGGCGGCTGCATCAGCGCTGGGAAGAGTGACCTCTGTCGTCTGCTCGCGGAAGAGATGTCCGTCGACGGATCGCAGACCGTGATCCTCGACGAGCCGGCGGATCAAACGGACAGCCGGGGGAAGGTAGCGAACCCGTTCCTTCCCGACTACTACGAGGAGTCCGATCGCCTGAAGGATCCGGCCGCACCGCGCCCGAAGGCGAGCGTGTCGTTTCTCATGCAGATCCACCTCTTCGTCGAGCGCAAGATCATCCACGACTACGCGGCCTCGCACGTTACCGCTCGCAAGGGGCACGTGATCGTCGACCAGATCCTTCACAACGACGCCTCGTTCGCGCGGGTCCAGGCGTACCTCAAGTACATGTCGCAGCGCGAGTTCGGCGTCTACGCGCGGCTCTACGACGCGATGATCAATGCTGTCAAGCTGCCGACGATCCTCGTTCACCTCGACGTCGACCCCGAGGTCTGCGTGGCACGGATCCGCCGACGCGCTCTGGAGAGGACCGGGCGCGAGTGCGAGAAGGTGATCGAGACTGGGTACCTCGCTCGACTCCGGAAGGAGATGTCCGACACGGCCGACGTCCTGGAGCAGCGGGGCGTCGGCGTCATCCGGCTCGACTGGAACGAGGAGTTGCCAACGGACGAGCTGCGACGGCCGAGGGTGCGTGCGCTCGCGAAGCAGATCCGAGAGAAGCGGGTCGTCTCTGACTTCGTCGACCTGCACCTGGGGATCATCTAGGAGGTCGCCATGCCCGCCGACTGGATCCAGACCTTCACGCGACGGAAGTTCTACCCGACCGCCCCCCGCGTCGAGGACGTCGATATTTTCGACATCGCACACGCCCTCGCGCGCATCTGCCGCTTCACCGGGCACATCGATCCAGCCTATACTGTAGCCGAGCATAGCATCCACTGCGCGTTGATCCTTGCCGAGCTGGGGCACTCCCCGAAGATCCAGCTCGCCGGTTTGCTCCACGACGCGAGCGAGGCGTATCTCTGCGACGTGAGCCGGCCGGTGAAGAGGGACCCGTGCATGGCCGGCTACCGCACAGCCGAGGCACGGTTGGAGGCGGTCATCTACCAGGCGTTCGGGCTCCCCTTCGAGCGCATGCCGCCGGAGGTGAAGGAGGTCGACAACATGCTCTGCGGGTGGGAGGCACGCGACCTCTTGCCGGGCGGGCCGCTCGACGGCTGGGCGAAGGCGCCGGACGGCGCGCCGAAGATCGTCCCGGTCGGTGACCCGAAGATCATCAAGGCGGAGTACCTGGAAGTGTTCTGCGGATTGCTGGGGTGAGTCATGGCTCGGCTTCGCTTCACCTACGCAACGATGTGCGCCGGCAAGACGCCGCTGGCGATCATGATGCGGTTCAACTACCACTCGCGCGGGCGGCGGACGATCTTCTTCGCGCCGGCGTGTGATACGAGGATCGTCGGTAGCCGAACGACGACGAAAATCGGAGTCTCTGCTCCTGTCGTGCTCTTCCTCCAGGACGACGACCTCTACCTTCGTGCACAGAAGGAGGATCTATCCTACAACGACGGGGAGCCTGCTGAGAGGGGGCTTGACCTCGTGATCGTCGACGAGGCGCAGTTTCTCACCGAGAAGCAGGTGTGGCAACTCTCCGATGTCGTCGACAAGATGGCCGTCGACGTAGTCGCGTTCGGGCTTCGCACCGATTTCCTAGGCAGGCTCTTCTGCGGGAGCGAGGCGCTCCTCGCACTCGCAGATGAGGTCGTCGAGATCCCTGCGATTTGTTCCTGTGGTCAGCCGGCGAAGATGCACCTCCGCGTCGACGCGGCGGGCACAGTGGTGCGCCAGGGCGAGGTCGTCCAGATCGGAAGCAGCGAGAGCTACATGTCAGTCTGCCGGAAGTGTTTCAAGAAGGGGATGGGAAGATGAGCACGCAACCGTTCATTCTCGGGCTGCTTGGCCGGTCGCTCTCCGGCAAGTCGACCGCCGCGGACTACTACCGGGACCAGCACGGCTTCACCGTCGTCAACTTCGCCGACCCCCTGAAGGACGTGCTCAAGCACGTGCTCGGCCTGACCGAAGCCCAGGTGCGCGGCGATCAGAAGGACGTTGTCGACTCGCGCTACGGCGTCACGTCGCGGGACCTCATGATCCGCCTCGGGCACGGCGGGCGTGAGATCCTTTGGCAGGACATCTGGGTCGAAGCGTGCTTCCACCGGATCGAGAGATTGCTGAACGCGGATCCGTCTCGACGTCTCTTCGTAATCGGGGACGTGCGGTACGCGAGTGAGTGCCATGCGATCTACGAGTGCGGAGGCGCCGTCGTGAAGCTAACGAGGCGCACGACGAACATCTTCACGGAGGCGTCCGTCGATGATGTGCCAGCAGATATAATCTGGAAGACGATCGACAACGGAACCATGACTGTGGATGATTTGAAGGCGGCTCTCGATGCGCTGCCTCGGCCATGGTAGAAGCTGTGACCAGCAGCATTTGCTTGAAGTACGATGCCTACATCACCGCGTTGCGCGGCGGAGGCTCCTTCGCAGCCGAGTTGCGCGCCTACGAGCGTGCGTACGTCGTGCTCGATGTTGTGGCGAAAGAAGAGTGGGACCGCGAGGTCGAGCGCACTCACGATGGGGCGGATCGAGCGGATCCTCTTGACCCAACAGGACGAAGTGAGCGAATCTCGGCCGCACTCATTGCACACCACGAGAAGAAAAGGTGCAAAGCATCTCGGGACGATCGGTGATCCGCTCTGGTGAATGCGTTCGCTGTCGCGCCCCGGCTGTGCCCGGATCGCTTCTTTGCGTCGAGCATCTCGCCCTCGGTGCGAGTCCTGTAGCCGACGAAGAAGGCTGTCGCGATCGTATACACGAGTTCAAAGAGGAACCATTGGGACGTTCGTGCAAGGACTGTGATCGACCACTTCTTGCAGGTCATGGTGGCAGGCGAGAGCGGTGTGGTTGTCGAAGGAAGCGTGCGCAGCACGCAAACAAGAAAAGGAGCAGCGATATGGAGAGGACACTCGGGAAGGTGATCTCGGAGCGCCGCAACACCCTCGGGCTCAGCCTGAAGGATCTCGGTCGCCTGGTGCACAAGGAAGACGGCCACGGCGTCTCGTCACAGTACATCCACGACATCGAGCGCGACCGCCGGACGCCGTCGCCGCGCGTCCTCGCGGAGATGGCCCGCTCCTTGGGCGTCGACCCCCACTACCTCGCTGCGGTGGCAGGGCAGTGCCCCCAGGAGATCCTCCAGTACCTCAAGGAGTACCCCGAGGCGGGCGCCGACGTCGCGACGATGTTCACCCGCGCCCGCGCCACCGGCTTCGTCGGGTGGGAGGACGTCGAGATCGGCCCGAAGAGCATGAGCGCCGCGCGCTAGTCCGGCTGGCGCTCGGCGGAGAGCCCCGGGCGCCCGCGCGCGAAAACAAGGAGATGAACATGGCAGAGAAACAGATCACGTTCCGCTTCGCTGACATCGACGTCGACACGCGCGAGGCGTTCCAGCGCTACTGCGACGTGCGCCAGGCCGAGGCCCGCGCCTCCAGCGAGTCGGAGCATACGAAGCAGCTGGCCGAGGAGAACCGGCATCGCGAGGCTGATGCCGCCCGCCGGCGGGAGGAGGTCGCGGACGAGCCGCAGATCATCGTCGAGCGAGCGCGGGCCGAGGCCGAGGCCCGGAAGATCCGGCGCGCGACCGAGTTCGAGGACGCGAAGCAGGAGATCGAGCTTCAGAAGGAGCGGCGCGAGGCGGACGCCGCCGACATGCAGTCGAGGGTCTCGGTCTTCGAGAAGGTCCTCGAGGTCGTCTGGCCGAAGATCGAGTCGATCGGGTACGGCTTCGTCGGCATGGTCCGCGAGGAGAACCAGGAGACGCGCGACCTCCTCGTCGCCAACATGCACCTCCTCGCCGGCCGCAACCCGAAGGATGGAGCGAAGTAAGCCGGCGGCGCGTCCTGCTGGCCTCCGCGAGGCCACCGACCGCGCTCGCGTAGACGAGGTGCTTCGCGCGCTCGAGGCGTGCGACGGCTGTATCACGCACGCGGCGGTGGAGCTTCTCGTGTCGCGCCGGACGCTCACGACGCTCCTCGGCGACTACGACCTCACCGAGCGGGCGCGGGAGATGCGGCGCAAAGCATGGGGTCGGCGGTCCGCGATGGGGCGCCCGCCGAGGTGATCCGGAAGCGGCGCCCGGACGAGCGCGCCGCGCAAATATGAACGACGGAGGCAAGAATCATGGCGATCGATCTCAAGACCGGCAAGAAGATCACGATCGAGGGGCGCAACTTCGGCGAGGACGAGCCGATTTTCATCATGCGCGCTCGCGACCCGCTGGGCCGCGACTCCGTGGAGGACTATGGGAAGAAGGCGCGCCTCCTCAACATCGTCGGCGCGCTCAACAACGAGGGCGACGAGATGGTCAGCGAGGAGTTCATCGTCTCCTGCGAGGAGGCGGGCGAGAAGATGATCGAGTGGGCCGAGGCCAACGACTCGCGGATGCCGGACTAGGTTCACGGGCGGCGGTCTGCGCGAGAAGCGGAACGAGATGAGTGCTGACCGCCGCCCTGTCCGCCAGGTTCGACTAGTCCGCGTCGACGACACCGACGCGCACCCGTGCGACAAGGACCATCCGATCCCGCTGCCGCAATGGCTTGTTGAGATGCGGCTCCCAACCATCGGCCGAGTCGATCGCCCGGAATGGCCCGAGGAGGGGAGGCCATACGAGGGGCGGCACCCGCACCACATGCGGCTCCGGCCCTGGCACTTCGGCCTCCTTGTCGCCGTTACCACCGTCTTGCTTGTGGGAGCTGCGCTGTTCCGGGCATGTGGTAGATAGTGGTAGAAAACTAACACAAGGCGGTAGTTTTCAGCCAGTTCCTGACCGAAAACCGGCGGAAATCGCGGAGATCGGCGTTGGCACGGCGCATGCCACGCCAGAGCGCGCGTCCTTCCTTGGTCTGCGCCGGGCTTGGCTTGATGACGACGGACCAGTGCCGCTCGGCGGCGTCGTACAGGGCGGACGCGACTCCGCGGCGGCGCGCGCTCGCCGTCACGTGGACTGCCTGAACGATGGCCACGTGCGGTCCGACGACGAGGATCGCGTATCCGATGATCTCCCTCGGATTGACGTCGAGCGGCTCCGCGGCCTCGCGCAGGACCGCCGCCCCGAAGCCGGGCGGCCCCGTGAAGCCAGGTGACCAGGCGACCGCTAGTGACTCCTCGGGGCTGTGCGTCCTCGCGGCGAAGGCGAACTCAACGTCGAGGCTCCCGTGCATCGTGCGCACGGCACTATCGGTGGCGGTGCAGGAAGCCGTACTTGTCCGGGTCGGCCACGTGAACTGGAATGAGTTCACCGTCGGCAGGATCGAGCCGTCGCACGCGCGCGAGTTCGCCGCTCTTGGCGATCGTGTCGGCCACCTCGACTGCCTTTTTCCTCGACTTGAACGACTGGTGGGTGGTCCAGCCGCCTTCGGCGAAGTTGTTCTGGATCTGGACGAGGTACGGCCCGGTGCTGGTTCGGCGCGACATGGACGAGAGTATAACATCCCCGGCCGTGGTCGGGATCAGGGACTCGGCGCCCGAACAGAGGAGTTCCGCGACACCGTGCTAAAGTGGGAGAAGTGGGAAATCTGCCTCCCACAATGCACTAGAAAAAACAGGTCGATACTAAATCCTGTCGGTGTTAGACTGCTGATTGATGAGCGTTCTCGATCTCTACAGGACGGCTGCCCACGAGCACGTTTGGCTGCCACGGCCCGAGCACGGGCAGGGGC
>CAZBPM010000059.1:0-2890 GCA_964493785.1 uncultured Hyphomicrobium sp. | reverse complement strand
GCGCGTGACGCACCCGCAGCTCTACGCTTACTGCATGGAAAAGATCGGGCTGAGGAAGATCATCCGGTACCTCGGCATCGCTCTCGATGATGAGGCGCAGGCTGAAAGCAAGGACTCCTGATGAGCACCCTCGACGACTCCCCGGATACGGACGGTAAGGAGAACTGGTGACGTGGTTGTCTACAACGAGATTGAGCCCTACTGCGTCGAGTGGATCCGCAACCTCGTGGCTGCTGGCGAACTTCCCGCAGGGCGCGTCGACGACCGAAGCATCGCCGACCTCCGGCCCGGCGACGTCGGCCCCACCCTCCACGCCTTCGCCGGTCTCGGCGGCTGGCCCCTCGCCCTCCGCATGGCAGGCTGGCCTGACGATCTCCCCGTCTGGACCGGGTCTTGCCCTTGCCAGCCGTTCTCTACAGCAGGTCGTGGAGGCGGCTTCGACGACGAGCGCCACCTCTGGCCCGACTGGTTCAACCTCATCCGCGAGTGCCGCCCTCCAGTCGTGTTTGGAGAGCAGGTTGCGAGCCCTCTTGGAAGGGCGTGGCTCGACGCTGTTTTCGCTGACCTGGAAGGAGCAGGTTACGCCTGCGGGGCGGCAGTTCTGCCTGCTGCGGGCGTCGGCGCCCCGCACGGGAGGCACAGAACCTACTTCGTGGCCTACCGCACAGGAGGCGAACTCGCGCGAGTCGGCGAACAACTCGAAAGGAGATTTGTCGCTGGTGGGCGCGGCGCGCTTGACATCGTGGATGTCACCTCGCGCGCGGGGGGATGCGGGCGGGAGCCGCTGGGAGACGGGCGATATACGCAACTTGGAAGATCAGGCGCGAACGGCGGGCCGGCCGACGCCGATTGCGACTTCGCATCAGGCTTCGGAGAACAACAGCGCGTACGGGCCGAAGAACGGCGTGTCGTTGGCGGAAGCGGCGGCACGGTCAGCATGGGGCACGCCAACGAGCCGCGACTGGAAGGACGGCGACTGCTCGCATCTCGGGCTGCCGGTGAAGGGGCTCGTGTCGAGGCAAGTGCTTGGAGTGATGTCGAGTGGCTCGAGTGCTCCGACGGGCGGTGTCGGCCAACTCAACCCGGAATTCGTCCGCTGGATCATGGGGTACCCAGCCGCGTGGGGCAGCTTCGCGCCTACGGCAACGCGATCGTCCCGCAGGTCGCTGCCGCGTTCATCCGCGCCGCTGCAGGCGCGATCGGTGACGCCCTCGGTGTTCGTCTTCTCCCGGACGGGTCTGGCGTGTAGGTGCTAGAATCGGTGTTCAGGAGGAACACAGACATGACGCGCTCCAATTCCAAGACCATGAGCAAGGAGCTTCGCAAGGAGCTTCCTTACTGGTATGAGACGGGCGTCCAGGATTGGGGGAATGCTGGCAACCCCCTTGAGGACGGAGAACAGGCCGGGGTTCGACCGTCCGACAGCGTCGATGTCGTGCGCAAGAAGCTCCTGAAGATGCTCCTGCGGACGAACCAGATCGACACGTGGGGCGGAGCGGGAATCGACGGGCCGTGGACGGACCTTGAGAAGCGCAAGCTGCTGCTGGCTTGGGCAAGGGGGTGGGCCGCTGCTGCTGCCAGGCCGTGCCTGGAGGCGACCCGTCATTACAACCAGCGAGACGAGGACTAGAGGGGAGGGGACGAATATGAGACCCTTCTACGGTTACGTCTGGTTCGACGGCTCTGACACACGGAGGGCCGCCGCCATCTACGGGACCACGAACGGCTGGGCCGTGGCCGTCATGGAGTGGCCCGACGCCCGCGACCTTCTTGTCGCCAGTGGGATGACTGTGACGCACAGGGCGAACAAGCTCATCGTCCGTCACGACGGCGCCATCGACGAGATCCCCGTCATCGGCCGGACGGCGATGGCGCTCTTCGACGGGAGTTGGGCGCTGCTTCACGAGAAGAGTGACTGGTTCAAGCAGGACCCGGAGCCTCTCCCCGCCGCGTGGCGCAGGCGCGTCAACTTCGACTAGGAGATCCAACTGAGCACCCTCGACGACTCCCTCGCCGCCTACTGGTCCTCGATCGACCGGCCCAACACGCTGCGCTCCTACCAGGGCGATTGGCGCAGGTGGACCGCTTGGCTCGAGGGCCGCGCCATCTCTCCACTCGATGTGAAGCCATTCAACGTAAAGGAGTACCTGGCGACGATGGCCGGCAGCGCGAAGGCCACACGCGCGGGGGCGCTTACGACCATCCGTTCCGTCTACAGCGCGCTCGTCGTCGACGGCGTTCTCGCCGCAAACCCAGCTCGAGAGGTGAAGAACCCGAAGATGGGCGCGAAGCCGAACACGCCGTGGATTGACGACGCGGCTGCGCTCAAGCTGGTGGAGGGCATGCCGAGCGGAACCTGGCGCGAGCAGCGCGATCGGCTCTGCGTGCTGGTCATGCTCTTCATGGGGCTGCGCCGCTGGGAGGTGGCCAAGCTCCGCGTCGAGGAGTTCTCTAAGGACGGCACGCGCCTCAAGACGGAGGTGAAGGGCGGCAAGGTCGAGACGTTCGGTGTGCCTCCGACGCTGGCCAACGAGATTCTCGCGTGGCGCACGCGTGCCCACATCTCCTCGGGGGCGCTCCTGCCGCGCTCGCCCGACGACCCGAGGCCAGTCTCAGATAGGATGGTCTACGGCATCGTGCGGGCCGCAGGCGAGCGCGTGGGCGTAAAGGTAGCGCCCCACGGGCTGCGCCGCTCCTTCATCACGATCCTGAGCGGGCACGGGACCGCCCTCCGGGATTTGCAGAAGGCGGTCGGGCACGAGTCGATCACGACGACGGAGCGCTACAACCACGAGAACAAGGTCGTCACTCCGGGCGAGGACATGGCCTCCGTGCTTGGGCTTGATCACAAAACACCTCCGCCGGCCAAGTAAAGCGTTGACTGTTAAGC
>CAZBPM010000058.1:0-12062 GCA_964493785.1 uncultured Hyphomicrobium sp. | reverse complement strand
GTTACCGTCACCGACGAGCGACTCGCCGACGAGTACCTTGTTGATCTTGGCCATTTCGGGGGTTTCTCCCAAGCTATAAGCACCACGAGCACCAACGCCACCCCGCCTTAGCCGGGAGCGCCGGATTCTGCCCAATTCGAAATGCCATCCTTTGTTTCTGCGTCCGGCGACGAAGTCGACGAACCGGTTTGCCGGATAGCGGCGCGCCTTAAACGCCGGCTCTTGATAGCCCGGGCATATGGGCGACACAAGGGGCTAAGCAGAGCGTTCGAGGCTCAATGCGTCGCACACAAAGGATACAAAAATGGTCGCTACAACGAGGTCAGCGGTCGTACCCGGATTAACGTGTCTGCGCTTCAATTCTGCATCGAAATCGAGCAGTTCGCGCTCCGTGCTGCGCTGCGCAACGGGTTTCCAGAGTGGCGCAAGCGCCTTCGCCTGCTGACGAATGTCGTTGGCTACCGCTTCACCATGTTTTCGAATGATGTGGCTGTCTGGGAATTCGGCCAGATAGGCCATGTGAAGTGTGGTGGCGGCGAGCTGCGCCTCGCTGGTCAATGCTTCAGCACGCGTGAGCTGAGGTAAACCGAACTCGAAAATGTCTTCAAAGTCCGTGGTGTAGTTGAGCGCGATGCGGTCGCGGCCAGCAGCGATGGCCATGGCATCGAGTAGGCCGACCGTCGGCGGCATGGAGACGTCCTGCTCGGGAGCGTCGCCAAGGCCGCCCGGATTTGCCTTGCGGATGGCGGCGTAAACGGCAGCGGCATCGCTGGAATCCATGGCAGCAAGCACGGCGTGCAGGCGCTCGCGCAGGCTCTTCTCGAGCTTCATCTCAGCGGCCACGGCGATAGGGGCGCACAGAAGCAGAATGCCGAGGTTGGTGTTGCAGCCGGCGGCGGCTACGGAAGCCTCGACGGCGCGGAGGATGCGCGTTCCGACCTTTACACCCGAGGCCGCGACCCAGGGCGCCGCTGCCTCGGCGCTGGCTTCGAACTGGGCGACTTCCATACCGTGGCCGGCCGCATGGATGTGAACATTGCCGGGTTTCAACGCTGCTAGCTCCGCCCGGCAGGCGGCTAGAAACAGGCTGCTGATCTCGTGTTCGGTCAGGCGGGGCATTGCGCCGTATTCGACTTGGCGCGCTGGTGCTCGCCTACGGCGTGGAGGAAGTCTTCGACGATGGCCTCGGCGATGTTGATTTCGGAGACGCTCTGCAGTCCGCGCCAGGATGGATTGCTGTTCACTTCGAGAACGAGAAGGCGTCCATCGGGCGCGCGAATGAGGTCGACGCCAGCATAGTCGCCGCCCACGGCAGCGAGTGCACCTTGCGCAAGCTCCGCCATTTCATCGCTCGGATGATGAGGGCTCGGCGAGCCACCCTGGTGGACATTGGTGATCCAGCTCCCGGCGCGGCGAGCCATCGCGGCGATGACGCGGCGCCTGGTGACGATCACGCGCCAGTCCTCGAAGGTGACGCCGGGCGAGGGTATGAAGTCCTGCAGGTAATAGATGTTGTCGGCGGCTTCGGGTGCCGGCAACTCACCGACGTTGTCGACGCGCAGCAAGCCTTTGCCCTGCGAGCCAAACAGCGGCTTGTAGATCAGCGGGCGACCGGCCGCGCCGACATAGGATTCCGCAGGCTCGAAGGTCTCGACCGTGCGGGTGCGCGGTGTTGGGACGCCGGCCTTGTGCAGCAGGAACGTGGTCGCCGATTTGTCGACGCAGCGCTCGATGGCACGGGCGTCGTTCCACACGCGCACGCCGCTTTCGCGCAGCGCATGCAGGATGCCGAGGCGGAAGGTGATCTGCTCAAGCGTGCCGGCGGAGATCGAGCGGACGAACACGGCGTGGGGCAGTTCGCCAGCGAAGCCGGGAATATCGATGCCGCTTTCGATGCCGGTGTCGAAGGCGCAGCGTGGCAACGACGTGACGACCACGAACGCGCCGCGCGCGCGCAGAGCGTCGGCGAGACGGCGCACGTGCCAGTTGCCGCTCTCCTCCTCGAGGAAGAGAGCGACTTTCAGTCCGCTGGCGCTGGTCTCAGCGGAAGCTTTTGTCGACGACGTCTGGAGCAAGATGGCCCGCGTGGAAAGAGCTGCCGGTATCGAGGTTGGAAACGATGACTTCCGCAGGGCTGAACAGCATCGGGTCGATCTTGTAGAAGTCCCCGCCGGCAGCCGCGAAGATGTCGGCGAACGGTTCGCCGTATGCGGCGCAGGTGCTCGAAGGCAAATTCTGCGCGAGCTTTTCGGAAGCCTCGTTGCTGCCGCGGACGAACAGCTGAACGCGCCCGCCGTAGATCACGGCGTCATTCGTGCGACCCATCGCCTTCATGAAATCGGGGACTGGCGGCGCGATGGGCGCGGTGCCGATGCCATCGACGATATCCTCCAGCGCAAAGTGCAGCTCGTGCGCCTTGTGGAGCGCAACTTCGAGCACGCGGGCGGCGATCTGCACGCTGCCGGCGAGGCAGCCGGTCGGTGCAAACAACACGGTCAGGTTGGCTGGCTGGACGCCGCATGCTGCAGCGACGGAGCGAGCGACTGAAGCCGGCGGCGCCTTATCACCCTCGATGACGAGCGAAGCCTTGCTGTAGTGGTCGACGTAGCCCAGGTCCCTGTAAAGGGCCTCGACGCGAGAAAGTGCGCGTGCGGGACCGGAGCCGAGCGCGAAGAAGCCGCTCTCCTGCTCGGTTATCTGCCAGCCGGCGTACTGGCTGCCGAGGCAGGCAATGACAGGGCTTGAGGCGTGAACGGTGATGCCGAGCGGCCAGCGCTTCAGGCCGGAGTCGTTATGGATCGTCACGGTGCCGAGGCCGCCGAGGCAGACCTCCGCGAGACGGCGGCCGGCTTCGAGGCCGCCGGGAACCGACGCGCCCATGTCGATGCAGCGCTCCCCCGCACCGCCCGTCGTGACCGAGCAGCGAAGTGCGTCGGCGTCTGCCACGATGCCTTCAACGAGCTTAGCTGCGCGCGCTGAGACGCTCGGGGCCTGGCCGTTGTACTTCTGCATGGATTGGTCGCTCCTCAGTTTCGCGCCTGTCCATACAGCATCTCCCCCAGATCTTCCAAGCGCCGACGGCCGTTCCCAATCGCCGCATTGGCGTCCTGTGCAGATGCGAACACGGTGGCGATGGGCCGGTAGCGCGGGATGTGGGCCCCGACCGCAGGGCGGTCGGCGGTCCAGTCCGGCCAATCCGTGAGGCCGATTTCGAGTGCACCGCGGTCGGCATAGAGGATTGATGCGGCGCGGACGCCATCGGTCGCAGGCAATGTGATCGGTGAGCCCGTGCAGGCGGCGATATGAGCCTCGAACAGAGCGCCCGCTGCATCGTCAAAGACGTCGAGTGTGGCGCCGGGCCTAGGGTTAATCTCGAGCAAATAGGGCGTGTCGTCGGCGACGAGGAAGTCGAACGATACGAGGCCGACGAGGCGGAGCGCGGCGGATAGCTTGCTCGCAGCAGAGCGCATCTTTGTCTCGCATGCAGGACTGGGATGGTCGGGCCCCACGGCCCCACCGTAGCGATAAGGGCGCGGGCCTTCGCCGACCGACCATTGGCGGCTGACGCCGGCGAGGTGCGTGTCGGTGCGCGTTGCGATGGCGAGGATGGAGTATGGCGTTCCGTCGAGCCGCCGCTGGAAGTAGCGGCGCGGGCTGCGATCAGTGTCAGCGGTGGCGGGCAGAATGTGGGTGCCGCCGCTGCCGCCGACGCGTTTCGAGATCCAGCCCGTCGGATCGTCCGGGCGGGTGGTGCGCGTCAGTGGATGGGCGATGTCGTGCGTATCAAGCAGCGCTGAGAGCGATGCAGGATGCTTGCATCGCGTGATGGTCGCGGCGTCATTGCCGAGCAGGGCGAAGCGTCGCGCGAGAACGTCGACGAGCTTCGGACGGTCCTCGAAGCCAGAGCCGAGCACGAGCCCGATAGGCGGGCTCGGTGCGCTTGCAGCAAGCTCGTCGAGGGCGGCAATGGTTTGCCGAGTCCGGAAGCCGATGCGTGCCGCATCCCTGACGCAGCATGCGGCGTGGGCCAGCTCAGAGGTATCGCTGTCGCCGAACGCATCAGCGACGAGGGGAAGGTATCCAGCACGACGGGCGGAGGCTGCGAGCCCCCGCCCTGCCAGTGCTGCGATAAGGACGGTCGTTGCCGTCAAGTGGTGAGCGTGCGCGCCAGCTCGAAGGCGGCGCGGAAGTCGTAGTGGACCGGCTTGTCGGAAGCGATCATGCGCTTGAAGAGGCCAGATTCGGTCTTGTATTTGATGTCGCCGATGGCGAGCGGGCCGACGCCGAGAGCGTTCGAGCCCGGCAGCGCCGCGCCGTCCATGAACAGCTCCATGCCGTCGATGCCCGGGGGCGGAACGGCATTCACGTCGGCCGCGACGAGCAGGTGCTTGGCCTTCGCCATATCCTCGCCCGTGAGAACGCGGACGCCGGCTGCTGCGGCGGCGAACACCACTTCCGTGTCGGCGATGATGGCCTGCTTCTGCTCGAGGGTCTCGCCGGACTTGGCGATCAGATCGACGCCGAAGCGCTGCTTGGACACCTCGGCAGACTTGATCACGCGGTCGACGCCACGATGGGCGACGAGGGTGACCTCGGCGCCTTCGAGCGCGGCGATGATCGAGGAGGCGAAGCCGACGACGCCGGTGGCGCCGAACACGGCGACGCGCGTGCCTTTCCAGCCGCGGTTGAACTTGTTGCGCAGAACCCGCTCGACGCAGGCGACCATGGCGGCTGCGGTGGTGAACGAGCCGGCAGGGTCAGCCAATGCGGACAGGCCGAACGGCGGTACGAGTGCCTTCTGCACAGCTTCCAGCATGTCGAGCGCGAGGATCGCGTCCTTGCCGCCGATGAAGAATCCGGTGCGCGTGCCGTAGTTCGGAGGGCGTGAGAAAATTGCGTCCTGAGTGAGGGCAGTCACCTCTTCGAGCGTGACGTTGATATAGGGGACGATGACTTTCCAGCCGGCATCCGCCGCCATGTTCACGTCGAAGGGGGACATATGCTTCTGCGGCGAGAGCATGTGCAAAATCGGAGTGGCGTCGCTCATTATAAGTCTTTCCCTGGCTCGTCTGAATTTTAAGGGCTTGCGATCTTCTCGATGCGAGCGCCCCTGTTGCGCCCCTCGGCAATAAGGACCTCAAGACCCTCGCGTCTAGCGGCTCCGATACAAGAATCATAGAGGTCTCGGGCAATTTCCTGCGACGGCGCGAATGCAAAGCCCGTCGGACCCCATGAGCTTTGCCCCAATCCATAGGCTCCGGCGTCGCGCAGCGCCTCAACGACGCGGCCGACAGCGGGACTGGTCCAAGGGCTGCCGCCTTGTGCGGTTGCGAAATGGTTTCCGACGACCTTCTGAATCTCGGTCAGCGCATCGCCGAACACGCTGATGTCGGCTTCCATCAATCCCGGAACCAGCTGCATGAGAACCAGGCGACAGACATGGTCTGCGGCCGAAGCCGGCAGGGGCGGGAGCTGCGCGAAGGCCTTGGCCTCGTCATCGCCGTGGACGCCGGCAGTCCGGTTATCCATGACCAGTAGGGCACGCCATGCAGCGGGAAATTCGGTGCGGACAAGGATTGGTGGCGCGCGGTCGCGTGCTCCTCGACCACCATCGACAATGAAGCCGCCCTGCCCGAATGCGGCCATGCCGATTGCGGAGCGTGCGCCGCGGCTGACGGCCTCGCCCAATTGGGACGGCACGTAGTCGATGCCTTCGAGCGTCATCAGCGCTGCGCCGGCGGCGAGTGCGAGTTGGGTGCCGGAGCCAAGTCCCGCGTGCGGGGGTATTGCAGACGTGACCTTCACTTCGTAGGCGCCGGGGAGGCCGTGAATTTCGGCGAGGTGGCGCACGGTCGTGATGGCGCGCTCGTGGTCAGGGCCTTCGCCTCTGTATGCCTGGCTGCGCTTAAGGGTCAGTTCGGTGCGCGGGGTGTCAACGGCAAGCCCGATGCTGCCGAACAAACGGCCGAGGCCGCCGTTGAGATCAAGGAAGCCGAGGTGCAGGCGTGCAGGGGCGATCACCCGCACGGCGCCCGGATGGGAGCTTCGGCGCTTCGGCGGTGCCTCAGATTGCGTTGCGTCGGCCAATGGCATTACGTTTCAACCCAAAGGTGCGGTGCGTCCCAACACAGCGAGGAGAGGACAATATGGCGGCTGAGCGCGAAAAGCCCATGCCAGATGCCGAAGTCAACGAGTGGCTGCAAAAAAACCTGCCGAAGTGGCGTCTTGAGGATGGTTGGATCCGGCGGACATACAAGACGAACGGCTGGAAGGGAACACTGATGGTTATAGCGACTGTCGGCCATCTTTCCGAGGCGGCTTGGCATCATCCTGATATCACTGCGTCTTATGCCTGGGTCGAGGTGCGCCTAATGACGCATACGGCCAAGGGCATAACGGCCAAGGATCTCGAACTCGCCAAGAAGATCGAGGACGTCATCCAATGGCAGCCGGGCAAGGAGGAAGGCTCTCTTGATGGCACGCCTGAAGGTGACGCTCGGTTTGCTTATATTAAGTATGACTGAGGCGGGTTGAAGAAGGCTCAGTGCAGAGAGGTCGCTCGAGCTTCCTTTTGCAAGGATGGCGGGCTGGCGTGAAATCGGTGGCGGCGCGGCTTGCTTCGGTGCAGCCGGCGCGATAACGAGCAGAACCGCGTCCGCCGCCCGAAGAGCACCAATGCCCGCAACATATTCTGCGCCCGACATTTCAGCTTTCGACTGCATCGTGGCGCTCGGGTCGAACCTGGGTGACAAGGCGGCAAACATCGAGAAGGCGATAGCGCTGCTGACGGAGCCGGGAGATGTGCGGCTGCTGGCGCGCTCTCGCAACTATGCCACCGATCCATGGGGGAAGACGGACCAGGACTGGTTCGTCAATGCCGCAATCGCGGTTGCGACCGAGCTCACGCCGCGCCTTCTGCTTGCGCGCTGCAAAGAGATCGAGCGGCAGATGGGTCGCGTCGAGATCGAACGCTGGGGGCCACGCATCATCGACCTCGACCTGCTTGTCTACCGAGGCATCACCGTTGAAGAGCCGGATCTGGTGCTTCCGCATCCGCACATCGGTGCGCGCGCATTTGTGCTGGCACCGCTGATGGATCTTTCGCCGGAACTTGTCATCGGGGGAAGGACCGTTCGAGAGATGTATGCCGCGATCGATGCATCAAGTGTACGCGTTATCGATTGAACGCGACGCGCCCGGCTACTGTGTTCGCGCAATCGCCCAGCAGTTGGGCAGATGCGTCATCCCTATTTTCGGATAGTAGTCAGCGGCGGCGGGCGCCGCGAGAAGGATGAGCGTCGTGTCCGGGCCCGCTGCTCGGTGCGCCTCCACGATCAGGCGCTTTCCAATGCCTTTTCGCTGCCAAGCCGCGTCGACGGCGAGGTCGGACAGGTAGCAGCAATAGGCGTGGTCGGTGATGGCTCGCGATATCCCGATGAGGCAGCTGCCCTCGCGTGCCGTGACGATGATGTCGGCGCCGCGCAGCATGCGATCGAGACGAGCAAGGTCTGTGGATGGACGACGTTCGGCGAGCGTTGACGCGATCAGCACCGATTGAAACTCCTCCGCGGAAAACTCCGGCTCGAGGGCGAATTCTACGGTCATGGGGTTCGCTCGTTACCGCTGCGGCGTTCTCAGAAACACAACGCCGCGGGTCGGAGGACCCACGGCGCTGCGGACACTATGCAGGGTAGTTTTTAGTTTGAGCCGTCGGCCTTGAAGGACTCGATGTAGGCGATGATGTCATCGCGCTGCGTCTCGTCCTTGACGCCGGGGAACAGCATCTTGGTGCCGGGCACGAGTGCCTTGGGGTTCTCCAGCCACTTGTGGAGAGTGGCGTCGTCCCAGGTGAGGCCGGACTTCTTCAGAGCGTCCGAGTAGGCGAAGCCTTCGACAGAGGCGGCCGGGCGGCCGAGAATGCCATTGAGCTCGGGGCCGACCTTGTTCTTCGCGCCTGGGCCGATGGCGTGGCAGGGCGCGCACTTGTTCCAGAGCTTCTTGCCGGCTTCAGCATCCTGTGCCGACGCTACGGCCGGCATCGCGAGTACCAGACCCGTCGCAACAACCCACTTAAGCATTCCGTTTCTCCCTTTATCGACGTGCTCACGTCGTTGATGGCGCGGCATCATCTGATAGTCATAGTAAATCTGCCAAGTCTTTTGTGAACTTGGGCTGAACACGATGCCGCACCCCCTTATACTTGGGTTATTCTTGATTACAGAAGTCATGAATTCCGCGCTGCAGCAAATCGGCGCTAGGCGTCGCTAGGTTCTGGCGTTTTCTCGGTGGCAGGCTTCGATGCTGCACCGCCCGGCCGACGGTAGACAAACGCCGGTGAGGACAAATGCGATTCAACATCTGCCACCTTCGCCCATTCCTCGTGCATCGGCGAAAGCGAGCACGCTGGATCGGTGTTGGCCGCATCGCCAGTTAGAGCAAAAGCCTGGCAGCGACAGCCGCCGTAGTCGATCTCGCGCCGAGGACAAGTCTGGCACGGCTCCTTCATCCAGCTCGTGCCACGGTACATGTTGAAGGCAGAGCCGTTGAGCCAAATGTCGGCCAGCGGGCGATCCTTCACGTTGTCGAACTGAAGATGCGTGATGGATTCGGCCGCATGGCAGGGCAGAACACGTCCTGAGGGCGTGACGTTGATGATGCTCTTCGCCCAGCCGCCCATGCACGGCTTGGGGTACTTGGCATAGTAATCGGGGACGACGGCATCGATTACGATGATGCCTTTCAGGCGCTCGCGCTCGCGCTCGACGATGCGGGCGGCCTCCATGAACGTCTCGCGCGTGGGCATCAGGGATGCGCGGTTCTTGAGAGCCCAGGCGTAATACTGAACGTGAGCAATCTCGACGCGACCTGCGCCAAGCTCCACGGCGTAATTGATGATCGCCTCGACGTTGTGAACGTTATGGCGATGGATGGGGGCGTTGATGGTGAGCGGCATGCCCAGCTCGCGCACCCAGCCGGCGACTTCCTTCTTCTTCGCGCTGCCACCCTTATAGCCGCCGATACGATCGGCGTTCTCGGCGGCGGTGTCGACGTCCTGGATCGAGATCTGGACGTGGTCGAGGCCGGCTTCCTTGAGCTTCTCCAGCCTATCACGCTTCAAGAGGACGGCGGCGGTGATGAGGTTGGTGTAGAGGCCGCAATCGGCGGCGGTCTTAATGATCTCCTCGAGGTCCCGACGCGCGGTCGGCTCGCCGCCTGAGAGATGGATCTGCAGAATGCCGAGATCGGCAGCCTGACGCATCACGCTTTGCCACTGCTCGGTGGTCAGCTCGACGTTGACCTTCTCAAGATCGAGAGGGTTGGAGCAGTAGGGGCACTGCAGCGGGCAGCGATGGGTCAACTCGGCAAGGAGGCCGATCGGGGCGCGAACGGCGCATGAGGGATCAGCCGAGGGAGCGGAGGACGCGTCGGAACGCATTTCCCCGGCATCCATCGTGACGGTCTCCTCGGTGACGTGTTTGTCAGACGGGGATGTCTCGGTCATGCCTTCACCACTCCCTTGTCTGCGAGGTCCTGCAACATCGCGATGATGTCGGCTTGGATATCCTCCCGGGGCGCATTGTACTCTTTAGCTAGGATGTCGACGATGTCGGCAACAGTGCGCGCGCCATCACATTGCTTCAAAACCTCGACAGCGATGGGATCGGGATCAAAAAGGCGCTCGGGCGCGAGAATGATCCAGCGACCGCGGCCCGCGTCGTGGCGGAGCTTGATGTAGGGCGGCATGGCTGGCTTGCTGGCGGCCGTGACGACCGTTCGCTGGCGTGGCGCCGGATTGCTCATCACAGTCCCTCTGGACGGAA
Source organism: uncultured Hyphomicrobium sp. (assembly GCA_964493785.1). Taxonomy (GTDB): domain Bacteria; phylum Pseudomonadota; class Alphaproteobacteria; order Rhizobiales; family Hyphomicrobiaceae; genus Hyphomicrobium_A. Next base: position 2,241 of record CAZBPM010000058.1, on the reverse strand, counting down.
CGCGCCGGGCGGAACATGGCCCTCGACGTAAGCGTGCTGGAGTGCATCGAGCTGTACCCACAGGACGTTGCACTTGAAGCGCACAGCGTCGACGCAGGCCTCCTGCTCGACGCGCGTCGTGGCGTTTTTCAAGACGTAGTCGAGGGCGAAATCGGCATCGCGCGGCGCCTGGGTCAGGCGACGCTTGAAGTAGGCCATCACCTTGTCGTCGATGAAGTCGGGGTAGTTCTCGAGCATGCCGGAGATGCGCTCCTTGTGGATCTTGGGAGCAAACAGCTCTGTCAGCGAGGAGGCGATGGCGACGGTGATCGGCTGCTCACGCACGAAGGTGACGTAGGACTCAACGGCAAATTTCGTGGCCGGCAGGGCGCCCTTCATCGAGACGACGTAGTCGCGGTCGAGGCCAAGGCCGGTGGTCAGCACCAGCCAGCGCTCGATGCCGCCTTCCTCCTCGCCGAAGCCGTCGTGGTCGAGAATGCGGTGTACCCATTCGCGGCGCAGATCGCGCTCGTGCAGACGGCTTATGAGGGCGGCATCTTTGCGTGGTACCGCGGACTGGTAGCAGTAGCGATTGAGCGCCCAGGCCTGGACCTGAGGCTTCTTCAGCTTGCCGCCGTGCAGCATGTGGTGGAAGGGGTGCTTGTCGTGGTAGCGCTCGGCGCCGACAGCACGGATGGCCGCCTCGAAGTCGGCGACCGACATCGGCTCCTGGGCCTTCAACCCGCTGCCACGTCGCTCAAAGCTAACTGCTTCGCTCATAGGCGTACCTCCATCCCATCGTACCCGACTTCCCAGCCCGCGCCATCTATGGCTTTTCGGGCGGGCGAGTTCTCGTCCAGCGCCGGGTTCGAGTTATTTATATGAACATATATGAGGCGGCGGACGCCGAGTTGCGAGAAGGCGGCGATCGATCCTTGCGGCCCCGACATGCTGATATGGCCCATTCGGGCTCCAGTTTTGTTGAGCAGACCCTGCTCGATCATCTCGTTGTCAGTGAACAGAGTGCCGTCGAAGAAGACAGTGGAAGCGCCTTTCAGGCGGCTAGCCAGCTCATCATCTATCTCGGCGCAGCCCGGTATGTAAAAGAAGGACTTCTTTTCGGCCGGATCAGTAATTTTGAGGCCGATGGTGTCGCCCTCCCGGCTGCCGTAGTTGGTGGAGGCCTTATCCTCGAGGTAGAGCGCGACCTTGCCGGGGACGGCGAAGGCTTCGACGGTTAGGCCGAGGTCAACGCCTGCGCCTTCGAGCGCGAAGGGCTTATCAAGCGCCATTTCGATGCGCGGCACGAGTGGCTCGGCAAGCACCTGGAAAACCGAGTTGGCTTTGATCGTCGCCAGGACCCGGTCGGCGGCGTAGACCGATAACGGCTGGGCCTCGCGCAGATTGATCAGTCCGATGATGTGGTCGACGTCGCCGTTGGTCAGCACGGCCGCCTTGATGGGGCTGTGACGCAGCCCGACACGCGGATCGGCATGCAGCGCGGGCGTGTCGTTGATCTGCTGCCGCAGGTCAGGCGAGGCATTGAGCAGGGCCCAATTCACTCCATCCCGGCTGACAGCAAGGGAGGACTGCGTGCGGGCCCTGAAGCCGGGTGTACCGGACCGTACCGAGACGCAGTTGTGACAATTGCAATTCCACTGCGGGAATCCTCCCCCCGCAGCAGAGCCTAGAACTTTTATGAGCATTGGATGCCGTCGGGGCTACGGGCGCGCGACGTATGTCAGTGGTTCGTGCGCCCGATAAGACAACGGCGGCCGAAACGACCGCCGTTGTCGGAAACTCACTTTAGTGAGCGGATCGACAATCGTTAGATGATGTCGATCTCAGCCGGCATGTACGAGGTGACCTCGAGACCAACTTCCTGCTCACGAACTGCGGGCTTCGACCAAACCTTCATGACTTCCTCCTATTCGGCAAGATGCCGTCCAAAATTGGATGGCCCCGCCGAGGGCCCACCCGCTGAAGCGATTACCTTTCAAGGGTCGCTTCAGTCCTTGGATCCAGACCGCCGAGCCCAGATCCCCATGGCGGCTATAAACCACACGGGTCGTGGGAACGGAAGTAAAACGCACTCACAAACGCGTGTGCTATTCGTCATCTCGCGTGGGCTCTTCCCACCCTTCGGATCGCAGCTTGTTGGGGCCGCTGATCGGGGTCGGGTAAGGCGGGCGAGGGGGTACCTGCAGCGCGCATCAGGGCAAGGCCGATGCAACGTTTGACGGCAGCTCAGGATATGGCGGG
>CAZBPM010000057.1:0-13359 GCA_964493785.1 uncultured Hyphomicrobium sp. | reverse complement strand
CCTTGCCCGACAGCATCACGTCGGTCGCCCGGTTGATCGCGTCGACCAGCGAGTGGCGGCAGCCGTAGAGGTTGTCGAACTTCGACTTCGTCACTGAGTCGTTGACGTTGATCGCCGGGAACAGGAGCTTGCCGGCCTTCTGCATGTCGTAGAGGCGATGCACGCCCGTGGTGGTCTCCTCCGACACGCCGCGGATGTTGGTCGCAATGTGCGAGAACCAGCCCTTCGGCTTCTCCTTCAGCATGCGCTTGATCAAAGCGAAGAAGATTTCCTCCTCCTCGCTGTTGTGCTGATCGAGGAACATGGTGTCGCCGTGCTCGGCACGGACGCCCTGATGCACGAACATCGTCGCGTCGCCGCCGTCGTCCAGGATCATGTTCGGCACGCCGCCGTCGCCCCACTCGAACAGCTTCGCCGTGAAGTCCCAGTACTCCTTGAGGTTCTCACCCTTGAAGGCAAACACGGGAATGCCCGCGGCGGCGATCGCAGCAGCCGCATGGTCCTGGGTCGAATAGATGTTGCACGAGACCCAGCGGATGTCGGCACCGAGCGCCGCCAGCGTCTCGATCAGCACCGCGGTCTGGATGGTCATGTGCAGCGAGCCGGCGATGCGCGCGCCCTTGAGCGGCTTGGATGCGCCGAACTCCTCGCGGGTCGCCATCAGACCCGGCATCTCCGTCTCGGCGATCGCGATTTCCTTGCGGCCCCAATCGGCGAGGTTGATGTCCTTTACGACGTAGTCCGTCGGCTTACCCATGAGACTTGGCTCCTTGCGGCTTGGCGCGAACTGGCGCGCGTTTGGGCGAGCGCCCCTGCGCCCACCTCCACTTGCGCCCCTTCTAGCGGTCGGCGCGGAAGCGCGCAACAACATATAAACAAGTCCTTATGTCCCCGCGGAGAATAGATGAGTTACAGTATTGTTAAGCATTCAAAGTACAGTTCTGTAGCAAAGTCGGCGGGTCGGTAACTGGAGGTTAAGCAATACTAACGAGGTCTGCGGTATTTAATAAATTGCAAGAATTAGGTCGCGCATATTCGCCTCGAAATTTTTCGTCTGCGCTACGAGCAGAAGTAAGAGGCGTAAATGACTGGCTTGAAGCGGAACCCCACTCTTGGATTCACGCGGAATCTCGCAAGATTCCGCGAGGACGAGAGCGGCAACGTCGCCATGATGTTCGGCGCCGCGCTGGTGACTCTGCTGCTGGGTGTCGGTGCGGCCGTCGACGTCGGTCGTTGGCTGCATGCGCGCAGCCAGACCGTTGCCGCCATTGACGCTGCCGTCCTCGCGGGCGGTCGCGCTCTGCAGGTCAACAGCAAGGACAAGAGCGCCGCCGTCGACGTCGCCAAGAAATACTACATCCAGAACGTGACCAGCCGCCTTCCTGTCGTCGGGGATACCGTCAACTTCGGTGTGGCTTCGGACGGCATGGGGATCACGGCATCCGGAAAGGCCTACATCACCACGCCGTTCCTCAACTTCGCGGGCGTGGATAAGCTGCCGCTCATCACGGCTGCCCAGACCGAGTTCGCCAGCTCGAAGATCGCGGTTGGCGGCAATGGCGGCCAGAACATCGAAGTCTCGGTCATCCTTGACATCACCGGCTCGATGAAAGGCACCAAGCTCTCCGACCTCAAGGAAGCGGCCAAGGACCTCGTGAACATCGTCATCTGGGACGATCAGAGCCAGTACTATTCCAAAGTGGCCCTGGTGCCCTATTCGATCGGTGTCAACGTCGGGTCGTCCATGGCGAACACCGTGCGCGGCACCATAAGCTCCGGAAAGAAAACGACGCCTGGCTATCAGCAGTACACCTTCAAGAATGCCGCTAACAACTCGGATACGACGTTCTCCGTCAGCAACTGCGTGACAGAGCGCACTGGAACGAATGCCTACAAGGACACGTCCGGCAAATCATCGAAGGTGGGGCGCAATTACCCCGCCTCGAGCAACCCATGCCCATCGGCGCAGCTGATTCCCCTCTCCAGCAACAAGACCACGCTCACCAACGCCATCGACTCCTATGTTGCTACGGGGTCAACGGCGGGTCACATCGGCCTGGCGTGGGGCTGGTACACGCTGTCGCCGAATTGGAGCGACGTATTCACGGGCACGAGCGCCCCCGCTTCGTACAGCAAACTGACGGAAATCGGCCCCAAGGGGCAGCCGGTGCTCAAGAAGATCGCCGTGCTGATGACGGACGGTGATTTCAACACCGCCTATTGCAACGGCGTCATCGCGAAGAACTCCGGAACGGGCAGTGGAGCAGACTCCGACCACATCAATTGCAATGCAACCAACGGCACTTCGAGTGACCAGGCACTGCAGCTCTGCGCAGCAATGAAAGCGACGGGCATTGAGGTCTACACGGTCGGGTTCGACGTCGGCGATCAGAACGTCGCCAAGAACCTCATGAACAAGTGCGCGACCGACGCCGGCAAGGTCTATATCGCCGACAACGGCGATCAGTTGCGCGACGCCTTCCGCGACATCGCCCTGAAGCTGTCGTCGCTATACATCTCGAAATAGCCGGCGAGGGACAAGGTATCGAAGGGAGGCAGCTTAACGGCTGCCTTCCGGTTCATGCGTCCTCGATGCAATCCTCGCCGAACCCGTCCTCGACCAGCGCCACCAGCGCCTGCAACGCTTCCGGCCCCTGCGGCCCCGTGGCCGACATATGCAGCGTGGAGCCGGGCCCAGCAGCGAGCATCATCAGCCCCATGATCGACGTGCCGCCAACCTCATGGCCGTCGCGCGTCACCGTCACCATCGCATCGTAGCTCTCGGCGCATTTGACGAATTTCGCCGACGCGCGTGCATGGAGCCCTTTGCGATTGCGGATGGTGACGACCGCCTCGGGGCGCGCGCTGTCCTTGATCTCTGGCATTACCTCGAACCTAGCCCTCGCCCGACAGCTCCTGGCTGGCGACCTTGATGTACTTGCGCCCTGCCTCGCGCGCGCTCGCCACTGCCTCTGCGATCGGCATCTCGCTGCGCACGCTGGCGAGTTTCACCAGGATCGGCAGATTGATGCCGGCGATCACTTCGACGTTCGCCTCGTCCATGGCCGAAATGGCCAGGTTGGACGGCGTGCCGCCGAACATGTCGGTGAGCACGATGACGCCCTCGCCCGTGTCGGTACGGTGGATGGCGTCGACGATCTGCCCCCGGCGCACGGCCGCGTCGTCATCCGGCCCGATGGAAACAGTCTCAAGCTGTGCCTGAGGTCCCACTACGTGCTCGAGCGCCGAACGAAACTCCAGCGCCAGCCCGCAGTGCGTGACGATGACAAGTCCGATCATGGATTAGAGCCGATCTTGTCCTTTGCCCGCTCCGCAACGGAGCCACGGCTTGAGCGTTGGGATCGTTGAATACCGGGAGCCCCTGAAAGGACGGACCCGTTGGCAGCGCGGCAGAATTTACAAGTGTTCGGCGTCGGTGCAAGTGGATTTGCTGTCATTTTGCCCAGGGGGTGGCAGGGCCGCTGGCCGCCAATGTGAGGGCCAGCAGGACCTTAGCGGCCGATGAGGCCTCCCGTGGGTTTATCCGCATCAGAGGTAGGCTTACCCCCTCGAATTCCCGATGGAGAGGCGGATCGGGCAGCCGGTCCACCGGTTCGGTTGTGGTCAATTCCACCGCAAGTACGAGGTCCGCACGCTGGCGGAACGCCACCTGGACGATCCCGAGCCCCCGCACCTCCAGCCTGCCCAGGATGGTGTCTGGCGCCCAGACGCTGAGCCCGTCGCCGGCGCGGGAGATATGCACCCTGTCGTCCGCAACCAGCACCGCAGGCTCTGGAATGACCGCCGTGGGCCCCATGGTGAGGCAACGAAGGGCGAGATCTGACTTTCCCGAGCCGGACGGCCCAAGGATCAGCGCCGCGGCTGGGCCGACGGCTATGGCCGTGCCGTGGTGGGTGTTAGCTCCGTCGCCCAACCGGGGCTCCTCCGCGCTGTCCTGCGACGGCCATAGGCAGGCGGACGGTGAAGCAGGCACCCGATGGTTTCTCGCCTTTGGCGTCCCCGTCGTAGCGGTTCTCCGCGAAGATCTGCCCGCCATGCGCGAGCACGATCTCCCGCGAGATGCTGAGCCCCAGTCCCGAGTTCTTGCCCCGGCTGGTGTCGGTCGCCGGCCGGTCCGAGTAGAACCGGTCGAAGACGATCTCCAGGCGATCCTCCGGGATGCCCGGGCCCTCGTCCTCCACTGCGATCTCGACGAACGGAGCTGCCGCCCGCGCCTTGACCGTCACCGTGCCGCCCTCCGGCGAGAACGAGATTGCGTTGTCGATGAGGTTGGTCAGCACCTGTCCGAGCCTCCCCTCGTCGCCCTTGACGAAAAAGGCATTGGGGAAGGGCTCCGGTCCGGCGCTGAGCGCAACCGAGCGATTATCGTCGCCGATGATGTCGCGGAAGATGCCGACCACATTGCGCAGCAGCATCGTCACATCGATGGGACGCATCTCCTTGCGCGCCAGCTCGGCATCCAAGCGCGAGGCGTTGGATACGTCGGTAATCAGCCGGTTGAGACGCTTCAGCTCGCCCTGGATTTGCGCGACGAGGTGCATGCGCTCCTCCTCCGTCTTCGCATATCCCAGTGATTCGGCGGTGGAGCGCGCGGCCGTGAGCGGGTTCTTGAGCTCGTGTGCGACGTCGGCTGCGAATTTCTCGCTCGCCTCGATCCGCCGGCACAGCGCACCCGTCATCGCCTGGAACGCCGATGCCATCTGCGCGACCTCGTCGCTGCGACCGGTGAACAGGGGCAGTCGCGTGCGCGCCTCGATGTTCTCGCTCACGAGTTCGGCGGCTGCCGATAGGCGCCGGATCGGCCCCGCCACCGTGCGCGCCAGCAGCAGCGACGTCACCACCGATGCCAGCAGCGCGATCGCTGCCAGGATGAGAATGACGGCGCGCTCTTCCTTCAGGATCTTGTCGATCTGGCCCGGCCGCGTCGACAGCAGCAGCACGCCCTGCACCTCGGCGAAACGTCGGATCGGCAGCGCGAACGATACGATCTGCTCACCCTTGCGGTTGAGCAGGAGCATGTTCTTCTCCTCGCCCCGCAGCGCGTCCTGGATTTCCTTGTAGGCCATGCCGTTGCCGGTGCCGATCTCCTGATAGACCGGGATCGGCTCGCGGAAGAGGTAGCGCGTCAGCCGCGTCCAGATGTTCTGCGTCCGCGCATCGTCGCCGTCGCTCGGCTCGTTGCGCATCGCCGACCAGCGCGCGAGCGTCTGCGCCGTGTCGACGATCAGCGTGCCGTCCCGCCCGTAGATGCGGGCACGCGTGTTCGTCGGCTGAATCAGCTTGCGCAGGATCGGCGTCACATCCTCCGGATGGATCGACAGTTCGAACTCGGCCAGCCCGTCATACGGGAAGTTGCTGCTGGAGCTGCTGGACGTGCCGCCGCGCGCATCGGGGATGGCGTTCGGATCGATGATGATGTGCTCGCGCACGACCTTCGCGTTCGCCGCGATGGCGTCGGCGATGATCTTGCCCTGCGTCTTGAGCGCATCCAGCTTCGCGTCGATCAGCCAGGTGTGAAACCAGCCGAGATAAAGGATGCCGCCGACGAGGATGAAGAACCCCATCAGGTTCGATATGAGGATCCGCCGCAGCAGGCTTGCGGAGAAGAAGCGAACGATGGCGAGGCGCCCGAACCATGCCTGCACCGGTGCAAACGCTTTAGGTGCTGCGGCGCCCACCGGCTCGACGCGCGCGGCGACATTCTGGGCGCCAAGCGCGACCACGCTTGCCGTGCGCTTGGTTGCGCCGACTGTCTTCCAAAAACCTGTGCGTAGGGAATCTGAGCCGTGCTCCACACCGGACCGCAATGCATGCCCCGCGCTACCGGACGCCGACGTAATCGCCCGCATCAGCCGGCCGATGCCGGAGGCGAATGCAACCCGCACATCCGTCGCAAAGCCTCTGAGGCCGGCGAATCCGCCAGACAGACGCTGCTGCTCGGATCGCTCTGTTCCGAGCGTCATGCCCCCTCCGCGCCTCAAGCTTCCTTGAAGCGGTAGCCTACGCCGTAGAGCGTTTCGATCACATCGAAGTTGTCATCGACCTGCTTGAACTTCTTGCGCAGCCGCTTGATGTGGCTGTCGATGGTGCGGTCGTCGACGTAGACCTGATCGTCATAGGCAGCGTCCATCAGCGCGTCGCGCGTCTTGACGACGCCCGGGCGCTGGGCGAGCGCTTGCAGGATAAGGAATTCGGTGACGGTCAGGGTCACCGGCTTGTTGTCCCAGTGGCAGTTATGGCGCTCCGGATCCAGCTTGAGCTTGCCGCGCTCGAGAACGCGAGCAGCTTCGACCTCGGGAGTTGATCCGGGCTCTTTCGGCTGGAAGCGACGCAGCACCGCCTTCACGCGCTCTACGACGAGCCGTTGCGAGAATGGCTTTGCAACGTAATCGTCGGCGCCCATCTTGAGACCGAAGAGTTCGTCGATCTCCTCGTCCTTCGATGTGAGGAAGATCACCGGCATGTCGGAGCGCTGGCGCACGCGGCGAAGCAACTCCATTCCGTCCATGCGCGGCATCTTGATGTCGAAGATGCCGAGATCGGCTGGATCTTCGGTGAGCGCTTCAAGGGCCGACACACCATCGTTATAGGTACGCACCTTGTAGCCCTCGGCCTCGAGCGCCATGCGCAACGAGGTGAGGATGTTCCGCTCGTCATCGACCAGCGCAATCGTGCTTTTTTCTTTCATCATGTCCCGACCTGCGGCAGAGCACCACCCAGCCGCGCTTTATGGCTCCAAGGTGTATCAATTGTGGCGAAGCCAATTTCGTGTTTTCTGTCTGAACGTTATCTGAATAGGATCGAACGAGGAAGCGGAGAGGGCTGCATGTCTGTTGAAGAGGCTGGCAAACCGTCGGGTATTTCCCCTGTTAAGGAAACCGCCGCGATCGCCAGGATGATGGTGCGCACCGCGCAGAAAGCTGCCCTCGGCACCTTGCTGCAGCCGTCAGGGCATCCTTACGCCTCGCTGCTCCTCGTAGCAACAGAGCCCGACGGAAGCCCACTTTTGCTCATTTCTAAACTGGCGCTGCACACCAAGAACCTTGAGGCCGATCCACGCGCTACGCTGCTGATCGATGCCACGGGCCTGGAGGCCGATCCTCTGTCCGGCGCGCGAATCACGCTTATTGGCGAGGCGCGGCCGACGACGAGTGCGACCGCACGTCGCCGGTATCTTGCGCGCCATCCCGTATCGGCCGGATACGCCGATTTCCCTGACTTCTCATTCTACAAGTTCGACATCGCGAGCGCGCATTACATTGGCGGCTTCGGCCGCATCGTCGATATTCAGCGTTCTGATTTGCTTATCGACACCGCAGGGGCCGAGGCTCTGATCGAAGCCGAGGCCGGCATCGTCGAGCACATGAACGAAGACCACGTCGACGCAATCGAGCTTTACGCAACGAAGCTTCTTGGCGCTGCATCGGGCGCCTGGCGCATGGCCGGCATCGATCCTGAAGGTTGTGACCTTGTCGCGGGTGCAAACGCCCTGCGGCTGCCGTTCGCAAGCCGCGTGACGAACGGCGAGGAAGCGCGCAAGGAGTTGGTGCGCCTGGTCGGTGCCGCTCGCTCCAAAGCCGCCTAAGCGTTCACGTCAGTTGAGCCGCTACGAGCCGAAGAGAAATGGCGCCAGATCTCAATCCGGCGCCATTCTGATTATGGGGTCGGCTGTGCCGGCGGCGGAGGCGGTGTGGGCGCCGGTGCTGGCTCCATTGCCGCTGGCGGCGGAGGCGGCGGTGCGGTGACCGTCGTATGCGGAGCCTGTGTCGAGTACCAGATGAGCCCGAGCACCACGAGTACGGCGAGCAGAATTACAATCGTTCTTTGATTCATGATTTTTCGTCCTCCAACAGGGCCATTTTTGTCTTCCCTGGACGGATTATATTACACGCAATTCGATGCCTTGGCTGCGATCCGCTCAATCGGCGACGGTCCAATGGAATTTCCGTTCCATTGCCGATATTTGCGTTATTTGAAATCGTCGAGCGTCAGTATTGGTGTCAGGGTCAGGCCAGCTGCCGCGAAAGCTTCCCCCGCGCCCTCCTGCCGGTCGACGACGGTGACGACCCCGACGACCTCCGCCCCCTCCGCGCGCACCGCCTCGGCCGCCTTGATCGACGACCCGCCGGTTGTGGTCACGTCCTCGACGATCACCACCCGCTTGCCCTTCAGCGTGTCGCCCTCGCGCAATCCCTCGATCAGGCTCTTCGTGCCGTGGTCCTTCGCCTGCTTGCGCACGAAGAAGGCGTTGACCGGTTTGTCCGTCCCGTAACTGACCGCCGCGACCGCCGAAGCGATCGGCACGGCACCCATCTCCAGCCCGCCGACCAGATCCACGCTCTTGTCGCCGATCGCCGCAAGGATGAGGCGCGCAATCGTGTGCGCGCCTTCGGCATCCATCATCGTGGGCTTCATGTTGAAGTAGTAGGTCGACGTCCGCCCCGACGCGAGCTTCACCTCGCGCCCCGCCTGGAACGAGCGCGCCTTGATGATTTCGATGAGGCGCGCCTTTTGCGCCGCCACGTTCCCGCCTGCCGACATTTAGCCGCCTCCTCGATTGCCCTGACGGCTTGCGCAATCGCTTAACTGCGCTATCAGTGTCAAGCCCGCGGGGCCCCCGTGCTGGCAGTTGTTCCTCTGCTTCGGGGGCTTACGGGCGCGTGCGCATGAGCTTTCTATCCCCGACACTGCATCGCTTCGAGCGCGACAGTGGCCGCTTCCTCGATAAGCTTGCCGCTCGCCCGCGCCTCGCCGCTGCTGTTCTGCTGGCCCTGGCTCTCTTCACCTACCTCCCGGGCGTGCTGCTGCTGCCGCCAGTCGATCGCACCGAGATCGTCTACGCGCAGTCCTCGCGCGACATGATCAAGCGCCACGACCTGATCGACGCGACCTTCGAGGGCGAGCGTTTCGCCTTCCGCCCCATCGGCATCTATTGGCTGCAATACGGCGCCGGCAAGCTGCTCGGCTCCAAGGCGCAGCACGTCATCGCCACGTATCGGCTTCCCTCGCTGATCGCCGGCGTTCTCGCCGTGCTGGCTATGTGGTGGTTGTTGCGGCCCGTTCTCGGTGACCGCCGTTCCATCATCGCCGCCGGCCTTTTCGCCGTCTCGCCGATCGTCGCGCTGCAAGCCAGTCTGTCGATCCCCGAAGGCCCTCTGCTGCTTTCCATCGTCGTCGCGCAATGCGCGCTGCTCCGCATCTACTGCGCGCCCGGGAGCGATCAGGCGAATGGCGCCTGGATCGCGGCGCTGTTCTGGGCCGCGCAGGGTTTCGGCATGCTGGTCAACGCGCTTGCCGTCCCGATTCTCTCGCTATCGACGATCACTGCACTTTTCGTCCTAGATCGCCGCTTCGATTGGTTGAAGCGGCTGCAGCCGCTGTGGGGCATCCCGCTCATGTTGCTGGTGGCGGCGCCCTGGCTCATCGTCCGCGCGCATTTCGATGGCGTGCCGTTTTCCGGTCTCAGCTTCGGTGAGTTGATCCGCGCCCTCGGCGGCGCGCAGGATATGAAATGGAAGGCGGCGCCGCTCACCTTCACCGCAGCTCTGCTCCTCGGCTTCATGCCGGGCGCACTGCTCATCGTGCCGGCGTTGCTCGGTTTGTGGCGCGGACGCAGTGCTGCTCTGCAGCGTTTTCTCTTCGCATGGATCGTCGGCTATTGGCTCTACCTTGAGCTCATTGCCTCCAAGCCCGCACTATACACGGTGCAAGCGTTGTTCCCGGCACTCGGCGCCGCCGTCGCCCTCGCGCTCGACAAGGACGGTCGTCTCGCCATCCCGCCGCTCAGCCTTCGCCTTCCGTGGTGGATCGTGCTTCCGGGCACGGCCGCGCTTTTCCCGGCCATCCTTTATGTATCCGGCACCGCGCCGAGCGCCGCCGTCATCCTCGGCGCCGTGCTCATCACTCTGCTGTTCACCGTCGGCACCCTCGCCATGCGCGATGGCCGCGCCGCCGCCTGGATCACCTCCAGCATTGCCGGCTTCGCGCTGTTCGTATCCTTCACCTTCGCGATTCTCATGCCGCACATCGAGATGGCATGGCCCGCGCCGCGCATCGCCGAAGCCATTGCGCCCCTGCGCCGCTGCGTGACCGGCTCGGTCGGCGTCGTCGGCTTCCGCGAGCCCTCGACCACGTTCGTACTCGGCCACGACAGCGACACCAACGCCGGATCGATCGCGGGTTGGATGGCCGGCGGTGACGACGCCATCGCGGTCGTTGAGGATCGCTTCCAGCCCGACCTCGCCAAAGCGCTGGAAGCGCGTTCGGCCACGGCCCCCGCGCGCGTCGGCTGCGTCGAAGCCTTCAACGTGATGCGGGGCTGCACCCTGCACTTCTCGATCTACGCGACCGGGCCCGACCCCCTGGATACCAATTGCAGGGTCGACGAGCGCTTCGCCTGCACCCGGCCCGTCCCGACCGCAACGGAGGCCGGCTCCCGCTGCCGCTAGCACTTGCGCCGCCACCCGCCGCAAGCAAAGCTTCTCTCAGCTGGTGTCACTTGAGAGAACTCACCTAAACCGCTATCTCGCTCTCAACGCCCTGATCCCCTGACCGAGAAAGGTGGCCCCGATGGCCGAAACCGAGTTCAACCCCGAAAGCCCGCCCGAGCTGATCGCCTCGCAGTGGTTCAACTCCGATCCGATGACCCTCAAGAGCCTCAAGGGCAAGGTCGTCGTCCTCGTCGCCTTCCAGATGCTTTGCCCCGGCTCGCTCCGCCACTCGCTGCCGCAGGCCGGCCGCATCGCCCGCGCCTTCTCGCGCGACGAGGTCGAGGTCATCGGCCTGCACATGGTGTTCGAGAATCACAAGGACATGACGCCCTCGCTGCTGGAGCCCTTCCTCAAGGACGAGAAAATCGAGTTTCCCGTCGCCGTCGACGCCCAGGACGCTTCCGGCCTGCCCAAGACCATGGAGGCTTACGGCATGCAGGGCACGCCGACGCTCCTGATTTACGATCGCCAGGGCCGCCTGCGCCGCCACTATCTCGGCTCCGTCGACGACGTCCGCCTCGGCGCCGAGATCATGGCGCTCTGCATCGAGGAAAAGAACGCCCCGCGCGAGGCCGCGATCGCCATCGAGCGCCGGCTGCACGCCGCGCTCGTCGATCCGAACGAGCACAATCACCAGCACGGCGACGGATGCTGCGGCGGGCACGATCACTCCCACGATCATGCGCACGCGCACGATCACAGCCACGATGATGGCCACAGCCACGAGCACGGCCACGAGGGCTGCTGCGGCGGCCACGATCACCACGGCCACGAGCACGCCCATACCCACGCCGAGGGCGAAGGCTGCGGCTGCAAGCACTAGGAGCGAGTCTGTCATCCCGGGCGAGGCGAGCTTGCGAGCGAGACCCGGGACCCAGCGATTGTGTGCGCAGCTCCTTTTTCTATTGTCATCCCGGGGCTTGTCCCCGGGATCCATCCATCCGCCAGTTCCGTCCCCGGCCGCACTCTGGATCCCGGCAACACGTGCCGGGATGACAGCTGCCCTCAGTCGTCCGACCCGCCTTCAATCCGCCCCCCGAATCGCGCCACTGTGGCGCATGCAAGTCGTCGAGGCCAAGCCTCGCGACCCGATGGGATGGGCGGAGCTGAGCCATGACCGAGCGCGTAGCTGACGACGACCACGTGGCCGAAGCCACCGGCGATGCCCGTCCGCGCGAAAGCACCAAGACCAAGGCGACCTTCGACAAAAAGACCATCGCCCTCGTCTACGATTTCGACGGCACGCTCTCGCCGCGCCCCATGCAGGACTACGCCTTCCTGCCGCAGATCGGCATCGACCCCGAAACGTTTTGGGCCGAGAGCAACGCCATCGCCCGCCGCGAGGGCGCCGACGGCCTCATCTCCTACATGCGCCTGATGTACCAGAAGGCGAAGGCCGCCGGCGTGCGCATCGACCGCGCCGACCTCGTCGCCCAGGGCAAGAAGGTGGAGCTGTTCCAGGGCGTCGAGGAATGGTTCGACGAAATCGACGAATACGTGAAGCTGCGCGCCGAAACGCACGGCATCGCGCTGCGCCATTACATCGTCTCCGCCGGCCTCACCGAGATCATCGAGGGCACGCGCATCTACAAGCGCTTCCACAACGTCTTCGCGTCAGAATACTGGTTCGACGCCTACGACCTGCCGTACCCCAAGCGCGTCATCACCGACACCGGCAAGACGCAGTACCTGTTCCGCATCAACAAGGGCATCGAGGATCTAGGCCAGGGCATCAACGAGCACATGAATGAGGCGGAGCGCCCGATCCCGTTCGCCAACATGATCTACTTCGGCGACGGCGATACCGATGTGCCGTCGATGGCGGTGATGAGGAAGAATGGCGGCCACGCCATCGCCGTGCACACGCCCGGCAAGTCGCGTCGCAAATGCGTCGAGCTGTTCAAGGCCGGCCGTTGCGATTTCTTCGCGCCCGCCGATTACCGCCGCGGCTCTGATTTGTTCAAGCGCACGTGTCTGCTGCTGGAGCGCATGCTCGCCGACATCCGCGTGCAGGAAGAATCCTGGCGGCTAGGGCGCGAAGTGAGGTAGCGCTGAAAGCTGCCTCTGCCTACATCTCCTTTGAGAACAGATTGTTCGCGCAAGGAGAGATAAAATGTCCGCATCGCGCAAACCCTCATCGCACGCCGTCATGCTCGCCGTCGCCGCGCTCGCTACGCCCCTCGTCGTCGCCACAAACGCCGACGCCCAGCTCCGCCGCGGCGTCAAGCCGTACTACTCCGAAAGCTATGAGACGCGCGGTCCGCAGCGCGGCTACGAGGGCTACGTCGCGCCGGACTACTACTGCTCCTACAAGCGCTTCCCCAACCGCGAGTGCACCACCGGCAAAGGCGGCAAGCAGCGCTGCCGCGTCGTCAGCTGGCGCCTCGAGCAGACCTGCCAATAGCACGGCCTGCGAATAGGACGATCCGCGCCTCTGCGGCGGCGTGTCGTGCCGATCTTCGTTTAAGCGCTACCTGATCGTTGCTAACCTCCGCTCAGCCGATTGGGCCGGGGGATACGTCATGCGTTCGATTGTTCCTGCTGCTGCGCTGTGTTTCGCGTTTCTCGCGCTGGTCGCCCTCGGCGGTTCAGCCTCGCCCGCGCTGGCAGCCAGGAAGAAGCCGGTCTGCAAGGAAGTGCGCGTGCCCGTTCGCTATTGCGTGGCGCGCCATCGCGGCCGGATGGACTGCACCGGCACGGTCTGGCGCTACGACAAAGTCTGCAACTGAGCTGCCTCATGGCGTGTCATGGCGGAGCCATGCTTCGCATCGGAGCGGGTGGGCTAACGCACTACCCCTAGTTCGCTACTCGCTACTCGCCGTTCGCACAAACTAATCCCCACCCCTCA
>CAZBPM010000056.1:0-13534 GCA_964493785.1 uncultured Hyphomicrobium sp. | reverse complement strand
GGGCCGTCAAGTGGGAAATTGTTTCCTCAAGTGTTTCGCCGGGTTACGCGCACGTGAACGCCGCGGGGGTGGCAGAGCACCGCGCCAGGAAGATTTTGCTTGACATCCTGCCCCTGCCTGTGGCTGACATAGAGGTCCTCGTGAGTCCGCTTCGACACCGCGCGCGCAGCCCCCTCAGTGGCAGCGCCCCGTCGCGTCTGGCCATCGCCCCTCGGGCGATGGAGGGCGCGCCCATCATCATCCCCGATCCCGCGATCGCCCCCGTCCTCATTACGCTCCGCTAGTAGATACAAGACACAAGCCAGATACAAGACAGATACAAGACACCTCTTCTCTAAACGATCTCTGGTGGTTAACCCCTCTGTCCTGCATCGGCCTACAAGAAACGCGTTTTCAGACCCCATACGATATACTGGTGTGATGTGATGTGATGACGGTATATCGTATGAAGTGTTTATACTTACAAGACACAAGACACTTATCCACAATACAGCATTAAAAACCAGAGATCACTATGGAAAATGCTGTCCTACATCTGTCCTGTAACCGGCCTACACCTCCGAGATGCAGGACACGTCTCCGAGAATGCTCTCGTGCTCTAGAGAATTCTCCTCACGTGGTCGCAGGCGTCCGCGAGCGCCCGTTCGTTTGTCCTCGGTCGGCAGCTCTGTGCTCGTTGTGTAGCACTCCTTACTAATCTCTCGCCTCGTGTCAGATACTCCCCACTTGGGGCGGGGAGTATTCGTCACTTCAGCGCGAAAACCCCCACCGCCGGGCGCAGGTCGCCGGCCGCGCACCGCTTGCAGCGGGCTGGCACGTCAATTGCTAAGCAGCGGTGGGTGATGGGATGGTCAGTGATCGTTACGTTTGCAGCAGGCGCGGAGCTTCGCTTTCGCGCGATCCTCAAGCTGCCGGACGCGCTCGCGGCTGATGCCGAGTTTCTTGCCGAGGGCGGCCAGCGTCGCGGGGCGCTGGCGCATGTGGCGCGCCCGGATGATCGCCCGTTCGCGGGCGTCGAGCACCTTGAGCCCATCGAGGAGCTGTGCGTGGCGGCGGTCCTCATCCTCCCTGCCCGCTACCATGTCCTCCGGGGTGGGGCCGTCCTCGGCGAGGGTGACGGCGACGCCGCGGTCGCGCAGCGCGTCGAGGGAGACGTCACAGCCCGCGAGGCGCGGGGTTATCGCCTCCACGTCCTCCCTGCGGACAGCCAGCTCGCCGGCGAGGGCCTCGGCGTCGGCAGCATCCCCTTCTTGCTCAAGCTTGCGCCGTGCGCGCCCGAGACCGAAGAAGACCTTGCGCTGGGGGCGTGTGGTGCCGATGCGAACCGGCCCGTGGGAGCGAACGACGTGATCGAGCATACGGGCGCGGATCCAGTATCCAGCGTAGGTGGCGAACCGCGTCGTGCGGTTGGGCTCGAAGCGGCGCGCGGCGATGGTCAGCCCGAGGTTGCCCTCCTGGATCAGGTCCTCCATCGCCGGGCCGGAGTTCCGGTATTTCATTGCGATATGAACCACCAGCCCGAGGTTCGCCTGCACCAGCCGGGCGAGGGCCTTCTCGTCATCGAGAACACGCCAACGGCGGGCGAGGAGTTGCTCCTCGTCAGCATCGAGGGGATTGAGGCGTGCTGTTTTCAACAAAACTCTCCTCTGGGGGGGTGCGCGTAGCAACGTGTTTGACAACTAGGGAGCCATCAGGGTCAATAAACTCGTTAAGGAGGAAAGTCAAATGCGCGCCACAGCGATCTGCTTTCTGGCCTTCTTCGTGTTTGGCGGGTGCACCGGGGTCAATCCAGACTACGCGCCGTCGCTGGAGGACGGTGCGACGGCAGGGTTGCCAGACGGCACCATCGTTGATCTTCGCCAAGCAGGCGAGGATACACTCAATATCGCGCCGCCCCCGTGCGCCGCGACCTGCGGCCCACGCCGCGATGAGGACTGCTGCGCCTCGCTACCGATTCCTGGCGGAACGTTCAATCGATCGAACGATCCGATCTATCCCGCGACGATATCGCCGTTCGATCTCGATCGTTTTGAGGTGACGGTGGGCCGCTTCCGTGCCTTCATTCAGGCCGGTACGGCGACGCAGGCGAGGCCGCCGGCCGCAGGATCGGGCGCACACCCGGCTATCCCCGGGAGCGGCTGGGCCGCAGCGTGGTCCGCGCTCCTGTCGACGGGCACCGCAGCGCTCGCGGCGGCACTCAAGTGCGACCAGAAGACACAGACCTGGACGGACAACGCTGGCGGGAACGAGAACCGGCCGATCAATTGCGTGACGTGGTACGAGGCGTTCGCGTTCTGCTCGTGGAGTGGGGGCAGGCTGCCGACGGAGGCCGAGTGGAACTTCGCGGCGGCTGGCGGCAACGAGCAGCGCATATATCCGTGGTCGATCCCGTCTTCTTCGACCACCATCGATTCATCATACGCGGTCTACGGCGACGCGCTGATTGCGGATGTTGGGTCGTATTCGCCGCGAGGCGATGGTAGATGGGGACAGGCAGACCTGTCGGGGAATGTGTGGGAGCGCACTCTCGATGGATGGGACGGCGTCGTCGAATACCCCAGTCCGTGCGTTGACTGCGCAGACATTCACGACGCCCCCGCGCGGACCGTTCGTGGCGGCGGGTACGGTTACGGCCCAGGCGCCTTGGAAACAGCCGTGCGCAGTAACTTCGGATCGGCGACACGACGATCTGATATGGGGATACGCTGCGCGCGCTAACTACTCAATCGCTTCGCCCCGCATCTCCGCCGGCTCCTCCTCGGGGTGATAAAGACGAAAGTACGTCTTGTACCACTCACGCTGCTCGCTCGACCCGTCCCAGCCCCTCTCGTGGTGGTACTTGATGATCCAGTCACGCAGCGCGGCGTCGATGTTGCCCGCGAGCAGGTACGCCTGCATCTGGTGCCACGTCTGGATGCCGAGTCGTGTAGCGATGGCGCGCATCTCGACCCAGCGATGGTTCCGCGATCCGAGGTTCGGCCCGCCGCCGCCGCAGAAGTAGTTCCGTATGCCGCGCGGCCACACGACGTTCTCCTGCTTTCGGTGTTCGTAGAAGAGCGCGGGGAACTCGGGGTGGTGGCCCGTTATGTAGGTCGGGTCGGCGCCGTGCAGCCTTTCGTGGACGGCGCCTTCACCATCGTGGCCGTAGCGGAGCCCGCGGTGCCACCGAAAGAAGAGCCCCTTCCAGTAGTTGTCCTCGTTCGTCCAGACGCGCTCGGCGCCGCGCAGGCTCACCGAGCGGCAGCGGAAGCCGATGCGCGTGAAGTGCTCGAGCTTCTTCGGTACCTTGTCGGCCAACGAGCGCAGTGCATGGAACGACGGCTCGTCGAGCACCTCGTCAGGGTCCACGGCGAGTACCCAGTCTCCGTCGGTCGCGATCTCACCCACGCGACTGAGGTAGTTGTTCCGCTGCGCGGGGAAGTCGTCGTGCCACGGGTGGATGAAGAAGCGAATGCGGTCGTCCTGCCGCGACCAATTGCGCAGGTACGGGATCGTGGAATCAATGCTTCCTCCGTCAACGACCGTGACCGAGTCGACGTGTGGCAACACGGCCGTCACGTTCGCAATCAAGTCGGCTGCTTCGTTTTGTGTCATCAGCGCGGCATGGATCTTCATTTTCCCGTCTCCAATCTCCGCAGTGCTCGCTCCGAAATACCGAAAAGAGCACAGGCGATACGCCTTGATAAGTGAAGCTCAATGCGCCACCTGTACAGTACGGATCGAGCGACATCGTCAAACATAGCTGGTGGTATACTGCCACCACGCCCGCTGGAGATGCGCGCGCGCCACTCGGGCGAGTGTTGTTTGCCTCGGTTCCACTCTGCCGTTGCTGCTATAGCTGATCTGGATATTTTGCAGCCTTTGCGAGCCGCAGAGAATTTCATTCTGCGTTCGGTATTCCATTTCTTGCCACGCTTCGCCTCTGATATTTTTTGTCGAGACTGATCTGAGTTGGTCTTTCCTCTATGCGATGCGGACATTTTCGCACGCGTTTCTGGTGACGCGTGACGACCACGTCGGACAGCCGATGATCTCGCCTTGTATTCTTCAGAATGGTGGTGTCCGAGCGTGCCCTCACCGCCGTCGGTGAGGTTCAAGAGCGGAATCCCGAGACTTCTGAAATAAGCTATGTAGAAACACTCAGCTTCGTTGAGCATCGACCTATCGCACGCTTCTAGCAAGGCTATCGAGTAACTGCCGTGCTTTTTTATCCAGCGAGCTAACGGAAGGTGCGAGTTTGCACGGAGCACACTGGGTGTGCCATGCGATAGAGGTCGGCGCAGCCCACTCGTGGATTTACCTACGTACAGTTTATCAGAATCATCGCGATACAGAGCATATATCAGCGAGCGTGTCACAACGACGCCCGCGCTTGCACGTTCGCCACGAGGTCGAGCAACTCATTCTGGGTCATCAGACAGGCGTGGATCTTCATTGCGCCCTCCGGAGCACCATGCCGACGACCGCCCTGCGCGTCTCTTTCGGGAGGACGTGTGGGTCGATCGAGCACCAGTTTGCGATGTCGAAGTAGTCTCCGCCCACGTGCTGCATCGCCTCGCACTCCTCGGCTTGCAGGCGGTGGAACGCCGCCTCGAGCGATACGACCGTCGAGGCGCGGTAGCCCCACCGCGGCGCTGCTTCAGATCGAGGAACCGCTCCGAAGAGCGCGTCTGGCCGCCCGCTGTATGTCAGCCACACCTCATCAGGGCCGAATGGGCACGTCACGATGAGGCGCCCGCCGGGCGCCACGAGGTCCATCAGGCGCTCTGCCACCGTGAGATGGTAATCGAGGTGCGGCGCGTACCCGTCAGCGAAGTTGGCCGTCTCGATGCCGCAGTGCTCCCAGCTCGATACACAGCACACGTTGTCGAAGACGTCGTCCAGCTGACACTCCATCAGGTCGCTGTGGATGAAGCGGTAGCCTTCGGTGCAGGACGCCTGGTAGAGGTCGATGCCGGTCACGCGCACGTCGGGGCGTGCTCGTGCGAGGCGCGACGTGAAGGCGCCGGGCGAGCACCCGAACTCCAGCAGTGTTCCGCTGACGATGTGTCGCTCCGTGAACCGCTCGTCGAATGGGCCTGACATTCCTTAAGGCTTTCTCGCGACGAAGTATATCGAAGACGGCTGATCATCCTGTTCTATTGAGGCTGTTGGCGCAAGCCGTTCCACCGAAAGGCCTGCTCGCTCGAGCCGCTCGCGAAGTTCGTCACACGATAGGAACTCGATCCCAGGCTCGTCGGCTGCGTGAGTTCGTCCAGGAATCGGCATCGTGCCTGCGAGCACGCCGCCGCGGCGCAGCCACTTGGCAGCGCTCGCCAGGACGAGATCAATGCCTTTACAATGCTCCAACATCTCGAAGCAAGTTACAGCGTCGAAGCTCTCCGACGGAAACAACGACGAATCGCGTGCGTCGCCGACGACGTGTGGGAGTGCCTTGACGCGCTCCGGATAGTACTGGTCGGGTGTGAACAGGTCGAGGATCGTACAGCGCGCACCGGCTTCGGCGACCGCCGTGGCGAGCATCCCCCACCCGCCGATGTCGAGTACATCGATGCCGGCGCGAACGATGCCCTCGTCGAACACGCGCTGCTGGCGGTAGAGGAGCAGTATCTTGCCGTCCGGTCGGCGCTGCACTTCGTCCCAGCGGAACATCACAGGGCTGCCCTCATTCGCATGATGTGGTTGACGTAGCCAGAGTTCTTGAAGGACGAGTGCCCGGCCGGCAGCTTCTCGACCACGAACTGCGGCCGGGCGTTGCCCGAGTTGCCGCGCCACCGCTCGTCGAAGCCCCAGTACTGCCACTGCTCCAACACCTGCTCCTCGTTGACAAGATTTGTATGCCAGATTTGGCGCTGCGCAGGG
The DNA here is from genome assembly GCA_964493785.1 of uncultured Hyphomicrobium sp. Taxonomy (GTDB): domain Bacteria; phylum Pseudomonadota; class Alphaproteobacteria; order Rhizobiales; family Hyphomicrobiaceae; genus Hyphomicrobium_A. The sequence continues at coordinate 7,672 of CAZBPM010000056.1, read as the reverse complement.
TTTGTCGTCCCACAAGCGTCCACGAACGCGATTGCGCCGTCGCGTGAGCAGTAGCGCACCTCACCGACGTGGATGTGCGGGGCAATCCAGTGCTCGTGTACCTGCACTGTGAAGTAGCCGTCGAAGAAGTTCGCAGGATAGTCGAGGTCGTGCGCATCGCGCTCGCGGACGACCAGCAGATTCGGGTCGGGTAGGCGGCTGCGCGCATCGTTGAGCCAGCGGACGTTGTCCCGACCGAGGACGAGCGCGTGCGTCTCGTACCCGCGCTCGGCCAGCATGGCAGCCTCGGAGATCGCACCAGGCGCCAGCACGCGTGCCGGAGCAGGCAGGTGGCGCGCGAAGGTGTCGATGAAGTCCTGCTGCATCGCAAGGTCGCTGGGGTTGCGGCTGACGTCGTCTCCGCTACCATTGCTCTCGACCTTTCTGGCGATTGCGATGTAGACTTCCCACTTCTCCGGTGTCATGCACCATCTCCGTCTACGAGTAGCATCTTCGTCTCGTCCTCCAGTCGGAGCACAGTATATACATGCAGACTTGATCGTGGAACTTGTCATCGCGGAAGAGCGATTCGACGAGGTGGCCCTCTTCCAAGAATCCGAGGCGGCGGTACACGCGCAAGCCGATTTCGTTGTACGCGGCTGTGGTCAGCGACGCACGGTGGAGCCCCAAGTCGAGGAAGACTCGGTCGAGCATTAAGGTCCACATGGCGTTCGCATAGCCGCGCCCGCGGTGTGCGCGGTGGATGTCTGCTCCGAGGACACAGTTCGAGTTGACTCGGTCGATGTTGTAGAACTTGGCAAACCCGGCGCGCTCTGCGTCCACGGTGAAGATGAGGCGAACCTGGCGTGCGTCGCCTTGGAGCGATCTCCACCACGCGAGGTGTTGCTCCAGGGTGATTGGCTTCGGGTCGGTGATGTTTCGGAGCACGGCGGGATCGTTGTGGAGTTCGACGAGCCACGCGTGGTCGTCGGCGGTGACCTCTCGGAGCCGGAAGCGCGTCACCGAACGATATCCAGGACGCGGGTCGCGATGTGGCGCACGTCGTCTTCGTCGAGCCACCACCCGCACGGGAGTGAGAATTGCGAGGCGGCGAATTGGCGTACGTTCGGTAGTTCGGTCTTGCTGTGCCGGAACGTGGTGTAATCGTCGTTTGGGACATGGACGACGCCGGCCATGACGCCCTCAGCGTTCAGGCGCTGCAGCGTCTCGTCGCGGGCGATTGCGGCTTGGGCGATCTGGACGGTGTAGACCCAGTGGCTTGACAGCCCTCCAGCAGGGCGTGTCGCAGGGCGCACGCCTGGTGCTTCGGCAAGCAGTTCGTCATAGAGGCGCGCGTTCGATCGGTGTCTGTCGAGGATGTTCCGGATGTGCGGGATCTGTGCAAGCCCAATCGCCGCTGCGACGTTGTTCATGTTGAACTTGTAGCCGGCCTCCTCGACGTCCACGTGCCACTGCTGCCCTCGCCAGTTGCCGTCTCTGTCTTTTGCCGCGTCGCGGTCGAGGCCGAACCACTTGAGGCGGCCGGCGCGGCGGTGGTCGGCCGTGTCTCGACATATGAGCGCACCGCCGTCGCCTGTCGTGAAGTGCTTGATGGCCTGGAACGAGTAGCAGGTAAAATCTGCGCTGCGGTGTGCGGGAGCGTCCCGGTACTCGGCCCCGAAGGCGTGGGCGGCGTCGAGGATCAGCTTGACCCCGCGCACGGCGCACACCGATTGCAGGGCTGCTAGATCCGGCGGCGACCCGGCCCACGCGACCGCCATCACGGCGACGGTGCGTGGCGTGATCCTCGCCGCGACGCTGGCTGGGTCGATCATACCGGAGCGTGGGTCCACGTCAGCCCATACCAGGCGCGCGCCCACGTTGGCAATCGGGGTGTTGGTCGCGACGCATGTCATTGGCGTGGTCACGACTTCGGTTCCCGGTCCCGCACCGGATAACACGAGAGCGATCGTGAGTGCCGATGTACAGCTATTGGTGAGAACCAGGCTGTTTGTGCCGATCTCGATCTTCAGTGCCTCGGACAGTTCAGCGACCTCTGCTCCCTCGTTGATGAAACCGCGCTCAAACATACATTCAAGATGCGCGATCGTCTCTTTGACCGGGACGTGGACCTTGAACAACGGATACGTTCTCATGTTGATCTTTGTCCGATTGCAATCTCTTCAATGGAGCGTCCTGGAAAACGATCCATCGGCAGGTCGATGTACCTCGCCAGGAGTGCCGCCACTTCGTTCCGAGACATCACTGAATCAGCGCTGGTGTAGACGAACTGTTTACCGCTACCGGGCAGGAAGGCCGGTCCGATGATGTAGTGAGCGTCTCCATCAAGCCTCGCGCGCGGCGATTCCGATTCGTTGATCAAGTCCTCGTGCATCTTCTCCCCGGGTCGGAGTCCGATGACTTCAATTGGTTTTTTCACCCGCTCCGCGAACAGATCGGCGAGGTCTCCGATCCTCATCGATGGGAGTCTTGGAATCCACGTCTCTCCGCTTTGGCCGCATTCGAGCGTTCGCTCGATGAGGTCTACGCTCTGGTCAAGCGTCATCACGAACCGCGTCATGTTTGGGTCGGTGACGGTGAACGCAGGGGCGTGGTCGGCTTGATGGCGAAACAGTGGGATGATACTTCCGCGCGATTCGAGGACGTTCCCGTAGCGTACTGCGAGATATTTGACGCGGCGCAGCCCGGTACGTGCCTGACTCGTGACCATCCGCTCGGCGATCGCTTTACACATCCCGTAGACGTTTACGGGTGCGCACGCCTTGTCGGTGCTGACGAGGAGCAGGTGCTGAAGCGACGGCGGGTTAATCTCGTTCACGACGTTGACGACGTTTTCGATCCCAACAATGTTGGTCAGGATACTTTCTCCAGGGGATACCTCGCATGTGTCGACTTGCTTGAGTGCTGAGGCCACGATGATTGTTTTGGGCTCCGACTGGCGGATCACATCGCGGACGCGCTCCTGGTCACGGACGTCACCGACGTAGAAGAAGAGTCCGCGAGGCAAGCGATCTGCTAGAGGGCCACAAGCGAGGCTGTTGTGAATCGTCCAGTGCTTCGCCTCGTCGCGCGAGTAGACGGCGACGCTGTGTGCCGGGAGGAGTCGATTGATGAGCTTCTGCCCCAGGGACCCGGTCCCTCCGAAGATCAGATAATCGGTCATGTTCGTGCCAGGATGCCTCGCAGCGAGCGATCGAAAGCGGCGTAACTGAAGTTCTCCGCAACGTAGCGGCGACAGGCGTTCCCGACGCGCCTCGCGTACGGGATGTCGTAGAGCAGGCGTTCCAGGATCTCGACGAGGCTTTCGCCCGCACCGATGCGCGGGAGGTCAGGGAATCCCGGAGTGTATCTCGCGGTGTAAAGCGAGCAGTCGCGCTCAAGCGCGATGACCGGCAGGCCACAGCGGGCGGATTCGAGTGGTGGCCCGCCGTAGCCGCAGGGGCACACGATGAGGCGCGTCCGTGCGTAGATTTTCTGCATCTCTGCGTGGCTGACGGATGGGTGGAGCGTCACGCGGTCTCGCACGCTGTCGAAGATATCACGAAAGAGCGGGTGGTTCCAGCTCAGTTCGCACGCCGTCGTATAGTACGTGCCGGTGATCGCCTCGAAGGTCAGTCGGGAGTCGCGGTCCATCGCTCGACGAACGAAGCGGAGCACGGACTCGCTGTCTGGTGGGAGACTGCGCGACGGGTAGAACAAGACCGTGTTCTCCGTTGGGTCCCCCATCGTCACGTCGGGGACCGGCATCGGCAGCCTCGCCGCTCGGTCGCGAAGATCATCCGGTAAACGGTCGAAGCAGCCGTCGGACGGGTAGCTATGAGTCAAAAACACGTTCGATCGACCAGCGAAGGACATGATGCAGCGGATCTCGTCCTCGATGGGAGCGTTCGGTGCGCTGAAGAACTGGAACAAGTAGACGCGTGCCGAGCGCGGGATCGTTTCTAACCCCCCGTAGATCGTGATGTACGTGCAACCTGTCAGGTCCTCGACGTGCCCTATCCAGTTCGGGCTGTCCCCCTGCCACTTCGGGGACGGGGTACCGACCGGCTCGCCGGTACTGAGGAGTCCGCGTGTGACCATGCGCTCCCAGCGCCCCTCGCCGTGCAGGTCGTCGTCCTCTAACGTCCCAGCGAGTGGCCCGGAGGTGATGTTGATGACGTATGTCATTGCGGAGCGATCATTTCGTCGAGCTTCTTGACGAAAACATCGTAGGTGTATGTATCGTGTACGAATTGGCGGTACCCGGCTCCCGCTTTGCGGTAGGCGTCTGGGTCTCGGTGCCACAGGTCGAGGTGGTCAGTCAGAGGGTAGCCTGTGGTGACTGACGAGGCGCCCCCCCAGCCGAGCGCCGTGCCGTTGACACACACGAATTCTTTGAACGCGGGCCACACCATCCCGGCGTCGACGGCGCCCGGCCAGCGCGCCGTTGCCGGGTCGGTCGTATGGAACGAGCTGAAATTCGTCCCCACGACGGGAATGCCGTAGCTGGCCGCCTCGATCGGCGGCCCTCCGAAAGCCGTCGGGTCGTTGACGATCAGCTTCGCCCTGGCGACGATGCGCTGCACCTCGTCCCACGGCAGCGACGGGTGAATCTTCACCTGTGACCGCACGTCACGGAACGCCTGCTCGAAGACGGGGAAGCTCCACACGTAGCGCTCGGCGTCCGCAGGCTGCTGCAGGTTGTCCTCGGCGGCCATGACCTCGAAACGCAGCTCTGGGTCTTCTTTCAGACATCCGCGGATCCAGTCGAGCAGGTCGATGATCGTCTGCAGCGGGCGGATCAGTCTGAACGAGATTGCGCGCGCCGACCACAGAAATAGCTTGTTCGTGAATGGGTCGGCGTCCCAGTGGACCGACGGGACCGCCGGGACGGGCAACCAGCGAATGCGGTCGTGCAGGTCCCCGGGAAGGCGCTTCAGCGCCACATTTAACTGGAAGCTGTGCGTCAGGAACACGCGCTCCCGTCCCATTTCCGCGATCGCTCGACGGATCTCTGCTTCGGCCGCGTCTGTGAGTCCGCAGAACACGTTCGTCAGGAAGAATGATGCGCCAGGGCGGTAGCGCACACTTCCAGGGTCGGCCTGCGTGATCAAGGTATGGCCGGTGAGGTTGTCGACGTGTCCAGTCCAGTTCGGCACGTCCGGGCGCGCCCAGATGTTCGGGCGCGCCGAGCCCACCTGGCGCCCCGCGTCGAGGAGTGCCCGCGCGGCCTGGCGCTCCCAGCGGCGCTCCCCCTTGAGGTTGTCGCTTTCGAGCGAGGCGCATGCGGGCGTCAGGATGTCGACGACGTACTTCATGGCTTGACCACGTACCCGATGCCGATCGAACTCTGCACCCGATCCGACTCATGGCGCTCCCCAGCAGATGCGGGGATCTGCGCCCACGCCGCGGTCACCTCCTTCAGGTAGAAGATGTCGTGCACGGCAACGATGCCGCCCGAGCGGACGAGGGGACTGTAGTCGTGGTAGTCGGCCAGCATCCCATCGGTCGAGTGGTCCCCGTCGATGAACAGGACGTCAATCGATCGTCCATCGAGGAGTGCAGTGAGCGCGGTCACCGTCTCGGGTGCGTGCGAGTCACCTCTGATGTGGCGCACACAGCAGTCGGCATCGTCCATCGCCCACGGAATCTCCTGGCGCGGGTCGATGCCGACGGCGAGACCGTTCGCGCCGAGGTGCGTGCTCAGGATCTTGAGGTTGCCACCCTCCTTGATCCCGATCTCGACGATGACGCTCGGCTTGATGCGTTCGACCGCGCGGTAGAACCAGATCACCTCGGCTTCGCGCTGCTCGGCCTGGTACTTCTGCATCATCTCGGTCAACTGCGCGTCGGTCAGCATCTACATCACCCTTTCGACGATGTCGGCGAAGCGCGCGAGGGTCTGCGCCTCGACGTGGTCGGAGAACATCTGCTGGAATGCGTTGGTATACGTCACGTAGAGCGCCGCGTCGCCGTAGAGTCGCCCCACCACCTCGGCCACGCGCTCGACGCTGCTTCCGACCTTCAGAAACAAATCGAACGGCTTCGCGACGTCGACGAGCATGCCGTAGGCACCACCTTCCCACACGAGCGACGGGATGCCAAGCGTCGAGCAGTCGAGGATGTTTGACCATCCGTCGAACGCCGTGTTGAGGCCGCAGTCGGCGAGCCGCGCGCGGAGGGTGCAGTAAGGAATGCCCCACGCGGAGCTTGGCTGAATGACCGAATCTTGCGCGTGTCGGGCGACGTCGTTGCCCGGCCACGCGATCCACTCGAAGGGGACGGTCTGCGATTGCCGCAGGACGGTCACGGCGCGGTAGAACGTCTCGAAGATCGTCGAGCGATCACTCGCGTCCGAGTTTCGCATCGTAGTGACGATCTTCCGCCGCGTCGGGTCCGGATGCAGGAGCGACGCGCCGAACGGTGCGGGGAGGAAGAATGTCCGCGAGGCGTTCCCGCACTCGGGGGCGAAGTACGACGGCTCAGACCACCGCAGGACGTAGATGAGGTAGTGGCGGTCCAGGAACGGTACGCCGAGTCGCGGCTCGTACCCGAAGTGTACGTGGAAGTAGTGCAACGCATCTGCGGCTGGTGGCTTGCCGGCGAACCACGAGGCGTCGAAGTACAGGTCGTACGGTCCTCGACGCCTCGCTTCTGCCTCCGTCAGCAGCGCGACGCGCGGCTCGACGACGCCTTGCCCCCACGTCGGAACTCCACCACTGCACGCGGAAACGTCGTACAATCCGGACTTGGCAAGACATCGTGCAAGATTCTGCGCCCAGCGCCCCTCACCTCGCTCTGGGCTGTCGAGTCCGTGGCTCCATCCCCCGGGGCAGTTGATGAGTACCTTCAGCATGTCGGGTCTCCCTCGAGGCTCATTTTTTGCCGCCCCGCCGTCTGCTTGTACCAGTCAAACGTCCGCCGGATGCCTTCGGCGAACCGGATGCCAGGTGACCATCCGAGGCCGCGCAGCTTGTCGTCGCAGACCGACTGCGCCGCGATCTCGTGGAAGTGATCGCTGCGGGCCTTTACCTCGGGCGCGGTGAATGGCACGTTTGCGATCTCAGCCATGCGCTGCATGACATCGATCACCGTCATCGGCGAGTCGGGCGAGCCGATGCAGTAGGCGGCGCCCGGCTCGCCGCGATCGTAGACGGCGCGGAGCGCGCTGATCACGTCGTCGATGTAGACGTACTGGCGGCGCATCTGCGCCGCACCGTCGTGGAGGAGCGGCGGCTCGCCTCGGAGCAGCCGCAGCGCCGTCCGCGGCACGAGGCGCGATTCATTCGGGTCGCCTGGCCCGTAGATGTTTACGGCCCGCACGACGCGCACATCGAGGCCGTAGTTCGCGTGGAACATGCGCGCGATGAGGTCCTGGCACGCCTTCGACACTTCATAGGCGTGGTGGGCATCGAGAGGTGTCTCTTCGGTGTATGGGGCAGGCGCCGAGCCGTACACCTTGTCTGAGGTCGACACGACGACGCGGATCGGCCTTCTCGCCTCGCGGACGGCCTGCAGCAGCCGCGCCGTGCCCATCGTCGCCACCTCGAGCGCCGTGACAGGGTCCTCGGCGCACGCCGAGACGATGGCCTGTGCCGCGAGGTGGTAGACGGCCTCGATCTCGTAGTCGGCGAGGATGCGCCGGCAGAACTCGCCGTCCGTCACGTCGCCCCGCGTGATCACGCCCCGCGGC
>CAZBPM010000055.1:0-13887 GCA_964493785.1 uncultured Hyphomicrobium sp. | reverse complement strand
AAGCGCAACGCCTGCTCAGAGCGCAACGCCTGCTCAGCGGCTTTGTAGTTGAGACTTCCTGGGCGAGCCGCCCGGAGAGCAGCGCGTCGGCAACAGCGCAACGCCTGCTCAGCGGCTTTGTAGTTGAGACGCTGCCGAGCGCGAGCACACGACCGTCGAGCTCCTTAGCGCAACGCCTGCTCAGCGGCTTTGTAGTTGAGACTGCCGCCCGGCTGACAGCAACTTCGACGTGGCTCCCATGTCGCAATGCCTGCTCAGCGGCTTTGTAGTTGAGACCGGCTGAGTTCGCCGTCGCCGCGCAGATCGAGGATCGAGTGTCGCAACGCCTGCTCAGCGGCTTGGTAGTTGAGACCCTGCGCCCTGCTCGCCGTGCAGATCGAGGATCGCGTAGCGCAACGCCTGCTCAGCGGCTTGGTAGTTGAGACATGCTCTCCAACTCGCATGTGCTCGCGCTCGAAGGCCAGCGCAACGCCTGCTCAGCGGCTTGGTAGTTGAGACCCTGCCTCGGCCAACGCCTTCTCGGCCTCGGCGCGCAGCGCAACGCCTGCTCAGCGGCTTGGTAGTTGCCCGACCGCGGGCGACGCTCAATCGTCTTCGACGCGCCTGAACTTGAAGCTCGGTCCGGCGGACTCGACCGCGGTGAAGCCGCTGATGGGTTGTTGTAGGCGGATGTGCAGGGCCTGCGTCGACTTGAAGCCCTGAACCGAGAACGTCTTGGCGTAGGCGTTCAGCTCGCGGTAGAGGTCGAACAGTCTCACCGTGCGCGTCAGGTTGGGCACGCCACCCTCGCCCGCGTCGGCCCACCGATCCAGAAGGTCGGCCAAGGTGTCGGTCTCCTGCAAGAACGCCGTGCGCTCACGCTGGGTACCCAGCAGCGCGCCTTCGACCATGTCGGCCGTGTGCCCCAGCACCGGGCCGATGGTGAGCGCCAGGCGAGCGAAGTCAGCCATGCGGTGGGGCGACGATAGTTGTGGTAGGCCAGCGCGGATCTTGGCCACGGCCTGCCCGCAGATCCACAGCCACTCGCCCAGGAGCTTGGGTCGCGCGGCTTTGATCGCGCCAAACAGCTCGTCCATCGGGGCGTAGCCACCGCGGCCTTCGCGTCGTTCCAGGCGGATGAGCACGGTTCGATCGGCGATGTCGTCGCGCCGAAACGTCGCCGGGTTCTTGGTCGCCAGGGCCACGAAGGCCTGCGGCTTGATCTCGATCTCGTCGATGTCGGAGAACTTCTTGCGCCGGATCCAGCCGCCCCCGGTGGTGTAGGCGCACAGCTCGTCGCGGAGCCACTCGATGAAGGTGTCGGTGTTGTCGATGAGCGCAATCGGTGAGCGCAGGAGCATGACGCCGAAGTCGTCCTTGGCGCCGGTGGCCTGCCCGATGCTGTGGGCGAACACCTTGCCGTGCAGGGCTGCCTGGATGCGCTGCAAGCTGGCCGTCTTGCCGGATCCAGCCGCGCCGTCGACAAGCAGGAGCGGCTTGGTAGGTAGAAACTGTGGGAAGGCCAGCGCCACCGTCCAGATCCCAAATAGGCAGCGCTGCTCCTCCGGGGTGAGCCCGCCGACCGTCTTGGCGGCGTACTGCAGGTCGTTGATGAGCTGTCCGGCGAACAGCCCGTGGTTGCCGACGATGGCTTCACAGGCGACGCCGCCGTCGTCGTCAAGGAAGATCACGCCGTCACCGTTGGGCACGACTGTGATCGTGTCGCCATCGAGCCGCCACATGGAACCGTCGTAGCGCGAGGCGTACAGAATCCTGGCGTCGACGTCCCAATGGACGAAGCGCGCGGTGGTCACGTCCTCGCCGACGGCCAAGCCGTTGGCCTCGATGGCCTGCGCGGTCATGCGCGCAGTGGCGTCGGCGGGTAGCCCGAAGCGCAGCCACAGCCAGGCCAGGAACAGGTGGTTGCGAGCTGCCGCGCGGTAGACCCGCCGATCGGTAGCGTCGAACACGAATGTTTCACCGTCCGCGACGAGCAGCTTGCCGCCGGTCGCTAGGATGTAGCGCATGACGACGCTGACCGACGTCTCCACGACGCCCCGCTTGCTGGCTGACGCCATGGCCGACGCCATCTGATCGCGGATCGGCGAGGCGCCCCCGGTGATCTTGCGCGAGCGCGGCTTCGGCGCTTTCACGCCGTCAGCGCCAATGTCGCTGCTCATTGTCAGACCCCGATCGTAGAGTTCCCTGGAGACATGGCTACGCCATCCCAGGTGGCCCTCGCGGCAAGCGAGGTTCCAGTTCCCGACCTTCGTTACTACGCGCGTGATCCGCGCGCGTCAAGATCGGCGGCGCTCGCGCGATCGAAATTCTTTCTGTGCGCGTCCGCGCGGCGCGCACACGCTACGGGTGGCGTGCGGCGATTGGCACAGCTGTGGATAACCTGTGTGCAAGTCGATTCTCAAAAAACGTTGCCGAAAAAAGTTGACCGGTGCTCGCGTGATGTCGTAGAGGTCGAACAGCAAAATTCGATCGACGCCGACGGGGAAACGACTCGGCGCTCGATCGCCAACGATCGGGGAGCGGCCATGGCTGCGCATTCGATCGCGGTCCGCCCGAGCGCGGAGCGCGACTGGTACATCGTTGTCGGCGACGCGTTGTCGGCGCTTGCAATGCTGAACGGATCACCGGGAATCCGTTTCCTGGAGTCGTACAAGATCGGCGGTGGCGCGGCTGATCTGGTGTCCGGTCAGGTCCTGATGCTGCATCGTACGCACCTGCCCGTGCTCGGCGGCGTGCGTGGTGGTCCGTCGCCGTATCGCGATGGCGATCACGTACGCGACCACGTCTACGATGCTTGGTCGGCCACGCGCGGGTTTAGCCTGCGCGACCATCAACACAGCGGCCGGGTGTTCATCCGATCGCGTGCAGGCACGCTGCTCGCCGACCAGATGAGAGTGGGCAAAGGGCAGCGCGCAAGCGCTCGAATTCTTACGCCGAGTGGCTGGTCAACGATCGGACAGCTCAAGGTCGGCGACGCTGTGATTGATCCGAACGGAGGTGCCGGCACGGTTCTAGCTGTCTATCCGCGCGGTGTGCAACCGATCTATCGGCTGACAACGTGCGACGGCGCGAGCACGGAATGTGACGATGACCATCTGTGGCTGCTGGAGACGCCGTGGACGCGTTGGGCCGGCACGCCAGCGCGCGTCGTAGCGCTCAAGGATTTCAGGGATCACCTTTGGCAGCGCACGCCGTCGCGTTCGTGGGGGCGCGGTAATCGCAAGTGGTTTTTGCCGTTGACCTGTCCGGTCGAGTTCGCGCCCGGCGCGGCGTTGCCGCTCGACCCGTGGTTGCTGGGCGTGATCATCGGAAACGGAAACGGCTCGATTGCTCAGGCGCAAGGCAGCCCCAGTGTCTCGACGCGCGAGCCCGAGATCTACAACCGTGTTGTCGATCTCGTGACTGCGATGGGTTTGCGCGTACGCCGGCGGGACGACGGGAATGGCGTCGATTGGTACATCGCCGGTGATGCCGGCAAGCACAACAACAGCTTAACCAGCACGCTGCGCGATCTCGGTTTGTGGGGCTGTCGTGCCGAGGCCAAGTTCATCCCTGAGCGCTACTTGCGGGCCTCGATCGAGGATCGCTTGGAGTTGTTGCAGGGGCTCATGGATACGGACGGCGATGTCACCGATGACTGCGCTACGTCGTACAACACGGTTTCGCCGCGTTTGCGTGAGGATATCCTCGAACTGATCCGTTCGCTGGGCGGGTTCGCTTCCGTGGTGTTCTACCCGACGCCCTCGTACACGTACAAGGGTGAAACGCGCGTCGGTCAGCCGTCGTGGCGGCTTCATATTCGCATGCCGGTGAGTCCATTCACCCTGTCGCGCAAGGCCGCGCGTTGGGAACCGGGTTACATGGCGCGCGGTATCGAGTCAGTCGAGCGTGTCGGTGAAGAGGCGACGTTTTGTATCCGGGTCAGCACCAAGCGTCAGCTGTACATCACCGACGACTACATCGTCACGCACAACACCCTGAGCGCGTTGGCGGCTCACGATCCGAATGAAGGGCGGCTCGTTGTTTGCGCACCGTTGCCGGTGCGCCACGTCTGGCTCAAGTGGATGCGCCTGATGTGGCCCGAGCGAAAGCTCGTCGCCGTCACCGGACGCGCCTGGGATCTCGATGAGGTGCTCGACGCCGATCTGGTGTTCTGTCACTACGACATCCTCGGCACCTGGCAGTCGGTAGCGCCGCGGTTGCACCCGGCGACGCTGATCTTCGACGAGGCCCACGTGCTGTCGTCGCGCAAGACCGATCGGGCGCAGGCGGCCGCGTTGATGAGCGTGTTCGCTGGCCGGGTCATCTGCGCCACCGGCACGCCGCTGTGGAACAAGCCTGCAGGTTTCTGGGGGCCGCTGTCGGTGGCCTGCCCGGCCGCCTTCGGCAAGTACTTCGACTTCGCCGTGCGCTACGCCTCGGGGCGCAAGGGAGCCTACGGCTTCGAGACAGGCGGCGCGAGCCACACGTCGGAGATGGCCGAGCGGCTGTCGGAGGTTCACCTGGCCCGGACCTGGAAGGATCTGGCCGCCGATCTGCCCCCGACCTACCGCAAGATCGTCACCGTACCCGTCAACCGGATGGCACTCGATATCGAGGTCGAGGTCGCGTCGCAAGGGTCCGAGGATCGAACCTTCGTCGGTCAGATGACGCGTTATCGCGCCGCGGTGGCCGGCTCGAAGGTGATGCCTGCGGTCGACTTGGTCGAGACCCTGACCGAGCCGGTGGTGGTCTGGGTCTGGCACAAGGCGGTGGCCAAGGCGGTCGTGGCCGAGCTGGCTCGTCGCTGCCCGCGGCGGCCGGTGGAAGTCGTCCACGGTGACCACCCGAGCGGCAAGCGCGAGGCGCGCATCGCCGCCTGGGATGCGACCACCGACGGCGTCCTGGTCATCACCATGGCGGTCGGCCAGGCTGGCATCGATCTGTCGCATGCCAAGTCGGCGGTGTTCGCAGAACTCGACTGGACGCCAGCGGTGCTGGCGCAGACCGAAATGCGCACGTTCTCGCCGCTGCGGTCCATGCACATCTATTTCATCGTCGCCGACCACGAGGTCGATCTGAAACTGGCCGAGACGATTCAGGCCAAGTGCGAGATCGCGCGCGAGATGGGCGTCGCTGCCAGTGAAGGCGCCGCCGACTTGCTCGGTTCGATGTTTCCCGGCACCGACGCCGGCGACCTCGACCGCCTGATGGCTGCGGTGCTCTCGTGACTGGTAGCGCGATTACCTGCAACCACGCTAACGAGTGGCCGCTCGGACATCGGCAGCCCTGGAATGACTGTCTGTGCTCTGATGATTGCGCTTGTCGCCGATCGGGCATGTGCGCCGATCCCGGGCGCGCGGCTGTCGAGCAGACATTCGAGCCGCCTGAGCCCGCGAAGTCCACCGAGCCCGTCTTTGAATCTGGTAGCGACAACCGCCGGCCTTACATCTGTCCGGTTTGCGGCGGCAACGGTCTCGTGATGCAGGGTTTCTACGCACAAACCTCGGGGCATTGGGGCACGACTGGCATGACCTTCGAAACGTGCCGGAGCTGTGACTCCGGCGTAGTGTGGGGGCCGCCGTGAGTCGGCCATCGATCATCGAGCGGCGCACGATCTGGTGCGAGTGCGGCGAGCGCAAGCACCCGTGCAAGGAGGCCTGCCGGCGCTGCCTGGCTATGGACGGCGCCACCATCGTCGCCGCCGAGGTGATCAACTACCTGCGCGGCGTCGGCGCCGCGACGCGCGGCGAGATCGAAGCCTTCATCTACGGCGTTTCTTTCGCCACCGGTAGCATGACGTCGGTGCAGCGCACGCTCAAGAAATTAGAGCAGCACAAGCGGGTAGCCCGACGCGTCGGTGAAGACGAGCTATTGCGGTTCACCCTGACAGGACGTGTATGAGCGAGCCCTGTAACCATCCGTGTGTCTACTTCGCCGACAGCGGGCGAATCATCGTCTGTGATCGCTGTCCGGCGGTGTGGTCGGCGGCGGTTGTCACGGAAAGGCACTTGATCACGATGCAGACGGAATCGGCGGCGCTGTCCGGCACGGTCGAAAACGGCGAGCTGCGCGTGGTGATGTCGCGATGAGCTACGATCCCGACATCGTCGAGATTGAGCACTTTCGCTCGGTGGACGACGCCCTGCATGAGCTGTTCGGTGGGCTTGGGCTAGAGCGTCTGGGTGGGCCGTCCGGCAAGGGCTGGAGCTTGTACGCGGCGCTACAGCGTTGCTCCTACTACTACAGCCGCACCTACGGCGTCGGCTTCGGCTCTGACGGTTTCGGCAACGCCGACGGGGCCGGGGCGACACGACGAACGAACGGGGCACTGGAGACAGGCATCGTCTTCCACTTGCTCCTGGCGCTCTACTACCAGGCGCTCATCGACGTGACGTCACCCTACGCGCAGATCGATCGTACCAATCTGTGCTGCCAGCTCGTCGCCGCCGGTTGTTCGGCCAAAGACGTTCACGAGGGCGAGCGCATGGCCGACGCCTACACTATGCGCTACGACGCCTACGACTACATCGAGCCGATCGCGGTCGAGCTGTTAGCCACCGCGCCCAAGGGTCGAACCTGCCGCTTCGATCTCGTCGCCAAGGTGCGCGAGGGCGCCGAGTTGATAGCTGGCTACTGGGTGGTCGAGCACAAGACCGCCAGCCGTCTGGACCTCACCACGACGCAGGGCTGGCTCAACGGTGGCGAGGTGATCGGGCAGCAGCTCATCTGGCGCGAGGCCGGGCTCGACAAGACCTTCGGACCGCTGCAGGGCACGATCGTCAACCTCGCGGTCAAGACCAAGGTCCCCCAGCTACAACGCATCGTCGTGCCGGTGCAGGAGCAGCAGCTGGCGCAGCACGCTGCCGACCTCGACTACTGGGAAGCGTTGCGTTGCCAGCTGCACAGGACAGGCAACTTTCCGCGTTCACGCGCCGGTTGCGTGACGCACAACCGGCTGTGCGAACTCTTCTACGAGTGCGCCGGCGCCTGAGAGGTACGCGATGAAGGTGATCGATCTCAAGTCGACGTTGCCGAACCTGACCGTGTTTTCCTACGGCCAAAGTCGAACAGGAAAAACGCGTTGGGCCGGGACCTGGCCTCGGCCACTTTTCCTGTCGGACGTCACCGAGGGCGGCTGGGAGACGTTGCGGACCATGCCCGACACGGCGCTCTACGAACCCGGCGTGCGCCCCGATGTGTGGGGCATCGAGAGCTTCTCGGACATGCCCAAGTGTATAGCTGACGTGATCAAGATGTGCGAGAAGCAGCCGGGGCGCGTGCGCACGCTGGTGATCGACTCGATCTCGTTCTACCAAGATCTCTACGTCGTCGAGATGGAGCGCCTGATGCCGAAGAAGAACGGCGAGATCGACACCCGGGCGCTCTACGGCAACCTGTTCAACCACTTGCGCTGGCTGATGGTCGAGATCGGCAAGTTGCCGCTCAACATCGTCTACCTGGCGCTGGAGAAGGCGCCCGACGACAAGGGCAATCCGGGCGGGCCGCTTCTGTCGGGACGATCGGCGCAGGCGGCGCCGGCGCGTTGCGGCTACTTCCTTTACCACCGGATCGAGCGCGTGTCGCTCGATTCGCCGCCGATCTTCGAGGTGCGTACCAAGCCGTACTCGCGCTACCTGGCGGGCACGCGCGCGGCCGAGACGCTACCCGATCCTCTGCCCGAGCCCACCTACCGCGGCCTGGCCGGCGCGCTCGGGCTCAAGGTGACTTGATGAAGTGCCCGTGGTGCGGCAGCACCGACGTCACCTGCGACACGGTCGACGTCGGCGTCGGTGAAATGCAGTCTGGGCCCTACGGCTGCGAGAACTGCCATGCCGTGCAACTCGACATGTGGCCCGGAAGCGGCGTTTCCGCGTTGGAAGCCACCGTGGACGAACTCCGCGTCGGTTGGGCGCGCGGCGAGCAGTCGCCGGAGAAACCGATTTCGTAAGGCTCGGGCTACCCGGGTCAACTTTGCAACTGAAAGGAACGCGACAATGAGCTACGAAAACGACGTGATCGACTTCATGACCGGACAGGCCGACCCGAACATCAAGCCCTGGGGCGGCGAGAGCAACATGCCCCCGGTGGGCACGCACAAGGTCAAGGTGATCGAGGCGACCCAGGAGACCTCGTCCAACAAGAACCCGCAGCTGGTGCTGTCCTTCGAGGTCACCGGCGGCGAGCACGACGGCGCCCGCATCCGCGGCTACTACATGCTCATGAACTCGGGCGCCGCCGAGGGGCGGCTCAAGCAGGTCCGCGAGGCCTGCAGCGTCTCCCTCATCAACGCTCAGGGTGCCTTCCGCCGGTCCGACTTCGTCGGCAAGGTGTGCCTGATCGACGTCGCCAGCGAGGGCTGGGAGAAGCCTGATCCGGTCAGCGGGCAGATGATCCAGAAGACCGCCCTGCGGGTGCGCAACGAGCGGGCGGCGTAGGGGCGAGCACGACATGCGCTGTCCGTCGTGTAACGGCGCGACGCGCGTGGTCGAGACACGCGAGTCTACGAACTCGCGTCGAAGTGATATCGCCGCCGACCGGCCCTACGTGCGGCGGCGGCGGCGATGTCGCAGTTGTGTCTGGCATGGCGTGAGCTACGAGTTGATCTTGGGGCCGCTGGAGGCTGTCGTTCTCAAGCGCGCCTCGCAGATCGGCGGCGCCAGGGACGGCGGCATTTCGATTCAGCAATTGCATGGACCAACAACTACAAAACCGCGGACCGATCCCGACGACGTGCAGTGATTGTCCGTTCGCGGAGGACGGCAAGCCGGTGCGTCCGGTGCGCGGCGGCGGTTCGCTCGATCCCGATTGGATCGTGGTCGGCGAGGGTCCCGGGCGCGAAGAGGTGGCCCGCGATTGCGCCTTCATCGGTGCTTCGGGGCGGCTGCTCAATCGCGCGCTCGATCAGGCACAGGTCAATCGTGACCGGTTGTGGGTGACCAACGCCACCCTGTGCATCAAGCCGAGTGCGAGCGACGCCGACAAGGTCGCCGCGCGCAACGCTTGTCGCGAGCGCCTCCGTGCCGAACTGGCGAGGTTCCCCGGCAAGCCGGTGTTGGCTGTCGGCGGTGTGGCGGCACAGGGATTTCTGGGTGAGAAGTTCTCGATCACCGAGCTGGCCGGAGCGCTCTTCGACATCGACGTCGACGGCACCGGCGTGCGCGCGGTCATCCCGACGATCCACCCGGCGGCGATCCTGCGCGGTGGCGACGGCATCGCCGGCGCGCACGCGGTCGACCTGCTCTACTGGAGTCTGCTTGCCGACGTCGGCAAGGTCGCCGGGCTCGCCTCGGGCAAGCTGGTGCGCTTCGAGGACACGATCGACTTTGAACTCGACGACAGGCGGCGCGCCCGGCTGCTCCTCGATCGGTTCGTCACGGCGGCGGTCGAGGCCGGCGAGTTCGCTGTCGACTTCGAGACGGTCGGCAAACACGGGAGGCCCGCCGAGCGTCCGCGCGAGACGCTCATCACCGCGGTCGGCCTGGCTACGCGCGCCTGGGCCGTTTCGTTGCGCTGGGGCGCGCTCGACGAGGACGCCTTCGAGATCCTGAGTGCCTTGCTGCGCTCCGGTCTGCGCAAGGTCATTCACAATCGCCTCTACGACTGCATCGTCGCCGAGGCCAACGGACTGTGCATCGCCGAGCCGATCGATTGCACTCTGCTCATGCACCACTCGGCTTTCCCGGGGCTGGCGCACAGGCTGCAGGCGGTGGCCACGCAGTACTTCGCCATCGGTCCGTGGAAGGCCGAGTTTCGCAAGAGTGCCGACACCGACGAGAACCTGGCGCGGTACAACGCGCGCGACGCCCTGGTCACGGCGCGATTGGCGCCGCCGCTGCGCCGGGCGTTGACCCGGTTCGACGCGCACAAGACCTACACCACGGACTCACGCATGGCCCAGATCGCGGCGCGCATGCACGGAGCTGGCGTCAAGATCGACCGCGCGGTCAACCGTGAGCTGTCCGCGCAGTTCGCCAAGATCATCGCCGGTGCGCGCATTGAGCTGGCGCGCGTGCTCGACGAGAAACAGATCGACTTCATCAGTCATCTGGCCATGGAGCGGGCCAAAACGACGCGCAAGAAGGACCCGCCCGACTACGTTCTGCGCATCGACGTTCGCGCGCGTGAGGCGGCGGTGCAGTGGGCCAAGGGCTTCACCTTCTCGGCCAACAACCCGGCGCACGTGTCGTCGATCCTGCGCGCGTTCGGCGTACGGCTAGCGATCCAGACCGCCAAGGGACGGACCTCGACCAAGCGGGAGATCCTCGAAGGCCTGGCCGGCGTACCGATCGTGGCGTCGATCCTGGACTACCGCGAGGCACGGAAGATGGCCTCGACGTTCGTCGACAAGCTGCCGCGCTACATGGACGAGCATGATCGCATCCATCCGATCTGGTCGGTCCACAAGATCACTGGACGCTGGGGGGCGGAAGCGCCGTCAGTGATGAACGTACCCAAGGCCAAGCCGAGAAAGAACCGACCCAACATGCGCTGTCAGTTCGTCGCGCCCGCGGGCCGTCGCCTGGTCGGCTTCGATTTCGCGCAGCTCGAAGTTAGGATCATTGCGTTGCAGTCGCTCGATCCGTTTCTGTGCAAGGTGCTCGTCGAGGGTCGCGACCTGCACGCCGAGCTGGCGCGCATCGTCTGGCCCAAGTTCGATCAGCTCGCGCTCGATCAGCGCAAGGAAATGCGTGACATGGTCAAACGTCCCGAATTTGGGACATTCTACGAGGGTAGCTTGCCGACTCTCTACGCTGCGGTAGTGCGCGACTACCCCAATGTCTTGCTGCAGGACGTCGCGCGTATCTACAATATCGTCAAACGTGAGATGCCGGGCGTCGCCAGGTGGCATCGGGAGCTGGAGCAGATCGCCGCGCGGGACGGCGAGATTCGATCAGCCATCAACGGTCGGCGTCGATGCTTCCCGCTGGGCAACGCGGAGCTACAGACGCTGGTGAATTTCCCGGTGCAGTCGACCGGGGCCGACATCATGGACGCCGCGCTCGATCGCCTTGTCGAAGGCCTGGACGCGCACTACCCGACGGCCGAGATCGTCTTGCAGGTTCATGACGCCGCGGTGATTGAGGTCGACGAGGACGACACCGAGGGCGTCGTCAAGCTCGTCACCGAGCGTTGCTACCAGGAGCACGCCAACGGGTCTACCGTGATCAAGTTCCCTGTCGACGTTCACACCGGCGCCAACTGGGCCGAGTTGTAGAAAGGCGAATCTGATGCACGTCTGGTACATGTGCCACCCTGTTCGCGGCGACGGTAGCGTAGCGGCGGCCGCGGCTAACATCGCACGGGCCAAGCGTTGGTACACCTTCTTGTCGGAGGTCTGGCCGGATGTCGCCCTCAACGCCAACTGGATGATCGAGGTCGAGGTGCGCAGACACGAACAAGAGCAAGAGGACGCGCCTGCTCGCGTGCTCGGTTTGCGCCGCGACGCGGCTGTCGTGCGTCGTATGGATGCTGTCGTGCTGGTCGGCGGTACGATCTCGACCGGTATGCGTTGCGAGATCGAAGCCGCCGAGTCGGCCGGTATACCGATCATCGATCTGACCTGGCTTGGCAGCGAGCCCCCGCCGTGAGCGACAAACGTGAAACGGCGCGGCGGCTTTTGCGCATGGCGATCAGCAAGCAACCCGCCGATCGACGCGATCGCCGCATGGTCGTCGAGGTCGTCATCGTCCTGGCCGTTGCGGTCGGCTTGCTGCTCGTCTGGGAGGTTCTGCGATGCAACTAGCCCTGACACTACCACAGGTGATCATGTACAAGTCGCTTACCGATCAGGCTGTTGTCGTCGCCGAGCCGTATCTCAAGTGGGCGGGCTCCAAGCGACAAATGGTTCCGACCTTGGTCGCGCCGATCAGGCGTTACCTGGACGGCACGCGCAACCGCTTCATCGAGCCGTTCGCCGGGTCTGCCGCGCTGTCGCTGGCGATGGGCGGACAGATCCTGCTGTCGGACATCTCCGGGGCGATTGTCGAGGTGCATCGAGCAGTCAGGGACGCCCCGGACGCGGTCTACGGCGAGCTGATGATCCTGGCCGAGGACACCACCGAGGCCGCCTTCTGTGCGGTTCGCGCCGCCTGGAATGCCGACGACGCCGCGTCATCGACGTTGCGCGCGGCGCAGATGATCTACCTCAATCGCATCGGCTTCAACGGTCTGTGGCGGCAGAACCGCAAGGGCCATTTCAACGTGCCCTACGGCAAGCTGCAGCGTACGCGCGAGAGTTTCCCTGACCGTGCGACGCTGCGCGCGGCGGCGACGGCGCTGCGCGACGCGCGCATCGAGCATGCCGATTTTCGGGTGCTCGTTGGCCAGGTCGTACGGGGTGACGTCTGTATGTGTTTCGTGCCCGGATCAAGGGTGTTGCGAGCTGACGAAGTGTTGGTGGATGTCACCGAAGTACAGGTCGGTGATCGTTTGTGGGGTGGGCGTACGGTGAAGCGTTGTCTTCGACGGCACTACAACGGTAAGATCTTACGAATCGACGTGCAGGGCGTACTTCACACGCCGACATTGACCGAGGAGCACCCGGTTTTGTCAATCCCCGGACGGAGGCCGGGGGCACGACAAGACGCGCGATCGATCGACGAGCTACGTGCGGCTATTGCGCTCAGGCCCGCTTGCGATTTGCGCCCCGACGACTACGTGTTGTTGCCCACCGGGATCGGTGAGTCTTGTGCCACACGACGTTTCGTCGGCGATTATCTCGCAGTGCGTGTACGTGCAGTGACTGCGTTCGATTATGTTGGATCGGTATTCAACTTCGAAACTGACAATGACCGCTTGCTGTGTGTTGACGGGATAGTATCGCACAACTGCGATCCGCCCTACTACGACACCTACGACGGCTACAGCGGGCAGGCCTGGACCGAAGATCGTCGCGCCGAGCTAGCCGACCGACTCGCCGAGCTAGCCCGGCGCGGCGTCGTCGTGTTGGCGTTCGACGCTGACTGCGAGGCGACCCGGGCGCTGTACGCCTGGGCCGACGTGCATGCTGTCACCGAGCGCAGCTCGATCAGCGCAGCGGCCGGCTCGCGCGGCGAGCGGCGCGCGATCCTGGCGGCCACTCCGGGATTTCTGTCGTGACCGGCGCCGACGCGTGTGAGCAAGCGCAGCGCTGGCTTCGGCGCTGCCGACTCACGCACACGGAGCGCGCTACCGTGCTGTCGCTGGCACGGCTGTTACAGAACGCCTACGCTCAGGGCTGGACTGACCTGCTTGAGCGGCAGTGCACCTGCGAGACGGCGGGCTGTCCGCGGCTTCGGTCGTCTGTGATCGCGGATCGCCGATCGCGGATCAAGCGTCGATTGGTCGTTATTGTTAGGTCTAAAAGTGTAGCTAAATCAATAAGTTACGTATCTATGTCGATTTTGCTAGGTTACTCACTACAAGTCGTGTATCCTGTAGATCGGTTGGTAATTGAATAGGCGGTCGGTGGCTATGACGCCAAGACGGGACGCGGGGAATACACCGGAGAGGCGGCGTGCGTGGTCGAGCGCATGCACCGCAATCGGTAAAGGTCGTTTGGGTCCCAACCGGATAAGCATGCGACCAACCGGCGGACAGACCAGAAGGAGCAGAACCATGACCAGAAGCTACAAGCCCGAGGTGATCGCTGATAGCGGCGGGACGTGGTGCGGCAACGCGCTGCGCTTCGCCACCCGCGAAGAGGCCGAGGCCAACGTGCTGAATCTGTCGATGCGCTGGATGCTGGTGCGCGACACCCGCGTCGTCGAGAGCGACGACCCGGTCAACTACGCCTGGATCGACGGCGCGCTGCAGGCGGTGCGCCCGTGACCCCCGTCGTCAGCTTCGCCAAGCTGCGCGACGGCACCTGGGGCCTGCGCGGCCCCGACCTGACGCCCGGCCAGCGCGTCGTCGTCGGCAAGCGCA
>CAZBPM010000054.1:0-14312 GCA_964493785.1 uncultured Hyphomicrobium sp. | reverse complement strand
ATCTCGGCCGGCATGTAGGACGTGACCTCGAGGCCAACTTCCTGCTCGCGAACGGCCGGCTTGCTCCAAACCTTCATTTTCGTTTCCTCCTCAGCGACCCAAACGACCCATTCGTCAGGCCTATGAGCACTATGTAGGCATTCGTCTCGATAACCGCCAATCGCGTTTTCTTGGCTGAGATATAAGCCCGCCTGATACAGTTATGATATTCAGTTACACGCTAATGCGCGGCTTCCCAGTTATCTGCGGCCTTTGCATCGACGTGGATCGGCACCTTGAGCTTCACCACCGGCAGCGCGGCGCTCTCCATCACGTTCTTCACGATTGCGAGAGCGCTCGGTACCTCTGCTTCGGCCACCTCGAACACGAGCTCGTCGTGCACTTGCAACAGCATGCGTGTCGACTTCAGACCCGCATCGGCGAGGGCGTCGGGCATGCGCACCATGGCGCGACGGATGATGTCGGCGGCGGAGCCCTGGATCGGCGCGTTGATCGCGGCACGCTCTAGAAAGCCGCGCATCGAGGGGTTCTTTGTGTTGATCTCGGGGTAGTGGATGCGCCGGCCGAAGATGGTCTCGACGTAGCCACGCTCGTGCGCGGTCCGCTTGGTCTCGTCCATGTAGGCGCGGATGCCGGGGAAACGCTCAAAGTAGGTCGAGATGTAGGCAGCGGCCTCGTCGCGCGCGATGCTCAGCTGGTTGGCGAGCCCGAACGCCGAGATGCCGTAGATGATGCCGAAGTTGATCGCCTTAGCTCGGCGGCGCACCTCGCTCGGCATCCCTTCCACGGGCACGCCGAACATTTCCGAGGCCGTCATGGCGTGGATGTCGAGGCCGTCGTCGAACGCCTTTTTGAGCTGCGGGATGTCCGCGATGTGCGCCAGCACGCGCAGCTCGATCTGGCTGTAGTCGGCCGATATGAGCTGCTTGCCAGGCTCGGCGACGAACGCGGTGCGGATCTCGCGGCCTTCCTTGGTGCGGATCGGGATGTTCTGGAGGTTTGGCTCCGACGACGCCAGGCGTCCCGTCGTCGTTGCGCCGAGGGCGTAGCTGGTGTGGATGCGCCCGGTTCCGCCGTGGACGTAGCTCGGCAGGGCGTCGGTGTAGGTCGACCGCAGCTTGGTGAGCTGCCGCCACTCCAGCATGGTGTTGATGAGCTTGCGCGCGTCCTCGGGAAGATCCTCGTTGGCGGCCAGATCGTCCAGCAGACCTGCGCGCGTCTCCCACTGCCCGGTCTTGGTGCGCTTGCCGCCGGGAAGCTGCAGACGGTCGAACAGCAATTCTCCGAGCTGGCGCGGGGATCCCAAGTTGAACTTGTGGCCGACCAGGCGGTTCACCTCCTCCTCCAGCCGGGCGACTCCCTGCGCGAAGGTCGATGACAAGCGCGAGAGAATGGCGCCGTCGACGCGAATGCCGTCGCGCTCCATGCCGGCAATGACCGGAATGAGCGGGCGCTCCAGCGTTTCGTAGACTGTTGCCAGGTGCTCGGCGGCGAGCCGCGGCTTCAGCAGCATCCAAAGCCGCAGCGTCACGTCGGCGTCCTCGGCCGCGTACTCCGTCGCTTTTTCGAGCGGCGCCTGCGCGAACGTACGCTCGGATTTTTTCTTGCCGGGCACGTGCGCGATCACCTGATCGAAGGTGATGCACGAATGCCCGAGGTGCCGCATGGCGAGATCGTCCATACCGTGCGAGCCGCGCCCGGCGTCGAGCGCGTACGACATCAGCATGGTGTCATCGACGGGCGCGACCTCGATCCCGTGCTGCGCCAGCACGTTGAGGTCGAACTTGATGTTCTGGCCAATCTTCAGGATCGAGGCATCCTCAAGGAGCGGCTTGAGCGTCGCCAGCGCGTCGACGACCGCGATCTGCTCGATGCCGTCGTGACTGCCGAAGTCGAATGCATCGGAAGCGGCGCGGTGCGCGAGCGGCACATAGCAGGCGACGCCTGGAGCGACGGCCATCGAGAAGCCGACCAGCTCTGCAACCATCGGATCGATCGACGTTGTCTCGGTGTCGAACGCAACGAGGCCGGCTTCATAGGCCTTGCTGACCCAAGCCTGGAGCTGTTCGGGCTTGGTCACCGTCTCGTATTTCGAGCGGTCGAACGGCGCGCGCGCCTTCATGGCCATTTCGGCGGCTGCCGAGGCAGGCGACCCGGCGACTGGCGCGTCTGCTTCGCCGACAGGCCCGGTGAGGGCCAAGCGGCCCTTGGTCGGCACGGTCGATCCGACGGAGACGGCGGACGGGGCCGGCGGCTCGACCTTGAGCGCCTCGGCAATGCGCCGCGTCAGCGTGTTGAACTCCATCTGCTGCAGGAAGGCGAGCAGCACATCGGGTCGAGGATCCTGCACGCCCAGTGCGTCGGCAGCGATCAGTTCCGGCACGTCGTCCTTGAGGCGCACCAGCTCGCGCGAGATGCGCGCCTGATCGGCGAACTCCATCAGCTTCTCGCGCCGCTTCGGCTGCTTGATTTCGCCGGCACGCGCCAGGAGCGTATCGAGGTCGCCGTATTCGTTGATCAGTTCGGCCGCGGTCTTGATACCGATGCCGGGAACGCCGGGGACGTTGTCGGTGGAGTCGCCTGCCAGCGACTGCACGTCGACGACCTTCTCCGGCGGTACGCCGAATTTCTCCAATACCTCGTCGCGGCCGATCTTCTTGGCCTTCATGGCATCGAACATGACGATGCCAGGCTTGACGAGCTGCATCAGGTCCTTGTCGGAGGACACGATTGTGACGTCCCCGCCGGCTTCGACCACCTGCCGCGCGTAGGTGGCGATGAGGTCGTCGGCCTCGTAACCGTTCAGCTCCAGGCAGGCGACGTTGAACGCCTTGACGGCGTCTCGGATGAGCGGGAACTGTGGGATAAGCTCCTCCGGCGGCGGCGGCCGGTGGGCCTTGTAGTCGGCGTAGATGTCCTTGCGAAAGGTGCGCTCGGACGCGTCGAAGATAACCGCGAAATGCGTTGGCGCTTCGGATGCCTTGGTCTCGCGCAGCAGCTTCCACAGCATGGCGCAGAAGCCATGCACGGCGCCGACCGGTAGCCCGTCCGAGGGGCGCGTCAGCGGCGGCAGGGCGTGAAAGGCCCGGAATATGTAGCCGGAGCCGTCGATCAGGTAGACGTGGCTGCCCTTGATCACGGGCGTCGCCTCGCCGTCGGGCACGGTCGACGTGTCGGCCTTTTTGGCTTTGCTTTTCAAATCGCTCATGGATTGGGTCTGATGTCCGGCTTTGAAAGCGGACTATACGGGCTTGCGCCAGGGCGGTCAGCCCGCTCCGGGCAGTGATATGGGGATTGATGGCGCGGCGTGGAATGGTGTCCGCGCGGCACCGGCGGGGACGGCTCGCCGCACCTAAGTGCCGGCGGCACCAGGGTCAATCCGGGCCGAACAATAATTCCCGCGCCGCCCCGCCCTTCGCCCTCTGTTCCTCCCAGCGTCGTTTCATGTCGGGTAGTGGCACCGTACGCTTGGTTTCGGGAATGCCGGTCGAGTTCGCCTCGTGCGCCAGGATCAGCCAGCGGCCGTCCGGCTGCTTCTCCATGACGAAAACCGCATGCGCTGCGTTTTCGTACGTCTGCTGATTTGCGCCTGCGTAGAAATATCCCTTTTCCCATACGACCACTTTGGCGAAATGCGGATCGATGGTGAGACTGTCGATGTCGTAGGCGAACTCCAGGGCCCTGGCAGCAAGCTCGTTCGACACCGTCGGGCCGCGCGATCGCTTGCCGGGGAACAGCTCCGTTTCTCCGGGGCCGCCGTCGATGGCCAGGGGGGCGTACAGCCGCCAGTGCTTGCGGTCAGGTCCTTTGCGCAGCTCGTCGTACCAGCTCGCGAGGACTGCGCGAATTGCCGCCTCATCGGCGGATGCCGGCGATGCCGCGATCACGACGAAAACCACTATAAAAGCTGAAAACGCGCGCACTGGGGGATCTCCTGTCCCCAGCTTTGACCGGCTTTCGGTCGAATCTGCGGCTTCGGTGGCCGCCGGGGCCGTGGCAGAGAGGGTCAATTGCCCGGACGGGACGAATGGGGTATCAAGCCGCCTCAAGCACCCGTAGCTCAGCTGGATAGAGCGCTGCCCTCCGAAGGCAGAGGCCAGGGGTTCGAATCCCTTCGGGTGCGCCATGTGGCCTTTGGGCCAGGGTATGCCTCATCCTAAATCGACGTTTGGGCGAAAGTCGCCCACTTAGGACAGAGCCTATTCGGCGTAAGCGACCCAGCCTCTAATGCTCAATCCCGCGTAGAATAGGCTCGCATTTGGAAATCTCGCACGGCGTAGCATCTCTACGTCTTCTTCGGGCGAGCTAATTGTCAGTCCACCGCTGATTGCCTGGCGTGCCCTCTCAGCATTGGTGGCGTCCAATCCATTCGACAGGCCGAAGGCGATATGACGGGCAATCCAGATCGACCGATCAGGTTCCGTCTGCGGGAAGCTGAGATGCACCAAGACGAAGGGTGCACCGGTCCTCAAACGACGCCGAACTTGCTTCAGAGTTTCGAGGCGCTGGTCGTGGGGGATGAAATGAAAAACCAGAATGGATGTGGCGGCATCGAAAGGCCCATCTGAAGCGCTATCGATGTAGCCCTGTTGGAACCGCATGCGTGCTGCGTGCGGCGCCGTCACTTGTTGGGCCAGACGAAGCATGTCGGGTGAGGGGTCTACGCCTTCGAATGACCATCTTGAATGCGCTTCCGCCAGAGCCTTGAGTTCCTGTCCCCCACCAGCTCCCAAGATCAGCACGCGGCCATCCGGTGGGGTGCGCTCTGCGAGTAACAGCGACACCATGCTGTGCAGGCTGGAATACCCCGGAACCTGTCGTGGCGGACCTTCAGCGTAGGAATTGGCGGCTTGTGCGTCGAAGGCATGTGGTTTCAAGCCTCACCTCCGTGGATGCGTTCCACGTCTAGAGCGTCACGGCGTTGCTTGATCGCCGTTTTAAGTTCGGCGCTGAGCATGGACAGGGTTACTTCGTTGAACCGGCGCATCAGCATCCGCTCGGCTTCATCGAAGGCTTGGTTCAACTTGGTGTTGACGGCTTTCTCCACCAAGCAGCCGGTTGTTTGGGACCGATTGCCGATGGCGAACAGGCCCGGCTTGCCAAGCGCCAAGTAAATGTCGCGCATCGTCACCTTCGAAAGGTCGCAAGCAAGCGTCCATCCGCCACCATGCCCTTTCTCCGATCGAACATATCCTTGCTCGCGCAGGCCAGCCATCGTCCGACGAAGGACAACAGGGTTGGTCCGCATCGCCTTGGCCAGAACTTCTGAGGTCGTTGGTCCGTTCTGGTGCGCCATGTGAAGAAGGACGTGGAGCGCGTCCGATAAACGACTGTCTCGATTCATGTAATAGACGATGTTGCATGATGGATTAAATGTCAATGCGTTCGCGGACGGTGGGTCGCGCCGAGCCACCGTCAGATGCGCCCATCATTCGCTTACCGGGTGCACCATCAGCCTTTGGGCCGACGATGCCTCCCGTCCGATAACGCCTCGTAGGGCCGTGCCCGCAGTGGGAGTGCCTGCCTCCCACGCCAGGGGGCCTTGCGCTATGATCAGTCGGGCGCGATGGCGGAGGTCAGCATGGCGAAGTTCGTGTTCGGGATGAACCAGTCGTTGGACGGCTACGTCGATCACCTGGAAATGGCGCCTGACCCCGCCGTCTTTCGTCACTGGATAGAACACGTGCGGAATCTGACCGGCAGCATCTACGGTCGCGGCGTATACGAGTTGATGCGGTATTGGGATGAAGACCATCCCGAATGGGACGCGGACCGACACGAGTTCGCAGCCGCATGGCGAAGCAAACCGAAGTGGGTGGTATCGGGCTCGTTGCAGTCGGTCGGCCCCAACGCCACTCTCATCGACGGCAACCTCGAGGCGGCGTTACGCGCAATCAAGGTCGAGCATTCGGGGGAGATCGCGGTCGCCGGACCGGCTTTGGCACAAAGCGTGTCAGCCTTCGGCCTCATTGACGAATATCGGCTGTACATGAGGCCCTTCGTGCTCGGTCGCGGCAAGCCTTTCTTTGCTGGAGCCCGGCCGCCGCTCCGCTTCGTGGCCGGCGACATGATCGGCGAGGGCACCATTCGACTGACGTACGTTCCCGCTTAGCGGCCAGGGGCGCGGTCGCGTGCCAAAGCCGTTCTGGCGGATTTCCGGTCATTCCGGGCAGACGCGTCCTCTCGTCACGCCGGAAACGCGTCGGCCAAGCCGCCTCGCCTGACGTAGTATGCCGTGGGAGAGAGAGGCCGCGCGTCCGTGGAGACATCATGACCCCAGCCCAACTCAGCGTGATGTTCTTCCTGCAGATGTTCGTGATCATCGCAGCCTGCCGCATCGTCGGCTGGTTGGCGAAGCGCTATCTCGGCCAGCCGCAGGTCGTTGGAGAGATGATCGCCGGCGTCATCCTGGGACCATCGCTTTTCGGGCTGATCGCACCTGACCTGCAGGCGGCTCTATTCCCCAAGCAATCGCGCGATGTGCTGTTCGTGGTCGCACAGTTCGGTGTCGGCCTCTACATGTTCATCGTCGGCCTGGGCTTCAATGCGTCCCACTTCAAGGCCAACGGGAAGAGTGCCGCGGCGGTGTCGCTTTCGGGAATGGCGGTGCCCTTCCTGCTCGCCATCCTCATCACGCCGTGGGTGATGACGACGCCCGGCTTGTTCGCCGCGCACGTGCCGCTGCCGCAGGCGACGCTGTTCATGGGCGCCTGTATCGCCATAACCGCCTTTCCCATGCTGGCGCGTATCATCCATGAGCGTGGGCTCAGCAATTCGCCACTCGGGACGCTGGCGCTGTCGGCTGGCGCCATCGATGACGCTGGTGCCTGGATCGTCCTCGCCATTGTGCTGGCGAGCCTTGGTGCGGGAGCGAGCGTCGCGGTTACGGCAATTGTCGGCGGCATAGCGTTTGTCGCGTTCATGACCACCATAGGCCGGAAGCTGCTGGCCCAGCTCGGCAAGATTGCAGAGCGCGAGGGGCGCGTCAGCCAGACTCTGGTCGGGGTGTCGCTCGCAGCGTTCATGCTGTCTGCGTTCGTCATGGATTACGTCGGGCTGCATGCGGTGTTCGGCGGGTTCATTCTCGGCGCCGTCATGCCGCGCGGGTTCTTCGCCGATCGCCTGCGACAGCAACTCGAACCGCTCGCGGTCGGCGCGCTGCTGCCAGTGTTCTTCTGCTATTCCGGGCTGAACACGGCGCTGACCATGGTGAACAGCGCCAGCCTGGTTCTGATAACGCTCGCGATCCTTGCGGCGTCGATTGCCGCCAAGGGCGTTGCCTGTTGGGCTGCGGCGAGGTTGACGGGGCAGGACAACGCCACCGCGCTCGGCATCGGCGCGCTGATGAACGCGCGCGGATTGATGGAGCTGATCATCATCAACATTGGGCTGCAGCACAACATCATTGAGCGGCCGCTGTTCTCGATGTTCGTGCTGATGGCGATCGTCACGACGCTGATGGCTTCGCCGCTGTTCGAGCTGGTCTACGGGCGCAAGGCACGCGAACGTGGCGAGCTTGGCGCCTTGTCCGATGTCGACGCCGACGTGCCGGGCGATCGGCCTGTCGAAAGCACCGGCGCTGCGTGACGTGCGAGCGGGCAGGGCGGATCGTCCTGCGGATCAGCAGACCCCGCAGCCGTTCTTTCGGATGTCGGCGACGTGCTGGGCGAGCTGCGCGTCGAAATCATCCGGCACGCCAGAAATTCCGTTGTGCCCGATGATGAACAAGGGCGTCACGCTGGCGTTGACGCGATCTGCAAGCTCCCGCGTACGGCCAAGTAGCGCTGTGGTCGTCTCCGACTGTGCGTCGCTCTTGAGCTTCTTGACGTCGAGGCCCAGCTTGCCGGCGAGCTCGAGCGCACGCGCCTCCGTCAGCTTGCCCTTCTGCATCATCAGGGCGTCGTTCAACGTCTCGAAGTTTCCTTGCGCGTTCGACGCCAGCGCTATGCGCGCCACAGCCTCGGAGTCCGCACCGAAGCTGGCAACGTCCTTCAGAACGAGCGCGGTATCAGGATTGGCGGCAAGGAATGCCTTGAGCTTCGGATAAACGGCACGGCAGTAGCCGCAGTTGTAGTCGAAGAACTCGACGATCTTCACCTTGGCGGCCGCGTTGCCAATCTGAGGCGAGCCGGCCGCATAGAGATCGTTCTTGAGGGTCGCTAGCACCTGCTTCGTCTGATTGGCCTGCTCGGAGCGCTCCAGGTTGAGTAGCGCCTCACGCACGACGTCCGGGTTCTTCAGAATGAAATCGCGAATATAGGCGTCGAGTGCGGCGCGATCCTTCGGCAGGGCATCGGGAGATGTTTCAGCGGCGTGCAAAGGCGTGATGGCAAAGCTCGATAGCGCGACCGATATGGCCAACATTCTGAATGCGGATTGAAACGTCATCTTCCCTCGGCCGGTTTGTTTGGCGCTTTGATCGCGGAACGTGCACCAGGGTCAGCTTAAGGCCGGCTTAAGTCTGCTTTCTTGCGCGATCGCCATGTCGAGCACGGTCGGCTTACAAAGAAATATTGATCTTACGCCCGGTCGCTTGCCGGTAGATCGCCTCGAAGGCAAATGCGCCGGCACCGATCAGGACGAGCGCAATGATGGCCGCCGGCTGCTGTTGGTAGGTGTAGACGCTCAAGACCGCGAACATGGCGAGGCAGGTCAGAAGCGACAACAATATGATGATGGGATTTGCGCCTGTCTGCTTGTAGATCCGCAAATGCCCGGCGTTAACCGCAGCGTAGAGCAGCAGGAAGGCGGCGCTGCCCATCATGGCGATGCCGGCAAGATCGAAGCACAGCATTACCGCGATCACCAGGGCGGACGTCAGCAGCAAGCCGCCCGTCGCCTGCTTCCACGCGATCTGGGCCAGCGTTCCAGGCAGGTCGCCGTCGCGGGCGATCATGTAGCAAACGTTGGCTGCACCAAAGAGCGTCGCGTTGATGGCGGAGGCGGTCGAAAACAGTGCCGCAACGGCGATGAGGTGAAAACCCATTTCGCCCATGAACGGTCTTGCTGCGGCGGCGAGCGCATAGTCCTTCGCTGCAGCAATCTCTGCGTTCGAGAGATTGCCGGACACCGTCAGCGCGACGGCGAGGTACAGAGCGATGACCAGGAGCACTGCCGTGTATAGCGCGCGGGGCAGCATCCTCTTGGGATCGCGCATATCCCCCGCCGTATTGGTGATCAGGCCGAAGCCCTCATAGCCGATAAACAGAACGCCGGCTCCGAACAGCACCGACTCCGGTCCCGGCCAGAGTGCCGGAGAGAGGTTCTCCGGCTTCATGTACCAGAGGCCGATCGCGGCGAAGAGGACGAGGATCGACAGCTTGATGGCAACGACGATCGTCTCCGCCTGCCCCATCACCTTTCCGCCGAATGCATTGACGAGTGTGACGAGCAGCACCGATCCGATTGCGAGGCCCTTGATCAGCGTCGCCGACGGATGTTCGGAGATGAAAGTCGCGCCATAACTGCCGAAAGCTGTTGCATAGAGCGCGAGCGAGATGATGTAGCCGGCCCACATGAACAGGTTGAGGCCGCCCGCGAATACGCCGTCGCCGTATCCCTTCACGATGAAGTTCACGGCACCGCCGGCCGAGGGATACGTCGCGCCGAGCTTTGCGTAGGAATAGGTCGACAGAAGTGCCACGACGCCGCCGATGGCGAACGCCAGCCACATCGCGTTGCCCGCGGCCTGCGCAACTACGCCGAGGATCGAGAAGATGCCGGCGCCGACCATCCCGCCTATGCCGACGGCGACCGCGGCGGCCATTCCAATCTGGCCGGCGGGAGCACGAGGTGCCGATGCGGGTTTTGTTGCGATGGGGGGCATGCGTCACGCGACATTGAACCCGACAGATGAAGAAAGGGTGCGCGGTTTTGGAGCTGACACGAGCGGATAGCGTCTTGCTGCGCTCGACGCTTCCGGGATGACAGACGTGGTGATGGCCGTCGCCGGGCCGACGGGTGGCGGGACAAAAAAATACGGCGGTCGAAGTTTCGACCGCCGTATCGATACCGCAGAAAATCGACAGCTTAGATGATGTCGATCTCAGCCGGCATATAGGAAGTGACTTCGAGGCCAACTTCCTGCTCGCGCACCTGCGGCTTGTTCCAGATCTTCATTGGTAGTTTCCTCCTTAAGCGGAGGACGAAAGCGGTTTCGTCCCCCCGCATGCGGTATAAGTTGCCGCACCGGGGCTCGCAACCGGATTCTTATGCCTTTGGTTATGGATAAACGTATCGGCTTAAATGCAGAGCCGTCGTTGCACTGCAATACCGAAAGTGGCAATGCGAATTTCTGGGCGAATTGCCGGCCGAATTACTGGCCCTCGGCCTCGTCGTCCTGGTTCCACTTCTTGATGGACGTCAAGATCGACTTGCGGCAGGGGCCAAGCGGGCCTTCCACCATGGAAGTCTCTTCGCCGCGCATTCCTGCATCGCGATAGTTCTTATCGCAGTATGCCTGCTGCTGCGCTTCCAACTCGGCGCGCGATCTTTGCTTTGCGGCGTCGGGATCGTTGATGCCTGCGATCTGGGCGGGCGCGGTTGGTGCCTCGCCAGGAGCCGGAAGGCTATCGAGCGTGGGAGGCACGACCAAGGGAGCGCGCTCGGCTATCTTGGGGTCGCCGGACTTTGCCTTGGTGTTATCGGAAAGGCCGACGGCGTCGAAGATGCCGCCGTTGAGCTGGATATCGTCGGTGCCGCAACCGGCCAGTGCGAGCGTGATGGCGGCGGCAAGCAGCGGTAGAGGCGCGGCAGGCCTACGGAATCTGGCTGGCATTGTTATCCCCCGTGGCACCTTGAGGGTGCCCGTCTTCCGCTTGAGTGGCCACAACGCTTGGCTCTAACGCCCTGCGTTACAACGACTTTGCGGCGTCTTTGCGACTCGCCAACACCGAGTCATATAGCAGTCCGATGACACCCGCCACAATGGCCACGTCAGCGATGTTGAAGACATACCAGTAGAAACCGAAGGCGTGCAGCGAGAAGAAATCGGCAACCCCGCCGAGCACGAGCCGGTCGATGGCATTGCCGATGGCCCCGCCCATGATCAGGCCGAGGGAGACGGCAAGGAGCCGCCCGTTGCCGCCGCGCGCGAGCCAGATCCACATGACGATCGATGCCACGAGGCCGAAACTCGCGAGCATGATCTGGCCGGCGTAGCTCTCCTGGTCGAACATCGAATAGCTGATGCCGATGTTCTTCACGAAGACGAGGTCGAGGAACGGGGTAACGGTCACCCGGCCGCGACTCTCGATATCGTAGATGTGGATCATCCACCACTTGTGGGCCTGGTCGAGCGCCAGCGTCACCAGGAAGACGATGAGCCCCAGCTTGGAGTACGGACCCCAGAGCCAATTGCCGGTCGCGGAGCTGTCTTTGGTCATGCGGCACCTTTGGCGCGGTCGTCGAACTCCCGAACGGCTTCCGCGTCGCGGGGCGACAGGTCAGGGAAGTCCGCGTCGACGCCGACGTCGGGCAGAATGCGCCATGAGCGAGCGCAGCGCTTGCCCTCGGCGCGCTTGGGGATGACGCCGACGCCGGGGACGTCGGGAAGCGTGAATGCTCCCTCCGGCGGCGTCTTGGCGATCAGGCGGGCCTGGCTGGTGATCGCCACCTCGGCCAGGTCGATGCCTTCGAGCGCGCGCAGCAGCTCCTTGTCGGCCACGTAAACCTCGGGGGCGGCTTCGAGGCTGGAGCCGATGCGCTTCGCGGCCCGCTCCAGCTCCAGCGCACCGGTGACGACGCGGCGCACGTCGCGCACCTGCTGCCACTTGCGGGCGAGTTCGTCGTCGCGCCAGGATTTATCCAGCTCGGGGAAGGTTTCCAGATGTACCGAGCCCTCGCGGCCGGGGACGCGCGCGAGCCATGCCTCCTCGGCGGTGAACGAGAGGATCGGCGCGAGCCAGGCGACGAGAGCTTTGAAGATCTCGTCGATGACCGTCAGCGCGGCGCGCCGCTTCATGCTGGAATAGGGCTCGCAGTAGAGCGTGTCCTTGCGGATGTCGAAATAGAACGCCGACAGCTCGGTGTTCATGAATTGCGACAGCAGGGCGACGATCTTGCGATAGTCGTATGTGAGATAGGCGGCGCGCACTTCGGCATCGAGTTCTGTCAGGCGGTGCAGCATCAGCCGCTCCAGCTCGTGCTCGCGCAGGTCCTTGAACTTGACGCGCTCATTCTCGTCGAGATGTGCGAGGGCGCCGAGCATCCAGCGCAGCGAATTCCTGAGCTTGCGATACGTCTCGACGAAGGTCTTGAGGATCTCGGGGCCGATGCGCAGATCGTCGGAGTAGTCGGAAGCGGCGACCCACAGGCGCAGAATGTCAGCGCCGGACTTCGCCATCACGTCCTGCGGAGCGACGACGTTGCCGAGCGACTTCGACATCTTCTGCCCCTTCTCGTCGAGCACGAAGCCGTGCGTCAGGACGACGTCATAAGGGGCGCGGCCGCGCGTGCCGCAGGATTCCAGCAGCGAAGACTGGAACCAGCCGCGGTGCTGGTCGGACCCTTCGAGGTACATGACGCGATCCTTGCCGCCGTCGCGCACGCGCTTGATGCCCGTGAGTGAGGGGAAGTGCTGCGGGTCCTCGAGCGTGAACGCGTGCGTCGATCCTGAATCGAACCACACGTCGAGGATGTCGCGCACCTGCTCCCACTCTGCGGGGTTATCGACGAGGCCGTCGAGGAAGCGCTCTGCGGCGCCGTTCTCGAACCAGACGTCAGCGCCCTTGTCGGAGAAGGCCTGCGTGATGCGGGAGATCAGCTCCTTCGACTTGAGAAACTTCTGCGAGGGGATGACGTCGCCCGTCTCCTTATTGCGGAAGACGGTGATCGGAACGCCCCAGGCGCGCTGGCGTGAGACGACCCAATCGGGGCGACCTTCGACCATGCCGCGGATGCGGTTTTCGCCGCTCTCTGGCACCCATTCGGTATCCTCGATCGCCTTTGTCGCGATCTGGCGCAGGGACTGGTTGTTGCTCCGGGGGACGCCCTTGATGGGCCGGTCCATGGCAATGAACCACTGCGGCGTATTGCGGAAGATGACCGGCTTCTTGGAGCGCCAGGAATGCGGATACTGATGCTTCAGGCGGCCGCGCGCGATGATGTTACCGGCCTCAGCGAGCGCCTTGATGACGGCGTCGTTGGCGTCGCCCTTGTCGCCCTTCTCGTTGAGGACACGCTTGCCCTCGAAACCGGGAGCAGCCGCGGTCAGCACGCCGTCGGCGTCGACGGTGAACGGGATGGTGGTGTCGATGCCGCGCTCGCGCAGCGCCTTCTGGCTGGCGGTCCAGATGATGTAGTCGTCGGCGCCGTGGCCGGGGGCGGTGTGGACGAAGCCGGTGCCGGTGTCGTCGGTGACGTGATCGCCGTCGAGCAGCGGCACATCGAAGCCGTAACCGATCTTTCTCAGTGGATGCGCCAATGTCAGCTTAGCGAGTTGGTCGGTGGGCACGTCAGCCGCGCGTGTATATTTCTGAATCTTGGCAGCGGTCATTACTTGAGCGGCCAGATTGTCGGCGAGGATCACGGCTTCGCCCGGCGTCAGCCAGTTTCCTTCAGGCGCTTCTTCAACATAGTAGACCCCGTAAGAGATCTTTGACGAGAACGAAACCGCGCGGTTGCCAGGGATGGTCCAAGGCGTGGTCGTCCAGATGACCACGTTTGTCCCGATAAGCAGGGTGGTGTCGCCCACTCCATCATTGGTCACCGGGAACTTCACCCAGATCATGTCGGACTGGTAGTCCTGGTACTCGACCTCGGCCTCGGCGAGCGCGGTCTTCTCGACGACGGACCACATCACCGGCTTCGACCCGCGATAGAGCGTACCGTTCATCGCGAACTTCATGATCTCGCCGGCGATGGCGGCCTCGGCCGGGTAGTCCATCGTCTTATATGGGTGAGCCCAGTCACCGATCACGCCGAGGCGCTTGAACTCCTCGCGCTGCACGTCGATCCAGTGCGCGGCGAACTCGCGGCATTCGGCGCGGAACTCGTTGATCGGCACCTCGTCCTTGTTGCGGCCCTTGGCGCGATAGGTTTCCTCGATCTTCCACTCGATGGGCAGGCCGTGGCAGTCCCAGCCGGGCACGTAATTGCTGTCGTGGCCGAGCATGCCCTGCGACTTGACGACGAAGTCCTTCAGGATCTTGTTGAGCGCGTGCCCGATGTGGATGTTGCCGTTGGCGTAGGGCGGGCCGTCGTGCAGCAGGAACTTCGGCCGGTTGTGACCCTCCTCGCGCAGGCGGTCGTAGAGGCCGAGCTCGGACCAGCGCGCGAGCAGGCGCGGCTCGAGGTCCGGCAGGCCGGCCTTC
>CAZBPM010000053.1:0-15814 GCA_964493785.1 uncultured Hyphomicrobium sp. | reverse complement strand
GCTCTGCAGGAGCGCATCACGACCACGAACAAGGGTTCGATCACTTCGGTGCAGGCGATCTACGTGCCGGCCGACGACTTGACCGACCCTGCTCCGGCAACCTCGTTCGCCCATCTCGACGCGACGACCGTGCTTTCGCGCTCGATCGCAGAGAAGGGCATCTACCCGGCCGTCGATCCGCTCGATTCCACGTCGCGCATGCTGTCGCCGGCGATCGTCGGCGAGGAGCACTACGAGGTTGCTCGTAGGGTTCAGTCGATCCTGCAGCGCTACAAGGCTCTCCAGGACATCATCGCGATTCTGGGCATGGACGAGCTTTCGGAAGACGACAAGCTGACTGTGGCGCGCGCACGCAAGATCGAGCGCTTCCTGTCGCAGCCGTTCCACGTGGCCGAGGTGTTCACCGGCTCGCCTGGCAAACTCGTGTCGCTGGCCGACACCATCAAGGGCTTCAAGGGACTTTGCGACGGCGAGTACGATCACCTGCCTGAGCAGGCCTTCTACATGGTCGGCACGATCGAGGAAGCCAAGGCGAAGGCCGAGAAGCTCGCCGAAGCAGCTTGATCTCGTCGCGATACTGAACGCGATACTGAACTGGGCACCGCGAGGGCCCGTCGAAAGGACCAAGGACCCATGTCCGTCGATACACCGTCAACTCTCAAGTTTGGTACGTGCTGTGTCGAGCTCAAGGACGCAATGAGCGGCGAGGAGTTCGAGCCGCTCATCACCGTCGGCGAGGACGGCATCCTCTATATGTCGGTCGGTCTGATCGACCTCGAAGAGGAAGAGCCGGGAATGGTCGATCACCCGCTGTTCTTCTGCCCGTTCTGCGGCACGAAGGTGCAGAACCCCGACGAAGTGCGGGAAAAGGCCGGCGACAACGGCGTCGACGACTGACAGGATAGAGTGAACGATGGCAGCGACATTCAATTTCGAGCTGGTGACGCCGGAGCGCCTGGTGTTCTCCGGCGAGGCAAACCAGGTCGTCGTTCCGGGTGCGGAAGGTGACTTCGCGGTTCTGGCGGGGCATTCGCCATTCGTCTCGACCCTGCGGCCGGGCATCCTCGACGTCACGCTGCCGGAAGGGCGCAAGCAGCTTCTGGTCAAGAAGGGCGTCGCGGAGGCGGACCCTGAGCGGCTGACGGTGCTGGCTCAGACGGCGGTGCCGCTCGAAGAGCTGCAGGGCGAGCGTCTCAACAGCGAGCTGAGGCTGGCTGAGGCGCAGCTCGGCGAAGCGAAGGACGATCATTCGAGGATGGTCGCAGAGACGCTGCTAGATGTGCTGAAGCGGATTCAACTGAAGAGCTAGTTTTTTACCGACACGAGCTGAGGGAAGCTTTGCGTGCGGATGGCGTTGCGCGAGCTGATGGCCGGCGCACGCGCCGGGGCGCCTTCATGCGGAGCATGGCTTTGCCATCACGCGCCTTGCGCCTCATCGTCCAGCGGCTGCGCGGTATGGCCTAGGGCTCGGAGCGCTATTCGGCGGCGATGCGCGGCAGATGGCGACGGCCGAGGTGGGCGAACTCCAGCACGACTTCCTCATACACGGACCGACGGAAGTCCATGGCCAGACGAGGGACGTCGGTCAACGGCACCCACTGCCAAGCGTCGAACTCCTGCTTCAGCGCGGCGCCCTTGGGAGCGATGTCAATTTCGCTGTCATCGCCTTCGAACCGCATCGCGTACCAGCGCAGCCGGTGGCCTGCGTACTTGCCCTTGAGGGCGACGCCGAGAAGCTCCTGCGGTAGCTCGTAGGTCAGCCAGCCAGGGATTTCGCCGATGAGCGAAGCGTTGCGCACGCCGGTTTCTTCCCACAGCTCGCGGAATGCAGCCTCGCGCGACGGTTCACGCGGCTCGATACCGCCCTGAGGGAGTTGCCAGAAGCCTTCCGACTCGGCGTCGCGTTGGCGCAGCCACTTGGGCGTGTGGCGGCCGACCCAGACCAGGCCTTCGGCGTTGAATAGGACGACGCCCACGCAGGGGCGCAGCGGGAGCTGGATTGGAAATTCAGAGGAAAATGTAGTTGGCGCGGGCATTTTTGAGGCCGATGCGTTCTGGCAACAGATTCGAAACCGAATCGATCCTCCAGTTTAGGACGGAAAATTCAGCCTTTCTATGGCGTTATTAGCCTAAATTTACGTCGGTACGGCCACGATAGTGTCATTCCGACGGTCGCGCGTATGGCGCGAAGGCCTCAATAACCTGCAGATACACGTCTCGTTTGAACGGCACGATCAGGTCGGCCACGTCGGCCAGCGGGGCCCAACGCCACTCGGTGAACTCGGGTTTGAGCCCGGCCGGCGGGGTAATGTCGATCTCGCTGTCGTCGCCCTGAAAGCGGACGGCGAACCACTTCTGCTCCTGGCCGCGGTAGCGACCGCCCCAGGCGACGCCGATGAGATGCTCAGGCAAGTCGTAGCGAAGCCAGCCGTCGGTTTCTCCCAGAATGGTCACCGTGCGCATGCCGGTTTCCTCGATCAGCTCGCGCAGAGCAGCGGCGGCGGGGTCCTCGTCGGCATCGATGCCGCCCTGGGGCATCTGCCACCATGCGCCGCGACCTTCCTCCTCATCAGGAGCATCGGCTCTACGACCGATCCAGATGAGGCCGGCGGGATTGATCACTGTGATGCCGACGCAGGGGCGGTAGCCGGGGGCGGGTTTGCTCATGACGGGTCCATGGCTGGCGTGGTGCTGGAAACAAAGATGGGCGCCAATGGCGCCCATCTCGTGCTTGGCATCAAGAGGATAGAGCTCGCAGCGCAGGCCGCGCCAAGCTCAGTTCTTGGCCTTTTCCTTGGTGTCGTCCGTGGCCGGCGCGGGCGCGGCCTTGGCCGTGATCGCGTCGGTGGCGGTGCCGCGGAGGAACGACAGTGCGTACTGGAGCTGGGTGTCCTTCTCAGCTTCCTTCGGCACGTAGGCGGAAGATCCAGAGACCTCCTTGACCTCCTTGCCGTCCTCGGCCGTGCCGTTCTCCGGATTGCGGAGGTGACCGCGCAGGCTGGCCTCGCCACGTGAAGAGTCGGCGGCCGAGGTCTGCTTCTTCTTCAGCTCTTCCGGCAGCTCCTGCTCGATGACGATGTCAGGATCGATGCCCTTGGCCTGGATCGAGCGGTTCGACGGCGTGTAGTAACGCGCCGTCGTCAGCCGGATCGCACCGTTGGCGCCGAGCGGGATGATCGTCTGAACCGAGCCCTTGCCGAACGAGCGCGTGCCGACAACGGTCGCGCGCTTGTGGTCCTGGAGGGCGCCGGCGACGATCTC
Source organism: uncultured Hyphomicrobium sp. (assembly GCA_964493785.1). Lineage (GTDB taxonomy): Bacteria > Pseudomonadota > Alphaproteobacteria > Rhizobiales > Hyphomicrobiaceae > Hyphomicrobium_A. The sequence goes on along the minus strand of CAZBPM010000053.1, from coordinate 12,553 downwards.
AGAGGCCGAGGCCGAGCCGCCGTTGATCAGGATGACGATCTTCTTGCCGTCGGTCAGATCGCCGGGGTGAGCCTGTGCACGCTGAGTCTCCTCGTTGTTACGGCCCTTGGTCAGCACCACAGCGCCGCGCTCGAGGAAGTCATCCGACACCGCGATGGCCTGATCCAGAAGACCGCCAGGATTGTTGCGAAGGTCGATAACGTAGCCCTTCAGATCCTTGCCGATGGTCTTCTTGGCGTTCTCGATCGCCTTCACGAGGTTGGCGTGCGTCTGCTCGTTGAAGGTGGTGATCTTGATGTACGCGATATCCTTCTCGTTGTTCGCCTTGACGGCGTTGATACGGATGATGTCGCGCGTGACCTTCACGTCGAAGGGATCTTCGGTGCCCTTGCGGACGATGGTGAGGCTGATCGGCGTGTTGACCGGTCCGCGCATCTTCTCGACCGCCTGCTCGAGCGTGAGGCCGACGATCTGCTCGCCGTCGAGGTGAGTGATGAGGTCGTTCGCTTGGAGGCCTGCCTTGGCGGCCGGCGTGTCGTCGATCGGGGAGACGACCTTCACAATGCCGTTCTCCATCGTTACCTCGATGCCGAGGCCGCCGAACTCGCCGCGCGTCTGCACCTGCATGTCGCGGTAGTTCTTGGGGCTCAGGTAGGATGAGTGAGGATCGAGCGCGGAGAGCATTCCGTTGATCGCCGACTCGATCAGCATCGTGTCGTCCGGTTTCTCGACGTAATCGGAGCGAACACGCTCGAGCACGTCACCGAACAGATCGAGCTGCCGATAAAGCTCGGAGTTCTCAGTGGTGGCTGAATACGTGCGCGTGACGTTCAGTAGCGTCGTTGCACCGGCGAGGCCGGTCATGAGCAGGAACGTCCAGAATGCGAATTCCGTCTTGCGCATTATCCTTGTACCTTTCGATGACCCGCCACCCACCATGGGTCTGGGTCTACGGGCTTGCCGTCCTTGCGAAACTCAACATAGAGGACTGGGGCGTTGCCCGAAGTCGGCTGAGACTGTTGCGGCCAACCAGTCATGGTTCCTACAGGCTCGGCGGCGAGAACGAATTGTCCGGGTTGGACGTCGATCTGCGAAAGCCCCGCGAGTAGGACATGATAACCGCCGCCCGCGTTGATGATCAAGAGTTGGCCATAGCTACGAAACTCACCAGCGTAAACGATCCAACCATCGCACGGTGACGTGACTTGGGCACCTTGCCTAGTCTCGAGCACAATGCCTTTGGACTGTCCACCGAACTGCGTCTTCTCGCCAAAGCCCAAAACCTGGCGACCCTGTACGGGCTGGGGAAGGCGGCCAGACGCATCAACAAAGGCTATTTCAGGCTTGATTCGCCCGGGACTTCCTAGTGTTGCGCCGGGGCTCAGCTCGACGACATCGACGCCTTTGGGCCGGTCTTTACCAACGGGCGGCTCGGGTGCCTTCTGGCTCGGTGGCAAGGCCGCTGGCGAGTTGGGTGCGATGGGCGCAGCGGGCGCGGCGGGCTCAGATGAAATTTGCGTAATGTTCGCCGCCGCCGTCTTCTGCTGCGCGTCGTAGGCTCCGAGCGAGGTGTTATCCTTGACCGCCTGGTCAAGTTTGGAGATCAGCTCATTGAGGTCTTTCACATTGCGCGAGATGTCGACGGCGGCCGTGCGCATGCGCTTCAGTTCGGACTGGCGCTCGTCGAGGGTGAGCTTCTTCTCTTCCATCAATCCTGAAAGACGCGTGCGTGCGTCGCCGAGGCGCGTCATCTCAGTGCGGAGCTGATCGCGCTGGGTGCGGATGTCGCCCATTACGCGGGCCAGCTCAGTGAGCCGGGTGGTGAGAATCTGCGCCTGATTGCCGAGCTCGGGGAATGCTGCCGACAGAAGCATGGCGCTGCGCACCATCTCCAGGGCGTCCTCGCGCTGGGTGATGAGCACCGGCGGGGGATTGCGGCCCATGCGCTGCAGGGCGGACAGCAGCTTGGCGATCTGATTGTTGCGCGTATTGAGCGAGCCCTTGAGGATGCGCTCCTGATCCTCGAGCTCCACGAGGCGGGTCTCAATGGTGGTGAGCTGGGCTTCGCTCTTCTTGATAAGGGCGCCGGTCTCGATGAGCCTGGTATTGAGGCGCTCGCGCTCGGCGGCGAGGTCGCCGACGTCCGTCTCGAGAGATTTGGCTTTGCGCTGGACGTCCTCAAGCTCGCCGCGCTTGCTGTCGAGCTGCTTCTTGACCTCGTCGGGGTTCTTGGAGCTCTGGGCGTAGACGTGCGCCGTCTGAGCCACGGTTAGCACCGCGGCTGCGCTGGCTAGGGTGCCAGCAAATACATAGAGGCTTGAAAATGCTGTCAGTCGAGCCAGTCGCAACGGCCGATATCCCCCTTTGCCCCCGGCGGCGGCAAATCCACCTAGAGCCCCAAATGCGGCAATTATGGCGCGCCCGCCATTGCCAATGCGTTGCCGGGTGCGGTCAACGAATTTGATGATGATACGATTTGCGGAGCGTGGCACGAGAGCGTAAGGAATGGCGAGAACGGAGAACGAACGCCTATGGAGACAGTGCTCTATCATCTCACCACGCTTACCGTCGCGGCGGTGGTGGTGGTTCTCCTGCTCGGCCTGTGGAACCTCGCCAAGGGGTCCAGCGCCAACAGGAGCCAGACGCTGATGCGCTGGCGCGTCGGGCTGCAGGCCCTTGCGATCACGGTCATCGTGCTCTTCGCAGTCGTTCATAACTACAACTGACCGCAAAAGCGGCGTGATCGGGTCGCCCGATCGACCTCAAGCGCATACGGACGGAACAGCAGCCATGGTCGTTCTCAGCAAGATCTATACGCGCACCGGCGACAAGGGGACCACGGCGCTGGGAAGCGGCGAGCGGGTGCCAAAGCACGCGCTGCGCATCGAGGCCTATGGCACGGTAGACGAGACCAACGCCACCATCGGCATGGCGCGCATCCATTTGGGCGCGGGGCATCCCGGCCTCGATGCCAAGCTGTTGCGAATCCAGAACGATCTGTTCGATCTCGGCGCCGATCTTTGCGTGCCGGACCGCGGCCAGAAGCTGGAGTATGAGCCGCTGCGCATGGTCGAGGGGCAGGTGAAGCGCCTCGAAGAAGAGATCGACGAAATGAACTCCGAGCTAAAGCCGCTGCGCTCGTTCGTGCTGCCGGGCGGATCGCCGGCGTCTGCCGCCCTGCACGTCGCCCGGACGGTGTCGCGCCGGGCCGAGCGGCTGATGGTGGCCCTGGCCGAGGATCCCAACGAACCGGTGGGAGCCGAAGCGCTGAAATATATCAATCGGCTGTCGGATTTCCTTTTTGTTGCCAGCCGGTACGTGAATGATCGCGGGCGTAGCGACGTGCTATGGGTGCCGGGCCAGAACCGGTAGCCCGCAGATCCAATCCATTGGCAGGGCCAAGTGTTCATTCCGCTGCGCGATGATAATTCGCTGAAATCCATCCCCTTTCAGTACGTCACTGTTTCGCTGATCGTAGTGAACGTGCTGGTCTACCTGCTGGAGGTGAACGGTCTCAGCGAAGCGGCCATTGCAGGCTTCGGGCTGACGCCGCGCGAATTGTTCGGGACCACGACGATGCTGGCGCCGTCATCGTTCGATGGCGCGGGCTATGACCTCAGCGAGGGGACGACGCTCCTCACGTACATGTTCTTCCACGCCGACATCTTTCATCTTCTCGGCAACATGCTGTTCCTTTGGGTGTTCGGCGACAACGTCGAGGATGCCATGGGGCATGCGAAGTTCCTCGTGTTCTATCTCGCTTGCGGTGTGTTCGCGGGGCTTTGCCATGCGCTTATGACGCCGGACAGCGACCTGCCGCTGATCGGGGCGAGCGGCGCGGTGGCGGGGGTGATCGCCGCTTACCTGATGCTGCATCCACGGGTGAACGTTTGGGTGCTGGCGTTCAAGATCATTCCGCTGCGTCTGACGGCCGGACTGATGTTGGGATTGTGGATCGGCTTCCAGATCCTGATGGTGGTAATCCCGGATGGCGGCGAGGTCGCGTGGTGGGCCCACATTGGCGGCCTGATTGCCGGCGCCGTGCTCATCCTTTTCATGCGTCGGCCGGGCGTCCCGCTGTTCGACAAGGGCGTCAGCCTCGCCTGAGCCGGCCATCGCGCCGGAGTGCCTAGCGCTGCGGCATAATTGGCCGCGGGTGGGCTGTGGGGGCCCAATTGACTTGCATTCGGCTCGCTCGTAGGTTCTCTTTTCGCATCTGCGAATAAACAAGAGAAGGCCTGAGATAAGGGGACTTTCTCTTGCGCGGCTAGGTTCCCGACGCCGCGCTGCACAAAAGTTCCCTGGGTCCACGGTCCACACAGAGCGCTTGGAGAGCCGACGGCATGAAGATTCTGGTGCCGGTCAAAAGAGTCGTTGATTACAACGTTAAAATTCGCGTCAAGCCGGATGGCTCGGGGATCGACCTCGCCAACGTGAAGATGTCGATGAATCCCTTCGATGAAATCGCTGTCGAAGAGGCGGTACGGTTGAAGGAGAAGGGCGGGGCCACCGAGGTGGTCGTCGTCTCCATTGGGCCGGCCAAGGCGCAGGAAATCATCCGAACCGCGCTGGCCATCGGCGCCGATCGCGGCATCCATGTCGAGACGTCGGACGCGCCGGTCGAGCCGCTCGCAGTGGCGAAAATCCTCAAAGGCGTGGTCGAAGCCGAGAAGCCTGAGATCGTCATTCTCGGCAAGCAGGCAATCGACGACGACTGCAACCAGACCGGGCAGATGCTCGCGGCGCTTCTGGGCTGGGCGCAGGGTACGTTCGCCTCCAAGGTCGTGATCGAGAATGGCGATGCCGTCGTCACGCGCGAGGTGGATGGCGGCCTCGAGACAGTTCGCCTCAAGCTGCCGGCGATCGTTTCTACCGACCTGCGCCTCAACGAGCCGCGCTATCCTTCGCTGCCGAACATCATGAAGGCGAAGAAGAAGCCGCTCGACGCCAAGAAGCCCGAAGATTTCGGCGTGGACGTCGCTCCGCGGCTCAAGGTGGTGAAAATCTCCGAGCCGTCGACGCGAAAGTCCGGCGTGAAGGTCGGCAGCGTCGCCGAGCTCGTGCAGAAACTCAAAGCCGAAGCCGGGGTGCTCTAATGGCTATTCTTCTCCTGGCCGAGCACACGAACGGCACTCTGCAGTCCGCGACGGGCAAGGCGCTGGCGGCCGCAAAGCAGATCGGCGGCGACGTGCACGTCCTCGTTGCCGGACACAACGCCAAGCCGGCTGCCGAAGCTGCGGCTAAGCTCGACGGCGTTTCAAAGGTGCTGCTGGCGGATGCGCCGCAGCTCGAACATGGGCTCGCCGAGGAAGTTGCCGCGCTGGTCGGCTCGCTGATCGGGGGCTACGACGTCTTCATCGCGCCGGCTACGACGTCGGGCAAGAACATCGCTCCGCGCGTTGCGGCGGCGCTCGACGTGATGCAGATCTCGGACATCACCAAGGTCGTTTCGCCCGATACATTCGAGCGGCCGATCTATGCAGGCAATGCCATCCAGACGGTGCAGTCGCCGGAAGCCAAGAAGGTCATCACGGTCCGCATTTCGGCGTTTCCGGATGTGGCAGAGACCGGCTCCGCAGCGATCGAGAGCGTCGCTGCTCCGGCGGCCGTTGGGCTTTCCAGCTTCGAGAAAGCAGAACTCACCAAATCGGACCGTCCGGAGCTTGCTTCGGCGCGGATCATCATCTCCGGTGGCCGCGGTCTGGGTTCTGGCGAGAACTTCAAGAAGTACATCGAGCCAGTAGCCGACGCGATCGGTGCGGCGGTCGGTGCCTCGCGCGCCGCTGTCGATGCCGGCTTCGTGCCCAACGACATGCAGGTGGGTCAGACGGGCAAGGTGGTTGCTCCCGATCTCTACATGGCCGTCGGCATTTCGGGGGCGATCCAGCATCTGGCTGGCATGAAAGATTCGAAGATCATCGTTGCGATCAACAAGGACGGCGAGGCACCCATTTTCCAGGTGGCCGATTACGGTCTCGTCGCCGATCTGTTTCAGGCCCTGCCGGAGCTTGAAGCTGAGCTGAAGAAAGCCGGCCAGTAGCGCGGATACGTCGGGTTTCGGGAAAGAAGGACTTGCGGACATGAACGTGGCAGTCAAATCGGCGGACAAGCCGAAGGGCGAGCGCAAGACTCCTCAGGTCATCAAGAAGGTCGGCGTAATCGGCGCCGGCCAGATGGGCACCGGCATCGCGCACGTGATCGCGCTTGGCGGGTATTCGGTGGCGCTCAACGACCTCAAGAAGGAGAAGGTCGATGAGTCGGTTCAGACCATCGAGAAATTCCTTCAGCGGCAGGCGGACAAGGGCCTCATCAAGGCTGGCGACGTTTCGCCGGCGCTGAAGCGCATTGGGTATGCGCCGGACTTTGCAGCGCTCGGCGACTGCGATCTCATCATCGAAGCAGCGACCGAGGACGAGGCGCTAAAGCGCAAGATCTTCACGGACCTGTGCAAGAACCTCAAAGAAGGAACGCTGCTCGCCACCAACACGTCGTCGATTTCGATCACGCGCCTGGCGTCGACGACGGATCGTCCCGAGCACTTCATCGGGATGCACTTCATGAATCCCGTGCCGCTGATGCAGCTCGTGGAGCTCATTCGCGGCATCGCGACCGACGACGACATGTTCACGACGACGAGGACGTTCGTCGAAAGCCTGAACAAGACCGTGGCGGTGAGCGAGGATTTCCCCGCTTTCATCGTCAACCGCATCCTGCTGCCGATGATAAATGAGGCCGTCTACACGCTCTATGAGGGCGTCGGCACGGTGGAGGCGATCGACAAGGCGATGCGGCTTGGCGCGCACCACCCGATGGGGCCGCTGGAGCTTGCCGATTTCATTGGTCTGGATACGTGCCTGTCGGTGATGCAGGTGCTGTACGAGGGGCTGTCGGATTCAAAGTATCGCCCGTGTCCGCTGCTGGTGAAGTACGTCGAGGCCGGATGGCTCGGACGCAAGACCAAGCGCGGCTTCTACGATTATCGCGGCGAGACGCCAGTGCCGACGCGCTAGTTTAGATTTTCTGACACTAGCTGAAGCTGGTGTTTTGTAAGGCTCGTGTCGCGCGAGCTGAGACCCGCGCCATTCTTTGCGCTGCCGCTTCACGTCCTCGCTGATAGTTGCTCGGACGATCGGAGCTTTTTTGCGCTGCCGATTCACGCCCTCGCTGATAGTTGCTCGGACGATCGGAGCTTTGTGTTCGGCTTACGGGCGCGCGCTATCGCGTTGAGCGCACTGCTGAAGCCCGGAGAGGCACTCGTCCGGCGTCGCGACGAAGTCTTTAGCCGAGACCGGCCAAGTGGGTGGTGGCAAATACCCCGCTCGACCGGTCCCAACTCCCCACGTCTTCCTAACAGGCCCGGCCCGCGCTTACGTCGACGCCGGGCCCGCGAGGAGTGGCGCAGGCGGCGGGCGCCGGGGAGGTTCTGCGCCCGCCTTTGTGCGTTCAGTTCGGCTGTCCGACGGTGTCGATGACGTGGATGACGCCGTTCGACTGCATCACGTCTGCGATGGTGATGCGCGCACCGCGACCTTCGGGGTCGTAAACGGCGAGATGCTTCTCGCCGACCCGCTTCACTGTCAGCTGCTCGCCGTTGACCGTTTTGAGCTCGGCCTTGCCGCCCATCTTGTCGACCATTGCGGCGAGCTCTTCGGCGGTCAGCTTGCCGGATACGACGTGGTACGTGAGGATGCCGGCGAGCTTATCCTTGTTCTCGGGCTTCAGAAGCGTGTCGACAGTGCCTGCGGGCAGCTTGTCGAAAGCGGCGTTGGTCGGCGCGAACAACGTGAATGGGCCTTTACCCGACAGCGTGTCGACAAGGCCCGCCGCCTTCACGGCGGTGACGAGTGTGGTGTGATCCTTCGAGTTCATGGCGTTCTGGATGATGTTCTTTGACGGGAACATCTCGGCGCCGCCGACCATCACGGTCTTTTCGGCGTGCGACGGCACGGTGAGCGCCAAGCTGCTGACGAGGGCGAGGCCGGTCGTTGCGGCGATCAGCACGAATGCCGTCTTGAAACGTGACTGCTGCATTGGGGGTATTCCTCCGGGTCAACTCCGCCCCTTCTTGCGGGGCGATGGACTAGTTACGGAGGAGGAGCGCTGCGGTTTCAGCAGCGCGGTGCTAAATTTTCTATTGCGTCGCCTCGAGGAGCTTGCCGCTCCACAGCACCGGGCCCGTGGGCGCGCCGCTGGGTGAGCCACCGGGCGGCTCGAGGGTGACGGCGAGAGTTGAGTGCTCAATAACGTTGGGGGAATAGGACGTGAGTGATGGTCCGACGGTGACGGGGTTGTCGCCAATCACGCCTAGCGAGCGCGGGGTCTTGAGATCGTCGTGCACCAGCCATAGCTCGTAGCTCTTGCCCGGCTCGGGCTTGGCCGCGATGGCGCGGATCGTGAGCTGGCGCTTGTCGAGATCAACCGACACGAGGAACGCCGGGGACTGCGCATCCTTTTGCAGGACGGCGACCAGTGTTTTGTCGGCCGCGGGGGGAAACACCTCGCGCACGCCGACGAACAGAAAGAGAGAAGCCGCGACGGCAGTGGCGGCCAACGCTGTGGCTTGCCAGCGTGCCCGGCTTCGGGCCATGCGGATCACTGCCAAGGGATCGATGTCGGCCACCAATTGGGTGCCAATTCTGGCTTGGATTTTGGTCCATACCGACGCAGGAGGGGCGCGCTCGGGAATGGTCTCGGCCAGCGGAGCGAGACGCAGCTCCCAGGCATCGATAGCGGCGGCGAGCGATGCATCCGTTTGCGCGCGCAGCGCCACTGCCGCCCGTTCGTCGGCGGACAGCGTGCCGAGCGCGTACTCGGCGGCTAGCATGTCAATGTCGTCAGCTTCGCTCATGCGCCGAGACACTTTCTGAGTTGTGCCAGGCTGCGGTGCAGCCATACCTTGATCGTTCCCACCGGATGGCCGAAGCGCCCGGCAAGCTCGTCGCGGCTGAGACCCGAGTGATAGGCGAGGAGGACGATCTGACGCCGCTCGTCCTCCAAGGCCTGCAGACAATCGTTGAGGCGTCGCAGCTCCTCACTCTGCTGAGCGGCATCGAGTGGATCCAGTCCTTCGGCCGCGACGTCGAGCGCCTGCGGGGTATCCTCGATTGAGACCGGCGGCCGGCGGCGCACCTCGTCGATGGCGCGGTTGCGGGCGATCGCCGCCATCCATGCTATCGGCGACGCTCTCATCGGATCGTAGGTGGCAGCGCGGTTCCAGATCCTAACATAGGTGTCCTGCAGCACATCCTCCGCGCGGTCCTTGGCTGGCAAGATACGCCAGACCACGCCGTAGAGTTTCGCAGAGGTTGCAGCATAAAGCTCTGAGAACGCGTCGCGATCTCCGTCGGCCACGCGGCCGAGGAGGGCGTTTAGGTCGCGGGTCTGCAGCGGCGCTGGCATTGGCCTCGCTAACTTTGCTGCGGATTGAGCTTGGTCAAAAACGTAGTCAGGTCGTCCGTCGAATGATGGATGTGCTCGGGGAGCTCGGTCCACTTGCGCATCTGAGCTTGGGCCGGATGATCCATATAGTCGGAATGCACGAGCACAGTCGTCATGCCGAGAGCATGGGGAGCTTCGAGGTTGTGCGGCATGTCTTCGAACATTGCGGCTTCGCTCGATGCAACGCCGTGACGCTCAACCATTCGTTTGAACGCGTCGGGCGACGGCTTCGCCACGAACTCGCAGGCGGCGATATCGCAGATGTCCTCCATGAGGTGGAGGACGCCCAGCTTTTCGGCGACGCGTTCGGCGTGGCGGCGCGAGCCGTTGGTGAAAATGATGCGGCGACCGGGAAGCGCTTCGAGCGCCTGGGCCAGCTCGGGTGAATGGCTGAGCGGCGCGAGATCGATGTCGTGCACGAACTCTAAGAAGTCGTGCGGGTCGATCTTGTGCAGCTTGACGAGGCCGGTGAGTGTCGTGCCGTACTCGTGATAGTAGCGCTTCTGCAGATAGCGCGCGTGCTCCAGAGGCACGTCGAGCAGCTTGGCGACGAAGGCCGCCATGCGGTGGTCAACCTCGGCGAAAAGATTGCACGCGGATGGATAGAGGGTGTTGTCGAGGTCGAACACCCAGACGCGCGTGGCATCGAAGCCGCGCGCAGGAAGGCCGCTAGCGCGCGCGGTAGCACGCAAAGGTGGAGCCTTGCCGCCGAGGAGGCCAGTTTCGCCGTCCTTGGGGCGTGAGAGGCTCATTCGCTGGTAGTCCTCGGCCTGCGGCGCCCGCGTCCGAGCAGCGTGCCGACGCCATGGGATGTGAACAGCTCCAGCAGCACGCAGTGCGGGACGCGGCCATCGATGATGACGACGGCCTCGACGCCGGCTTCGACTACCTCGATGCAACCCTCGATCTTCGGGATCATGCCGCCGGAGATGACGCCGTCACGGATGAGTTGGCGTGCTTCCTCGATGGTGAGCTGGTGGAGAAGCTGCTTGTCTTTGTCGAGTACGCCTTCGACATCGGTCAAAAGCAAAAGACGCTTGGCCTTCATGCGCGCTGCGAGGGCGCTGGCGAACGTGTCGGCGTTGATGTTCAGCGTCTCGCCCTCGCGGCTGATGCCGACGGGCGCGATGACGGGAATGAGGTCCGATTTGGAGATCACTTCGACGATGTGCGGGTTCACCTCGATCGGGTCGCCGACGTAGCCGATATCGACCGCCTTCATAAGGTTCGATTCCGGGTCCGGCATCTCGGTGATCTTTTTGGCGATCATCAGGTTGGCGTCCTTGCCGCTGATGCCGACCGCCTTGCCGCCCTGCCGGTTGATGGCCGAGACGATGTCCTTGTTGATCAGTCCCGACAGCACCATCTCGACCACTTCGACGGTGGGCTTGTCGGTGACGCGCAGGCCGTTCACGAAGTCGGATTTGATCTCGAGTTTCTTGAGCATGCCGGCGATCTGCGGGCCGCCGCCGTGGACGACGATAGGGTTAACCCCGGACTGCTTCAGGTAGACGATGTCCTGTGCGAAGGCGTCGGACAACGCGGCGTCGCCCATCGCGTGGCCGCCGAATTTTATGACGACCGTCTGCTCGTCGTACTGGATCAGATGCGGAAGTGCCTCCGCCAGGATGCGGGCCTGGACGTGCGGAGACGGTTGGAGCTCGGGAGCCATGGGATTGCCTTCAGGGGCACCTTTTGGCGTGGTCGGCTTCATGTTCGTGGCCTGGGCTTAGAGCTGCCGGCTGGCGTGCCGGCCCGACAATGTACGTCTACACAACTGGAGGCCAGCTCTTATACCCGGCAGCGCTGCGGCGCCAAGTCCCAGCGGCGTCAGTCTTTAAGGTCATGAGCCGTCTTTAGGCTCTTGAGCATATGGGCCGTGACTTTGGGCCGCCGGACTGCAACGAAATCCACCCACATTCGCGTGCTACATCGGTAGACGGAAAGTGCGCTATTCAACTCGACGGGGTTGAGCGCATGATCCGCCCCGCCGCCTCGACTTCCATCCGGGAGAAGCTCGTTTATGAACGCCGACGGCTTGAGCCGTATCGCCATGTCATCGGGACTGGCCGCGTCACTGTCGCGGGCAACAGACTATGCGCGCGCGCACTCGCACGCGGAGGTAACGCTCGAGCATATGCTGCTGGCGCTGTGCGATGATCCGGACGCAGCGCTGGTGCTGGCGGCCAGCAACATCAACGTTTCAGAGTTGACGAGCGAGGTCGGCCGGCAGCTTTCCGCGCTTCCCTTGAGGCATCAGGGTCAGGTCGGCGATCTCGCCGTAGCCGGCGATTTGGTGCGCATTCTCGAAGCTGCCGCGGCGGCGGCGCGAGGCGGGCGGCGTCGCGAGATCAACGGCGCGATCGTGCTTGCTGCCATCATCGGCGATGGAAAGAGCGCGGCGGCGCATGTGCTGAGCGCCCTTGGCCTGACGTTCGAGGGCGCCATACGCGCGCTGCAGGCAAAGCCAGCCGCTCCAGAGCCGTCGGCGCGGCCGCTGCCGTCAGCTGATGCGGAATCAATTCTCGCGACCGCGCGCGAGCGGGTTCAGTCGCGAACCGTGACGGCGCCGCCGCGCCGTTCCCAGCCCTTGGAAGAGCCTCAACCCGAGGTGATCCCCGCAGAGCGCGAGGAGCCGCGCTTTGAGGAATATGCTCCGCCGCCGGAGCCGCCGTTCGAGGAGCCTGCGCTGCCGTCGCCGTCGATGCAGCCTCAGGCGCCTATGCAACGTTTCCCACCGCAAGAGCCGGCGATGGCGAAGCCGCCGGTTGCAGCACCCTATCGTGGGCCTGAACCGGAGCCGCATTTCGGGCAGCAGCATCTGCCGCAGCACAGCGACCCTGCGTTCGGCGACTACAGTCCAGCTCCTTACGAGGGAGAAGGCTACCCTGCCGAAGACTATCCGCAGCAGGGGTATGACCAGCCGGCCTATGAGCCCGATCCGATGCCGGAGCAGGAAGGGCAGAACGGCTATGACCTTGGCCCTCCGGGGCCGCCGCCGATGCCGGCCTCGGCGCCGTTTCCGCCGCCGTCGCTGCCGCCACCGAGCCCGCATGAAGGGTGGACGCCTCCGCCGAGCCCGGCGCCCGCTGGCCCGATATCGTCGCGGCTGCCG
>CAZBPM010000052.1:0-18100 GCA_964493785.1 uncultured Hyphomicrobium sp. | reverse complement strand
GGAGGCCCTATCCCCGATTGGGGGGGGTCGCGGGCGACGTCCCACGCCGGGGCGCGGCACTTCCTTCAACAGGCCATCCTCGAGCCGCAGGACGCGGTCCATGCGGCGGGCGAGGTCGAGGTTGTGGGTGGCGATCAGCGCGCCGACACCCGTGGTGCGGATGAGCTGTATGAGCGCGTCAAAGACATGCTGAGCCGTATGCGGATCGAGATTGCCGGTCGGCTCGTCGGCGAGGATGAGGCGCGGCTCGTTGGCCAGCGCGCGGGCAATCGCGGTGCGCTGCTGCTCGCCGCCGGACAGCTCGGCCGGGCGATGATCGACGCGCTCGCCGAGGCCGAGGTCGGTCAGAAGCAGGCGCGCACGCTCAGCAGCCTTGGCGCGACTGCGGCCGAGGATGAGCTGCGGGATGATGACGTTCTCCAGCGCGGAGAACTCGGGCAGCAACTGGTGGAACTGGTAGACGAAGCCCATCTTGGCGCGGCGCACGCGGGTACGGTCGGCGTCGTTCATCCGCGAGCAGTCGCGCCCCTGGATGTAGACATGGCCCTCGTCGGGCGTTTCCAAGAGGCCGGCAATGTGCAGCAGTGTCGACTTGCCGGCGCCTGAAGGGCCGACGAGAGCCACAGCCTCGCCTGGATGGATGTCGGCGCTGGCTCCATTCAACACGGCGATGCGGCGCGTCCCCTGGTGGAAGGCGCGCACCAATCTATCGAGCCGCAGCACGGGCTGGGCAGCAGATTGTTGCCCGTTGTCTCGCAAGGCTTGCAGCTCCTCGGCCAGGGCGGTCATGCGACGGTCGCTCATTCGTATCGCAGCGCTTCTACAGGATCGAGAGTGGACGCGCGCCACGAGGGATAAAGCGTGGCGAGCACGGAAAGGGCCAACGCCATCAGCACGATGGAAGCCGTCTCGCGAGGCTCCATGTCGGCCGGCAGGCGCGTCAGGTAGTAGACGTTCGGGTCGAACAGAGTGGTGTTGGTCATCCAGGAGATGATCTCTCGGATGGTTTCGATGTTCATGCAGAAGACGATGCCGAGCACCAGTCCGGCCAACGTGCCGACGATGCCGATCGAGGCGCCGGTGATGAGGAACACGCGCATGATGGCGCCGCGGGTGGCGCCCATGGTGCGCAGGATGGCGACGTCGCGGCCCTTGTCCTTCACCAGCATCATCAGGCCGGAAATGATGTTGAGGGCGGCGACGAGCACGATCAGCGACAGGATGATGAACATCACGTTGCGCTCGACTTCGAGCACGGTGAAGAACGTCTCGTTGCGTGCGCGCCAGTCGGACACGTGGTTGGTGATGCCGGCGGCGCGCTTCACCTCTTTCATATAGGCGTCGATGTTGTTGGGGTGGTCGACCACCACCTCGATGGCGTCGACCTCAGGCCCGCGGGAGAAGTATCGCTGTGCCTCGAGCAGCGGCATGAACACCATGGTGCGGTCGTACTCGGCCATGCCCATCTCGAAGAGGGCTGCGATCCGATACGGCTTTGTGCGCGGCGCGGTGCCGAAGGGTGTGGACGCGCCTCGCGGCGAGACCAGCGTAATGCTGTCGCCGACGTTGACGCGAAGCATGTTGGCCAGACGCGTGCCAATAGCGATGCCGTTGCCGTCGCCGAAGCCGTCGAGCGTGCCGTAGCGGATGTTGTCGGCGATGAGCGGCAAGGAGCGAACGCCCTGCTCCGTCATTCCGCGAACGAGCGCGCCTGTCGCCTGCACGGCCGAGGACACCATGACCTGGCCCTCGATCAGCGGCATCGCAGCCTTGATGCCGGTCAGGGCCGCGATGCGCTTGGCCACCTCGTCGTAGTCATCGAACGGAGTGCCGATCTTGTTGACGATGATGTGCCCGTTGAGGCCGAGAATCTTGGCGAACAGCTCGTTGCGGAAGCCGTTCATCACGGCCATGACGATGATGAGCGTGGCGACGCCGAGCATGATGCCCGTGAACGAGAAGCCGGCGATGACGGAGATGAAGCCTTCTTTGCGGCGTGCGCGCAGGTAGCGCGTCGCCAGCATCCATTCGAACATTGCGAACGGCTTGGTATCGGCAGCGGCCGCTGTCATCCCCGCGAAACTCCCCTCGCTCGTCCTTGGCCGCCAGCTTGTCAGCTGGGTCGGCCGGGGAGAGCTAATCCCCTAATCGGGCCAGATTGCGTTGCGCATGAAGGACCTTCCGGGTCCAGCATCCGACGCCACGCGAAGCGTTGCCAAGTTGCATCAGTGATTAATAGGCGCGGCCGATCAACACGTACTGGACCGCCGGATTTCCGGTGAAAAGACAGCTCCCCTCGACCGGCTTCTGGTCGAGCGGTGCATTGCGGATGGTGAGCTTAAGCGCTTTGAGGCGATCTGCAATCGCCTCCAGAGCAGCTCCTTCGGGCTTGGACCAGGCCACATAGGCCCAGCCCTTGAAGGCGCCGCCCACGTCGTCGTCCTCCGCGGCGCCGAAATAGCCGGCCAGATCGTCGAAGGTCTTGAGGCCGGTAACGATGTTTCCGTCCAGACGCGCCTTGGCCTCGGCGTAGAGGGTGGCCTGGATGTCGTCCAGCAACGCTGGCGCCCCGGCGACGAACTCGGCGCGCGGACTTGTGTGCGAGGCGATCTTGTCGCCGTCGCGCAGCTTGTCGCGGCGCATGTAGGTGACGTTGCCGCCGGCAGCGTCGCGGCCGCCGATCTCGACGATCACCGGGGCGCCGCGGCGGACCCAGTTCCAGCGCTTCTCGGCGGACTTTGTCGGCTTGGCATCGACGAGCACGCGAATTGCCGCCGCCTTCAGCTCCTTTTCGAGCGAGGCGCAGTAGTCGAGCAGCTCTTTATCTTCAGGCTTGTCGCGCAGCATGGGCACAATGACGATCTGGCGCGGCGCGATCTTGGGAGGCATGCGCAGGCCGTCGTCGTCGCCGTGGGTCATGATCACGCCGCCGATGAGGCGGGTCGACACGCCCCAACTGGTGGTGTGGCAGAGCTCCAGCTGGCCTTCTTTGCTCTGGAACTGGATGTTCTGCGCCTTGGCGAAGTGGGTGCCGAGATAGTGCGAGGTGCCGGCCTGGAGCGCCTTGCCGTCCTGCATCATCGCTTCGATCGAATACGTGTTGTCAGCCCCCGGGAAGCGCTCGTTGGCTGGCTTCTCGCCGGCGACCACGGGCATCGCCAGAACGTTCTCGGCGAACTCGCGGTAGACCTCGAGCATCTTCAGCGTCTCGGCCATGGCGTCGTCGCGGTCGGCGTGCGCGGTATGGCCCTCCTGCCAGAGGAACTCGGCGGTACGCAGGAAAAGGCGGGTGCGCATCTCCCAGCGCACGACGTTGGCCCACTGGTTGATGAGCAGCGGCAGGTCGCGATAGCTCTTGATCCAGCGCTGGAAGGCGTCGCCGATGATGGTTTCCGAGGTCGGGCGCACGATCAGCGGCTCTTCCAGCTTGGCGGCCGGATCGACCACAAGCTCGCCGCCGACGTTCTTCAGCCGGTGATGGGTGACGACCGCCATCTCCTTGGCGAAGCCCTCGACGTGGTCGGCCTCCTTGGCGATGAAGCTCATCGGGATGAAGAGCGGGAAATAGCAGTTCTCGTGGCCCGTATCCTTGATGCGGGTGTCGAGTTCGGCCTGGATGCGCTCCCAGACGCCCCAGCCCCACGGCTTGATGATCATGCAGCCGCGGACGGGACTGGTCTCAGCCATGTCGCCATCGCGGACGGCGGCCTGGTACCACTCGGGGAAATCGGCCTCGCGGGTCACGGGCAGCGCTCGCTTGCTCATCGGACTGCCCTCTTGATGTGCAGGTCAAGGTCGCGATGGCGCATAGGGCCCGATCCAGATCAGCAAGGCGCCCGGGTGGGCGCGAAAGGTGGGAGCGGGCCGAGGCCCGACAGCGGCTGGTAGCGTTAATCAGGGCGGGAGGCAACACTGCCGAAAGAGCCGCAGCGCGTGCATCCATAATAGGCATTTGCAGGCGCGTCCGCGTCGCGTCGATCAGCACGTGAAGCGAGTGCGCTGCACCATTGATTGCACGTGCGAATTGCACATCGGGAATGTGAAAAATTTTTTTGGCGGCAGCACACGAAGCCGCGTGACAGAAGGCCGCGTGTCGAGTAGATGTACTCGCCATAAGGGTGGGTCATAAGCCGCAGACACAGGCGGCAGGCAGCCCAAGTCTAGGGAAGATAAAGGCGCGCGGCTACCCACAAGGGTGGCCATTCCGCAGCCGGACCATGGAGCTGACAGGCGCAACCGCCGCAGCAACCCGTGGCGCAAAAAACGACAACAGCCAAATGCGCGGAGCAAGGTTCAACGAACCTTGCTCTTCGCATTTTTGGAGGTAGCTGGCACGAGCTGAGAGAAGCTTGTTGTGCGGCAGATGTTGCGCGATTTTTGGGCTGGCGCTTGTTATGGCGCTCAAGATTCACGCCTTCGCCGATAGACGCTCGTGCGATCGGAGCGCGGGCGCCTTGCCGCTTTGCCGCGGGAGAGCCGGCGGGGCTCTACCAGGGCAGGTTTTCGGGCCTGATCAGCTTGAATGCGATGACGGCGTAGACGAACCCAAACACCACCGACGCGACGGCCGTGTTGATCAGGAAGATGCGCAGCATGCGCTGCTTGGCCGGAGCGCTGCCCGGCGTACCGGGAACGACGGCGCCGGCCTCGTCCTGGGTGTGCACGCCGAACGGCAGCACCGCGAACAGGGTGATCCACCAGATGAAAATGTAGATGGCCGTCGCCATCACCCAATCCATGTTGGATCTCCTTTTGACTTAGACGAGCCGCGGCGTGGCATCAGGTTGGAAGCGCCAAGCCACGGTCAGGCCTGCTCGAGTTCGGTCAGGGTGCCGAGGAAATCCTTCGGGTGAAGGAACAGCACCGGCTTGCCGTGTGCGCCGATCTTTGGGTTGCCGTCGCCAAGAATGCGGGCGCCCTGCGCCTTGAGCTGATCGCGGGCGGCGATGATGTCGTCGACCTCGTAGCAGATGTGATGGATGCCGCCGTCGGCGTTCTTTTCCAGGAACTTGGCGATTGGAGAGTTATCGCCCAGCGGCTCCAGGAACTCGATCTTGGTGTTCGGCAGCGTCACGAATACGACCGTCACGCCGTGCTCGGGCTGGGGGGTCGGCTCGGTAATCGTGGCGCCGAGCGCGTTGCGATAAACGGCGGTGGCGGCGGCGAGGTCCTTCACCGCGATGGCAACGTGATTCAGACGTCCGATCATTCGAGCTCCCTTCTTCAATTCCGGATGAGGACAAAACCTGCGCCTGCCCCTCACACCAACCCTCTCCCTGCCGACGGGGAAAGGGCGTTTCAGCCCTTAGTATCGACCACGTTCACGATCACCTTGCAAATGGGCTTCTTGCCCCAAACGTCGTTGACCGCGGCGCGGACCGACCGGCGGATGGATTCAGCAAGGGCGTCCGGATTCTTGCGGTTGTGCTGGGGGATCGAGCGCAAGGTGCCGTCGACGGCATCCAGAACCACGTCCAGCATTTCCTCGCCGTCGGCGGTTTCCTCGGGGAGGCCGTCGAGGACCGCCAGCGGCTCTCCCAGCACGGCGCCCTTGCGCGAAACCACAAGGCTGACGACCACGATGCCGACGATCGACAGCTTGCGACGCTCGCGCACCGGTCCGTCGGCTTCCGGCACGAGCAGGCGCCCATCGCGGAACAGACGGCCGACCGGCGCGTCGTCGATGACGGCAGGTTCGGGCGCGATGCGGAGGATCTCGCCGTCCGTCAGCGTGAAGACAGTCTTGACGCCCATCTCGCGCGCCAGCTCGGCCTGCGCTTTCAGGTGGCGCGCCTCGCCATGCATGGGCACCGCGATCTGCGGGCGAATCCAGCGGTACATCTGGCGCAGCTCATCGCGCCGCGGATGGCCGGAAACGTGCACCAGCGCGTCGGCATCGGTGAGGATATCGCAGCCCGCGCGGGCGAGGTTGTTCTGGATACGGCCGACGGCCTTCTCGTTTCCGGGGATCGTACGCGAGGAAAAGATCACCAGATCGCCCTTGTCGAGCGAGATTTCCGGGTGCTCGTCCTCGGCGATGCGTGCGAGCGCGGCGCGCGGCTCGCCCTGGCTGCCGGTGCAAAGCAGGACGATGTCGTGCCGGTCAATGTAGGAGAACTGATCCTGATCGTGATGGCGGAAGCCCTGCGGCAGGTATCCGGCCTCACGCGCGACCTCGATCACGCGGTGAAGCGCGCGACCCGCCACGACGAGCTGGCGTCCGGCGGCTTGCGCTGCATCGGCCACACCCTTCACGCGGGCAACGTTGGAGGAGAACGTCGTCACGGCGACGCGCTTCTTTGCGCCTTTGACGATGTCGGCCAGAGAACGGGAGACATCCTGCTCGGACGGCGAGATGCCCTCGCGGAAGGCGTTGGTCGAATCAATGAACAGGGCGAGCACGCCCTCCTCTCCGAGTCTCGCGAGGCGTGCGGCGTCGGCGGGAGCGCCGATGGTGGGCGTCGCGTCAAGCTTCCAGTCGCCAGTGTGGAACACGGTGCCGAGCGGGGTGCGGATGGCGAGCGCGCTCATCTCGGGAATCGAGTGCGTCAGCGAGAACAGCTCGACGCCGAACGGGCCGACGTCGAACTTGGAATCGAGCGGAATGACGTGGATTGGAATCTCAAGACCGCGGCCGTGCTCGGCGAGCTTGGCTTTGAGCATGCCGGCAGTGAATGGAGTTGCGTATACCGGTGCCTTCAGGCGCGGCCATAGCTCGATCACGGCGCCGATGTGATCCTCGTGCGCGTGGGTGATGACGATGCCGGCGAGATCGCTGCGGTTCTCCTCGATGAATCGTACATCGGGAAGGATGACGTCGATGCCGGGATCGAACTCACCCTCGGGGAAGGTGATGCCGCAGTCGACCATCATCCACTTGCGCGCGTCGGGAGGGCCGAAGCCGTAGAGATAGGCGTTCATGCCGATCTCGCCGAGGCCGCCCAGCGCGAGGAACACGAACTCGTCGCCGCCGGCAGTGCGGCCAGCACTCCGCTTCGTGTCGCTCATATGTTCTTGTCTTTCTCTGTGAGCGTGACATCGCCGAACGAGAAGCTCATCTGCCGTCCTTCGGCATCGTCGATGAGCAGCGCGCCTTCATCGTCGATGCCGGCGAAAACGCCGGAGACGGGCCCGTGGGCAGCGTTGACAGTCAGCGGTTCGCCTATGGCGCCCGCGCGCTCCAGCCAAGCCTCGCGGACGGGCGCGAAGCCTCTGCCGTCGTCCCAGATTCTGATCCAATCGCTCATGGTCCGCGCCAGGAAGCACAATGCCTCGCGCGGCGAAAGCGATAATCCGGCGCGCGCGAGAAATGTCGCGGATCGTCCGAGATCGTCCGGAGCCGACAAAAGGTTAAGGCCGACGCCGACCACCGCAATGATGCCGCCGCGGGGGGCGGGGACGCTCGATTCCACTAGGATGCCGCCGAGCTTTGCCGTGCCGATGAGGATATCGTTTGGCCACTTGAGGCGCAGGCCGGGAACTTGTCCCGCCAGGCGGATGGCATCGATGCTGGCGACGCCGGCAACGAGGGACAGCTGGCCGGCCTGCGCGAGCGGGCAGGTCAGAGTGACGAGGTAGCTGGCAAACAGGTTGCCAGGCTCGGAAGCCCACGAGCGTCCCGAACGTCCGCGGCCGACGAACTGGCGATCAGCGATGATCCAAAGCGGGCCGCGCTCACCTTGCTGCACGCGCCGCATCGCCTCGGCGTTGGTCCCATCGACCTCGGCGAGGTGCACAAGTTGACAGCACTCCGGCAGCTCTGCCGGCGCATCTGTCATGGGGCAGCGGCGGTTGCGATGTGGAGCGACTTGGCCGCCGACAGCGCAGCGTCGATCAGCGGCGCCGGCACCACGATAAACAGCAGCACGAACGCCGCGGACACGCCCATGACGAAACCGGTGCCGTGGTCGATTGGCAGGAATTTGGTCTTCGGCTCGTCGAAGAACATGATCTTGACGAGGCGCAGGTAGTAGTAGGCGCCGACGACGCTGGAGAGCACGCCGATCACGGCGAGCGCATAGAGACCAGCCTTCACCGCGGCGCCGAACACGTAGAGCTTGGCGAAGAACCCGGCCATCCACGGGATGCCGGCCATCGAGAAGAGAATCGTTCCGAGCACGAACGCCATGGGCAGATTCGTCTTGGCGAGACCGGCCAGAGAATCGACGTCCTCGACGGGGCCGTCGGCGGTGCGCATCGACAGGATGCAGGCGAAGGCGCCGACCGTCATGACGATATAGATGGCGAGGTAGACGAGCAGCGCCTGCGTGCCGGCCTCACTGTTGGCGGCAAGGCCAATCAGCGCGTAACCGACGTGACCGATGGATGAGTAGGCCATCAGGCGCTTGATGTTCTTCTGGCCAATGGCAGCGAAGGCGCCCAGCACCATCGAGGCGATAGAGAGGAACACGATGATCTGCTGCCACTGCGCCGCAATGCCGGGAAAGCCGGTGAGCAGCGTGCGGACGAGAAGCGCGAAGGCGGCGAGCTTAGGGGCGGCCGCGAAGAATGCGGTGACGGGTGTCGGGGAGCCCTCGTAGACGTCGGGCGTCCACATGTGGAAGGGCACGGCGCTGATCTTGAAGGCGAGGCCGACGAGCAGAAACACGAGACCGACGATGAGGCCGATGTTCTGGGTTGCGGACTGGCCCTGCGCGGCCGTGGCAATGGCGGTGAAGTCGATCGAACCGGTGAAGCCGTAGATCAGCGAGGCGCCGTAGAGCAGCATGCCGGACGAGAGCGAGCCCAGCACGAAATACTTGAGGCCCGCTTCGGAGGAACGGACCTTGCTGCGGTCGATGGCAGCAATGACGTAGAGCGCGAGGCTCTGCAGCTCGAGGCCGAGGAACAGCGCGATCAGGTTGCCGGCGGACACCATGAGCAGCATGCCGGTGACGGCAAGCAGCATCAGAACGCAGATCTCTGGGGTCAGCAGCTTGGCACGAGCCAGAGTGTCGAGCGACATCACGAGTACGAGCGCGGCACCCCCAAGGATCAGGATTTTCGAGAAGCGGCTGAACCCGTCGCTGATAAAGGCGCCTTCGAACAGAACCTCGCGCGGACCAGCTCCATTGATGACCAGGGCGGCGCCGATGACGAGCACGATGATCGAGAGCCAGCCCGACAGGTAATCGGCGGCAGGTTCGGGCATTGCGGACGTATCGCGGAACAGCCCCAGCATCAGGATCAGCATGGCGCCGACCGCGATGGCGATCTCCGGCAGCAGCGGCGCGTAAGACTGCAACACTTCCATCAACGCCGTCCTCTTAGTGGTGGGCCGGCGCGGGGGCCGGTTGCGCGGGTGAGGCGGAAGGTATGATCTTCAGCGGCTGGACGGGAATGCCCGCCTCCTGCACCGCTGCCTCGTAGGATTGGACGAGCTTCTTCACCGCAACGGCCGGCACGTCGAGAAGGGGCGCGGGATAGAAGCCGAAGAAGATCGTCAGCGCGACCAGCGGGGCGAGGATGCCGATTTCGCGCGGGCTCAGATCCTGGATGGTCTGCAATGCAGGCCTCACCAGCTCGCCGTAGATGACGCGGCGATAGAGATAGAGCGCATAGGCGGCAGACAGGATGACGCCCGAGGTTGCGAAAAAGGCGACCCAGGTGCTGACCTTGAACGCGGCCAGCAGGGTCAGGAACTCGCCGACGAAGCCGGAGGTACCGGGCAGGCCGACGTTGCCCATGGTCAGGACCATGAAGAAGACGGCGTAGATCGGCATGCGCTGCACGAGGCCGCCGTAGGCCGCGATCTCGCGCGTGTGGATGCGGTCGTAAATGACGCCGACGCAGAGGAAGAGGCCGGCAGAGATGATGCCGTGCGACAGCATCTGGAAGATGGCGCCTTCGGTGCCCTGGGTCGAGAAGGTGAAGATGCCCATGGTGACGAAGCCCATGTGGGCGACTGACGAATAGGCGATCAGCTTCTTGATGTCGGTCTGCACCAGCGCGACCAACGAGGTGTAGATGATGGCGATCACCGACAGCGTGAACACCAGATCGGCGAACTGCGCGCTCGCCACGGGGAACATCGGCACCGAGAAGCGCAGGAAGCCGTAGCCGCCCATCTTGAGCAGCACGGCGGCCAGGATGACGGAGCCGCCGGTCGGAGCTTCGACGTGGGCGTCGGGCAACCAGGTGTGGACCGGCCACATCGGCATCTTCACGGCGAACGACGCGAAGAACGCGAGCCACAGCCACCACTGCATTTCAGCGGGGAATTTGTGGGTCAGCAGCGCGGTGATGTCGGTGGTGCCGGCCTGCCAGTACATCGCCAGCACGGCGAGCAGCATCAGCACCGAGCCGAGCAGCGTGTAGAGGAAGAACTTGAACGTCGCGTAGATGCGATTGGCGCCGCCCCAGATGCCGATGATGAGGAACATCGGGATCAGGCCGCCCTCGAAGAACACGTAGAACAGCACCAGATCGAGCGCGCAGAACACGCCGATCATCAGCGTTTCCAGCACGAGGAACGCGATCATGTACTCCTTGACGCGTTCATCGATGACGACCCAGCTCTGCAGGATCACAAGCGGCATCAGGAACGTCGTCAGGATGACGAACAGCATGGAGATGCCGTCGACGCCCAGCTTGAAGCTCATCAGGTCGAGCAGCGCGCGCTCTTCGACGAACTGGAATCCGGGGTTGGTGGGGTCGAACCGCACCCAGATGATAATCGAGATCAGGAACGTGATGACGGTGGTGTAGAGCGCGATCCAGCGGGCGTTGCCCTTGGCCTCGGCATTGAGGAGGCCGATGAGCAGCGCGCCGACCAGCGGCATGAACATCACGATGGAGAGGATGGGGGCGGAAGCGAGATCCATTAGCGCGGTCCACCCATGAACATGAAGTAGGTGATGAGCAGCGCCACGCCGATCAGCATGACGAAGGCGTAGTGGTAGACGTATCCCGTCTGCAGGCGCACCGCGCGTTGCGTGACGGCGAAGACGCCTGCCGCCGTGCCGTCGATCAGGCCATTGATGATTTTGACGTCGCCGACCTTCCAGAGGACGTTGCCGAGCCAGAATGCCGGCTTCACGAAGATCCGGTCATAGAGCTCGTCGAAGTACCACTTGTTGAGCAGGAAGAGATACAGCGGCCGGAACGCGTTGGCGGTCGCGGCGGGCAGCGACGGCACGGCGATGTAATAGGCGTAGGCGATGACGAAGCCGGCGACCATGGCGGCGGTCGGGGACCAGATGACCCAGGCGGGGACCTCGTGCATGGCGTGCAGGATGTGGTTGTGCTCGCCGTTGAAAATGGCCTTGCCCCAGAACTCGTGCTGCCCGGCGCCAATGAAGAACGGCGTTGCCGCACCCGCGACGACGGCGCCGAAGGCCAGCACCGTCAGCGGGACGAGCATGACCGGCGGGCTCTCGTGCGCATGATCGAAAGTGTGGTGGTCGGCGCGCGTCTTGCCATGGAAGGTCATGAACATGAGGCGCCATGAGTAGAACGAGGTGAAGAACGCGGCGATGACGAGCGCCCAGAAGGAATAGTTGCCGAACGTGTTGGCGGCGAACGAAGCCTCGATGATGGCGTCCTTGGAGTAGAATCCGGAGAAGCCGGCAAGGTGCGGGATGCCGAACCCGGTCAGCGCCAGCGTGCCGATCAGCATCATCGACCAGGTGAATGGGAGCTTGGAGCGCAGGCCGCCCATGTTCCGCATGTCCTGCTCGTGGTGCATGGCGTGGATGACCGAGCCGGCGCCGAGGAACAGCAGCGCCTTGAAGAAGGCGTGCGTGAACAAGTGGAACACGCCGGCCTGATAGGCCCCGACGCCGCAGGCGACGAACATGTAGCCTAGCTGCGAGCAGGTCGAATAGGCGATGACACGCTTGATATCGTTCTGCACGAGGCCGACGGTCGCGGCGAAGAAGGCGGTGATCGAGCCGATGAGCACGACGAACTCGAGCGCAACGGGGGCGTATTCGAAGATGGGCGACAGGCGCGCAACCATGAACACGCCGGCAGTAACCATGGTGGCGGCGTGGATGAGCGCGGAGACGGGCGTCGGGCCTTCCATGGCGTCGGGGAGCCAGGTGTGCAGCAGGAACTGCGCCGACTTGCCCATCGCGCCCATGAACAGCAGCAGGCAGAGCGTGGTGAGGATATCGAGCTGGTAGCCGAGGAACTCAAACTTCTGGCCCGCCATTGCGGGCACGGCCTCGAAGAGCTGGTCGAGGTTGACGGTGCGGAAGACCGCGAACAGGCCGAAGATGCCGAGCGCGAAGCCGAAGTCGCCGACGCGGTTGACGACGAAGGCCTTGATGGCGGCCGCGTTCGCCTCCGGCTTGGTGTACCAGAAGCCAATGAGCAAATACGAGAACAGGCCGACGCCTTCCCAGCCGAAGAACATCTGGACGAGGTTGTCGGACGTCACCAGCATCAGCATGGCGAAGGTGAAGCCCGAGAGGTAGGCGAAGAAGCGCGGGCGGCTGTCGTCCTGGTGCATGTAGCCGATGGAATAGACGTGGACGAGCGTCGAAACAGTCGTCACGACGACGAACATCACGGCGGTCAGGGTGTCGATCTTGAAGGCCCAGCTGATGTCCAACTCGCCCGAGGTGATCCAGCGCTCGATGGCCACGTGCGCGGTCTCGTGGCCGAAGCCGACGCGATAGAACACCACCCACGCCAGGACGCAGGAGATCATCATCAGGGCGGTGGTGACCAGTTCGGACGGACGCGGGCCGAGGATGCGGCCGAAGAGGCCCGCGATGAGGAACCCGATCGCGGGCAGGAAGACGATGGCCGAGTAGATCATGCGCTCAGCCCTTCATCATGTTGATGTCTTCCACCGCAATTGAGCCGCGGTTGCGGAAGTAGACGACCACGATGGCGAGGCCGATCGCGGCCTCGGCCGCAGCGACGGTCAGGTTGAACAGGGCGAAGACCTGGCCGACGAGGTCACCCAGGTAGTAGGAGAACGCCACGAGGTTGATGTTGACCGCCAGCAGCATCAGCTCGATCGACATCAAGATGACGATCACGTTCTTGCGGTTGAGGAAGATGCCAAGCATGCCGAGCGTCAACAGGCACGCTGCGACTGTCAGGTAATGTCCAAGACCGATGGTCATGCTAGTGCCCCCGCTTGCCGCATCAGCTTCGCCTCTCGCCGGACGAGCTTGCCGCCGCGTCGGGGATGACCGAGCCGCCGGACGGAACTTTGACGATTTCCATGCCGGTCTTCGGCGTGCGGGCCACCTGAGCCGCGATCGACTGGCGCCGGACGCCCGCCTTGTGTTGTAGCGTCAGCACGATGGCGCCGATCATGGCGACGAGCAGAATGAGGCCCGCGACCTCGAAGAAGAAGACGTACTTCGTATAGAGGACGAGGCCGAGCGCCTGGGTGTTGGAAGCTTCCTTGCCGAGAGCGGCAATCGGGGCGCCGAGCTGCTGGGTGACGCCGACGCCGAAGCCGCGGCCGACGAACAGCAGAACCAACTCAGCGAGCACGATGCCGCCAACGATGAGGCCGACCGGCGCATTCTTGATGAAGCCGGCCTTCAACTCGGCGAAGTCGACGTCCAGCATCATGACGACGAACAGGAACAGCACCGCCACTGCGCCGACGTAGACGATGACGAGCAGCATCGCCAGAAACTCAGCGCTGAGCAGGATGAAGAGCCCGGCTGCGTTGAAGAAGGCGAGGATGAGGAACAGCACGGCGTGCACGGGGTTCCTGGCCATGATGACCATCACCGCAGAGGCGACCGCAAGGGTCGCGAAGAGATAGAAGAAGCCTGCCGTCAGCGCCATTGGTAACGATCCACAGCCCTCGGCCACCTTCCGATTTAGAGCGCGCTATGCAGCACTACCCCACTTCGGCCGGCGGCAGGTTCAAACCGCACAGGGGTGACTACCCTATGCGCCTTGCCAATCCAAGCGCCGCGAGAGGTGCCCCGCGGCGCGCTCGTCGCCCGTCACCGGGCGTTTAGAGCGAGACCAACGATTCACGCTTCGGACTGATAGGGTCCGAAGCGATCGTGGTCTCAGCGATACGGCGCGTCCGCCGCAAGGTTGCGTGCGATCTCGCGCTCCCACCGGTCGCCGTTATCGAGCAGCTTGTCCTTGTTGTAGTACAGCTCTTCGCGGGTCTCGGTGGCGAATTCGAAGTTCGGTCCCTCGACGATGGCGTCGACCGGGCACGCCTCCTGGCACAGGCCGCAGTAGATGCATTTCACCATGTCGATGTCGTAGCGGGTGGTGCGGCGGGTGCCGTCGTTGCGGCGCGGGCCGGCTTCGATGGTGATGGCCTGGGCCGGGCAGATCGCCTCGCAGAGCTTGCAGGCGATGCAGCGCTCTTCCCCGTTGGGATAACGGCGCAGGGCATGCTCGCCGCGGAAACGGGGCGACAGCGGGCCGCGCTCGAAGGGGTAATTCAGGGTCTTCTTCTTGGCGAAGAAGTACTTCATGGCGAGCCCGAACGCCTGGACGAACTCCCAGAGGAAGAGGGACTTCACCGATTGTGCAACGTTGATGGACACGTCCGTCGATCCTTCCCGCGTCAGGCCTTCTCGCATCAGGCCACGCGTGTGTACTGCAGAATTGACGCCACCAGCACGACCATCACGAGCGAGAGCGGCAGGAACACCTTCCAGCCGAGGCGCATGAGCTGATCGTAGCGGGAGCGCGGCACGATCGCCTTCGCCATCGCGAACAGGAAAAATATGAAGACGCCCTTGGCCAGGAACCAAAAAATTCCGGGCACCCAGTTGAATGGGGCGACGTCCACGGGCGGGAGCCAGCCGCCGAGGAAAAGAATGGTCCCCAGCGCGCACATGGTGACGATGGACACGTACTCGCCGAGCATGAAGAGCAGGTAGGGCGTCGAGGAATACTCAACCATGAAGCCGGCCACGAGCTCCGATTCCGCCTCGACAAGGTCGAATGGGGGGCGGTTGGTTTCGGCCAGCGCCGACACGAAGAAGATGACGAACATCGGCAGCAGCGCCAGCCAGTACCAATCGAGCGCCGACGCGGGCAGCCCGACATGGGTGCCGACGCCGGTTTTCTGGGCGTTGACGATGTCGGTGAGATTGAGCGAGCCGACGCAGAGGATGACGGTGATGATCACGAAGCCGATCGAGACCTCGTAGGAGACCATCTGCGCGGCGGAGCGCAGCGAGCCCATGAACGGGTATTTCGAGTTTGACGCCCAGCCACCCATGATGATGCCGTAGACGGCCAGCGAGGACAGCGCGAGCAGGTAGAGGACACCGACGTTCAGGTCGGAGATGACCCACTTGCCCCAACCGTCTTCGTTCACGGGAATGACGGCCCAGGAGGCAAGCGCGAATGTGGCCGTGGCGATGGGAGCCAGCAGGAACACGCCCTTGTTGGCACCGGCCGGGATGATCGGCTCCTTCAGCGCGAACTTGATCAGGTCGGCGAAGGATTGCAGCAGGCCGAAGGCGCCGACGACGTTGGGACCGCGGCGCATCTGCACGGCGGCCCAGACCTTGCGGTCCATGAGCAGCAGGAACGCGATGATGACGAGCAGCACGACAAGCGTCAGCACGCTCCAGCCGACGATCACGGCGAACCAGAGCCCGTAGTCCCACCAGAGCTGCCAGGAGCTTTCGGTCATCGTAGCGTCTCGTTCCTACTCGGCTGCTTTGAGGCGCGGCTCGGCCTGCGTGGTCTTCTTCAAGGCGCTCATCTCGGCCATGACGGCCGAGGCGCGCGCGATGGGGTTGGTGAGGTAGAAGTCCTTGATCGGCGAAACGAACGCGTCGGCACCGATGGCGCCCGTCACCTTCGCGAGCGAGGCAAGGCTGTCGACCCCGGCAGGCTGCACGCTGTCGAGACGGGCGAACGCCGGCACGTCCTTGTACATCTCACTGCGGAGCTGGGCGAGTGTGTCGTAGGGCAGCGCATTGCCGACCTTGGCGGACAGTGCGCGCAGGATGGCCCAATCCTCTTTTGCATCGCCGGGCGGGAATACGCTGCGCTCGAGCATCTGCGCGCGGCCTTCGGTGTTGAGATAGGTCGCGCTCTTCTCGGTGTAGGCGGCACCCGGCAGGATCACGTCCGCGCGGTGGGCGCCGCGGTCGCCGTGGTGGCCCTGATAAACGACGAAGGTCGAGCCAACGGGCACGTCTATCTCGTCGGCGCCGAGTAGATACAGCACGTCGAGCTGGCCGCGCGCGGCTGCGTCGAGCTGGGCGGCGACATCGAGCCCGCCCTTGCCGGGCACGAGGCCGAGGTCGAGGCCGGCGACGCGCGAAGCGGCGGTGTGGAGGACGTTGAGCGGGTTCCAGCCGGCGGTGTCCTTGCCGTCGACGGCAGCGAGCGCGATGCGGGCTGCAACGCCGAGGATGGCGGCGCCGTCGGGGCGCGCCACCACACCGGAGCCCACGATGATCAGCGGCCTGAGCGCCTGCTTCAGGATCTCGGCGAACGAGTGGTTGCCGTCGGCGACCTCCTGCAAGGTCTGGCCGCCGGCGCCGAGATAGTCATACTTGTAGGTGAGCGGAGCCGCCTCGCCGATGACGCCGACCTTCACGCCACCCTGGCGCCAGCGCTTCATGATGCGGGCGTTGAGCACGGCCGCCTCGAGGCGCGGATTGGTGCCGACGAGCAGGATCGCGTCGGCCTGATCGATGCCGGCGATCGTCGAGTTGAAGAGGTAACTGGCGCGACCGAGCGCGGGGTCGAGCTTGGCGCCGTCCTGGCGGCAGTCGATGTTCTTGGTCTTGAGGCGTGTCGCCAGATCCTTGAAGGCGAACATCTCCTCGGCGCCCGCGAGATCGCCGGCGATGAAACCGATGCGGTCGGGTGCGGCGGCCTTGAGCTTCTGCGCCGCGAGCGCCAGCGCCTCGTCCCAGCTAGCCGGACGCAGCCTGCCGCCTTCGCGGACGTAAGGCTCATCGAGGCGCTGCATCCGCAAGCCGTCGCAGGCGAAGCGCGTCTTGTCGGAGATCCACTCCTCGTTGACGTCATCGTTGTTGCGCGGGAGGACGCGCAGCACGGCTTTGCCGCGCGAGTCGACGCGGATGGCGGAACCGAGGCCGTCCATGACGTCGAAGGATTCGGTTTTTTCCAGCTCCCAAGGCCGGGCGATGAAAGACCACGGCCGGTGCGTTAGCGCGCCGACGGGACAGAGGTCATTCACGTTGGCAGACATCTCAGAAAGGATGCCGCGATCGAGGTAGGTGGTGATCTCCATGTCCTCGCCGCGGCTGATGGCGCCGAGCTCTTCCACGCCGGCCACTTCCGTCATGAAACGGACGCAGCGCGTGCAGTGGATGCAGCGGTTCATGAAGGTCTTGATCAGCGGGCCGATGTACTTTTCCTCGACGGCGCGCTTGTTCTCGGAGTAGCGCGAGCCGCCGACGCCGAAGGCCATCGCCTGGTCCTGCAGATCGCACTCGCCGCCCTGGTCGCAGATGGGGCAATCGAGCGGGTGATTGATGAGCAGGAATTCCATCACGCCTTCGCGTGCGGCCTTCACCATCGGGCTGGCGGTGAGCACGCTACGCGGCGCGCCGTCCTTGTTCGGGGGCAGGTCGGTGACGCCCATGGCGCAGGACGCGATGGGCTTGCCGATGCCTTCCACTTCGACGAGGCACATGCGGCAATTGCCGGCGATCGACAGGCGCTCGTGGTAGCAGAAGCGCGGGATCTCGGCTCCGGCCATTTCGCATGCCTGCAGGATCGTGGTGCCGGGCTCGACCTCGATCTGCTTGCCGTCGATGATGATTGGCTTCGTCATGTGCTCTATCCGATCAGACCATCATCGTGTGGCAATGGCGAGCACGGCCAGCCCGCCGATGAACAACCCGAGCGACACCCAGCCCTTGGCGTATGGAGACAGCGCAACGCCGTCGAAGCGCTGCGCGTACCATACGCCGAAGCCATACCCGAGCGCCGCGCCGATCACGGCACCGATCCAGCCGAGCGATGCGTAGAAGATCGCGCCGACCAGCAGCGCCCCGGCTAGAGCCGGGAACGTGAAGGACGCAACGATCATCGCCAACAGGTCCACGTTCCGCCCCGTCCCTATTCCGCCGCTTCTTTGACAGCCCCGCGATGGGCCTCAATGCGCTCTTCGATGACATGCCGATAATTACGTATGAGCCCCTGCACCGGCCAC
>CAZBPM010000051.1:0-18900 GCA_964493785.1 uncultured Hyphomicrobium sp. | reverse complement strand
CCGCTCGGCCGCGGGTCCGGCACTCACCCTCGCTGGAGCTTGTGCGGGGGCGGATGGCGCGCTGCTCGACACATCTCCTTTGAGAGCAAAGCCCGCGCCCGGAGCTCGGTCGGGCCGCGCCAGCCAATCGAGCGATTCCTCGCCGACCGCGGCGTCGACGCCCATTGCCGCGTACCAGGCGAGGATACGACCGGCGACCTTGTGCGTTGTGTCATCGTCGAGCATGGCCGGCACCCTACAGCACCTCGAACTTGCCTTACAGCGCCCCCAGCGGCGTCACGATGCAAGTCGCGGCAATATCGCGGCCCCGCGGCGCTTGACGCTGCCGCCTCAGGGGACCTACGACCACTTTAGAGGTATTTGAAATTCTCGTGACAGAGGTGATCCCCAGCATGGCCGAGGCCGAAACCGCAGTCGAGCTGCCGCCGAGAGAGGCGATGGAGTTCGACGTCGTCATCGTTGGTGCGGGGCCCGCAGGTCTTGCCGCCGCGATCCGGCTCAAGCAGCTCGCCGCCGAGGCAGGCAATGATGTCTCCGTCGTCGTCGTCGAGAAGGGATCGGCCGTCGGCGCGCACATCCTCTCGGGCGCCGTCATCGATCCCATCGGCCTCGACCGCCTGATCCCCGACTGGAAGGATAAGGGCGCGCCCGTAGAAACCGCCGTGACCGACGACCGCTTCTATTTCCTCACGGAAAAGAAGGCCCTGCGGCTGCCCAACATGTTCATGCCGCCACTGATGAGCAACCACGGCAACTACATCGTCAGCCTGGGTGCCCTGGTCACATGGCTCGGCGAGCAGGCGGCCGAACTCGGCGTCGAGGTCTATCCCGGCTTTGCCGCCAGCGAGGTTCTGTACGACGACAGCGGCGCTGTGGTCGGCATCGCCACCGGCGATATGGGCGTCGGCCGCGACGGCCAGCCCACCGAGAATTTCGTTCGCGGCATGGAGCTGCGCGGCAAGTACACGTTCTTCGCCGAAGGCGCGCGCGGCTCGCTCACCAAGGACCTGATCGAGCAGTTCCGACTGTCCGACGGCCGCGAGCCGCAGAAATTCGGCATCGGCCTCAAGGAGCTGTGGCGCATCGCGCCCGAAAAGCACCAGCCTGGCCTCGTGCAGCACTCTTTCGGCTGGCCGCTCGACGACCGCACCGGCGGCGGCTCTTTCCTCTACCACTACGGCGACAACCTCGTCGCTGTCGGCTTCGTCCTGCATCTCAACTACGAGAACCCCTACCTCTCGCCTTACGACGAGTTCCAGCGCTTCAAGACGCATCCCCTCATCCGCGGAACCTTCGAGGGTGGCAAGCGCATCGGCTACGGCGCCCGCGCCATTACCGAGGGCGGCTGGCAGTCGGTCCCGAAGCTCACGTTCCCGGGCGGCGTCCTGCTCGGCTGCGCCGCCGGCTTCGTCAACGTTCCGCGCATCAAGGGCAGCCACAACGCGATCCTGTCCGGCATCGCCGCAGCCGAGGCGGCTTTCACCGCTCTCGGCGAGGGTCGCACGCACGACGAGCTTGTCGCCTACGAGACCGCCGTCCGCGAGGGCGACATCGCCAAGGACCTCATCCCGGTCCGCAACGCCAAGCCGCTATGGTCGCGCTTTGGCACATACCTCGGCATTGCGCTGGGCGGCCTCGACATGTGGATCAACACGTTTATCCGCGGCGGTCTCTTCACGCTCAGCCACAAGAAGCCCGACTATGCGACGTTAAAGACCGCGGCCAACAGTCAGCCCATCAAATACCCCAGGCCGGATGGCGTCCTGACCTTCGACCGCCTCACAAGCGTGTCGTTCTCGGGCACCAACCACGAGGAAAATCAGCCGGTACATCTTAAGCTTACCGACCCTCGGGTGCCGATCGCCATCAACCTGCCAGAATTTGCCGAGCCTGCTCAGCGCTACTGTCCGGCGGGTGTCTACGAGGTGGTTGCCGAGCCGGGCGGGGATCCGAAGTTCCAGATCAACGCGCAGAACTGCGTGCACTGTAAGACCTGCGATATCAAGGATCCGAGCCAGAACATCAACTGGGTCTGCCCCGAGGGCGGCGGTGGCCCGAATTATGCTGGTATGTGAGCGGGCAACGAAGTCCGGCTACCAAGCCAGCTACCGTGCGTCCGGCGGACGAGTTATCCGCCGGCCGTGATATGCAGTCTCAACGATATCCGTCTCGGCGATGTCGCCAAATCGCCGCGATATTTGCTACGTTACGTGGCTGCGGGAATCACCCGCCAGTTTCCTAGAAGGATATGAGTGAATGCGGGCCAGCCTTCGCAAGGTGTTGCAAACATCGGCAACTGCCATCGGCTTCCTCACCTTGGGTCTCGGCTCCGCGCAAGCGGTCAACGACTTCACCACCGAGACCGACGCTCACTCCCTGCTCGGCAGCTATCTGGCGGCGAACGTCGCCAAGGGCGTCAACGATGCCGACGGCGCCTCATCGTTCTATCGCAGCGCCCTCGACCTCGACCCGGCGAACCAGGTGATCATCGAGCAGGCCTTTCAGACGGAAGCGACTGAAGGTCATTGGGATCGCGCCGTGCCGCTCGCGCGCAAGCTCGTCGCCAAGGACTCGACCAACCGCATGGCGCACCTCCTGCTCGGCCTGGAGGCGTTCCGAACGCGCGACTACAAGAAATCCGACGAAGAGTTCCGCAAGGCCAGCGACGGTCCGATCGGCGAGCTGACGAGCGCGCTCGCCAGAGCCTGGGCCGCAGCCGCGGACGGCAATGCTCAGCGCGCCATGAAGCTGCTGGACATGCCCAAGCAGGCGGAATGGGCTCAGTTCTATCTCAACTATCACAAGGCACTCATTGCCGACGTGCTCGGACGCACCGGCGAGGCGCGCGCCGCTTACGAGCATTCGATGCGCCAGGACGCAACCACGCTGCGCATCGCGCTGGCCTACGCCCGTCATGCTGCGCGCAACGGCGACCTGAAGCTCGCCAACCAGATCCTCGACCAGCAGACCGATCGCAATCAGTCAGAGCCGCACATCCTCGTCCGCGACCTGCGCGAGCAGATCGGCCCCGACAAGAAGACGCAGCTTCTCGTAACCACCCCGGCTGAAGGAATGGCCGAGGTGTTCTACGGCCTGGGCGAAGCCCTCACGAGCGAGGGCGGCCTCAGCATGGGCATCCTTTACCTGCAGCTCGCGCTCTACGCCGAGCCTAGCCAGCCTTTCGCCCTTGCCGCACTCGCCAGCGCCTACGAGACCGGCCAGCGCTACAAGGACGCCATCGACGCTTACGACCGCATTCCGCCGGGCGGCGCACTGCAGCCTGCCATCGACATCCGCAAGGCCTTCGATCTCAACTCGCTCGATAAGGTCGACGAGGCAAAGGTTCTGCTGGAGAAGCAGATCAAGGACAATCCGACCGACCTGAAGCCTCTCGATGCACTCGGCAATATTCTGCGCGCGCGCAAGCGCTACGCCGAGGCAGCCGACGTCTACACCCAGGCGATCAAGCTCATCCCCAATCCGGACAAGCGTCACTGGAGCGTCTTCTATTCGCGCGGCACCTGCTACGAGCGCCTGAAGAACTGGCCGGCCGCCGAGGTCGATCTCAAGAAGGCGTTGGAGCTCTACCCCGATCAGCCGCTGACGCTGAACTACCTGGGTTACAGCTGGATCGATCAGAACAAGAACCTCAAGGAGGGCATGTCGCTGATCGAGAAGGCCGTCGCCCTGAAGCCCGACGACGGCTACATCGTCGACAGCCTCGGCTGGGCGCACTTCAAGCTCGGCAACTACGCCGAAGCGGTTCGCTTCCTCGAGCGCGCGGTGGAGCTCAAGCCGCAGGACCCCGTCCTCAACGATCATCTCGGCGATGCCCTTTGGCGTGTTGGACGCGAGCGCGAGGCCAAGTTCCAGTGGGATCAGTCCCTGACGCTCGATCCCGAGCCCGAAGAGCTCGACAAGATCAAGAAGAAGCTCGTCGAAGGTCTGCCGCCGAGCGTCGCGTCACGGAACGGCGTCCGCGAGACGATGAAGGTGCAGATGAAGCGCCGCAAGGAAACCAAGCTCAACCCGGCGCTGGTCGAATAGACCCGCACCGGGCTTAGCCCGAACGCACCGGGCGGTTCTCTAGCCTCTCCTTTAAGGGAGAGGCTCGATGCGATTGTCCTCGCTTCGGCTGACCGCTTATCCGCCCGCATAGGCGGTTCCCGCTGCGGCGCTCCGTCCCGCTCCGCCCCGTTTTGGAACAAAAGGCCACCTTCGTGAATTCGCTAATCAGCCCGCTTGCATGGGCTGCCCTGCGGAGTTCACAATGGCCCGAGTAAAACCCCTTGCCGTCTCGCTCGCATTGGCGCTTGCATGCGCGAGCCATGCCGCGATTGCAAAGCCGCTGCCGATTGCGTCTCAGGACGAGGCCGATGCCTTTGCAGAGCGCGCCGTGGCGCAGCGCTGCATCTGGGCGGATGGCCACTTGCTTTGCGGACCCTACCTCGATGAGCACGCGGAACTGCCGGCCAATCAATACAACTCCGGCTACTATGCGCCCGGCATCTATGTCGGCGACCGCAACCCCAATTCAGCCGCACCGATCGATACAGCCCCCGGCGACCGCTAGTCTCGCCCGCGCGCCTTCCGCGGCAGGCTGAGCATGCAGCCGGTCGTCGAGCGCGCCCGCGCCAAGATCAACCTGACGCTCCGGGTGCTCGGCCGCCGGCCCGACGGTTACCATTTGTTGGAAAGCCTCATCGTCTTCGCGGACGTCGGAGACACTGTGCACTTTACCCCCGGCGCGCCCGCCGAAGTAGTTATGGCGGGCCAGTACGCGGGCGCCATCGCCGGCCCTAATCTCATCGATAGAACACTCGATCGTCTGGCTGTCGCCGATCCGGCGCTCGTCCTGGGACGCGTCGAGGTGGAAAAGAAGCTCCCCATCGCCGCGGGCATCGGCGGCGGCTCCGCCGATGCGGCAGCGGTGCTGCGCGCGGTTCGCACGAACAATCGTGAACGAACCGTCGATTGGAGCGGCATCGCGGCATCCCTTGGCGCCGACGTGCCCGTCTGTCTCGCAGATCAAAGCGCTTTCGTCTGGGGTGTCGGCGAGCACATCGAGCCCGTCACCGGCTTGCCGCGCCTCAACGCGGTGCTCGTTTGCCCGCTCGCCACAGCCCCGCTGGAAAAGACGCGTTCGGTTTTCCGCCAGCTCTCGGTGCCGCAGATATCCATCTCCGCCGTACCCGAGGCATTGCCGCCGTTCGCGGACGCCGGCGCGCTAATCGACTACATGCGGGCCGTCGGCAACCACCTGCGCGCCCCGGCCCACGCCGTGCTTCCCTCGAGCGCCGTCGCCGAAGCTGCGCTCGCGCTGCTGCCCGATTGCCTCTACGTTGGTCTGTCCGGCGCTGGCCCGACGAGCTACGGGATCTTCGCGGACGCCGCGCGTGCCGACGCCGCCGCACGCCACCTCAGCGCCGAGCATCCCGATTGGTGGATCTTCTCCACCACCCTCGGCGACTGACGCACTCTGCTCCGATTGCCCGAGCGTCTATCAGCGAGGTCATTCGCTGCCGAAGGCAGCAAGGCGAGTCATGGCAAAACCATGCTCCGCATGGACGGCGCCCGGCGCGAGCGCCGGCTATCAGCTTGCGCGGCACCAGCCGCAAACAAAGCTTCTCTCAGCTCGTGTCAGCTCAACAGAAGAAGCAATTCCGGCACGCGGTGGCGGCCTGGTTGATCTGCGTGCTCATGATCTTCGAGTATTCCGTCAGCTTGCCCTTGAAGCGCTCGCACACGGACTTCTTCGCCTCGGCTTCGCCATGCAGCGTCTGCCACTGCTTGAGATACTCGGCCTTCTTGGTCTTGAACTTCCCGAACACCTGCCGCAGCGACGTCGGCTCCACGCAAGTGGCGACTGCCACCCAAGCCCGGCGCTGCAGGTTCAGCTTAGTGCCGCAGAACTCCTGCAACGCATCGACCGTCGCGTATTCATCGACCAGCTTCCACAGATTGGTCTGCTCGGTCTTGCTCATGTCCTTGATGCCGAGCTTGACCAGCACGATGCCCGCCGGATCGGGCGGCCGCGACTGGCCGGCGACAGCCGCGCTCGGGGCCAAGTACAGCGCCGCGCTCGCAACGAGACACAGCGCGGCGAGAATGCATCCGGCGACGCCGGCATTGCGTCCGATCATCTGCTGAAGCGAAGGCACCGACGTTCCCCGATCTCTCATATTGGCGGCGAATCCTAGGCTGGCCGCTTGCGGCCGGCAATATGTGCGTAAGGCCGCCCGTTCGATTCAGTGCGAGCGATGCACGCAAAACTCGATGACGTCCAGCATCGCCGATTTTTCCGGCCTGTTCGGGAATATGGCGAGCGCGTCACGGGCAATCGCGCCATACGACCGGGCCCGTTCCATTGTCGCCTCTATGGCCTTGTGCTGTTTCATCAGAGCCACAGCCCGCTCCAGGTCGCCGTCCGCGATCTCCCCGTCGGCGATGGTGCGCGTCCAGAACTGCCGCTCCTCGTCGGAGCCGCGGCGGAACGACAGGATGACCGGCAGCGTGATCTTGCCCTCGCGGAAATCATCGCCCACCGCCTTGCCGAGGTTCGAGCTGTCGCCCGAATAGTCAAGCGCATCGTCCACGAGCTGGAACGCGAGGCCGAGGTTGCGGCCATAGGCCTTGAGCGCGTTCTGCTCCGCCGCCGGACGATTGCAGATCGCCGCGCCGACTTCTGCCGCAGCCGAGAACAACGCCGCCGTCTTCGCATTGATGATGGCGAGATATTCGTCCTCGGTCGTCGCCGTATTGTTGGCCGCTGCGAGCTGCATCACCTCGCCCTCGGCGATCACGGCGGCAGCGTTCGACAGGATCTTGAGCACCGGCAGTGAGCCGACGTCCACCAGCATGCGGAACGCCTGTCCGAGCAGGAAGTCGCCCACCAGCACGCTCGCCTGATTGCCCCACAGGATGCGCGCCGTCTGCTTGCCGCGGCGAAGGCCGCTCTCGTCGACCACGTCGTCGTGCAGAAGCGTCGCCGTGTGCATGAACTCGATCGCGCTCGCGACGCGAATGTGTCCCTGGCCCGGGTACTCGCACAGCTTGGCTGACGCCAATGCCAGCATCGGCCGCAGCCGTTTGCCGCCTGAATCGATCAGGTGATGCGCCAACTGCGGAATGAGGTCGACATCCGACACCGCCTTGTCGAGGATGATGCGGTTGATCGCGTCCATGTCTGCCGAGACGAGATCGAGCAGGGGTTGCAGGCCGGCGGGCGCATTTCTGGCGGCTTCAAGTGAGATGATCTGGGCCAAAGGCGGAGTTCCGAGTCCTCTTTTGTTGCTATTGGTATAGCCCCGCTCCGGGGGCAGCACCATCAAACTTTGCCGCACCCGGCCGAAGGTTGCTACTCTAGCGCCATGCGTGACCTCGTAACGACTAACGATCCGGTTTTGCTCAGCTTTCTGCGGGTTCTGCTGGAGGACGCCGGGATCGAGGCGTTCGTTTTCGACGGCAATATGAGTACCGTCCAGGGCTCCCTCGGTGCCGTCGTTCCGCGCCTCGCCGTCCCCACCGACAGCTGGGATGCCGCCCGCCGGCTGCTGGTCGATGCCGGGCTCGGCCAATGGGCGGTCGAGACATGACCGATGCCCCGGCTCTGACACGCGCCGCCGAGACCACCGATGACGCCTTCCTGGGCGGCGCCCTGATGCTGCTGCAGCCGCGGTCGGGCTACCGCGCCGGCCTCGATGCGGTGATGCTCGCCGCCGCCGTGCCCCAGACCGATGGTGCCGCCCTGCGCGTTCTGGATGTCGGCGCCGGAGTTGGCACCGCCGGATTGTGCGTGGCGCGCCGCATTCCCTCGGCGGAGGTCGTCCTTTTGGAACGCGAGCCGGGTCTCGCCGAGCTTGCCGCCGAGAACGCCCGCCGCAATGGCCTTTCCGATCGCGTCCGCGTCGTGACGGCCGCGGTTGGTGCGCCAGCGCTGGAGTTGCGCGCCGCGGGCCTCACCGAGGAAAGCTTCACCCACGTGATCGCCAACCCGCCCTACCACGACACCGGCTCAGGCACGCCGGCACCCGATGCATCCAAGGCGGCTGCGCACGCCATGCCCGACTCTGAGCTGGAACGCTGGGCCAGATTCATGGCCCGCATGTGTGCCCCGCGCGGGCTCGCCACCATCGTGCATAAGGCTGAGGCGCTGCTGCCGGTTCTCTCGGCATTCGATACGCGCTTCGGCGACCTGAAGATACTGCCGCTCCAGCCACGCCGGAACGAGCCCGCGCATCGTGTGCTCGTCGAGGGCGTAAAGGGGAGTAGGGCGCCCCTGCAACTTATGGCGCCGTTCGTGCTGCACTCCGAAGGTAACGACTTCACGCCCGCGGCGCAGGCCATTCTGCGCAGCGGCGCGGCGTTGACCGTTTCGGCCGGCCGCTCCCGATCCCCGGCGGACCGAGCACCCTAGCCCTGGTCCACCCGATACCCTAAAACGAACGTCATCCCATCCATCCAACAGTTCGCGAGGCCGAGCGCATGTGGTTCTTTCGTCAGACGCCTGTTGTTCCGGTCCTGCGTTTCTCCGGCGCGATAGGCATGTCGACGCCGCTGCGCCCCGGCCTGACGATCGGACAAGCCGCAGGCGCCATCGAAAAGGCGTTCGAACTGTCGAAGACACCCGCCGTCGCGATCGTCATCAACTCGCCCGGCGGCTCCCCCGTGCAGTCGAGCCTGATCTACCGCCGCGTTCGTCAGCTCGCCGAGGAAAAGAAGAAACGGGTCTACGTCTTCTGCGAGGATGTGGCGGCATCCGGCGGCTACTATCTTGCCGTTGCAGGCGACGAGATCTACGCCGACGCATCCTCGATCGTCGGCTCCATCGGCGTGATCTACTCCGGCTTCGGCTTCGACAAGGCGATCGAGAAGCTCGGCATCGAACGCCGCGTCTATACGGCCGGTCTCAACAAGGATGCGCTCGATCCGTTTCGCCCCGAGCGCCCCGAGGACATCGAGCGCATCAAGAGCGTGCAGCGCGACGTGCACGATGCATTCATCGGCGTCGTCAAGGAGCGCCGCGCCGGTCGCCTCAAGGGCATCGACGCCGAGCTTTTCTCCGGCGCGTTCTGGTCCGGGCCAAAGGCAATGGAGCTCGGTCTGATCGATGGCATCGCCGACGTCCGCACCCGGATGCGTGAGCTGTTCGGCGCTAAAGTTCGCCTCAAAGTGGTGCCACTCGACAAGGGTGGCCTCTTGAGCCGTCTGCGCCGGTCGTCTTCTGACGCAGCTTACGGGGATTTAACGAACCCTCGTCTTGCCTTTGCCGAAGACTTGATATCCGCTGTGGAGTCCCGGGCGCTATGGTCCAGGTTCGGGCTGTGATCTGCTGGCGCTGACATCGGGCGCCGGTAGCTGCGAGAGGGAGTACGCCGATGCCGCATTTCATCGCTGCTGTGCTCATCGGCGCTGGCATCGCTGCCGGCGTGAAATGGATCGCGCGCGAGGTCTCCCGCGCGGCTGACGCGGCGCACGATGCCCAACAGCAGATGGCACGCGGCCCCGAAATGAAGACCGTGCCAAAGGACCTCGGCAAGCTCGAATGGGACGCCGACGCCGGTGTCTATCGCCCCGCCCGCCGCCGCAACGGCTAGGCACACTTTGATAAGACGCAAACCCTTATCAATCAGCCAGCCGTACTATCCCGCCGACAATCCCCTCAAGAGGAAGCCCATGGCCGTTGACCCTGACCTGCTCACCGAAATCGACGAGCGCATCGCAATCCTGCGCGACAACCTCCGGGAGCTGGTGGAGCAGGCGGCCGCCTACTCCGGCGCCGCCGATGAAAGCCGCAATGCGGATCGCATCGCTGACCAGCAGGCCAAGCTCGACGCGCTGCTCATCGAGCGCGAGAAGCTGACCAAGGCCAAGTGATTTCACGCCTCCGGTGACAGCTTCAGCAGCATTACGCCGATGACGATCAACAGCACCGCGCCAACGCGCGGTGCACTGATCTGCTCGCCGAGCATCGTCACGCCGACGATGAACACCCCGATCGCTCCGATGCCGACAAACACCGCGTAGGCCGTGCCAAGCGGTAGTGTGCGCATGGCGACGGCGAGCAGCCCGAGCGATCCGACGAGCGCGAAAATGGTGACCATAGAAGGGAGCAGGCGGGTGAATCCGTCCGACTGCTTGATCGACAGCGCCCAGACGATCTCCAGCAAACCGGCAATCAGCAACGCAATCCAGGCCATGGCGGCTCCTCCTCAGAAGAGCCGGGCCGTCCCGGTCATTGCTCCCGCGCGTATCGACGCCGGGCGAGGACGTTGCCTCGCCTCCAGATCTAATGCTTCGACCACCCGGGTCAAGCCCGGCCCGCTGCTACCTTCGGCCGCCAGCGCGGGTGAGCGAGAGACCTCCCCCGTGCCCGCGCGGGTCCCCTATGCACGCGGATCATCCGCCTTGTTCGGCTCGCTGAACCGCAGCCGGTTGCCGAACGGATCGGCCACCTGCATCATCTTGCCGTCCCAGACTGCCTCTTCGAGCCCAGGCTTGTTGTAACGATAGTCCTTGGCGTGCAGCTCGCGGTGGTAGGCCTCGATGCCGCGCATCCACACGAACACCGTCGAGCCAGGGCTGGCGTCGCCGTGATGCTCCGACAGGTGCAGCTTGATGTCGGCGCGCGAGACCTGCGCGTAGAGCGGGAAGTTGTCGCCGAAGCGATGCTCCCAATCGATCGTGAAGCCGAGGAAGTCGACGTAGAACTCCTTCGCCTTCGCCACGTCGAATATGCGCAGGATGGGAATGGCATCGCTCAAGCGGATCGCGCCGGGCGCCGGAGCACTCTTGGAGCCCGGCTGCTCTTGCGCGATCCTCGCGGCCAGCACGTTCCAGTTGTCGACGCCGTGCTGCCGCGCCACGATCTCGAGACATTCGCTGTTGGACAGCGCGACGCCACGCTCGCCGAGCGAGG
Source organism: uncultured Hyphomicrobium sp. (assembly GCA_964493785.1). GTDB lineage: Bacteria > Pseudomonadota > Alphaproteobacteria > Rhizobiales > Hyphomicrobiaceae > Hyphomicrobium_A. The sequence continues at coordinate 7,982 of CAZBPM010000051.1, read as the reverse complement.
CGCGAAGTGCGCGCGCCATCGATTTTGCGTCTGGGATTTTATTCATAGCGATCCTGTGCCTTGCGGGCGAACGAGAGAAGATCAGCGCTTGCATTGCTGACCCGTTCGCCACCTGGCTGAAGGATCATGTCATCGTCGGATGCATTCACCATTCCCATACGGGCGCAAGCGGCTGGCTGCATCGGCCGCCGCCAAAGTAAGTCGCCCCCGTTGACGCCGTCAATACGGCTTACCCCGCTGGTGGCATGCTGAGCTGGTAGGTGTGCGCCAGCCATCGATAGCCGCCCTCCGGGCGCCGCTCGACATACCCGAGAGAAGGGAACGGCATGTGATAGCCGGCGACCGCAAGGCGCTCCGCTGCCGCCATCTCGTAGATGCGCCGCCGCGTCGCCGCGCCCTGTTCCTTGTCGAAGTCGAACACGCAATGCCAGTCCGGCCGCGCCAGCGAAGCCACCTGATGATGCGCGCAGTCGCCCCAGAACAGCATCCGCTCGCCGTTGCTCTCCAGCATGAACGCCAGATGCCCCGGCGTATGACCGGTCGCCTCCATGGACCTGATACCGGCGACGACGTCGTCCCCCGGCTTGAGAAAGCTGGCGCGGTCCGCCACCGGCACGAAATTAGCCCTGAAGATCGCCGCAAGATCTTCCATCTGGCCGGTATGCTTTCCTGCCGGAGCCCAGAAATCGTACTCGGTCCCCGAAATGACATAGCGCGCGTTCGGAAACAGCGGCTTCCCGCCTTCCATGATACCAGCCACGTGATCGAGATGCCCGTGCGAGATCACCACCACGTCGATCTGCTCGGGTTTGAATCCCGCCGACGCGAGCTGCGCGGCGAGCCATCCGCCCTTGGGCCGCTTGATGAAACCGTTCTCGCCGTTGCCGGTGTCGAAGATCACCACCTCCTTGCCGGTGTTGACGACCATCGGCGTGAAGCCAGGCTGGTATGTTTTGGGCGGCAGCAGGTTGTCCCGCATCAGCTGCTCCACCTCGGCCTCGGAGGCATTGCCGCCGACGATGGGAAACGGGCCGTCGATGAAGGCATCCGAGTCCGAGATCATCGTCAGCTCGAACGCCCCGAGCCTGAACCGCGCCACGCCCGGCGTTCTGAGGCCCAGCATCGGCGCCGTGGCGAACGCCGGCGAGATCGGAAGGCCACCGGCGACCGCTCCGGCCGCCAGCGCCGCGCCGGCTCCCAGAAGCCGCCGCCGGCTCAACTGAGGACCCTCGGCCGCGCGCGCCCGGTTTTCTGCGTCCGTTGCCATTGAAGGTGTCCTCTGCAAGTGTGCCTGCTGCGATGGGGCGACGTTAGTCGGGCACCAGGGAGACGCGCTTGAACGATCGTGCTGCCCTGAACCCGCTTCCTTCGCTCTGGCACCTGGATCGTGGCTGGTCGGTCTTCGCCGGACCGCTCGGCCGCAATGCGCCGCATTCCCACAGCACCGCGGTTTATCTCGCCGGGCTCTACGGAAAATTCAGGCTGCGCGTAGGTGACGCTGCTTGGCAGCTGTGTCGCGCCGCAGTCGTCCCGGCTGGCATCACGTATGAGTTCGACGTCGCCGGCGAACCGCTAGGCGTCCTCTATCTTGAGCCCGACATGGGATGCGCCGAGAGCCTGATGCCTCTTGTGCGCAACGCCGAGGAAACGGCAGGCGCGCTGATCGGTGACGGCGACGTCTCACACCTGCGCGCGTTGTTCGAGCAGCGACCCGTCACGGCCGAAATACGCATCTCGACCGACGATCTGCTCGGCTTCGCCTCCCGGCGCTCACGCCGCACGGCAGACCCCCGCGTCGTCCACGCCCTCGCGATTCTGCAGCAACCGGGTGAGGACGCATCGCTTGCCAGGATTGCAGCTGCGGCGCACCTGTCGACGTCCCGCTTCCAGCATGTGTTCACCGCCGAGGTCGGCGTGCCGTTCCGGCGCTATCGCCTGTGGCAGCGACTTCGCGCTGCCATCGCGGAATCGGTAGCTGGCGCAACCTTGACCGACGCCGCCCATGCAGCCGGCTTCGCCGATCAGGCGCACTTTTCGCGCGCCTTCCGCGCCACTTTCGGCGCCCCGCCGTCGCGCGGCCTCTAGCGCAGATCGACCTCAACTGGGTCAGGTCGGACGGTCTCTACGTCCGCGGCCTAACCTCCTGGGACGGCATCGGCGCCAACGACTACAACGGCTATACCGTGCAGGGCACCGTCAACGTCCCACTGAACTGACACCAGCCTGCATTTGAAAGCCGCCGAAAGAGATCCTTAACCAGCGCATCGAACTCGCCGGTTAGGTGGGCTGCCTTTACGCGCGAATTAGTTCAAATCGCCTTTTAGTACATCGCCGCAAAATGCTGGCTAGGATGTCTGATGTTGGCGTGGCGTATACCTTCGCGTTCGGCGTGGCTGCTGCTGGCCCTGGCCGTGCTGCTGTCGACTTGCGCGGTGTTCTATCTGAGCCAGCGCCACCTCGTTAGTGCCGCAGACCAGGTCAAATACACCCTCCGCAAACAGCAGACGGCGGCGCATGTCCTGACGTCACTGCTCGACGCCGAGACCGGACAGCGCGGCTATCTTCTGACCTCGGACGCGCGCTACCTCCGTCCCTATGACGAGGCGCGTACGCTGATCGATAGCCGGATCGCCGCGCTGGTCAGCGAGTTCGCCGACGATCCCAAGCAGATGCAATCCATCCGTCGCCTGCAATCCCTCAGCCGCCAAAAACTGGGCGAACTGGAGAGGGCCATAACTGCGCACGTCGACCACGGCGCTGCAGCCTCGCTCGACGTGGTGAGGGAAGACCGTGGCCGCAAGATAATGGATGAGATCAGACGCATAGTCTCCGATATCGAAGCCACGTCTGAGACGAACCTTCGGGAGCGCAGCGTCGAGTATAGACGCACAGTTGCCATCGCAAATTCCATGCTGTTCGTGTTCACCCTTACCGCGTTGTCAGTTCTTGCAGCGCTCTACTGGGTGATGGGCAGAGAAGTCGCCCTTCGCAAGCGCGCGGCGTTGGAGCACGGCGAGTACACGGCCAAGCTAGACAGCACGATCGATGAGCTGGAGCGCGAACGCAACTCCATGGCCAACCTCAACGAGCTGAGTAGCTTTCTGCAAAGCTGTCACAGCATCGCCGACGTGGGCGAACTGGCGGGGCGCTCACTCGGAGTGTTGCTGCCCGATACGGCTGGAGCCATGTACCTGTACACGCCAGATCGGAACAAGCTCGCCGTTGTGACGTCCTGGGGTGGCATTGCCCCCCGTGAGCTCGAGCCCGCCGATTGCTGGGCTATTCGACGGGGCCAGTCGCATCAGCAAACGCCGGCCGGTAGCGCTCCGCTATGCGGACATTTGTCCGGCCACAGCACCCACGACTCTTTGTGCATTCCTATCGTAGCCCAGGGCGAGGCCCTCGGGATGTTGACCATCAACCGACCTTCACCGCACAAGGCAGGCCCCCTCGACGAAGAGGTGCGCCGACTAGGTCTCATGGTGACGCGGCAACTCGGGGCTACGCTCGCCGGCCTCAAATTGCGTGCGACCCTCAACGAGCAGTCGCTCCGCGATCCGCTGACGAACGCGTTCAACCGCCGTCACTTTGACGACGTTGTCGAGAAAGAGCTGTCGCTGGCCCAGCGTGAAGACCGTCCATTGGCCGTGGTGATGCTCGATGTCGATCACTTCAAGCTGATCAACGACATCCGCGGTCACGCGGCCGGCGACGCCACCCTCGTCGCGGTCTCGACCTTCCTGCAAAAAAGCATTCGCAACAGCGACTGGCTGTTCCGGTACGGAGGCGAGGAGTTTGTCATTATTCTGTGCGACGTCGGCCACGCCGCCGCGGTGCGTAAGGCGCGCGAATTGTGCGCCGGCATAGCGGAGCTGAGTGTGCTGCATGACGGGCAAATGCTGTCGCGAGTGACGGTGTCGATGGGCGTTGCGTGCTTCCCCGAGCACGGAACCACGGTCGCCGCCCTGGTGGAGCGGGCGGACGAGGCGCTGTATGCCTCCAAGGAGGCGGGCCGCAACCGCGTGACGATGGCCGGCCGGGCCGCCTGACGCGCCCAAGGCGGCAATTCGTCGTGACAGGGGTGTCCCCATGCGTATAGTGCGGCCCGATCCGAAAAGGGCCGTCAAATGCCGACAACCGAAGCTGCCAAGTCCCGTGCAGGCGCCGTCGAGGTGCCGCCGCTGCATCCCAAGAAGTCCTTCCAGGACCTGATCTTCACCCTGCAGCGCTTCTGGGCCGAGCAAGGCTGCGTCATCCTGCAGCCCTACGACATGGAAGTCGGCGCCGGCACCTTCCACCCGGCCACCACGCTGCGCGCCCTCGGCCCCAAGCCGTGGAACGCCTGCTACGTGCAGCCCTCGCGCCGCCCCAAGGATGGCCGTTACGGCGAGAACCCGAACCGCCTCCAGCACTACTACCAGCTTCAGGTCATAATGAAGCCGGCGCCCTCCGACATGCAGGATCTGTATCTGGAGAGTCTTCGCCGCATCGGCCTCGTCCCCGAGCTGCACGACATCCGCTTCGTCGAGGACGATTGGGAGAGCCCGACGCTCGGCGCCTGGGGGCTGGGCTGGGAAGTCTGGTGCGACGGCATGGAGGTGACCCAGTTCACCTACTTCCAGCAGGTCGGCGGCGACGACTGCGACGTCGTCTCGGCCGAGATCACCTACGGCCTCGAACGCCTCGCCATGTACGTCCAGGGCGTCGACCGCGTGTACGATCTGTCCTTCAACGGCCGCACCGACGCGCGCAAGCTCTCGTACGGCGACGTCTTCCTGCAGGCCGAGCAGGAATATTCGCGCTTCAATTTCGAGTATGCCGACACGGCGCTTCTGCTGCAGCACTTCGCCGACGCCGAGAAGGAGTGCAAAGCGCTGCTGGCGGCGGGCGACAAGGATGGCCGCCATGAGATGGCGTTGCCGGCCTACGACCAGTGCATCAAGGCTTCACACGTGTTCAACCTGCTCGACGCGCGCGGCGTCATTTCCGTCACCGAGCGTCAGAGCTATATTCTGCGTGTGCGCGAGCTGGCCAAGTCCTGCTGCGGCGCTTGGCTCAAAACCTCCGGCGGCAGCGCGTAAGTCTTGCGCGGAACAGCGGCCGCGCTTTCCGAGCAATAGTTCCTGATCGATTTGGCCGGTGGCGGCCTGTTGAGGGATTTATTCGCAATGTCCGGCGTGACGCTCAGGATACCGGGTCCGTGGACGGATCAGTCCGACTTCATCAAGACTATCGCGTCCACTGACGACGGCGTGATGGCCGCGGGCGGCATGCTGGTAGAGGCTGCCGCGAAACAGCACGCGATGTTCGCGCTGCTGCATCGCGACGACAGGTTGATGCGCGAGATGTTCATCGGCTCGGGCCGCGCGCTCGACCAGAGGACGCTCGCCGCCATCGAGGATCACCAGTCGATCGTCGACATCACGGTGCTTGATACGGGCGAGGGTATCGAGGAACGGCTTGGCACTTTCACCCGCGCCGTCCGTGCCGCTGGCGGCATCGCCGTCAAGGTCCACTTTTCCGGCCTCAGCCACGATTGGCACCGCTGGGAAACCGAACTCCGCGCGCCAACGCCTGCTGGTCTCTTGCGCCTCCTGGTCGTTCAGATTCCCGATCCCGAGGCAGGGTACGTCAGCTCCTCTGGGATGAAACAGTTCTCGCTTCCCGACGCCGCAGTTGAGGGCGAGGGAGGTGACTTCGAAACGGCCTGGGCGCTGTTCGAGTTCAACGCCTACCTACGGGAAGAGCAGCCGCGCCTTGCCGACGGTCAAACCTTCTCCCGTGCTGGTGAAAACGCCCGGCTCTACCGTCTGAGCCACACCGCCGACCGTCGCTATCCCGAAGGTCACCCGTATCTCAATCCTCATGGTATCTGGCACCTCTCGATCGTGTAGACTGGGCCAAGCGACAAGCCAGGGAGGAAGCGCATCATGCCGCCTATTGTTATCGGAGCACTGATCGTCGGCGTGCCGGCGCTGATCGTGGCCTGGCTGGCGCTCTTCAATAGAGCGCGGCCCGTGTTCTGGTTCGCTGTTGCGCTCATCCTGGTCGGCCTCGGCTACCTTGGCGCGACGGGCGCCCTCGTTGACATCTCCAACGCCGTCGTCGCCACCGACGCCCCGCCGCTCGTCACCGAGCCCTCGCCCGTCTCGCCCTGACAATGGCGCTCGCGCCATACACCGGGACCACTGCAACACAGGGCTTCGGCGTCAAGCCGCAGCTCCTGACGTTCACGTCACGGATCTGGCGTGAGAGCCCCGAGCGCCCGATCCCGCTGTTCAAGATAGAGGCCCGGCTCGATCCGCGCACCATCGAGGACAAGACGCTGGCGGCCGCGCTGCAGCCGTACGCCGCGCAGCTCCAGTCATTCGCGATCTACCTCGTGCACACCGACGAGACCAAGCGGCTTGCGCCCTGGGCGGTCGGCCGCCTCGACGTGGATCAGAAGAGCGCGTTCATCTTCATGCACGACTACCTCGCCGCGCCTAACGGCATGCTGATGCTGAACATGCTGCAGACGTCGGGCGCTCAGGCCGAGATCATCATGGGATTAGTGCCGATCATCGTCGAGCCGCAGCGGATCTGCTTTGCCATCCCCGACTACGATTTCGGCGTCCGCGCCCGCATCCGCTGATCCCGATCGTCAGCGCGGCACGAGGTAGCGGAGCTTCACCACCCCGTCCGGGAAGGCCTCGATACCGTCGAACCTCAGCGTCGGCCGGCGCGTGAGATCGTTCAGCAGGTTGAGCCCCGCGCCTAGAAGCACCGGCACCAGGAAGATTTCCACCATATCGACGAGGCCCTCCTCGAGGGCCGACTGCAACGTGACCGCCCCGCCGACGATCCAGATGTCGTTGCGGGTCCGCTCGCGCGCGAGCTGTAGAGCGGCACGAATACCGCGCGTCGTTGTCGTTACGCCTTCCGGTACATCACCGAGATTGCTCGACGTCAGGACGTAGACCGGCTTGCCGGCGTAGGGCCAGTCCTCGCCGATGGCAAAGATCAGCTCGTACGTTCGGCGCCCCATGATCAGGGCTCCGACCTCGCCGATGAAGCCGTCATAGCCGTAGAGGCGCGCATCGTAGGGTGCCAGCCAGTCGACGCCTCCCTCGCGATCAGCGATGAAACCGTCGAGGCTGGTGGCTACGTAGAATCTGACGCGCGCCATAAGGAGTGGTCTCCCTGCACCGCGCGACTATCGCGGCCTTAGCCGACAATTTCATTCGAGTTGAAGTTCATTGCAATCTCGCGCTTCGCGGCCTCCGGGCTGTCGGAGCCATGGACGGAGTTCTTGCCTTTGGATTCGGCGAAGAGCTTGCGAATGGTTCCTGGGGCCGCTTGGGCCGGATCGGTCGCGCCCATCACTTCGCGATACTTCGCGATAGCGCCCTCACCCTCGAGCACCTGCAGGACAATAGGACCGGAGGTCATGAACTCGACCAATTCTCCAAAAAACGGGCGTGCCTTGTGCTCGCCGTAGAATTCACCGGCCTGCTCTGTCGTCCAGCGGACGCGCTTTTGGGCGACGATGCGCAACCCTGCCTTTTCGATGACCGCGTTGATTTCGCCGGTCAGGTTCTTCTCGGTGGCATCAGGTTTAATCATGGAAAATGTGCGCTCGATGGTCATCCCTCGGCCTCTATCAAGAGTTGGTTTTTCATTGAATTGCGGCGCCTTATAACCGGGGGGGCGCCAGCCAGCAATGCCGCGGTGGACGAACCTCCCCCGCGCTGGTGCGGCCAATTGACGAAATGGGGTGTCACGAACCACATTGGCGCCACGCAAAAAGGCCAGCATAGGCTAAGGGGCTGTGCGTATGAACGTGATCAGTTTCCCTCATTGATACGAGATTTCCATGACTGGCCAGCAGGCTGAAATCCAGTGGTACATCGCACGTGACGGCAAGCAGCACGGCCCCCTGTCCGATGTAGAAATGCGCACATTTGTTGCGCAGGGGCATCTGAAGCCTACCGATCTCATTT
>CAZBPM010000050.1:0-21321 GCA_964493785.1 uncultured Hyphomicrobium sp. | reverse complement strand
CTGCGGCGCACACCGCAGCGGCCTTGCGATGTATTGGCTCTCGAAGCTCGCCGACTGGCATTTCAAGTTTCGACGCGCGCTGCAATTCACATCGATGGACGCTTGGAGCAGGACGGAACGCCAAGCGACGTCATGACAACCGAGACAACGCGTCTGCTCTACGGCAACGACATCGAGACAGCCCGGCTACCTAGCGATCGCAGAGCATTTATCTTCGTTTAGATGCGAGATGGGGCTATCGTTTTGGCGGTTCACGAGCGAAGAGCGGAACAGTCACGGCACCCGAACGAGCGCGTAAGTCAGTCACTGCGATGACCGCAAACGCGGCATAGTCGACCACCAAGGAGAAGTGAGCGTCGGCCCGGCATTCTTGGAACAGTAGCAATGACACAGCTTCGCTATCTCGGTTGGGAAGGCTACGCGGACGGCCAGTTCGCTTCGGACCTTCGCGAGGCTACCGGTCTCGACATGGAAGGCACCAACCACCTTTCGGACGACGCTGCATGCGCAATGGTGCTCGCGAATCCATCGTCCTGGGACATCGTCAACATCAACACGCCGTTCGTGCGCGATGTGCTGCATCCCAAAGGCGTAATCCGCTCTCTGGGGGCGCGTTTCGCCGCGGAAACCAAATCGTTGAGCGGAGGATTCGAACGCTTCAGGGCACCTGCACAAAGTCCCGCTGGCGCCACCATCGGTATCCCCCAGCGATGCGGCCCCTTCAATCTGGTCGTCAACGAGAGAAGTATTTCAGCCGATGTCGCACGAGATGAAGGTTTCGGCTTGGCGCTCAATCCGAATTTTCGCGGACGCTTTGGGGTGCTTGGCTACGAAGATTTCAACGTCATGCACACGGCGATAGCGGCCAGCCTCAATCCCTTCCAAGAATTCAACGCCCCCGCGATGACAGCCTTCGCTGCGGCAGCCCGTACAATTTTCGAGGCCGCGTCGCTGGTTACGACCGACCACCGGCTTCTCAACAGAGCTTTGATCGACAAGGAGATCGGTTTTTACATCAGCGGCGGGACCTACACGGCCTCTTGCGCACGTCTAGCCGGCCATCGAGAGGTGCGGGCGATAACGCCGAATCGAGGTCCGATCGCAGGCAAGGGAGGGGTGGCATTCGTGGAGATCAACGCGATCATAGACCATCCGCACCTGGCGCTCGCGGCCGCTGACACATTCCTCGACCATATATTGAGCGACAGCGGCGCTGTAGCGGCGTCTTTGTCTGCCGACGCCTGCAATCCCGTCGTTCAGATGCAGCGGTCATCTGTCTTTGAGCGCTTCACTCCCGCGCACCTCGATGCCATGCAGTGGCAGGACTTCGAAGAAGACATGTCGCGCTGTGCAGACTACGCGCTGATGCCCGACTACGACAGGCTGATTGCTGTTCTGCGCGGTGTCTTGGGCGCCAGATTGAAAGAAGCGTGATCGCCTTAGAAGTTGCTGAGGCCGTAAGCAGCAGAGACCTAAGACACGGCGAGGCGCCGAAATCAGGAGGCGCATGGCCGCCCCGCCGTCTCGGCAGAAGGGAGAGACTCAGAACCACGCAATGAGCGCTCCTGACGCGACTTCGTTCTGGGTAGTGCGCCATCGTCGCTTTGCCGCGTTTGCGGAAATAGCGACACCATTCGCATCTTCAAGGCACGCGTATATTCCAACGTCCGCAGTCGTCCCAAGAGCGTCGAGGTCCGTTCGACAGCAAAGGGCGAATAGCCGAAGATTCCACTTCATTTCATCCACGAGTGCAGTGCGGCGCGAGGCATGTGCCGTTCGGTCGAACGCCTCGCCTCGACCAGCGCAAACAGATCCGCGACACGGCGGCGCTCCTCGCGCGATTGCGGGATGAGATAGGCGGCAGCGACGTAAATCGCGAGGTTGACGGCGAGGCCGATAGTCCCTGACGTCAGCCCGCCTGCCCAAGGCAGGTAGCCCGGATAGATGAGCTCCAGCGTCACGGCGACGGCGAAGCCGGCAACCATACCGACGATCGCCCCGAGCTTGTTCCCACGCTGCCAGAAAATACCGAGGAACTGCGGGACGGCCAGCTGGATGATGCCTTGATAAGCGAGCACGGCCAGCTGGAATAGCGCCGGCAGTTCCAGACACGCGAGCCAGGACGACAGGATGGTGAGGCCGAGCATGCCGAGCTTGGCGATGATGATGAACTGGCGCTGCTCCAGACTCCAGTAATTGCCGACGAGATCGTTGGCGATCTGCGCGCCCGTCGCCTGAATGTTTCCGTCTGTGTGGCCCATCGATGCCGCGAGCACGATGACGCCTGCGAGTCCCAGCAGCCAAAGGCCGCCGGCGGCCTGACTGACGATGAACCAGACGTCGTTGGGATGCGCGGCGACGCCCGCGACCTTTGAGCCGAGCATTCCGAAGACCAGCAAAGCCACGCCGAAGACGAGCGACAAGGGCACCGCTATGGCAGCGGATTTCCTCAGGCTGTGAACGCCGTCGGCGGTGAAAAGCCGCACGAAGATATACGGCCAGCACCAGCCGCCGATGGCCCCGGTCAGGATGAGGCTGAAAACGTAGAGCGGACCTTCCTTCGAGCCGATTCCCGGAATGGCGAACATGCTTTGATCGAGTGCGCCGAAGCTGATACCCATCGCCGCGATCATCCAGACGATGAGGCCAATCAAAACAGCGCTGCCGACGATGTACGCGACGATACCTTGCGCCATGTCCGAGATCACGACGCCCCGCATGCCCATACGCACTGTCCACACCTGACGCAGCGCGATGACAGCGACGCCGACGATCACCGCCTGCGAGAACGACAGCGCGCCGAGCGACATGTGCTGGAACAGAGTACCGAGCGCCTGCATGCCGAGCACCAGCCAAGGGACACCCGACACGATCCCGATGACCGCCGCGATGGTCTTGATATGGCGCGAGTTGAATCGCAGCGCCAGAAGATCTGGCTGCGTGCGCAGGTCGAACGCCTTGCCCCACACCCAGACCGGGCGCGCCATCAGATACATCAGCACGACGGTCAGCAGGCTGTAGGACAGCACGTAGAACGAAATGACGCCGGCACTCGCGGCCATGCCGCCGAAGGCGGTGAACATCGCGCCGGGGTACCAGGTATTTAGGAACGACATCGCTTGGTAGTTGGCGCCGAACGAGCGCCCGCCGACGGCGTATTCGGTAAAGTTGCGATCGCGAATGCCGCTGAGCTGTAAAATGACGACTATCATGGCGCAGAAGGCGGCGATGCAGCCGAAGGTGATGAACATCAGCTGACCTTCCCGCTGCGAGCTTCGGCGGCGTAGGCGGCGACGATGCTCGCCGTGATGAAAGTCGCCACGGCGACGAAGTAAAGAACGGCAGCCGGAACGCCCAGAATTGGAGTGCTATCGCCGTCGAACGCCCCATAGAGCGGCGGCGCGAGCGCCACGACGGCATCGACGATGAACCAAGCCGTTACCCAACGCGGTTGCGAGCGCGCAGTCCTTTCAGTGCCAGGCATTGGCAGTTCCCCTGCTCATGGTTGTTTTTGTCATTGACCCCTGGATCGGCATTGCGCGGCGCCAACAACATCATGGGTCGTCCTTCGGCGGCAGCAACGGCGGCGGCAGTGGAATAAGGTCGATGGCCTTCGACTGCCCGCCAAGGGCCGCGGGATCGAACATGCCGCCGCCCGATGGATCGCCGCCCGCCATGGCTCCCTGCGAAACATTTCGCACGTTGACGCCCGCGGGTGCACCGCCTCCGCTTCCAACAGTCGGCGTGAATGCTTGCCGTGTACCGGCCTGCGCATTTCCCTTCTTGATCTCCGCCTGCGCGGTCGAGACCTTGTCCGCCATCGCGGCTGAATAGGGCACGATGAACGCGCGCGGCTCCCCGCTGGGCAGATTTTGATCGTCCAGCGCTTCCACCCAAAGGTAGATCGCGCCCGACGATTGCTGTGCAGGGTTCGGCTCGACAACGCGCGTCCATAAGACCTGGAAGCGCTCCGGGACTGCGCTAGCAGCGGCCCACCCAAGCATGCCCTGCGAGAAAAAGAACACGCCGGCGCAGAACGCCGTCATGAACGCAATCAGCCCCACTTTCGCAAGACGCGAGATGGAGATGTGGACGAGGACTATCAGCAGCAACGTGCAGAGCGCTGCATACGCTGCCGTGAGGCCGATGACGTGCATCTGCGTGTTCATTGCTTGTAGCCATATTTGGAGTAGGACGCGCCGTTGGCCGTATGATCGAAGAAGCTTTGCAGGATGGAACGATCGACTCGGCTCTTCGACGTGACATTGCCCTCGGCATCCAGCGTAAAACGGATCGCCGTCTTCTCGAACCGCTCCTTGTCCATGTCGAGCGTCTCGCGGGCCACGACGGTGACATGCGGATTGAGCTTCTCGACGGAAACGGTCACCGGCACCGGCTGCCCGGTGCGCGCCGAGAAGTGATAGACGTTGACGGTATATTCGCCGGCGACGATGCCACGGATGCTCACAAGCTCCTGCCTGGCCGGGGAAAGGATCTTCTCTCCGCCGACTTTGACGAAGCTATTGGCGCCGCCGCGGTTATCCCGCTCGAGCGTGAGAAAGCCGATATCGCGCTTGCGGTACCAGACCACGTTCCCCGTGGGATCCTGGACGAACAAATCGAAATCGTCCGGGTGGTTGTCCGGCCACGTCATCGAGATGAAGAACTCGGCCTTGGTGTCGACCTTGCCGGTGTCCTTCTGCTGCGACAAAGCAAGAAACGCGATGAAGAAAAGGAAAGCGATCACCTGTAGCGCCTTGAACAGGATGGCGCTCAAAGGGTCGAATGGCGCTTCGCGCGGCTGCAAATTGAATTCATCGATCATTGCGCGGCGCTCTTGTCCTGCTCGAGGACGGGAACGACATGCACTTCGGTGAAGCCAACGGCCGACGCGAAAAGACGCGCCGTCGCGCCTTCCACGAACTGGTATTCGATCTTGATGAGGATCGATCCCACGAGACCGGCGAGCGTCGTGTACATCGCCACCGCCATGCCGGCACTCATCATTGCCATGGATGACTTTATCGCCGCCTGATCCTCGCCATTGAGCCCGGCAATCGGCGCCAACATCATGATGAAACCGACAATAGTGCCGAAGAGCCCGAGCTTCATCGCCAGATCGCTGGCGAAGGCGCCGAACGGCGTCGACCCGTTGATGCGCTGCGCGAGCACGCGCAGCATCAGCGACTGATCGAGTTTCTGGCCGCCGCCGAGCAGCTTGGACTTCGTCATGAGGTCCCGCACATGGTCGGCGACGAAGCCGTCTCCATGTCCGAGCGGAGCTCCGTCGGTCACCGTCGCGACAAGCCGTGTCTCAGCGTCGGTCTCGCGCGAGATCGCCACGCACCGCCAAAGGCAGTGCAGCGACGTCGCGATGTAGATGAGGGAGATGAGCAACGTGATGTGCGTCGGATCGGCATCCAGCGCCCGTTGAATGAGCCCGTGGAACCACAGCACGAGGAACACCAGCACATTGAGGCCGGCGAAGATAAGCCACTGGAGCACCGGATCGCCTGCCTCGAAGCGGCGCCTCTCCCTGACAGCGGCCGAATAGCGGTTAAAGCTTGTGTACACTGCATCCAGCATGCGTAGGTCTCGACCTCCCCATTGGCGTGTCTTCGCCCCGGGGCAGATTGAGACGGGGATGGCTGGACCGGGAAGGGCACGGTGACTGCCCCTTCTAGGCATTTTGCCTGATTGCCGGCCTTGAGCCTTGCTTTTCGCCGCCACTGGCGTCCAACTGGGCGGCAAAAAGGGGGAGCAGCCGATGCACCTGTTAATGCGTCTCATTTTCCGGCTTTGCGGCGTCGTCGCGCTCTGTCTCGCAGCGGCTATCGCGTGGATCGCGGTGGATACGCACCGCTCGATCGATGCTTCAGTGACGGCTACGACGGGCCGCGTCGGCCAGCATCTGGAAGCGCTGTTCTGGCAGCGGCTCGTCTGGCGTGGCGGCATGATGAAGAACACCATCCTGCCGTTGCCCGACTGGCAGTCGCTCGCGACGCAGTCGATCATCTCGCCGGGGATCTGCGTGAAGCTCATGCCGGTGCAGCAGGAGAGCGGCACATTATGCAGCCAGGTCGAGGCGGTCGGTGAAGCGCCTCCAGCCTGGTTCGTCGCAGCATATGCCGGCATCCTCGGCGCGCATAAGCCGGTGGAGCGCCCGTTGACGGTGCGCGATCGGTCGGCGGGCGTTATCACGGTTTCTGTGCAGCCAGAGGCGGCGCTGCGCCTTGCCTGGCAGCGGCTCTCCGCCTTGCTCGGCATCGCACTCGCGATGGCCGGCGGCATCGCCTTCCTAGCGGCGCTGATGATCGGCTACGCGCTTCTGCCCGCGCGCGCAATCATCGATGGCCTGCGCCACCTCCAGCACGGCAATCTCGCCTGGCGGCTCCCGCACTTCCGCACCGGCGAGTTCAACCACATCGCCGAGGCCGTGAACCAGCTCGCCGACAACCTCGCAACAACACGCGCCACGCGCCAGGCTTTGATGACGCGCCTGTTCCAGGTGCAGGAGGACGAGCGCCGCACCATTGCGCGCGACCTTCACGACGAATTCGGCCAGTGCCTCACTGCGACCGCAGCGCTTGCCGCTATCATCGAACGGCGCACGCGAGAGGATTTTCCGGAAGTTGCATCGGACGCCGCTCGGATCGCGCAGGTCCAGAAGCGCATGATGCTGTCGCTGCGTAGCACGCTGAAGCGGCTGCGCTCGCAGAACATCGAGGAGATCGGCCTCGAAGCCAGCCTGCGCCAGCTCATCACCGACCACACCGACCAAGGCCGGCTCGGCACTGTATTCCGCGTGGAGTTTTCCGGGCACATCGCCGACCTGCCGACGCACGTCGCCACCGACGTCTATCGCATCGCGCAGGAGTGCATCACGAACGCCGTCAAGCACGGCAAGCCATCCGAGGTGCACCTGCGGCTGGAGCGGTCGCAGAAGCACGAGGATGTCATCGCGCTTACGGTTGAGGACGACGGCGCCGGTGACACGGGCGACTCCGACCGCCACACGGGATACGGCATTCTCGGCATCAAAGAACGCCTCGAACCCTATGGCGGATCGCTCACCCTGCGGCCGAGCGCCAGAGGAATGCACGTCGCCGCGGTCATTCCGCTCGACGCCGCAACGCTTCCCGCATGAGCATCTCCATCCTGCTCGTCGACGATCACCCCGTTGTTCGCGAAGGCTACCGCCGCCTCCTCGAACTGCATGACGAATTCCGCGTCTGCGCCGAGACCGACAACGCCAACGACGCCTATGTGCTCTACAAGAAGCACCGTCCCTCCATCGTCGTGATGGACCTAGGCCTCCCCGGCGTCGGCGGCATCGAGGCGGTGCGCCGCATCCGCGAATGGGACAAGGACGCGCGCCTTCTCATTTTTTCGATGCACGAGGGTGCCGCGTTCGCGTTGAAGGCCTTCGAGGCCGGCGCCGCGGGCTACGTGACCAAGAGCAGCGATCCCGAGCAGCTGACTCGCGCCGTTGCCTCGATCGTGCGCGGCGGCACATTTCTGAGCGAGGACGTCGCCCAGGCGCTCGCCGCCGATCGGCTGACAGGCGGTCAGCATCTGACCGAAAGCCTCACGCCGCGCGAGACCGAGATCCTTCGCCTCCTGGCCACCGGCCTGACCAGCGATGACATCGCGCCGCTTCTCAACCTCAGCCAAAAGACGGTTCGCAATCATCACTACACCATCAAAGCCAAGATCGGCGCCCGCAGCGATGCGCACCTCGTCTGGCTCGCGCTTGCCGCCGGGCTAGTTCAGCTGGGCCCGCACCACGAGCAGGGTGCCGTGGGAACGCGCCAATAGCTCTGCTGCTGGCGTCGATCGCTCGAGGCTCATAGCCAGACCAATCGCCTATCGCACAACTCTCGGCGTACTCCCGTGCCGGCCAAAGTGGGAAGACGTGCTCTCCATCATCCGTTCCCGCCCCAGGCCTCCTCTCGATCGGCGATTCTCTACGAAGTGCTCAAACCTATCGTTCAGAGGCAACGCGAGCACAGCCTCCATTTGCTTCTGACTTATCTTCATCAGTGAGTGTCCACACATCAGCCCACGACGATGCATCCGGAAACGCGGAGGTACCCCCAGCGCGTCTCAACGACGCTGGAAGCCGGCTTCAAAGGTATCCGTCGGGAACCGTGTAACCCGAGCTGCAACCGCGGCGCCAAATCAGCGCTTCAACACTGCACCGAAGCCTGCGTCGGCGCTCACGCCTTGCGGGCTTTGCGAGCCGCATAACGGATATCGCGAGCGATCTTGCGCTCCGCCTCCAATGCGACCTGCTCCTCGCCCTCGCGTAGCTGGCGCGCTTCGCGTTCCTTGATCTCGGTCTCGCGCGCAGCAGCAGCAGCGGCTTTGGCTGTCTCTTCATCGCGCAGCGCCTGCGCGCGGCGCTCGTCCGCGCGCAGTTCGCGGGCCGCGGCAAGCGCCTGGCGTGCCGCCCTCTTCTCGACAATGGCTGGATCGTCCGACGCGGGCTGCGCCCGGAACCGCTCCAACGCGGCTTTCTTTGCCTTGGCGGCAGCGCCCAGACGATCGCTCAACGAGGGGGTCTTCGAGGACTTCATCTCACTCCAATCATTCGGATATGCCTAGCATCCTGTCTTGCAGAAATCGTCTAGGCCGCGTCTCACGCCAGTTCGTTCGTCACCGGCGCTCTCAGTTCTCTCATCGCGTGCGCTGAGAGCTCGTTCATAATCTGGTGACTGAAGCAGTGCGGCAATCTAATGCCCTTGTCAGCACCGCTGCCCGTTTAGCCGCTCATCCAACCGAACCGTATCGCCTAATGCGTCCAGCGGCCAATCCGGCCGAACTTGAAGTTGTCGGCGTACGACTTGCGGATCATCCGGCGCGGTTGAGGCTCAATCACTTGGAATGCGATGCCTTCCCGCTCTGCGTAGGCGATCGCCTCATCCTTGCTGTCGAACGCGAGCTGCACTTCGGCTCTCATGTCGCGCGTACCGGTCCAACCCATCAGCGGATCGATCTCGCGCGGGCTTGCCGGAGCAAACTCGAGCAACCACTCCTTGGTGCGCCCCTCGCCCGACTGCATCGCCGTCTTCGCCGGCTTGAAGATGCGCGCCACCATGATGCCCTCTGGCTATCGCTCCATCGCGTCACGTCTTGGTCGGGGCGGCGGGATTCGAACTCGCGACCCCCTGCTCCCAAAGCAGGTGCTCTACCAGGCTGAGCTACGCCCCGAACGACGTCTGCGCCTTCTACGCGATGACGCACCGCGAGTAAACGCGGCCAATCACCAATTTGCACCGAGGGCATGATTTAAGGCTTCGCACCCTGGAAAAGTGGGTGCTGCACGCGATCGCCGGCCTTGATCCCGAGCCTATCGGCCGCCCCGCCGGCCAGTTCCAGCACGGCCGAAACCTCACCTTCCGAGTTGATCACTCGGTCGGACAAAGGCTCTGCCCGCCGCTCGATACGATGGATCACCCCATCAGGGCGGATGAACAGCATGTCGAGAGGAATGTACGTATTGTGCATCCACATGCTGAGCTCGCGCGGCTCCTCATACGGAAACAGCATCCCCTTCGCATCGGGAAGTTCGGTGCGGAACATCAACCCGAGCGCTTTTTCCTTGGGATCGGACGCAATCTCGATCTCGATCGGCACCTTGCGGCCGTCTGCGGCTACAATCGAGAGTTGCTCGACGCGCATCCGCGCGTCCGCCGTCAATGGCGCTTGAACCAGCAGCGCCCCGGCAATGAACAGGGCCGCCCCTTGGGCAGCCCCGCTCGGAATTCTGAAATTTGCCAATCGCCCCCCAATCAGTGCGTTGGCGGCAGTCCCGGTTGTCCGTCCGGCCTCAGCTCAGCGGCCATACAGCCCTTACAGCCGTGTCCCCAGCGGACCATGACCATCTGACCTGGACGCAGCTCCGTGAACCCGAAGCGCCGCAGCGTCTCCATGTGCACAAAGACGTCAGGCGTTCCTTCGCCCCGAGTCAAGAAGCCGAAGCCGCGCACCCGGTTGAACCACTTGACCATGGCCCGCTCCCAATCGCTCTCGGGCGTGACGATGACGTGCGTCCGCTGCGGCAGCTGGGAAGGATGAATTGCAGTGCTCTCGTCCATGCTGAGGATGCGGAACGCCTGCATGCCTTTCGGGCGGCGCAACACCTCAGCGTGTACGCGGGCTCCCTCGTAGGCCGTCTGATAGCCCCCGGCCCTGAGGCAAGTGACGTGCAAAAGGATGTCGGCAAGCCCGTTATCGGGAACGATAAAGCCGTAACCCTTTGATGCATCAAACCATTTTATAGATCCGACGACCTCGAAAACCTCTAGTCCGGCTTCCTCGGCCCGTTCCCGCGTCATGTCGATTGCTGCATCGAACTGCGGAAAATCGGGACGCTTTGAGGAATCCCCCATTGTGGTACCCCGCTACTTTCTCAACGTTTGCTTTGTTGCCCCGAGTGACGCCAGACGATGTAAGAGCCCTCTTCAAGGTCCGGCTCCGTCTCGAAGCAGTCGCGAGAATACCATCTGTTAACTAACCTGCCAGACCCATTGTTCTGAGAATGCGACCGCGGCCGGAATGTCACGCGGATGTCCACATGAAAGTCCAATTTTTAAGCCGCTGATTTTGAAGCAAAAAAGCATGCTGCATTTATTCCCCATATTTCCATGTGGAACAACCTGATCACGGCAACTGCGATAAATCTGCGACGCGATAATTCGGACATACGACCTCGAATTGCAGCAACACTGATTCGAATTGGGAACCGCCAACAGGGTCCCGGCAGACAGGGCCCTCCGCGGCGCAGCGTCTGTTATCCGCTACTTCAGGCTGCACATGCCCCGCTGGACTCACACCGGTGCCGGCAAGACGTTCCAACAAGCCTCCCGCTGACAAAAATTTCCTCCTCACGGCGCTCTCAGGAATGCGATCCTATTTTTATTTGGCCCGCATCCTTTAAGTAGAATTCGGTTTCGCATACGTTCTGGCCTCCACCGAAGGGAAGAGCATGTCGACCAAATCCCCATCTCGGCGCGGTCAGCGGCCCGCGACGGGCGAGCTAGGCGAGCAGCCAACAGGTGCTGCCAATCAGCTAATTCAACAGATCCAAGCGACGGCCGACCCCGTCGCCGAGGCAATGGCGCTCGACAAGCGGCTGGCCGCCATCGATAGCCTTGACGAGCGCCTCCTTGAGATCAACCGGAGCATTTCCGGCCGCGTCACCTTCTCGACCAGCCTCGGCATCGAGGATCAGGCCGTACTGAACGCCATTGCCGACAGCCGCGCCGCAATCGACGTCTTCACCCTCGATACCGGACGCCATTTCCCCGAGACGCTCGAAACGCTCGAAGCCAGCGAGAACCGCTACGGCATCAAGATCCGCGTCATGTTCCCTGACGCTGCCGACGTCGAGGATCTTGTCGCCGGCGACGGCATCTATGGCTTTCGCCTCGCCGTCGAAAACCGCAAGGCCTGCTGTGACGTCCGCAAGGTCCGTCCGCTCAAGCGCGCCCTCGCCGGCGCCGCTGGCTGGGTCACCGGACTCCGCCGCGAGCAGTCGACGGGCCGTGCCCACGTGCCGTTTGCCTCGTGGGACGCCGAGAATGGGCTCGTGAAGCTCAATCCGATCGCCGACTGGAGCCTCGAACAGCTCGATGCCTACATCGCCGCCAACAGCGTCCCCGTAAACCCCCTGCACGCGCGCGGCTTCCCCTCGATCGGCTGCCAGCCGTGCACCCGCGCCATTAAGCCGGGCGAGGATATCCGCGCCGGCCGCTGGTGGTGGGAGAACGAAGACGGTAAAGAGTGCGGCCTGCACAACAGGCCCCGCCAGAAGGAAGCTGCTGCATGACAGCTCAGTATTCTCACCTCGACATGCTCGAGGCCGAGGCCATCCATATTTTCCGCGAGGCCGCTGCACAGTTCCGCCGGCCGGTGCTGATGTATTCGATCGGCAAGGACTCGACGGTTCTTCTGCATCTGGCGCGCAAGGCGTTCTGGCCGCAGAAGCCGCCGTTCCCTCTCCTCCACATCGACACGACGTGGAAGTTTCGCGACATGATCGCCTTCCGCGACAAGACCGTCCGCGACTTCGGCCTCGAACTTATCGTCCACACCAACGAGGACGGCCTCCGCCGTGGGGTCAATCCCTACGACTACTCTCCGTCCGTCTATACCGACGTGATGAAGACGCAGCCGCTGAAGCAGGCGCTCGACAAGCACGGCTTCGATGCTGCCTTCGGTGGAGCACGCCGCGACGAAGAATCCTCGCGCGCCAAGGAGCGGGTATTTTCGTTCCGCTCCCCTGGTCATCGCTGGGATCCGCGCCGCCAGCGCCCGGAGATGTGGAACCTCCTCAACGGCCGTCTCGGTCCAGGCGAGACCGTGCGCGTCTTCCCGATGTCCAATTGGACCGAGCGCGACGTCTGGCGCTACATCCTGCGCGAAAAGCTCGAAGTCGTGCCGCTGTATTTCGCGGCCAAGCGTCCGACCATCGTTCGCAACGGCCAGCTGCTGGTTGTCGACGATGACCGCTTGCCGCTGCAGCCGGGCGAGGTTCCCCAGCTCAAGAGCGTACGCTTCCGTACGCTGGGCTGCTGGCCCCTGACCGCAGCCGCGCCCTCGACTGCGTCCGACATCGAAAGCGTCGTCGAAGAAACTCTCGGTGCGCGCACGTCCGAACGCCAGGGGCGTTTGATTGACCACGACCAGGCTGGCGCCATGGAGCGCAAGAAGCAGGAAGGCTACTTCTGATGACGGCAGTCACTGCGATCCGCCGCGAGGATCTTGCCCCCGCATTCAACCAGGATCTCAATGGGATCCTGCACCTGTTGACGTGCGGCTCCGTCGACGACGGAAAATCGACGCTGATCGGCCGTCTGCTCTGGGACGCATCCGACCTCTATGACGACCAGCGCGAGACGATCAACAAGTCGTCCAACGCCGCCACGGGAGGCGCGCACCCGGACTTCTCCCTCCTGCTCGACGGGCTCGTCGCCGAGCGCGAGCAGGGCATCACCATCGACATCGCCTGGCGCTACTTCGATACCGCCACGCGCCGCTTCGTCATCATCGACAGCCCCGGCCACGAGCAGTACACCCGGAACATGGCATCGGGCGCCTCGCACGCCGATGTTGCCATCATCCTGGTCGACGCCCGCGCCGGCATCAAACGACAGACCCGCCGCCACGCCGCCATCCTCGACCTCGTCGGCGTCAAGCGCGTCATCCTCGCCGTCAACAAGATGGACCTGGTCGACTGGTCGCAGGAGAAATTCCGCGCCATCGAGCACGATTTCCGCGAGCTGACCCTGCGTTTCGGTTTCCGCGAGGCGATCGCCATCCCCGTCTCCGCAGTCGGCGGCGACAACGTCGCGCGCTCCTCCGAGCACATGACCTGGTACACTGGGCCCCATCTGCTCGAGCACCTCGAACGCATCCCCACGCGCGACACGTCCGCACGCGGCTCTTTTCGCTTCCCCGTCCAGACCGTGCTGCGCGACGGCGCAGATTTCCGCGGCCTCGCCGGCACCGTCAGCTCCGGCTGCATCAGCGTGGGCGACCGCATAACCGACGTGTTGAGCGGACAAAGCGCCCAGGTGTTGCGCATCGCCACCATGGACGGTGACCGCGAGATCGCGAAGCAGGGCGACGCCGTCGCGCTGCAGCTGGACACTGACATCGACGTCGCTCGTGGTGCGGTTCTGTCCGCACCCGGCAAGCTTCCCACGGTCTCCGCGCACCTCGACGCGCACATCGTCTGGCTTTGGGAGACCCCGTTCGATCCCGGCAACGGCTACTTCCTGCGCACCTCGACCGACCTCGCGCCTATCTCGACGATCCAGATCAAGTCGCTGCTCGATCTCGAAACGCTCGTCGTGCAGCCGTCCGACAAGTGCGGCGTCAACGACATCGCGTTGACGACGATCACGCTGGGCCGCGCGGTTGCGGTCGATGCATTCGCCGAGAATCCTGCCACCGGCATTTTCCTCATCGTCGACGCTCTCACCGGGGCTTCAGTGGCAGGTGGCGTGATCACCGCGGCTACCAGCGGCGCGGCCGACGATGCCTCGGCATTCCGCCTGACGCGCGAACTGCTCGAGCGCGGTCTCTGCCGCGACCTATCCGACAGCGAGGAAGACAGGCGCGAATTCCAGCGGCGCGCCAACGAGACAGCGCTGCTGCTTCACGCCGCCGGGATCTCGGTGAAAATCGAGATTTAGTCCCGATCGATCGCAACTTCGGGGGCGTTCACCCAACGCCCCCGAAGTCATGTCTTCAACGTCCGCTTTTGCCGATCGCTGCAGCGAGATATCGAACGCCATGTGGGAAGATGTACTGCTCTATGTCGCCGTCGGCTTCGCCGCGCAGATGATCGACGGCGCAATCGGCATGGCGTACGGCATCACGTCGTCCTCGGTGCTGCTGAGCGTCGGTGTCCCCCCGGCCACGACCAGCGCCTGCGTACACGCAGCAGAAACCTTCACCACCTTCGTGTCCGGCGTGTCCCACTGGAAGTTCGGCAACGTTGACCGCAAGCTGCTTCTGCGGCTTGCTGTGCCCGGAATGCTCGGCGGCGCGATCGGCGCCTACCTGCTGACTGCCATCGACGGTGACACGATCAAGCCCTTCATCAGCGGCTACCTGCTGCTCATGGGCGCCTACATCGTCTGGAGCGCTGTCCGCAAACGCAGCTCCGAGGGGACCGAGCCCACGCGCGTCGTGCCCTTGGGGTTCATCGGCGGCCTGCTCGATTCTCTCGGCGGCGGCGGCTGGGGTCCTATCGTGACCTCGACCCTTATTGGACAGGGCACCACGCCGCGCTACGCCATTGGCTCGGTCAACCTTGCCGAGTTTTTCGTGACGCTCACGATCTCGATAACGTTCGTCGCCACCATCGGCCTTGATCTTTGGCCCATCATCGCCGGGCTGATCATCGGCGGCGTCATCGCGGCTCCCTTCGCCGCCTATGCCACCAAGATGCTCCCCGACAAGGTGCTGATGATCCTCGTCGGCACAGTCGTGGTGATCCTGAGCCTCCGGACGATCGTCGTCGCTCTCACCTGAGACTTCCGCTTCAGTGTTGATCCATTCGCGATAACGGATAAGGTCGCCCCTCGAAGGCGCCACGAATGTTACGAGCTTGACCTTGATGGACTTTCTTCACACTGGCGCCTGGCCCGTCGTTATAGCCGGTGGCTTCATGGTCGGCTTTCTCGTCGGCATGACCGGCGTCGGTGCCGGCTCGCTGATGACACCCTTTCTCATCTCTGGCGTGGGCATCTCGCCCGTGCTAGCGGTCGGCACCGATCTGCTGTTCGCCTCCATCACCAAGGCGAGCGCTGCCTGGCGCCACCACGCACTCGGAAACGTAAGCTGGCCGATCGTCCGCTGGATGGCAGCCGGCAGCCTTCCCGGCGCCGCCATCGTCCTGATGTGGATCTATCTCGCCCAGCCCGACATCCACGTACTGGCCGCCATCATCCGCAAGGTACTTGCCTTCGCACTCGTCATCAGCGCCCTCTGTGTCGCCGCCTACCCGGTGCTGAAGCGCTATGCCATGAGCACCCCCGACCCGTCAGACGCACCTGAAGTGCGCCGGCCCCAAACGCTCCTGCTCGGCTTCGTCCTCGGCGTGCTCGTCGCCCTCACCTCGGTCGGCGCCGGCGCCATCGGCGTCGTCGCGCTGACGATGCTCTATCACTCGCTATCGGCGCGCCGTCTCGTCGGCACCGATATCGTGCACGCCATCCCGCTGACCTTCCTCGCGGGCGCCAGCCACTTCGGCATGGGCAACGTCGATCTGCCGATCCTTGGATTGCTGTTGCTCGGCTCCGTACCAGGGATCGCGCTTGGCTCGCGTGTCACCGGGATGGTACCCGACTGGGTGCTACGCGTGACGCTGGCACTTGTGCTGTTCTGGGCCGCCTTCTCGCTGATCAACCCGCTCCGCCACTGATCGCAGCGGCGAGCGATACCGACACCAAGCGCCGGCACGAGACGCCGCACGATGCACGGCCCTATCTCGCTCTACGACAGCCGCGCGAAGCTTCCCACTTGTGTCGCTACAAATAACCCAGATCAGCCCGCCGCCTTTACGAGTTCGAGGTCGGCGTGGAAGCGGTTACCTGCCGTCGTCGCCTTCACGTAGCCAGCGCGAATGGCGAAGTCGCCGAAGTGCTCTCCTGCCTCGCGCTCCTTGGCGTAGCGTGCGAACATCGGATCGAGCAGCCCGACAATTCGCGCCTTATCGACGTCCTCGGCGAATAGCTTGTTCAGCCGATCGCCGTTGAACGCTGCGCCGAGATAGAGGTTGTAGAGCCCCGGACCGCGGCCAACGAGACCGATCTCGGCGAGATAAGGCCGCGCACAGCCGTTCGGGCAACCCGTCATGCGAATGACGATCTCGTCGTTCCTGAGCCCAGCCTTGTCGAGCGACTCCTCCAGCGACGTCAGCAACTCCGGCAGGAACCGCTCGCTCTCCGCCAGCGCCAGGCCGCACGTCGGAAGCGCAACGCACGCCATGCTGCTGCGGCGCAGCCCCGACAGATCCACGCCGATATCGATGCCGTGCTCCTTGAGGAGCGCTTCAATCTTCGGCTTCGTCTTCGCCGTGATGTTGGAGACGATCACGTTCTGGTTGGCAGTGACCAGGAATCCGCCCGCATGTATCTCCGCGATCTCGCGCAGCGCAGTCCGCAACCGCCAGCCCGGCTTATCCATGATCCGGCCGTTCTCGATGAACAGCGTCAGGTGCCACTTCTTGTCCGAGCCCTGAGCCCAGCCGATGACGTCGCCCGTCGACGTGAACTCGAATGGCCGGGGCTCGCCCAACTTGTATCCGAGCCGCTTCTCGACCTCCGCACGGAAGGCGTCGAGCCCACGATCCTCGATCGTATACTTGAGACGCGCGCGCTTGCGCAACTCGCGGTTCCCCCAATCGCGCTGCACCGTGACGACCTTCTCCGCCACGTCCACGGCCTGCTCCGTCGTGCAGAAGCCGAGCAGATCCGCCGTCCGCGGGAACGTGTCGAGATCGCCGTGCGTCATGCCCATGCCGCCGCCGACGGTCACGTTCCAGCCGACCAGCTTGCCCTTGTCCTCGATGGCGATGTAGCCGAGATCGTGCGCGTAGATATCGACGTCGTTCGACGGCGGCACCGCAATGACGATCTTGAACTTACGCGGCAGATAATGAGTGCCGTAGATCGGCTCCTCTTCCTTCTTTGCCGGACGGCTCGCGTCGCTCACCTGCTCGCCATCAAGCCAAATCTCGTGATAGGCGCCGGTCTTCGGCAGCAGATGCTCGCTCACATCGACGGCCAGCTTGTGCGCGGCCGCGTGCACCTTCGACAGATACGGATTGCCGGTCGCAAGAACATTGCGGTTGACGTCGCCGCACGCCGCCAGCGTGTCGAGCACGGCCGCGTTAATCGCCTGCATCGTCCGGCGCATGTTCGACTTGATGACGCCGTGGAACTGGAACGTTTGCCGCGTCGTCAGCCGCAGCGTGTGATTGGCATAGGTCCCCGCGATGGCGTCGAGCTGCAACCACTGCTTCGAGGTCGTGTAGCCGCCAGGCAGCCGCACGCGGATCATGAAGCTGTAGGCCTTCTCAAGCTTCTTCTTGCCGCGCTCACCGCGCACGTCGCGGTCATCCTGCAGGTACGTACCGTGAAATTTCGTAAGCTGGCTGTCGTCCTCGGAGATCGCACCCGTCGAGACGTCCGCCAGCCCCTCGGCAATCGTGCCGCGCAGCAGGTGGCTGCTCTCCTTGATCAATTCGTTCTTCGCGCGCTTGTCTTCGCTCATTGTCGTGTCCTGTCGCCGCTCGTTGGGCGCCTATCCAGTAATCAGTAAACGTCGCGCTGGTAGCGGCCGGCCTTGGCCAGCTCTTTCAGCTTCGCCTTGCCGGCTTCGTCATCGCCGCGCGCGGCCTCGGCGAGAATGCGGGCCAGCGCGGCATCGACATCGCGCGCCATGCCCTTCTCGTCACCGCACACATAGAGATGCGCGCCGTCTTCGACCCATTTAAGGATGTCCGCACGCTGCTCCCACAGACGGTGCTGCACGTAGATCTTCTCCGGCTGATCGCGCGAAAACGCGACGTCGATGCGCGACAGCGTCCCCGACGCCAGATGATCCTGCCACTCGAGTTGGTAGAGAAAGTCGTTGGTATAATTGCGCTCGCCGAACACGAGCCAGCTCTTGCCCTTCGCGCCGAGCTCGGCGCGCTCCTCGATGAACGCGCGATAAGGCGCGACGCCGGTTCCCGCACCGATCATGATGATCGGACGGTTGCCGTCCTCGGGAATGCGGAAGTGCCGGTTTGGCTTGACGTAGATCCGCGCCGGATCGCCCACCTTGCGCCGATCGGCAAAGTAGGTCGAAGAAACGCCGCCGCGCTTGCGGCCGTGCGACTCCCAGCGCACCGCCCCGATCAACAGGTGTGCTTCGCCCGGATGAGACTTCGGGCTCGAGGCCACTGAATAGAGCCGTCCCGGCAGCGGCCGCAGCACCGAGAAAAGCTGCTCGCCCGTCAGCTTCTCCGGATAGGTCCCGATGAAATCGATAAGCTGCCGGTCCGCCGCAAAGTCGGTGAACGCCTTCTGGTCGGTGAGGGTCGAGGCGTCAGTGCGCCCCGTCAGTTTGACGTAGGATTCCACGAACGCCCGCGACAGCGTCGTGATGTCGTAGCTCTCGCGCAGCTTCTTCACCACGCCGCCGTCGGCACCGAGGCCGACCGCCTCGGCGAGGTCCAGCGCCAGCTGCGGGTCGTTTTCCGGAATCACGCCGATGGCATCGCCCGGCAGATACGAGAAGCCCGGCGCATCCGCCGTGATCTCGATGTGCCACGTCTCGCGCGTCGAGCCGGTGCCATTGAGATTGACCAGCGCCGATATCTCACCCGTCAGTGGATTTTCCGCCGTGAACTGCGGCTCGTCATCCTCGTCGGCGGAAAAGCCCGCGCTCTTGAAATCGACGTGCACCACCGTCGCCGTGCCGGCCTCTTCGGCCGGCGCCAGTTCCGCCAACGCTTTCTCCGTCCAGTCGGCAGCCTGTTTTGCGTAGTCCAGATCGAGATCGACGCGAGCGAATGCGCGCACGCCGCCCAGCGCCTCGAGCCGAGCATCGATCGCCTTGCCCGTAGCGCAGAACTGCGCATACGCGGTGTCGCCCAGTGCCAGAACCGCGAAGCGCACACCGTCGATCCGCGGCGCACCATCGCCCATCAGCGCTGTGTAGAAGTCGACAGAGCGCCCTGGCGGATCGCCCTCGCCCCACGTCGCAGCGAATACGAGAACGTTCTTTGCCTTGGACAGCAGACCAAAGTCCGCATCGGCGAAATCGAACACCTTCGCATCGAGCCCATGCTTCTGCGCGCTCTTCTTGGCACGCATGGCGAGAGCCTCGGAGTTGCCGCTCTCGCTCGCATAGAGGATCAGCAGCGGCTGACGCGGCTTGGCAGGAGCAGCCGGCTGTGGCTGCCCACCCGATTGGGCCGCCTCGAAGCCGGCGAAGAACCCTGCAAGCCAAGCACGCTGCTGCGGTGTCGTCCGAGCAACGACACTGTTGAGCTTGTCGATATCTTCCGCAGAGAACGGCGCGTTCTTCGGAAGCAAAGGTTGGGCGGTCACGAACGCCTCCTGGAAATCTTCAATTCTGCGCATCGTGACACCGCATCGGCGTCTCTGCGCGGTTTAGCCTGCATGCCCACTCACTATCGCGCCCGTCTCGAGTGGTCGACCGGCATCGATGTAATCGCCCGTATAGACCTCGACGCGCTCCGGTCGCGCCAACCCGGCACTGGCCCAATCGAGTCCGACGAAAATCACCGCCGGACCTCTGATGCCAAGATCCGATATGGCGCGTGACAGAAGCGATAGCTCGCTCGAAACCACACGTTCATTTGCCAGGGTGCCGTTCTCGACAATAACCACCGGCGTATGCGGCGAGGCTCCTGCGTTGAGGAGCTTGCCGCGAAAATGTTCCGCGGTCCTGACACCCATATAGATCGCGAATGCCTGCCCAGGATGAGCGAGCGAGGCCCAGTCGATTTCAACCGGTCCGTCGGCCGAAGCGCCCGTCACGACCGAAAACTGCTGGATCTTGCCGCGCACCGTGACCGGCAGCCCGACGCTGGCCGCGCACGCATGCGCAGCCGTGATGCCGGGCACCACCGTCACCGCAATGCCCGCAGCGCGCACCGCCGTCATCTCCTCGGCGGCACGGCCGAACACGAACGCGTCTCCGCCCTTCAGGCGGGCCACGCGATGTCCCTTCAATGCCTCGCGCACGAGGATCCTATTGATCTCGTCCTGAAGAGCCGAGTCGCCGTCCGGCCCCTTGCCGACATCGATGCGGATTGCATCGCGCCGTGCGTATTCGAGGATCGCCGGATTGACCAGCCGGTCCACGACGAGAACATCGGCCGATTGCAGATGCTGCTGCGCTTTCAACGTGATGAGGTCGGGCTCGCCCGGCCCGCACCCGATCAGTGCGACGCTGCCGACGGGCTGTGCTTCAGAAGCGCCCGCATGAAGCTGGCGCTCCAGCTCCCGGTCGGCTGTGTCCGCGTCGCCAGCAAGGACGGCTTGGCGCCATGGTCCCTGCAGCAGAGACTCCCAGATGCGCCGGCGGATCACGGGGTCAGCAATTGTCTCTTGCACCCGCTGCCTCAGACCCTGGGCAAGACGGGCAACCCGCCCGAACTGCGCCGGCAGCCAGGCTTCGATGGTCGCCTTGATTTCCCGCGCCAGAATGGGAGCTGTCCCTTCCGTGCCGATCGCCACCACGACCGGATCCCGGTCTACGATCGCCGGCACGATGAAGCTACTCTCGGAAGGCCCGTCGACCACGTTGATGGGCAGTCCGCGCGCGCGCGCTACCCCAGCAACGCGTCGATCAAGGTCGACATCGTCGCTGGCCGCGAACACCATCGCCGCACCATCTAAATCGGTCACGTCGAACCCCCGTTGCACGAGCACCAGGGGACGTTCGGCGTTGAGAGCGGCGATCCCTTCGCAAACGTGCTCGGAAACGACTTTCAGTCGAGCGGTCGTCTTGGCCAGCAGGCGCAGCTTCTGCAACGCCTTTTCGCCACCTCCGACGATGACCACGTCGCGGCTGTCGACATCGAGAAATATAGGGAAATAACGCAACGCCGTACCTTTCGCTGCCCTGCGCCTAGGGCCGGTTGGATGCTGCTCGATCCGCGGGGTGAGCCGCCTCGGCAGCGCCTTTCCCGACGCGCTTCAGCTGGCCGACACCTTATAGTTTATCGAAGTAGAATTTTCTATTGCCGGGGGCGCCTCAGGCTAAGATAAGAACGATTTTTCC
>CAZBPM010000049.1:0-21402 GCA_964493785.1 uncultured Hyphomicrobium sp. | reverse complement strand
GCTCCCGCTCCGGTCGCGGCTGCGGCTGTCGCCCCCGCCACCGTGGTCGACTTCACCCCCGCGGCGGTGCCGTCCGCGCCGCCTGCCTCCGACCTCGCCGCGCTCCGCTCGGTGCGCTCCGAAGCCCTTGTCAGTGAGGAAGCCGCGCGCAACCCGCGTGCGTCGCGCGAAAGCGATGACTTGAAGCGCATCCGCGGCATCGGTGTCCTGATCGAGAAGAAGCTCAACCAGCTCGGCATCGTCCATTACGAGCAGGTCGCTAACTGGACCGGCGCCGATATCGAGCGCATCAGCTCCATCCTCGACTTCAAGGGCCGCATCGAGCGCGAGAACTGGATCGAGCAGGCACGCATCCTCGCCACCGGCGGGCAGACGGAGTTTTCGCGTCGAACCGAAGCATAAATAATTACGCACGCCTCGAACGAACGTTTGCGCCTGGTCACAGGCACGCGATACCGATGCGTGCTTTCTCCACCGCGTGAGCGTCCGATCCCAGAGGTGAGCCCATGCCCGATTCCGTCTTCACGTTCGCCGACGAGGAGGAGCGCCAGATCTGTGCGTTCCTGCGCAATCCGGCGAGCCACGGCAACGGCGATCAGCCCGTCGATGTCATCGAGACGCATATCGCGCGTGTGTTCCTCGTCGGCGACGAAGCCTACAAGCTGCGCAAGCGCGTCCACCTTCGCTTCGTCGACTTCTCGACCCTTCACGCGCGCCACGCCGCCGCCGTCCGCGAGATGGAGATCAACCGGCCGCACGCGCCCAACATCTATCTCAGCCTGATCCCGATCGTGCGTACCGAGGACGGAAGCTTTCGCCTCAACGGCCGCGGCGACATCGTCGAATGGGCGGTGCACATGCGTCGCTTCCCGCAGGCGGCCGTGCTCAGCCGGCGCGAGGAGCAGGGGCCTCTCTCGGAGGACCTGGCCAAGGCGCTCGCCGACATGATCGCGCGCTACCACCAGGACAGCCCCATCCAGAATGCGGTCGATGGCGCGCGCATCATGGCCCCCGTCGTCGATCAGCTCGCCAGCGCGCTGAGTTACGGGCACGCCGACGTCGCCCAACGCCTCACCGAGGCTTTCGAGAGCCTCCAGCCGTTGTTGATCGAGCGCGGCAACGCCGGCTGCGTGCGCCGCTGCCACGGCGACCTGCATCTCGGCAACATCGTCCTCATCAATGACAAGCCGGTACCGTTCGACGCGCTCGAATTCAGCGAGGCGCTGGCCACCATCGACGTGCTCTACGACCTCGCCTTCCTGCTGATGGACCTCGACGCTCGCGGCGACCGCCAGGCCGCCAACGCGGTCCTCAATGCCTACGTTGCCTTTCAGCCCATCGGCGGCGAGATCGAGGCCCTGGCTTGCTTGCCGCTGTTCCTTGCGTGTCGAGCCGGCGTGCGCGCCGTCGTTGCCATGGCTAGGACCGAGCAGCTCGAGCCCGAGCAGCAGAGCGAGCTGAAGGCCGAGATCCACCGCAACGCGCTTCTCGCCCAGGCCTACCTGGCTCCGCCGCCGCCGGTCCTGATTGCCGTGGGCGGCCTATCTGGAACCGGCAAGACGACACTCGCCGCTCTGCTGGCGCCATACGTCGGGCCGGCGCCCGGCGCCTTGCACGTGCGCAGCGACGTTGAGCGAAAGCGTCTGTTCGGTGTTCCCGAAACCCAGCGTCTCGACCGAGCGCACTACCGCATCGGCACCGCCCATCGCGTCTACAGCATCGTCGAGGACAAGGCCAAGCGCGCCCTCGCCGCCGGCCATGCCGTGATCGTCGATGCCGTCTTCGCCAACGAGGAAGAGCGCGCCAACGTCGAGGCGATCGCGCGCGATGCCGGATGCGCGTTCGTCGGCCTCTGGCTCAAGGCGCCGACCGATACGCTGATCGCCCGCGTCGAGCACCGTCGTGACGATGCCTCGGACGCCGACCGCCGCGTCGTGCGCGAGCAGCTCGGCTATGACCTGGGCCAGTTGGCCTGGAATGAAGTCGATGCGGCGGGCACACCCGAGCACACGCTTTCCGAGGCGCGACAGGTTCTTGAGCGCCTGGGGTTTTGCACCGCGCAAGCCCCCGGCGCGTGACCGTCCCTCGGCCTACCAGCGTCCGCCGATTGCGCCGCTGAGGCTCGTCGGATCGATGTCCGGGTTCTTGCGCTTGCGCGCGTGTTTCTTGGCGCGCGGCGCGCCGACGGGCGTCGCCACATCGCCGGCGGTCTCGGCCGCCGTCGCAACGGGCGTGCTCGCCGTCGCGTGCGTGCCGCCGGCGTGGACGCGTTCCTTAGGCCCGGGCTCCAGCACCGTGACTTCCGGCGCGCTGCCGGCTTCGAGGGTCGAGATCGCGATTGGCGCATAGAACGGCACGAGCTTCTTCTCGGTCTTGGCCGCCTGCTGCTTGTTGGCCTTCTTTGCTTCCGCCGCCAAGCGCTTGGCCTCGAGCTCGGCAGTCAGCGCCGGAAGCGGCTCATAGTTGGTCTTCGAGCGCAGATGCACGACCTTGAAGCCGCGCTTCTTCAATTCGGCCAGGATCGTCGGAATGGCGGCCGCGGTCGAAGCCTTGATGTCGTGGAACAGCACGATGCCGCCGTTATGTTGTTCGACTTGCGCGATCGTGCGCGCGACCAGCCGCGATGGGCTGCCGATGTAGCTGTCGTTGGATACGACATCGACGGTGAATGCCGCAACGCCCCGCTCCTGCAGGTGCGCCAGCAGCGGTCCGGAATCGCTGAGGCCCGGGAAACGGAAGAACGGCGAAATCGGCTGCCCGGCCGCCAGCGCCACGGCGGCGAAACCGCGCTCGATCTGGTCGGTGGCGCGGTCGAGCGAAAGCGCACGCAGATTGAGCGGATGCGACCAGGTATGGGTGCCCATCGTGTGGCCGCGACCCATCACTTCCTTGACCATATCAGGATAGGCCTGCGCCATCGTGCCGACGTAGAAGAACGTCGCCTTGGTGCAGAATTTGTCGAGCGCCTCCAAGATCGGCTTGGTGTACTTCGGCAGCGGCCCGTCATCGAACGTCAGCACCACTTCCTTCGGCCCGAGGAAGCGCGGCTCCTTCTCGTACTTCGTGAACCCGCCGTACAGTGGCCCCGCCTTCGCGTCGATTTCGACGATGCGCGACACGCCGAGCGCGTCCTTCGGGTTCTTGCACGTCTCGTCCGCTGCGGCCGATCCGGCAGCTGCCGCGATGACTCCGGCGATCACGAGCAACATGTTGGAGCGACGGTTCAAAATGCACCTCGATCTGTTCGGCGCCCACGCGGGCAGAAGGATACGCAACTGAAACACGTCGGGAGACAAACTATGGCGCCAGCCACTTCTTATACCATGGCACGGTTGCCTCTTCGTTGGTAGTCGAGCCGGTCGTTTGCGGTGCACTCGTGCTGTGCTTGCGCCACGGCAATTCTTCCAGCTCTTCGGTCTGCGACTGCTGCCAGGTCAGCGAACGAGGCGCGAGCGGGGCGGCCTTTGCCGCCTCGAGCTTGTGCGCGAGCAGCTTCACGGCGCGCATGTCGTACTCGGGCACCGTATGCGCCGGCTCCTTCGGAACCATGTGCACGACCTTGAACCCGCGCTTCTTCAGCTCGGCCAGCAGCGACGGTAGCGCCCGTGCGGTCGACGGCTGGATGTCGTGGAACAACAGGATGCCTTTGCGCCGCCCGGCAAGCTGGGTCAGCACGTTTTTCTGGACTTCCTCGGGGTCGCGCGTGCGGAAATCGCGAGAATCCACGTCGATCGTGAAGCTCGCCATATCGCGTGTTTTCAGGTACGCGACCGCCGCTTCATTGGGGCGCAGATAAGGAAAGCGGAAGAACGGCGCCACGGGCTCCCCGAGCGCCATGGCGACGGAGCTGAGGCCCATCTCTACTTCTTCCTCGGCCTTGTCCGCCGACAGGCTCGAAAGCTTGGCGTGCGAGTAGGTGTGCGACCCGATGGTATGCCCCGCCTTGGCGACTTCGCGAACCATCCCCGGCTCCGCCACCGCCATCCGCCCGACGAGGAAGAACGTCGCCTTGGTGCACTGATCGGCCAGGGCCTTGAGAACCGCGCGCGTATTGGTGCGCACCGGACCGTCGTCGAAGGTCAGGACGATCTCGCCGTCGGACAGGAAGTTGTTGCTGCCGCGACCAAACAGCGGCCCGTTGGAAGTGTCGATTTCCACGACACGTGAGAGCCCGAGCACATCAGCGCGTGTGGAGCAGGCATCGACTTGGGCCGGATGCTGCGCGTCGAGAGCCAGCGCGCCGCCGTAGAGCAGCGACAGCAAGGTCCCGATGAAGAACGCAGTCAGCCGCTGCCACATTCACGTATTCGCCCGCTGATATTTTGCGCCGCGCCAGGAGCGCTATTGGATGTGATGGGTCGACTACTAGGCCGGAACCGCTAAGATTTTCTGTAAATCTTTCGTTTCACCAGGCATCTTTTTGGCGTTGTTGCATCTGCGCACCAACGGTTGCGCCGCGCTGTACGTTGCGCTGCAACGTGGTAAAGCGAGTTCATCAATTGGTTGCTTTGAATTTCTGCCGGGCGGCCGCCGATGTGCCGGGGCCTGCCACAGTCGGAGTGCGCCGCGAAATGACTGAACAAGAGGACAGCCACGCGCGCGAGCAGGACACGGCGCCGACCGCCGAACTCGTCCGCGCCGTCAGCGATGCGCTCTCGATCGACGATACGGCAGAGTTGCGTTCGCTCTTAGCTGACGTCAAAGCGCCCGACCTCGCCGATCTCATCGAGATGTTGGAGCCCGATGAGCGCGTGCACCTCATTCAGGCGCTGGGGCCGGATTTCGACTTCGAGGTCCTCGCCTGGGTCGACGAGAAGGTCCGCGACCAGCTCTCCGAGGCCATCCCCAACGAGGTGCTCGCCAAGGCGGTCAGCGACCTCGATACCGACGACGCCGCCTACCTGCTCGAAAGCCTCGAGGCTGACGACCAGAAGGAAATCCTCGACCAGCTCCCGCAGGGTGACCGCGCCGCTCTGCAGCGCAACCTGCTCTATCCCGAGGAGACGGCCGGACGCCTCATGCAGGGCGATTTCGTCGCCGTGCCGCCGTTCTGGACCGTGGGACAGGTCATAGACTTCGCCCGCGACACAGAGGATCTGCCCGACACCTTCTCTGAAATCTTCGTCGTCGACCCCGGATTTCACCTCCTCGGCAGCGTGAACATCTCGCGCCTGCTGCGCTCAAAGCGCGACATCCCCGTCGACACGATCATGGAGACTGACCGGCACATCCTGCTGGCCACCGCCGACCAGGAGGAGGTCGCGCGCCAGTTCGAGCGGTACGGCCTGATGGCGGCTCCTGTCGTCGATCAGAACGACCGCCTCGTCGGCGTCGTCACTGTGGACGACGTCGTCGAGGTCATCGAGCAGGAAGCCGACGAGGATGCCAAGCTGCTCGCCGGTGTCGGCGACGAACGCCTTTCCGATAGCGTGCGCCAGATCGCGACGCCGCGCCTTGCGTGGCTGTTCGTCAATCTCGGAACCGCGGTGATTTCCGCTTCCGTCATCGAGATGTTCGGTGCCAGCATCCAGCAGATGGTCGCACTTGCCGTTCTCATGCCGATGGTGGCGTCAATGGGTGGCAACGCGGGAACGCAGACCATGACGGTCACCGTGCGCGCTCTCGCCACGCGCAAGCTCACCAGCGCCAACGTCGGCCGTGTCGCCATGCGAGAGGCCGCCGTCGGATTGATCAACGGCTTGACGTTCGCCGTGTTTCTGTCTCTGGTGGCGGTGTTCCTGTTCGGTGCGGGCCAGCTCGGCGTCGTGATCGCCATGGCCATCGTCATCAACATGCTGGCAGCAGCGCTCGCCGGCATCTTCATTCCGCTGGCGCTCGACCGCATGGGCTTCGACCCTGCCGTCTCGTCCACGGTATTCGTGACGACAGTCACAGACGTCGTAGGCTTCTTCGCGTTCCTCGGACTTGCAACGCTATGGATGAGATGAGGCGAGCATGAGTGTCGAGAGCAATGTCGCGATCCGCCCGTTGCGGGACACCGACCGCGAGGTGTGGAACGCGCTTTTCCACGGCTACATCAATTTCTACGAGGCCAAGGTGCCCGACGAGGTCATCGAGCTGACGTGGAAGCGTCTCATTGGCCAGGAGGACGGCTTTCTCGGGCTCGTCGCCGTCGACGAAAACGACCGTCCGATCGGTCTCGCCCACGTCGTCTTCCACCCCTCGACGTGGTCGGCGACGAGCTATTGCTACCTAGAGGATCTGTTCGTCGATCGGAGCGCCCGGCGCCACGGTGTCGGGCGTGCGCTCATCAAGGCGGTCTACGAGGAAGCCGACAAGCGCGGCGCAGACCGGACCTACTGGGCAACCAAGCAGGACAACACCCACGCGCGCCGCGTCTACGACCGCGTCGGCGTTCTGACGCCGTTCGTCCAGTATCGTCGCTAGACGTCGATCGCGCCGCTCCGACGTCACGCCTTCTTGACGAACTCTGTCTTCAGGCTCATGGGCCCGATGCCCTCGATCTTGCAGTCGATGTCGTGATCGCTGTCGACCAGCCGGATGTTCTTGACCTTGGTGCCCATCTTGATGACCTTCGATGAGCCCTTGAGCTTCAGGTCCTTGATGACCACGACGCTGTCGCCGTCCTGCAGGACGTTACCGGCAGAGTCGCGGTAGACCTTCCCCCCGGCATCGTCCGCAGCTTCCGCTACAACGGCTGCTGGATCCCACTCGTGCGCGCATTCGGGGCACACATAGAGATTGCGATCCTCGTAGGTGTATTCGCATTTGCATTTCGGGCACGGCGGCAGCGCGGTCATAAAGCTATCCTATGGGCGACTCGGGGCCGTCCTATAGCACGTGCCGCCGGGCGCATCGCTATGCACGCAGCTATCTGGCGGGCAGCGGTCCGCACCAGCCGGGCAGGTAATCGGCATCGGAGCTTTTAGCGAGCTGCAGGGACTTCTGCAGAGCGTCGTCGAAATTCTCGTCCACCAGCTTCCTCTTGACCCGTCGCCGAAGAAAATCGGCCCACAGGAATTCGCTGAATGGCGTCGTATCCTTGGCAAAGCCGCCGAGCCGCCGCAGCTCGCCCGCAAGGCTTCGGTAGGGATCGTCGGTGAGCTCCCTGATGGACTTCGGTATGTCGGTGTAAGCGCGCCGGCGCCCGTCTTCGTCGAAAGGATGCAGCCAGCTACGGTTGTCGAGGAACACCCAGAACGCGTCTTTGTCGAGCTTGCTCAGGTCCGCGACGACCGTGACCAGCACATCTTTTCGCCCTTCCTCGTGCAGCGCGCGGGCGAGGTGGTGATGATCGATGATGTAGTGGCGCTGCTTCGGGCCTAAGATCACCGGCATCATGTGGCCTTCGAGAAACTTCAGTTCCTCTTTCGACCCCTTCTCGCGCCACGTTCTGCGCTTGGCTTCCACTTCGCGCATGCCGACGGTGATCTGGGTCGGCCGCAAGTCTTCGATCTTCACCGGCTTGAGCGTAGGCTCGCGAACAACGGCCATCGTGACCTCCTGGCGGTAGCCTCAATGACGATTGAAATCGAAAGTACTTAATGGCGCCTGCTGCCGGCGCGATTATTTCGATACGGATCGCGGCCGTACCGCCGGCTCAGCTCGACGGCGCGTCGAGGCGGCGCGTCAGGTTCTCGAATTCCTGCCGCAGCTCCTCGTTCTTGAAGATCTGGTCGAACGTCGGCGCTTCGAGCTTCTGGATCGCCTCGAACGATGCCGCACTGTCGCGCATCAGGTTCTTGAGCTGGAAGCTCGCCTCGACCGTCTCATAGGTGTTGTCGGCGATGCGCAGGTCATGCACCGCCCGCGTCCGCGCCTTCGCGATCTGCTCGCGCTGCTGCTGTAGATACCGGCGATAACCCTTCGCGGCGTCCGCCGCCACCTTCTGCGCATCCCGGTTGGCCTCGAGCGCGCGCTTCTGGTCGGGCCGGTTCTCGGCCTGCAGCAGCTTGTTGGTCTTCGCCTGCGCCGACTGGATGTCCTTCAGGATGGCATCGAGCTTCGGCATGTAGTTGGTGTCGATCTTTTCGATCGCGGTGCCTTGCGCGTGCACGAGCATCGCGAACAGCGCCGCATGCATCGCGAAATACTTGCGCGCCGAGTTCATGTTGTCGCCGGCGGCCGTCAGAAGCTTGCCGAGTTGCGTGTCGATGATCTTCGCCGCATTGAACACCGCGACGAGGCGCACCAGGTCGCCGGACAGCACGCTGTCGAGCAGCAGGTCGACCTGGTCGGGCGTGAGCTCCACACCCGACTTCGACAACGCCGTCGCGATCTCGGTCTTCGTCTTGGCGATCTCTTCGTGGTTCTTCTCGATGCGCGCATGCGCATCCTTGATGTTCGAGTCAAGGCTCGACACCGTATCGGTCAGCACGCCCGGCAACATCGCGTCCTTGGGTGCCGTGAGTTGCTTTTCCTTCATTCCCGCGATCTGAGATTCGATCTCACGAATGTTGAGGCGCAGCCCCTCGACCTTTTTTTGCATCTCGACGATCGGCACGTCGCTGACGATACCGAGCGCTGAATCGAGCAGCCCGCGGATGCGCGCCTCGCGATCCTCGCGCGTCTCCGTCCACAGCGGCGTCAGGATGAACTCATCGCGGCCCGGCAGCTTCTGCGCTTCCGAGCGCTGCTCGGCGGCGTCGCGCAGCACGGCATCCACCGCCAGCATCAGCTGGCGCGCCTGCTCGTAGGCCTGCTCGCCTTCGCGAGGGTCCTTTGGCTCTTGCGGCTTCGCTTTCGTTTCCGGAGCGCCGACTGTCGGCAGGGTCGTCTCGGCAACCCGCTCGGCCTTGGCTTCCTTCGCTGAACGCGAGATCAGATCGGCGATGCCGTCGCGATTGGCCGATTGCGCATGCAGCGCGGCTGACGAAGAAAAAAGCACCGCGGCAGCAAGAGCGGTGCGGGGCCAACGCAAGTCGGCGAACATGGCAATGCCTCCAAACATGGGCCGAACGAATGCGCAGGACTAAGGCTATTCGATGTTGCGGGCCGGCTCTCAGCGCCGCTCTGCAGCGAGCGCGATGAGATCCACGAGCCGCGCATCGACCTGCCGCGCATCGTTCAGCACAAGCATGTGGGACAGCGCATCGCCCTTGCCAAGTCCACCGCCCGCCTGTCCTTTTTTGACGACCTCGTCAAAAGGATGATCACCAAGAGCAAGATGCAGGCGCAGCTCCCTCGCGGTTATGCCGAGGACGGCGAACGGCCCTTCGCCCACGGCGACCGCGCTTTCGCGCAAGGCGACGGGAGCCGTAGGCGCAACCTGCCTGACCTTAGCCAGAACGAGCTGCGCCAGCGGACGGTATGCCTTGGCGGTGGCGAGCAGCGTCTCCAAGTCGCCCTGAGGCGCTGGCCTTGGTGCAGCCGATGGGACCGCAGGTGCCGCCGGCTCGGCACGGGGCACCGCAACCACGTCGGCTGACGGGGCCGGCGCGGGGGATGCATCGAGTCGGCGCAGAACGGGACGCCGCGGTACGGCGTCTTTCGGCGCATCGGCATAGATGGGCTTGCCGCCGTTGTGGTGGATGCGCTCCAGCCACGACGCCTTCGAGAACATCAGCCCTTTGAGGCGCAGCCAGTCGATGGTGGCGTTGCGATTGGGCAGCCCGGCTTCGGAGATGGCTTGCATCCATTCGCCGAGATCGCGGCCCGTGTTCTCCTTGAGGCCATCGATGAATTCTCGCTCCTTCTCGCCGAAGTCGGTCGCCATGCTTCGTCCTCAGATCCAGCGACGCGACTTCGCCTTGTAGTCGAGATAGTCCTTGCCGAAGCGCCGCTCCAGATGGCGCTCCTCCGGCAGAACCGCCAGCCACGTCACGAGCGCGGCGAACAGACCTGCAGCAACGACCAGCCAGACGTTCTTGGTCAGCTCCGCCACCCCCAGCAGGATCATCGCGTCGGCGAGATAGATGGGATTGCGGAAACGCCGATAGGGTCCCGAAGTGACGAGGCGCGTCGCGCCGGCGTCCGGCAGCATCGTCGTCCCATGGCTGCGCAGCGTAAGCAGCGCCCAAACCATCAGCACGACGCCCGCGGCGCCGATCCCCAGGCCGATGGCGTGCGCCGGCGTATCGTTCACCCCCGGCCAGGCCAGCGGCACCAGGTACCCGAGCGCGATCGCGGCAACGACCACAGCCGCCAGGATGATCGGCGGCCAGGGCACGCTGCTCGGGCGCTCGTTGATATCGAAACTGTCTTGAGGTGCGTCAGGCGGCATTGCATGTCCGATGTTCGTCTCACGATCGACGTTTACACCAGAACCGTGCCCGGCCGCTAACCCGGCAGTGAACCCTGCGCCGCTATTGTGTCTTCGCCACTGCGCCGGCCGAAGGCCCGAGTTCGGCAGCCAGATCGAAGGTCTTGCACTTCTTGGCCGCGAGCTGCTGATTGTAGGCCTGCAGCGCGGCGATGTCCTTGAGGTGCTGAGCTTCGGGATCGAGGCCTTCCTTCGTCCCGCCGAAGATAGGCGTCGCCACCGTCTGCATCCCGCGCGCAGCCAACGATGCGTTCTTGTTGGCGTCGTACCCGCGGACCTGCAGGATGCGGATCTGCATCAGCCCCGTCAGCTTGCGGCAGTCATACTTCAGCTCGTTGTTGGTGAGCTTGTAGCCCGAGGTCGGGAGGGAGCCTGTGACGATGGGGGCGGTCGGCTGGGGTGCATCGCTGATAAGGTTGGGGCTGCTGACGGGCTGACTGCCTGCGCAGCCGCCCACCATGGCGCTTGCCAGAGCTGCAACGATGAGTGCCCGCATGAAAATCCCGCTCGGCTTCGCGGACCTAACGTGCCCCGAATCGGGGCGGATTGAAGGCACGATGGACCACCCCGGTGCGGCAACCAAGCATTTCCGCACGTGTTGCTTGCGCGGGCGTGTCGCGGTTCACTACTACTGAGCCGGCAGTTGCTGGGGTGCGGGAAGAGTATATGCAAATCAAGACGTCGCTTTTTGTTTCGGTGTTGATCCTCGCGGCGTGGGTACCTCCCGCTTCGGCACAGGCAGAAGCTCCGGCCGATAGCGAGCCCAAGGGCTTCAGCTGCACATTCACCAGCGGGACCAACTGGACCTTCGACAAGGGCGCGTTCCAGAGCAGCCAAGCCCATCCGCTCAGCCTCGTCATCACCAGCATCGATCTGGAACGCCAGTCGGCGCAGCTCGCACCCGAGGCCGGCAAGACGCCGACGCAGCTCAAGATCGTGCGTGCGATAAACGCCAATCACTTCCTTGAGGTCGTCAACGAAGGCTTCCTCAACCTCACCACCGTTTACGACAAGGACCCGACCAGCGGAAACTATCCCGCCGTTCACTCGCGTCACATCGGCGTGCTCGGCCAGCCCGTGGTCGCGCAGTACGTCGGTACGTGCATGGAGACGAAGTAGGCGCTTTCTGTGGATGCGCGTCTGGGTTCGTGGTGGATTGCCCCGGCTGCCGCTACATCCTGAGACGTCGCGAGGGAAAGGGCAGCTTCATGGCGCTACACCTCATCAAGCTTTGCGTCGGCGTCGAGACAATCGAGGACCTGGCGGACTGGCAACAGGCGCGCATCGCCGAGCAGCGCAAGGCCGGTGAGCCGCCGCGCATCTGGCACACCACGTTCCAGACGCCCAAGCGCGATCAGGATCTGCTGGACGGCGGCTCGATCTATTGGGTCATCAAGGGCACGATCCAGGTCCGCCAGGGCATCTCGGGGTTCGAGCCCGGCGCCAAGTCCGACGGCAGCAAGGGTTGCCGCATCTTGCTCGATCCGAAGCTCGTCCCAGTCCGCCCGACGCCCCGCCGCGCCTTCCAGGGCTGGCGTTATCTCGAACCCGCCGACGCTCCCGCTGACCTCACCCGTGCCGACAAGGCACTGACGGAGATGCCCCCCGCGATGCGTCGCGCGCTGGCCGAACTCTGCCTCATCTGACGAAAATCACGCCGCAGTTGACGCGCGCCGCCGCACGGTGCGAGACCATTGGTTCATGTTCCGCCCGCGCCTTACAGCCCTTGTCGAAAGCCTGCCCTCCTTCGTGCCGTTCGTCGGCGCCGAGGCCCAGGAGCGTGCACGCGGGCGTCCCTTCCGTGCACGCCTCGGCGCCAACGAGAGCATCTTCGGCCCATCGCCGAAGGCCGTTGCCGCAATGCGCGAGGCCGCGGCCGGAAACTGGATGTACTCTGATCCCGAAAGCTTCGAGCTGCGTTCCGCAATCGCGCGCTTCCATGGGGTCGGCATCGACAATGTCGTGATCGGTGAAGGCATCGACGGCCTGCTCGGCCTCGCAGTGAAGCTTGCCGTCGAGCCGGGCTCGGCGGTTATCACCTCGGACGGCAGCTATCCGACTTTCAATTTCCATGTCGCCAGCGGCGCCGGCCGCCTCGTGCGCGTGCCTTATCGCGACGACCGCCAGGATCTGGATGCAGTCGTCGCCGCGGCGCGAGCAGAGGATGCGCGCATCCTTTACGTCTGCAACCCCGACAACCCGATGGGGTCGTTCTGGCCGGCCGACGATCTGCGTGCTCTGATCGCAGCGCTGCCCGACGGCGTCCTGCTTTGCCTCGACGAAGCCTACTGCGATACGGCCCCGCCAAGTCAGCTCATCCCCGTCGATGTCGGCAACGCCCAGGTATTGCGCTTCCGCACGTTCTCCAAGGCGTACGGCCTGGCTGGCGCCCGCATCGGCTACTGCCTGGGTGAAGCGCAGCTCATTCGCCAGTTCGAGAAGATCCGCAATCACTACGGCATCAACCGGGTGGGCCAGATCGGCGCGCTCGCGGCCCTTGAAGATCAGCCATACCTCGCCGAGGTGGTGGCACGCATTGCGCGCGCCCGCGATGTCATCGGGCAGATCGCACGCGACAATGGCCTGACGCCGCTGCCGTCGGCGGCCAACTTCGTCACCATCGATTGCAATCGCGACGGAGCCTTCGCCCGGCGAGTGCTCGATGGATTGCTCGAGCGGGACGTCTTCGCCCGCATGCCCGGAATCGAGCCGCTCAACCGCTGCATCCGTGTCAGTTGCGGCCGGGACGAGGACCTCGCCATTTTCGCCGAGGTACTGCCGCAAAGCCTCGCCGCAGCATCGTAGTGGCAACTCGGCTTCCCCGCGCCGCTGCACGCAACATTAAGCTACTTCTGCATAGATCGCGCTTCGGCTTTTCATTGCTCTGAGGCGCACCCCATGACCAGCACGACCCTCGACTACTCGTCCTGGCTGTTCCAGTTCGTATGTGTCGTCGCGATCGTCTACCTGGCGGTTGGGCTGTCCAATCCATCGCTGGTCCGGGCATCGAGCCGCAGCACCGTGGCCATCGTCGCAGCGCTGGTGCTGCTGCTGGCGTCGTCAGCCTTCTACATGGTCGCCAGCAAGCTTCCCGGCGGCAAGGATACGGCCTCGGAGATCAAGACCGACATGCAGCAGCAGGCGCCGACCCAGCCCTGAGGCGCTGCCGCCGATTGCAGTTGACCGGCCCGCACCAAACATCGTCATAATGCAGCGAGCATTCTGCTGTCGCAGATGCCGTATTTGAAGCCTCGGGTGACAACGGGGACGCTGCTTTGTACACGAGCCTTATCGAGAACACGCACCTCGCCGCCGCGATCATCTTCTTATTCGCGCTGGGCTATTTCTTTCTCGGGCTGCTCTCGCCGTCCCTGGCTGGTGCGGCCGGCCGCGGCTCGGTCGTGCTGCGTTCCACGCTGGGCGTCTTCCTCGCCCTTGTGCTTTACGTCGGCGTGATCGCCTACACCCACGCGCAGCCCGACGGGCCTCACGCCATCGGTACCTACATCAAGAGCCACGACTGGGGACAGTACCGCTCGGAGCCGGAGACGCCTGTACCCGCGCGTCCCCCCGAGGCTGTGGATGGTGCGCAAACGCCCGATCCGTAATTCGCAATCAGAAAGCTACCGGCAGAAAGCCGGGCAATAGGGAGAAAAGAATGCAAGGGGCAGCAGGGTTTCTCGTCGGGATCGTCTTCGTCGCCGTCAGTCTCGCCGGATTGGGATTTGGCCTTCACGAGATGATGACGCAGGTGGCACCCGACCACGTCAAGTCCATCGGCGGGCTGGCTGCATTCGTCGCCGGCATTTTCGCGCTGATCGCGATTATTCGCTGAGTAGGTCCTTATCGCGACTGTTGCGGCCAGCGCTTTAGCGATCCGGCGGCAAACGTCCACTCTGGCGTGACCAGATCGCCTTGGAAGCTCGCCGTATACCACGGCGAGCCGTTGGCGGTCGGGTTCTTGAGCACGTGGATGTCCTGCGCCGGCATATAGCTCTGCAGCAGCACGAACCGCTTCTCACCGCTCTTCGCATCGACGGCCATGTCCGCGACCAGCACCGCGTGACCGGGGAACCCGCCCTTGATGAAGACGTCGCCGATCGCGATGTCGGACAGCGGCACGGGTTTCAGTTCGCGCTCCAGCGAATAGGTCCCGGCGTAGGCGAACACGTAATCCATGTATTTGCGGAATGAGGCATAGCCGTCGTCGCGCCGCGAGGAGAACCGCAGCCGCTTGCCTTCGGTGTCGTTGAAAGCGATGTCGCCCTTGCGCCCGGCAGCGTAAAGCCATTCCGCACGCAACCGCATGATCGCATCGGCGCATTGCTGCAGGTCGCGCTTGCCGACATCGATATCGACCACCGCAACGTGCGCGTCCTGACGCCACTTCTGTCCGCCGGTGAACGTGAGTACGGGAACGCCTACGGGCTTCATCGGCAGGCCGCGCAACCACGCCGCCCACGACCCGGGCTCGGCCGGCACGCGCTCGAAGCCTTCGGGCACCCGAATGCGCTGCTCCAGCGTGGCGCTGTTGGCAGCGTAATTCCAGGCATAGCGGGCAGGATCGGCGGAAACCGGAGCCGCAGCGCCGAGCGCGATAATGAAGGCAGTCAGGCCTGAAACGGCGATTCTCATGCCCGCATTTAGCGCAACGCCTGTGACGCGGCGATGGCGCCCTCGCTCCGATCGTCCGAGCGCCTATCAGCGAGGGCGTGAATCGGCAGCGCAAAAGAGCTCCGATCGCCCGAGCGCCTATCAGCGAGGGCGTGAATCGGCAGCGCAAAAAAGCTCCGATCGCCCGAGCGTCTATCAGCGAGGGCGTGAATCGGCAGCGCAAAAGAGCTCCGATCGTCCGAGCGTGTCATTGCTCTTGGCCGCCGGAGGCGGCAAGGGCGCAAGGCGTCCCGGCGCGAGCGCCGGCCATCATCTCGCGCGACGCCCGCCGCACACAAAGCCTCCCTCCGCTCGTGTCAGTCAAAAACTAGCGAGTATAAGAAAAAGCCTGCGTCTGCCACGGCGTGACGTACATCTGCTGCGCC
This sequence comes from uncultured Hyphomicrobium sp., assembly GCA_964493785.1. Taxonomy (GTDB): domain Bacteria; phylum Pseudomonadota; class Alphaproteobacteria; order Rhizobiales; family Hyphomicrobiaceae; genus Hyphomicrobium_A. The sequence continues at coordinate 6,120 of CAZBPM010000049.1, read as the reverse complement.
CACTTCGGCGCGCGCTTCACGGCGAACTGGTCGTTACCGGGACGTGCCACATGCCGCGCCGACTTGGCGACCGGCGTGCGATAGGCCCGCATCGCCTTCTTGCGCTTGGCACGCGGCGCGGCGTCTTCATCGTCGTCGTCGGCCACGGCGACCTTCGCGGGCTTCGACGGCGTCGTCACGGTGATCATCGGCAATTCGGGCAGCACGTCGCCGTCGGTGCCCGCCGCAGTCGCAAGCCTCACCGTCGGACCCGCATCGCTCACCTGAACGATCTCGGACGGCAGCGTGCCTGCGCTCACCGTTCCAAGACGCTCACGCTTGGCCGGGGCGAGTTCGCCTTCAGGCTCGAGCGCCGATGTCGTGATAGGCGAGACGCCCGCTGCATTCTCGGTCGGCTCTACCAGTGCCGCCACGGTCACTGCCGGCAGCTCCGCCTGGTCGGCGAAAGCCTCGCGCGCCGTGTCGAAATGTGCGCTCTCGGCATAGCCGAGCCGCACCAGCGAGCTGCGCTGGGCCATCTGGGCTTCGGTGGTGCACGGGCAATTCGCCGGCCCCGCAAGCACGGCAAGTCCAAGACCGCCCATGAACAGCACGGCAAGCGAACCGGTGAAACGGGCGCGTGCGCGCGTCATCGTCGCGAGTGTGTCGGCGGCGGCCGATGCGACGTGCCGCGCCGCGGAGCGTGCGCGGGAATGGCTCTCACGCCGCTTAGGTGCGAGCACCCGGTATCCGCCGATGGTATCGGCCGAATAGGAGCGCAGGGCGGCGAACTGATCGAGCACCCCGACGAAGCTGTCCGTCGGGTCGGCTCTGTCGAACTCAGAAGACAAGGCGCGCATGGCGCTACTCCACTTCATCCGCAAACTCGGCGGCGGGGTCTTTGACCGTGCACTTAGCCGGCGAACTTGGAACAACGCTTGAGCATCGGTGCACAGGTGTTTGAAACCAGAGCCAAAATCTGACACGCGCATAGTGAATTTTCTACAAATATTCCCGGGGCGTGAATGGCCGTTCGCTAAAGGCTGCATATACGCCACAGCAAAAAAGCCCGAGCGGTTGTCCGTTCGGGCTCTGGGCCGGCGTTTTTCGAGCGGTGCATCTACGGCAATCCGCCCCGATGCGGGCCCTATCCATCGCTTTGGAAAGATGCGGAGGCTCGGCGCTCAAGCATCGGTTCAGCCCCGAAGCCAACCCACGCCGGACGCGCTTCCGACGCTCCGCCAATCATCTGATTGTCTGCATGCTGCAAAGACCAAGCGCACGGCGGGTGCGCTCAACCCTGCAGCTTCCTTTGGTTCGGTGGCCACATTTCGTAGACCTCCTGTGCCGTGGCGCGGCTATACAACCCTGCGCACGCGAGCCATTCGTGTCAACGATCGCGCTCATGCAGTGAGGGCATGGCGACAGGGTTAAGGGATTATTGAAAAGCCCGGCGTAGCTTCGCGATGTTTTCATTCGCCCGGATCTCGCATGCGGACGGTACTAAATTTCTTTTCGATGCTCGCGCTCGGCCTGATCATCGCCGCCGTCATCATGGTGGCGCCGCCGGGCACGGATTCGGCCGGCGTCGCGGGATTCGAGATCGGCGCGCCCGCGCTCGACTATCGCTCCGTCATCGCCGGTCTCGGCATCGGCCTCTTCATTGCGGTGATCTCGCAGATCTCCTGGGGCGAAGCGGTCCGTCGTGCGGGCGCGTGGTCGCTGGGGCAGGCGCGCCGGCTTTGGCTCGTCAGCTGGGCCGCCGTGTTCCTCGCCATCATCTTCTATTTCTAGCGCCTGCCATCGGCCGTGCCCGCGCCAATGAAAAAGGCCCGGGATTTCTCCCGGGCCCTCATTCTGATCGTCGTGCGCCGATCAGGCAGAATAGTACATGTCGTACTCGATCGGGTGCGGCGTCATCTCGTAGCGCATGTTCTCCGCCATCTTCAGTTCGATGTAGGCGTCGATCATGTCGTCGGTCATCACACCGCCGGCCTTGAGGAACGTGCGGTCCTTGTCGAGGCTCTCGAGTGCCTCGCGCAGCGAGCCCGCAACCGTCGGGATGCTGGCAAGCTCGGCCGGCGGCAGATCGTACAGGTTCTTGTCCATCGGATCGCCGGGGTTGAGCTTGTTGATGATGCCGTCGATTCCGGCCATCAGCATCGAGACGAAGCACAGGTACGGGTTTGCCGCCGGATCAGGGAAGCGAACCTCGAAGCGCTTGGCCTTGGGGCTCGAGACGTGCGGAATGCGGCACGACGCCGAGCGGTTGCGCGCCGAGTAGGCGAGCAGCACCGGAGCCTCGTAGCCCGGAACTAGGCGCTTGTAGGAGTTGGTGGTCGGGTTGGTGAAGGCGTTGAGCGCCTTGGCGTGCTTCAGGATGCCGGCGATGTAGTTCAGCGCCGTCTCCGAAAGGTCGGCGTACTTGTTGCCGGCGAAGGTCGGGTTGCCGTCCTTCCAGATCGACTGGTGAACGTGCATGCCCGAGCCGTTGTCGCCGAAGATCGGCTTCGGCATGAACGTCGCCGTCTTGCCGTAGGCCTGCGAAACCATGTGCGTGACGTACTTGTAGATCTGCATATGGTCCGCCATCGTCACCAGCGGGCCGAACTTGATGCCGAGCTCGTGCTGAGCTGCTGCGACCTCGTGGTGATGCTTCTCGACGACGACGCCCATCTCGGCCATCACCGAGATCATCTCCGAACGGATGTCCTGGCAGCTGTCGATCGGCGGAACCGGGAAGTAGCCGCCCTTGGTACGCGGGCGATGCCCGAGGTTGCCCATCTCGTATTCGGTGTTGGTGTTCGTCGGCAGCTCGGTGGAGTCGACGCGGAAGCCGGTGTTGTAGGGCTCGGCCGAGAAGCGCACGTCGTCGAAGATGAAGAACTCGGCCTCGGGGCCGACGAAGATCGTGTCGCCGATGCCGGTCGACTTGAGATAGGCGACTGCCTTCTTGGCGATGCCGCGCGGGTCACGCTCGTAGAACTGTCCGGTGGACGGCTCGAGCACGTCGCAGAAGATGGCGATGGTGGACTGCGCAAAGAACGGATCGAAATGCACAGACTCCGGGTCCGGCAGCAGCAGCATGTCGGAAGCTTCGATGCCCTTCCAGCCAGCGATCGACGAGCCGTCGAAGGCATAGCCGTCCTGGAAGACCTCGTCAGTGACCGTGCTCGAATGCGCGGTCACGTGCTGCATCTTGCCTTTGGTATCGGTGAAACGGAAATCGACGAACTTGATGTCCTTGTCCTTGATCAGCTTAAGGACATCGCTGGCGCTCTTCATGAGACTCCCCATTCTTTGGGCTTGGCTGCGGCTTGTTTACCGGCAAAAGGGGCCGTTTGACGGCCCCTTCTTTAGCACACGCTTTGAGTGCGTGAGATCAGATGGCGTCGGTGCCGGTTTCGCCTGTGCGGATCCGGATGGCGTTATCGATCGCGGATATGAATATCTTGCCATCACCGATGCGGCCAGTCTTTGCAGCCTTCTGGATGGCTTCGACAGCCTTATCCAGCATTTCGTCGGGGAGAACGACTTCGATTTTTACCTTGGGCAGGAAGTCGACGACGTATTCTGCGCCGCGGTAGAGTTCGGTGTGCCCCTTCTGGCGACCGAAGCCCTTCGCCTCGAGGACCGTGATACCTTGCAAGCCGATTTCCTGAAGGGCTTCCTTCACTTCGTCGAGCTTGAATGGCTTGATGATGGCTTCGATCTTCTTCATGACCCCTTGGCCTTTCCGCATTATCTGGGTTCTGCAAGGCCGGCTTGCGCGAACGGCGAATAGTTAGCATGCCGCATGCCAGTCTCGGGGCACAAATAAGCTTCTGCAAATACAGCGCCTTATCTGCGGCCCTGGGCGGGGCACCAGCGAAACTCGCAAACTAAGCGCCCATTCTTTGGGCAGATTGCATGAAAATATATCAGGCGCAATCTACGGCAGACGACTGATGGACAAGCATTTCGCCAGTTTTATTGGCAGGCCCGACTTTATTAGTAGGCCGGGCGACCTCGTCCTGCTGACCAACGACGAGATGGCTCGTGCCGACCACCTCGCCGCCGACTCCGGCATTCCGAGCCTGTCCTTGATGGACACTGCCGGGCGCGGCGTCGCGCGGGAGGCTCGCGCCATGCTCGGCTCGGGTCGCCGCGTGGTTGTACTTTGCGGTCCGGGAAATAATGGTGGCGACGGCTTCGTCGCGGCCCGCTATCTGCGCCAAGGTGGCGCCGACGTGCACGTGTCGCTTGTCGGCCCTGTCGAGAACCTGAAGGGCGATGCAGCGGCAATGGCCCAGCGATGGGGACGAGACGTGAGTCCGCTCTCTGTCTCCGCGATCGACGGCGCCGACGTCGTGGTCGACGCACTTTTCGGCGCCGGCCTCGCCCGCCCGATCACCGGCACGGCAGCCGACGTCATCCAGGCTCTCAATGCCGCGCGCATCCCGGTCTTGTCCGTCGACGTGCCGAGCGGCCTCGACGGCACCACCGGCCAGCCGACAGGCCCCGTCGTCGAGGCAAACCGCACGGTCACCTTTTTCCGGCGTAAGCCCGGCCATCTGCTGATGCCGGGACGCGCCCTGTGTGGCCCGGTGATCGTGGACGACATCGGCATCCCCGATACGGTTCTGGATGCCATCGGCGCGAAGACCTGGGCCAACGCGCCGGGCTTGTGGGGCGCGGAATTCCCATGGCCCCAGCTCGCCGGACACAAATACAGCCGCGGCCACACGCTCGTAGTCTCCGGGCCAGCCGCCCACACCGGCGCGGCGCGATTGGGTGCCCGTGCGGCGCTGCGCGTCGGAGCCGGCCTCGTAACGCTCGCTAGCCCCGCGGACGCACTCGCCATCAACGCCGCGCACCTCACTGCGGTCATGCTGCTCCCGCTTGATGGGGCCGATGGCCTGTCACGCATCCTGGCCGATAAGCGCAAGAACGCGGCCCTGCTTGGCCCTGCGCTGGGCGTCGGCGAGCAGACCAGAAAGCTGGTCCATGCCGCTCTCGCTTCCGGTGCCGCGGTCGTACTGGACGCCGACGCGATCACCTCCTTCGCCGATGCCCCGGACGATCTCTTCGCTGCCATCGCTTCCCTGCCCGGCAGGCCCGTCGTGCTGACGCCCCACGACGGCGAATTCGGCCGTCTGTTCGGCAAGTCCGATGCGGGAAGCAAGCTGCAGCGCGCACGGCAGGCCGCCCGCCGTTCTGGCGCCATCGTCGTGCTGAAAGGCCCCGACACGGTGATCGCGGCCCCTGACGGACGCGCCGCCGTCAACGCCAACGCCCCGCCTTGGCTCGCAACCGCCGGTGCGGGCGATGTTCTGAGCGGTTTCATTGCGGGATTGCTCGCCCAGGGAATGCCCGGCTGGCAGGCCGCCTGCACTGCGGTGTGGCTGCATGGCGCCGCCGCGAGCGCCTTCGGCCCCGGCCTCATCGCCGAGGATATTTCCGAGACGCTCCCACAGGTGTTGAGGGCACTTTCCGGCCCCGGCTGAGTATAACGCCCCTGCCTCCGCATAACGATTGGCTGCCACAATCGGCGGCTAATGCCCTATGCTGGATTCGGCGTGGCGACGGCCGCGCAATAATCGAAAGAAGCTTGCGAGTTGCGAATGCTCCGACGGGCGGTTCCGGTCATTGCTTTGATGCTGCTGTCTTCTGGAGGCGCTCATGCGGCGCCGGCCGACTCCGGCATGAAAGCCCAGGACGCCGCCACCGCGCTCGTGCGCGGCGATGCCGGGCAAGCCGTCACCGGTTATACCGAGGCGCTCAAGGACACCTCGCTGCCGAACGACCGCCGCGCCACTATTCTCACCGATCGCGCCGTCGCCTACGCGCGCCTCGGCCAGACCAAGCTCGCCATCGACGATTTCAATCGCGCCGCGCAGCTGTTCCCCGAGTATGCCGCGACATACAACAATCGCGGCAACCTCCTCCTGGCCCTCGGCTACCCTGACGAGGCGATCAAGGATTTCAATCGCGCGATCGTGCTGGCTCCCGGCTATGCGGCGGCGCTGTCGAACCGCGCCGGTGCCTACGCCAAGGAAGGGCGCAACGACCTCGCGATCCGCGACTACACCGCCGCCGTCCGCCTCATGCCGCAGGCGGCCGCCCCGCTCGCTGGGCGCGGACGAGTTCATCTCGCCGCCG
>CAZBPM010000048.1:0-21548 GCA_964493785.1 uncultured Hyphomicrobium sp. | reverse complement strand
CCGCCTGATGGGCTTCGGGCATCGCGTCTACAAGAACTACGATCCGCGCGCCAAGGTGATGCAGAAGACGTGTCACGAGGTTCTCGACGCGCTCGGCATTCATGACGATCCGCTGCTGAAGGTGGCGATCGAGCTGGAGCGGATCGCGCTTCAGGACGAATACTTCATCGAGAAGAAGCTCTATCCCAATATCGATTTCTACTCGGGCATCACGCTGCGGGCGCTCGGCTTCCCTGTCTCCATGTTTACGGTGCTGTTCGCCATCGCGCGCACCGTCGGCTGGATCGCGCAGTGGAAGGAGATGATCGAGGATCCCGAGCAGCGTATCGGGCGTCCGCGCCAGCTCTACATGGGCGCCACCGAGCGCAACTACGTGCCGATCGATCAGCGCTAGGGTCGCGACCGGATCGCTCCGAGGCCGGAGCGGCTAGCGGAGCGCTTGTCGCGTGTGAGATAACGAGGGCCGGTGGCTGATGTCGCCGGCCTTCTTCTATTTGTACCGCGCGCAACCGGATGTCGGCAGGGCGACAATGTTCGAGCCTTATCTCGGCCGCTGGGGTCTTATTGCCGACGGGCCGCCTATGGCGGCGCGCGCAGGTCACTTGCTGCCGGTGCGCTACGGCGGGCAGGCCGCCATGTTGAAGATCGCCAATGAAGAAGAGGAACGGCGCGGAGGCGCTGTTCTCTCGTGGTGGGACGGCGATGGTGCTGCCCGGGTGCTGGCCATCGACGGGCCGGCTCTGCTGCTGGAGCGCGCTGAGGGACTGTGCTCACTCGCCGAGATGGCCCGCGCAGGCGAGGACGACGAGGCTTGCCGCGTTCTATGCAGGGTCGCAGGCAGGTTGCATACGCCGAGGCACAAACCGGCCCCGCCGCTCGTTCCACTGCAAGAATGGTTTGGCGCGTTGTGGCCTGCCGCCGAGAGCCATGGTGGCATTCTGCTTCGCAGTGCCGAGACCGCGCGCGAGCTGCTCGCCGATCCGCGCGAGCCCTGTGTCCTGCATGGCGATCTGCACCACGGCAACGTGCTCGACTTCGGCGCGCGCGGCTGGCTCGCCATCGATCCCAAAGCGCTTATCGGCGACCGCGGCTTCGACTACGCGAACATTTTCACCAATCCTGACCTCGACGACCCGACGCGCCCGGTCGCCACGGAGCCTGAGCGTTTCGCGCGCCGTCTCGAAGTCGTTTGCGAGGCAGCGTCATTGGAGCGGAAACGGTTGCTGCAGTGGATCCTGGCGTGGACCGGGCTTTCGGCGGCGTGGTATCTCGGCGATGGCGATCCGGCGGACATTGATTTCCGCGTCGCGCATCTGGCGGCGGCTGCGCTCGACGCTTAGGCGGCTAGCGCCCGACGGGCAGGTCCCGCCGCCCGTTGACGGCGTAGTCGAGGACGATGTCTGCCGCGAGATCGCTGGGCGAGGGACCATCGATGAGCATCTTGTGAGGGATGCGGGCGAGCGCGTTCATCTGCGCGCGGCGGACGGGCGTATCCTTGAGCAGCTGTTCCAGCGCATCGGCCAGGTTCTGCGGCGTGCATTCCTCCTGGAGGAGTTCCGGGAACGCATTCTCCTCGAGCACGAGATTGGCGAGCACGACGGACTGCACCTTGAGCAGGAAGCGGAGTTGCGCGGCGATCGCGTCGACCTTGTAGGCGACGACCATCGGCGTGCCGGCGAGCGCGAGTTCGAGCGTCACGGTGCCCGATGCGGCCAGCGCGGCGTGCGCCAGACGGAAGGCGCGGAACTTGTCCTCCTCGCCCTCGACGAAATGCGGCTTCACCGACCAGCTCTGGAGGTGCTTTTCGATCAGCGGGCGCACGTGCGGCACCGCAGGGATGATGACCTGCGGGCGAACGTGCCGCTGCTGCAGAAGCTCCAGCGTCTCGCCGAACGGCTGCATCAGGTGACTGACTTCGGAGGTGCGGCTGCCGGGCAGCACGAGGAGCGTCAAGCGGCCGGGATCGAGCTGGAGCTTTTCGGCCAGCGGCGCGGTGTCGAGACCGTGCAGCCATTCGAGGCGCTCGATCAGGGGATGGCCGACGTAGGTGCAGGGGGGGCCGCCGAGCCGCTGGTGGGCAGCCGGCTCGAAGGGAAGCAGCCCCATGACGCGATCGACGTAAGGCCGCATCTTGCGTGCTCTGCCCGGCCGCCACGCCCAGACGCTCGGCGATACGTAGTCGATGATGGGGATGCTCGGCGCCTTCTTGCGGATGCGCTTGGCGATGGGGTGGGTGAACTCGGGCGCATCGATGATGACGACGGCGTCGGGCTCGGCCGCGACAGCAGCATCGACGGTGCGATGCACGCGGGAGATGAGGCGCGGCAGTCGCGGCAATATCGACAGCGGCCCCATCACGGCGACGTCGGAGAGCGGGAACTGAGAGGCCAGCCCTGCCTCTTCCATCTGCTCGCCGCCGACGCCGAGGTAATGAATGCGGCCCTTGCAGCGGGCGCTCAGTGCGCTCATCAACTTGCCGCCGAGCGCGTCGCCGGAATGCTCGCCGGCAACGACGAAGATCCGCAAGTCATCGCGCCCGCCGGCCGACCCACCTCGCCCGATGCGGCCCGTCGTCGGCGCGCGTGCCGCCGCTGCACGATCAGTCAGGCTCATGACGCGCGTGCCTCCCGCGGAGCGGCGATCAGGAACAGTCCAAAGCGTTTGGCGGCAGCACTTGCGTGCGCCAGCTCCGCCGGAGAGCGACCGACGACGGCAACGCCGGCCATGCCCGCGGATGCGGCGGCGCTGAGAACGGAGGTCATGTCGGCAGCGACGGCTTCCGTCACGATCGCCACGGCGGAGCGGCGCGCCCAGCGGCGCTTGCCCCACTGGCGCAGGCCACCGGCGCGGGCGAGAAGCGCGGCGACGCCTTCGCCGCATTCGATGGCAAGCACGTGCCCACGGTCGACGACGCAGCCCCCGCTGGCGTGGAAAGGAGCAAGCGCTGCGAGCAGCTCGGCTCCGTGCGCCGCATCGGCGGATTGGCGCGGGCTCGGGCGCGGTGTGCCTATGGCTGCCACCACCGTCTTGCCGCTCGCGAGCGACCTAGTGCCGATCGCTGCGCCGTTGTCGACGGCGCCGATGACGAAAATTCCCTTCTCGGCAGCGCGGCGCTGCAGTTCGTGGCGCTGGAGCGCGATGGCACCGTCGGCGAGCACGGCAATCCCCGAGAGCCCGGCAGCGACGGCGGTGTCGATGGTGCCGGGGCCGATCGCCGGCATGTCGACGCGCATTTCCTGACCGGGCTTGGGCCGTTTTACGAGGACGCCGCCGCGGCGCTCGGCACCGCCACCGGCAGCGCGGCGCATCATGGCGAGGCGCGTCAGCATGGCGTCGGTATTCTCCGCGCCTTCGATCACCACGACCTTGCCGCCGGAGACGACGACCGCCTGGCCGACATCGAAAGGCCCGAGCGTGCGGATGACGTCGAAGCCGCGCGCAACATCGGCCATTGCGTCGGCGGGAAGCGCGGGGCCTGCGAATGCTCCCTCGGCGACGACGAGCTGCGGGGCAACGGCTGCCGGCGAAACGACCTTGAAGCCCTTGCTCTCGAAGAAGCGCACGACGCGCGTCAGGACGCCGTCGTCGCCGCCTGAGGCGACGATGCGCAGGACCGCCGGAATATTCATGAAGAAGCCCATGTCGGGGCGAAGCGCGGAAAGGTCGGGGCGGCGGACGCTTCCGGCGATCACGACCTCGGTCGTGCCGGCGTTGCGCAAGGCGCGCAGCAGCGCTCCGAATTGCGCCCAACCGACCGTGGTGACGGGAAAGTCGCCGTGCTCGCGACCGCCTTCACCGGCAATGGCTACGATGTGGACCTGGCCGCCGGCGGCTTTTACGTGCTCGGCAACCTCGCGCGGCAGGCTTCCGCCGCCGGCCACGATACCGACCACACGCGGCGGCACGTGCGGCGCGTCAGGCATGGCTCAGACCTCTGTCGCTTCTTTCGGCGTGCACAGACTACGCTTACCGCCGGCACGGATGAAGGCGATGATTTCCTGGACGATCGGCTGTTCGCCAAACTCCTTGGCGACGTCCTCGGTGCGCTCGGCCAATGTGCCTTCGGCAGCGAACAGGGCGCGATAGGCGCGGCGCAGATCGTGGATGTCGTCGCGGGAGAAGCCGCGCCGCTGGAGGCCGACGATGTTCAGGCCAGAAAGATAAGCGCGGTTGCCAAGCGCCATGCCGTAAGGGATGAGATCGTTCTCGAGCCCGGACATGCCGCCGACGAATGCGTGCGTACCAACGCGCGCGAACTGGATCACGGCCGCGCCGCCGCCCAGGATGGCATAGTCGCCGACGGTGCAGTGCCCCGCGAGCATGACGTTGTTTGAGAAGACCACGTTGTTGCCGACATGGCAGTCATGGCCGACATGCGAGTTGGCGAGGAAAGCGCAACGATCACCGATGGTCGTCGTCATGCCGCCGCCTTCGGTGCCGGGATTGAGCGTCACGCCTTCGCGGATCAGGCATTCGGCACCTACGGAAAGCGTAGAGGGCTCGCCGTGGTACTTGAGGTCCTGCGGCTGGTGGCCGATGGATGCGAAGGGAAAGATCTTCGTGCGCGGGCCGATGGTAGTGCGGCCGGTGACCACGACGTGGCTCAGAAGCTCGACACCGTCGCCGAGCGTGACGTCGGCGCCGATCACGCAGTAAGGCCCGATTTTGACGCCGGAGCCGATGTTGGCGCCGGCCTCGATCACTGCCGTGGGGTGAACGGTCATCTCACCCATTTTTCGTTGCTTCGCCGGCGGCGAATGCGCGGGCTTCTGCAGTGTCGGCAAGCATCGCACTCACCTCGGCCTCGGCAGCCGTCTTGCCGTCGACCTTGGCCTCGCCGAAGAAGCGCCAGACGCGGCCGCGGTTGCGGATCTTCTTGACGTGGTAGTGGATCTGGTCGCCCGGCAGCACCGGCCTGCGGAACTTGGCCCGGTCGATACCCATGAAGTAGACGAGTTCGGCGCGGTAGTCCTCGCCCAGGCTGTGCACGCAGAGGGCGCCCGCGGTCTGGGCTAGGCCCTCGATGATGAGCACGCCGGGCATCACCGGATACTGGGGAAAGTGGCCCTGGAAGAAGGGCTCGTTGATGGTGACGTTCTTGATGCCGACGCAGCTGCGATCGCCATCCATGTCGTAGATGCGGTCGAGCATCAGAAACGGATAGCGGTGCGGAAGCAGCTTCAAGACGCGGATGATGTCCGCCGTGGCAAGCGTCGACTTAGCCTTGGCTGCACCCATATCGTTCATTTTTCTTCGACCTCATAACCTTACGGCGCCAGCCAACGTGGCATCGGCGCCCGACACATACCTAAAATCAGGCCTCGCCTGCATCATCCTTGTCGCCGCGCTTGGCCAACCTGGTGAGCATCGCGACCTCGCGAGCCCATTGGGAGAGCGGCCGTGCCGGCGTCCCTCCCATCCGAGCTTTCGGCGGAACATCCTTGTTGGGATGGCTGCCACCAGCAATCTGGGCGCCGGCACCGATCTTGATGTGCCCGACAGCGCCCGATTGGCCACCCATCACGACGAAATCGCCAAGCTCGGTGGATCCGGAGATGCCCACCTGACCGACAATCACGCAATGGCGGCCCATGACGACGTTGTGCCCGATCTGGACCAAATTATCAATTTTGCTGCCTTCCCCGATGATCGTGTCCTTAAGAGCCCCGCGATCGATCGTCGTGTTGGCGCCAATTTCCACGTCGTCTTGGATAATGACCCGGCCAATCTGGGGCACTTTGAAGTGCCCGGTGGGGCCCATGGCGAAGCCGAACCCGTCCTGGCCGATACAGACGCCGGAATGGATGATGACGCGGTCGCCGACGAGGGCGTGGATGAGGGTCACCGACGGGCCAACGTAGGTGTCCCGGCCGATCGTCACCCGGTAGCCGACGACCGCGTTGGCGGCGATGCGGGTGCCCCGGCCGATGCGCGCCTCGGGGCCGACGACAGCTCCCGGTTCGACGATCACGCCGTCCTCGAGCTGTGCGGAGGGGTCTACGCGGTGCTCAGCCGGCCCTGCAGCCTGCGAAAAGCGCGAGTCCGGATAGAACAGCGTGAGCGCGTTGGCGAAGCCGCGGTAAGGGTCGGGCGCCACGAGCTTTTCGGTTGTATCAGGAACCCTTGACGCGAAGGCCGGTAGGACCAGGCAGGCGCCGGCGCGCGTGGCTTTCAGCTGCTCGGCGTACTTGCGGTTGTTGAAGAACGAGATGTCGCTGGGGCCGGAGTCCGCGAGGGTGCGGACATCCTCGATCGTCCGAGATGGATCGGCGCCCGGGGGCAGCTCGGCGCCGGTCGCCTTTGCGATGTCCGCCAACGAGAACGGCCCGGCCCGTCTAAAGAATCCGGGATGCTCCATGCCCTATCACCGCACAGGGCGGCGCCTCCATTGCCAGATGAGATGCACGGAGGCGCGGCTCCGCTACGCAAACGGAGGTCTTCTTAGCATCAAATGGGCGACGATTAGAACTTCGTCGCCGCGCCGAAGCGGAAGAACTGCTCGTCGTCGTAGGTCTGCTTCGCGAGTGTCTTGGCGAAGTCCATACGGATCGGACCAACCGGAGAGGCCCACATGATGGAGGCACCGACCGAGGCACGGATGGCATTGCTGTCTGCGACGCAGACTTCGTCCGTGGTGCCGTTACATCCGGTCGGAATACCGTCCACACTAGCTCCCCAGAGAGAGCCGGCATCGGCGAACACGGCGCCAGAAATGCCCAGGTCATCCGGAACGAACGGGATCGGGAAGCGCACCTCGGCCGTGGTCGCCCAGTAGTACTGGCCGCCGAGCGCGTCGCCGGTGTTGAGGTCGCGAGGACCGTAGCCGGCGCGGTCGAAGCCGCGGATCGTCTCGCCACCCTTGAAGAACATATCGATCAGACGCAGCGGCTCGCCGCCCCATCCATTGATCGAGCCACCGATAGCGCGGGCAACGAAGGTGATGTTGTCGGTGATCGGATAGTAGCCGCGTGCCTCACCAGCGAAGCTGACGTACTGCACGTCACCGCCGAGACCGGCGAAGTCCGTGCCAACCTGGAACCACAGGCCCTTGGTCGGATTCTTGGCATCGTTGCGCAGGTCGTACGTGAGCGTGGTGCCGACCAGCGAGGTATAGGATGCGCCTTGCGCAGCGGCCTGCTGAATGGCGAGCGAAGATCCTACACCCACATCCGTGATCTCGTCGCGCGATGCGGTGTAGTTGGTCTGCATCCACATCTTCTCGGACAGCGGGAAGCCGAGGCGCACCGTGCCGCCGTAACGTGAGCTCTGGTAGGAGCCGGCGCCCGAGGTGCCACCGGTCAGGCCGCCACTGGACTGGCCCATGTTCGCGGTCTTGGCGAAGATGTCGAAGCCGGCAGCGAGGTTGCGATCGAGGAAGCGCGGCTCGGTGAAGCTGAGGTTCACCTGCATACGCTGGAGCGAGCCGGACAGTGCCAAGCGCAGGAACTGGCCGTTACCCATCAGGTTGCGCTCGGTGATGGAAACGTCACCGATCACGCCTTCAGCCGTCGAGTAACCGGCACCGAAGGAGAGTTCGCCCGTCGACTGCTCGACCAGCTCGACGTCGAGGACGACGCGATCCTGGTTGCTGCCGGGGCGGCGTTTCACTTCAACGCCCTTGAAGAGACCGAGGTTCGACAGGCGCTTCTTGGCCTGATCGACCATCAACGGATTGTAGGCATCGCCCTCGGCGACCTTGAACTCGCGACGGATCACGTAGTCCTTAGTGCGGGTGTTGCCGGAGACGTTGATGCGCTCGACGTAAACGCGCGGACCTTCCTCGATCATGTAGTTGAGGGCGATCGTGCGGCTCACCGGGTCAGGCGTCGCCTGGGGACGCACGCGGGCGAAGGCAAAGCCCTGCTTCGACACGGCGCCGGTCAATGCCTCGACCGACTTGTCGATCATCGTGGCGTTGTAGGTATCGCCGCCATGGGTAAGGATCTCACCCTTGAACTGGCTGGCGTCGATTGCCGTCACGGTGCTTTCGACGTTGATGTCGCCGAATGCGTACTGCTCGCCTTCATCGATAGAGTACGTGAGGAAGAATCCCGAGCCGTCGCGGTCGAGCTCGGCGTTAGCGGCCGTAACCTGCACGTCGGCGTAGCCGTTCTTGAGGTAGTACTGGCGCAGAAGCTCGCGGTCGAGGCTCATGCGGTCGGGATCGTAGATCGCCGTACCCTTGAGGAAGTCGAACCAGCCCTTTTCGGTCGTCGAGATGACGTCACGCAGCTGGTTGTCGTTGAATGCCTTGTTGCCGACGAAGTGGATGCCCTTGACCTTCGTGGCGGCGCCTTCGGCGATCTCGAATACGAGGTTCACGCGCTCCTGCTCGAGCTCGATGATCTTCGGCTCGACGCTGGCCGCATAGCGACCCTGGCGGCGATAGACGTCGAGGATGCGCTGCACGTCCGACTGGACGCGGGCACGGGTGAAGACGGAGCGAGGCTTCAGCTGCACTTCGTTGCGCAGCGTCTCGGTGTCGACTTCGCTGTTACCTTCGAAGGCGATCTGGTTGATCACCGGGTTCTCGACGACGGTGACGATGACGTCAGCGCCTGTGCGATCGATGCGCACGTCGGAGAACAGACCGGTGCCGAACAGCGCCTTGATCGACCCGTCGACCTTTGCGGCGTCGTAGGGGCTGCCCACGGAGAATTGGAGGTAGGAACGAACCGTCTCAGGCTCAACGCGTCTGTTGCCCTCGACATTGATGGCCCGCACGGTGGTGGCTTGTGCGAAGGCTGGCTGCGAATACAACGCCCCCGCGATGCATGCGCCACCCGATGATGCGACCGCTACGAAAAACGCGAGGCGTCGCAGTCTCACTGCAAATGCTCGGACCAGAGGCATTCGTGGACATGCCCTTTATTGCCGAACTCCCCCTCGGTATCGGGCTCCGTCGGCTTCGGAGCACCGCACCGCATGACTAACACGCGCGCGTCGGAATCTGGACGTTGGCCTGATTCTTCTTGTGAGCGCACTCCCCTGTGTAAATGTGTTCTTAACGATTCAGAAGGGGGTGTGGAAGTGGCAAGATTACGTCACTGAACGCCATTTCAACCTGCACCGGTCCATCCGCGCCACACCCGCAATAAATCGTTCAAATTCACGTACACCATGAGCATCAGAACGAGCGCGACACCGATCTGGAATCCGATCTCCTGCATGCGCCTGCTGAGCGGTCTGCGCATGATGCCTTCGATGGCGTAATAAACAAGATGTCCACCATCCAGCACTGGGATCGGCAGCAGATTCAGGAAGCCGATGTTGGCCGAGATGAAGGCCACCCAGCGCAGCAGCGGCTCAATACCCCCCTCGGCCACCTTGGCGGTGACCTGGGCCATGAGGATCGGGCCACCCATCTGGTCGGCGCCCTGCCGCTGCGTCACGATGTCTGCGATACCCTGGACCGTATGCACGAGGTTCGTATAGGTCTCGCGGACCCCGAGGCGTAGCGCCTCGATGGGGCCGACAGACTTGGCGTCCTTGTAGCCGGCAGTGCTCGACGGTGTGATGCCGATCAGCCCCCGCTTGAAGGTGCCGCCGAAGGTGTCCGGCGTCTCGTGGACCTCTGGCGTCACGGTCAGCGACAGCTTCTGGCCGTCGCGGTCGATCACGAACACGAGCGGCTTGCCGCCGCTGATGCCGACGACGCGCTGGACGTCCTCGAAGCCTTCGACCGTCCAGCCGTCGACGGCGGTGATGCGATCGCCCGGTTTGATGCCGGCGACGGCGGCAGGCATGCCAGGCTTAACCTCGCCGATGGTGGGCGTGATGGTGCGGACGCCGTACCCGAGGTTGACGCCGGCATAAACGACGATAGCCAAAAGGAAATTCGCGATCGGGCCGGCGGCGACGACGGCCGCGCGCTGCCACAGTGGCTTGGTCTGGAAGGCGCCAGAGCGCTCGTCGGCAGAGAGCTTATCCAGTGCGTCGGCCGAGGGCTGGCTGGCGGCGTTCTCGTCGTCGACGAACTTCACGTAGCCGCCGAGCGGGATCCAGGCAAAGCGCCAGCGCGTGCCCTTCTTGTCGGTGAAACCGAAGATCTCGCGGCCAAATCCGATGGAGAACATCGCGACTTTGACGCCGCACCAGCGTGCGACGATGAAGTGGCCGAACTCGTGGACGAAGACCACGATGGTCAGCACCACGAGGAACTGCAGGATCGTCAGCATCACCCCGGAGAACGAGGTAGCCATATTGGCCAGCGTCAGCATGGATCTCCTATCTTCTTCTGGTCCTGGAGTTGCAGATCCCCAAGGGGGCCGGCGGATCCCGCGAATCCAGGGATACTACGCGGAAATAACGGCATTTTAGGCGCTCTTCCCCAGGGAAATGCTCCTCGCGCAGTCTACGTGTCTACACATAGCTACGTAGCAGGTCTCGTGCCAGTAGACGGGCCTCAGCGTCGGCCGCCAGGACCTCGCCAAGCGTGGTCGCCTGCTGGACAAGGCCGCGGGCCTCGCCCTGCTCCAGGGACTTGGCGACAATATCGGCAATGTCGAGAAAGCCGATCCGACCTGCAAGAAACGCCTCGACGGCTACTTCATTGGCAGCGTTGAGAATAGCAGGCGCGGTGCCACCCAGCGCAAGCGCACCTCGGGCGATGGTTAAGGCCGGGAAACGGGCCTCGTCCGGCGCCTCGAACGACAGGTTTCCGATGCTCGCCAGATCCAGCCGCTGGGTGGGCGCCATCATACGGCGCGGCCAGGAGAGCGCCAGCGCGATGGGCGTGCGCATATCGGGCGCCGCCATCTGGGCGATGACGGAGCCGTCGGTGTAGCTCACAAGGCAATGGATGATGGACTGGGGATGGACGACGACACCAAGCTGGTCGGCGTCGACGGGAAAGAGGTGGTAGGCCTCGATCAACTCCAGGCCCTTGTTCATCAAGGTCGCTGAATCGATTGTGATTTTAGCACCCATCGACCAGTTCGGATGACGGAGGGCCTGCTCCGGGCGTGCCACCTTCATCTCCTCGCGGCTCCAGGTACGGAACGGTCCGCCGGAGGCGGTGAGCACGATGCGCTCGATGCTCTCCGGCAACGCCCCGATCAGCGCCTGGAAGGCGGCGGAATGTTCGCTGTCGACCGGCAGCAGCTCAGCGCCGGCAGCCGCAACGGCCGACATGAAGACATCGCCGGCTGAGACGAGGCACTCCTTGTTCGCCAGGGCAAGCCGGCGCCCTTGGCGCACAGCCTCGAAGGTCGGCTGCAGGCCAGCGGCTCCGACGATGGCGGCCATCACGCAGTCCGCCGGCTCGGCAGCTGCCTCGACGACGGCCTCGGGGCCGGCGGCAACGCGCGTCGACGTGCCGGCGAGGGCATCTTTCAGCTCATCATACAGAGAGCTGTCGCCAATGACGGCGAGGCTTGCCCGCGTGCGGCGCGCGGCGGCGGCCAGGGCGGCGACATTGCACTGCGCGGTCAGGGCGACGACCTCGAAGGCGTCGCCGTGGCGCTCGATCAGATCGAGGGTGCTCTTGCCGATCGAGCCGGTTGCGCCAAGGATCGTCAGGGTGCGAGGCGCGGTGGAACTGCCGTCGTCAGGGGCAGCGGCGGGCAGCCTGATACCTTTGCGCTGAGGACCTGCCATCTAAAACCCGAACAACAGAGCGCGCGCCGGAGCGTGCGGCTCGACGACAAGGGCGAGAAGGGCGCATGCGACCGCAACGGCGACCAGGGCATCCATCCGGTCCATGAAGCCGCCGTGGCCGGGGATCAGATCGCTGGCATCCTTCGAATGGAAATGTCGTTTCAGTGCGGACTCGGCGAGGTCTCCAGCCTGGGCAACGAATGCCATGCCGATGCCGATCGCGATCAGCCGGACCATGCTGGAATCGGGTTCGAGAGCGGCGAAGACGGCACCCGAGATTGCGCCGGCCGTGAGGGCTCCGATCAGGCCGGCCCACGTCTTGTTCGGTGAGACGGCGGGCCACAACTTCGGCCCACCGATGAGCCGGCCGGAAGCGTAGGCCAACGTGTCCGACGACCACACGACGGCGAAGATGAAGAGCAGCGCTGTGAAGCCAAACGGCGCGTCGCCACGCACCCAGAGCAATGCAATCGAGGGCAGCCCGACATAGAACACGCCGAGGGCCGAGAGGCGCGCACCGCGGCCGAAGTAGAGCGGGATCAGGGTTATGGCCGCGCTGGCGAGCACGGCAACGCCGAGAGCTGCATAGCCGCTGGCGGCAAGGACGACGGCACCGGCGACCGCCGACGCGTGAATGAAGAAGCCGAGGTCGAACCCAGTGCCGCGCACGAGGCGACCCCACTCCCAGCTCATGGCCAGTGCGCAGAGAAGAACGAGGATCGCGAAGGGTATCGCGCCGGCGTAGGCAAGCCCGAAGGCAATCGCCGCCAGAGCTATGCCGGAGACGATCCGCAGCTTCAGATTGCTGGCGAGGCGGGGGGCGCGGTCGTCGTTCGCACCGGTGGCCAGATCGGGCATGTCCTGCCTCACATGGCCGAACGCTTCGACCGGCCGCCGAAACGGCGGTCGCGTGCCCGAAAGCGGGCAATCGCCTCCTCGAGCAGTTCGCGGCCAAAGTCGGGCCAGTAGGCGTCGAGGAAAACGAACTCGGTGTAAGCGCACTGCCACAGCAGGAAGTTGGAGATCCGCTGCTCACCGCTGGTGCGGACGAGGAGATCGGGATCAGGGATGCCGGCGGTGTCGAGAGATGCGCCTATCGAGTCGACGGTGATATCCTCGGGCTTCATGGTGCCAGCCAGGACCTGCTCGGCCAAGTTGCGGGCAGCCTTGGCGATCTCGCCGCGTGCGCCGTAGTTGAAAGCGATGATGAGCGTGATCGCCTCGTTGTAGCGCGTCAGCTCTACGGCCTCGTCGATCAGCGCCATGAGCTCGGGATCGACTTTGGTGCGCTCACCAATGACGAGGATCCTGACGCCGTTATGATGCAGCTCCGCGAGGTCGCGGCGGATAAACCGCTTCATGAGGCCCATGAGATCGTCGATCTCGTCCAGCGGGCGCGACCAGTTCTCGGAGGAGAAGCTGTAGAGCGTCAGGTAGGGGATGCCCAACTCGGTCGCAGCCTTGACGGTGCGGCGCACGGCCTCGACGCCGTTGCGGTGGCCGACGGCTCGCGGCAATCCGTGCTTCGTCGCCCATCGGCCGTTGCCGTCCATGATGATGGCAACGTGCTTCGGCTGGGAGGCGTCACGCTCACGCGGTGCAGGCTTTGGGCTCAGGTCCGTCACCGGCAATGGGCTTCCGAGTTCAGGGCGCAGGGCGAGGATAGCGGGAATGTGACGCTTCTGAAAGGCATCATACCTTGTGTATTTCGGCCTCTTTGACGGCCAGCGTCTCATCGATCTCCTTGATCAGGCGATCGGTGAGCTCCTGGACTTTGGCTGAGGACTTGTGATGGTCGTCCTGGCTGATCTTGCCGTCCTTCTCGAGCTTCTTGAGGAGGTCCATGCCTTCGCGACGCACGTTTCGGATCGCGACGCGGCTGTTCTCGGCATATTTGTGAGCCAGCTTGGCAAGCTCGTTGCGACGATCCGCCGTGAGCATCGGGATGGGAAGACGGAGCAACGCGCCGTCCACGATCGGGTTGAGGCCGAGGTTGGCCTCGCGGATCGCCTTGTCGACGGCCGAGACATTGCTCTTGTCCCAGACCTGCACCGAAATGGTGCGCGTTTCGGGGACCGAAACGGTCGCGACCTGATTGAGAGGCATCTTGGCGCCGTAGACGGTCACCATGATGGGATCGAGAAGGTGCGTGCTCGCGCGGCCAGTGCGCAGTCCCGAAAGCTCGCGCTTCAGCACCTCGATGGTCGAGCGCATGCGCTTCTCGAGGTCGTTGAGATCAAAGGAACTGGCCATTCAACTCTCCTTAGGCACCATGCTCGGAGATGGGCGTCATACTCCAATGATGGCGATTGCGATCAATTATATGTCGCCGCGATGTGTCCGCGACGCCTTGACCGTCATTCTATGACGGTCGCCCGCCCCTCGCCCCGCAGTACCTTCAAAAGGTTGCCAGGCTCCTCGATGGAAAAAACAATTACCGGAAGTGCGTTATCGCGAGCAAGCGCGATCGCCGCGCCGTCCATCACCTTGAGATCGCGTGCCAAAACTTCCGCGTAGCCGAGCCTGTCGTAGCGCTTGGCGTCGGGGTTCTTGCGCGGATCGCTGTCGTAGACGCCGTCGACCTGGGTCGCCTTGGCGACCGCCTGGCAGTCCATCTCGATGGCGCGGAGGGTGGCGGCGGTGTCCGTGGTGAAGAAGGGGTTTCCGGTGCCGGCGGCGAAGATGACGACCTTACCGGCCTTCATGTGGTGAAGAGCCTTGGGGCGGACGTAGCTTTCGCAGACGGTGGGCATCGGTATGGCCGACATAACGCGCGCCGTCACATTGGCGTTCTCGAGGGCGTTCTGCAGGGCGAGAGCGTTCATCACGGTCGCCAGCATGCCCATGTAGTCGGCGGTGGCGCGCTCCATGCCCTTTGCCGCGCCGGCCAACCCACGAAAAATGTTGCCGCCGCCGACGACGACGGCGATCTCGGCACCGGCGTCGATCGCCTCGGCGATGTCGCGGGATAGTCGCTCGCACACCGACATCTCGATGCCGTACGCGCCTTTGCCCATCAGGGCTTCGCCGGAAAGCTTCAGAAGGAGCCGCTTGTAGACGAGCGGGGATCTCCCGCCCTCCGCGGCTGCCGCGGCTGCTGCCATGCCCGCCTCCCTCGTTTGCGCGATACAGCCGGTCGCCGTGGCCGGCCGACGATCTAGGTAGCCCAACAGGCGGGGATTCGCCTAGAGCAGCCCGAGGCGCGGGCTGCTCCAGGCCATTTCGTCAGTTGCTGGCGCCGACCGCAGCGGCGACCTCGGCAGCGAAGTCCTCTTCCTTCTTCTCGATGCCCTCGCCGAGCGCATAGCGCACGAAGGCAACGAGCTTCACCGGCCCGCCGGCCTTGCCCTCGAACTCCTTGACGGCCTGGGCCACGCTCTTGGAAGGATCGTGGATGTAGGCCTGATCGAGCAGGCAGTTGTCCTTGGCGTAGCTCTTGAGACCGGAGGCGACGATCTTCTCAATCACCTGCGGCGGCTTGCCCTGGTTCTTGTCGGCGAGGATCGCCTTCTCGCGCTCCAGCGTCTCGGCCGGCACGCCGGCGAGGTCGAGAGCTACGGGGCTCGTGGCGGCGACGTGCATGGCGATCTGGCGGGCGAACGCGGCCAGCTCCTCAGTGTTCTTGCCGGACGACTCCAGCGCGACGAGCACGCCGATCTTGCCGAGACCGGGCGCGATCTGGCCGTGCACGTAGGAGCCGACGGCGCCCTCGGGCACTTCCAGCACGGCGGTGCGACGCACGGTCATGTTCTCGCCGATGGTGGCGATGAGCTCCTTCACCTGCTCCTCGACGGAGTGGGACTTGCCGGGGAAGGTCGCGGCAAGCAGTTCGGCGACGTTGCCGTTGGCTTCAGTGGCAAGTCCTGTGACCTTGGTGACAAGGTCCTGGAACTGCTCGTTGCGGGCGACGAAGTCGGTCTCGGAGTTGATCTCGACGACGGACTTGCCCGACGTGGTGATGCCGACAAGACCCTCGGCGGCGATGCGGCCGGCCTTCTTCGCGGCCTTCGACAGGCCCTTCTTGCGCAGCCAGTCGATGGCCGCCTCGATGTCGCCTTTGACCTCGGTGAGCGCCACCTTGCAATCCATCATGCCGGCGCCGGTCTTTTCGCGCAGTTCCTTCACAAGGTTCGCGGTGATCGTCATGGATCAGCTCATCAGCTTGGCGGGCGCCCATAGATGCATGTGGCGCCCGCGGGGTTAGCAATAATAGAGGAGGCCGCGAACGGCCGGCTCGTCTTTAGACGGCGGCCGATTCGACCAGCTTCTTGGCCTGTTCGGCCCACTTCTCGGTCTCGACCTGACCCTTGAGCTTCAGCTTGCGATCGAGCGCCTTGGTCTGGTCGGCGTCGAGGTCGGCGAGCTGCCAGTAGTGGAAGACGCCAGCGTCGTTGAGGCGCTGCTCGAGCTTGCCACTGATGCCGGTGATGCGCTTCAGGTCGTCGGGCTCGCCGCGGGCGGCTTCGATACCCTTGAAGGCGCCGGGGATGTCCTCGCTCGGAGGCGACTCGGAAGCGCCGACGTCGATGCCGGCGGAGGACTGGCTGCGCTCGAGGCCATCAAGTGCGGCTTTGGCGATGAGCTCGCAGTAGAGCGTAATGGCGCGGCCGGCGTCGTCGTTGCCCGGGATCGGGAAATCGATGCCGTCGGGGTCGCAGTTGGTGTCGACGATGGCGACGATCGGGATGCCGAGTTTGCGGGCTTCCTGGATGGCGATCTGTTCCTTGTTCGTGTCGATGACGAACAGGAGGTCGGGCGTGCCGCCCATGTCCTTGATGCCGCCCAGCGCCTGGTTGAGCTTGTCGCGCTCACGCGTCAGGTTCAGGATTTCCTTCTTGGTGCGGCCATGCGGGTCGGCAAGGATGTCGTCGAGCTGGCGCAGGCGGCGGATCGACTGGGAGATGGTCTTCCAGTTGGTCAGCGTGCCGCCGAACCAGCGATGATTGATGAAGTACTGGGCGCTGCGCTTGGCGCTCTCGGCGATGGCGTCGGAGGCCTGGCGCTTGGTCGCCACGTAGAGGACGCGGCCGCCATTGGCGACGGTGTCGGAGATCTTCAACAGCGCCTGATGCAGCATCGGCGTCGTCTGCGTGAGATCGATGATGTGGATGTTATTGCGGGCGCCGAAGATAAAGGGCGCCATCTTGGGGTTCCAGCGATGCGACTGGTGACCGAAGTGAACGCCAGCTTCCAAAAGCTGACGCATATTGAACGCGGGAAGCGCCATGGGTGATCCTTTTCCGGTTAATCCTCCGCGGCCCGAAGAAGAGCACTCCCTTGGTAAGGGAGGGGTCCACCGGAGCGCCTGGCGGGGCTTTTAATCCGCCGGGCGCATAAGGCCGCGTGTGAGATGGCGCGCTTATAGTGTTTCAGCCCGGAAATGACAAGGGCAGGCCCAGGCTAGCGATTTAACGCCGCTCAGCGGGCGAGTTCGGCGCGCTGGTCCTTGCCGACGCGACGCGGATTGGGCTCGGGGATGGAGGCCGGCTGCTCGTACTTGGCGCTGGCTGAGTTCAGCGGCAGACAGCCCTTGAAGCGCGGGGCGGCGTCCTCGGTCACGATGGCGATGGCGGTGAAGCCCTGGGCGCTCCAGCTCTGCAGCACGGCCAGGCGGTCCTCCGACATACCAATGCGAGCGTTGGTACCGGCGCCGTCGCCCTCCCAGATCTGCAGGAAGACGCAGCTTCCGGCCTTGGCACCGCGGCGGGCGGGGTAGTCGACCAGCATGCCGCGCTTCAGGCTGGCTGACGCCGACATGTCCTCGGAGGTTTTCACGAGCTTGGCCAGTCCCTTGCCCACAATCTTGCCGTACAGGCTGGAGCTGGGGTCGGCGACGCAGAAGCTGTTGTCCTTCACAAGGCGCGTGTAGCCGCGCAGCCTGCTGGTGTCGAAGCCGAAGGGCCCGGCGACGCGGAAGATGCCGGCCGGCGTGCGCTTGTCGCCTTCGCGCTTCAGCGGCTCGTCCTTCTTTGCGAGATGATTGTAGCTCTCGGACCAGGCGATCCCGGCGCTGCCTACAACGGCGGTCTCGGGGGGGCCGGACCGACGCCACTGCGCATCAGCGGGCGAGGTGCGCTCGAAGGTATGGAGGGTGGCCTTGACGGAGGTCATCGACGGCACGGTGACGATGATGAGGCGCGTCGCCCGATGCAGGGGCCGGGGGCAGTAGGTTGCAATAGGCTTCGCGATGTTGGCGGTCGCTCCGTCCTGCGGTGACGAGGACGGTGCGGCGAGGGCCTGCGAAGCGGTGAGAGCGAAAAGCAGCGCGGCGCTGGAGACAAAGCGAAGCACGATCAACAGCCCTTTGCACTAGGTGTTTTGCACTAAATTGTACCGAACAGGTGCTAGGGATCAGGGTACGTTTAGATTTCTAACACTTCGACAACGCCGGGCACGGTGGAGAGCACGCCGGCGATCATCGGCGAGACGTCGTAGCGTCCGGCAATGCCGAATTCGACCTGCTTGCCGCGATCGGCAAGCTCCAGCACGAGGCGGATCTCGCCTTTGCCGCCCGGCTTCAACTGGGACTTGAGTTGCGCAAGCACGCCCGGGTTCTTCTCGATGGCGCGGCGGTCGAGCATGATCTTCAGCCCTCCCTGTACGGCCGCGACGGCAACGTCGAGCGCCATGATGCTTTCGACGCGCATCTTGACGGTGTCGCCGTCGCGCTCGGCGGAGACCATGAGCTTCACCGGCGTTCCCGCCTCGAGAAGATCGCGCGAGGTCGCCAGCGTGTCCGAAAAGATGACCGCCTCGAACTGGCCCGTGGTGTCGGAGAACATGGCGAAGGCGAACTTGTTGCCCTTCTGCGACCGGCGCTCACGCGCGGAGATGACGATGCCGGCGAGAGCACCTGCCGTGGCGCCGCGCTCGGCCATCGCTTCGAACTCCGCGTAGCGCTTGACGCCGAGTTTCTGCAGAGCCTGCTCGTACTGGTCGAGCGGATGGCCGGAAAGATAAAAGCCTACGGCGTCGAACTCGTGCGACAGCCGGTCCATCGGCGTCCAAGCGGCCGCGGGGCGAAGCTGCAGCGTCGGGCCGGACTTGGCGCCCCCTCCCCCGAGAGAGAAAAAGTCGGCCTGGCCGTCGGCCCTTTCCTGCTCCATGCGCTGCGCCAACTCGAGGATCTGGTCGACGTTGGCGGTGACGAGAGCGCGGTTCGGTTCCAGTGATTCAAACGCACCGGCGGCGGCCATCGTCTCGATGCCCCGTTTGTTGAGCGCCTTCGGATTGAGGCGCGAGGCGAAATCGGCGAGCGACTTATACGCGCCCTTCGCCTTGCGTTCATCGACGATTGTCGCGACGGCGGTTGCGCCTATGTTCTTCAAGGCGGCGAGCGAATATCGGATTGCGCCCGGCTTGCCGCCCTGGCCCGCCTCGGAGAGGAAATCGACCTCGGAAGCGTTGACGCACGGCGGCTTGACGGTGATGCCGCTCTTGCGTGCCTCGGCGGCGAACATCGCGAGCTTGTCGGTGTTCGACATGTCGAGCGTCATGGAGGCGGCCAGGAACTCCTCGCGGAAGTTCGCCTTCATGTATGCCGTATGATAGCTGACCAGCGCGTAGGCGGCGGCGTGCGATTTGTTGAAGCCGTAGCCGGCGAACTTGTCGACCAGCTCGAAAATTTCGGCGGCCTGTTTCTTGGCAACGCCGCGCTCGACAGCACCTTCTACGAACTGGGCCTGATGGCGCGCCATCTCGGCCTTGTCCTTCTTGCCCATGGCGCGGCGGAGCAGGTCGGCGGTGCCGAGCGAGTAGCCGCCCATGACCTGCGCGATCTGAATGACCTGCTCCTGATAGATGATGACGCCGTAGGTTTCCTGCAGGATGCCCTTGAGCATGTCGTTGAGGCAGTCGACCGGCTCCTCGCCGTGCTTGCGGTTGATGTAGGTTGGAATGTTGTCCATCGGGCCGGGGCGGTAGAGCGCCACCATGGCGATGATGTCCTCGAAGCGGTCGGGCTTCAGCCGCTTCAAGCTCTCTCGCATGCCCGTACTTTCGAGCTGGAACACGCCGACCGTATCGGCCTTGGCCAGCAGCTCGTATGACTTCTTGTCGTCGAGCGGCAGCTTGGTAAGGTCGATGTCGATGCCGCGGCCCCGCTTCACCAGCTCGACCGCCTTCTTCAGGACGGTCAGAGTCTTCAAGCCGAGGAAGTCGAACTTCACCAGGCCGGCCGCTTCGACCAGCTTCCAGTTGAACTGGGTGACGGGCGAATTGGATTTCGGATCGCGCGTGAGAGGGACCAGCTCGACCAGCGGGCGGTCGCCGATCACGATACCGGCGGCGTGCGTCGAGGCGTGGCGGTAAAGGCCTTCGAGCTTCTGCGCGATCTCGGCAAGACGACCGACCATCGGATCGTTGGCGATCTCTTCCTGCAGCTTGGGCTCGCCGGCGATCGCCTCGGGGAGCGTGACGGGATTGGCCGGGTTGTTCGGCACGAGCTTGCAGAGCCGGTCGACCTGGCCATACGGCATTTGCAGCACGCGGCCCACGTCGCGCAGCACGGCGCGTGCCTGCAGCTTACCGTGCGTAATGATCTGGGCGACGCGGTCGTGCCCGTACTTGCGCTGCACGTAGCGGATCACCTCGTCGCGGCGATCCTGGCAGAAGTCGATGTCGAAGTCCGGCATCGAGACGCGCTCGGGATTGAGGAAGCGCTCGAACAGCAGGCCGAACCGCAAGGGGTCGAGGTCGGTAATGGTGAGCGACCAGGCGACGAGCGAGCCGGCACCGGAGCCGCGGCCCGGCCCGACAGGCACGCCCTGAGACTTCGCCCATTTGATGAAGTCGGCAACGATGAGGAAGTAGCCCGGGAACTTCATGCGCGCGATCACGCCCAACTCATACTCGAGACGCTTTTCGTAGTCCTCGCGGGTGAAGCCTTCGGCGAGCGGAGAGACGGCGAGGCGCGCTTCCAGGCCCTCCTTGGCCTGACGGCACAGCTCGTCCGCTTCGAGCTTTGCGACCTCTTCGGGCGTGAGATCGCGATCGGCGGCGACGAAGCGGGGGAGGATCGGCTTTTTTCCGCGCGGGCGGAAGGCGCAGAGCTTGGCGATCTCGATGGTGTTGTCGAGCGCTTCGGGAAGGTCGGCGAACAGTTCGACCATTTCGCCGGCAGTCTTGAAGTAGTGGTCTGGCGTCACTCTGCGCCGGTCGTCCTCGACGACGTAGCGGCCCTCGGCGATGCAGATGAGCGCGTCGTGCGCGTCGTAGTCGTCGCGCGCGGCGAAATACGCCTCGTTGGTTGCGACGATAGGAATGTGCTTGTCGTAAGCGAGCTTCAGAAGCTGCGGCTCGACGTCGTGCTCGCTCTTCAGGCCGTGGCGCTGGATCTCGACGTAGAGGCGGGTGCCGAACATCGCCTTCAAATGGTCGACACGGCTCTCGGCCAATGCGTGCTGGCTGTCGCGTAGCGCGCGGTCGATGGGGCCGTCGGGTCCGCCGGTGAGGGCTATGAGACCTGCCGAGTGCTTGGCCAGCACACTGGCAGGGATGTGCGCGGCTTCGACGTCGGGCGAGTCGAGATGGGCCGCGGAGACGAGCTTCATCAGGTTTGCGTAACCCGTCTCGTTCATCGCCAGCAGCGCAAGGTTGCCGTCGCCGTGCGCGCTTGCGACGGGTGTGCCGCGCTCGGTGGCGTCGTGTCGGCGGTCCTCGAAATCGATGGTCAGGTTGACGCCGACGATGGGCTGAACGCCGGCATCGGCAAGCTTGTCGGAGAACTCAAGCGCGCCATAGAGGTTGTTGGTGTCGGTGAGGCCCAGCGCGGGGAAGCCCTGCGCCGCGGCGAGCTTCGCCAGCTTGCCGATGGGCAGAGCGCCTTCGAGCAGCGAATAGGCGGAATGCACCTTGAGGTGCACGAAGCGCGGCGGGGCAGGCGCCGCGGGCTGGGCATCGTTCAGCGTGCGAGTCGGTGCGTTCATGCACTCAGTTTAATGCGGCGGGGC
>CAZBPM010000047.1:0-24152 GCA_964493785.1 uncultured Hyphomicrobium sp. | reverse complement strand
GGCATCCACCAGCCGAGGCCCGCGATCCTGCCGTCCTTGCGCAGCGTGAAAGTCTCGCTGTCCTTCAGCACCCGGCCGGCGAGCTCCTGTGTCGTCGTGATCCAGACCTTGCCGATGATCGGAAAGCGGATCTCAACCAATGGTCCGAGGCTGCGGATGCGCGCGGTGGCGGCGGCTGGATCGCGGAAGTACTCCTGACTGGTGATGTCGATCTTCATCGCAAACCTCGGGGTGAGAATACGCACGGCTCGTGGAGTCGAGGAACTCTGACCGGACCAATTAAGGCAGCTTCGCAACAGGCTAAAGCAAGCGTGGGCACGACGACTTTCTAAGGCTTCCTGGCTCGCATAGAATGGGCTCATGTCCGATGAACCTGAGAAACCAGATTTGCCGCCTGAGGAAAGCGTTCTGCGCCTTTCGAGGCGAGACGCCGAGGCATTCCTTGAGGCGCTGCGCAGGCCGCCGGCACCGAACGCGCGTATGCGCGCGGCTGCGCAACGTTTTCTCAAATCGCAGCAGTCGAAGCGATAGGAAGTCCGACTTTGACGGTAGCGCACGCGAACGCGTGCGCATGCTGCGTTGACCCACACATAGTTGAGAACTGAGCGTACATATGCGCGGCTCCGTCGCGCATATGCACGAACCTACCGTACAAATGTGCGGCCAGACCACACATATGCGCTGAGATTCCAACACGCTGAACCTCTTTGCGCGCTGGCAGCTGATGGCCAAATTTCCTTCACAACGAAAGGAAACGAGATGCCACACATCAATCAGCCAAGCCTCCTCACGACAATCGAAGCAGCAAATTTCCTGCGGCTTTCTCCGCGCACGCTGGAACGCCTGCGTGTGCAGGGCGATGGTCCGCGCTTCATGAAAGCCGGGCGCGGACTGCGCGCACGGGTGCTCTACACGCCGGGCGACCTCCACGACTGGGTCAGCCGCAAGTACGGTTCGACCTCCGAGTATACGTCAGCGGGTGGATGAATCGAGGTGGTTCGCGAGTTAGAGATCGAGAGCTGTCGAGTCACACAACAATCGCGTCGGAGAAGCATTCGAATGCCTCATACCCGAAATTGCGCAACTATGCCTGGTTTCGCCCGAGCCGAACTGCGGAGGCGCAAGATTTACCGGCGGAGAATATCCATGCCCGGAGACATTGAACTCATTTATCGCCGGACAGCCTGGAAAGCCATGGAACCGTCTGACAGCGCAGTTCGGCATTCAAAATTCTTCTGTTGGGTGGAATTCGGTGGCGAGAAAGTCGGGGCCATCGCAGTCGACCTCTATAAGATCGATTGTTCGCTGGACAATGAAGATTTCATCGATGTGATGGACTACGATAGCCAGCACGCGTACCTGTTGGCAGATGCGCTATGTGAAGCGTGGGACGATGTCCCGCGCGAAATAGCTCTCTGGGGGCCTATAGCCGAGGTTAGTGGTGTTTGGCTCGATCGCCGGGTGGCGGGGCGGGTGTCGATCATGGCTATTGCCGATGCCTTAAACGGACGCGTGCTAACAAACTACTCGATCGCAGTCCTCCGGACTATTCCGCTCGATGGCGTGGACCGTTCAGTTGATCGGCGTCAGCGCCGAACGGCTGCTTTGGAGAGGCATTGGAGGCGTGTATTCCGCGCCATGCCCTTTCCCGGCCGCGATAAGACCAGCCGGTGGATGTTATCAATAAACCTTCGGAACGACGACCCCGACATGGTCCAACACGCGGTCAACTGCGCGCGTGTTACGCCCAGCCGCCCGGTCCTCGAAGGCCAGCGAGATTGAGTAAGACTGCGCGAAGACTGTGTGGCCGTCACGGGTTCGAATCCCTTCGGGGGCGCCACGCGATCGCTTTCCACTACAGGGCATTCGAGGTTCTATTCCTATACCGCCCACCATCCGCCAGGTTTGGTGGGTAGCCACCCCGCGGAACAATATTATCGCTTAAATATCATCACTTTAAAAGACCCAGGCCGATTGAAGACGTTCGTCATGATCTCATGATTTTCTCGAAAAGGCGCTCCGCCCCCTGATTAACTGGGTCCAGCTCGTCTGCCATGGCAGACGCCCATTCAAGCCATTCATCGAGCGAGCTACTCACGATCACTATGGATCTGTCTGTGGCTTTTCGGGCAAGGCGGCGCAGAAATTGACGCACTAGCAATGCGGACCGATGTCGTTCTGCCGTCTCAATAAGCAGCTCAACTGCTCTGGCGTCTAGCTTGGTGGGAAGCTTGGCGCGACTTGGCTCCTCAAGCGCCTTGAGTCTGTCAGTCACCCGCGAGAGCTCATTCCCTAGCAACGATCTGGCGTGACGTCGGAGTGCGCTCCCGTTCGCGCGAGCTGCAGCTACCACGGCGTCGACGATCTCGGCGGTTTGCTCATCGAGAGGAGCTATGTCATCCGACCATTCTCGAGCGGCGTCAGTATCCGAACGCGGAAAGTCCAGGATTATGAATTTAAGCTTCGCATCCGCGCGGCGCGCATTAGGCTCGATAGGTCCGAGCGCGCATCTCGTTACCATCCCCTCATACACGAAATGAAAGTTAGGGAATCCTGTTGAGCCCGGTACAACGCCGTGCCTTTCAACGGCGAAGAAGATTCGGCTGAGAATGCGATGTTGCCGGTAATCGAGGTGGTTGAAGCCGGGACTGTAGCGACCGGTACTTCGAGCCTTCGCTTGGTGCCTGAGCCACCCCTCGACCAAAGGGTGACGAGGTTCCGTCAAGCGCACTCCTCTCGCTGTCGATTTCTGATGCACAAAAGGGGTCCCTTTTGTCATGGGGATGGAAACGCATCGTCAGAAATGGTAAACTACCGATGTCGATGGCTTTGCGCGTCGCGCGGTTACGCGAGGAGCGCACCATCAAAAGGGACCCCATTTGATAATGTGAGCCGTGAGCGCTTCTCAGCGCGCGAGAGCGGCTTGCGAATATGAAGGTATGTTGATCGGTTACGCGCGCGTCTCGACGGACGAACAGAACTTGAGCTTGCAGCTCGACGCTCTCAGAGCTGCCGGTTGCGCACAGATATTCTGCGATGAAGGCATCAGCGGTGCGGAGACCGATCGCCGGGAACTCAACAATGCGCTGAGGACACTTGCGACTGGTGACGTGCTCGTCGTGTGGAAGCTCGACCGGTTAGGGCGCAGCCTCGCCCACCTCATCCAGATCACCACGCGTCTGCAGGAGGAAGCGATCGGCTTCCGTTCCCTCTCGGAAGCGATCGACACCACGACCTCCAGTGGGAGGCTGATGTTTCATGTCATCGGCGCCATCGCCGAATTCGAGCGCAGCCTCATCAGCGATCGCACCCGCGCGGGAATGGCCGCCGCCAAGGCGCGCGGTCAGCATCTCGGCCGCGAGCGCAAGATCGCCGATGACGACGCGCAGTGGGCTCGAGAAGCGATTTCGTCCGGCAGGCTGGCACCGCATGAGGTCGCGCGCACCCTGCGCGTTTCGATCTCCACATTGTATCGCGCACTACGCCGCGCCGAGCGCCCCGGCGCGGTCATCTGACACCTGGAATTGTTGCTTGAATATGCAGAACCCCATCAGACCGGCTCTTAGATCCGGACCTCCGTATAATGCAGAAACGCTCGGTAAAATGCTGAAGCGGGCGCGCAAGGAGGCAGGGGTAAGCCAACGCGCCGTCAGCGACCGGTCCGGCGTCTCGCAGGCCCAGCTGTCGAAGATCGAGCGCGGCCGTGTGAACTTCTCCGTTGAGACCATGGTCTAGCTCGCGCGCGCCCTCGACCTCGAGCTGATGCTCGTCCCGAAGAAGTACATGCTCGCAGTCGACTCGATTGTCCGGCGGGGTCCAGACGCTCCTTCGCAGCGAATGTACATGCCGGACTAGGGCAGGGACGATGACTGACAAGGGCGGCGCCTAGCCACCGGGACGGCGCCTCAGACGTGAGTCCATTTCATACCAATCAGCGTTGAAGGAGCTTACCATCGACGCGATGCCCTGGTTCCAAACATCAAGCGGAGGACCGTCGTCTGATTGGGTGCAAGCAGAAGTGCCGCGGCCTCTAGCAGGAAGGCCGACCGAAAGGGCTCAACTGAGCTGTGGACGACACTGCGAAGCTATGTTGTATCGGGTCCGGGACTGGCCAAAATGGCCACTTTATAGATGTCCGGGATGTCCTCGATGAAGTCCCTCTCCGCAAAAGAGGCAAAGTACGGGTTCGGTCGTCTGATCGACCTCGCAAGGGCAGCACCGGTCGCCATCCTGAAGCACGGTCGGCCTGTCGTTGTCGTCATGGCCATAGAGGAATTCGAACGCCTGAAAGCAGCGAATCGGACACCCGGTAAGCAGCACCGACCCGCCGGCAAGACATAGTTCGCTACCCCCACCCAACCCGACTTTTCCAGCCGCAGAAGCCCCCAACACCATGACCGTTCCCGATCAAGAGACCGAGCTGGACTATGAGTGGCTGCTCAAGCTACGCGTGGCCGTGGCACGGTGCGGCGAGATGGATCTCGCCCGGTGGTGGAACACAAGCAAACAACTGGGACCGTCCGGCGCATCTGTCCTGAAGCGGGGCTTCCCGCGAACACACCATTTCGCGCAGGCGCGCAGCGTGATGGCCGTCGCGTCTGATCGCTGCGACCAGCTGCTCGCGCAGACCGACGCCATCACCCTCTGGCGGCTCCCCGAGGCTCTGGAGGAACGCTTCGATTCCCACTGGGAAACCTGGCTCGATAGCCATGCCGAATGGCGCATCTTCTTCGAGGCAGTCGCCGCCATCAGCAGCGGCGACGTCATCGCCGCCACGGCTGATCTCGGCCTCGTCACGAGCGACGAGGTCAAGGCCCTTCGTGCCCTCCGAGCGGCGTCCGACGGGCGGGGGTTGATCGTCGGCAGGGCCTTCACCGGCAAGCGGCCGCAGATCGCCCTTCTTGCCTTGGGATTCTCGGTCGGGAGCGCCAACGACCCCGTCGTCCCCTTCCTGCGAGCGAGCGCCGCATGAAGAAAGCGTCCAGATCCCGCGTCGTCTCGTCCTTCACCATCGTCAAAGGCGCGATGATCGAAGACACTTATGCAGTGTTCCGCGCGTGGGACCTCCGCCGCTCCAAGCGGCAGAACCTGGATCACCTCCGCGACAGCAATTTCATTGGCGCGCGCAGCGCGACCTGGCTTCGCGACGTGACCAAAGTCCTGAACCGGCGCTTCGATCCGGGAGGCCGCGACAAGCCGCTCCTGCTCCTCGCCAAACAGGAGTGCCCCTTGCAGGAGTGGAAGCCCCTTCTACTCTGGCACATGACGCGCGACGAGTTCCTGCTCCACGACTTCATCCAGCACTGGCTCTTCAAAGCCTACGCGAAAGGACAGTTCCGCGTCCGCCCCGAGGAGCTGCACCCCTACCTTAAGACAATCAAGCGCCGCGGCGGCAAGATCGAGCACCAGTGGACGCAAGCGACGCTGCACCGCGTGGCTGCCGGACTGCTGAAAATCGCCGCCGACTTCGATCTCCTTAAAGGCTCCAAGATGAAGGAGTTCACGGCCTACCACCTACCAGAGCGCAGCTTCATCTATCTGGTGCACGCCATCCGAGAGCGAGAGGCGAACCCGGGACGCCTCCTCACCGCACCGGATTGGCGGCTATTTCTGATGTCGCCAGAAGACGTGGAGCGAGAGCTACTGCGCCTCCATCAGTACCGCAAACTCCATTACGAGGTGGCTGGCAGCCTGATGCAGTTGTCTTTGCCCTGCAAGACGGCTGAGGCCTACGCAGCGAGGATGTCGGCATGAGCGATCTGCAGGACCGTCTCACCCAGCACCTCGAGCCAGCCCTCAGCCTCGCCGATCCGCGTCCGCGACTCAGCGCCTATCACGATATGCCTTACGCCATCTTCCGGTACGCCGCCGAGGATGAGTTCGAGCTCAGGTCAGCGGTCCGTCGCCTAACGACGCGGCTGGAGAATACAGGGAAGCGCGTTACCGAAATTTCGCTGGCGGAATGTTTCCAAACGGCAGTGGCATCACAGCGCCCGCTCCAGGCCTGGTTCGAGGCCGAGCGCGACACCGGGCTTGAGACGATTGCTCAGACCCTCACCAACCTGCTCGACGATTTTCAGCCGTTGGTCGACATGGTGGGCGCGCGCATGCCGCCCGAGGCCGATCCCCTGCACGACGTCGTTTTCATCGTCAGAACGGGTGCACTCTTCCCCGTCTATCGAACCTTCTCGCTCCTGGAGCAGCTGAAGGGACGGGTCGTCGCGCCGACAATCCTCTTCTATCCCGGCGATCTCGACGGGGCGGCGGGGCTCCGCTTCATGGGCGTCTTCGCCGCCGAGCACAATTATCGACCCAAGATCTTTTGAGGGCACGTGCCATGTCGACGATCGCAAATCTTTTCTCCGGTGACGTTTCGAGGCGGATCGAGGAGGTCATCAAGGTCGACCAGACGTCGGCCGAGGTCATTGCGACGGAGCTCGACGAGTACGTGGCCACCGACTCCATCCGGCGCCACTTCGTCGACGTGCTCGAGCTCTATCTCCAAACCCCGCGCAAACCCCACGAAGGTATCGCCGTCTGGGTCTCGGGCTTCTTCGGCTCCGGCAAGTCCAGCTACGCGAAGATCCTCGGCCTCGCGATCGAGAACCGCGACGTCCTCGGTGTCGGCGCGTCCAAGCGCTTCGCCGCCCGCACCGGCGACCCCAAGCTCACGGTCCTTCTCGAAGGTATCAACCAGAACATCCCGACCCATACGGTCATCTTCGACGTCTCGACGGACCGCGGCATCCGGTCCGGCAACCAGATGTTGACCGAGATCATGTACCGCCTGTTCCTCGAAAGCCTCGGCTACGCCAAGGACATCGAGTTGGCCGAGCTAGAGATCGATCTAGAGACCCGCGGGCAATTGCCTGAGTTCGAGGCGGCATTCAAAAAGCTTCACGGCAAGGACTGGAAGACCGAGAAGGGCATGCTCTCGTTCGCCATCGGCGAGGCTAGCGCTGCCCTCAGCGTCCTTAATCCAATGGTCTATCCCCACCCGGATTCCTGGGCCAAGGGGCGCCCGAAGATCGACGTGTCGCCCGGAAAGCTGGCCGAGCGGGCCACCGCGCTCATGGAGCGCCGGCGCCCCGGTCACGCGCTCATGTTCGTCATCGACGAGGTCGGGCAGTTCGTTGCCCGTGACGTCCAGAAGATGCTCGATCTGCAGGCCATCGTGCAGCAGCTCGGCGTCAAGGGGCGTGGCAAGCACTGGATCGTGGTAACCTCGCAGGAGAAGCTCAGCGAGATCGTCAGCGGTCTCGACGATAAGAAGATCGAGCTCGCGCGCCTGATGGACCGGTTTCCCCAGCAGGTGCACCTTGAGCCGTCCGATATCTCGGAAGTGACCAGTCGGCGCGTCCTCAAGAAAAACAGCGCGGCCGAAAAAGTCCTGGGGGAGCTCTTCGATCAACACCGGGCGCGGCTTGATTCCTCGACAAGGCTCACCGCCGATATCGGGTTGCCACCGCTTTCGCGACAGACGTTCATCGACCTCTACCCGCTACTACCCTACCAGATCGTGCTAATCATCGACATCGTCTCCGGCCTCAGAACCCAGGGTGGCGCGAGCAAGCACGTCGGTGGTGCCAACCGGACCATCATCAAGCTTGCGCAGCAGCTTCTCATTAATCCCGCCACCAACCTCGCCGGCTCGGGCACCGGCGCCCTGGCACGGCTGGATCATGTCTACGATCTGATCGAGAGCAACATCGCCTCGACGGTCCGCGCCAAAATCGCCTCGATCCCGCAGCGTGTCACCCACCCGCTCGCCCAGGCCGTGGCGAAGGTCGTGTGCCTGCTCCAGTTCGCCCCGACCGTGCACCGCACCGCAGAGAACATTGCCGCCGCGCTCTTCGAAAAGGTCGACGGCGAGTCGAAGCTGCCCCAAGTTAAGGAGGCCCTCGCCGACCTCGAGAAGGCGCTGATGATCCGCCAAGGCGACGGCGGCTACCGCATTCCGACGCCGGCCGAGGACGACTGGGATCAACTCCGCTCTGGCATCGACCCGAAGGCCGCCGACCGGAAGCGGTTGTTCACCGAGATCCTGACAACGCTCTGGACGCCGCCACCCAGCTTCAATCTGGGCGACACGAAACAGTTCAAGGCAGGTCTCATCGTCAACGGCACCGAGGAGGTCGCCGGCGACATCCCGTTCCATCTTCAGCTGGCCGAGACCGCATCCGATGCGGCCCGAGATGCGCCGTTTCTGCGCCGTCGCAGCCAGCAGGATCAGAAAAGCGTGTTCTGGCTCGTTACACTTGATGACGAGATCCAACGCGAACTGCGCGAGGCGTTCCGCTCCGGCCAAATGGTTGACCGGAAAGGGCGCGGCGCCACCACAGCGGACGAGGCACGCCTCGTCGCCGAGGAGAAGATTCGGCAGCGCAAGCATATGGAGGAGCTCCGCCGTCGGCTGCGCCAGGCATGCCTCTCGGGCCAGATTTATTCCAAGGGCAACGACCGCAGCCCCGACAGCTCTGCGACCGACGTCGGCAGGACCGCAGCGGCCATCCTGGGCCAGGTCCTGCCTGCCGTTTACGATCGGTTCGACGAGGCCTCGGCTAGGACCGCCGACCTCAAGCGCGGCATGGAAACTCTGCTCTCCGCCGACAACCTGTCCGGCCTTCCCCCGGTATTCAGCCACTTGAACCTGCTCCGCGACGAGCGCGGCAAGACTGTCTTCCGCACAGACGGCGCCCCCCTTGCCGAGGTCCTGACTTTGATCGAAGCGAAAGCCAACTACGGCGATCAGGCAACCGGCCGCTACCTCGAGGACGAGTTCTTGAAAGCACCCTTCGGATGGGACTTCGAGGCCGTTCGCCTGTGCACCCTTTGCCTGCTGCGCGCCGGACTGATCGATGCCGTCAGCAAGGGCCACACGATCGAGACCGCCACGAGCGTGCAGGCGCGGGACTGCTTCTCGAGCAACAACATCTTTCGCGCGGCGAGCTTCCGGCCCAAGAAAGGCATCGACTTCGCGGTTATCGCCGAGGCCGCCCAGCAGTTCAAGGACACCTTCGGACATGACATCCGCGAGCTGTCCGCGACGCCTCTTGTCGCGCAGCTGCGCAAGGAGCTCGAAAAGCATGAAGAGAGCTTCGACAGCGTCCTGGGCGTTCTTCGCTCCGCGCGCCTGCCGGGCGTCGAACAGATCGACAACGCCGCGCAGCAGATGCGTTCCATCCAACGTGGCAGCGAAGAGAACGCCATCACGACTTTCACCGCGACCCACAAGCTTTTGAAGGATGCAATCCAACGCGTCGCGGAGCTCTCGCGGTGCCTGTCCGAGCCGGCCCTGCGCGACATCGAACGCGCGCGGGCTGCACTCGCGCGCCTGCCCGTTCTCACCACCGAGGCCGACTTCGACCCCGACCTCGCCGATCGTGGTCGTGCCCTCGCCGATATCCTCTCCAAGGAAACGTTTTTCCGCGAGCTGCCGACCATCGACCAAACCGCGAAGGCCATCGAGGACGACTTCGAACTCCGATTGAAGGCCGCCGTCGCCGAGCGCGTCACGACCTATCTCGATGCGTACGATGCACTCGTCGCGACGCCGGGTTGGGTGAAGCTGACCCAGGAACAACAGGACGAAATCGGGCGGCCCATTCGGCAGGGGGCGAGCCAGACAGTTGACGGCGCGTCGCTGCAACAGCTTCGGTCGGAGACTGAGTTGTGCCGCTCCCGACTCGAAGACGCCGTGCAGCGCGTCTATGAGCTGCTCGAAGGTGCACGCCTCGCGACCGTGTCGATCGGCCGATATTTCACGGGCGGCATCGAGACCGAGGAGCAACTAGAGCAGGCCTTGACGGGCCTTCGCGAAGAGTTCTCCCGCCTGATCGGCGAAGGCAAGAAGATCATCGTGCGGTGAGGCAGTCCTGATGGAAAAGGAGACCCGCAACGCAATCCAGTCAGCAACGCAGAGGGCGCGCCGCGTGCTGGAGGATGATTTCCGGGAGCAGCTTGAGGCCGTCTACGACATCCACATCGACGGGACAATCGCGCCCAAGGCCGGCCTGCACCTATCAGCCAAGGAGCAACGCCAGCGCGACCGCATCGTCGCGGCGATCGAGCACAAGCGGGCGGGCGGCATGAAGGTCGCCGACGCCGTTCTCGACTACCTTCGTGATGCTGCCTTCACGACACTGAACCGCTTCGTCGCGCTCAAGATGCTCGAGGCTCGCGACATTGTGCAGGAGTGCATCTCGAAGGGTGATGCCTCGTCGGGCTTCGCCGAGTTCAGCGGCCTCGCTCCGGGCATCAAGTTCTCGGACGGCAGCGGATACCGGCTCTACCTCGAATGCATATTCGATGAGCTATCGACCGAGGTGAAGGTGCTGTTCGACCGGCGGGACCCGTCCGCCGTGCTCTGGCCGAAGCGAGCGACGTTCGAAGCGCTGCTCGAGATTCTGAATGCGCCCGAGCTTGGCGGCGTCTGGGGCGAGGACGAGACGATCGGCTGGGTCTACCAGTTCTTCAACGGCCAGGACGAGCGCCGCCGGATGCGAGAGGAGAGCCAGGCGCCGCGCAACAGCCGGGAGCTCGCCATCCGCAATCAGTTCTTCACGCCGCGCTACGTCGTCCAGTTCCTGTCCGACAATACGCTCGGGCGCATCTGGTACGAGATGCGCGATGGCGACACGCGCCTGAGGGACCTGTGCGAGTACATGGTGCGGCGGCCGGACGAGAAGTGGGAGCAACGCACGAAGAAGGACCCGCGAGACATACGGGTGCTCGACCCTGCCTGCGGGTCCGCGCACTTCCTGCTCTACTGCTTCGATCTGCTGCTCGTCATGTACGAGGAAGCCTGGGCGGAGGATGCGTCACCGGCGAGCGAGGTGACAGGCAATACACTGCGGGGGGACTATCCTGAGATTGCGGCCCTCGAGGCAGCGTTGCCGGGTTTGATCTTGCGGCACAACTTGCATGGCGTCGATATCGATCCGCGGTGCGCGCAGATCGGACAGTTGGCGCTGTGGATGCGGGCGCAGCGGGCGTTCAAGGACTTCGGCATTGGGCGAGCCGAGCGGCCGATCATCATACGGGCCAACATCGTCATCGCCGAGCCGATGCCGGGCGAGAAGGACCTACTGAAGGAGTTTCTTGCCGAGCTGAAAGAGGACAGGCTCGAAGGGCTCATCCGCCGCGCGCTCGACGTGCCAGCCGACAAGCGGGTGCGAGCAACGAAGGCCATGGCCGACAGCCTGGCCGAGCTGGTCGAGACGGTTTGGGACGGCATGAAGCTCGCAGGCGAGATGGGCACGCTGCTCAAGATTGAGCGCGACCTGGCTCGCGCCATCGAGAAAGGCCGTGCCGAGTGGGAGGACACGCTGCCGCTGTTCCGCGTCGCGGACTACGGCCTCGGTGGGATTACCAACGAGAAGCTCGTGCGCGTCGTACCGGGCGTGCAGGAGGATTTCTGGACCAAGGCCGAAAAGCTCGTGTTTCAGGCGCTTGCAGAATACGCGGCTGCGGCGAGTGGATCTGGCAATGCACGGCGAAGATTGTTCGCCGAGGATGCGGCGCAAGGCTTCGCGCTGGCCGATCTGGTTGCAAAGAAGTTCGAAGTGGTGCTGATGAATCCGCCGTTCGGTGCGGGCAGCCTGAGCGCAAAGAAGGTCTTTGAGAAGGCTTATCCGCGTACAAAGAATGACATCTATGCGGCCTTTATCGAGCGGGGCATTCAGCACGTTTCTTTGCGCGGGCGCATCGGAGCAATAACCTCCCGGACTGGTTTTTTTCTTTCGAGTTTCCAGAAGTGGCGAGAGGAAGTGCTCCTTAAAGAGGCGCCTCCAGTAGTATTTGCTGACCTTGGTGCGGGTGTGCTCGACAGCGCCATGGTAGAAACCGCAGCATACTGCCTGGAGGCTGTTCGATGACTACATTCCTTCGCGCTCTGCATGTGCCTGTCGACGCCAAAGCGCAGGCACTTAAAGCCGCCATCGCTCGTCGAGATAGCGCAGCGCAGTCATTTATTTTGGATCCCGCTGTATTTTCTGACGTTCCCGGCAGCCCCTTTGCCTACTGGATCGATACTCGCATAAGAAGAATGTTTTCGGATCGGCCGAAATTTGCTGCAGATGGAGAGCGCGAGGTGCGATTGGGGGCATCAACAAAACATGATGCCCGGTTCGTGCGGCTCTGGCACGAGCCGAGAAGCCTAGATTCTGAGGTTTGGTCTACATACGCCAATGGGGGGAGATTTGGTCGATTCTTCCAAGACTATTTTACAATTGTGCGATCAGGCCAAGACTTCAAAGAGCTTGGGGCGTACCTAGTTCATAAATTTCCTTATCTCAATGGTGAGCCGGGATGGATTCTGCACCTTGAGAATGACTATTCCCAGCCTGCGATTGGCTGGCCGCTCAGAACGCACGCGTTCAGCCCGCATGCGCTGCCAGCGAATACCGTTTTCAGCGCCCGGACGTACGCAACCTACGTACCTCAAAGTCAGCTATCGAGCATTGGTGCTCTACTTGCGTCCCAGCCAGTTGACTTCCTATTGAAGGCCATGCTTGGGCGTTCGGAGCATCCCGAATTTGTAACGGGTGTTGTGAGGTCACTACCCTGGCTAACCGAAAAATTGCCGAGCGAACTGGAAGAGTACTTCCGAAAGGGCTGGCGGATCGCCCGAAAGAGCGCCAGGACCGATGAAAAGAGTCGCCACTTCTTATTGCCGCACTCATTACAGTGCAGAGTGAGTGACGTTGAAGATCCGAGAGATGTGCAGCAGGCCATCGACGACTTGGCATTCGAACTTTACGGCCTTGATACGGGTCAGAGGGCCGCCATCGGTGCATGGTTATCGAGGGAGGGCGATGAAGCCGACGCGGAGGCGAGTGAGGACTCGGACGTTTCAGAAGATGTTGAAGCGACAATTCCGGAAGATGAACCAGAGGTCGAGCCTGGCGGAAGTGAACCTTCTGGAATGT
The DNA here is from genome assembly GCA_964493785.1 of uncultured Hyphomicrobium sp. Taxonomy (GTDB): domain Bacteria; phylum Pseudomonadota; class Alphaproteobacteria; order Rhizobiales; family Hyphomicrobiaceae; genus Hyphomicrobium_A. The sequence continues at coordinate 11,223 of CAZBPM010000047.1, read as the reverse complement.
TGTCTTGGCTGATCGGCGTGTCTTTCGGTCGCTTCGACCCGCGTCTCGTCACAGGCGAGCGCGCCATCCCGCCCGAGCCCGAGCCCTTCGATCCGCTGCCGTCCCGCTCACCGGGGATGTACCCGGAAGGCGAGGAGCCGGCTGACCGGCCCGACATCCTCGTTGACGACGAAGGGCATCCCAAGGATCTGACGGCACTCGTGCAGCGATGGGCCGAGCACGTCGGCGACGAGGTGTTGGCCGATCTGCGCCCATGGCTGGCGCGCGAGTTCTTCCCACTGCACATAAAGATGTACTCGAAGAGCCGTCGCAAGGCGCCAATCTACTGGCAGCTAGCGACGCCCTCGGCCAGCTACTCGGTCTGGCTCTACATCCACGCCTTCACCAAGGATACACTGTTCCGCGTCCAGAACGACTACTTCGCCCCGAAGCTCGCCCATGAGGAACGTCAACTTGAGACGCTTCGCGCCGAGGCCGGTCCCGATCCCGTCGCCGCGCAGCGCAAGGCCATCGAGGCGCAGGAAGCGTTCGTCGAGGAGTTGCGGGCCTTCCTTGACGAGGTGAAGCGCGTCGCGCCGCTCTGGAACCCGAACCTCGACGACGGCGTGATCATCAATTTCGCCCCGTTCTGGCGCCTCGTGCCGCACCACAAGCCCTGGCAAAAGGAGCTGAAAGCGACCTGGGCTAAGCTCTGCGCTGGCGAGTGCGATTGGGCGCACCTCGCCATGCATTTCTGGCCCGAGCGGGTTGTGCCGAAATGCGCCGAGGACCGCAGCCTCGCCATCGCCCACGACCTTGAGGACGTGTTTTGGTATCAGGACGAGGACGAGAAGTGGAAGCCGCGCGAAGAGCCGACGACGCCGATTGATGCGCTCGTGAAGGAGCGCACGTCGTCGGCCGTGAAGGCGGCACTCAAGAGCCTGATGGACGCGCCGGAGCAATCGGGCGTCGCTCGGCGTGGCCGGGGGAGACGATGATGACGACAAGCGAGAGCGCCGATCCCCATCCGCTGCACGCCTACATCGCCCGTCTGATCGCCGACAGGCTAAAAGAGCGGCACATCGTCGTAATCTACGACAAGAACGAAGAGTTGCGGCCATTCTTCGCCGAGCTGACCTCGGAACCCGCCACGGAGGCGCTCGTCCCTGTGCGCGTTGGCTACCGAACGCCGAAGCTCTGTATCTACGATGGATCATTCCTGAAAGTCCGCTTCCTCGTCGAGCCCGTAACGAGCGGCGAAGTCCCCGAAGACACGCTGATTTACATCCCTGGCCGCGAGCGCGATGAGACGGGATCGCTGCTCATGGAGCTCGAGAAAGGTGGAGATCTCTATCGACCACCAGCACTAAAGCGGCTGGTGCGCGAAGTGCTTCGCAAGCGCTTCACGGACGTCGCCATCGACGAGATGATGAAGTCAGACGCGCTGCGCTATGCCGATTTCGCGCGCATGAGCCAGGACGACGGGGCGAGCGACGGTCCATCTCTGCTCAAGGGCATTTTCGGCGTCACCGACAGCCTATCGATCTTGACCGAATGGCTGGCCGACAGCGGTCACGATTCCGAGATCGCTGCGAAAGGTGCGGACGGCGAGCTGCGCACACTTGCGCATGCGCGCCTGGGGGCCAATTTTCCCGACGGGGCCGACCTGCCCCGTGTGCGTTCGAACCTCGGCCGGTATGTGCTGGCCAGCGCCTTCCGCTCCGACCTTTCGCCCAAAACCAAGCTGCCCGCCACGGCAGACCAAGCCTTGCGCGGAATCCCTCCTCCCTCGTCGGCGGATCAATCTCGAGCCGTCTCGGAAATTTGTCGGCGTCTGCGCGAGAGATATGCCGCCGCCTATGTGCTGCTCGCCGATCGCGTAGAGCAGGACCTGGGCTTCCATGCGGATCAGGATCTCGGCCTGAACCTCGGACCTGCCGATACCTTCCGCTTCGAAGAAAAGTCCGTTGCTCTGGCGTGCTTCAATCTCATTGCCGCGGCAAAGTTCACCGAAGCGAAGGCACTCGTCGACACCCGGCCGGAAAGCTTCTGGATCAATCGTGACGTCGGACGTCTGACGGTCTGGCAGGCCTGCCGCTTGATGCTGGACCTCGGCATCGCCGCCGAGCAAGCCGAGGGGCGGATGACGAAGGCCAACGGAAAGGCTGTTATCTGGGTCGAGCGATATGTCGACGCAAAAGAAGGCTGGCATCATCTCGACCGCATTCAGAGACGCCTCGAGGCGATTCTTCCCGAGCTCGAGGACGAGATCCCGGAACGGGCCATCGGCCGCATCCGGGCCGTCTACGAGGATGCCGTGCGCCGCATGTCCGAGGGCTTTCTAAGTGCCTTCGCGAACGCCGGCTACAACATACCGACCGCCTTGCATCAGACCCGCGTGTGGTCCGAGCTGGTGCAGCCGCTCCCGAAGCCCGTCGTGCTCATGGTCGTGGACGCCATGCGCTATGAAATGGGTGCAGAGCTCGCAGCGCGCATCGCCAATTTCGGCGAAGTTCAGCTGAGACCGGCGATTGCCGTTCTCCCATCCATCACGCCCATCGGAATGGCGGCACTCCTGCCCGGCGCTTCCGCTGAATTCTCGATCGGCATCCAGAGCGGCAAGTTCGGCGCGATTGTCAGCGGAACATTCCTTCCGGACCTCGCCGCGCGCCTCAAGTATCTGAAGGCCCAGATTCCCGACATCCTCGACTTGACGCTCGACGACGCCCTCACGGGCAACGCTAAGTCGCTTCAGAAGCGCATTGGCTCTGCCAAAATCATCCTGATCCGTTCCACAGAGATCGATGCGGCAGGCGAGAACACCGGCACTGTGTCGGCGCGCCGCATCATGGAGCGGGTCATCGAAGATATCGCCCGATGCCTGCAGCGCCTCGCATCGGCGGGCATCGAGAATGTTGTTATCACCGCTGATCACGGTCACCTCTTCTTCGCATCGGATCGCGATGTGTCGATGCGAATCGACGCACCGGGTGGCGATACGGCCGATCTTCATCGCCGCTGCTGGACGGGAAGGGGTGGCGCGACCCCGGCCGGCAGCGTTCGGATCCCCGGTTCGCAACTTGGCTATACGACCGATCTCGACGTCGTGCTGCCTGCAAGTACATCGGTGTTCAGGTCGGGTGGCGATCTTGCCTACCATCACGGGGGCGCCTCTCTGCAGGAACTGGTTATCCCTGTCATCAAAACGCGCCTCAGGACCATGGCCGAGGCCCGGTCTGAGTCAAACGCCGTGACCGTCAGCCACGACTTCGATGCGGTCACCAATCGCATCTTCTCCGTCAGGATCGAGCTCGGCGGCGCCGCCAAAAATCTCTTCGAGCAGGCTCGCCGGGTTCGACCGGTCGTCGTCGCAGGGGATCGTCAGGTCGCCACAGCGGGCGTTGCAGTCGGTGCGCTCCTGGAGGACGGTTGCCTGCTTCTCGAGCCCAAGGCTGCGGCAACCGTAGGGTTCATTCTCACCGATGATACAGTGCCGTCCGTCCGCATTCAGGTCCTCGACGCGGAAACCGACGCCCTTCTCTATGCCTCACCAAAAGACCTACCAATCCGGCTTGGAGTCTAGTCGATGTCGCCCCCCACGCGTGATGCTCTCGATGACAAAGTCAACCGCGTGTTCGCCGGCAAGGTCGTGCGCAAGGATCTGGTGCGACGCGTGAAGGTCGGAGCTAACGTGCCCGTTTTCGTGCTCGAGTATCTCCTCGGCAAGTATTGTGCCTCGTCCGATGAGATGGCCATCCAAATGGGCCTCCAGGTCGTGAATACGACCCTCGCCGAGAACTACATCCGCCCCGACGAGGCTATGAAGGCCCAGAGCAAGGTCAAAGAAAAGGGTCGGTGGACGTTCATCGACAAGGTCAAAGTGCGCCTAGTCGATTCCGATTACTGGGCGGAGTTGAACAACTTCGGCAATCGCAACGTGCACATCCCCAATCAGTACGTCCGCGATTACGAGCGGCTTCTGACCGGCGGGATCTGGGCACAGATCGACATGCGTTTCGAGTACGATGAGGAAGGCAAGGGCAAGAACCCATTCTGGATCGACAAGCTGGTCCCCATCCAGGTGGCCACCTTCAATCTCGAAGAGTATCAGCAGCTGCGGTCCGAATTCACCGTCGCCGAGTGGATGGACCTCATCCTTCGGAGCATGGGATATGAGCCCTCCGAGATGTCCCGGCGTCTCAAGCTACTGTTCCTGACCCGACTGATACCGCTCTGCGAGCGCAACTATAACCTCGTTGAGCTCGGCCCGCGCGGCACCGGCAAGAGCTATGTCGTTCAGGAGGTCTCGCCATACGCAGCCCTCATGACCGGACCGACGACGGTCGCCAACCTCTTTGGCCATATGGGCGGGCGCTCCAAAGGCCTCGTGCAGATCTGGGATGTCGTCGGCTTCGACGAGGTCGCTGATCTCGAGAAGATGCCGAAAGAGGTCATCACCACCATGAAGACCTACTGCGAATCGGGATCTTATCAGCGCGGACAGGAGGCAGCATCCGGCGAAGCCAGCGTCGCCATGTTCGGCAACACGAACCAGCCGATCGACGTGATGGTGCAGTCCGGCCATCTCTTCGAGCCGATGCCTGCGGTCATTCGCGACGACATGGCCTTCATCGATCGCTTGCACTTCTATCTTCCGGGTTGGGAAATCCCGAAGATGAGGAACGAGCTCTTCACTGATCACTATGGCTTCGTCGTCGACTATCTGGCAGAAGCCTTGCGCGAGCTCCGACGGCACAATTTTACCGAGGTACCCGATCGCTACTTCACCATGGGCTCTCACCTGGTGTCCCGGGATCGAAAGGCGGTCAAACGCACGGTCTCCGGGCTCATGAAAATACTCTATCCTGACGGAAAAGCCACGCGTGACGAGGTGGCCGAGATCCTTGAGTTCGCGATGGAAGGTCGCCGCCGCGTGAAAGAGCAGCTCAAGAAGATGGGCTCGTTCGAGTACTACCATACCTCGTTCAGCTATACAGATTCCGAGACGGGCGAGGAGCGCTTCGTGGGCGTCCCCGAACAGGGCGGCCGCAACATGATCTCATCCGATCCGCTGCCCCCCGGGAGCGTCTACGCGGCCAGCGTCGCGGCCGACGGCACCGTAGGACTCTTCCGGGTCGAGGTCTCGATCAGCGCGGGCACTGCCAAGTTGAGATCCGCCGGGGGCGTCAGCGGCGTCACCAAGGAGTCCATCAATCGAGCCTTCGGCTACATCCTCGCGCGCAAGGACGAGCTGACGATCGGTCGGGAGCTCGATAGCTCCGATCTCCACGTTGAGGTGATCGATCTGCTCAACAACCGCGTCGAGGGTGAGATTGGCCTCGCGTTCTTCGTTGCCGCTTTCTCCGCTCTGAAGAAAGCGGCTCCCACCGCGGCCCTTCTCATCCTCGGAGACCTCAGCGTGCAGGGCAACATCAAGGGCGTCAGGTCGCTGGTCGAACCGCTGCAGATCGCCATGGATAACGGCGCGAAGCGCGCTCTCATTCCGCTCGAGAACAAGCGCAGTTTCCTCGAGGTTACGGGCGACGTAATGGAGCACGTCGATCCAATCTTCTTCGGTGATGCGAAGACTGCCGCGCTTAAAGCGTTGGGGATGAACTGAGTCGCTGCAGCCTGCTGCAGCGCTCTCCCGCGACAGCGGATTCGTTCCTGTGACTTGAGACTGAGAGGCATGCGTCAGCGACCGGTGACGGCAACAGTGCGGGTGCCATGATGTACTGCGGCCAGCACTCTCTCATCGCATTGTCGACGAAGCTGAGGACATCTGCAGCCGAGCTCTTGTGAGCCCCGTCAACCGCTCGCTAGTGCCCTTCGATCACCCCACAAGCGCTTCGCCGCCGCCAACAGGGCATACGCTATCGGCCTCAGGACATAGAAATCCTGAGTTGAAATGGGTAGAACAGAGTGGCAACAGCGGCCACGAAAGTGGTTGCTGGATGGTTGCTAATCGGGGTGAAAAGCACGGATCAGGAACAGCCGGACGGCGTCTAACCCATTGAAATCATTGGTGCGGACGGTGGGAATCGAACCCACACGGCGTTGCCGCCTCAGGATTTTAAGTCCTGTGTGTCTACCAGTTCCACCACGTCCGCGCGCGCCGCCTCCGGCCGCGGCGCCTTTATGAAGCGCTTCGGGGCGGCGACGCAATGCCGGTGGGCCCGCCGGCCGGACCGATTAACGGCGCCCCCTGCCGGATGGCCCCCAACAGCAGCACATAGAGAAGCAAGCCGTTGAAAGTGTGCCAGAGGAAGTGCGTGCCGACGCCGCGGCCGCCGCGGACGGCCCAGCGACAGACCTCAAGATCGATGGTCCGGAAAGTCATGGCGACGAGGAACACCGCGGCTCCGCCAAAGAGGTACTTCGCGGCCGGGTGTCGCTGCACCAACAGGAGCAGTCCCACGAGCACCAGGGCGATGAAGGCCGGCGTGTAGCCGAGCGTGCCATTGAAGCAGCGCTTGCCGGCACCGCGCGTCATGGGCAGAAGCTCGTTGGAGCACGGAATGGCCTGCGCATACTTGACGCTGAAATAGAAGCCGATGAGCGCGGCGATCACGATGATCCATGGCGCGCCGGCAAACCGGCGCAGCGCGTAACCCAGATAGCCCAGCATGAAGAGCGAGATCGGGATCGTGTCGAACGGGATCGCCCACACCGTCGCGTAGGTGTGGAACATGAAGCTGCCGATGCCGATGCAGATGACGATGAGGACAAGCAGCCATTCGACGAGAGCCCAGTCCGTGCGCGGGGAACGCGCGAGCTGCCACGCTGCGAGGAGCCCCGCGATAACGAAGGCACCGTTGGAGATCGCGTTGAGCGGCTCGGCCCAGAACGCCGGGTCAGCGCCGCGCTCGCAATAGCTGTAGACCTTCGTCCAATCCATCTATGCACCTGAGTGTCGGGTGATGCGCTCTAACTGGAGAAGCGCGCGCTGACAACCGGCAATCCGGCACGCTTGTTCGAAGTCGGGGCTCGGCCGAAGGCGGTACAGCTTGCGGGCGGCTGCGCGTCCGCGAATTACCTCGACCAGCGAACAAATCCACATACGGAAGAGGCCGCGGCAGAAGCCCAATGGACCAAACGTCTCGAGCCGATACCGGGCTGCGCCAAGAATGTCGAGGTAAGGCTTAGCACCCCTGAAGCGAGCGCGAGCGGGGCGCCCGCGAACACGGCCCATTGCCCTGATCGATGACGCACCGCAAACATCCGGTTCAACGGGCGGCGGCACCACCCCGTAAACATCCATCCCGGTGCGCCACGGACGCCGCAAATCCTCGTCCACGGGCAGCGTCCGCCTGTCAAACGCTTCACAGAACTTGATAGCACCAGTGCGGCTGATCAAATATGCGCCGGTCCCGTTAGGCACTGTCCAATACCTTACGAGTTCTCGTCCATCGCCTAACGAGGCTTTCGGCAGCACGACCCACTTGGGCGCATTCGACAATCGAATAATGTCCCAATCGATCTTGAGTGAAAGTACGGCAGCGATAACGCGCGGGAGATCGTCGGCGAGGGCGATATCGTCTTCGAGAACAAGTGCGCACTGGTTCTCAGTTTCGCTCGCTAAAATCTGATGAATCCGCAGGTGGCTTGCGTAGCAGCCGACCTCGCCGGGGCTCATCGCCTCTTCGTGCGCGACGTCGCCGGCAAAAAAAAATGAACGCAACTCCGGCTCAAGCCTATGTCCGTCTACTGCGACGAACCGCTCAAAGGAGATGCCGACGCGCCCGGCCTCTGCGACCATGCGCAACATGCGATCCTTGTCTCGATCGAGATTAATGACGAAAACCAACATACGAAACTCAATCAAAAAACAATAAAACAACAAAAAAAAGCGGATGCGCCATCTGCGTGACCGCCGTCGGCGAGAGCTTCAGTCCTAGCTGGGCGCCCGACCAAGGCGCAGAAACTTCCTCGACTCGGTTACTAGCGTCAGTCCTTCTTCTCGGGCGCGACGACGCGGATGTGCAGCTCGCGGAGCTGCTTGGGCATGACTTCGGACGGCGCGCCCATAAGCAGATCGTTGGCCTGCTGATTCATCGGGAACAGCGAGATCTCGCGGAGGTTCTTGGCGCCGACCAGCAGCATGACAATTCGGTCGATGCCGGCGGCCATGCCGCCGTGCGGAGGCGCGCCGTACTGGAATGCGCGATACAGCCCGCCGAAGCGTGCCTCGACGTCGGCCTGCGTCAGCCCGGTGATCTCGAACGCCTTCACCATCGTGTCGGGGCGGTGGTTACGCACTGAGCCCGATGCGATCTCGAAGCCGTTGCAGACGATGTCGTACTGGTACGCCTTGATCTTGAGCCGGTCTTCGTCGCTAGCTGCGGATGCAAGCGTCTCGAGGCCGCCCTGCGGCATCGAGAACGGATTGTGAGAGAAGTCGATCTTCTTGTCGTCGTCGTTCCACTCGTAGAATGGGAAGTCGACGATCCAGGCGAGCGCGAACTTGCTTTCGTCAATAAGCTTCAGCTCCTCGCCGATACGCGCGCGCGCCTCGCCGGCGAACTTATAGAACTTCGCGGGGTTGCCGGCGGTGAAAAAGACGGCGTCGCCCTCCTTCAGGCCGAGCTGCGTGCGGATCTGCTCGGCACGCTCGGGGCCTAGGTTTTTGCCGACCGGGCCCGCGGCTTCACCCTCGCGGAAAAAGATGTAGGCAAGGCCAGGCTGGCCCTCGCCCTGCGCCCAAGAATTCATGCGATCGCAGAACGCGCGTGAGCCGCCGCCCGGTGCGGGGATGGCCCAGACGCGGACTTTCGGATCCTTGTCGATCATGCCCGCGAAAATCTTGAATCCGGAACCGCGGAAGGCCTCGGTGACATCCTGCATCTCGATCGGGTTGCGCAGGTCGGGCTTGTCGGTGCCGTATTTGGCGATCGCCTCGTCGTAGGGAATGCGTGGCCAGCCCTGCGTGACCGACTTGCTGGTGCCGTCCGCGTGAATGCCGGAGAACTCTTCGAACACGCCGGTGATGACCGGCTCCATCGCGGCGAAGATGTCGTCCTGGGTGACGAAGCTCATCTCCACGTCGAGCTGGTAGAACTCGCCCGGCAGGCGATCGGCGCGCGGATCCTCGTCGCGGAAGCAGGGCGCGATCTGGAAGTAACGATCAAGCCCGACACCATCAGCAGCTGCTTGTACTGCTGCGGCGCTTGCGGCAGTGCGTAGAACTTTCCTGCGTGGATGCGCGAGGGGACAAGAAAATCGCGCGCGCCTTCAGGCGAGGACGCCGTCAGGATCGGCGTCGAAAACTCGAAGAAGCCGGCGTCCACCATTCGCTTCCTGATGGAAGCGACGATGGCCATGCGCTGCATGATGTTCTTGTGCAGGGTCTCGCGGCGCAGATCGAGGAAGCGATACTGGAGCCGCAGGTCTTCGGGATAATCGGGCTCGCCGAACACCGGGACCGGCAGCTCCTTAGCAGCCGAAAGGACTTCGATATCGGTTGCGAACAGCTCGATCTCACCGGTCGGCAGATCGGCGTTGACAGTACCCTCGGGGCGCTGGCGCACACTGCCGTCGATGCGGATGACCCACTCGGAGCGCACGCTTTCGGCGGTCTTGAAGGCGGGGCTGTCGGGATCGGCGACGACCTGGGTAATGCCGTAGTGGTCGCGCAGGTCGATGAAGAGAAGGCCGCCGTGATCGCGTACGCGGTGGACCCAGCCGGACAGGCGGACATTGCTGCCGATGTCGGGCGACCGCAGCGCGCCGCACGTGTGCGAGCGATAGCGGTGCAGCGGCCCAGAAGCACCAGCCGCCTTCGTCGCCTTACCTTTAGCCTTCGCCTCAGCCATCGTTCCCAGGTCCCGCGGTCATACAGAGAATGTATAGAGCGCGGGAAAAGCGCATGACCCCAATGGGTTGTCAAGGCGCCGCTGGGGATGGCCGGGAGGGCTGCCGGCAAAGCTCAGTCACAAGCAAATTAGCGCAGCCGCGCCGGGCGGGGATTGGCGTTGTATTCTCTCCGGTTACGTCAGCCGGCGCGGTTGTCTTTCCTGGCCTGCGCGTTCTTGGTCTGCTGGGAGACGGAGCCGATCTGGCTGCCGGGGATGATACGGCGACGACGCGAGCTGGGCACGGGTTGCATACCCTTGCCGGAAGTCCGGTCCTGCGGCACGGGGCTGACGAAATTGGCGTTGCGCTTTGCCGCAAGCGCACGGCGCGCGGCATCGACGTTGGCGGATCGCGCCTCGAGTGCCTGCTGGCGCACGAGTTCGCGATTGACGCGCTTCAGCGCGGCGGACAACGCCTGCTTACGCTTCAGCGGCTGCTCGGTGTTGCCGGGGAAGGCATTGCCGCGCGGCTCGGACTTGCCGCGGATCTCGCGCTCACGCTGACGCACGAGCGTGCGCACCTTGCCCTTCTCGTTGCGGATCTGCTTGCGCAGCGCGTGCAGCTCCTTGGCCTCGACATCGTAGATGGCGGGGTGGTGCGTCTTGTCGACGAGATCGAGCTGCTCTGAGGTGAGGATGCTGCGTTCGGTGGCGCGCGAATGGGACATGTTGCCTGCCTTGTTTTTTGCTTCGCTACGAGAGGCTAACGCATTGGGCGCGAAAGAGGTCCGGGGCGCGCAATCGTGCTTGCTCAATCCTTGCCGGGCAGCCGGCAGTTAGCGATGGTTCTATTACTCATCGGCGTCTGCCTCGTCGTACGACCAGCCGAGGAACTTCAGCGCGGAATTGAACCGCTCGTGGAACAGGCCGAGGTGACGGCGCCTGCACGGCAGGTCGCCGTCGAAGGGGCCGAAGCAACGCCCCCGGCGGCGGCACTTCTTGATGGTGCAGATCTTGGCCAGGCCGGCCGCGCCCGCCATCAGGCGCATGTGGAACTCGGCCTCGGCTGCCTCCGGGGTGGTGAATTCGAAGACGCCGGGGTGGTGGGTTTTGCGGCCGGGTGAGGTGGGCATTCTGGGTCGCTCCTGTGTTGGTGGATTTGTTTCCTGTCATCCCGGAAGCCGCGAACGACGTGAGCGGCTATCCGGGAGCCAGCGTGGTGAGTGGCGAAGCCTCCGAATGATTTGGAGCTGCGCGCTTTTCTCCTGGGTCATTCTTTGCGCTGCCGATTCACGCCCTCGCTGATAGATGCTCGGGCGATCGGAGCGCACGCCGGCGTGCAACAGGCATGCGCCGGCGGCCGGCTCCCCGCGGGGGAGTCGCCGGCGCAATCAAAACGTGGGAGCGCGGGCGCCGAAACGCTGCGTTCTAGTTTAGTGAGGCAGCCTTTCGG
>CAZBPM010000046.1:0-25815 GCA_964493785.1 uncultured Hyphomicrobium sp. | reverse complement strand
CGCGGCCGACCACGCAGGGCGCTCGCCCCGAGCCTGCCCGCGGGCCCGCACCTGGCGCGCAGCCATCGTTCGAGCCGGACCGTATCCGCGTCGCGCAAGGGGCCGATGACACCGGCGGCGGCGGCCGTCTGCGCAAGGTCGCGATCGCCGTGTTGCTGCTGGGACTGGTCGGCGGCGGTGGCTGGTATGCTTGGAAGAGTGGCGCTGTCGGAGCGCTGCAGGACAAGCTCACCGCATCCAAGCAGGGCGAGCAGGTCCCTACGATTTCCGCCCCGTCTGACCCCTCGTCCGCACCCGCGGGTGCTTCCGCGCCGAGCGCGGAGGTCGTAGCCGGCGCTCAGACCCTCGACAGCCAGTTCAAGGATCTCGCCGCGTGGAGCGTCGTTAAACGCGAGTTCCCGCAGTGGTACGGCGAACAGCTCCAGCAGGCCGCCGCGTTGACCGCGCAGAGCCAGCCCCAGGAAGCGGTGAACAAGCATCTCGCCGAGGCCCTCGTTTCGCTGCGGCGTCAGCACGCCAACGAAGCGCTGGCGGCGAGCACGCCGCGTCTCAAGGAAATCGCCTCGGCCTTCCTCAACAATCTCAAGACGCTGTCGAATAAGAGCGTCGGCGCCTGCTACGGCTTCATCTCGCAGGGCGAGACGGCGCCGGCAGTGGTCGAGGTGCTGCAGTCGCCCGAGCAGGGTGCCGCGGTGCAGGCTCAGATCGCCGCGATCTTCGAGGCCATCGCTGATGGCCGCAAGGCCCCCGTGGTGCACGAGCGTGCGCTCAAGGAGGACTACGACATCCTCGTTCAGGAACTCACCAAGCTTGGCTGGAAGGAGACCGACCTCCAGACCTTCTCCAATCCGCAGCTGCTCTCGCGCGAGCCGCCCGAGCGCGTCTGCCAGATGGTGCAGGACTGGTTCAGTGCGCATCTTGCGGTCGCTGACCAGGGCATACAGGAGCGCCTGCTCGTCGAGACTTTGAAGCCCGTCGTTTCGGGCTGACGCGCCATGCTCGCGACCGCCATCAAGATTGCCATCACCGCCGTGCTGGTGGTGGCAATCTCGGAGGTCGCCAAGCGCTCGTCCCTGCTCGGCGCTGTGCTGGCGTCGATCCCGCTCACTTCGGTCCTGGCGATGATCTGGCTCTACGCCGACACCGGCGATGCAGGCAAGGTCGCCGACCTCGCCACCGGCATCTTTTGGCTGGTGCTTCCCTCCCTGGTCCTGTTCATCGCCCTCCCGCTCCTGCTGAGGGCCGGCTGGCCCTTCGCGGCGAGCCTGGCGCTCTCCTGCGCGCTAACGGTAGCCGCCTACTTCCTGATGCTGGCCGCCCTGAAGCACTTCGGCATCGCCATCTGACCGCACCCCGCCGCGACCCCGGCGCGCAGGCGGTGACAGCACGGGGCGGAGCGGCTATGTGCTCGCCATGCTGCACATCAACGACCTCAGCTATCGCATCGAAGGCAAGCCCATATTCGAGGGTGCCACGGCCGGCATTCCGACCGGGCACAAGGTCGGCCTCGTCGGCCGCAACGGCGCGGGCAAGACCACCCTCCTGAAGATCATCGCCGGCGACCTCGCCCCCGACATGGGCTCGATCACCATCCCGAAGGCCACGCGCATCGGCCACGTGGCGCAGGAGGCACCGGGCGGCACGGCCAGCATCATCGACACAGTGCTGGCCGCCGACACCGAGCGCGCCCAGCTGCTCGCCGAGGCCGAGCACGCGACCGACGCCCACCGCATCGCCGAAATTCACGAGCGCCTCACCGACATCGGGGCACATGCAACTCCGGCCCGCGCCGCGGCGATCCTTTCCGGTCTCGGATTTGACGATACCGCGCAGCAGCGCGCCTGCCGCGAGCTATCGGGCGGCTGGCGCATGCGCGTCGCCCTCGCCTCGGTGCTGCTGCTCGAGCCGGAGATCCTGCTGCTCGACGAGCCGACCAACTATCTCGACCTCGAAGGCGCGATGTGGCTGGAAAGCTATCTGAAGACTTACCCGCACACCGTGCTCATCGTTAGCCACGACCGCGACCTCCTCAACCGCGCGGTGACGAGCATCCTGCATCTCGACCGCGGCAAGCTCACGCTCTATGCCGGCGGCTACGACGACTTCGAGGAAGCGCGCCGCGAGAAGCAACGCCTCGAATTGAAGCTTAAGAAGCAGCAGGACGACGAGCGTCGCCGCATCCAGGCGTTCATCGACCGCTTCAAAGCCAAGGCGACCAAGGCGGCCCAGGCGCAGAGCCGCGTCAAGGCGCTGGCCAAGATGCAGCCGATCGCCGCCCAGCTCGACGAGCGCGTGAAGCCCTTCTACCTGCCGAACCCCGCGAAGGAGCTCGCCAGTCCCCTGATGCGGTTCGAAAACGTGTCGATCGGTTACGCGCCCGGTGTCCCGGTGCTGAGAGACATCAACCTGCGCATCGACCAGGACGACCGCATCGCGTTGCTCGGCCAGAACGGCAACGGCAAATCGACCTTCGCCAAACTGATCGCCGGCAAGCTCGCGCCGCTGTCCGGCACCGCCTTCGGCGTGAAGAAAGTAGACGTCGGCTATTTCGCCCAGCACCAGCTCGACGAGCTCAATCCCGGCCGCACGCCTTACGACCACATGCTGGATCTCATGCCGGAAGCCACGGAGGCGCAGCGGCGCACCAAGCTGGGAACTTACGGCTTTTCGGCCGACAAGGCCGAAACCAAGTGTTCCAATCTGTCCGGTGGCGAAAAAGCCCGGCTGCTGCTGGCATTGGCGGCCTTTCACGCGCCGCCCCTCCTCATCCTCGACGAGCCGACCAACCATCTCGACGTCGACAGCCGCCAGGCGCTGGTGCAGGCGCTCGCCGAGTACGAGGGCGCCGTCATCCTCATCAGCCATGACCGCCATCTGATCGAAGCCTGCGCCGATCGGCTGTGGGTCGTGCGCGGCGGCACGGTAAAATCCTACGACGGGGATATGGATTCATATCGCGCCGACCTGCTCGCCGAGCGCGGCGCGACGACACGCACGAAGACATCTGCCGGCAAGGCCGAGGCGGCGCGCGACACCCGCGCCGACCAGCGCCGCGCTGCCGCCGACAGACGCGCATCGCTCGCGCCCCTGAAGAAAACGATGCAAGCCGCTGAGAAGAGCGTCGAAACTCTGAGCACGCAGATCGGCAAGCTCGATGCGCTGCTCGCCGATCCGCAGCTCTACGCGAAAGATCCGCAGCGCGCGCAGAGCGCGGCCGTCGAACGCGGCCAGCTTGCCAAGCGTCTCAGCGACGCAGAGGACGCGTGGCTCCTCGCGAGTGAAGCATACGAAGCTGCGAATTCAGGCGCGTCCGACGCTGCAGATGCGTAGGCGCGTCGGTCACATCAAAAATTCGAGAGCGTGATCGCGATTCAAAAATGCATTCGCAGACGCGCGCGCAACTTCTCGTGACGATTCAGCGACAAGCTAAATGTACGAGATATGCACATGAATATTTGTTTTTGCCCGCCCCAATAGTGGCTGCTTCGAGGCCAGTGTAAGAACGATCGTCTGGGAGCTGGCAGCCTCGGTCTTAAGCGGGGACCGTGCCCAACGCGGTGAGGGCCGTTCGGGGTCCGCAGCCAGCTCTCAACAACTTCCCCCTATTACCGAACACGCGTCAGCGGCTGCTCCAGCGGCCGCTGACGACGCGCGTGCCGTGCGACGGCGGGCCGTGCAGCACGTATATCCACGCGTCTATGGTTTCGCCGCCGGCAAGCCGCACCTCGCGCACGAGGCGGTCGTAGTCGTTGTCGTCGGCGCCGTGGACGAAGCCTTCGTATTCGTCGAGCCAGAGGATGGTCGGCTGCGGCTGCGCCAGCAGAACGAGTTCGCCGTGCACTCTCGCGTCAGCGTCCGGGTCGAGCAGCACGCCGGGATAATGGCCGAGGTCGTAGAGATGCGCGCGGTCCAGCGACGCCGGGCCGAGGCTGTCGGATTCGCGGGCAAGGCGCAGGCGCTCCTCGGTGCCGAGCACGCCGCGCGCCCCGCTCATCAGCGTGCCGTAGAGGAACAGATATCGGGATTTGTCGCCGGTCATTTTTCCGAACTAACACACGTTCGGCGCGGGTTCATCGATTTTTAGGTCTGTGATGGCGCTGCTGCCTTTACGGGCAGACGCGCGATTACCGCGTGATCAGCGGAACGCGATTGAGCCGGCACAAAACGTCATCGCGGCGCAGCCCGCGATCCACGCCAGCTTCTCCGCAATCTTCATGTTCTCGAATGCGACAATTCCACGAGTACGGGCGAGCCCCGGCCGTCGTCACGCGCGGAGACCTGTTGGCCGCAGAAACAGGTATCGGCTCTTCGCGTAGATCATCACTTCTAGGTGCCTTAGGCAGCTCTTATGCTGGGTCCCGGGTCATCGCTCGGCACGGGCCTCGCTCGCCCGGGATGACAGTGAGATCGGGTCGTGCGTCGAGAGTATGCATATTTCGTCTATATCCTGGCGAGCAAACGCAACGGCACGCTTTACGTTGGTGTCACCAGTGATCTCTATGGCCGGATGGTTGAACACCGTGATGGCCTAGTACCGGGGTTTACGACGCGATACGGTGTCAAGATGCTCGCGTACTTCGAAG
This sequence comes from uncultured Hyphomicrobium sp., assembly GCA_964493785.1. Lineage (GTDB taxonomy): Bacteria > Pseudomonadota > Alphaproteobacteria > Rhizobiales > Hyphomicrobiaceae > Hyphomicrobium_A. The sequence continues at coordinate 21,232 of CAZBPM010000046.1, read as the reverse complement.
AGCATGACGATATCGAGATTGCGATCCGCCGCGAGAAGAGCATCAAGCACTGGCGCCGCGCGTGGAAGATTGAGCTCATCGAAAGCCGCAACCCCGGCTGGCGCGATCTATGGCTCGACCTCACGTCCTGAAACGTCTGTCATCCCGGGCGAGTGAGCGCATGCGAACGACGACCCGGGACCCAGGATAAAGCGCGATGGCGTGCCTCGTCTCAATGTCATCCTCGGGCTTGTCCCGAGCCGAGGATGACAGCGGGAAGTCACGGGAGCAGAGCTAGCCCGCGATCTTGCTGAAGTCGGCGACGGTCAGCGTCGCGGCGCGGATCTGCGACAGCAGATGCAGGCGGTTCAGACGCAGCGCCGGATCGTCGGCGTTGACCGTCACCTTGTCGAAGAACGCATCGACCGGTGCGCGCAGCTCGGCCAGAGCGCGCATCGAGCCGGCGAAGTTCTCGACCGCCAGCGCCGAGACCGTGTCGTCCTTCACCTTGTCGATGGCGGCCGCGAGCGCCTTCTCCTCGTCGAGCTGCAGCAGGGCGGGGTCATAGTCGCCCGCGTGGCTGGTCTTGTCCTTCTTCTCCTCGATCGCGAGGATGTTCTGCGCGCGCTTGACGCCGGCCAGCAGGTTCACGCCGTCGTCGGTGCCGAGCAGCTCGGTCAAAGCCTCGACCCGCTTGACGATGAGCGCGAGGTCGTCCTGGCCCGGCAGCGAGAACACCGCGTCGATCAGGTCGTGCCGCGCGCCCTTGTCCTTCAGATAGACCTTCAGCCGCTCGCCGAAAAATTCGAGCAGAGCAACCGAGTTCGGAGATACCTGGCGCCCGTCCCAGTCGATGGAAGTTCGAGCCTCGGCGTGCATAGCAAGGCCGCCGCCGGTCTCTTTCATTTTCTTTTCGAGCGCAACACGGCCAGCCGACGTGAGTACGAGGTCGGCTGCCTTCTCAATTTCGGCAATGAGCGGCATGCGCAGGTCATTTTCGAGGACAAGCCGGATGACGCCGAGCGCCGCGCGGCGCAGCTGATAGGGATCGCCCGACCCCGTCGGCTTCTCGCCGATGGCCCAGAAGCCGACGAGCATGTCGAGCTTGTCCGCAAGCGCGACAGCGACGGCGGCGCCGTTGCCTTCGCTCTCCAGCGGAACGGAATCCGTCGGGCCCTTCGGCTTGTAATGCAGCTCGATGGCGCGCGCGATCTCCGGCGCAATGTGCTCGGCCTCGGCGTAGTAGCGGCCCATCAGCCCCTGCAACTCGGGGAACTCGCCGACCATGCCGGACACGAGATCGGCCTTCGACAGTTCGCCCGCCCGCAGCGCCAGCGCTGCCTCGCACAGCTCCTGCGACGTCGCGATCTGGTGCGCCAGCTCCTTGATGCGCTCGGTGCGCTCGAACTGCGTGCCCAGCTTCTCGTGGAAGGTGATGCCCTTCAGCTCGTCGCGCATCTCATCGAGCGTCTTCTTGAGATCGGTTTCCCAGAAGAACTTGGCGTCGCTCAATCGCGCCGCGATCACCTTCTCGTTGCCGGCGACGATGGTCTTGCCGCCGTCCTTGGCCTTGAGGTTCGACACCAGCAGGAAATGGTTCGACAGCTTCTTGCCATGCCGCAGCGAGAAGCACTTCTGATGCGTCCGCATAGCGCTGGTCAGGCACTCGCCCGGCACTTCCAGGAACGACTTGTCGAACTCGCCCATCAGCACCGTCGGCCATTCGTTGAGGCCGGCGTTCTCCGCGGCAAGGCCCTCGTCCTCGACGAGTGTCAGCTTGGCTTCCTTCGCCAGCGCGTGCGCGCCCTCGTTGATCGCAGCAGCCCGCTCCGCGAAGTCGAGTACGACCTTGTTGGCCTTGAGCTGCTTTTCGTAGTCGGCGAAGTCCGTCACCTTGAACGGCTCGCCGCCCATGAAGCGATGTCCGCGAGTGACGTTGCCCGACTTGATGCCCGCGATCTCGAACGGCACCACCTTGCCGTCGAGCAGCAGGACGATGGAATGCAACGGCCGGATCCAGCGCAGCTCGCCGCCGCCGTCCAGCTTGGCGTTGAAGCGCATCGTCTTTGGCCAGGGGAAATTGAGGATCGCCTCGCGCAGAACCTCGGCGATGATCTCGCCCGACGCACGGCCCGGCTTCTCGATGCGCGCGAGATAGAAATCGCCCTTCTTCTCGTCCTTGACGATGGTCGCCTCGTCGACGGACGCAAGGCCGGCCGACTTCAGAAAACCCTGCACGGCCTGCTCGGGCGCGTTCGTGCGCGGGCCCTTCTTTTCCTCCGACACTGCCGGCGACTTCTTCGGCACGTCATTGACGACCAGCGTCAGGCGCCGCGGCGTCGCGAAGGCACGCGCCTCGCCGACGTCGAGCCCCTTGGCCTTGATGCCGTCGATCATCAGCCGGCGCAGGTCATCGGCCGCGCGCACCTGCAGGCGGGCGGGAATCTCTTCGGAGAACAGCTCGAGCAGCAGCTCAGACATCGGGGGGCTCTCTGGGCGGTTCTTGAGGCGGCTACGGCCTCGAAAATGGAGGCGCACTCATACGTTATAGGCGCCGCACTGTCATCCCGGAAGCCGCACGCCGGCCATGCCCTCCCCGGTGGGGCCAGGGTGGGACCAGGGTGCACGCGTCGGCCATGAGGAGAGACGCTGACGACCCGCCGCTAGACGTTCAGAAGCCGCAGGCGTAGCTACTGCTTCAGCGTCAGGATGTAGGCGGCGATATCGCCGATCTCTTCGCGCGTGAGCTGGATCTGCGGCATAGGCGGATGCGGAACGACGATCGCCCCGGCAATTCCCTGCGCCGTCTGCCCGGGCTTGCTGGCGATGCGCGCAAAGCTCGGCACGTCCGCTGCGACGGTCGACCCCGACGCTTCCGCGCCGACGGTGTGGCAACCGACGCAAAGTTTCTCGGCAATCTTCCGGCCTGTCTTCGCGTCGGGATGCACCTGCGCCAGCGCCGCGCCAGCAAGTGCTGCGCTTACGACCACACCCACGACCAGGACGTGGCGCGGATACTTCTTATGTGCAAGCCAGGGCATTTGCGCTTCGCCTATCTGTCGGTTGCAGTAGAGATTGCAGTGGGGGCACTGCGTTCTGCTTTTTCTACTAAAACTGAGAGTAGGGCGGCACCAAGCGCCGGTCGTTGACGTAGATCAGCGACGGCAGGTCCTCGACACAAAAAAGCGCTGCCGGAACCGACAGCGCCCAATTGGTTTCCAGTGCCGGGCCGGCGAAGCAGCCCAGCCGCGCAGGCGCGTCCTAGCTCAGCTCGCGGATCTTGAACTGCAGCCCGCCCTTCGGCGTCAGCGTCACCGTGGCGTTGATGCCGGCCGGCTCGGGGCCGACGTACTCGGGCCGGAATCGACGCAGTAGCAGCGACAGCGCCAGCGTGTTCTCGACCTGGCTCATCGCGCCGCCGATGCACGAACGCTTGCCGCCGCCGAACGGCAGGTAGGAATACTTCACCTGCTTCTTTGCAGCGCCGGCCATCCAGCGCTCGGGACGGAACTCCTCCGGAGCCTCCCAGAAGCGCGGATTGTGGTGCGCGCCGTAGGAGAAGATGACCACGCGGTCGCCCGGGCGGATCTCCTTGCCGTCGATGACGTCGTGCTCGCTGGCGACCCGGATCAGTCCCCACACCGGCGGATAGATGCGCATCGTCTCCTGAATGACGGCGCGCGTGTATGCCAGCGCGGAGTAGTCGGCAGCGGTGGGCTCGCGATCGCCGTAAACCTGCTCGCCCTCCTTGCGGATGCGCTCAGCCGCTTCCGGGTGCCGTGCCGTCTCGTAGAGGGCCCAGGCAAGGGTCAGTGCCGTCGTCTCGGTGCCGGCCCACAGGTACTGCTTGATCTCGTCGATCGCCTGCTGCTGGTCGAACTCCGGAACCTCCGGATCGGCGACCACGGCCTCGATCATCTTCAGCAGCGTGCGTTCGCGCTCCTCGCGCGGGTCGGCGGCAAGAAGGGCTGGCGGCACGCTGGCCCACGCTTCCATCGCCTTGGCAGCGTCCTGCTCCGTGATCTCGAAGATCTCGCCCGCCTGCTTCCGGAGGCGGATCTCCTTGTGGTTCATCACGTCGGTGTATGTCTTCACGCACTTGAACACGAAGTGCGGATTGAACGGCATGTCGCGATCGAACAGCGCCTTGCAGATCATGTCCGCGGCGAGCGTCCACGTCTGTTCGACCATCTCGACGGTTTCGCCGGTCTTCGCGATTTCCGACCAGATGTCCATCTTGGTGCGGATGGCGGCCAGGAAGTACGGGATGTATTCGGCGAACATGTCCGGGTGGAACGCCGGCTGCTGCGGCATGCGGATCTTCTGCCAGAGCGCGCCGTCGTTGGTGATCATCGACTTGCCGAAGATCGGCTTCAGGCCGTCGAAGTACTTGATGTAGGAATCAGCCTTGGCGACGAGCACGTGCTTGAAGTGCTCCGGCTCCGTCAGCAGGACGATGCGCTGATTGGCAAGGTTGATGGGGATGACGGGGCCATAACGCTCGGCCATCTGCATCAGGATATGCAGGGGGTTGTCGACGCCGGTTCTGAGCAGCGGCGTCAGCTTGAACCAGACGCTCGATTCATCGCCGAGGCCTTGCGCGTAATTCGATTCGTCCGATTCAGCAGCAGCTGTGGGCTGCTTTGCCATCGCGGTCATGACATATCTCCCGGCGAGAAGCCGCAAAAACGAACTTCTATGCCTAATCCAGCCAACGGGTTGTAAACTGGGTCACTGCGGGCCCGACTTGGACGCCCCGCACGGGCAGCGCCGCACCCCCGAGGCTAGCGGGAGCAGTATCACCCAGCTGTCATAAGTGTCCATGCGACGCCGTGATTTAGCTTCATTTTGGCGCGAGGGCGCTGACTTGGGGCAACGCTCCAAATGTCACAGCTATGGTGGCCAATACAATGAAATCGCTTGGTTAATTGGTTCTTGCTGGATCGCGACCCGGTCCCGCTGAACCACGGCGCGGCCGCTGGCGAACAAGGATAAGCCATGCGGATAGAGCCGGTGTTCGGCCGCAAGCACCCTCGCACCGAGGCTGTCGGCAGAATCACCTTCGAGCACCGGCACGGCCGCCTGAGCCACGATCGGCCCCGCATCGAGCTCGGCCCGCACGATATGGACTGTGCAGCCGGCCAGCTTCACGCCGTCGGCAAGTGCGCGCGCGTGCGTGTCGAGCCCCTTGTAGGACGGCAGCAGCGATGGGTGGATGTTGAGCATGGCGTCGCGCCAGGCTTCCACGAAGCCCGCTGTCATCTTCCGCATGAAGCCGGCGCAGGCGACGATCTCGATCCCATGCGCGCGCAGCGCCTTGTCTAGCTCGGCCTCGAATGCCTCACGCGAGGGATATTGCTTGTGGTCGACCGCCAGCGCCGGGATGCCCTCGGCCGCCGCCCTGGCAAGGCCCGCCGCCTCCGGCCGGTTCGAGATGACGCAGGCGATCTCGGCCGGATAGTCGGCAGCCCGCGCGGCCTCGATCAGCGACACCATGTTGGAGCCGCGGCCCGAGATGAGGATGCCGACCTTCTTTTTCTTCGCCGTGGCTGCCGCCGTGATGCTCATGGCCGCCCCATAGCACGCCAGAAAGCATCCGGCATCCGGTGTATTCCACCGGATGCCGATAACATCGCCTCAACGCACTTGATCAGAACTTCACGCTCGCCTTGGCGCCGAAGGTGTGCTGCTGCACCTCGGAGCCGAACAGCCCATCGTATTGCGCCTTGATCGTCGTGCCATCGCGCCACACGAGGTCGAGCCCCGCGCCGACGTTCCCCATCACGTCCTCGACCTCGGCTTGCGTGGCAAAACCGGGGACGCCCGCTGGTCCGCCGATGAAGCTGCTGCTAATCGCTATGCTGTCCTCGCTGTAGAACACACCGCCGACGCGGGCGAACGGCCGCACCAGCGTACCGCCGTCGATCATCACCTCGCCGCCGATCTCAACTGCCGGGGCGGCCGAGAAAACTGTCTCCTCGCTGCTGGCGATCGACAGTGCGCCCGGCCCGCCCTGCTCCTGCACCGAGCCGAGCCACATATGCGTCGCCTCCACGTCGACCATCGGCTTCGCATAGAGCGCATTGCCGCCCATCTGATAGGCGACGCGCAAGCGACCGCTCAGATGCGAAACCGTCTGGTCGCCGGTTGCCGCGGTGACGAGGCCACCGAAATTGATCGGCCGCGTGGTGTCCGTCGAGCCCGTGCCGCCGAACACCGCGCCCGCAACGACCCACGGACCCGCGACATGCTTCAACGCCACGCCCGCATATGCCCGGTCGATGTCTGCGCTCGCCCCGTTCGTGGCATCGGCGTTACCCTGTTCGATGCCACCCGCAAGGCCGAGCATTAGCCCGGGCGCAACAGCGACTTGCCCGCCACCCGAGAAGCCCCACGTCTGCTCGTCGTAACCGAGGCCTTCGGGGGAAGCGTTCTGATCGAGCGTCCGGCCCGTGAACGCCGCCCACATGCACTGGTCCTCGCTCACCGCGGCGTACTGTGCATCGCGCTTGTAGCAGCTCAGCAGGGAATTTCCGAACGCGTGTGCGCCGTACAGCGTGGCAACGGCACCGTCGCCATAGATCTCAGGCGAAAGCTGATCGAGCGCCGCACGGTAGTCGTTGGCGTCCGTCAGCGAGAAAAGCGCCTGGGTGATGCCGGTGAGCTTCGTCGGATCGGCGATGACCGCGTCATCGATATGATTGCCGAGCGACGTTTGATTGCCGCTGAGGCCGATGCTGGTCGGAGCAAAGCTCAGGTCGTAGGAGATCTGCACGTCGTGGGCGTTCGGGTAGAGCAGCTCAGCCTGTAGCGCCACGGGCGCGGGGCTGAGCGATAGGCCGGCGATCGAGGTGCCGCCCGCCGCCGAGAGCACCGTGACGGTGCCGCTCGAGATCGAGATGGCGTCGACCGTCAGCTTGATGCTGCCGCTCAGCGAGGCTGTCTCCGTCACGTTGATCCGATCGGCGGCATTCGCGGCTGCGTCGAGATCGATCGCCAGCGCACCCGTGCTGCTCTGCGACAGCTTTCCCGTCAGGGTCGTCGTTTCGATGCTGCCTGTGCCGCCGGGCACGATCGTGCCCGCGTTGTTGATCGTGTTGCCGGCACCGACGCTGAGCACCGTGCCGACTTCGAGCAGTCCACCGGCCTCGTTGTCGAGTATGTTGGCGCCGCCTCCGAGGTCGATGTTGCCGACGATGCGGCCCGAATTGACCAGCTTGTCGTCATAGTTGCCGACGATCTTCAGCGCATCGCCCATGAGACCGACGATGGTGCCGGCGTTCTCGATATCGACCGAGCCGTAGGCACTATTGCCGTTGCCGTCGTCTATGAGAATGCCCCGGTCGTCGCCGGAGATCAGCGCGCCGGCATAGTTCCTGATGACGCCGCCGCCCATGGCGATGCCTTCGGAGTGATTGGTCACCCCGTCGGCACCAGTGCCCTCGATGATCCCGTAGTTATAGATGTGACCCTCGATGTCGATGTCGACGCCGTCGCCATCACCCGTCGCCGAGATCTCGTCGTAGTCGCCCGTGATCCGGCCGTAGTTCGTCACCGTGCCGTAGCCGTCCGAGCCGACGCCCGACCCGTTGCGGCCGATGATCGTAGCCCCGGCCTCGTTGATGACAGTCACGTTCCCGTTCACACCAACGTTGATGCCGTGTTTGCCGGCCGAGATTTCGCCCCCGGATTTGTTGATCACGGTGCCGCCGTTCGTCTGCACGTCGACCCCGTCACCCCCAGAGCCGGAGGTGATCTTGCCCCAGTTTGTCACGGTCGCATTCTTGCCGGGGCGCACCGCATCCTCGCCACCCGACTGAATGACGCCGCCCGCGAGATTGTTGATCGATATCGTGGCGCCGGCGGTTGAGATCGCGGCAAAGTCGATGACCTGTCCACCGGTCGAGGCCATCGTCCCGCTGTTGTTTATCGTGATAGTCCCGGCCGTCACATTCACGTTGATGCGGAACGTGTCGTCAGCGGAGCGGATCGTTCCGCTGTTGTCGAGTGTGATGTCGCGGGTCGTCCCACCGCCCGACGGAGCCTGAATGGCGCGCCCTGTGCCGAGGTTTTGGATCAAGCCGGCATTCGTGATGACGACCGTATTGCCGTTCACGGTGACGGCATTTCCCGAACTACCATTGGCCGTAACGCTAAGCTCGGCGCCACTGTCCACGTTTCCGGTCTCGCCGTTCGCGAGCGTCTGTGGGGTGGTGACGGTACCGCTCGTGATATCGAAGCTGGCGGCTTGTGCCGAGAAGACAGCGAATGCGCTGAGCGCGAGAGCGGAAACGCCGCTCCGAAGCAGTGAAGTACGCGACACGAAGACCCCCACTTTGAACGATAGTTAGCGAGTCCTAGCGGGCATTCGCGATTGGTTGATGACGTGGAAATCAAGCAGCGCGATGTAATCCCGCAACTTGCGGCGAAGACCCGCAGGGGAGATGCCAAGACAAAAAAAGAGCCGCCCCGAAGGGCGGCTCAGTCGAGAGAGTAGGTGTAACCGGCGCGCTTAGAACTGGATGCGCGCGCCGCTGATGACCATGTCGAAGTCGTCGAGGTTGACGTTGGTGCCGCTCTTGTTCGTGAAGTCACCCTCGGAGTGGCGGTAGATCACGTATAGATCCATCGCCGCTGCCTCGATGTTCTGCACGATGCCGCCAGCGTAGTGCGTCAGGTCGGCGCCTTGAGAATTGAGCGTCGCGGAGTTGCTGGAGCCGGAGAAGAGCGCACCGGCGTCATCCTTGCGGTATTCGCCGAAGATCGTCGTCTTGCCGATCGGATGCCATTTGCGCTCGATGCCGGGCTGCAGGAAGAAGGTGGTGCTCGTCTCTTCGAGGCCAGCGGGGAGCGAGTCGATCGTCTGCTCGCCGTAGCCGCCATAGAGATAGAGGCCGGTCGGTGCGTGCATTGCCGTGCCAGCCGCGCCCCACCAGGTGCACTTGAAGCCCGACGCAGGGCCGGTGCAGTTCGTGGCAGTGGGATCCGTGCTCTCGCCGTAGCCGATCTTGGCGACGAGCTTAAAGTCGTGCAGTTCGCCCTTGTAGGTCAGTGACGTATCCCACAGGTCGTCCTCGCCCCAGCTCACCGAAGCGACGAAGCCGCCGAACTCCGGCGAGTCGTACTTGACGATGTTGCGGCGGCCGTCCTGGCCAGGCGTGCCATTGTTGTAGCCCGCCATGATGTTGCCCCACGTCAAGCTGCCGACGGCAGCACCGTTGGAGCGCAGGCCGAATGCGCCGAGAGCAACGCGTGCTGCTTCTGCATCCGAGTAGTTGCGGGTGTTCGCGCCGTCGGCGTCATCCAGAAGATGGTACGTAGACGTGCCGTCAAGACCGACAGTCAGCTTGCCGTAGGTCTTGCTCTTGATGAACCAGTTGCTCTTGCGGAGCGTCAGGCTGTTGGAGCTTCCCGTGCTCGTCTGCGAGAACGAGCTCGAAGCAGCGCCTGCGACGCCGACTTCGATGGTGTAACCAGCCGACCAGTCCTTATCGATCTTGGCCTCGCCGGCGAACTTGAAGCGCGACTGCTCCAGCGAGTTCGTGCCGACGTAGACGTTGCTTTCGGTACCGTCGTCCCAGAGGAACACGGCCTCGTTGACCCAGCCCGAAACCGTCAGGCTGACTTTGCGATTGCCTTTCTTGGCGGTGGTCGCCTCGAGTTCGGCAACGCGCTCTTCGAGATCGCTGCAGCAATCTCCCCCAAGGTCGGCCGCCTGTGCACCCATGGTGCCAAGCATCAGACCGCTGGCGGCAAGGGCGCACGCCCACCCCGCCTTTACTCCCCCACTCATACGCAACTCCTACGAAGTACGCTTCAACTAGGCCTTCGATCGACGCAACCACTCACGAATTACGCGACCACGCCAACCTGCGTGAACCCTGCCGAATTCACGCTCAGCCGATGCAGCGATAGCTTGTGGATTATGGGCCGTAAACCGCGATTCGGTTTATGACAATTTATGACGCAAAGCCTCGTGCAACTTGCATCACTGCGGCGTTTTATTCCGCGGCCAATTGCCATTCAGCATGCGCCGAATGACCTCAGGATGAAACGGCTTCTTATTCGCTCCGATAAAGCCGGAATCGGAAAGTTTGCTGCTGATCTCGCGCAGCGAAATGCGCTCGCCGCTGGCGCGGCTGGCTTGATAGAGCCTCTTGGCCATGAGGGTGGCTGCCGGCTCCAGCTCTGCGTAGGTCTTCCGGTGTGCGCGGCCGGGCGACGCGCGTCTCGCGCCCGTCGTCAAACGTGCCGCTGCGCCATTTGTAGCCGCGTCAAATTGGGCCGATTCTGCAAGGATTTTCCGCACTTCCGGATGCGCTTCAGCCTCGGTGACGAAGGCGTCGGGCGCGTCTGCCGCAAGAAGTTCGATGCCACGCTCACGCAGCCGTTCGTATCCGACCACACGCTCGACGGCGGCGTCCGAGAACAGGCTGGCAGTACTGACAATCACCGCGCGTGCCGAATTGAGGTCAATTCGCACCAGCAGATCGGTGAGATTGGCGAGCGACAAAGCAGGCGAGGCGCCCCCATCCAAAGCGGCGCTCAATTCAGCGACAATTGCAAAGCCAGCGCTCGCCGCAAACGCGTCGATTGCACTACGTTGGGCGACGCCAAAGCCTCGCCGAAAAAAAGCCAGCGCCGGTTTTAGTTCCGTTCCAATTCCCTTCAGCATCAAGCCGGCCGATGAATGGTTTGTTTGGCAGTTAGCCTGATTGCCGTTTCTGACGTTTCGCACCTCGAACGGCGTTCGCGGAGCCGTCCGCAGGTGGCGTCACTCGTCCCAGAACCTGACTTGTGGACTTGGCGCTGTCCTTACGGCTGGCTTACCGATTCGTAAGGTCGGCGGGGGCTCGTCACAGACTGTCACGGCAGCGCTCGAGCAGATCGGCGAGCAAATAATGTTGTTGGCAAGGCCCGCGAGGAACGCCCCTGCGTATGAAGGTTATGTGAAATGGCGTACATGTGCCCGCGCGGCCACGTCGTCCGGACCCCCGGCCGTATACAAGACTGCCGACACTGCCCTTGGCTCACTGCACGAGCGTCACGCGGGAAACCAAACAAGAGTTGCGCAAAGCGCCCCTGCACCCGTGACGGCCAGACAAGCTCTGCCAACAACCATGAGTATTTGGAATGTCCGCAGCGGCGTTCTCTTATTGGACCGGGCCCGTCACGTGGATGGAGCGGTTGAGCTGTGCGACGGCCGTCACCGCCGGCCACGACGTCACCATCTTCACCGACGCGCCCGCGCAGTTGCGAACGGCCGGTCTCGGCGTCCGCATCGAGGACGCCCGCGAGGTTTTTGACGCCGGCGGCCTCGACGACATCCAGAAGCGCGTGCCCGACCACTTCTCCGATTGGTTCAGGGTCGAGGGCATCAACAAAGGGCTGGGCACCTGGTTCGATCTCGACATGGCCGTCCTGCAGCATTTGGGGCGCGAGCCTTACCTCATGGCCTGGGAATCGCCAGACAGCATCTGCGGCGCCGTTCTCCGGCTTCCACAAGATAGCCCCGTGCTGCGCGGCTATCTTGCCTTCTGCCGCAAGCGCCCGGTGACCCATGCGCCGTTCTGGTATCCCTTGCCCACGCGTCTCAACATGCAATGGAAGCGCGTGGAAAAGTGGGTGCTGGGCAAGCCGCCTCCTCGCCTTCACTATGGGCCCGCCGCACTGACCCATTTCACGACCGCGAACGGCTGTGCCGACAAGGTCCTGCCGCAGGAGGTCTACTTTCCCTTCAGTCCGCGGACCCTGAGCGATATGCAGGTTCTCGTCGACGGCGACGCGCTGCTCGACTTCATCACCCCCAACACCCGCGCCGTGCATCTTTGGCGCAGTGTCTACAAGCGCGCCAACAACGGCATGACGATGCCGCCGCGCGATTCCTGGCTTGGCCGCGCGGTCCGCGGTTTGGACCTCGCCGCAGTGAAGGCTGACTGAAGTTTCCGGTCCGGCGCGCAGCGCCCGTATTGAAGCGGCTTTGCGGGCGACAGTTGCCCGCAATCACCGGCCGCCGAGAGCACCCGTGTACTGCACGGCCCAGGTGTCGCCCTTGCCCTTCGCGTCGGTCCGCGCGCCACCCGGCGGTACGATCTCGCCGATGACGAAAGGAGCCTCGCCCCACTCCTGCAGCAGGCGCACGAGGCTATCGGCTTCCGCCTTCGCGACCACCATCACCATGCCGATGCCGCAGTTGAACGTCTTCAGCATCTCCGCATCGGGCAGCCGGCCGGTCTCGGCCAGCCATCCGAACACGGGCAGGAACGGCAGCGCCGCAAGGTTGATGCGCGCCGCGACATTTTCCGGCAGCACGCGCGGCATGTTCTCGGACAGCCCGCCGCCCGTGATATGCGCCAGCGCTTTCACCGCGCCGTGCGTGCCCCCGACCGCCTCGATAACGGCCAGCACCGGCTTCACGTAGATCCGCGTCGGTGCCAGCAGTGCGGTGGCCAGGGTGCTGCCTGTCTCGAACGGAGCCGGCGCGTCCCAGCCGAGCCCGCTTTCGCCGACGAGCCTGCGCACCAGCGAATAGCCGTTGGAATGGACGCCCGACGCCGCAAGGCCGATCAGGACGTCGCCGACCTCGATATCGCCCCGCGGCAGGATCTCCCCCCGCTCCACGGCGCCGACCGCAAAGCCGGCGAGGTCGTAATCGCCAGCCTTATACATCCCCGGCATTTCGGCCGTTTCGCCGCCGATGAGCGCGCACCCGGCCTGCCGGCAGCCGTCCGAAATCCCCGACACCACCGCCTTCGCGGTCTCGACGTCGAGCTTCCCGCAGGCAAAATAATCTAGGAAAAACAGGGGCTCAGCCCCCTGGACGACCAGGTCGTTCACGCACATCGCGACCAGATCGATGCCGATCGTCGCGTGCAAGCCGGTCTCGATGGCGATCTTGAGCTTGGTGCCGACCCCGTCCGTGGCCGAAACCAGCACCGGATCGCGAAATCCCGCGGCCTTCAGGTCGAACAGCCCGCCAAAGCCGCCCAGGTCGGTATCGGCGCCAGACCGCCGCGTCGCCCGCGCCAGTGGCTTGATCAGCTCGACCAGACGGTTTCCGGCATCGATATCGACGCCCGCGTCGCGGTATGTGATGGCCGGGTTGCGTTCCCGATCAGCGTCTGTCATGTGACCTGGAACCCAACTTTTGCCCGGTTGCCTGCGGAAGAATGGGCGTCCTAGCAGCTTCTGCGTGGAGTGGGCAACTCGCTGTCCGCCTAGGCGCGGGAAAAGCCTTGGAAGTGGGGAGGGAAGCGGCGTGCCGGCATTCCGGTTGAGGTATCTTTGTGCAGTCCTGGCCGTTGCCCTTTCGGTGGGCACCGCGACTGCAAGCGACGAGGTTTTCACCGTCGGCAGCTACCCCGTGGACGCGCAGGCCGAGAACGCCGTCGCCGCCAAGAAGAAGGCAATGGCCGACGGGCAGCAGGCCGCCTTCCGCTCTCTGCTCAAGCGCCTCGTTCCCGTCACCGACTATGACCGGCTGAAGCGCCTGTCCGCCATGAAGTCCTCCGGCTTCCTGGAAGGCGTCTCGGTCCGGTCTGAGCGCAACTCCACCACGCGATACATCGCCAGCCTCGACTTCTCGTTCCGCGCGGACAGCGTGCGCGCCATCCTGCAGCAGGAAGGCATCCCGTTCGTCGAGGATCAGGCCCGCGAGATCATCGTCGTCCCGGTCGTGCGCAACGCCGATGGCTCGATCGAGTCCGGTTCCGCCGCGCGCGCCTGGACCGACGTCTGGAAGAGCCTCGACCTGGAACATTCACTGACGCCTTTTGGGCTCCAGCAGCCGAAGGCTGAGATCAACGCCGACGCAATCAAGCAGGCTGCCGATGGTCGCGGCGCCGCGCGCACTCTCGCGAGCGCGTACTCGTCGCCTTATGTCGTCCTGGCGATTGCCGAGCCCGATCCGGCCACCAAGCGCCTCAACGTGACGCTCTCCGGCATCGACGCCGTCGGCAATCTGAACCTGCGCCGCAGCTATCGTGTCCCCGACGGCGATACGGCCTATGCAATGGAGCTAGCCGCCGTCATCGCGCTCGGCGTGCTCGAAGGCCGCTGGAAGCTGAAGAAGAGCCAACCGGTCGCGGCATCGGCCTACGCGCCGGCGTATCAATCCGGTTCCACCGGGGGCGGTACCGAGATCGCCGTGCGCGCGCAATACCAGAGCCTCATGGAGTGGAGCGAGATGCGTCGCCGGCTCCTCAGCCTTCCCGGCGTCGAGGACATGCACATCGAGGCGGAGTCGGCTCGCGGCGCCGACCTCACGCTCCGGTATCCGGGCGGGGCGAGCCAGCTTTCTTCTGCCCTGTACGGCAGCGGCCTTGCCCTGGAGAATGGCTCGGAGCGACTAATCCTTCGGTCTGCCTACTAGACCATCATCGCTTCGGGCCCTATGAGCCGGGAGCAGGCAGGCGCAACGCAGCGGCGACAAGCGGCGGAAGAATAATCAGGCGGCGGCCACTCTGACCGCAGCCACACTGGATGAACGGTTGTGGACCGGTTGCTGAACATTCCGAACATCATCACGCTGGCGCGGGTCATCCTCGTGCCGGTCGTCTTCTGGCTGCTCATCACCGGCGCGACCGAGGTCGCGTTCGTCGTGTTCATCATCGCGGGCATCTCCGACGCCGTCGACGGCTACCTGGCCAAGACGTTCGGATGGCAGACGGAGCTGGGCGCCTACCTCGACCCGCTCGCCGACAAGCTGCTGATCGTCAGCATCTTTCTGGCATTGGGCGTCGATGGAAAGCTGCCCCTGTGGCTCGTGGTTGCAGTCGTATCGCGCGATATTCTCATCATCATTGCGGTGATGCTGTCCTGGCTGCTCGGCCGTCCGGTTCGCATCAAGCCGCTCATCGTCTCCAAGGCGAATACCCTGGCGCAGATCCTCCTTGCCGCCACCGTTCTCGCCGACGAGGGCTTCGGGCTCGGCCTTGGTTGGGTGCGCTTCCTCCTCGTGTGGCTCACCGGAATCCTGACCGTCGCATCCCTCGCTGCCTATTTGCACAGTTGGCTGCTACATATGTCCGGCTATGAATCGCCGGGGGCGCGCGGTTGACGTTGATGAATGGCGTCGATCGGCTCCGGCGAGCCGGGGGACTTTGAGATGCGCGTCGAACGTCAGGTCCTGTTCTGGCTCTCCGCCGGCCTTGTCCTGGTGCTCCTGATCGCGCTCCTGCGCGGCGTCATCCTGCCGTTCGTCGCCGGCATGGTCATCGCCTACTTCCTCAACCCCGCCGCTGACCGCCTGACCCGCTGGGGCCTGCCGCGCGGCATTGCGGCTACCGTGATCGTCGCCGCCTTCGGTTTTATCATCGCCGCGGCGGTGATCTTCCTCGTGCCCCTGCTGGTCACCCAGGCGCAGCAATTCGCCGTCGCATTGCCGGAGGAGATTGCGCGCCTGCGGGCGTTGCTCGAAGCCTGGGCGCGCGAGCAGCTCGGCACTCACTATCCGGAATTCGATGCCGCGATGGAGCGCTCCTCGCAGAGCATCGCCGACAACCTGACGAACCTTGCCGGGTACATCGCCGGCTCGCTGTGGAGCCAGGGTCGCGCGCTGTTCGACTTCTTCTCCCTGTTGCTCATCACGCCGCTGGTCGTCTTCTACATGCTGATCGATTGGCACCCGATGTTGGCCAAGGTCGACAGCTGGCTGCCGCGCGCCCACGCGCCGACCATCCGGCGCCTCGCCTCGGAGGTGAATGACGCCGTCTCCGCCTTCATCCGCGGCCAGGGAACCGTGTGCTTCGTCCTCGCCGTCTATTATGCGCTCGCGCTGGGGGCCACTGGGCTGCGCTACGGTCTTCTCGTCGGGCTGGCGACTGGTCTGCTGAGCTTCGTGCCGTTCGTCGGCTGGGCCTTGGGCCTCATCACCGCGACCGCTATAGCCGTCGTCCAGTATTGGCCCGATACGCTCCCGATCCTCATCGTCGTCGGCATCTTCGCTGGCGCGCAGGTGCTGGATGCCGGCTTCCTCTCGCCGAACATCGTGGGCTCCAAGATCGGCCTGCACCCGGTGTGGCTCATCTTCTCGCTGTTCGTCTTCAGCTACCTGTTCGGCTTCGTCGGCGTCCTCGTGGCGGTGCCCATCGCCGCCGCCGTCGGCGTGCTTGTCCGCTTTGCCCTGAAGATCTATCTGGAGAGCCCGCTCTACAGCGGCGTCGAGTCAGCTGACCGGTTATCGGCTTCACCCACAGCGCTGTTGCCGGGATCTGCGCCGGAACGTCCAGTTTCGCCGCAATCGTCGGCAATGACACGCACGCCATAACCTTCAGATAGCGACCACGAATGACCGCTTCTCCGCGCCAGCTCGTATTTGATCTCGCCCACCGTCAGGCTCTCGGCGCCGAGGACTTCCTCGTCAGCGAATCGAACGCCGCGGCCGTCGAGATGATCGACCGCTGGCCGGCCTGGCCGCACCCGGCCTCGCTCGTCGCCGGTCCGCAAGGCTCCGGCAAGAGCCACCTCGCCAACGTCTGGCGGCTTCGCTCTGGTGCAGGCATCGTCGCTGCAGCCGATCTCGACGACGGCATGGTCGCCGGCCTCCCCGACGGCGGCTCAATCGTCGTTGAGGACATCGACCGCGGTCTGGCTGACGAGAAGGTTCTTTTTCACCTCCTCAACCGTGCGCGCGAGAGCAAGCTTGCCGTGCTCATTACATCGCGCATTCCGCCGGGCGAGCAGGAGTTTCAGGTGCCTGACCTCCGTTCGCGCCTGCGCGCGCTGCCGATGGCGGAGGTGCAGTCTCCGGACCAAATGCTCCTGAAGGCGGTGCTCGTGAAGCTGTTCGACGACCGCCAGCTTCATGTGGAACCGCAGGTCATCGACTACCTGAGCCTCAGGATGGAGCGCTCCATGGCCGCCGCCAGCCGTATTGTCGCCGAGGTCGACCGGCTGGCTTTGGCCACGCACCGCAAAGTGACGCGACCGCTCGCCGCAGAAGTGCTCGCTGGCCTGGGTGAAAGCCGCGAGTAACCGGATTTCAACCCGCCGTCGATTTGAGGTCCGCGGGACAATGCTTTGAATTCGGGTGATAGTTCTAATCACCAGGGACACTGGAACCCCGGCTTTGCTAGTCTGGCCGAAGTCGGGAGACCCGCTGTCCACACGCACCGCGTCCCGATTGAAAACGAGCCAGTGGCTTGCATGTCATATTTGTGACGTAGCGTCCCCTCGAGCGATCAGGGGGCAAGAGGCATTACAATGGCCAGCGCGAGGAATAAGGTGCGGGAGAAGGCAGTCGTGCGCAGCGAGGCGGTCGAACCGCCCCCCGAGGGACCGGCCCGGTTTTACAATCGCGAGCTGTCGTGGCTGCAGTTCAATCGCCGCGTGCTCGAGGAAGCCCAGAACGAGCGCCATCCTCTGCTGGAGCGCCTGCGCTTTCTGTCGATCTCGGCTTCGAACCTCGATGAATTCTACATGGTGCGCGTCGCCGGCATCTACGGGCAGGTGTCCGCCGGTGTGCAGACGCTATCGCAGGACGGTTTGACGCCGACGCAGCAGTTGCGCGCCATCAACCGCTTCGCCGCGAGTCTCGTCGCCGACAAGCAGAAGTGCTGGCGCGCGCTCAAGTCCGACCTCGCGCAAAACGGCATCCAAATTCTCGAAGTTGCCGATCTGAAGCCGGCTGAGAAAAGCTGGCTGCAGCGTCTCTTCCTCACGCACATCTTCCCCATCCTGACACCGATCGCCGTCGATCCAGCTCACCCGTTCCCGTTCATCCTCAACAAGGGGCTGACCATGGCGGTGGAGATGCTGCGCAGCTCCGACTCCAAGTCGATGAACGGCCTGATCCCGATCCCCAGTCAGTTGGATCGCTTCATGCGGCTGGGCGGTCCCGACGCCGAAGGCAAAGAGCTGCGCTTCATCAAGATCGAAACCATCATCGGCCTCTTCATCTCCGAACTGTTCCCCGGCTTCGAGATCAAGAGCCAGGGCACCTTCCGTCTGCTGCGCGACAGCGAAGTGGAAATGGAAGAGGAAGCCGAGGATCTGGTGCGCTCGTTCGAGACGGCGCTGAAGCGTCGCCGCCGCGGGCACGTGATCCGGCTCGAGCTCGAAGCTGCCATGCCCAATCGGCTCAAGAAGTTCGTCGTCGAGGAGTTGGAGGTTGGCGAGGACGCTGTCTTCATCAAGGACGGTCTGCTCGCCCTTGCCGACACCGCGCAGCTCATCGTAGCAGATCGCCCCGACCTGCTGTTCAAGCCGTTTGTCTCGCGCTTTCCCGAGCGCATCCGCGAGTTCAACGGCGACTGCTTCGCCGCCGTGCGCAAGAAGGACATCACCGTCCACCACCCTTACGAATCCTTCGACGTCGTGGTGCAGTACCTGCGCCAGGCCGTGGCCGACCCGAACGTCATGGCCATCAAGTGGACCCTCTACCGCACCTCGCGCGACAGCCCGATCGTCCAGGCGCTGAAGGAGGCGGTCGAGGCCGGCAAGTCCGTCACCGCCGTGGTCGAGCTCAAGGCCCGCTTCGACGAGGCCGCCAACATCCGCTGGGCGCGCGATCTGGAAAACGCCGGCGTGCACGTCGTCTACGGCTTCATCGAGCTGAAGACGCACGCCAAGCTCGGCATCATCGTCCGCCGCGAGGGCACCGAGCTGGTCAGCTACTGCCACATCGGTACCGGCAACTATCACCCGCAGACGGCGCGCGTTTATACCGACCTGTCGCTGTTCACCACCGACCCCGCGATCGCCCGCGACGTGACGCGCATCCTGAACTTCGTCACCGGCTACGGCGAGCCCGCCGAGCTCGAGGCGATGGCCGCGAGTCCGCACGGTATTCGCCAGCGCATCGTTGCCCACATCCGCGAGGAGATCGAGCACGCCAAGGCCGGCCGTCCCGCAGCCATCTGGATGAAGATGAACGCGCTCGTCGACGGCCAGATCATCTCGACGCTCTACGAGGCGAGCAACGCCGGCGTCGAGATCGACCTCATTTGCCGCGGCGTCTGCTGCCTTCGGCCCGGCATCCCCGGAATGTCCGAGAAGATTCGCGTGAAAAGCATCGTCGGCCGCTTTCTCGAGCACGCCCGCATTTACGCTTTCGGCCGCGGCCAGGGGTTGCCTTCCCCCAAGGCCGCCGTCTACATCAGCTCCGCCGATATGATGCCTCGCAACCTCGACCGCCGGGTCGAGGCCATGGTGCCGATCATGAACCCGACCGTGCACGAACAGGTGCTCGACCAGATCATGGTCGCCAACCTCAAGGATAACCAGCAAAGCTGGAGCATAAAGTCGGACGGCTCCTCGGAGCGAATTCGTCCGGCACCTGGAGAGGAAATCTTCAACGCGCACCAGTACTTTCTCACGAACCCGTCCCTCTCGGGTCGTGGGCGCGCGCTCAAGGAGAACTTCCCCCCTCGCTTCAGCCTGCTCAAAGACTGACGCGGGACCATGATAGTTCGGGCCCTGTCAGCCCGGAGCGTGAATCATCGGTCTCATTCCGACACGGAGCACGGCAGATTTTGACGAGCTTGGAACGCCTGTTCGGCGAGCAGCATCATGGGCATGATTTGGAGCCCATCGGCGTTATAGACATCGGCTCGAATTCGGTGCGCCTCGTCGTATACGAAGGCGCTGTTCGCGCGCCGACGCCGCTCTTCAACGAGAAGGTGCTCTGCGGCCTCGGCAAGTCCATCGCTTCCACCGGCAAGCTCGGCACCGATGCCATCGACCGGGCCCTGGCCGCGCTCACGCGCTTTCGCGCCATCACCCGAATCCTCGAGGTCAAGAACGTCCGCGCCTTGGCGACCGCAGCCGTGCGCGAGGCCGCGGACGGACCCGAGTTCATCGCTCGGGCCGAGAAGGCGCTGGGCATGCGCATCGAGATCCTGTCCGGTGAGCGCGAAGCCAAGCTCGCCGCTCAGGGCATCATGATGGGTTTCGTCGATCCCAATGGCACTGCCGGCGATCTCGGCGGCGGTAGCCTGGAGCTGATCGACATTGCCTCCGACAAGCTGACGCAAGCGACGACCCTGCCCGTGGGTGGGCTCCGTCTCATCGACGCCACCGGCAACAAGATCGAGAAGGCGCAGGCGCTCATCGACGACGCGCTCGCCCAGGTGCCCTGGCTCAGTCAGGGCGCAGGCAGGCCGTTCTACGCTGTAGGCGGAAGCTGGCGGGCGATCGCCAAGCTCCATATGGAACAGACCAACTACCCGCTCCACGTCACGCACGGCTATGCCATCCCAACTATGGAGGCCATCGCCTTTTGCGAGTTCCTGCGCAAGACCAAGAAGCTGTCCGGCTTGGCCGGCTTCGAGGGGCTCGCCAAAGCCCGCCGCGAGGTCCTCCCGTACGGCGCGTTCGTGCTGGAGCGCTTGCTTCGCCTCCTCGCTCCTAGTGAGGTGATTTTCTCCGTCTTCGGCATCCGCGAGGGGCTGATCTATTCGCTGCTTCCCGTGCACGAACGCCGCAAGGACCCCCTGCTGTCGTTCTGCGCCGAGTACGCCAGCCTGAGGTCACGCTCCGTCGAGCAGGCCTGGGAGCTGTGCAAATGGACCGACGCGCTGTTCGAGCCGCCCGGCCCCAAGGAAACGCCGGACGAGCGCCGCCTGCGTTACGCCGCCTGCCTCATCTCAGACATCGGCTGGCGCGAGCACCCCGACTACCGCGGCGAGCAGAGCCTCAACCTGCTGGCCCACTCCGGCCTCTCGGGCGTCGACCATCCCGGCCGCGTGTTCATGGCGCTGGCGATCTTCTACCGCCATGCCGGCGCCTCCCAGGAGCACGCCGACGAGCTGTCCGAGCGCCTGAAGCTGCTCATCACCAAGAAGGCTCAGAAGCGTGCCCGGATCGTCGCCGCGGCTATCCGCACCGCCCACATGCTGTCGGTGGGCGTGCCCGGCGTTATCGACGAGGCGCCCCTCAGTTACGATGGCGACAAACTCGTCCTGACCATCCCCAAGACCTACGCCGGCCTCGACGGCGAGCGCCTGCGCCGCCGCTTCGACACCCTCGCACAGCTCGTCGAGAAGATCCCCGAGGTGCGAATCGGCCGTTAACACGCCTCAGATTGCACCTTCCTGCCGGCGAAGCCGGCAAGGGGCCAACGGCCCCCGCGCCCAGTGGCGCGGCTATCCACTCGTGCGACATTCGCCGCAAACAAAGCTTCTCTCCCCTAGAGTCACCTCCCTAGCCATTGTCTAAGGCCTTCCGCCGCCATATTTGCTGCTAAACTGAGGTAGCCGGCCGGGGGGCCGGCATAGACCATGATCGTTTCGGGCCCTATCAGCCTGAAACGTGA
>CAZBPM010000045.1:0-26673 GCA_964493785.1 uncultured Hyphomicrobium sp. | reverse complement strand
GATCAACTCCGCGACGCGCGCAGCCGAGCCGCTCTCGACGACGAATCGATCACTCAAGGCGTCTTCGCCAGGGTTCATATGCGGTGCTTCAACGGCCAGATTGCCGGTCCCTTGTGACAGATCAAGCTGCCAATACAAAAAGAGCGGACCCGAGGGCCCACTCCTGACAGTCGAGAATGATCATGAGCGGAGAAACATTACGGGATCATGACCGGCCTTGCAAGGGGAGGGGGCTACCTCAGCGCTCGGCCACCCGCTCGAAACGCAGAAAATAGCGCTTCCGTCCTTCCCGGATCGCCTTCGCCTCATACCGGGTCCCCGGCCAGTCAGCCCCCCGCTCGCGCCAGTCCCCCGGCGTCGACGCCAGCCACCGAAAACCCTGGTGCGCCTGGAAGGCGATCAGGATCGTGCGCAGGTAGTCACCGATATCGGTTGCGATCCGCAACTCCCCGCCGGCGGGCATCGCCCGCGCCAGTTCGTCCAGCAGCGCCCGGCTGATCAGCCGCCGCTTCACGTGCCGCTTTTTCGGCCACGGATCGGGAAAGAGTATGAATGCTCGCTCGATGGATCCGGCCGGCAGCCACCGCAGCACCGCCCGTGCATCTTCGGCACAGACCTTCACATTCGCAAGACCATCCGCCTCGATGCCGGACAGCGCCTTGACGACGCCGTCCTCGAACACCTCGCAGCCGATGAGCCCCACGTCCGGATTGGCACGCGCCTGCCACATCAGGTGCTCGCCGCCGCCGAACCCGATCTCCAGCCACACGCGCGACACCGGCACCGCGAATTGCTCAGCGAGAGGCTGCGCGCAGCTCTCGCGAAGCGGCAGCGACACGCGCGGCAGCACCTCTTCCATGAGGTGGCTCTGCCGCGCCGTCAGTTTGCGCCCGCGCCGCCGCCCGAACGATCGCAGCTCGTGTTGAAGCGCATCCTCGCGCGCTTCAGCGCCGCGATCAGCCGACTGCCTTTTTGATGACGTCGGCAAGGTCGGTCTTCTCCCACGAGAACCCACCCTCGGCATCCGGCGCGCGGCCGAAGTGGCCGTAGGCCGAGGTGCGTGCATAGATGGGCTTGTTGAGGTCCAGATGCGTGCGGATGCCGCGTGGCGACAGATCCATCGCCTCACCCAGAACCTTCTCCAGCTTCGCCTCGTCGACCTTGCCCGTTCCATGCGTGTCAACGTAGATCGACAGCGGCTTGGCGACACCGATCGCATACGAAAGCTGGATCGTGCAGCGTTCGGCGAGGCCCGCAGCCACGACGTTCTTGGCCAGATACCGCGCCGCATACGCGGCCGAGCGGTCCACCTTCGTGGGATCCTTGCCGGAGAACGCGCCGCCGCCGTGCGGAGCCGCGCCGCCATACGTATCGACGATGATCTTGCGCCCGGTGAGACCGCAGTCCCCATCCGGTCCGCCGATATAGAACTTGCCGGTCGGGTTGATGTGCCAGACCGTATCCTTCCTGATCCAGCCCTCCGGCAGCGCCTTGCGAACATACGGCTCCACGATGCCGCGGATCTGCGACGAGGAGAGATCCTCCTCGATATGCTGGTGAGAGACGACGATCTGCGTCACGCCGACGGCCTTTCCGTCCTCGTACTGCACCGTCACCTGGCTCTTTGCGTCCGGTCCGAGCAGCGCCGCGCCGTCTTCCTTCTTGTGACGCGCGGTCGCCAGATCGCGCAGAATCTTGTGCGCATAGTAGATCGGCGCCGGCATCAGCTCAGGCGTCTCGGTGCAGGCGTAACCGAACATGATGCCCTGGTCGCCGGCGCCTTCTTCCTTGTTCGTTCCAGGCTGCAGCGCATCGACGCCGGCCGCGATATCCGCCGACTGAGGATGCAGCAGGACCTCGATATCAGCCTTGTCCCAATGGAACCCGTCCTGCTCGTAGCCGATATCGCGGATGGCCATGCGCGCCACGTGCGCGATCCAGTCCTTCGTCACGGTCTCGGGGCCGCGCGTTTCACCGGCGATCACCACCTTATTGGTGGTTGCAAGCGTCTCGCACGCCGCGCGAATGGCCCACGGATCGATACCGGCCTTGGGTCCCTCGCGATAAAACAGGTCGACGATTTCGTCGGAGATCCGGTCGCAGACCTTATCCGGGTGACCCTCGGAAACGGATTCGCTCGTGAAGAGATAGGATTTGCGTGCCACTCGGGTTCCCCGCCTTTTGGCGTTTGGCTAAAATCGCGGGCGTTTTCTCAAGCTTTGCAGGCGGGGTCAAGGACGACGCAGTGCGGAAGGCCACCGCAGAGCGCTCCGCCGCAAGCCTGCGACAGAGTGCTTAGGCGAGCCGACGATTTGCTTATTCGCCGTTCCCGGGTTGCTCGCCGGCAAACGCCCGCACGAGATCCACGATGGATCGACGGACCCGGGGATCGGTAATTCGCGCAAATGCCTTGTTGAGTTCCAGCCCCTCGCGACTTCCGAGGAATTCGGCCGCATAGCTCTCGGCCGGACGCTCTGCGAAGCCCCCAGCGCTGTCGGCCTGACCGACCGCCAGCTCCTCGTAGAAGAACTGTACTGGAACCGATAGCACCTGCGACAGATCGAACAGGCGGCTGGCGCCGATCCGGTTGATCCCCTTCTCGTACTTCTGGATCTGCTGGAAAGTCAGCCCGAGGTGGTCGCCGAGCTTTTCCTGGCTCATGCCCAGCAGCATTCGGCGCAGCCGCACCCTGCCGCCGACATGAACATCGATGGGATTTGCCCGCCGAGACCCGCCACGCTCATCTGGATCGACGTCGGTTTCCTGCACCGCATTTCCTTTAGGCATGCCGCTTACCTTAATCCCGCTGATGGTTGTTCTGCACGCTTTGCTTGCGGGTCGCCAGCTGTTCGGGAAGAAAGCCCCCCGGGAACCGCCGGAGGACGATCAACAACAGATCTATGACGGCTGATTGCCGTCAGAACAACCGCTAAAATGTCACTAGACACGGGATTGCCTGCTGAGCACAGCGGCAACGCCTAGGAAGACGAATGCAAGAGCTGCGAAAGTATAATCGCCCAGTTTAGCGTAAACGGTGGCGCCTATAGATTTCGGAATTCCACTATCGAGCACCCCACGCGCGTTAAGCATGAGCTGTTCGAGCACGCGACCTTTCGCGTCGATCACAGCGGACACTCCGTTGTTGGCCGCGCGCACGATGGGCAATCCTTCCTCCACGGCGCGAACGCGGGTCTGGTGAAAGTGCTGCCGCGGACCGGTCGTGTCGCCGAACCAGCCGTCGTTGGTCACATTGATTAGGAGCCCGGGCCGATCCTGCCCCTGGACAATTGCAGCCGGGAAGATCGCCTCATAGCAGATGAGCGCACCAACGGGCGGAAGGCCTGCGACGGTCAGCAGCGGACGAGGCGTGGTGCCCGTCGAGAACCCGCCGCGCCAACGGGTCAGCTGCTCGAGCCCAATGCTTTCTAGGAGTTTCTGCATGGGCAGATATTCGCCGAACGGGACGAGATGAATCTTGTCGTACGTCTGCTCAAGCTCGCCCCCGTCCCCGAACACCATGAGGCTATTGTAGCCCTCGCGGATCCCTGCCCGCTCCGGGACAGCAGCCTGCTTAATTCTCAGTGCGCCGGAAAGAAACTTAGTTCCACTAGGAAGAAAACCCCCTATGGCGGCCAGGGCCTCCGGATGCTCTAGCGGTAGAAAGGGCATTGCAGCCTCGGGCCACACGAGGTGTGTGATGCCTGCGAGGTCGTCCTTCTTGCCTGAAGGATCATGGAGCGAGAGCGCGATCTGGTCCTCGAAGATCTCGCGCTGCTTCTCTGGGCGCCATTTGTCGCGCTGAGGAATGCTGGCCTGAACGATCCGCATTTTGACGCCATCCAGCATCGGCGCTGAACCGTCCGATAGTCGCCAGGAGCCCCAGGCGTAGAGGATCGTCAGCGGCGCCAGCGCCAGCAACAGCGCGTTTCTGAGTGCCGTCCCGCTTCGGCCGTCGCCGGCCTCAGCAACGATCACCAACGGACCGCCGAAGACGGCGACGCACAGGAGCGTCAGCCCGTAGATGCCGAGCACCGAGGCCGACTGCATCAGCGGCAGCGGCGATGTCAGCGCATAACCCAGCACGTTCCATGGAAAGCCCGTCAGGATGTGCCCGCGCAGCCATTCGGCAACGCCGAGTGCCACCGCCAGCACGAGTACGCGAGCAAACCCAGGCGACCAGAGCAGACGCGCAATGCCTGCGGCTGCTCCCGTGAATAGCGCCAGCCCCGCCGGCAGCATCAGCACCGCGAACGGCATCAGCCACGCGAACTTCTCAGCCTCGACTAAAAACGCCTCGCCGATCCAAAACAGGCTCAGCAGGAAGTAGCCGAATCCGAACCACCATCCGGTCCCCGCTGCCTTGAGGAAGCGCGCCCGTTGGGTGGCGCCATTCGAGCCGTCGATGAGCCAGACGAGTATCGGGAACGTGATGAACAGCACGGGCGAGAGAAAGAACGGCGCCATCGCCAGCGCCGACGCCGAGCCTGCACCGAAAGCTGCGAGCGCCCGTTTCCATCCCGAGAGGCGGCGAACGCGCTCCGCTGCCCCACGAACGCGCCTTGCGAAGCCCTCAGCCACCGGCAACCCCCGCGGCGACGCTGATGCCGACGCCGATGTCACGCCGTGGCCGTACCGCTTGCGGGCGCCTCGACAATGCGAGGCCGGTGGATCTTCACTTTCTTGAGCCGCCGCGCATCCGCATCCAGCACCTCGAGTTCGATGCCGCTCGGATGGCGCACCAGCTCACCGCGGACCGGCACGCGTCCGAGCAGCGAGAACATCAATCCGCCGAGCGTGTCGATGTCTTCCTCCTCGTCCGGCTTCAGCAGCTTGACGCCCAAATGCTCTTCCAGTTGCCTGACCGGCGTGCGCGCCGAGGCGATGAGGCCCAGCTTCGGATCGTCGACGATATAGGCCGCTTCGGTGACGTCGTGCTCGTCCTCGATGTCGCCGACGATCTGCTCCACCAGATCCTCGATGGTGACGAGACCGTCAGTGCCACCGTATTCGTCGACCACCAGCGCCATGTGGATGCGCGTCGATTGCATGCGAATGAGAAGATTGGTCGCCGGCATGGACGGCGGCACATAGAGCACCGGGCGCCGCAGCTTTGCCGACGTGATCGGCTTGGAAAGATCGACGGTTCCGAAGTCGAGCTTCATGGACGCGGGTGCCGCAGGTTTCTCATCGCTCTTCTGCCCGTCAGCGCCATCTTTGACGACCGCGATCGGCGTCTTGACGGCGTCCGCAGCAGCTTCTCGCGTGAGCCAGCCGAACAGATCCTTCACGTGGATCATGCCGCGCGGATCATCCAGCGTCTCGTTGTAGAGCGGGATGCGCGAGACACCCGCCTCGCCGAACGTACGCAGCAGGTCGGCGAGCGTGTCGCTCTCCTCGAGCGCGATGATGTCGGCACGCGGAACCATGATGTCGTCGACCCGCAGCCCCCCGAAACGCAGAAGCCTGCGCAGCATCTCGCGCTCTTCGGTCGAGAATGCGGCGGCATCTGCCTCTGGCCCGCCCTTGAGGTCCGCCTCCAGCAGTTCGCGCACGCTCGGGGACCGTAACCCGATGCGGTTGAGCAGTGCGCTGATGAGGCTCTGGGCGTTGCTGGATGAATCGGCAGGACTCGGGCTCGAATTCTGTCCCTGGTCCTTGGCAGTGGGTAACTGTGTGTCGCTCATGGTTGATCGTGTTCGCTATCGACGCCAACCGGCTCTCCCGCTCCCGCATAGGGATCGGCGACACCGAGATCGGCAAGGATGCGTACCTCCAAACTCTCCATTTCCTTTGCTTGCTCGTCGGTCTGATGATCGTACCCGACGAGATGCAGTATCCCGTGCACCACGAGATGTTGCATGTGATGTGCTAACGGCACCCCAAGGTCATCGGCCTCGCGCTGAAGCGTTTCAAACGCCAGCACGATATCGCCGAGGAACCGCGGCTCGCCTTCGACCGGCAACATGGGCACGGCCGGAAACGACAGCACGTTCGTTGGTTTGAGTTTGCCTCGATAGCTGCCGTTCAGCTCCGCGACCTGCTCGTCGTTCGACAGCGCGACGCAGATCTCGGCCCGGGAAATGGCCAGCTCGCGCGCGACCGCCACGGCCGCCGCCCGCACGAGCTCCTCCGCGCCGGCGACTGAACCCCAATCGCCGCCGTCGTGCACGACATCGATATCGAGACTTAGGTGTGGGTCGTCGTCGGGGGGAGCGCCTTCGTCGCCGTCGTCGGACGAAGCTCCGGTCGCTGAAAATTCGTGGGCCATCGCCTGAGACTACTTCTGACGGTCGTAAGCTTCAACTATGCGTGCGACGAGGTCGCGGCGCACCACGTCGGAGCCCGTAAACCGGACGGTATCGACCTCCTTGACGCCCTCCAGCAGAGCCGTCGCTTCCACGAGCCCCGACTTCATGCCCACCGGCAAGTCGATCTGGCTCGGGTCGCCCGTCACCGCCATCTTGGAGCCCTCGCCGATACGCGTCAGGAACATCTTCATCTGCATGCTGGTCGTGTTCTGCGCCTCGTCGAGGATGACGTAGGCGTTGGCCAGCGTGCGTCCGCGCATGAATGCGAGTGGCGCTATCTCGATGACGCCCGTCTCGAGATCCTTCTCCACCTTTTCCGGCGGAAGCACGTCATACAGCGCGTCGTAGAGCGGCCGCAGATACGGGTCTACCTTCTCGCGCATGTCGCCGGGAAGGAACCCGAGCCGCTCGCCGGCCTCGACCGCCGGCCGCGAAAGAATGATGCGCTCGACGATGCCGCGTTCCAGGCAGTGCGCGGCGAAAGCGACGGCGATATAGGTTTTTCCGGTGCCGGCGGGGCCGATGCCGAACACGAGGTCGGAGGTAGCGAGCGCGCGGATATAGGTGCTCTGCATGGGCGTGCGAGCCTTGATCACACGCCGCCGCGTGGTGATCTGCGCCTGCGCATCGCCGGGCACGCTCGCCTCGCGCGCATGACGGATCAACCCGTCGAAGTCGCCGGGGCCGATGGCGTCACCCGCTGCAACGCGGTTGTAAAGCTCCTCGAGCACGCTGCGCGCGAGATCGCAGCCCGCTTCCGGTCCGGTAAGCGTTATGACGTTGCCGTGAGCATGGGCTTCTATGCCGAGCCGATCCTCGATCAACGCGAGATGGCTATCGTATTCCCCGAGCAGCCGCGTCAGATGGCGGTTGTCCTCGAACGGTACTACCAGGCGCTTGCTCGCTACCTGGGCCTTGGGAGATCTAGCCGGTCCAGGGACCGGATTCCCGCGAAATGCTGCCAATCGGCGCTCCAGACGTTCGCTGCGAATCGTCACTTCGAGATGGTTAACCTAGCACAAGGTTTCGCTTCCCTGCAGCGCCAGGCCGAGCAATGCCCCCATAGCGTTACCGGATCATCACTCCGGCCGTATGACACCGGCTAGACTATTGGGGCCGAACGAAGAAATTTCAACAGGCGCGATGCGGCCCAACAGCTCCACCGGGGCTTCCACGTGCACGCCCTGCAGGAACGGGCTCCTGCCGACGAGCTGCCCGGGATGCCGGCCGACCCGTTCGAACAGCACCGGAAGGGTCCGCCCGACGCAGCGCGCGCTGAATTGCGTCTGGTGCTGCTTGATCAGGGATTCCAGCCGCGCCAGCCGCTCGGTCTTGACCTCCTCGGCGACCTGATCGCCGAGCTTCTCGGCCGGGGTGCCGGGTCGCGGGCTGTACTTGAACGAGTAAGCCGCGGCAAACCCGACCTCCGAAAACACCGCCAGCGTTTCCTCGAATTCGCGCTCCGTCTCGCCCGGAAAACCGACGATGACGTCGGTCGACAGCGCGAGATCGGGCTGCGCCGCGCGGATGCGCTTGACGAGATCGACATACTCTCGCGCCGTGTGCTTGCGGTTCATTGCGGCAAGCACACGGTCCGAGCCCGCCTGGAACGGCAGGTGCAGGTACGGCATCAGCTTCGGCTCTTCTGCGTGCGCGGCGATCAAGTCATCGCTCATGTCGCGCGGATGGCTCGTCATGTAGCGCAGCCGCTCGAGCCCATCGATCCGCGCCAGGTGGCGCACAAGCCCTGCGAGCGAATAGGCGCGTCCGTCCGGCCCTGCACCGTGATAGCCGTTGACGTTCTGTCCGAGCAGCGTCAGCTCGCGCACGCCCGCCTCTACCAGCGCCCGCGCCTCGCGCTCGATATCCGCCACGGAACGCGAATATTCGGCTCCGCGCGTATACGGCACGACGCAGAAAGTGCAGAATTTATCGCACCCTTCCTGCACCGTGAGGAATGCCGTGACGCCGCGCGCCGGCGTGCGTTTCGGCAGATGCGCGAACTTCTCTTCTTCCGGAAACTCGGTCTCAACCAGCGAGCGCCCTTCGGCACGCGAGCGCGCGATCAGCTCCGGCAGCCGATGATAGCTCTGCGGCCCGACGACGAGGTCGACGACTGGTGCCCGCCGCGTAATCTCCGCGCCTTCCGCCTGAGCCACGCAGCCGACCACGGCGACGACCGTATCGATGCCGGTGGCAGCCCGCTCCTCTTTCAGCACGCGGATGCGCCCGAGATCCGAATAGACCTTCTCCGCCGCCTTCTCGCGGATATGGCAGGTGTTGAGAATGACGAGGTCGGCTTCTTCGATTGCGTCCGTCGCGGCATAGCCTTGCGCCGCAAGCGCCTCGGTCATGCGCTCGGAGTCATAGACGTTCATCTGGCAGCCGAACGTGCGCACGAAAACCTTGCGCGAGCCCGCGGGCGCTCCCGGAAATTCGGCCGCTGAAAGCTCGGCCGTGTCTGCTTCGATCTCGGAGAGACGATCGTCCATGCTTCCGCGACTGCATCCTTTTAGGCCCGGCTCAGGGCCGGCGGGGGTTCTTCTCTATAGAGCAGAGGGGTTTACGTCCACTTTTGACCGCCATCGGAATTGACCCTCGTCCGTACGGCCGCCGGAGCCGGGTTCGGCTGCGCCACGACGAGACTTTCTGCCGCGCCCCGCGCCCTCAGCGTTCGCACCACCTGCTCACGCACCTCCGCCTCGCTATGCCGCGCCAGTTCCTTGCGGTCCGCAAAGCTCGCCAGAGGAACCGGCGCCCCGATACGGATCTCGACGTCGAGCGGCCCCGCCTTGAGCAGCTCCCAGGCATGGCTGCGCATCTCCATGTCCCCGAACCAGGAAACCTTCGGCCTGTCGGCCCGCCCGAGCGGCAGGCCATGCAGCCGCGTATAGACCGCCGACAGCGTCTGCACGACGGCGTCCGGCGCCGCGTTCGCTTCACCCGCCGAGGGTTTCGCCGCGGCAAACAGCGATGTCATGAACGGCAGCACGCGATTTCCGTCGCTCGACGTCCCCTCGGCGAAAAGGACGATGGTATCGCCCTGCCCGAGCCTGCCGACGATCTCGCCGGCGGTCGCCCCGACGGCCGAACGCCGCGTCCGGTCGACGAACACCGTCCGCTGCAGGCGCGCCAGCGCCGACACGAACGGCCACGACCCGACCTCCTTCTTGGCGACGAACGACACCGGCGCCACCGCCGACAACACCGGGATGTCGAGCCATGTGGTGTGGTTCGCGACCAGCAGCACCGGTCGATCCGCTGCAAGCTCTCCGACCACATTGATGCGAATGCCGAGCAGGCGGCAGACTTGGCGATGATACCAGTGTGGGAAGGTGCGTGCGCTCTTCGAGCCCGAGCGCAGCAGCAGCTCCTGCACCGGCATCAACGGCACGGTCAGGCCGAAAAACGCTGCAAGGACGGCACTACCTCGTAACGCACCCATGATCGCCTTCTACGCCGCGCCGTCTAAGGCTGCACGCCCTACAAGTCGAGCGTCAGTATGATCGCATCGACGTTCGGGCCGTCCGCGCGCTTGTAATAACCCTTGCGGCCGCCTGCCGGACGGAAACCCATGCTCGTATAGAGCGCACCCGCCGCGAGATTGTCGGTGGCGACTTCGAGGTACACGCGCTTTACCTCTGCGCGCCGCGCCGCGCGCACCAGGCCTTCGACCATCCTCCGCCCGATACCGCGCTTCTGCCACTCGGGCGCGACGCCGATCGTTATGATCTCCGCCTCGTCTGCGGCGATGCGGCCAAGGACAAATCCGGCAAGCACGGCAGGCTCTCTAACCTGCGCGATGAACGACGCCGAAGTTGGGTCCTCGATCGAGTTGACGATGCTTTCTGTGTCCCACGCCGGATCGAAAAGGCGTGCATGCAGGGCAGCGATCTCGTCGGCCCTGTCTGAACTCGCCCACAGCAGGCTGAGGTTCCGTGGATCTATCGGAATTGTCGTCGGGCTCATGCTCGCGCAATTGCCTTTCCGTCTTGTGGCTTCGCATCGGGAGGGCGCAGATAGAGCGGCGACACCGGCGCATCGGACGCCTGCATCCGCGCAGCGAGGTGCACCAGGGATACCGCGTCGGGAACGAGATCAGGAAACATCGTCGTGACTTTGCGGCCGTTCCGGAGGGCAATATCCGCGACGGCCTGCGCACCCGAGCCGACGAGCACGATAGCGCCCGTCCCGCCGATCCGCGCGGCATCCTCGATCGATAGGAGCTGCGGGGTCGTGTTGGTGGCAGCGTCGCCGTCGAAGGCTTGCGCGTAAACCTCTCCGCGGCGGGCGTCGATGACGACGGCCAGCGGCCCGCGCACGTGAGCGCCAGCGGCTTCGGCCATCACCGCAAGACTGGAAACCCCGATCGTCAGCGCTCCGGTGGCCAGCACCAGCGAGCGCGCAGCAGCGACACCGATGCGCGTCCCGGTGAATGTGCCGGGCCCTGTCGTCACTGCGATGCGGCAGATCTGGTCAAAGCCGATCCCTGCTTCGCGCATCACCTCGCCGATCATAGGAATGAGGCGTTCCGCATGCCCGGTCTCGAACCGCTCCGACAGCGCGCCAAGCACGGACACGGCACCGCCTCGCAGCTCGGCGACCGAAGCCGAGCAGCCGTCGAAGCACGTATCGAAGGCCAGAATATGCATGCGCCGCACCCTATACGCAGGCGTCCAGCGATTCACCAACAAATTGCCGGCGCTGATCAGTCGATCCGGGCCACTTCGTCGAAGCCGAGGCGGGGCAGCCGCCCCTTGAGCACCGACGCATCCCCATAGCCAAGGTTGCACAAGAAATTTGACTTCAGCGTCGTCCCAGCGAAGAAGGCTTCGTCGACGCCGGCATTGTTGAAACCCGACATCGGACCGCAATCCAGGCCGAGCAGCCTCGCGGCGATGATGAGGTAGGCACCCTGCAAGGAGCCGTTCCGGAATGCTGTTTCCAAAGCCAATTGCGGCTTTTCCGCATAGCCGCCGCGCAAGTCCTTGTGGGGGAACGTACGCGGCAGATGCTCATAGAATGCCGTATCGTAGGCAACGATGGCGCAAACGGGCGCCTTCATCGTCTTCTCGCGATTCCCCTCGCTCAGCAGGGGCTTCAGCTTTTCTTTCGCTTCCGGAGACTTCAAGAAAACGAACCGGGCCGGTTGGCTGTTGATCGCGGTCGGGCCGAGCTGCGCCAGTTCGACCAGCTCCCGGAGCAGTTCGTCCGGCACGTCCTTCGCCTGCCACGCATTATGCGTGCGCGCATCGAAGAATACCTGCCCCAGAACGTCCGCTTCCACTCGCGACATGATCACCGTCTCCCGATGCTCTGCACCCAAAAACAAAGCCCCGCCGATTGGGCGGGGCTCTTAGTCTGTCGGCACACGGCCTCAGACGGCCTGGACCTGCTCGACCTCGGGGCAGAAGTGCCGCAGCAGGTTCTCGATACCATGGCGCAGCGTCGCGGTGGAGCTGGGGCAGCCGGAGCAGGCGCCGCGCATGTGCAGATAGACGATCCCGTCGCGGAATCCGGAGAACGTGATGTCGCCGCCGTCCTGGGCAACGGCCGGACGCACGCGCGTCTCGAGCAGCTCCTTGATGGTTGCGACCACTTCCTCGTCCTTCGGATCGTAGGAGGTGCCGCCTTCTGCGTCGTTCGCCGTCTCCGCTACGATCGGCGCGCCGGACATGTAGTGCTCCATGATGGCGCCGAGGATCATGGGCTTCAGGTGCTGCCACTCCTCCTCGCCCTTGGTCACCGAGATGAAATCGGAGCCGAGGAACACGCCGCGCACGCCATTGATGTCGAACAGGCGCGATGCGAGGGGCGAGGCCAGCGCCTCGCCCTTATCGGTGAAGTCGGCGGTGCCTTCGGCAAGCACAGCCTTCCCGGGGATGAACTTGAGCGTCGCCGGATTTGGGGTCGCTTCGGTCTGAATGAACATCGGCTTGGCCTTTCCGCATTTGGCGGCGCCGGACTCAGCCGGCTTCCTGGAATAGATTAGAATGCCTCTAAGATAGGACATCCGCCCGAAAATTTCGAGTGCTGGTTGCCTTCTAGTCCAATGCGCGGACTTCCTCCAGGGCCAGGGCGCCCGGCACGATCGTGATCGGGATCGGGAATTTGCCGATAATGCTGCCGGCCGTCAGCGCCGAAACCAGCGGACCCGGACCCGCCGCATCGGCCGACGCGCCCAGAACCAGCACCGCAATGTCCTCGTCCTCGTCGATCAGCTTTCGGATCTCCTCGCCCCTGGCTCCCTCCCGGATGACCTCCTCGCAGGCGACATTCTCGTAGCCGGCAAGGTTCAGCTTGCGGCGCATGAGTCGAAACAGCGCCTTGGCTTTGGCTGTCTCCTCTTCTACCTGCTGCTGGCGCACGCCGATCCAATGCTGGAAGTCTTGCGGCACGATCACGTACAGCAGGACCAGCGATCCCGACGACCGCTGCATGCGGCTCGCCGAATAATAGAGCGCCGTCTCGACCTCCGGAGTTTCGTCAACCACGACGAGAAATTTCCGAAACTTGTCGGCCTCGAACGAACGGCGCTTCTGGGTCATGCTCATTGCATCATGCTGCCACGCTGCGGCCCCTCTCGCCACAACTCTAACGCTCGATCCCATGTTTGCCGACATTGCCCGAGCGCCACATGTCTCTTGGCCGCGAAGCGGCAAGCGCCCAAGGGGGCGCCGCGCCTAATGGCGCGGCCATCCACTCGCGCAACGCGAGCCGCTAGCGAAGCTTCTCTCAACTCGTGTCAGCCTGGAATCAAGATCTCACGAACCCGACGACATCCTTCACCTGATCCATGATAGGCGTCGCAATCGCACGCGCCCGCGCCGAGCCATCCGCGAGGATGCGATCGATCTCGACCGGATCGGCGGTGAGGCGCAGGATCTCGGCCCGGATCGGCCCCAGCTTCTCGACTGCAACTTCCGTCAGTGCGCGCTTCAGCCCGGTGAAGATGCTCGGTCCCTCGTTCGAGGTGTCGATCAGCAATTTTAGCCCCGCTTCTTTGCTGGTGCCGGCAAGCGCTGCATAGATGCCGACGAGGTTGTCGACCTCCGGGCGCGCCTTCAGCTCCTCGAGGTTGCTCGGCGGGGCCGGCTCCATGTCCGTCTTCGCGCGCTTGATCTTGTCGGCGATGGTATCGACGTCATCCATCAGGTTGATGCGCGACATGTCCGACGGCTCGGACTTCGACATCTTTTTCGTGCCGTCGCGCAGGCTCATCACCCGCGTCGCAGGTCCGGTGATCACCGGCTCCGGCTGTGGGAATAAGATGCCATCGTCGTAGCCGGCGGCGACGATCTGCTCGCGGAAGTCGTTGTTGAACTTCTGCGCGATGTCGCGGGCCAGCTCCAGATGCTGCTTCTGGTCCTCTCCGACGGGCACATGCGTCGCCTGATAGGCGAGGATGTCCGCCGCCATCAGGTTCGGATAGGCGTAAAGGCCGACGGACGCGTTCTCGCGATCCTTGCCCGCCTTCTCCTTGAATTGCGTCATCCGGTTGAGCCACCCGAGCCGGGCGACGCAGTTGAAAATCCAGGCAAGCTCCGCGTGCGCGGCGACCTGGCTCTGGTTGAAGACGATGCTCTTCGTGGGATCGAGCCCCGAAGCGATATAGGCCGCCGTCACCTGCCGGATCGCGTTCTTCAGCTCCTTCGGATCCTGCCACACCGTGATCGCGTGCAGGTCGACGACGCAATAGATGCACTCGTGCGTCTTCTGCATCTCGATCCACTGCACCATGGCGCCCAGATAGTTGCCCAGGTGCAGGCTGCCGGTCGGCTGCATGCCGGAGAAGACGCGCTCTTTGAATGCCATTGGGGCCTCTTGTCGAATAGGCGCGCGTTATGACCCGCTCCGCTCCAGGGCGCAAGACGCACGACATCTCTCTTGGCCGCTCTCTTGGCCGCGAAGCGGCAAGGGCGCAAGGCGCCCCGGCGCGAGCGCCGGTCATCAACTCGCGCAAGGCTCACCGCATGACAAGCTTCTCACCGCTTGTGTCAGTCGAGTATCAGGCTGGCCCCGGCGGCGGCGTCTTCCGCGACAGGAACCGGCGCAACTGCGCACGGTCCAGAGCCCCCGTCGCGAACACGCTGACCGCGTACGCCAGGAAGCCCGAGCCGCACAGCACGAGCAGTGCAACGGCACGCTCCAGCTCCGGCGTCGGCGGCTTGAACTTGCCTTCGAGAGCCGTTGCAACTCCCCACAATACCGCGCCCATGATAGCGCTCGACAGGATGATCCGTGGCATCGCTCGCTTCAGCCGCGCATCGGCAATGAAATGACCCTTCCTCGCCAGCGTCATGTAGAGCAGCCCGGCATTGAGGAACCCGCCGAGCGTCGTCGCCACCGCGATGCCCAGATGCGGCATCCAACCCATCGACCGGAACACGAAGAACAGGACGATCGACCCGATGGTGTTCGCGGTCAGACTGATCGTTGCATAGATCATCGGCGTGCGCGTGTCCTCGCGCGCGAAGTACGCCGGCGAGAACACCTTGATCAGCACGAAGCTCGGCAGCCCGATCGCGAAAATGCCCAGCGCCCACGCCGTTGCCGGCGTGTCGGCCGCGGTGAACGCGCCACGCTCGAACAGCGCCGCCACGATAGCCGTCGGCACGACCGCCAGCGCCACCGCGGCCGGCAGCGTCAGCAGCATGGCAAACTCGAACGAGCGGTTCTGGCTGTCCATCACCGCTTCGTGGTTCTCGGCTCGCAGGTGCCGCGCGACGTCCGGCAGCAGCACCACGCCGATCGCAATGCCGACGATCGCCAGCGGCAGCTCGTAGAGCCGGTCCGCATAGTAGAGATATGACACCGCGCCGTTCTGCATCGAAGCGATCACGGTGCCGATGACGATATTGATCTGGGTTACGCCGCCCGCGATCACCCCCGGAATGCCGAGCGCAATCAGCCGCCGCATACCCTCCGTCATGCGCGGCCAGCGCAACTTCAGCCAGATTCCGTTGCGGCGCAGGCCGTCCATCAGCACCGCGAGCTGCAAAATGCCGGCGACGAACACCGCCCACGCCTGGATCACGCCGGCCATCGGCTCGTTCTGGTAGCCGAGCCACATGCCGATCAGCGTCGCGATCATCATCACGCCGTTGAGCACGATCGATACCGACGAGCTCTCGACGAACTTGCCGAACGAGTTCAGCACGCCCGACATCAGCGCCACGAGCGACATGCAGATGAGGTACGGCATCGTAATGCGCGTCAGCATTACCGCGAGGTCGAACTTCTCCGGGTTCTCGCTGAAGCCGGGCGCCAGGCCGTACATCAGGAACGGCATGGTGATTTCGGCGATGATGGTCAGGATCAGCAGAATGAAGACCAGACCCGCCATCGCCTCCTCGGCGAACTGGCGCGCGACCTCCTTCCCTTCTCCTTCCAGACGCTTCGCAAACAGCGGCACGAACGCCGCGTTGAAAGCGCCTTCGCCGAACAGCCGTCGGAAAAGGTTGGGAAAACGGAAAGCCACGAAGAACGCGTCCGCCACCATCCCGGAGCCCAGGATCGCCGCGATGAGGATGTCGCGCAGGAATCCGAACACGCGGCTCAGCAACGTGAGGCCGCCGACGGTCGCGAAGGAGCGATATAGCTTCATGGGCGCTGAGCGGTATCCGAGCCTTGATCCGAGAGCAAGGGATGTGATGCAGCAGCGTCAACTGCCCCGGCGTTGACAGGAACGCTTCGGGTGCGTGACAAGTTTGTATGGCAGGCGGAGGGTAGGGCCCATGTTTCCTTTAGGCGACGACAACTCCGACAGACGGTCGACACCATTCGTCACCTGGACGCTCATCGTCATCAACGTCGCCGTCTTCCTGTTGGAGTTGCAGAACGGCGACGCCTTTATCCGCCAATGGGCCTTCACCCCCTCCCGCTTCGCCGCCGACCCGTCCGGCGAGCTGGTGACCTTGTTCTCCGCCATGTTCATGCACGGCAGCTGGATGCACCTCGGCGGCAACATGCTCTACCTCTGGATCTTCGGCGACAACGTCGAGGACCGCTTCGGTCACGCCAAGTACCTCCTCTTTTACCTGCTCGCCGGCCTCGCCGCGACCTTCGCCCAGTACTTCATCAACCCGGACTCCAGCATTCCCAACCTCGGAGCCTCGGGCGCCATCGCCGGTGTCTTGGGCGCCTATCTCCTGATGTTCCCGCAAGGCAAGGTGAACGTCCTCATGCGCGGCGGCCTGATTGCCGTGCCGGCCATCCTCGTCCTCGGCCTCTGGTTCGCGCTCCAGCTTTTCTCCAGCTTCGGCTCGTTCGCCAACACCGGACCAGGCGAGGAGCAGGGGGGCGTCGCCTTCATGGCCCACGTCGGCGGCTTTGTGGCCGGCTTCCTGATGGCGTTCCTCTTCCGAGGCGGCAGCAACCCGCGCATTTCCGCCTGACGCTACGGGGCGTTAGGCCTCTGGAGCAATTGCCATCCCGGTGCCTTGAACGCGGGCATCGAATGGCCGAAAATGCCCGCTAGCATTCGCGATGGCTGCGGGCCCGAGATTACGCGGCCGCGTTCTTCAGTACGGGACCTAACCCAATGCTGCGCTTGGCTTTTACGTTCATTCTTTTGCTTCTGATGCTGTTCGGCGGCGCCGTTTGGTTGCTCGACATGCAGCCCGGCTCGCCCGAGACCGAACAACAGGCTGCCAAGCCCGCCGAGAACAAAGAGAAGCCCCACGAGACCGCCAAAAGCCTGGCCGACGACCTGCAGGACGCGTTGAAGCCTTCCACCACCCCCGAAGACGGCTCGGCCGCCTTCGATGTCGCCCGCATCGACCCCAAGGGCACCTCCGTATTCGCCGGCCGCGGCGAGGCCGGGTCGCTGGTCACCATCACCGTCGACGGCAAGGAAGTCGGCACCGCGAAGGTCGATGAAAACGGGGATTGGACGCTGACCACCGACGCCCGCATCGAAAATCCCGACGGCAAGCTGGCCCTGTTCAAGGCGCCTCCCGGATCGGTGCCGCGCGTCGTTGGCGCCGAGCCCCAGGTCGCTAAGGCGACACCGCCTGCCCCGTCGCCCGACAAGCCCAAGACCGCCCAGGCCGTCACCTCGAGCATGTTGAAGAGCCTGGAGGGCATGGTCGCCGCCGCCCGCACCGAGGAGAAGGCCGCAACGCCCGCCACGGCTCCCTCGTCGCCGCAGCCGCCGCCGGCCATGGCCACCTCTCCGGCACCCCAGCCGCCCCCAACAGCCGCAGCACCCGTCGCTGAGCCGGCCCTGGCTGCAGCGCCGTCATCATCGCCGCCGGTATCGAGCCCCGCGCCCGGCGCCAACGCTGCGTCGACCACCACCGTCCCAGTCCCGGTGACCTTCGTTTACAACGAGGCAACCCTCACCACGGACGGCCGCAAGGCGGCCGCGCTGCTGCTGGAATATCTACAACTGAAGCGCTTCCCGAGGATCACGTTGACGGGTCACGCGGACGAGCGCGGCAGCGAGGAGCTGAACCTCGTCCTGTCACGCGAGCGGCTCGATACTGTCGCGCGCTTTCTGCGCGAAGGCGGCTACGCCGGTCAGCTCGAGCTGGTCCCGAAGGGCAAGGGAGAGCCCTACAAGGGCGTCGTGCGCGGCGACTTCAGCCAGGAAGACCTCTGGCAGCTCGATCGGCGCGTCGAACTCGTCGTCCTGCGCTGAGCTGCGAGCGAGGGGACGGCTCCAGCCCTTACCCCGGCGGCCGCATTGCCGTCCTGTCGTCGCGCCCGGCCAGCACCTCGACCAGACGATTGCGGATCGATTCCTGCCGCGCCTCGCTGTCGACCTTCTTGCCCGTCAGGTCCGTCACGTAGAACACGTCGACGGCCTTCTCGCCGAACGTCGTCACGTGCGCCGACGTGATGTCGAGCATCAGATTGGAAAGCGCACTCGTCAGCTCATACAGCAGACCCGGCCGATCGCGACCCGCGACCTCGATGACCGTGAACTGGTCTGACAAACCATTGTTGATGATGACGTCCGGCTCCACCGTGAACGCCATGACGCGCCGCGGCGGCGGCCCGCGCTCCGCGATCAGCGTATCGAGCCAGGCATCGCCGCGCAGCAGCCGGTGAATGAGATCGCCGATGCGCTTGCCGCGTCGAAGCTCGTCCTCGTCGGCGTCGAACGCCCGATTCAGCAGGAACGTATCCAGCGCGTAGCCGTCACGCGTCGTCATGATGTGCGCGCCGGCGATGTTCGCGCTCGTCGCCGCACACGCACCCGCGAACAGCGACAGCAACCTCGGATGGTTCGGCGCCACCACCGTCAGCTCGGTGATCGCCGTGAAGTTGTCGGTGCGCGTGTCAGTCGCGACGTGCAGGCCTTCCTGCTCCGCGCGCCTCAGAAGCCGGGCATGCTCGACGCGGCGATCGGCGTCCGTGCGCAGCCAGTAGTCGGGGTAGTGCCTATCGACGTAGCGATCGACTTCTTCCGGCTTCCAGTCCCGCAGCGACTGCCGCAACGCGACCTGCGCCTCGGCGATCCGCTGGCTGCGCTGGATCTGCGTATGACCACCCGCGACCAGCGGTTCGGTCTCGTAATAGAGCGTGCGCAGGAGCTGACCCTTCCAGCCGTTCCATACGCCGGGCCCCACCGCACGAATGTCGGCCACCGTCAGCAGCAGCAGCAACTTCAAACGCTCCGGGCTTTGCACGACGTCGGCAAAGTCACGGATCGTCTTCGGGTCAGACAGATCGCGACTCTGCGCGATGTTGCTCATCGTCAGGTGCTGATCGATCAGCCACGCGGCAGTTTCCGTCTCTGCCGGCGTCAACCCGAGCCGCGGCCCGAGCTTGCGCGCGACGCGCGCGCCGACGATTGAGTGGTCTTCGATGTAGCCCTTGCCGACATCGTGCAGAAACGCTGCAACGTAAAGAGCACGCCGGTTCTTGATCGTTCCGATGATCTCGGTCGACAGCGGCAGCTCATCGCTCACGCCGCCGCGTTCGATGTCCGCCAGCATGCCGACCGTGCGCACTAAGTGCTCATCGATGGTGTAGCTGTGGTACATGTTGAACTGCGTCATGCCGACGACGCGGCCGAACTCCGGCACGAAGTTGCCCAGCACGCCGGCCTCGTTCATGCGCCGCAG
The DNA here is from genome assembly GCA_964493785.1 of uncultured Hyphomicrobium sp. Classification (GTDB taxonomy): domain Bacteria; phylum Pseudomonadota; class Alphaproteobacteria; order Rhizobiales; family Hyphomicrobiaceae; genus Hyphomicrobium_A. The sequence goes on along the minus strand of CAZBPM010000045.1, from coordinate 7,289 downwards.
CGACATCTCCGGGTTGGCATGCCCCGTCAGCAGCTCGATGAATATCCGGTTGGCTTCGGGATTGTCGCGCAGCTTGTCGTCGATCTGCAGTTTGGACCGGCGTAACAGCCTTATGGCATCTGGATGCAGGAACGAGTTGGAGAGGTGAGCCTCCGCGAAAAAGCGGATGAGGTTGACCGGATCGCGCTTGAAAACGTCCGCGTCCGCCACGTTGAGCCGATCGTTGTCGATGCGGAAATCGGTGCGCACGCGCAACTGGCGTCGCTGCTTCCAACTTAGTGGCCGCAGGAACCGCGAAAGCCCGGGCGATGCCTTGAGCTGCTGCATTTCAAGTGCAGAGCAAAGAATCGTCGTCAGGTCGCCGACGTCCTTTGCTACCAGGAAGTAGTGCTTCATGAAGCGCTCGACGTCCCGCAGCCCCCCGCGGGCCTTGTAGCCGAGCTGCTGTGCGAGCCACGGCTGAATGTCGAACGTCAGCGTCTCTTCTGCACGCCCGCTTGCGAAATGCAGGAAGCAGCGCACCGTCCAAAGGAAGTCCTCGCACCGCCGGAACGTTGCAACCTCTTCCGGTCGGAAGATGCCGGCTGCAACGGTCGCGGCGCCGACGCCTTGCCCGTAAAGATACTTCGACAGCCAATGCAGCGTATGCAAATCGCGCAAGCCGCCCTTGCCGTCCTTGACGTTGGGCTCGACCTTGTAGCGGCTCTCGCCCGCCTGGCGGTGCCGCTGGTCGTGTTCCTCCATCTTCGCGTCGATGAAGTCGCGCGCCGTGCCAGCCACCACTTCGTTGCGGAAGCGGTCTTCGAACTCGCCGTAGAGCTGCGCGTCGCCGTGAATGAGCCTGGAATCCAGCATCGACGTACGCACTGTAGTGTCGGCGCTCATCTTCACGCATTGATCGACCGTGCGCGTCGCGTGCCCAACCTTGAACCCGAGATCCCACAGCACATACAGCATATGCTCGGCGACGCTCTCGCCCCATGCCGTTTGCTTGTAAGGCAGCAGGAACAGCAGATCGATATCGGAGCCGGGCGCAAGCAGGCCGCGGCCGTATCCTCCCGTCGCGACGATCGCCATGCGCTCGGCATCGGATGGATTGGTGGCGCGATAAACGTGCGCAACCGTGTAGTCGTAAAGAACCCGGATTAGCTCGTCCTGGAACTGCGACAGGCCGGCGGCGCAACGGCGGCCGCTGCGATCGGCTTCGAGCCGGCGTCGCGCCTCGTCCCGTGCGTCTGCCACCAGCGCCTTCAGCCGCTCGATCAGCGCCGGCCTCACCTTGGCGACATCGTTGCCATTGGCGCGCAGATACTCCGTCAGCTCCACGCGCAGCTGACGCGAGTCGAAATAGGGTGCGGCCTGCTGGATGACCTTGTCCATCGATCACTACGCGGACAGCTTTCATGAAAGCCGAGCCGCAAATCTCCTGGCTAGCGTTGTTCCGGCCTAATGCCCCTGGCGCAGTGCCTTGAGCCTGTAGAGAGCATCGAGTGCCGACCGCGGGCTGAGGTCGTCGGGCGAAAGTTCGTCGACGGCCTGCTCCACCGGCGACGGACCGGACGGCGGGGCAGGCGCCACCGTGCGACTTACAGCAAATAGTGGCAGCTCGTCGAGGCCACCGCCTTTGGCATTCTTCCGGCTGTCGCTCTTTTCAAGCGTCCCCAGCACCTCGCGGGCCCGCGCCACCACCGGATCGGGCAGACCAGCTAGCTTGGCCACCTGAATGCCGTACGAACGGTCGGCCGCCCCCGGCTTCACCTTATGCAGGAACACGATCTCATCGTGCCATTCCCGCACGTCGATTGTCACGTTGGCGACGCCATCCAGCCGGCGCGATAGCGCAGTCAGCTCATGATAGTGCGTGGCAAACAGCGACCGCGCCTTTAGCACGTCGTGCAGGTATTCCACCGTCGCCCACGCAATCGACAGTCCGTCGAACGTGGCGGTGCCCCGTCCGATCTCATCGAGGATCACCAGAGATCGCTCGCTCGCCTGATTGAGGATCGCCGCCGTCTCGACCATCTCCACCATGAACGTCGAACGCCCGCGCGCCAGATCGTCCGATGCCCCGACGCGGCTGAACAGCCGGTCGACCGCGCCTATCGTGGCCGAGCGTGCCGGCACGTACGATCCCATTTGCGCCAGCACCGCGATCAGCGCGTTCTGGCGCAGGAACGTCGACTTGCCCGCCATGTTCGGTCCGGTGACCAGCCAGATGCGACCCTTTGCGGTCTCCTCTTCGGCCCCGCCGGCGACAGCGCCCTCGCCGAGCACGCAATCGTTCTCGATGAACGGCCCTGCCCGCGCGGCGCGCAACGCCTGCTCCACCACCGGATGTCGGCCACCGCGAATATCGAACGCCTGGCTCGTATCGATTTGCGGCCGCGTATAGCCCTCGGTACGTGCCAGCTCCGCCAGCGCCGCCGCGACATCTAATTCCGCCATCGCCGCCGCGACACGCCCCAACCCCGCCACGTCCCGCTCGATGGCCGAAGCCAGCTCCGCGAAAATCTCCTGCTCGAGGCTCAGCGCGCGTTCGCTTGCCGATGCGATACGTCCCTCGATGTCGATCAGCTCGACCGTCGTGAACCGCACCGCGTTCGCCATCGTCTGGCGGTGACGGAACTCCGCCGCGTGTTCCCCCTCCAGCAGCGGCTTGGCATTCCCTTGTGTCACCTCGATGTAGTACCCGAGGATATTGTTGTGACGCACCTTCAGCGACTTGACGCCGGTCTTCTCGATGTATGCGGCCTCGAGCGCCAGCATGACGCCGCGCCCGTCCTCCTTCATCCGGCGCGCCTCGTCCAATTCCGCGCGGTAGCCTGCACGCACGAACGCTCCGTCGCGTTTCAGCTGCGGAAGCTCGTCCGCCAGCGCTGCCGCCAGCTCATCGTGCAGCTTTTCGCCGACGGCCTGCAGCTCACTTGCGATGCGCGACAGCTCGGCCGGCAGCCCCATGCCCGCACCTGCCGCCCCCAGCACGCCGACGCAACCTCTGGCCGCCGCAAGCCCATCGCGAACCGCACCCAGATCGCGCGGCGACCCGCGTCCGAATCCGAGCCGCGACAGCGCCCGCGCAATATCGGGCGCCGACCGCAGCGCCTCGCGCAGATCCGCGCGCAGGTTCTCCGCGTCTATCAGATAGCCGACCGCGTCCAGCCTGCCGTTGATGCGCGCCACATCCCGCAGCGGGCTCGCCAGCCGCGCCGCCAGCTCGCGCGCGCCGGCACCCGTCTGCGTGCGATCGATCGCGGCCAGCAGGCTGCCGCTCTTCTCGCCCGACGCCGAGCGCACCAGCTCCAGGCTCGCGCGGCTCGCAGCGTCGATCAGCAGAATTGAATCCGACCCCGACCGCTTCGGCGGCCGAAGCGTCGGCATCCGCCCCACCTGCGTCAGCTCGATGTACTTGAGCGCCGCACCGATCGCCGCGAGTTCGGCACGCGTGAACGCCCCGAAAGCACCCAGCTCGGCCACCTTCAACTGCGCCTTGAGACTGACCTCGCCCGCGAGGCTGTCGAAATACGCCCCCGGCACCGGCGTCGGTGCAGCACCCAGCCGCTCGACCCACGCGCGCAGCTCGCCATCGGCATAGAGCGCATCCGACAGAATGACTTCGCTCGGGGAAAGCCGCGCCAGCTCCCCCGGCAGGTCGGCGCCCAACACCTCGCCCACCTCCACCTCGCCGGTGGATATGTCGACCGATGCCAGCGCCAGCGACGCGTTCCCCGCCAGCGCCTCGCCCGCCGTCTGTCCTCCCGCGCGGAACAGCGCCGTCAGGTAGTTGCGCGCCTTCGCATCGAGCAGCGTATCCTCGGTCAGCGTCCCCGGCGTGACCACGCGCACCACGTCGCGCTTCACCACCGCTTTCGCGCCGCGCTTTCTCGCCTCTGCCGGATCCTCGAGCTGCTCGGCCACCGCCACGCGGTGCCCCTGCTTGATCAGCCGATGCAGATATTCGTCGGCGCGGTGGATCGGCACCCCGCACATCCGGATGTCCTCGCCGAGGTGCTTGCCGCGCTTCGTCAGCACGATCCCCAGCGCCGCCGATGCGACGACCGCATCCTCGAAGAACAGCTCGTAGAAATCTCCCATCCGGTACCAGAGCAGGCAGTCGGGGTGCGCCGCCTTGATCTCCAGGAATTGCGCCATCGACGGCGTGGCTTCGACATTAGTCGAAGACGCCGACGTCGCAGCCCCCGCAGGAGACGACGCAGCGGGACCATCCGCTGCCTTCGCCACAGCCTCGTCGAGCGACCGCGCCTCGTCCGGCCCCTCCGCCGTCGAATGCGACAAATCCTTTGTCTGAGCGCGTTTTCCCGCCATCGGCGGCCTTCCCCCAAACTTCCAGTCCCGCCTGCGCGGCCCGCAACGATAGCCACCTCGTCTTGCGGGTCAAACGCTACGCCGGACTTGTTCACCGGCAACGCAGCCAAGCGCGCTAAGCAATTGTTTCATCGCATCCGCGAGCATATGGTGCCCAGCTTTCCAACCGGATCCCGCCGCATATGACCACCTCCCGCAGCCCCAAGGCCGCCAAGGTGCGCTTCACCGACCAGGAAGCGCTGCAGTTCCACGCCCAGGGCAAGCCCGGCAAACTCGAGATCACGCCGACCAAGCCGCTGGCCACTCAGCGCGACTTGTCGCTCGCTTATTCGCCGGGCGTCGCCGTGCCCGTGCTGGCGATAGCGCAGAACCCGGCCACGGCCTACGACTACACCAACAAGGGCAACCTCGTTGCCGTCGTATCGAACGGCACAGCCATCCTCGGGCTCGGCAATCTCGGCGCCCTCGCCGCCAAGCCGGTGATGGAAGGCAAGGGCGCCCTCTTCAAGCGCTTCGCCGACATCGACGCCATCGACCTGCTCGTCAGCACCGAAGACCCTGAGCAGTTCATCAACTCGGTGCGCTATCTCGGGCCATCCTTTGGCGGCATCAACCTCGAGGACATCAAGGCTCCCGACTGCTTCATCATCGAGCAGCGCCTCAAGGAGCTTCTCGACATCCCCGTCTTCCATGACGACCAGCACGGCACCGCCATCATCGCAGCCGCCGGCCTGATCAACGCCGCCGAGCTCACCGGTCGCGAGCTGAAAGACATCAAGCTTGTCGTCAATGGCGCCGGCGCCGCGGGCATCGCCTGCCTCGAGCTGGCCGTCAATCTCGGCATTCCCAAGAAGAACGTGATCCTTTGCGACACCAAGGGCGTCGTCTACCAGGGCCGTAAGGACGGCATGAACCAGTGGAAGTCTGCCTACGCGTCTAAAACGAAGGCCCGCACGCTGGCCGAGGCGCTTGAAGGCGCCGACGCGCTGTTCGGCTTGTCGGTCAAAGGCGCCGTGACGGCGGACATGGTGCGCTCGATGGCGCCGAAGCCCATCATCTTCGCCATGGCCAATCCCGATCCCGAGATCACGCCCGAAGAAGTTGCGGCCGTCCGCGATGACGCCATCGTCGCCACCGGCCGCTCCGACTATCCCAACCAGATCAACAACGTCCTGGGCTTTCCCTTCATCTTCCGCGGCGCGCTGGACGTGCAGGCCTCCACCATCAACGAGGCCATGAAGGTCGCCGCAGCCCGCGCCCTCGCCGAGCTGGCCCGCGCCGAAGTGCCCGATCAGGTCGCCGCCGCCTTCTACGGCCGCCGCGCCACCTTTGGCACCGAGTACATCATCCCGGCACCGTTCGACCCGCGCCTCATCTCCACCGTTCCCGTCGCCGTCGCCAAGGCCGCGATGGACTCAGGCGTCGCCCGCAAGCCGATCGTCGACATCGAAGCCTACGTCGCACGCCTCGAAGGACGTCTCGACCCCATCGCCGGCTGGCTGCAATCGACCTTCAGCGACGTGCGCGAGAATCCCAAGCGCATGGTCTTTGCCGAGGGAGAAGAGCCGGCCGCCATTCGGGCAGCGCACAGCTATTACGCTCAAGGCTTCGGAGTCCCGATTCTCATCGGCTCCGTCGACGCCGTGCGCGAGCAGTTCCGCGCCCTTGGAATGTCACTGCGCCCTGAATACCAGATCATCGACACGCGTAAGAGCGGACACGTCGAAGAGTTCACCAACTACCTCTACGCGCGCCTGCAGCGCCGCGGCTATCTGCGGCGTGACTGCCAGCGCCTCGTAGCCAATGACCGCAACGTCTTCGGCGCGCTGATGGTGGCCCACGGCCTCGCTGATGGGTTGGTCACAGGCGTGACGCGCAACTGGCGCACCGTGTTCGAGGATGTCCAGCGCGTGCTGGATCCCGAGCCGGGCCGTGCCGTCATCGGCGTTTCGCTCGCCATCGCGCGCGGACGCGCCGTGCTCGTCGCCGACACCAGCGTCCACGAGGTACCTGACGCTACGCAGCTCGCCGATATCGCCATTGAGGCGGCCCGCGCCGCCCGCAAGTTCGGCATGGAGCCGCGCGTGGCCATGGTTGCCTACTCCACGTTCGGCCAACCGCGCGGCGAGCGCTCGGACACCATACGCGAGGCGCTGGCGATGCTGGACGAGCGCCAGGTCGACTTCGAATACGACGGCGACCTCGCCGCCGACGTCGCGCTCAACCGCGATCTGATGCGCCACTATCCGTTCTGCCGCCTGTCCGACACGGCCAACGTGCTCGTGATGCCGGCTTTCCATGCCGCGTCCATCGCGACCAACATGCTCAAGGAGCTCGGCGGCGCCACAGTGATCGGGCCGATCCTCGTCGGCCTGTCGCGCCCGGTTCAGATTCTGGGCTTCGGCGCCAAGGACAGCGACATCGTCAATATGGCGGCCATCGCCGCCCACGACGCCAGCCGCTAGCCGCTAGCCGCTAGCCGCTAGCCGCTATCTCCGTCCTTCACGGGCGGAGGGAAAGCGCAATCCCTCTCGCCCTCCTTCACGGGGAGAGGGTTAGAGCCTGCCCCGGCGAAGGCCGGGGGTGACGGGCAGCCGCGTGCTCCAACGCGAGCCGCATTCCGCCCCAACGAGCGCGACGCGACAATCTTGACTATCGGCAGCTTGCCTCCCCACATCCGTAATCCCGGCGTCATGGCGGAGCCATGCTTCGCATGGACAGCCGGGACCCACGCAAGTCTCCACAATATCAACGGCGGTCGTGATCCAAGCCCGCGGAAACGTCGAATCCTATTTCTAGCTAGAGCGTGCTGAAGCCGGCGTAGGCCCCGACCTTCGTCGGGGTGACGTTGAGTTGGTGGCTACGCGCACAAACTAATCCCCACCCCTCACACGCTCCCGCATACTTCCCCCACTCCTGCCCATCTGGGACGCAGCAGCTGAGCGGCTAAGCGGGACAGGAGTGGT
>CAZBPM010000044.1:0-27616 GCA_964493785.1 uncultured Hyphomicrobium sp. | reverse complement strand
GGACGCGGCCCACCGCTCCAGCACCCGCGACGGCCAAGCGCGCCCCCACTTCGCCCGCCAGCACGCCGGCGCGGCAATTTCCGGCACGCACACCTGCGGCGGCCGAGGCGTCGGTCGATCTTCGCAGCGTGGGCGACCTTGCTGCGTTGAGGTCACGGCTAGAGGCGTTCGAAGGGTGCGGGCTCAAGGCGACGGCGAAAAACCTGTGCCTCTATCGTGGTGCCGAGCGTGCTCCGTTGATGATCATCGGCGAGGCGCCGGGACGCGAGGAAGATCTCGAAGGCAAGCCGTTCGTCGGTCGCGCGGGGCAACTGCTCGACAAGATGCTCGCGGCCATCGGCATGGACGAAACGAACGTCCATATTACGAACGTCGTCTACTGGCGGCCGCCGGGGAACCGCACGCCGACGCCGCAGGAGACGCTGGCGTGCCTGCCGTTCCTGGAGCGGCAGGTTGCCCTCGTCCAGCCCAAGGTTGTCCTGGCGCTCGGCGGGGCTGCGGCCAAGGGGCTGTTCGATGCCGCCGACGGCATCATGCGGATGCGCGGCAAGTGGCGCGAACTAAACATGGGCGGATATCAGGCGAAAGCGATGGCGACGCTGCATCCCGCCTACCTCTTGCGCACGCCCGCCGCAAAGGGCATGGCGTGGCGCGACCTGCTCGCCGTCAAGGCGGCGCTGACATAGCAAAGAGCCAAGCATGGCAAGAATCGACGAGAGCTTTGAGTTCAAGCCTCTGCGCATCGCGACGCTGACGATTTCGGATACGCGCGAAAAGGCGACGGACAAATCCGGCGATGTGCTGGAGGAGATGATCCGGGAGGCGGGACATGCGCTGGTCAAGCGCGAGATCGTCACCGACGACATCACGCAGATCCGCGCGAAGGTTGAAAGCTGGGTCGCCGATCCCGGGATCGAGGTCGTCATCACGACGGGCGGCACGGGGTTCACCGGCCGCGACGTAACGCCGGAAGCGGTGAAGCCGCTGTTCGAGAAAGAGATCGAAGGGTTCTCGGTGATCTTCCACATGCTCTCGTTCAAGAGCGTGGAAACCTCGACCATTCAGTCGCGCGCTTGCGGCGGGACGGCGAACGGGACGTATATCTTCTGCCTGCCGGGGTCACCGGGTGCCTGCAAGGATGCCTGGAACGGCATTCTCAAGTGGCAGTTCGACAGCCGTCACCGTCCCTGCAATCTGGTCGATATATTGCCGCGGCTCAAAGAGTAGCGCTGCTGAAACGGCTCAGACGCTGGTGCGGCCGCGCTCGATGGCGGCCATCTCCAACGTTGCGTTTGCACTGTCGAACAGGGCGGCGGCAAGCTGCCCGGCAACGACGAGGATGAGCCCGAACAGCACCGCGGGCACGGCCAGCATCACGCCGAACGGGGCGCCCAGCATTGCAATGGACGACAGCTCGGCTACGAGGCCTGCCAGGCCAGCAGCGCCGGCGGAAATCCCGAGAAGAAGCGTCAGCCAGCCGACGCCGCTCAAGGTATGAGCGACGAACTTGCTCAAGCGGAAGCGGGCTTGGAATGACGGAGATTGATCTTCGCGAGCGTGATGGCGGGAGATGATCTGCGGGAGGCCGGACGGACCTGACGCTGCCTGCTGATCGGCGGGATACGCCGCCTGAGGCTGCTGCCCACCGCCGACGTTGTACACGCGCTGCCCGGTCTGCGGAGGCGGCGATTGCTGGGCCGACTGCGAGGACGGGCCTGCTGTCTGGCCGGGGGATTGCTCGGCGGGATTGGCACCTTCGCGTGCCCGGGCGACGCGCGCCTCACCCCAGCGCCACTCGGCGATGCGGAAGAGACCTTCGCGGGCCTCTTGTGCCTCCGGCGAGCCGCCGTGCTGCTCGACCAGATGACGGTAGAACTGAAGGGCATAGTCCATCTTGCCCTCAGCTTCCGCCCGGCGTGCTGCCTGAAGCACCTGCACTGGCGTGAACTGCACCGAAGTCTGCACCATGACGCAACCCCCAAACGCTCACTCGAGCGGTGCAACGCTACCACTGTCAACTACGAATGTCCGCAGGCTCACCGCGGGCAACGCGTCAAAACCACAAACTTTCCTAACGCAGGGGCCGACATGTTGTCGCGCCCTGCGTCATCTCGCCTGAAGCTCCTCCGGCGAGTCGATGCGCTCGATATGCAATCCCGGGAAGCCGATAAGCGTCTCGGCAAGATGGCCGTTCGAAGTGCGCGGGCGCGGCTGAATCTCGACGAGCCAATAGCCGCGCGCGCCGCGTGCCTTAAGCGCCGCTCCGACGTGCTCGACCTTGAACGTGGGAACCTTCGCACCGACGATGAGCACCGGAAAATCGGCCGGCATGTCGGAGACGCGAGGAAACGCGCCGTTGCCCCCGGCAACCTTGCCGGCGGTCTCCTTATCGATGCATAGGAGTCGCCCCGTGGCCGAACGGCTCACGGGTTTGTGGCGGCGGACCGGAATAGCGCGTGGTGGAAGTGGCAGCGAAGCAAGGCGACGCGATGATACAGACACAGCTTTTACCCCCGTAAAATGCTGAGCGCATTGTAACCCACCAAAATCTAACGGCAAAATTACGACCGTACGCGACAGGCCGATTGGCGGCGCGATCAGGTGCTCAGTTCGCGCGGAGCCAGATGCAAAGTGTGCCGCACGCGCTGTGCGAGGTCGCCAAACACGCCCCTGACGTAGCCCTCCTCACGATAGCGGGCGGCGTCGGACACCGCGCGCGAGGAGAGGAGCTTGACCCGGCGCGCACCCAGGCGGCGGACGAGATCTGCGTCCTCGCCACGCGGGAGCGGGCGATGGCCGCCGCTCTTATCGTAGGCCTTGCGGGAAACGAGCAGGCCTTGTCCCCCGCAGGGCAGATGCAGGACCGCCGTGCGCAAGTTCACGAGCCGCTCGAGCGCGCGGGGCGCAAATCCGTCGTCGTCCAGCGCGTAGCGGAACGTTGCTGCCGTGTGGCGCGAAGCGCCGCGTTCGACGCGTTCGATGAAGTTGTCGGCCTCGCGCTCCCAGCCGGCGTCGAGAACAGCGTCGGCATTTAGGAACAGGAGCCAAGGGTGGCGGGCGGCGTGAGCGCCGGCACGAAGCTGGGCACCGCGATTGGGTGGGGCAGTGACGACCTCGGCGCCGGCATGATCGGCGATTTCGCGGGTGCGGTCTGTCGACCCACCGTCGACCACGACGACCTCGCGGACCACGCCCTCGAGCGCCGCCGGCACGAGCGCGGTGAGGGTGGCGGGGAGCACCTGCTCGGCATTCAGGGTTGGGACGACGACGGAGATCATGGCGTTTCTCTGCCACGGCGCGGGAGGCCTCAACAACAGCAAAACCGCGTCTGCTTGCCACCGGGGCAAAGTCGCTAAATGTTCTTTCTTTGTTCCGTCCATTAAGCTAGGTTGCAGCGAGGACGTAGCGAGAGAGGCCACGTTGCAGAAGAGGCAGCGCGAAAATCCGAAGGTGGAGGCGACGCCTGGCGGGCTGATCGAGGGCGAACGGCGGCGTGGCCGCGGAGCGCGCTCGAACCATACCGGCCGGTTCGAGGCCGAGCGGCGAGAGACGTTCGACGACGGTTGGGAGGGCCTGGGCGATCTCGACGCGTTCAAGACTACCGTCTTCGACGATCCAGCACGGACCATCATCACCCGCAACGACAGCCCCGACATTTCGTTCGACCGGTCGATCAACCCGTACCGGGGCTGCGAGCACGGATGCATCTACTGCTTCGCGCGGCCTACGCACTGCTTCCTGGGACATTCAGCCGGGCTCGACTTCGAGACCAAGCTCTACGCGCGGACGAACGCGGCGGAACTGCTGGAACGCGAACTTGCCAACCCACGCTACCAGCCGGCGTGCATGGCCATCGGCACCAATACCGATCCTTATCAGCCGATCGAACGGGAGCGGCGCATCATGCGCTCGATCCTGGAGGTGCTGGAGCGCACTAGCCATCCGGTGGGGATCGTGACCAAGTCGGCCCTCATCACGCGCGATATCGACATCCTGGCGCGCATGGCGGAGCGTGGACTTGCGCGCGCAGCGATCTCGGTGACGACGCTCGATCCCAAGATCGCCCGTTCGATGGAGCCGAGGGCGCCGACGCCGCGCCGCCGGCTCGAAGCAGTGCGGCAACTGGCGGAAGCCGGCATCCCGACGACGGTGATGGTGGCGCCGATCATTCCGGGGCTGACGGATCCGGAGATCGAAAAGATCCTCGACGCGGCGAAGGAAGCGGGCGCGCGATCAGCCGGCTATGTGATGCTGCGGCTGCCGTTGGAGATCAGCGTGCTGTTCCGCGAATGGCTGGCGAGTGAATTTCCGGACCGGTCCGACCGCGTCCTGCACCTGCTGCAGTCGATGCATGGGGGACGCGACTACACAGCCGAGTTCGGCATGCGCATGCGCGGCTCGGGGCCGTATGCCGAGCAGATCGGGATGCGTTTCCGGCTGGCAGTCAAGCGTCTCGGCCTCAACGGCGACCACAGCAAGCTGAGAACCGACCTGTTCGAGCGCCCCGTGCTCAAAGGGCAACAAATGCAGCTTTTCTGACGGTTTTCCTCATGGGATTTGGCACGCCGCTTTGACTTGCGCGCATGGCCGGCAGAACCTGCCCGGTTATGGGGAATGCTGCCGCCGAGACAAGACCGCGACCGACCTTCGAGCTGGAGGCAGCCGAACTGCAGCTTCGCGGCGGGCCGATCGCCGGCGTCGACGAGGCGGGACGGGGGCCACTGGCCGGGCCGGTGGTCGCAGCAGCCGTGATCCTGGATCCCGAGCGGATACCCGACGGCATCGACGATTCCAAAGTCCTCGACGAGGACGCGCGCGAGTTCCTCTATGGCCGCATCAAGGCGACATCGATCATCGCCGTCGGCATCGCGGACGTTACGCGCATCGACAAACTCAACATCCTGCACGCGACCATGTGGGCGATGGCCCAGGCCGTGGGGCAACTTCCGCAGGTGCCCAAGCTGGTCGCCATCGACGGGAACCGGGCACCGAAGCTCAAGTGCGAAGCGCGCACGGTGGTGAAGGGCGATGCGCGCTGCCTGTCGATCGCAGCGGCGTCGATCATCGCCAAAGTCACGCGCGACCGGATCATGGTGAAGCTCGCCGCGCAGCATCCGGGGTATGGCTTCGAGCGCCACAAGGGCTACGGCACGCCAGAGCATCACGATGCCATCAAGCGGCTCGGCGTGACCGTCCATCATCGACGCTCGTTCCGCACTGTGCAGCTGGCGCTCGGCCTCATCGTCGAAGACGAGAGAGTTGTATAGATTCCCAAGCGCGGCCAAGTGCTTGATCTGACTCACCTCTGCATGGGCAACCGAGAAATCGCTGGTCAAGGGAGTCCGTCCTTAGATAGACTCCCGCCATGCTGAGCGAGGTTTCTGCCTCGCGGCAGCGTGTGCGTACCCCTGTTTTGAAAGTTGCGTTCAGATGGTTCTGCGTCGTTCGACTGCGGCCGCCACGGCCAATCGCGTCATTGTCGGTGATTGCCTTGCAGCGCTGAAGAAGCTGCCCACCGCCTCGGTCGATCTCGTTTTCGCGGACCCACCCTACAATCTGCAACTCGCCGCCGACCTGATGCGTCCGAACAATACGCGCGTCGACGGCGTCGACGACGATTGGGACAAGTTCGCGAGCTTCGAGGACTACGACAAGTTCTCGCGTGCGTGGCTGACGGAGTGCCGCCGCATCCTGAAGCCCGACGGCGCGATCTGGGTGATCGGCTCCTATCACAACATATTCCGTCTCGGCGTCGCGCTGCAGGACCTCGGGTTCTGGATCCAGAACGACGTCATCTGGCGCAAGGTGAACCCGATGCCGAACTTCCGCGGCAAGCGCTTCACCAACGCGCACGAGACGCTGATCTGGGCGGCGCGCGACCAGCGGGCACGGGCGACGTTCAACTACGAGAGCCTGAAGGCGCTCAACGACGACTTGCAGATGCGCTCCGACTGGCTGTTCCCGATCTGCTCGGGACCGGAGCGGCTGAAGGACGAAGGCGGACGGAAGGCGCATCCGACGCAGAAGCCCGAGGCCCTGCTGCAGCGGGTGCTGCTCGCCTCGACCAAGCCGGGCGACATCATCCTCGATCCGTTCTTCGGCACGGGCACCACCGGCGCAGTGGCCAAGCAGCTCGGGCGTCGCTACATCGGCATCGAACGCGATGCGGACTATGCAAAGGCCGCCGAGGAACGGCTTGCGAAGGTGCAGCCGCTGCCGCCGTCGACGCTGGAGACCGTACGTTCCAAGCGTGCCGAGCCGCGCGTGCCGTTCGGCGCCATCGTCGAGATGCGCCTGCTGCATCCCGGCACGACGCTGCTCGACGCGCGCAAGCGCATCAAGGCCGAGGTGAAGGCGGACGGGACGCTGGCCTGGGCGGGCAACCAGGGGTCGATCCACCGGCTGGGCGCGATCGCCCAGGGCAAAACGGCCTGCAACGGCTGGACGTACTGGCACTTCGAAGCCGACGGCAAGCTGAAGCCAATCGACCTTCTGCGCGACGAGGCAAAGCGCCAACTCGGCCTTACCGGCACACCTGCCCCGATTGCAGCTGAATAATCAGAAGATTAGGTCAGGCCACCCCCAGTAGCTTGACCTAAATCATTTTGATTTAGATGCCTTGATACGAGGCGTGACGCCGCAGTGGACGGGCAAGGCATCCGGGCGTAATTCAGTGCGAATTGATATCGTTATTCCCTGGGGCGGGTAATGCGTCGCAATTCGCTCAGAACCGACCGTCTACTGATTATCGGTGCGGGTCCGATAGGACTTGCCATGGCCGACGCACTGAAGCGTCGCGGTGTTGCTTTCGATCAGGTCGACGCAAGCGACGGCGTCGGGGGGCTCTGGCGCCACGGCGTCTATCAAGGGGTGCATATCGTCTCGTCGAAGAGGTCCACCGGTTACGCGGACTATCCGATGCCGGCGCACTACCCGGACTTTCCCTCGAGCGCACAAATGCAGCGCTACCTCGAAAGCTTCGCGCACGACCGCAATCTCCTTGAAAGCCTCGAGGTGAGGCGCAGAGTCGTGCGCGCGGTGCCGCTTGCCGACGAAAGCTGGCAGGTGACGTTCGATGATGGCGAGGAGCGCACCTACAAGGGTGTGGTCGTCTGCAACGGGCATCATTGGGACAAGCGGCTTCCGCACTATCCGGGGCGCTTCACCGGAACGATGATCCACTCAGTCGATTACAAGGAGCCCAAGCAGCTCGCAGGCAAGCGCGTGCTGGTGCTGGGCGGTGGCAACTCGGGCTGCGACATCACTTGCGAGTCGGCCCGCGTGGGCACCTCGTGCGACTGGAGCCTGCGTTCGGGTTACTGGTTCCTGCCGAAGACGGTGTTCGGCGTCCCGCTCACCGATCTGCCGATATGGAACCTGCCGGTTCCGGTGCAGCGTGTCGTACTGCGCGCGATGGTGCGCATGTTCATTGGCGACTACCGCCGCTATGGGCTCCAAAAGCCGAGCTATAAGCTGTTCGAGCGGCATCCGGCGTTCGGCACCGACGTGCTCAGCTATCTGCGCCAGGGGCGCGTTAAGCCGCGGCCCGATATCGCCCGCTTCGCCGGCACCAAAGTGCACTTCGTCGACGGCAGCGTCGGCGAATACGATCTCGTCGTTGCAGCGACCGGCTTCAACAACGCGATCCCGTTTCTGCCCAAGACGCTGGTTCCGATCGAGAACGACGTCGCACACGTTTACGGCGGTGCATTTCCCGCCAACGTGAAGAACCTCTACATCGTCGGCTGGGCTCAAGCGCGCAACGGTTTCGGCACGATCATATCGCCGGCGGCGAAACTCTACGCCGAGATGATCGCGATGCAGGACGAGATGGAGCTGCCGATCGGCTTCATCCTCAAGTGGCGGGGCTTCAAGGTGCCACCGTCGCAGCTGCTCGACCCGGGGGCGACGCGGCGCGCGATCTGGATCGCGCACAAGATCCTGCCGCTGCTGAAGCGGCGCTCGCGGCTGCTGGCGGAGAAGGGCGTGCGCCCGCCGTTCGATCCGTCGCTGTATCCGTTCGAGGGCGATGGCGGCGCGGTCGCGGTCAACAGTCGGTTCTAAGCGACACAAGCTGAGAGAAGCTTTGTGTGTGGCGAGCCTAGCGCAAGGGGATGGCCGGCGCTCGCGCCGGGCGCCCTTGGCGCCTGAGCATGGGTGCGTCGGTCGGCATGGGGAAGGAAGCATCCAACCCTCGACGTGCCGGGCGCCGAGGCGGTCGACTAGGACTGGGTCGTCCGGGCACTTGTTGCCGGGATCAAGAGTGCCGCCGGGACTGAGCCAAGCCAGCAGACTTTATCCCGGGGGCGAACCCCGGGATCACGTTGAGCCTGCGAAACCCGTTCGGGTCAGCGCTGGACGGGAATGCGGGTCGGGCGGTCCGTCGGGAGCAACTCGCCGGTGCGCTCACGGTAGGCCAGGCCCGAGACGTACGGGTAGGCATAGCCGCGGTAGTAGAACAGGACCGGGGTGTTGGCGTTAGGGTCAGGGCGCCGGTACTTAACCTCGCCTGACGGCGTGCGATAGAATTCAGCGAAGGCCGGGGCCGCGGTGAGGGTCAGCGCCGCAAGGGCGACAGAACCGAGAGCAAAGGTGATCCGCATGTTCTTCCTCGTTGATCCTGATGAGGACCGCGGATCATGTCGTTTCCCCCCGCGTCCGCCTCAATTAGAGAAAGTAACAACGGTCGCTTAACTAAGGGTGACTGCAATGCCACGCCTTGGAGGCAATGCGCAGCGGATCGGCCGTCATAGAGCGGAGGGCGCTGGGGTGCCCGCCTGTGCCCCAGGCATGGGGTTTGTGCGCGCACGGGCGCGTTGAGTTGTAAAGGCGGCGTTGGCGACATGATCGCCGCCGTCCTCTGACCGGAGTGCGGGACGCCAAGGGCCGACCGGCTCGGAGCAGTCCTGGAGGCAAAAGGGATGCCCGGGCTCACTCGGCTCGATACGCCGCCAGACAGCGGCCGTCACGGGGGTGCGCCGAGGGATCAGTAATGATCTGGACACGGTTGTTCTCTGCCCGGCAGGAACTTTTCTGTTATCATTGGCGTCCTAAGGTGGAGGCCGTGTTTCCCCCTCGAGTTGCGGAGCTTGCAATGGCCGCGCGTGCATACTGGAAAGGCTTCCTGCGCCTTTCCCTCGTCTCGATTGCCGTCGAGCTCTACAACGCCGTCGAATCCAAATCCGAAATCTCGTTCCGCCAGATCCATAAGCCTTCGGGCCGGCGCATCAACTACACCAAGACGGTGCAGGGGGTGGGCGAGGTGAAGAGTTCGGACATCGTCAAAGGCTTCGAGGTCGGCCAGGACACCTACGTCACGCTGGAGCCGGACGAAATCGACGCGGTGAAACTCGAGAGCAAGAAGACGATCGATCTCGTCAAGTTCGTCGACGCGTCGGAAATCGATGCGCGCTACTTCGAGCGCCCCTATTACGTCACCCCCGCCGATAAACACTCGGCCGAGGGTTACGTGGTGATCCGCGAGGCGCTGAAGAAAACGCAGAAGGCGGGCATCGCGCAGCTCACGATCGGCGGACGCGAATGGCTCGTTGCCATCACCGCGCTCGGCGACGGCATCTTGATGGAGATGCTGCGGTATGCCGACGAGATTCGGGAGCCGGACGAGTTCTTCGGCGAGGTACCCTCGGGCAAGCCGGACAAGGAGATGGTCGATCTTGCGGTCGAGCTGATCGAGCGCAAGTCAGGCGACTTCAAGCCGGAGCAGTTCGAAGACCATTACGCCACGGCGCTGCGCGAGCTCGTGAACAAGAAGATGAAGGGCCAGAAGATCAAGGCTCCGCACGAGGAAGCAGCACCTGGGGGCGCGAAGGTCATCGACCTCATGGCAGCGCTGCGCAAGTCGATCGGCGAAGGCAGCGGCAAGGCGAAGCCGGCCGCCCGCGCGGGTGGCCGACGTGCGCCGGCGACGCGCTCGACCAAGAAGCGCGCATAGCGGCTCGTTGGGCGGGGGCGCTGGATGGCTCCGAGAAAGACATCGCGCCCGCCAGGCAAAGCTGTCGCTGCCGACGCATCCAACAAGCGAGGCGCGCGCAAGCTGATCGAATTCGATCCTCAGACGCTGCAGGCGATGGAACTGCTTGGTCGCGATCGCGAGAAGAGCTTGCAGGCGCTGGCGGATGAGGCATTCCGCGACCTGCTGAAGAAGCACGGCCGTCCGGCATCATTGAAAGAGGCGTTGCGGCAGTCGACGCGGCAGATACCGGCAAACGACCGGACTACTGCCGTGCGAAAGAAATCGCGCTGAGCGTCTGTTTGGCTGCCCGGCGACACAGCATCAGTGCACCGACGGGGCCTCACATGCTTAACATTCAGCGACAACTTGAAGCGTGGCGGTAACTCATCAGATGGCAAGTCGCCCTGGGAATCCGGGGCGTTCCGGCAGTTAACAAATGGTATATTGCTGTACGTTTCAACTCTTTGATTGAACTAGATATTCCTCAATCCGTTTGGCTATGCAACAGGTCGCCCCGTCTGCAACAACCGAGGGAAGTCCCCCATGCAAGCCCTACGCGCTGGAATGTTTGTCGTCGCGGCCATGCTGCCTTTCGCAGCGGCCAATGCCCAGACCGGTGTCGCGTCTCACTATTCGGACCTTTCGGTCACTGCAAGCGGCCGCTCATACAGCTCGGGCGCCATGGTTGCGGCTCATCGTTCGCATCCGTTCGGCACCAAGCTACGCGTCAAGAACTTGCGCACAGGCAAGTCGGTCGTCGTGACGGTCGTCGACCGCGGTCCCTTCGTGAAGGGACGCATCATCGACCTCTCGAAGGGCGCGGCTAACGCTCTCGGCTTCTCCGGCCTACAGCGCGTCGAAGTCGCTGTCGTCGGCAAGGGCAACAAGTAAGTCCGGAAACTCCCCCTTCCGGAATCTCAGCACGCGCGCTGAGGCAAAGCGGCTCTCAGGTCACGGACCGGAGGGCCGCTTTTGCATTCTGACGGCGCCGCAAAACAAGGCTGCGCATCGATAGGCACATTGAGCCGAGCATTTTCGCAAATGTCTCCAGGGGGCGCACAACAGCGCATTAAAGCGACTGTGCGACCAAACCAGCGGTGAGCCGGCGAGGGACCGGCGAAACGACGAGGACTACCGGGGAAAAAACACCTCAAAGGAGAGCATCAATGTCGACCAATCTGGTGGCCAGCGCCGCCAAGCTTCTCACTCCCGATTTGTTGTCACGTGTCGCTTCGATGCTCGGCATCGACCAGTCGATGATCGAAAAGGCCGCTGCGGCCGGGATACCGGGTCTGCTCGCAGCATTCACATCGCTCACCAGCAAACCAGGCGGTGCAGCTAAGCTCGCAGATGCGGTCGCGCATCAGCCAGCGGGCGCGCTTTCGAGCTTGGCGGGAGCGGGCGTCGCCGCACAACGGAGCGCGGTCGAGGGCGGGCTTGGCACGCTGTCGTCACTGCTCGGCGGCAGCACCATTTCCACGATGACGCAGGCGCTCAGCAGATATGCCGGCGTCAGCGATACGGGCGCAAAGGGCATCCTCGGACTGCTTGGACCGCTGGTGCTCGGCGTGCTCGGACAGCAGCAGAAGGCGACCGGTCTCGACGCTTCCGGCCTGGCGCAGCTGCTGCAGTCGCAGAAGAGCAGCATCATGCGGGCCATTCCGGATGGTTTCGCCAATCAACTCGGCGGCAGCAACATCCTCGATACCGTGTCGTCGACGGCGAGCAGCTATGAGCGGCGCGCAAGCGAAGCGGTGCGCGATCATTCGTCGTCGAGCTGGCTGCTTCCCGTTCTCGGCCTCATCGCGGTCGGCGCACTCGCCTGGTATCTGTTCGCGCGCGATCATTCCGACCGGACCGTAGCGACGGCTCCGCAGTCGGAGATGTCGACGCAGGCGGGCCAGCCGATCGTCGTATCCGAGACCGAAGTCAGCCAGTGGATCGGGCGTCCGGTCTACAGCGCCGACAACGTGAAGATCGGCGAGATCGTCGAGATCAATCGCGGACCGGACAACAAGGTGGTCGATATCATCTTCGATTCCGGAGCGGCGATGGGGATGGGCGCGGTGCGTCACAGGGCGCTCGCCAACCAGCTCCGCGAGGTGAAGCCGGACGCGATCACGCTGACGGTGAAAGAGAACGAAGTTGCGACGGTTCCCTCGCCGCAGCCTTGATATAGCAAGCGGCGGCGCGGCTTCGTTAGAGGCGGGGCCGCCGCTTCAGCCTTCCGGCATCGCGTGCGCGATGATCTTGCGCATGATGCTCGGCAGCGCAGCCGCGTGAAGATCGCGGCGTGCGACCCACCGGCAGCGCTCGGGCTCGGCCCAGAAGGTGAGCGATGCATCGGTGGGAACGAGGGCGCGGTGAACAACGACCTCCAGACGGAAGTGCGTGAACACGTGCACGACCGTGCCCGGCACCGACCACCAGTCGGCGCGCACCGGCGCGCTACGCAGCGCTTCCTTTACTGGCGGAAGCAGATCGCCCCACGTGGTACCCGGAACCTCCAGCATTCCGCCGAGAAGGCCGGCCTCAGGACGTTTGCGCAGCAGCACGTGGCCGTCCTCGCGGAGGGCAACGAAGGCATAGCCGACACGCTGTGGCCGCTCCATGCGATCGAGCCGCATGGGTAGCTGCTCGGCGATGCCGTGGGCCGAAGCCGCGCAGTCCTGCTGCACCGGACAGACGAGGCAGGACGGACGCTTGGGCGTGCAGATGCCGGCGCCGAGATCCATCATCGCCTGGGCGAAATCACCGGCACGGCGCAGAGGCGTGAGCGTCGCGGCGAGGCGCTTCAGCTCGCTCTTGGCGGCGGGGAGCGGCTGGCGGACGGCGAAGAGGCGCGCGACGACGCGCTCGATGTTGCCGTCGACGGGCGTCTCGGATTGGCCGAAGGCGATGGCGGAGATGGCGGCGGCGGTGTAGGGGCCGATGCCCGGCAGCTTCTGCAGCTCCGATACGCTCGAGGGGAATTTTCCCCCGAGCTCGCCGGCGACGACCGCGGCGCATTTGTGCAGGTTGCGGGCGCGGCTGTAGTAGCCAAGGCCAGCCCAGGCGGCGAGGACGTCGTCGAGCGGCGCGGCGGCCAGCGCCTCGATTGTCGGCCAGCGCGCGAGGAACTTGAGGTAGTAGGGAATGACGGCTTTCACCGTCGTCTGCTGCAGCATGATCTCGCTGAGCCAGACGCGATACGGGTTCGCGCGCTTGCCCCGCTTTACGCGCCAGGGAAGGTCACGCCTCTCCTCGTCGTACCAGGAGAGTAGTCCGTCGACCGTGTCGGGCCCGGCTGGCCGAAGCGGCAGTTGCTTTCTCGCAACAGCTGTCAAGGGATCATCTCCCGGCGCCCGCGAATCGATCCCCCGATGGTAAGCGTCGAGTGACGTCGAGGAAACTCTCTGCCCCGGTATATCCCCCTATGGCCACGAACGCAGCACGATACCGCGCTCCATACCAGGGGCCGATGCGCCCCAAGGGAGGGTACATTTCGGCGCGTGCCGTCGGCAGCTACGTGCCGAAGCTGACGCACAAGGCATTCGAGAAGTACGGGTTCGCGGCAGCAGCGCTGATCACCGACTGGGCGATCATCGTCGGGAAGGATGTGGCCACCTATACGGTGCCGGAGCGGCTCAAGTGGCCGCGCGGAGCCGGGGTTGCCGACGATATCGACGAGGGCGGCTCGGGGCGCCAAGGCGCTACGCTGATCGTGCGGGTGGACCCGGCCAGGGCGCTGGACGTGCAGTATAAGGCCCAGCAGATGCTGGAGCGCATCAACGGCCATTTCGGCTACAGGGCGGTCGGCGAACTGCGCATCCTACAAGCGCCGCTGCCGGAGCGCTCTGCAGCCTCCCGAACGACCCGCCCGAGCCTGGCTACCGCTCCCGTGCCGACGCCGGAGCTTTCGGCGATTAGCGACGAGCGCCTGCGGCGCGCGCTGACGGCCCTCAAATCCGGCATGGCACGGCGCGCCCAGGCGCGCTGAGCCTATCCGCCTGCCCATCCCCCGGCATTAAGCTTCCTTCACTTGGAGGGCGACGTGTTTTGCCTTATTCCGTGGCTCGGGAGCGTGCTACTCGGGAATTGAACCCGAGGCCGCAAGAGCCACAATTCGTATTCTCGCCAAGGAGCAGAGCAAGTGTCCGCAACGAAGTCCTCATTCGGCCGATTTGAGCTTTCGCGGCGGAGCGTGCTCGCCGTTCTGTGCGCCGGCGCGGTTTGCGCCGGGGTGGCGCTGCCGGTCGCTGCGCAGCAGCAGAAGGGGCCATCGGAAGTCTCGGTCGAGGAACTGATGAAGCCGGTCGGCCTGCCTGATCTGGCGCTCGGTCCGGTCGATGCAAAGGTGACCGTGGTCGAGTACGCGTCGATGACGTGCGGCCACTGCGCCCACTTCACCAAGGACATCTGGCCGGACTTCAAGAAGAAGTACATCGACACCAACAAGGTGCACTACGTGTTCCGCGAATTCCCGCTCGACAACCTCGCCGCCGCGGCGTCGATGTTGGCGCGCTGCACGGGCAACGACAAGGCATTCCCGCTGATCGAGGTTCTGTTCGAGAAGCAGAACGAGTGGGCCTTCGGCGAGGGCAATCCCGTGCCGCGCCTGTTCGAAATCGCCAAGCAGGCCGGTTTCACGCAGGAATCGTTCGACAAGTGCCTCACCGACCAGAAGCTGCTGGATGAGATCACCGCGGCACGCACGCGCGCGGCAGAGGTGTTCGGCGTCAGTGCCACGCCGACGTTCTACGTCAACGGCAAGAAGCTCGACGGCGCGCCGACGATGGAGAAGCTCGACGCGATGATCGAGCCGCTGCTGGCCAAGAGCTGAGCCGACCTGAGGAAGCAATCCTCGTGATGAACAAGGGCGTCATCGCCGCGCTGCTGCTGGTGTCTTGGCTCCCTGGGTGCGGGGGCGGCTCGCTGGTGAACACGGCTGCGCTGTCGCCCGACAAGTCCGACGCGGGGGCGGGCTCTGCCTACGCCTCCGCGGAGGACACAGCCAAGTCCGGAGGCGAACGGTTCAACCCGTTCGCCGATCCCAATGAGAAAGCGGCCGGCGGCCGCGAGGTGATCCAGGACCCGACGCTCGCCGACGTGATGCAGACGGGGCCGCTGCCGGAAATGTCGTTCGGGCGCACCGATGCCCCCGTCACCATCATCGAATATGCATCGCTGACGTGCCCGCACTGCCGGAACTTCCACCTGAAGACGTATCCGCAGTTCAAGAAGGAGTACGTCGACACCGGCAAGGTGCGCTACATCCTGCGCGAGTTCCCGATCGGCAAGACTTCGGGCGCGGCGACCATCGCCCTGCGCTGCGCGCCAGCGGACAAGTATCTGACACTGTTCGGAAAATTCATGGAGCAGCAGCCGTCCTGGGTATCCCAGGAGGTGCGTCTCGACCCGATATTCAACGTGGCCGCGCAGGTGGGGATGACGCGTCAGCAGTTCGATGCCTGCCGCGAGAATCAAGCCATGATCGGTGGTCTGAACTGGGTCAAGGACCGCGGGCGCAAGCTTGGCGTTATCGGCACTCCCAATTTCTTCGTCGGGGACAAGCTCGTGAAGAAAGAGCTTTCGATCGAAGACATCCGCGCCATGGTCGATCCGCAGCTTGCGGGACGTGCTACGGCGTCGGCAGGAGCGACGCGCTAGAGCGGTGTACCGCTCGTCCTTATGTCCTGCCCATCGCTTAGCAGCGCGGATGATACGCGCTGAGGAGCCGTCATGAAGATCACGCGCCTGAGGCTCTTGGGCTTCAAATCGTTCGTCGAGCCGACCGAGCTTCATATCGAGCCCGGCCTGACAGGCGTCGTCGGTCCCAACGGCTGCGGAAAGTCGAACCTGCTCGAAGCGCTCCGCTGGGTGATGGGCGAGACATCGCACAAGAGCATGCGCGCGGCGGCGATGGACGATGTCATCTTTTCCGGAACAACTGGGCGTCCGGCGCGCAACTCGGCCGAGGTGACAATCTTCCTCGACAACACCGCGCGCCTCGCGCCAGCCGAGTTCAACAACGCCGACCACATCGAGATCACGCGGCGCATCGAGCGCGAGGCGGGCAGCGCCTATCGGATCAACGGCCGCGAGGCGCGGGCGCGCGATGTGAAAATCCTGTTCGAAGACGCGGCGACCGGCGCACGCTCGCCGGCGCTGGTGCGGCAGGGGCAGATTGCGGAGATCGTCAACGCGAAGCCGGAGCAGCGGCGGCGCATCCTGGAAGATGCGGCCGGCGTCGCCGGCCTGCACAGCCGCCGGCACGAGGCCGAGTTGCGGCTCAAGGCGACGGAAACGAACCTCGCGCGGCTCACCGACGTGCTGGGCCAGCTCAACAGCCAGGTCGAGAGCCTGAAGCGGCAGGCCAGGGCGGCGCGACGCTACAAGGAGATTTCGGAGGAGATCCGGCGCCAGGAGGCGCTGTTGATGCACCTCACCTGGACGGATGCGCAGTCGCACGTCGACGGGGAAGAAGGACGTCTGCGCGATGCGCTCGCCGCGCTCGCTGCGGCAACAGAAGCTGAATCGCAAGCGCTCGCCGATGAGGCACGGTGCGCCGAGCGGATGGATCCGTTGCGCGAGGAAGAGGCGAAGCGCGCCGCTATCCTGGGGCGGCTGCGGATCGAGCAGGAGAATTTCGAGCGTGAAGCCCAGCGCGTGGCCGAGCGTGAAAAGGAGCTGCGCGCACGGGCGGAGCAGCTTTCGGCCGACAGCGGACGCGAGGAAGCGCTGATCGCGGAGGCGCGGCAGATCCTTGCCGATCTCGGCGCGGAGCTTGAAGCGCTTTCGGCAGCGGAGTCTAAGGCCGGCGACGCGGAGCAGGATGCGCGCGAGCGGCACGAGGAGGCGCAGGAGGATCTGCGCGAGGCGGAGGCCGCTCTTGCCGAGCTGACGACCAAAGTCGCCGAGCATCGCGCGCGCAAGCAGAGCACGCAGGCGGCGGTCGATGAGCGGCAGTATGCGGTCGAGAAGCTGACACGGCAGCTCGGCGAGCTCGAGGCGCAAGCACGCGAGATCGCGGGGCGGGCACCGGACGCGCATAAGCTCACGCAGATCACCGAGGCGGGCCAGCAACTGGCCGAGCAGATCGCTAAGTTCGAGGTGCAGTCGGTCGCGGCTGAGCACAATGCGCGCGTGCTGGTCGCGGCGACGGACGCGGCGCGCGAAGAAAGCAACAAGTCGCGGTTGCGGCTGGCGTCGCTCAAGGCCGAGCGCGAGACGCTGATAAAGCTGCTGTTCGGCGCGCGGCCGAAGGAATATCCGCCCGTCGTCGACCGCATGCGCGTGGCGCCCGGGTTCGAAGCGGCCCTCGGCGCGGCACTTGGCGACGATCTGGAAGCGCCGGCGGCCGAGGAAGCTGCCGTGCACTGGCGGCATGTCGAGATTCCGCGCTCGGATGCGGCCCTGCCGGCAGGAGTGGAACCGCTGGCGGCGCATGTGGAGGCGCCCCCGGAGCTGGACCGGCGCTTGCGCCAGACCGGGATCGTCGCGAACCGCGAGCAAGGGTTGAAGCTGCAGCCGGGGCTGAAACCCGGACAGCGGCTGGTCACGCGGGCGGGCGATCTTTGGCGGTGGGATGGATTCACGGCAGCCGCAGACGGAGCCACGCCAGCAGCACAGCGCCTCGCCGAACGCAATCGGCTATCGTCGCTGGAACTGGAAGAGGCTGAGGCGCGCACGGCGGCCACGGCGACGGCCGAGACGGAGCGCGAAGCCGTCGAGGCGCTAACCTCGGCCCGCACGGAAGAGCAGCGTCTGAGGCAGCTCGGGCGCGAGGCCCAGGCGATGCTGGCCAAGACGCGCGAGAGCCTGACCACCATCGAGCGTGCCGCGCGCGAGACGGAGAGCAAGCTGGCGGCCGTTTCGGGCGCGAAGGCGCGTGCCGAGGAAGAGCTGACGGTGGCGGAGCAGGCGCTGGAGAAAGCGGAGGCGGACGTTGCAGCGCTGGCCGCTGCGGCCAATCCCGAGCCGCTGCTTTCGGCGGCGAAGACAGAGGCTGAAGTGAAGCGGATTGCCCTGGCGGAGGCGCGTGGAGCGCTCGGGGACATTGAGCGGGAGCGGCGGGCGCGTGCCGACCGTATCGCGGCCATCGGTGTCGACCGTGAGCGCTGGACGACGCGTTCGTCGGGCGCCGAGCGGCAGATCGAAACGTTGAGGGCGCGGCTCGGGGAGGCAAGGACCGAGCTGGACAGCCTCGCCGACGTTCCAGCGATGATGGACGAGAGGCGCGGCAAGCTGATGACCGCGCTGTCGGATGCCGAACGCGAGCGGCAGGTCGCGGCAGATGCACTGGCCGAGGCGGACACGGCTTTGCGATTGAGCGTGCAGGTGTTGCGCGCGGCGCAGTCGGCGGTGGGCGAAGCGCGCGAGGGGCGGGCGCGGACGGAGACCAAGCTCGAAGCGGCGCGCACGCGGCGTCAGGACGTATCGCGGCAGATCCGCGAAACGCTCAACGTTGCACCCGAGGGATGCCTGCAACTGGCACAGCTCGCCAGCAGCGCATCGCTGCCGTCGCTCGGAGATGTCGAACGCAAGCTTGCGAACCTCAAGACCGATCGGGAGAGGCTCGGCGGGGTGAACCTCGCGGCCGACGACGAACTGGAGCAGCTCAGCATACAATCGGCCGGGCTGGAGACGGAAAAGGCCGACGTCGAGAACGCGATCGCGAAATTGCGCGGGGCGATCGGGCAGCTCAACCGCGAGGCGCATAAGCGGCTGCAGGAAGCGTTCGAGGCGGTGAACGGCCATTTCGGCCGGCTGTTCTCGACGCTGTTCGGCGGCGGCGAGGCGCGGCTGGAAATGGTCGAGGGCGAAGATCCGCTCGAGGGCGGGCTGGAGATCATCGCGAAGCCACCGGGGAAGAAGCCGGCGACGCTGTCGCTGCTGTCGGGCGGCGAACAATCACTGACGGCGATGTCGCTGATATTTGCGGTGTTCCTGACGAACCCATCGCCCATCTGCGTGCTGGACGAGGTCGACGCGCCGCTCGACGACGCGAACGTCGATCGGTTCTGCAAGCTGCTGGAGAGCATGGCCGACGAGACGGCGACGCGATTCCTGGTCATCACGCATCATCCGATGACGATGTCGCGCATGAGCCGGCTGTTCGGCGTCACCATGGCGGAGAAGGGAATTTCGCAGCTCGTGTCAGTGGACCTGCAGACTGCGCAGCGGTTCCGCGAGGCCGTCTGACACGCTTCAAATCATAGTGCGGGGGGAATTCATGCGGTGGGCCATTGCGGCGATGGCACTCGTGGCTTGCGGGGCGGCGCACGCCGAAGGCTACGAGCGTGGCCTGGAGCAGGCGAGCGCGGCGGCGGCCGAGCTGATGACCGGCAAGGCGCACGACTGGCGCTTTGCGTCCGAGATTGTGAAGGACCGAACCGGGATCATGATCTTCGAGCGCAATTTTCCCTATAAGAGCGAGATGAACCCCGACGACATGATCGCCTGCATCGACGAACTGGCGCTGAAGGCAGCGCCGGCGCGGCCAGTCTCGACGATGATCGCGGAGTGTGGCGGCGTGGCGGGCTTCGTCGAAGCCGATTGAGCTATTCGGGGGGCTCCCGGCGCGCGGGGGCTGTCTGGAGTACGGGGTTTCGCAGGATACGCGCCTTGGCGGGTTTGCCGATGGGCGCGATCAGCTCCTTGCTCGCTTCGACAATGAGCACACCGCAGAATGCCGGAGAGATGCTGGCGCCCATGCGCTCCCATGCCGTGGACGAGCGCAGCAGCACCTGGCGACCGAGTGGGGGGAAGTACAGTGCGCCACCCCAATCGAGCGGCGTGAACATGGCGCCGACGAGCAACTGGTCGAGCTGACGCCGGCTGTAGGGGCGCCCCTGTCCGAATGGCGTGTTGTCGAGCCGGGCCCAGACACCGCGCCGGTTCGGCACGATGAGAATAACGCGACCCTCGGGAGCCAGCACGCGCCACATCTCACGCAGGAGGTGACGCGTGTGCTCGGCCACCTCGAGGCAGTGCACGACCAGCAGGCGATCGACGGAGCCGTCGGCGAGCGGCATACGGTCGTCGTCGATGAGCACGCTGTTGGATACGCCCTCACGTGGCCAGCGCACCGCGCCCTGGCTATCGGGCATCAGCGCACCCAAGCGGCGCACGTCGCCGCGGAAGGCGCCGAGATACGGAGAGGCGTAGCCGAGGCCGATCAAGGTCGACTGCGGCAGGCCGCGCCAACGTGCGCGTATCCTGTGAATCAGCAGACGGCGCACCGTCTGGCCCAGCGGTGTCGCGTAGAACGCCTGCAGATCGTCGACGTCAAGCAGCATGGGCTCTGGAGTTACCTCGTGTCGCCGTCAATCTGACGGCTTCGCCCAGCAATTCAAGCCTTGGCTCGCTGGCACGTTGTCTTAAGTGGGGCGCGCGGCTACGATTCAAGGATCGTCCCTGCTTTGCCAGAAAGAGAGCCGGCCCCATGCCGAAGCTCGAAATCGAGCAATTTCCCTGTCTTTCCGATAATTACGGCGTGCTCATCCACGACCCCGAGGCCGGGGTGACCGCGTCGATCGACGCCCCCGACGCCAGAGCGGTCCTCGCGCAGCTGGAGGCCCGGGGCTGGAAGCTGACGCACATCCTCAACACGCATCACCACGGCGACCACACCGGGGGCAATCTGGCGCTGAAGGAGGCGACGGGTTGTACGGTCATCGGACCGCGGGCGGAGGCCGACCGCATCCCGGGGATCGACGTCGAGGTGGGCGAGGGGGACACGATCACCTTCGGGAACTTCGAGATCAAGGTCATCGAGACGCCGGGGCATACGCTCGGGCACATCGCGTATTGGATCCCCGATGCGAAGGTGGCGTTTGTCGGCGACACGCTGTTCTCCCTGGGAGCGGGACGAATATTCGAGGGGACGGCGGAGACAATGTGGCATTCGCTGCAAAAGCTCATGCGACTGCCGCGGGACACCGAGATCTACTGCGGCCACGAATACACGCAAACGAACGCACGCTTTGCATTGACGCTGGAGCCGGACAACCTCGCTCTGGTCAACCGCGCTAAGGAGGTGGACCGGTTGCGCGAGGAGAACAAGCCCACGCTGCCGACGCGGCTGGACCGCGAGCTGGAAAGCAACCCGTTCCTGCGCGCGCACGTCACCGCCATAAGGGCGAAGCTCGGGATGCTCTATGCGCCGGACTGGCACGTGTTCGCCACGATCCGCGAACGCAAGAACAAGAGTTGAGCCATGGCCGAGCTGAGCGCAGACGACATCATCCGGATGCTCGACCTGAAGCCGCATCCGGAAGGCGGGCACTACCTGGAGACATTCAGGGACGATCGCGGCGAGGGAGAGCGTGCCGCCTCGACGGCAATCTATTTTCTGCTCGCGGCGGGCGAGGTCTCACACTGGCATCGCGTGGACGCGGTGGAGATCTGGCACTGGCACGCGGGCGCGCCGCTGGCGCTGTCCATCGCGCCGCCAGGGGGCGCTGCTTTTGAACATGTGCTCGGGGCCGACCTCGGCTCGGGTGAGCGGCCGCAGGGAATCGTTCCGGCAAACTATTGGCAGAGCGCGAGAAGCCTGGGGGCATGGACGCTCGTCGGCTGCACGGTGGCACCCGGATTCCAGTTCTCGACGTTCGAGCTGGCCGAGCCGGGATTTTCTCCGCCGATTGGTTAGGGTGTGGCCGTCTCTGTTGCCGCTCTGTTGCAGGCAAACCTCATATCCGCGTTATCCACTACTAATACCCACGCAAAGAACGCGCTAAGCGACCGATCCATCACAGTTTTCCCCTGGGCATCGAGGTGTGGCTGTTGCCGCCTCGGCCCGACTCACCAAAAAGTCTTGGCAATTCCTTAATTCTACGACCACGCGGGGGATGCCGGTTATGAAGCGCGAGTCATCAGGGCCAATTCTGACCACGGTGTTCGTCGATTACGACAACGTCTACTTGTCTCTGAAGCGCAAGAACGAGGAAGCTGCGAAGCGGTTCTCGAAGGATGCCGGTGTCTGGATCAAGGAGATCGCTGCCGGCACGCTGATGACGCCGACCAATTCGCCAGCGATGGAGGTCGAACGGCGCGTTGCAATCAGCCGCTGCTACGGCAATCCTGTGCCGCGGCGCAATCAGAGCGACAACTCGACCGACATGAGCTCGTTCCCGTTCGTGCGCCATCACTTCCTGCGCGCAGGGTTCGAGGTCGTCGATTGCCCGCCGCTGACGCAACAGCTGAAGAACTCTGCGGACATCCGCATGGTGATGGACGTCCGCGACCTCCTCACGCACGACACGCGCTTCGATGAATTCGTCATCCTCTCCGCGGATGCCGACTTCACGCCGGTTCTGCACCGGTTGCGGGCGCACGCGCGGCGCACCGTCGTCTATTCAAACGATCACACCGCTTCGCCCTACACGGCGATCTGCGATGCCGAGATCCGCGAATCCGATTTCCTGACGTTGCTGATCGACGGCCAGCTGCCGAACCGCAGCAAGGCAGGTTCCGCAGAACAGCAGGCTCTGCCGAGCGCTGCCTCGATCGAGGCCATTCGCAACGAGATCCTCGCCGAGGTTGCCAACGCGGTACGCACCGCGGACCAGCCGCTGGCTCTCGAAGCACTGGCGGATCGCTGCGTACGGGTGCTGGGCCATGACAAGACGGCCGGGTCTGCCTGGGGCGGAACGGGCAGCTTCCGTGACCTTCTCGTGCGCGGGCTGCCGGACGATGTGAAGCTGACGGCGCAGCCGCCGTATTTCGCCTATGACGCCAATCGCGCGATCCAGGATGATGCTCCGCGCATCGAGGCACGGACGGCATCGCGCATGGATGCCCGCCCGGAGCCACGTCAGGAGAGCGTGCGTCCCGAGCCGATGGCCTCGGAGCCTGCCCGCGGCGAGATGTCGATGATGCAGCGCGCGCTCGCGCCGCTGCTCGGGGCACAAGGCAACCAGCGGCCAGCGGCTGCAGCGCCGGCGGCTCCCGCTCCGACCCAGCGTTCACCGATCCCTCAGGCGCAGCCGGAGGCCTTCGCGGGTCAACCGGCTCCGCAGCGCCAGGCGGCGGCCGCTCCGCAACGCTCTGCGCAGGGTGCAGCGGCGATCCAGCAGTCAATCGCGCGCATCCACGAGGCAAGCCAGGCACCGACGCTGTCGCCGCAGGACTACCGTGCGCTGTTCGACGTGATGGCGCAGGAGATCTCTGCCAATGGTCTCGCCGGTCAGCAGACGCTGGCGAATATCGTCAAGCGCGCCGAGAACATGGGCATCGAGATCCGTCGCGACGACGTTCGCTTCGTACTCGACGTCGTCAGCGAGGCCGACCCGTGGTTCGACCAGGGTGCAAGCCCGAGCCTCTTTGCATCGCGCTTCCGCAACTTCGTGGTCGCTCGTTGCCGTGGACAGGGACTGAACCTCTCGGCGGACGAACTCGACTTGATCGAAGCCTGGTTCGCAGGTCCCGTGCCACAGCAGCGTGGTGCCGCCGCGGGCGCGGTACAGCCGTCGCGTCAGCCGCAGAGCATGAGCGCAACGGTGACGCCGCATGATGCGCCTGGCCAGCAGGCGGTCGGCGATGAGCGCTGGTGGAACTACGGAGACTCACAGGGTGCGGATCAAGGCGACGACTATCCGCGCATCATTCGCACGAGGCTGCGCGGGTAAGCGGTGCGCCGCAGACAATCGGATAAAAAAATGGCCGGGCAATTGCCCGGCCATTTTCGTTTCGATGATAGCGACGATCAGGGCGCCATGTAGTGGCCGCCGTTGATGTCGAAGCAGGCCCCGGTGATGAAGCCGGCGCTGTCGGCAGCAAGGAACGTGACGGCGCGCGCGATCTCCTCGGACTCGCCGAGGCGGCCGACGGGGATCTGCGGGATGATCTTGGTTTCGAGCACTTCCTTCGGCACAGCGGCGACCATTTCGGTGGCGATGTAGCCCGGGGCGATGGTGTTGACGGTGATGCCCTTGGCGGCGTTCTCGTAGGCGAGCGCCTTGGTGAAGCCGTGCGCGCCGGCCTTGGCGGCCGAGTAGTTCGTCTGGCCCATCTGGCCCTTGCGGCCGTTGATGGAGGAGACGTTGATGATGCGTCCGAAGCTGCGGGCGCGCATGCCGTCGATGATGGGGCGGCACATGTTGAAGAGGCTGTCGAGGTCGACGTTGATGACCTCGCTCCACTGCTCCTTCGTCATGCGGTGGAGCATGGCGTCGCGTGTGATGCCGGCGTTGTTGACCAGCACGTCGATGGGGCCGACCTCTTTGGTCACCTGGGCGACGCCGGCGGCGCAAGCGTCGTAGTCGCCGACGTTCCACTTGAACACCGGGATACCGGTCTCGACCTGGAACTGCTGCGCAGCGGCATCATTGCCGGCGTAGTTGGCGGCGACGCGGAAGCCCGCGTTCTTGAGGGCGACGGAAATCGCGTGACCGATACCACGCGTACCTCCCGTCACCAGGGCGACACGAGCCATGAAGAACCTCCCTCGGATGGTCTTTTGTTGGTTGGATGGGATGACGAGAAGCTCCGGCGCAAGGCCGGAGCTTCAGATTGGTTTGCGATCGATCAGTCGCGCTCGAGACACATAGCGATGCCCATGCCGCCGCCGATGCACAGCGTGGCGAGGCCCTTCTTGGCACCGCGGCGCTTCATCTCGTGGACGAGTGTCGTCAGCACGCGTGCGCCGGATGCACCGATCGGGTGGCCGAGGGCGATGGCGCCGCCGTTGACGTTGACCTTGTCGGTGTCCCAGCCCACGCCCTTGTTCACGGCGCAGGCCTGAGCGGCAAATGCCTCGTTGGCCTCGATGAGATCTAGGTCCTTCGCGGTCCAGCCGGCCTTCTCCAGCGCTTTCTTCGAGGCGGGGATGGGGCCGGTGCCCATGATCGAGGGATCGACGCCGGCCTGGGCCCAGGAGACGATGCGGGCGAGCGGCTCGATGCCACGCTTCTTGGCCTCGGCAGCCGTCATCAGCACGACCACGGCGGCGCCGTCGTTGATGCCCGATGCGTTGGCTGCAGTGACGGTGCCTTCCTTCGGATCGAAAGCGGGGCGCAGCTTGGCGATACTTTCGAGCGTCACGCCGTCCTTGATGTACTCGTCCTGATCGACGACCGTGTCGCCCTTCTTGCCCTTGATCGTGACGGGGACGATCTCGTCCTTGAACTTGCCGGCCTTGCGTGCGGCCTCGGCCTTGTTCTGCGAGGCGACGGCGAAGTTGTCCTGATCCTCGCGCGTGATCTGCCACTGGCGCGCGACGTTCTCGGCGGTCGTGCCCATGTGGTAGTTATTGAAGCTGTCCCACAGGCCGTCCTTGACCATGGTGTCGACGAACTTCACGTCGCCCATCTTGGTGCCATTGCGCATGTGCGAGGCATGCATCGACTGGCTCATGCTCTCCTGGCCGCCGGCAACGACGATCGTCGCGTCGCCAGCCTTGATCTGCTGAGCACCGAGCGCCACGGCGCGCAGGCCCGAGCCGCAGATCTGATTGACGCCCCATGCGGGTGCATCGACCGGAACGCCGGCGCCCACGGCAGCCTGACGTGCGGGGCCCTGGCCCTGTCCGGCAGTCAGAACCTGGCCGAGAATGACCTCAGAGACGTCGCCAGGCTCGACCTTGGCGCGCTCCAGGGCAGCCTTGATGACGATCTCGCCGAGCTTGGAGGCAGGAATGCCGGCGAGGGCGCCGTTGAACGTGCCAACTGGGGTGCGTGCCGCGCTGGCAATGACGATGGTGTTGTCGTCGCTCATCCGGTTAAGGCTCCTCCTCGAGCATGCGGATTTGTGAATCGGGCTTGCGCGCCTAAGCGATCGCGCCCGTTGCTGGGCCGCGGCTGGCTGCGGTTGTAAACCACGTATTACCAAAGCTTAGGCTTGCCGCCAGCTAATGCGCCAATTGGGTTCTGCGGTCAACACAAACGGCTGGCACCGGGGGCAAGGGGTGTGTTACGCTGCCGCAGTGCAAAAATCCTCTTTAACGGCCCAGCAATGTTGAACAAACCCGACGCGCCCGCCGACAAAAGAGAAGCTGTTGTCATAAAGAAATATGCCAACCGGCGACTCTATAACACCGAGACGAGCACCTACGTGACGCTCGAGGACCTGGCGGCGATGGTGAGATCCGACCGCGACTTCGTCGTCTACGACGCGAAGTCAGGCGATGATCTGACCCATTCTGTCCTGACACAGATCATCGTGGAGCAGGAGAACCGAGTTGGGGGCCAGACGTTGCTTCCGGTCCCGTTCCTGCGCCAGCTGATCCGCTTCTACGATGACAGCATCGGACGCATGGTGCCGGGCTATCTGCAGTTCAGCCTAGAGAACCTCGTCAAGGAGCAGGAGAAGTTCCGCACGCAGTTCGCGACGGCATTCTCCAATCCTGCTGCGGCCTTCGAGGTCTATCAAGACGCTGCGCGCAAGAACATGCAGATGTTCGAGCAGGCGCTGACGATGTGGAGCCCGTTCGCTGCCGGTGGTCCCGGCAAGCGCGGCGAAGGCTTGCCGGGCAGGCCGCCCGAGGCGAAGTCCGGCGAGACCAGCGAGATCAGCGATCTCAAGGCACAGCTCGCCAATATGCAGCAGAAGATCGACAAGCTATCGCAAGACCGCAGCTGACGCTGCGCGCATAGCCTTAGAAATGCAAAAAGCGACCGCTTTTGCGGTCGCTTTTTCATTTCCTAGGCGCGTCGGTTTTCCGAGATCAGTCCGAGACGCCGCCGATGGCGAGGTCACGGCGAGCGACGCGAATGCCGATGGTGAAGCCGGCGACGACGTCGATGGCGGTGGCGACCATGATCAAGAAGAACACGGACGTTGCTGCCTGTGGGACGAGAAGAAACTCGACGATGCAAGCGATGAAGACGATCATCGACAGGCCGTGGTCGACGAGCGAGGAGGTCGACGTGTAGGTCGACTTGACGATCTCGGCGAAGAGCAGGAACAGGGTCAGCAGGACAATCAGGTCGCCGACGGTGAACTGCCACAAGCCGCCGCTCAGCATGCTGAGTTCAAACAGCGGGGACTTCAGCACATCGGGGCCACCCGAGACGAAGACCACCACGTTGTAGAGGATGAACGCGAGGACAATCGACGGAAGCGACCTAAGCGACATAACGCAATCCCCCTATTCGGCCCTCGGGGCCGGCTATGACAATCTTCTGCCACGGGGGGCTTGCCGCTGCAACGCCGAAAGCCCCTCGGAGCGCGCCACATTCCCCCACCGACCGGGCGTTTTTTAGACGTCCGCCTTGGGCTCGAGAATCTGGCGACCGCGGTACTTGCCGGTCTTGAGATCGATGTGGTGCGGGCGGCGACGCTCACCCGAATCCTTGTCCTCGATGTAGGTCGGCGCGCTGAGCGCGTCGTGCGAGCGGCGCTGCCCGCGCTTCATCGGGGAGGTCTTCTTCCTCGGAACTGCCATCGTAGTAACTCCGTGCTTCTACAGGGAAAAAAGGGCGCTAAATCCGCCCCGCAGGCCGGTGAAGCCCGCCAAAACCCCGTTTGTGGGAATCTCAGTTGCACGCCCGGCGCGGATAAACCGCCAGGCACATGGGCGGGGCTTATAGCGATATTCCGGCAGGAGTTCCAGAGGCAAGGCGTGCGTTAACGGCGGAACTCGACGCAGGCGGAGGCCTCGCGCGAGGCGGCGGCCCTCGACTGGATAACGGAAGCCTTGCGGGCGGTGCGAGGTCCGGG
>CAZBPM010000043.1:0-27765 GCA_964493785.1 uncultured Hyphomicrobium sp. | reverse complement strand
GCACCGTGCGGTGTGCGGCGCTCACGGTCGTCGGTGCCGGCGCCGTGGTCGCGATCCTTTGGCGTGAACTTGCGATCAGGCCGCCGCTCGAAGCGATCGCGCGGGGCGCGCTTGCGGTCATCGCGCCGGGTAGGTCCGGTATCCTTGGCGTCGAATTGCTTGCGCGCAGGAGCGGCTCGGGGCGCCTCATCTGCCGCGCGCGAATCTTCGGTCGTCGATGCGCCGACGCGGGTTATCCGTCCCTCATTGGGCTTCATAGAGCTCGCAGCCTCGGCGAACTTGTCGGCGTGCTCGGCGACGATCTCGAAGCGCGTGTCGCGATCGAAGATCTTGATGGCGCCGATCTCGGCTTTGGTGACGTCGCCGGCGCGGCAGAGAAGTGGCAGCAGCCAGCGCGGATCGGCGTTGCGCTCGCGTCCGATATCGACACGGAACCACACCATGTCGCGGCCGTGATCCTTCACGGGGTACGAGCGGCGCGGGCGATCATCGGGGCGGGGGCTGTCGTCGCGATCTTTGGGCGTGAACTTGCTGTCACGGCGCTCGAAGCGTTCGCGCGGGGCGCGCTGGCGGTCATCGCCCCGCGGTGGACCGGAATCCTCCGCGAGGTCCTCCGGTTCCGGAAGCTGGCCGCGATGCATTCTGACCAGTGCCAGGGCGATCTCGTCGGACGAGCGACCGGCCTTAAGGGCTTCGACCAGCTTGACGTCCTCCTCGCTCGCGACATCCGTAAAGAGAGGGCTGGCGAGAAAGCGCTCCTGGTCGCGCGCGTGAATTTCCTCGGCGGTCGGTGCGGGCCCCCAGGTGACCTTCAGCTTTGCGCCGGAGAGCAGGGCGTCGGCTTTGCGGCGGCGATTGAATGGCACGATAAGGGTGCAAATGCCCTTGTTGCCGGCTCGGCCGGTGCGGCCGGAGCGATGCAGCAGCGTCTCGGCGTCGTTGGGTAGGTCGGCGTGGATGACGAGCGCCAGTTCCGGCAGGTCGAGCCCGCGCGCTGCGACGTCGGTCGCTACGAGAACGCGGGCGCGGCCATCGCGCAGCGCCTGCAGCGCGTGGGTGCGCTCGCTCTGGGTCAGCTCGCCCGAAAGCGCAACGGCGGAAAAGCCGCGTTCGACGAGGCGCGCGTGGAGACGCTTTACGGCTTCACGGGTGGAGCAGAACACCAAAGTTGCGCGTGGCTCGTGCAGGCGCATGACGTTGACGACAGCGTGCTCGATATCGCCGGGAGCGACGCGGATGGCGCGATATTCGATGTCGCCGTGCTGCTCGTTGCGGCGCAGCGTCTCGATACGCGCGGCATCGCGCTGATAGCGGCGCGCCAGCGTCACGATCTCGTGCGGCATGGTGGCAGAGAAGAGGAGCGTCTGACGGGTTTCTGGCGTGGCGTCGAGAATGAACTCCAGATCCTCGCGGAACCCGAGGTCGAGCATCTCGTCGGCTTCGTCGAGGACGACCGCTTTGAGCTTGCTCAGGTCGAGGCGGTGGCGCTCGAGATGATCGCGCAGGCGTCCGGGCGTGCCAACGACGATATGGGCGCCGAGGCTGAGCTGCCGTGCCTCAGCACGGACGTCCATGCCGCCGACGCACGTGACGACGCGTGCGCCGGTATCCTTGTAGAGCCAGTCGATCTCCCGCTGCACCTGCATGGCCAGCTCGCGCGTCGGGGCGATTATCAACGCCATGGGCTCAGCGGCCGGCGGTAGCTGTTCGGCGTCACCCAGGAGGGTCGGGGCGATGGCGAGGCCAAAGGCCACCGTCTTGCCGGAGCCGGTCTGGGCCGACACGAGCAGGTCGCGACCAGACTTGTCCGCCTCGAGTACCGCGAGCTGAACCGGTGTGGGGACGGCATATCCACGCGCCGCCAGGGCGGTTGCGAGGGCGGGGTGGGCTAGCGGGAAGGTCATGACGGCAAAGGCTTTTCGAATGATGGCGGGCCGCGGCTCCAGGATCGGAGCTGCCGCGGCGCACTGCCGACGATCTCGTGATTTCGGATGCCTAGCGGGTTCTCGATCTTCCCGCCAGCAGCACATTGCCCCGGTGTCGGGCGAGCGGCAGTATCGCGCCGACCGCGTAACAAAGGATTGCCGGCATCGGACGGCGGCAACGGAAAAGGGCCCGATCCGGGCGGATCGGGCCCCTGTGCCTCACGCATAACCGGGGGATGGCTTGGCTTTAGAGACCGATAAGTCACGCTTCGGGCTGGGAGGCTGCGAAGCGATAGTGGCCGGGGACGCGGACTCAACTCGACGCAACAGAACTAGAGAACGCAAACTCAACAGGCTTCGGCGAGGGGCAGGGGGAGTTCCTGCTGGTCGTCCCCGAAGGGCTTGGGCATCGGGAAGGCGATGACGTTGGTGTCGCCGTCCATGTCGACGCCGGCGCGGCGCTGACGGAACCAGCGGAGTGCAGTGTTGGTCATCACGGCCTCGTCGCGGGTGGCCTGGATGAGAAGGCCGTCATCAGGATCGAGGAGGCCGCGGAGCTGTGCCTCGACCTCTTCCTCTCGGGCGTCGGTCTTAACGTACCAAGTCTGCTCCAGAGGACGAGCCCAAGAATGCCCGATGGCCATGATCTGCTGCGCCAGAATGTGCTTGTTACGATGCGGCTGGGCCAGGTCGTAGGAAACGATGAGGGTGCGCATGGCGGATGTCTCTCTGGCTGTGGGCTTAGGGGGAGAGATGCAATACTGGCCCCTGAATGCGCTGCATTTGCGGCGCTGCGAACGTAGGGAGAACATCGCACGATTCAGTGCGTCTGTCCAGCATTTGTTCTCATCCTGTTCTACTATGTTCCGCCGGGCGGGCTGCACTAGAACAGAGAAAGCTGCCCCTGATGCTGGTCGCGCGGGAGGCGCTGATGGGGGCCGAAATCGACCCGATCCATGAGGCCGGGATAGCGCGTTTGGAAGATTTCGAGGGCTTTGGCGCGGGCGCCGGCGAAGCGCTCGCCTTCCCAAATTTCATAGAGCCGGCGGGGGTCGCAGCCGTAGCGATTGACGAGGTCTTTGCGGCGGATGCGGAGCCAGCGAGCGATCCAGATGTCCACTGCATCCGCCTCTGTGAGAGGGCGGCGGGAAAGCACAGGCGGGACGGCATTCAGGAACGCAACGGCCATGACGGATAGCTCTATTGTCAGAAGCGAGGCGGCAGCACCGCGTCGCACGGCCTTGACTTATCAGGCCGCAAAATCTCTATCGCGCACAATAACAGCGATCTGATGGCTGTGGCAGCCGCTATCGTCGCGCAAACCATCGAGAGACGCCCCTTGATACTTTTCCCGGCCATCGACCTTAAAGACGGCAAGTGCGTGCGCCTGAAGCTCGGCGAGATGGATGCCGCGACGGTGTTCAACGACGATCCGGCGGCGCAGGCGCGGACGTTCGAGCAGCAGGGCTTCAAGTACCTGCACATCGTCGATCTCAACGGGGCGTTCGCGGGCAAGCCGGTCAACTCGGAGGCGGTCGACGCGATCCTCGAGGCGATAAACATTCCGGCGCAGCTCGGCGGCGGCATCCGGGACATGAAGACCATCGAAGAGTGGATCGACAGCGGCATCGACCGAGTGATCCTGGGCACCGTGGCGGTGCGCGACCCGGGGCTGGTGCAACGGGCGTGCGTCGAATTCCCCGGGCGGATCGCGGTTGGCATCGACGCCAAGGGCGGCAAAGTGGCGGTCGAGGGCTGGGCGGAGACGTCCGAGCTGACGGCGGAGGAGCTGGCGAAGCGCTTCGAGGATGCGGGCGTGTCGGCGATCATCTACACCGACATCGAGCGCGATGGCGTGCTGAAGGGGCTCAACCTCGAAGCGACGGCGAAACTCGCGCGATCGACCAACATTCCGGTGATCGCCTCGGGCGGTCTGGCCTCGATCGAGGACGTGAAGGCGCTCCTGAAGCCTGAATACGCGATGCTGGAAGGCGCCATCACCGGCCGCGCACTATATGATGGTCGGCTGGACGCCAAGGAAGCGCTGGCGCTGCTGGCGAGCTAGGCTGAACTCGACATGCTGAAAACACGCATCATCCCCTGCCTCGACGTCAAAGACGGCCGTGTCGTCAAAGGCGTCAACTTCGTCGACCTGATCGACGCCGGCGATCCGGTGGAGGCCGCTGCCGCCTATGACGCGGCGGGTGCGGACGAGCTTTGCTTCCTGGACATCACGGCCAGCCATGAGGACCGTGACAACATCTTCCATGTCGTCGAGCAGACGGCGGAGCGCTGCTTCATGCCGTTGACGGTGGGCGGCGGCGTGCGCACCATCGAGGACATCGGGCGCCTTTTGAACGCTGGCGCCGACAAGGTTTCGATCAATACGGCAGCGGTGAAGAACCCGCAGTTCGTCAAGGAGGCG
This sequence comes from uncultured Hyphomicrobium sp., assembly GCA_964493785.1. Classification (GTDB taxonomy): domain Bacteria; phylum Pseudomonadota; class Alphaproteobacteria; order Rhizobiales; family Hyphomicrobiaceae; genus Hyphomicrobium_A. The sequence goes on along the minus strand of CAZBPM010000043.1, from coordinate 23,415 downwards.
GCGGAGAAGTTCGGGGCGCAGTGCATCGTCGTCGCCATCGACGCGAAGCGCGTGTCGCAGGAAGGCGAGCCGCCACGCTGGGAGATCTTCACGCATGGCGGGCGCACGCGGACGGGCATCGATGCCATACAGTTTGCCAAGCAGGTGGCAGGCCTCGGCGCCGGGGAAATCCTGCTGACTTCGATGGATCGCGACGGCACCAAGGCCGGGTTCGACCTGGCTCTGACGCGTGCGGTATCAGATGCGGTGACGATCCCGGTGATTGCATCCGGCGGCGTCGGCAACCTCGATCATCTCGTCGAGGGCATCACCGAAGGGCACGCCAGCGCGGTGCTGGCGGCGTCCATCTTCCACTTCGGCACCTATTCGATAACGGAAGCGAAGAAGCACATGGCCGAGGCGGGTATTGCCATCCGGCCGGCGAGCTAGAGCGCACCGGCCCATCATGCAGCGCAGGAGCTGCGCTGCATGCATTCTGCGAGCACGGCACCCAGCTCCGCGGCGGGGACCGGCCGGCTGAAGTAGAAGCCCTGAGCACGGCTGCACCCGGCACGCGTCACCGTGTTGAGATCGTCCACGGTTTCGACGCCTTCGGCCACTGTCCCGATACCCAAGTCCTCGGCGAGAGCTGCGACCGCCTTCACGACAGCGGCGCTGGCGCCGTTGCCTTGCACGAGACTGCGATCGATCTTCACCTTGTCGAACGGGAACGAGCTGAGCGAGCTGAGCGATCCCGTCAGCTTTCCAAAGTTGTCGAGCGTGATGCCGATGCCGAGCGACCGCAGTTCATCGAGTGTCGCGCGCAGCTGGCCCTTGTCGCGACTGAGGAGGCTTTCATTGATCTCCAGTTCGAGGCGGCTCGCTGGTAGGCTCGCCTCCGACAACGCGTGGCGAACGATGATCGGCAAATCGCCGCTTTCGAACTGCAACAGCGAGAGGTTGACCGTAACGGTCAGCTCCTTCGCCCAGCAGGTGGCGTCGCGGCAAGCCTGGTGCAGCACCCAGCGTCCGATCTCGACGATGGCGCCGGTCTTTTCGGCATAGGGCAGGAATCCATCGGGGGCGAGCAATCCCTCGCGCGGGTGACGCCAACGGAGCAGCGCCTCGCAACTCGTTACGCTGTGCGTCCGCAGCCCGAGTATCGGCTGATAGTACAGCTCGAACTGATTTAGCTTCAGGGCCTCCTGAATGTCCGCTTCGATGCGCCGCTGTGCGTTGACGTGGCGGCTGCTGTTGCGGCTGTAGACCTCGAAGCCGCGGCGACCGGCGGTCTTCACGTTGTAGAGCGCGATGTCGGCATTTTTCAGCAGCTCGTCGGGCGTGCGTCCATGGACCGGGGCGCGCACGACACCGAGGCTGCCGCTGATCGAGATGACGTTGCCCAGTATGTTGTACGGCCTGCCGATGGCGCCGAGAACGCGCTTGGCCAAGCGCTCGCACTGGTCCGTGCGACTGGCTCCTGCCTGTATGATGGCGAACTCGTCGCCGCCCAGCCGCGCGAGAAAGTCGGTGCGACGGATGCAAGCGCGCAGCCGTTGCGCCACGGCCTTGAGCAAGGCGTCGCCGATCGGGTGGCCGTAGGTGTCGTTGACCTCCTTGAAATCGTCGAGGTCGAGCCAATGCAGCGCTAGCGCGCAGCCCTTTCCGACGCCCTTGAGAGCGCTCTCGAATGTTTCGCGGAAGTAGAAGCGGTTGGCTACGCCGGTCAGCGCATCATGGTGTGCCAGCCATTCGATTTTTTCCTCGGCGCGCCGCTTCTCAGTGATGTCCTCCTGGATGTCGACCCAGCCGCCGTCGGCGAGCGGTTGATAGGTGACAAGCAGCGTGCGTCCGGAGCGCAGGCTCTGTACCTGAGAGAACGAGCGGCCCTGTGCCAAGCGCTCTCGGTGAGCGCAAAGCCACTGGCTGAATTTGGCTTCCTCCATGGAGGAGTCACGCCCGGTCTCGTTCTGCAAATGACGGCGCACGATTTCGCGGAGCGGCGTTCCCGGCTGCGTCAGCTCCTCGGGCAAAGCGTAGATCTGACGATAGCTCTTGTTGCAGACGATGAGCCGGTCATCGGCGTCGAACATGGAAAGTCCGCGCACCATGTTGTTGAGAGCCAGCTCAAACCAGGAGTTGAGCTGCTCAAGGGAGCGCTTTTGCTCCAGCAACAGGCGGTTGGAGTCTCCATCGGCGAGCGTTAAGGGTGCGGAGATCGTCTCCGCCCGCTCACCAGTGGATGCGGGTTTGTTACCCATACAGTTAGTGCCCCTCCACATCGCAAGGTCTGTGGCCCAATCTTCTGGACGATAAGCACCATCTGTATTCGGCCACTTAAGTGGACAGTCGGGGTTTCAGCCAAATCGAAGGTATCGCGTTAAGCAGTGCCGCAGCGCTCAGCGCTATAAGGCAGCGCAGGAAGGGATTTTCCCGCAACGATCGTTAAGCGCGCGCCGGTCCTGCATAGTTTGTAGAAATCACAATGTGTGTCGGGGTGGTTACCTCACTCAGCGCTCACTGTTTTGGCCTCGAACAAGCACAAATCGTTGATGAGACAGCTGGGGCATTCGGGGCGGCGCGCCTTGCATACGTATCTGCCGTGCAGGATCAACCAATGGTGGGCGTGGAGCGAAAACTGTTGCGGAATGACGCGCACCAGATCCTCCTCGACTTCGAGCGGAGTTCGACCGCTCGACAGCCCAGTGCGATTTGCAACACGAAACACATGCGTATCGACGGCCATGGTCGGCTCGCCGAACGCGACATTCAGGACAACGTTTGCCGTCTTGCGGCCGACGCCTGGCAACGCCTCAAGGGCGTCGCGGTCGCGCGGGACGTCGCCGCCGTGGTTCGCCACGAGCTGACGGGACAGCTCGATCACGTTGCGCGCCTTGTTGCGATAGAGGCCGATAGTCTTGATGAAATCGCGCACCTGGTCCTCGCCGAGCTTGACCATCTTCTCCGGCGTGTCGGCGATCTTGAAGAGGGCGCGGGTAGCCTTATTGACGCCGGCATCGGTCGCCTGCGCGGACAGCACCACTGCTACCAGCAGCGTAAACGGATTGACGTACTCGAGTTCGCTCTTCGGCTCGGGATCGGCCGCCTCGAAGCGAGCGAACATCTCTTCGATTGCAGCCTCGGAGAGGCGGGTTCTACGGATGCCGCCGCCTTTCCGCGGGGCATTGAGGCCCTTGCGGGGCTCGGGGATGCCCTGTCCGACGGCCGTTTTTCCTCGGCGGATGATCCGCTCAGGCCTCTTCATATCAACCGCCCCTCGCGCTAAGTTTCCCACATGAGCGAAAACGCCAATCCTAAACAAGCGCCAAGCACACCGGGCGACGCTGCGACCAACGGCGAGGCGCCTCGGGACGCCTTCCGTGTCGTGCTCTACCCGCACCGCTCGCTAGGTCCAAAAGGCTTTCTGGTGCTTATGACGGCCATCGGCGGAGTGAGCTTCGTGACCGGCATGGCGTTCCTGCTGAAAGGCGCCTGGCCGGTGTTCGGATTCTTCGGCCTCGACGTTGCGCTCGTCTATGCGGCTTTCAAGCTCAACTATCGCGCCGGGCGGCTGCACGAGATGGTGGAGCTGACGCCGGAGATGCTGACCATTACGCGCGTGCATCCTTCGGGCGCGCAGGAGAGCTTCGACTTCAATCCCTATTGGGTGCGTGTCCGCCTCGCAGAGGGCCCGCAGGGGCGAACCGACCTGAGGCTGGCGTCGTCGGGAAGGGAGTTTGCTTTTGCCCGTTTCCTCACCGATGACGAGCGGCGCGAGTTCTCGCAAATCCTGACAGGCGCGTTGGCGCGGACGCGAACCGTGCGGCCATAGCTCGAGCGGATTTACTCCGCGTTAGCCAACATGCATCGCATTCGAAGCGTCTTTGTCTCAATCCTTCACGCCCGCCCGAGCGTGAAAGCAACTCCGCTGCGCTAACCATGAAGCAGCCGGGAAATCCGGCGTCAGGTTCATGCGTGGGGAGAGTGAAATGCGCACATTGATCGCGAGTGCTCTGGTCGCCGGAATTGCAATGGCGGCGGGCGTTCAGTCTGCTGAGGCGGGACGTTCTTATCGCCAGTACAGCAGCGGCGGCGACTGCAAGCCGTACAACGGGCCATTCGGTTTCTACGGCAACATCTGGTGCAACCCGGGCGAAAGCTCGTACATGCGCAACCTCGGCGCCCAGTGGCCGCAAAAGACTCCGGCAAGCTTGCGCTATCCGAAGCGCTCGTCGAACTACGACTGGTAAGCCGAAGCGCGCGTGGCCGCTCAGGAAAAGCGGCCGCCGCGCTGCAGGACTTCGATCTTGTAGCCGTCGGGATCGTCGATGAAGAAGAACTTGCCGAACGGCTTTCCGTCATGCGTCATCTGCTTCAGGTCTTTCGGGCTGAGCCCGACGGACTTGAAGCGCGCGTGCTCGGCTTCGAGATCATCGACCACGAAGGCGATGTGGCCATAGCCGTCGCCAAGCGAATAGGGTTCGGTGCGGCCCTTGTTGACGGTCAGCTCGACCTCGAAGGGTGATTGCGCGCCCTTCATATAGATGAGCGTGAAATCGGGGAAATCGGCGCGCTCGGACACTTCGAGGCCGAAAGCCTTGCTGTAGAAGTCGACGCTGCGTGCCTCGTCAAGCACCCGCACCATCATGTGGATCGGCTTCGACATGATCACCCCTTATTGGCTCAGTTTGGGCCGCCGTGCACCCTGCTAGAGCCAGGGGCGCGTCGACAAGGCTGCTTCCTCGAACTTCTCGATCGACTGCTTCTTTTCCAGCGTCAGGCCGATGGCGTCGAGGCCGTTGAGCAGGCAATGCTTGCGGAACGGATCGATCTCGAACTTGATGACGCCGCCGTCAGGCCCCCGGATTTCCTGCTTTTCGAGGTCGACGGTAAGCGTCGCGTTGGCGCCACGGCTGGCGTCGTCCATCAGCTTGTCGACCTCGGACTGCGGCAGTTTGATCGGCAGAATGCCGTTCTGGAAGCAGTTATTGTAGAAGATGTCGGCGAAATCCGGGGCTATGATGCAGCGGATGCCGAAGTCGAGCAGGGACCAGGGCGCGTGCTCGCGAGATGAGCCGCAGCCGAAGTTCTCGCCGGTCACGAGGATCGTCGCCGTGCGATAGGCGGGCTGGTTCAGGACGAACTCGGCGATCTCCTTGCCTTCCTGGTCGTAGCGCATCTCGTAAAACAGGCTCTTGCCGAGCCCGGTGCGCTTGATCGTTTTCAGGAACTGCTTGGGGATGATCATGTCGGTGTCGATGTTGCGCAGCGGCAGTGGTGCGGCGACACCGGTCAAGGTCGTGAACTTATCCATGCTCGCTTGTCAGCTTTCACGTTCTGAGGCCATCGGCTAGGGCTCGGAAGTATCCCTCGGCTGAAGCCAGGCGGTCGATGTGGATCGGTCTGCGGCCGGCTACGACGCTTTTCGTCAGCTCCCCCGGCCGCAACATTTCCAGGCGCCTTTTAACTCCTGCGAGCTTGCGGCCGTCAAGGTGATGCTCGAGGGCGTCGACCATGGTCTCGATATAGCCGGTAATTCGGCCCAACTCGCGAACCGCCCGCTCGCGGGCCGTGCGGTCGGGTGGGGTCGCTTCGAGCTGGCGGAGGGCAGATCCGGCACGCTCCAGGGTGGCGGCGATCTTCTCGGCGTAGGCGGCGACCCGGGCCCTACGGGCGGAGTCCAGCCCGCTGAGCGCGGACAGCCAGCAGTGGACCGTCTCGGCGATGGAAAGGATACAGCGGGCGTATTCGGCGATTGGCACGTTTGCAGCTCCGGGATCCGCCGATCCTAGGTCATTGAGTTGCTGCGGGGATTTTCGCGAAAGGCAGTCGCATTCGGCGCGCGATCTGCCAGTCGTCCACCATTTTTTAACCTAAAGAATTGACCCTGCGGGCAACGCCTGAAGGATTAATCCGTACCCCTCGGAGATTGCGTATGTACCGCGTTCTCGTTGCCCTGATCCTAACCCTCGTTGCCGTTCAGCTATCCGGATGCACCGGCTCGCTGAGGCTGGGAAGCAACGTGCAAGTTGTCGAGGACGAACAGGTGCCCGTCCGCACCTAAGCGGAGATCACGCTCCGGCGGCTGCCCCTGTGGCCGGTCGGAAACGCAACCGAATCCGCCAGCACGTTCGACACAAGCCCTCGAGGCCGACACTATGGACGCCAGCACGCGCCGCAGCTATTGGCTGCGACGCGCGCTTTTTGCGTTCGTGCGTCGTCGCCTCAGAGATCGATCATGACCACGCCTTCAGGACTGGCGGCACTTGCTCACGGCGAAGTGCTTTCTCCATTCACGCAGCTTCGAAAGCTGCTCGGCGCTACGCCGGCAGGGCACTCCGACATTATCGACCTGACGATCGGAGAGCCTCGAGAGCCGATGCCGCCGTTCGTGGCGGAGAAGCTGATCGAGGCGGTGGCTAGCTATGCGCAGTATCCGCCCATCCGGGGCACGGCGGCATTGCGCGAGGCGATCTCATCGTGGGCCGGACGGCGCTACGGAGCGTCGGCCGCGCCAGACCCGGAGCGTGAGATTCTGCCGATAAATGGCTCGCGCGAGGGGCTTTTTCTGGCTGCGCTGCCGGCGGCAGGACGCAAGAAGGTCAGCGGCCGCCAGGCGGTGCTGATGTGCAATCCGTATTACAGCGCTTATATCGGCGGCGCGCTCGCGGTCGATGCTGAACCGGTGTACCTCGATGCGACGAAGGAAACCGGTTTCCTACCGGATCTCGATGCGCTCGCCGCAGACAAGGCGCTGCTGGAACGCACAGTTGCATTCTACGTGTGCTCGCCGGCCAACCCGCAAGGCGCTGTTGCCTCGCGCGAATACATCCAGCAGGCGCTGGAGCTCGCGCGCCGTTACGATTTCATGCTGCTGTTCGACGAGTGCTACTCGGAGATTTATTCCGACACGCCGCCGCCGGGTGCGCTCGAAATCGCAGCCACCACGCCCGAGCGATTCTCCAACCTCGTCGTCTTCAACTCGCTGTCGAAGCGCTCGAATCTGCCTGGGTTGCGTTCGGGATTCTGCGCCGGCGACAAGCGCTTCATCGAGAGCTTCGCGGAGCTGCGCAACATGGTGGCTCCGCAGATGCCGAGCCCGACGCAGCACGTGTCGGCGGCCGTATGGGCAGACGAAGCGCACGTCGATCAGAACAGGGCTGCGTACCGGTTAAAGTACGACGTGTGCGATCTCGTTCTCGGTAGCCGCTACGGTTACCGGCGGCCGCCAGGCGGATTCTTTTTGTGGTTGGATGTCAGCAAGTTTGGCGGTTCTGCTCAGGCAACAGTAACCTTATGGCAACGCGCAGGTGTCAAGGTGCTCCCTGGTGCCTTCCTGGCGCAAGCCGGTCGCGAAGGAACCAATCCGGGGGCGGACTATCTGCGCCTCGCATTGGTTCGGGATGCGGTGACCGTCGGCGAGGCACTCGAACGATTAGTAGTAGTATTTGCGTAACAGAGTACGTTCGACATGCGTTCGCTCGAGTCTCACGACCCGAGACGCCTGCTTCCGGCTGCCTTGGAAGACAGGCTGATTGGATGGTCAATTCGCGCCGGAGGGCTTGCGCTCCTGGTATGCGTCGCCGCGGCATGGGCTAGCCTGCTGACATGGTCGCAGGCCGATCCTAGCCTCACGCACGCTGCAGCCAGTGCGGCGAGCAACGCGCTCGGAGCCGGCGGGGCGGTTTTCGCCGACGTCCTCCTCAACACACTCGGCTTCGCCGGAGTCTTCCTGCTGCTCGCCCCGATGTTCTGGGGGCTCGAGCTAATGCTGGCCGAACGGATTTCCGCGAGCCGAAAGAAGACCAGCCTCTTCCCTCTTGCCGTGCTGCTGCTGGCCGGCGGCTTCGCGGCGCTGCCGCTGTCCGCGGGTTGGCCGTTCGGGCATAGCTTCGGCGGCATCGTGGGCGACTGGGTGCAGAAGATCACCGCAACGGTATTCGATTTCTTCGGCGCTTCGAGCGCCATGCCTCTCGCCGGGCTCGTCTACTTCCTTACGGGGTTCGGCCTGCTCGGCTACAGCTTCGGCGTCGAGCGCGACGACGTCATGCGGCTCATAGAGCGCAGCCGCAGACTGTCGCGCCGTCGTGGACCGCTGGTTCCGGAATGGGTCGGCGAGTACTTCGCCAAGGCACCGGTGACCTTCGAACCGGCGACCGCCAGCCCGGTGCCGGGCCGGTATACCCAGTACAGCGAGCCGGTGAAGAGCCCGCGTCGCGAGCCATTCCTTCCAGGCCCGGCGACGTTCGAGCGCCCGCAGCCTGTGGCTGCCGCGTTCGCGGAGGCCATCGCGGGGCGCGGGGCTGCAGACGGCGATGACATCCCAGGTGGCCGCGACGCTGAGTTCGACGACAGCACCGACGCAGAAAGCCGCGCGATCGCTCGCCGCTTCGCTCCCGCCAACGCCAAGCGCCCACCGGAAGCAGGACCGCAGATCGTGGAGACGGCGGAGGAAGCTCCAGCCCGCTCGAAGGCAAAGCGCGCGAAGCTGCTCGGCGGCGTCGCACAGGTTCGCGCAACGGCCCAGTACCGCGCGCCTTCGCTCAACCTGCTACGTCGTCCGGCAGCCAAGAATACCCCGACATTCACCCAGTCTGTTCTGCGCGGCACCGCTCGACTGCTTGAAGAGGTCCTGCAGGACTTCTCGATCAAGGGCGAGGTGCGGGAGATCCGTCCCGGCCCCGTCGTGACCCTGTTCGAACTCGAGCCGGCACGCGGAACCAAGTCGTCACGCGTCGTGGCGCTGGCCGATGACATCGCGCGCTCACTGAGCGTGACGTCGGCGCGCGCCGCCATCGTTCCAGGACGCAACGTGATCGGCATCGAATTGCCGAACGTGCGCCGCGAGACCGTTTATCTGCGCGACCTTTTCGAAGCGGATGCCTTCACGTCGAGTGATGCAGTGCTTCCGATGGCGCTCGGCAAGTCGATCGGTGGCGAACCCATCGTGGCGGACCTGGCGCGCATGCCGCATGTGCTCGTCGCGGGCACCACCGGCTCGGGCAAGTCGGTCGGCATCAACTCGATGATCCTGTCGCTGCTGTACCGACGGTCGCCGGAGGACTGCCGGCTGTTGATGATCGATCCGAAGATGCTCGAGCTTTCGGTCTACAACGGCATTCCGCACCTTCTGACGCCTGTCGTTACCGATCCGCACAAGGCGGTGTCGGCGCTGAACTGGGTCGTCGGCGAGATGGAAGAACGTTACAAGCGCATGGCAGCGCTCTCAGTGCGCAACATCGAAGCATTCAATGCGCGCGTGAAGAAAGCGCAGAGCCGCGGCGAGCTGCTGACGCGCACAGTGCAGACCGGCTTCGACGAGTCGACCGGCGAAGCCGTCTACGCGCAGCAGGAAATGCCTGCTGAGAAGATGCCCTACATCGTCGTCGTCGTGGACGAGTTCGCCGATCTGATGATCGTGGCAGGCAAGGAAATCGAGGCTGCGGTGCAGCGTCTCGCGCAGATGGCGCGCGCTGCGGGTATTCACCTCATCATGGCGACGCAGCGTCCGTCGGTCGACATCGTCACCGGCACGATCAAGGCGAACTTCCCGGCGCGCATCAGCTTCAAGGTGGCTTCCAAGATCGACAGCCGCACGATCCTCAATGAGCAGGGTGCGGAACAGCTCCTCGGGCAGGGCGACATGCTGTACTCGCTGGGCACGGGGCAGATCGTTCGCGCGCACGGGCCGTTCGTTTCGGACGAGGAGGTCGAGAGCATCGCCGAGGCACTGCGCAAGCAGGGTTCGCCCGACTATGTCGACGGCATCACGGATACACCCACGGCCGCCGACAGCCCGGGCGCGGAAGGACGTGCCACGAGCGAGGACGACATCTACGACATGGCTGTCGCGATTGTGTTGCGCGACCGGAAGGTTTCGACCAGCTACATCCAGCGACGGCTTTCCATCGGCTACAATCGCGCCGCCGATCTGATCGAGCGCATGGAGCAGGAAGGGCTGATCAGCGCCGCCGGCAGCACTGGCAAGCGCGAGATCCTGGTGACCGGCCGGGATGGCCACGGTGCGCGGGCGGCTGCTGCCAGCTGAAGGATGCTCGCACCGCCTACATCTAGACGCATTGTTCGGCGAATAGCGCTGGTGTGACGATCGAGACATCCGTCATTCCGTTGCCGCGCGGGCTTTCCGAACTGATCTGCGCTAGCGTTTGACGCACAAGCGTGCTTCAGATCGCGGATTGCTTCGAAGGTGGCTGCCCCCGGGGTGGCGAATTCGCGATCAGTGCACGGCCTGGGAGTTCCCGTGCGCACGGGGATGCCCTATCAAGGCGAAACTTCAGGTGCGATTCGGGAGATTACGGGGGCCTATGCACAAGCTGAGAGCAATCGCAGTCGCAGCGATAGCATCCATGTGCTCACTCGCAGTGCCGGCTGGCGCAGCGGGTGAAGACGCCTCAAAGCCGGTCATTGTCCCGGCGCCGGCACCAGCGACGCCACCTCCATCCCCCGGCTCGAGCTCCGCTTGGAGCGCCGAAGTCGCGCCCGCCAAAGCCGGTGAAGGCCTCACGCTCAATCAGCATCAGACTGATCTGGTTCACAAGGTTTCGGATTACTTCAGCGGGATCAACACGCTGCAGGGCAGCTTCGTGCAAACGGGCGCCGACAACAAACGGATGCGGGGCAAGTTCTACGTGCTCCGTCCCGGTCGTTTCCGCTTCGACTACGCGCGCCCCTCGCGGCAGATCGTCGTTTCGGACGGACGGTATCTCGCCATCCAGGACCACGACCTGAACAACGAGGACCGCGTGTCGCTCGACGACACCCCGTTCAGGCTGCTGCTGCGGAAAGACGTGGATCTCGTGCGCGATGCCCGCATCATGGAAGTGCAGGAGTCGGACGATCTCCTGGTTGTGGGGCTCGTCGACAAGAGCCCGGACACGCCCGGCCAGATCAAGCTGATCCTATCGACCAAACCGGCGCTCGAACTCAAGGAGTGGGTGACCAAGGACGCGCAGGGACTGGATACCCGGGTTCAGGTTTCCGACCTGAACAAAACCGGCGAGTTGGACGCTGCCCTTTTCAAGATCCAGTCGATGGGACGACCAATGTCGACCCCCTGAACATCGCCCAGTGTGGCTGTTCGGACTCGTAGCAACAGCGGGCTGGGGAAAACCCCGGCTGGGGCGGTAACATTTTTGTGAAGTCGCCCCCCCGGCTCTATTGAACTTTGAACCTTTGCGCTTAACTCAAGTCAGTCAGGTGGCGTCACCCTGTATCGGTAGTGCCCCCCGTCTAGCCGAAAGACGCCTCCTGAGGCACCGGCTTCCCTCCCGGTGCCGCGCGCGAAAGCGCTCTCGACGCCCAACCCCTCCCCCCGGGGTTGGGCGTTTTTTCATCCAAGTGCCAAACTCGATAGAATCAACCAGCGGTTGCCAGAGCCGGCATGCGCGGTCCCGTGGCCTGAGGCGGCGCCCCGGAAAGCTGCACATCGACCTTGCGCAGCGTGTCGGCGAGCTTGCTCAAGCGCTTGCCAAGATTCTCGGCAATCCGTCCCGCCAGATCGGGATCAGATAACATCTGATCGTGGAGTGCGTCTCGGGTGATGTGGACCGCCCGAACGGCAGTGCGCGCCACCACGGTCGATCCGTATGTCGTCTCGACGAACATTGCGGCCTCGCCGAGCAGGGAGCCGGCGGCGACCGGCTCGGAGCGCCCGGTCAGCTCAGGTCCGCTGACCCGCGCAGCCGTGCCGGCGATGATCAAGATCGCGGCGTCGGCGACCTGGTTCTCCTCGATGATCACAGCTCCCGGCGTGTAGGACACCCGCTCGGCACGGCGCGCGATGGCCGCGATCTGAAGCGTGGTCAGGCCGCGGAATAGCGGCAGTAGTGCGAGGTTGCCAGCAAAGAGTTCCAAGAGCGTCTCGCATCCCGTGATGTGCCGAGGAACTTGTCACCAGTCGATCCACAAATGCGCGGCGATGACCGGAGCCACGAACAGGCTGCAAAATCAGGTGATTCGTCGCGCGGGACTAGGACCTGCGCACAACAGCGGGTCAGCGCATCCACAAGATATCCAGATGGGCTGTTGATAACTCTGTCAGGGGACGAGGCGATAGCCGCCCGACTCGGTAACGAGCAGTTCCGCGCTGGAGGGATCCTTCTCGATCTTCTGGCGCAGTCGATAAATGTGGGTTTCGAGCGTGTGCGTGGTGACGCCGGCGTTGTAGCCCCAGACCTCGTGCAGAAGAGTGTCCCGCGATACGACTTTGTCGCCGGAGCGGTACAGGTATTTCAGGATCGAGGTCTCTTTTTCCGTGAGACGGATCTTCGCGCCCTTCTCGCTGACCAGAAGCTTGGAGGCGGGCTTGAACGTGTAAGGGCCGATGGCGAATACGGCGTCCTCGCTCTGCTCGTGCTGGCGAAGCTGCGCGCGAATACGCGCCAGGAGGACTGCAAACTTGAAGGGTTTCGTCACGTAGTCGTTGGCGCCGGCATCGAGACCGAGGATCTGGTCGGCGTCGGAGGTGTTTCCGGTCAACATGATAATCGGGGTCTTGAAGCCGGATTTGCGCAGCAGCCGAACCGCTTCGCGACCATCCATGTCAGGCAGGGAGACGTCGAAAATAACGAGGTCGAAGTGATCGGACTTGGCCTGCTCCATCCCCTTGGAGGCGAGACCTGCCGTCAGCACGTCGAACTCGTCGTGGAGGATAAGCTGATCCTTCAAGGTCTCGCGCAGTTCGTCATCGTCGTCGACGATCAGGACACGTCGGGCATTGCTCATATGTTCTTCGCTCCGGCACAGATAGGGTCATGCGGCGTCGATTTGAGGTGCCCGGGCCGACAGGACCTAATCTGACGGTTGCGAATAGCATGGGTGGTGGGAAGCTCCAATGAAGTCCCAGGGCAGGAAACGGTGCACGGCCTCTAAAATAGTCGTGAGGGCTCTCTCAGCGCGCTCGACAAGGGGTGTGCTGACGTACGGTAACCTGAGCTTCCCGTGCGCCTTGGGCCGGACCGGGCGCAAGGCGGCCAAGCGCGAGGGCGACGGGGCAACTCCAATTGGCGGGTTCGCGCTGCGGCAGGCGTACTATCGGTCCGACAGGCTCGTGCGGCCGGCGGCAGGGCTCAGCCTCTCCCATGTGCACCGAGAAGATGGCTGGTGCGACGCCCCGAACGATCGCAACTACAACCGACAGGTGCGGCATCCCTATCCCGCGAGCGCCGAGGAGATGTGGCGGCAGGACGGGCTCTACGATCTCGTGGTCGTGCTCGGGTACAACGACCGTCCGCGCGTTAGCGGCCGAGGGAGCGCCGTGTTTCTACATGTAGCTTCGCCGGACATGTTGCCGACTGAAGGCTGCGTGGCGCTTCGGCGTCCACATCTGCAGCGGCTGCTCAGAGCGCTGCGACCCGGCACGGTGCTGAAGGTCGTCGCCTGATCATCGACATAAAAAGCGGCCCGGGATGCCAGAGGCGCCGGGCCGAGTTTAGAGCACGCCTAGGGGAAGGCGCACGCTCGGGAGAAGAAGCGGGACGCGAACCGGAACCGGCCCGCGTCCCGCAGTAGCGGTTACTGGATCGACTCGCCGTGCAGCGCGATGTCGAGGCCTTCAACCTCGGCTGCCTCGCTGACGCGGATGCCGATCGTGAACTTCAGGACGAACAAGATCACTGCAGTCGCAACCGCGCACCAGGCGACGGTGGCGAGGATGCCGTAAATCTGGAGCGGAACCTGAGCGAAGTTACCCTCGAGGAGGCCAACCTTGCCGCCGTATGCCTCAGCCGCGAACACACCCGTCAGGATGGCACCGACGATGCCGCCGACGCCGTGGACGCCGAAGACGTCGAGGCTGTCGTCGTAACCGAGAGCGCGCTTAATGCCCGTCGAGAAGATGTAGCAGATGATACCGGCGGCGAGGCCGATAACGATTGCGCCCTTCGGATCGACGAAGCCGCAAGCCGGGGTGACGGCAACGAGACCGGCGATGGCGCCGGAAGCGAGGCCGAGCAGCGTCGGCTTACCGTGCACCAGCCACTCGGAGAACATCCAAGCGACAGCGGCAGCGGCCGTTGCGAGCTGCGTGGTCGTCAGAGCGACGCCAGCGGTCGTGCCAGCCGAGAGAGCCGAACCGACGTTGAAGCCGAACCAACCGACCCAGAGCAGCGAAGCGCCGATCAGGGTGTAGGTCAGGTTGTACGGCGCAAGGCTCTCGGATCCGTAGCCAATACGACGACCAAGGATGAGAGCTGCGACGAGACCGGCGATACCAGCGTTGATGTGAACGACCGTGCCGCCGGCGAAGTCGAGGACGCCGTCAGCAGCAAGGAAGCCACCGCCCCACACCCAGTGAGCGACCGGAACGTAGACGAGAAGCTGCCATGCCACCATGAAGATCAAGAGGGCAGAGAACTTCATGCGGTCGACGATCGAGCCGATGATCAGCGCCGGCGTGATGGCGGCGAAGGTCAGCTGGAAGACCGCGAAGACGAGCTCAGGAATGGTGCCCGTGAGTGAGCCGGGCAGAACGCCGGCGAAGAGCGCCTTGCTGAGTCCGCCGATGTAGGCGTTGTTGGCACCGCCGTCGGTGAAGGCGAGCGAGTAGCCGTAGAGGAACCAGGTGAGGCTCAAGATCGAGAAGGTGGCGAGCGTTGCCGTCAGGACCGACAGCAGGTTCTTCTTGCGCACCATGCCGCCGTAGAACAGCGCGAGGCCCGGGATCGTCATGAGGATGACGAGTACCGTAGAGGTGAGCATCCACGCCGTGTCGCCCGAGTTGAGCGTGGGTGTTGGTGCATCCTGTGCCAGCGAAGGCAGCGTGGACGCTGCGTATATGGCAGCTGCCGCTGACGCGGAGGCTGCTAGTCTTTTTAGTCCGTTGAAGTTCATTCTAAAACTCCCCTTCCCTTCCTGTAGTACTTGAGCTGCATCCTTGGTGGACGGAGCCCGCTTTAGAGTGCGTTGTCGTCTGACTCGCCGGTCCGGATGCGTACGGTGTGCTCGATGGGAGAGACGAAAATCTTGCCGTCGCCGATCTGCCCGGTCTTGGCAGCGCGTTGAATGCTTTCAAGCGCCTTCTCCACCTGAGCCGACGGAACGACCACTTCCACCTTGATCTTCGGAAGAAAGCTCACGGCGTATTCAGCGCCGCGATAGATCTCGGTGTGTCCCTTCTGGCGCCCGTAGCCCTTGACTTCAGTAACCGTCATTCCCTGCAGGCCGAGATCGGTCAGCGCGGTGCGCACCTCCTCAAGCTTGAAAGGTTTGATGATGGCCGTGATCAGCTTCATGCAGGTCCCTCTCCCCACGCATCCGCGGCCTTCGGCAGCGAACATTTGGTCTTCGTTTTGGACATGGCACCACGTTGTGCGGTGCGCTGGCCGTTGAAGACGGAGTCAAGTCCCGTGCCAGTTTGATGGTGCGTAGGCAACCAATTGGATTCCCACAAGAAACTCTGCCAAGTTTTCAGGCGACACATTATTTTGCGGGCGCGAAATGCCTATTTCTTGATCGTTTATGGCCTGCTGCACACTAATTGGGCACGAAAGAAGAGGTGCGCTGGCGCATCAGCCCCTCCTGCACGACAGAGGCGATGAGATTGCCGTCACGCGAGTAGATGCTGCCGCGGCAGAAGCCCCGCGCGCCAAACCCGCTCGGGCTGTCCTGGACGTAGAGCAACCACTCGTCGGCGCGGAACGGCCGGTGAAACCAGATCCCGTGATCGAGGCTGGCGAGTTGTACGTCGGCGTCGAACAGGACCTTGCCGTGGGCGATGAGCGCCGTGTCGAGGAGCGTGAAGTCGGAGGCATAGGCCAGAACCGCCTGATGGACGATAGGGTCATCCGGCAGCCGGCCGCTGGCCTTGATCCAGATGTCCTGGGCGGGGAGCTTCTTCTCGCGGGTCAGGTAGCGCGACAGGTCGGCGACGCGCATGTCGATCGGGCGTTCGCGGCTCCAATAGCTGCGCATCGCCGCCGGCAGGGCGTCGAGATGCCGGGCGATCACGTCCTTGGGGTTGGGCAGGGCTTCCGGCGGCGGGACGTCGGGCATCGGCGTTTGGTGCTCGAAACCCGGCTCCGCCTTGTGGAAGGAGGTGCTCATCGAGAAGATGGGTCGACCGTGCTGGATGGCCTTGACCCGACGCGTGGTGAAGCTGCCGCCGTCGCGGAGCCGCTCGACGTCGTAGATGATCGGACGGGAGGGGTCGCCAGCGAGGAGGAAATAGCCGTGCAGCGAGTGCACCGGCCGCCCCGGATCAACCGTCCGGGCTGCCGCAACGAGGGCCTGACCAAGCACCTGGCCGCCGAAGACCCGCTGCCAGCCTTCGATGCCGCGGGGACCGCGAAAGAGATTGTCCTCGATGGGCTCCAGGTTGAGCGTGTTCAAAAGCGCGTCGAGAGCGCTTTGCGGGGCGGGATCATTGGTCGGCATCGGCTCTCTCTGGATCGCTGCGGCAGGTCAAATGATGCCGCCTAGGTTCGAATGGCTTCTTCTGCCATATTCGCGGCAACCTAACCCCTGAAGGCCGAACGAAACATGTCGCAAGACGCCCTTCGCTTCGATGTCGCAATCAGCGGTGCGAGCTTCGCCGGGCTGGCGCTCGCGCTGGCTCTGAGCGATGCCCTGGGCCCGGACCTCGCAATTGCCGTTATCGACCGGGCGCCGCCCGGGTCGCCGGTTGCCGATGCGCGGGCGTTCGCTCTGTCGGCAGCTTCGCGGCACTTGCTCGAGGGCATTGGCATCTGGCCTGCCGTCGCTGACGAGGCGCAGGCCGTCACGGCGATCGACATCACAGATTCCAGTCTCGAAGCGGGCGTCCGTCCGGTGCTGCTAGCGTATGACAACGTGACGGATGCCGGGGAGCCGGCAACGCACATCGTGCCGGCCGCTGCGCTGTCGCAGGCGCTGCGCGCTGCGCTTGGTGCGCGCGCATCGATCAGGGTTATCGCACCCGCCGAGGTAGACGGTTTTGCGGCCGGCGAAACATCGGCGCGGATCCATCTCGCGGACGGCCGCGAAATCGTCGCGGGGCTCGTCGTCGCTGCCGACGGGCGCAAATCGGTGCTGCGCGATGCGGCGGGCATCAAGGTCATCGGTTGGAGCTATCCGCAGACGGGGATCGTCACCACCGTGCGCCATGAGCGCGACCACGGCGGCAGGGCCGTGCAGCATTTCCTGCCGGCGGGACCGTTTGCGATACTGCCACTCACGAACAGCCGCTCATGCATCACCTGGACCGAGGAGAGGGGCGAGGCAAAGCGCATCATGGCGCTCGACTACGCCGACTTCCTCGCAGAGATCGAGAAGCGCTTCGGCGGCAAGTTGGGCGCGGTGGAGCTTGCCGGAGCGCGGCAATCATGGCCGCTGGAGCTGCATCTTGCGCGCCGCTACGTCGGCACGCGCTTTGCGCTGGTCGGCGATGCGGCGCACGGTGTGCATCCGCTGGCGGGACAAGGACTCAACCTCGGCTTTAGAGACGTTGCGGCGCTGGCGGAGGTTGTCGCGGAAAGCGCGCGGCTCGGCTTCGATGCCGGCAACGGAGAAGCGCTGCAACGTTACGAGCGGTGGCGCAGGTTTGACTCGGCCGTCTCGGCGGCCGCGTTCGATGGCATCAATCGGCTATTTGCGAGCGACGTCTCGCTGGTGCGATCGGTACGGGAAGCGGGGCTTGGCGTCGTCGACCGGATCCCGACACTGAAGCGCTTCTTCGTCGCCGAGGCAGCCGGTCTGACGGGCGAGCTGCCGCGACTCTTGAAGGGCGAGCGAGTCTAGGCGCGGCGTCAATTTGCGTGATCGAAACTTGGATCGAACTGGGAGCAGTGAGTGCCGCTCCCAGTCGACAGTCTGGCTGCGTGTTAGTTCGCCTTCGACATCAGCGGCGTGATCCGTCGAACGGCAACACGCCGGTTCTCGCGCTCGGCTTGTAGCGTGTCGATCTTGAGATACTGCTCCCCATAACCCTGGGTGGACAGGTTCTCAGGCGGCACGCCGAATTCCTCGGTGAGAATAATCGCTACTGTTTCGGCGCGCCGGTCCGACAGGCTGAGGTTATCGTCGTCGGAGCCGACCGCATCGGTGTGGCCTTCGATCAGGAACAATTCGTTCGGATTGCGATCGATGACCCGGCGCATGGCATCGGCGATGCGAGCCAACGCGGGATACTGACCTGGCGCGACATCCCAGGCACCGAATGCGAAGTTGATGGCATCGAGATCGACGCGCCGCATTCGGTCGCGCAATGTGGACGAACGACGGACTTCTTCTAAGGAGTACGCACGTTCCAGTCGCTCGATCGGAGGTGCCGACAGGGCATCGTAGACGTCCCGGTCGCTGGCTTCCTCGTAGTCCACGATGTAGTTGCCGCGAGGAATCGTGACGCGCGGCGGCGGAAGATCGACGATCGCATCTATGAACGATCCTCCGCGGTGGCGGCTGTAGTAGTCGCGGTTGTCGAACAGAATAACCTCCTGGCCACCGCGATCACGCCGGTAGCGACGCAACGCCCGGCCGCGATCGTCCGTTTCCGTGAAGATCTCGATGCCGCCGGGCCGAATGCTGACAGAGATATCGACGCCGTTTCGCTTCTCGCGACGCGTGTTGCCGCCCAAGCGCCGGAAGCGTTCCGTCTCGTCACTGCGGATGATCGTCCGATCGCCTTCCTTCACGATGACGCGCTTGTCCGGTTCCTCGATGATGACGCGCTTGCCGCCGTCTTCTTTGCGCTCTTTACGCTCGGCTTTGAGCTCCTTCAGGTCCTTCACCTCGGACGGGGCGGCGCTCGGTGGCGCGGGCTCGGCAGTCTTGGCTGCAGGAGGCGCAGGCGCTGCCGCGCCGTCCTTTGGCGTGGGTGCGTCGGGCGCGGGTGCCGTCGGTGCCGGAACGGGGTTTGCAGGTGCCTCGCCTGCTTCCGGAGTGGCGCCTGGCTGATCCTTGCCGCGCTTCGGACGATCGCCGCGGGGTTCGCGCTCCGCATCCCGGGGCGCTGCTTCGGTTGGCTCGGCGGCCTTTGGTGCCGGAGCAGGCTCGGCAGCCGCGGGAGCCTCTGAAGGCTCCGGTGCGGGCGGTGATTTCTTTGCAGGCGCGGGAGCAGGTTCCTCGGCCTTCGGTTGAGGCTGCTCGTCGCGAGTTTCGGCAGGCGAGGGCGCCTCGCGCTTGCGTGGCGCATCAGCGTCGCGATCGGGTCGTGCGGGGCGATCGCGCTTTTGCTGTCCGGCGCCATCTTGGCGCGGAGAAGCTGGCTTGCGTTCCTTCTTTTCCCGCGCCTCTCCAGGATCACCTGCAGGAGTGCTTTCGGCAGGCGCAGCGTCAGCAGGCGGCGCTCCTGCATCGTTGGCGTCGCCTTGATTGGCTTGCGCGATCTGCAGTTGCGAGCGCTCTAACGCGTGTGCGGAGACGCTGCTCAACAGGACAGCTGCCAACGGCAGAATCGACAGACTTCGGAATTGCTTCAAGATCATTCTCCGGATGGCGTGGCTTGGGCGTGGTCACAACGTCCGACCGACCAAATGGGTCCACGGCACAAGCGCGGCCCATGGCGGCCACGCCTCAGAGCATGTTCGGGTCACGCGCGCGATGCAGGTCGGAGTGCGGGATCGGATGTCCGCTTTGTCGCGACTACACGCTAGGCAGGTTCGCCTTCGTCCGCCGCGCCGTCTTCATCGTCATCGGGCGTGGATTCCGGCAGGACGACGACGACGCGCCGCTGTGCGACGTCAACAACGGGAACGTACGCGTCGGTAAAGGGGATGAACTCCGTCGCCTGCTGGCCTTCGAGGCGCACCTCGATCAGGTCGCCGGCGCCGAAGTTCTGGACCGCCACGACCGTGCCCACACTGTCGCCGGACTCACTGACGGCTTTCAAACCGATCAGATCGACGTGATAAAAGTCGCCTTCGTCGGCGGGAGGGAGCTTGTCGCGCGAGACGTAGAGCTCGGTTCCGCGCAGAGCCTCGGCCGTGGTGCGGTCGTCGATGCCCTTGATGTGCGCAACGACACCCTTGGGCGTCGCGCGGAGGACCTTGAGCTGGAACTCCCTCGCGTTGTCGGCGGAGCGGAGCGGGCCGTAGGCGCCGATGTCTGCAGGGTCAGCGGCGTAGCTGTCGATGACCACGTCGCCACGGATGCCGTGAACAGTGACGATGCGGCCGAGCAGAACGCGTGAAGCTTTGTCGTCGGTCATCGGCCCATCGCTTCGAGAGCTAGTTTGGTGGCGGACCAAGGTACTGGATCTTTACACCCAGCGACGCGCCGGCAATCTGGATGTATGCGGCGGTGTCCGTGGGTACGCCGGAGAACGCTCCCACAACGTCCAGGGCGGTCCCCTCGGGGCCGGCGTCGAACCCGGTGACAAGGACGCCGTCGGGAGCGAGGTCGACGCGCAGGCGCACCCGGTTCAGGTCACGGTTTGCGTCGTACTCGTAGGTGCCGGTGAACGCGGCACCCGCCGGGTCGGAGCCAATTACGGTGCCGTCACGCAGCACCGCAAGGCCTGTAGCTTCCTGCGGCTCGCCGTCATGCGTAGCGGCAAAGCGCAGTGCATAAAGTCCATCTCGAAGCATGTTCCCCCTCGGCGGGCGCGACCGACGATTCACGCTCCGGGCTGATAGGCCCGAAGCGAGCGTGGTCAGGTGCCCGCGCGAGGATGATGACACGCAAAGATTGAACCCTAGGTTATCGTCCCGCAAAAGCTGCGGGCGATCACGCCTGCTCGGAAGAGACGGCAGCTGCGGCTTCCGCGGCCTTGGCAGCCTTCTCGGCCTGCGCGGCCTCGCGCTCCACGCGCTTCTTCTTCGGCTTGGCCTTATCGGGGTTGTTCGATGCCGTGCGCTTCACGAGGCCGGCGGCATCGAGAAAGCGTGCGACGCGGTCCGACGGCTGGGCGCCGACCGAGAGCCAGTACTTGCAGCGGTCGAGGTCGAGCTTCACGCGCTCGGCGTCGTCCTTCTTGAGCATCGGGTTGAACGTGCCAACCTGCTCGATGTAGCGGCCGTCGCGCGGCGAGGCCGAGTGGGTTGCCACGATGTAATAGTAAGGGCGCTTCTTGGCGCCGCCGCGGGCGAGACGGATCTTCACGGACATTGGTCTTTTCCTTCGAGTGTTGTTGTCTGAATCTGGTTGTTGGGTTTCGTTGAGAGCTACTTCTTCTTTCCCGGCAGGCCGGGGAATCTGGGGAGGCCTCCACCGAGGCCGGGCAAACCGCCGCCAAGTCCCGGCAACTTCGGCATGCCGCCGGCGAGACCGGGGAGGCCCTTCGGCAGGCCCCCCTTGGGGATGGCGTCTCGCAGCTCCTGCGGGAGCTGCTCGAGCGCTCTTGGATCAAGCTTCGAGAGCTCGTCCTGCATAGCGGCCATCTCGGCGTCACTCGGAGCGGGGCCGCCTCCGCCGCCGACGAGGCGGTTGAGCATGCCCTTGTTCTTGCCGAGCGACTTCATCATGTCCGCCATCTGGCGGTGCATTTTGACGAGCTTGTTGACGTCCTCGACCTTGGTACCGGAGCCCGCCGCGATGCGCCGCTTGCGCTTGGCGTCGAGTATCTTGGGGCTGCGACGCTCCTGCGGCGTCATCGAGGTGATGATGGCGTGCTGGCGCTTGAGGATGGAGTCATCGAGGTTGGCGTCGGCGATCTGAGACTTGATCTTGCCCATGCCGGGCAGCATTCCGAGTACGCCCGACATACCGCCAATGCGCTGCATCTGCTTAAGTTGCTCGGCCATATCGTCGAGATCGAAGATGCCCTTCTTCATCTTCTCGGCGATCTTCGTCGCCTTCTCGGCGTCGATGGTCTGCGCGGCCTTTTCGACGAGCGAAACGACGTCGCCCATGCCGAGGATGCGCGAGGCTACGCGCGCTGGATGGAAGTCCTCCAGCTCGTCCCATCGCTCGCCGACGCCGAGCAGCTTGATGGGCTTGCCGGTGACGGCGCGCATGGAGAGAGCGGCACCGCCGCGGGCATCGCCATCTGCGCGGGTGAGGACGATGCCGGTGATGCCGATGCGCTCGTCGAAGGATTTAGCAACGTTGACGGCGTCCTGGCCGGTGAGGCTGTCGGCGACGAGCAGCGTCTCGTGCGGATGCGCGATGTCGCGCACTTCGGCGGATTCGCGCATCAGCTCTTCGTCGATGTGGATGCGGCCGGCGGTGTCGAGAATTACGACGTCGAAGCCGCCGAGCTTGGCCGCGTCGATCGCGCGCTTGGCAATCTGCTGCGGGGTCTGGCCAGCAATGATGGGTAGCGTTTCGACGCCAGTCTGATCGCCGAGAACGCGAAGCTGTTCCTGGGCCGCGGGGCGCCGCACGTCGAGCGAGGCCATCAGGACTTTTTTCTTGTCGCGGTCGGTGAGGCGCTTGGCAATCTTGGCAGTGGTCGTGGTTTTGCCCGAGCCTTGCAGACCCACCATCATGATGGCGACGGGCGGCGCGGCGTGGAGATCGATGGTGGAGGTGTCCGAGCCGAGCATAGCGACAAGCTCGTCGTTGACGATCTTGACCACCATCTGGCCGGGGGTGATGGAGCGGAGGACTTCCTGGCCGACAGCCTTGGCCTTCACCTTCTCGATGAAGTCGCGCACGACATCGAGGGCGACGTCGGCTTCGAGCAGGGCGCGGCGCACCTCGCGCATCGCCTCGGAGACGTCGCTGTCGGTGAGAGCACCGCGGCGCGTCAGCTTGTCTAGAATGCCTGAGAGGCGATCTGACAGCGATTGGAACATGCTCGTCCTTCACCTGAGCGCCGCGGGCGGATCCCGATGCGCAAACGAAATTCGCACCCGCGGGCGCAACGCGCTGGCGGGTGTTGACCCCCCGGCCTCACAGATCAAATCTGCGGACAGGGCGGCGGCTCTGAGATCAGGGCCGTCGTGATTGGGGCGGACAATGCCCTCGCGGGGCCTTTACTGTCAACCTCAGCGGTTTAGCGCGAGACATCGCCCAGATTGCGGGTCTCGGCTCGAGCCCTGGCCAGCTCCTGGGCTTCCCGACGCACGCGCTTGCGCCATTGCCGGGCTATCTTAGTGACCCGACGCATGGCGACGCGCTCCGCGCGGGTAAGGCAGATGCAGCCCCCGCAGCGCGGGCAGGGCCGCGGGGTGACCATGGCTAGTTGCAGCAGCCTGCGGCTGGCCCGTGACAACGGCACGCGCCGGGGCTGGGGGTCGAACGGCTGGTCGGTCATTCTCGGGTCTCTCCGGGCAGGCGCGGGCACGGCTCCCGCAATTATCCTCAAGTCCCGAACATCCGCCAGAGTTCCGCCGACGGGGCGCTGCTTGCCTAATGGTACGCCGTAGGGGCTAACTGTCGACCGAGGCGGGCGCGGCATAATGGCCGTCTCCGATGAGAGCACCAAGAGAGGCGGCGGAATGCCAGGTCTGGGCCCCGACGAGGTTAGGGCGACGCATCGGGCTCCACGGGCGGCGCGCGTGGCAGCGTTCGCCTGCGGGCTTTTGACGGCGCTTGTCGTGGCGGGAGGGGCCGCGTCAG
>CAZBPM010000042.1:0-28607 GCA_964493785.1 uncultured Hyphomicrobium sp. | reverse complement strand
GACGTGATGCTGGTGCTGCTGATCATCTTCATGGTGGTGGCGCCGCTGTCGACGGTGGACGTCCCCGTCGAGCTGCCGGTGTCGCAGGCGCAGCCGGCGAAGAAACCCGACAAGCCCCTGTTCGTGACCTTGAAGGCCGACCTGTCGCTCGCCGTCGGCAACGACATGGTGCTGTGGGGCGGCCTCGCCTCCGCGCTCGATGCGCAGACGCAGAGTGACCGCAACAAGCGCCTGTTCCTGCGCGCCGACAAGTCCGTGCCGTACGGCGAGTTGATGCGCCTCATGGATACGCTGCGCGCCGCCGGTTATCTCAAGGTCGCGCTGGTGGGCCTGGAAGGCCCGCCGTCAGCAGTCCCCGGCGCCGTTCCGGCCGTGTCGCCAAGCTCCACCACGCCGCCTCCCACCGCTCCCTCGCAACAGCCCGCAGGCACTCCCGCTCCATGAGCGCTCACCTGGATCTACTTGAGGGTTCAGCCGCACGGACGCGGCGCTGGCTCATCGCCGGCCTGCTCATGGTGTCGATGCACGCCGCCGCCGGCGCGCTGGCCATGGTGAGCTGGCCCGAGGAAGATACGAGCGACGAGACCGAAGGCGCCTTCCTGTTGGAGCTTGCGCCCATGGCCATGGCGCCGCCCACTGAGAAGCTGAACCTCGCCGTCGGGGTCCGCTCGGAGGAGGCCGCCCCCGCCGTCGCGCCGATGGAGGAGATCAAGGAGAAATCCGAAATCGAGCTGCCGAAGGTCGAGGAAGCGCCGCTCGCACCCGACCCCGAGGTGGTGTTGGAGAAGAAGGTTCCGCTCGAGGAAGTCGAGGACGAGAAGGCCGAGGAAGATCCACGCCCCGCGCAGGAGGCCCTCCCCGTCGCCTCGTCAGCCGCGCAGGAAACCAGCGCGCCGACACCCATCGAGGCGCCGCCAGCCGAGAAGCAGGTCGCGCCTAAGCAAGGGCTTTCGACCAAGCCGTCTGAGGCAACGCTGAGCTGGCAGAAGTCGATCGCCCTTCACCTGAACAAGCACAAGAAGTATCCGCAGGATGCGCGCAGTCGCGGACACGAAGGCGTCGCCAAGGTCTCGTTCTCTCTCGACCGCTCGGGCAAGGTCATCGCTGTGCACCTCGACGACAGCTCCGGCTCGAACCTGCTCGACCAGGAAGCCATCGAGGTCCTCAGCCGCGCCAGCCCGTTCCCGCGCCCGCCGTCCGACGTGACCGACCTCACCATCAGCTTCTCGATGCCGATTCAATTCCGCATCAAGCATTGAAGCGGGCTCCGCAGGGCAAACATTCGCCCGCTCTCGAGCCTTAGGCAAAGCGTGAGAATTACTGCTCCCGCCCCCGCCACGATTGCGTTTTTCCGCGCGCCGCGGGCGGTCATAAGTTTTGCTCTTCTTCTTATTTGACCCTCGGGGGATGAGCCCCCATGTATGGGTGCGTCGGCTGTCGCCGGCCGCGGTGATTTGCAGAGCGATTGCGCCGCGAAACCAAACGCTAAGTAGCTGTGTTTCTACGCACAGCTTCGGCTCCAAGGAGAAGAACCATGGCAAGCTTCATGCTTACGATGATCACTGGAACGCCGCCCGCCCGCGGGACGTTCATCTGCTCCTGTTGCATGTGTTGCTGACGCACCGGGCGCGCTGAGCCGCCCTCCACACACGACCGTCATCAAAGCAACTTAAGGGAGCGACCGGCACAGTCCGGCGCAAAGGCAGATCATGTCTTCACAGGCCTACATCATCGAGATCGGCAGCGATGCCGTTGGGATCGTCGTGCGGGAAGCAGGCGAATCCTCGTTTCAATTTCACACCGCCCTGAGTGCCTACCGCGCCCTGGACGGCAAAAAGTTCGCGACCGCGCAAGCGGCCCATCGCGCGGCGCTCGATCACGGGCGTCGTTCGAGACGGCCAGCCGCACCAGCCCTGCTGGAAGTCGCCTGATGCAAACGGGAGCGCACTCCATGCCTGGCCTGATGGCTGCAGGATAAGGCTGGTCAGCGCCCCATCTCCGCGCGAGCGGAGAAAACCCCCACGCAGTCCTTGCACGCTGCGTGGGGGTTTTGATTCCGAGCCGTCAGATCACGAAATTTGGACCCGTGCCGAAGCGGCGTTCGCTAGGTTATCATCGGCGAGCCAGCCAGTTTCACGCTAGGCTGGAGATAGCACCGGCATTTGAACCCGATGCCCCGCTGTTGGCGTTCGCCGCCGCAGCGAGCCTCAGATTCCGCTGGCCGACGGCATGATCGCAGCTGGCCTGGATGAAGCGGTGATCGATGGGAAGCAGCGCGAGATCGGTTTCGGCCAACTCTCGCCCGTCCAAATCGTGGAAGCGATGGTCCCAGGTCGCCTCCTCGGCGATCAGGAATGAAACCCGGTATGTGCGCGCTTCACGATCGACGAGCGCAATTGGATACCAGACGCGGATTGAGCTGTGCTTTGGCTGCTGCATAGCCAAACACTATGAAGCGGGCAGCGGCCATCCAACCAATTAGAGTTGCAATGCTTTGCACCACGCACGTTAATCAACGAGGACAGCCGCCACCAACAGCCCACCGATCGGGATGAGCAGGCACCAGAACGACAGCCCTAGGTAAGCGTAAGCACCGGCGACCGCTCCGGTACAAAAGGCGACGACGCTGGGCAGCATGAGCTTAAGCCGGTTCACGGCCCTGGCCCGCGTTTCCGCATCAGCCCGGTGCATGTCGATGAGATCGATGACCACCTGCGTGGTGTTGCCGGTCATGATCGTCGTCGGCGCCTGAGCCGCGAAGACAAGCCTGCTCGCCGCGTTCTGGATGGCCATGGCAAAAACGCCGGCCATCCCTACCAGCACCGGCCCGGGCGCGTCGGGATCAAGCACGGGCATGACCATCAGCCCGCCCAGCATGAACACCGTCAATGCCGCGACCTGGCCCATGAGCAGCGTACGCGCGGCTGCCCAGCCGCGTCGCTCATGGAAAAGAACGACGAACCGGGTCGCAGCGACCCCGACGGCGAACATCGGCAGCGCCAGCACCTTGGCCAGCATGCCATCCTGCGAATGCACGATCTGCGAGCCCAAGACGATGAAGTTGCCTGTCACGTGCGAAGTGAACAGCCCGAATAGTGCGACGAAGCCCACCACGTCGACGAAACCGGCGGCAAAGGCGAGCATGGCCGACGATGTGATGGCGCGACCCGTCGGCCGCGCCACCGTTGCTGCTCCGCTCATCTCGTCCCTCTTCCGTTGCCGAACTCAGGCGGCCAACTTAGCGGCAATCTGAGCGACGTGACGTCCCTGGTAGCGCGCCCCGGCCAGCTCGTTTTCGCTCGGTTGGCGCGAGCCGTCGCCGTCGGCGATGGTCGTGGCGCCATAAGGCGATCCGCCGGACACTTCCTTGACGCCCATCTGCCCCTGGAACGCGTACGGCAGCCCGACGATCACCATGCCTTGATGGAGGAGCACGATCTGGGTCGACAGAATGGTGCTCTCCTGGCCGCCGTGCTGGGTAGCCGTCGACGCGAACACCGATCCAACCTTGCCGATCAGCTTGCCCTGGAACCAAAGGCCCCCAGTCTGGTCGAGGAAGTTCTTCATCTGCGCGGCCATGTTACCAAACCGCGTCGGCGTGCCGATGATGATGGCATCGTAGTCGGCAAGTTCGTCGACCGTGGCGATGGGCGCCGCCTGATCGACCTTGAAACCGGATTTGCGCGCGACATCCTCCGATACCAGCTCGGGCACGCGCTTGATGACAGCTTCGGCGCCGGCTTCGCGCACGCCTTCTGCCACGGCTTCAGCCATCTTCTCGATATGGCCGTACGAGGAATAGTAGAGAACGAGAACCTTGGTCATTGCAGCCTCTTTTGGGTTGATCGTCGCGCGGTCCGGCCGGCCACCTTTCGATGACCGGCCTTCCGCGGGGTTAAGCAGCCATGTCGAAGACGAGAACTTCAGCTTCCGATGAGCCGGCCAGCTCCAACGCTCCGGCGGTCTCGACGGCAACGCCGTCACCCGGATAGAGCTGCTCGCCATTCAGCGTCGCCGTTCCGCGCGCCACCTGCACCCAGGCGACGCGTCCCGGCTTCACCTCGTGGGCCACCTTGTCGCCATCACCGAGAACGGTGGCGTAGAAGTCGACGTCGCGGTGGATAGTCACCGAGCCGTCGCGGCCGTCGCGAGAACCAACCAGGCGCAGCTTGCCGCGCTTGTCGGCATCCGAGAACGTCTTCTGCTCGTAACCCGGGGCGAGTCCTTTGCGCTCGGGAACGATCCAGATCTGGAGGAAGTGAACTGGGTCGGTCTGTGACGCATTGAACTCGCTGTGACGCACGCCAGTGCCGGCAGACATCCGCTGCACGTCACCCGGACGAACCACCGATCCCGTGCCGAGACTATCCTTGTGCTCTAGCGCACCCTCGAGGACGTAGGACACGATCTCCATGTCCGCGTGGGGATGGGTTGGGAACCCGCCGCCACCAGCGACGCGATCATCGTTGATCACGCGCAGCGGTCCGAAGCCCATGTGCTTCTCGTCGAAGTAGGAACCGAAGGAGAAGCTGTGGCGGCTATCGAGCCAGCCGAAGTTTGCGCGCCCGCGCTCCTCTGCTCTGCGAAAGGTCAACATGGGTTGTATCTCCTTTATTGATCAGATCCGGCCGCATCGGCCGTGTTGGTGGCTATATTGCTCGTAGCCACGGCTTGCACAATTCATAGCTTTTGAACCTGTCTGGTTCCATATTGGCAC
Organism: uncultured Hyphomicrobium sp.; assembly: GCA_964493785.1. Classification (GTDB taxonomy): domain Bacteria; phylum Pseudomonadota; class Alphaproteobacteria; order Rhizobiales; family Hyphomicrobiaceae; genus Hyphomicrobium_A. The sequence continues at coordinate 23,890 of CAZBPM010000042.1, read as the reverse complement.
CAATGGACAAGCTGGACGCCATGAATGCTTTCGCGAAGGTCGTCGCTGCCGGCAGCTATGCCGAGGCGGCCCGGCGCCTTGGCCTGACGCGTTCGGCGGTCAGCAAGGCGGTGATGGAGCTGGAGCAACTGCTCGGCGCTCGCCTGCTCGACCGGACAACACGGCGTGTCACACCGACCGAGGCAGGCAGGGCCTATTACGAGCGCTGCGCTGCAATCGTTGCCGACGTCGAGGAGACGGAGCTGCAAATCTCGCGGCTGCACGACGAGCCGCGCGGCATTCTGAAAATCAACGCTCCGATGTCGTTCGGCATCCTCTGGTTGGGAGATGCCGTCGCCGAATTCATGCGCAGCTATCCCGAGCTGCGTATCGAGCTGGTGCTCAACGACCGGTTCATCGACCCGCTGGAGGAAGGCGTGGACGTGACGGTACGCATCGGCGCGTTGACCGATTCAAGCCTCATCGCACGGCGGCTGGCCCCCGCTCGTCTCGCGATCGTGGCCTCGCCTGAATATCTGGAGCGTCAAGGCACGCCCACCGTTCCGCAGGATCTCTCGCGCCACGCATGCCTCGCCTATGGACACATGGCGGCGGCGCACCGCTGGCAACTGACGCATGGCGCCGAGCTGCTGGCGGTCCCGATCAATGCTGCCCTCTGCTCGAACAACGGCGAGGTACTGCGGGCGGCGGCGCTGGCCGGCAACGGGATCACGCTCCTGCCGACATTCCTCATTGGGCCGGACATCGCTGCGGGCCGGCTGAAGGTCGTGCTGGCTGACTATGCCCCGGTATCACTCGGCATATTCGCGCTCTACGCGCCGAACAGGTATCTGGCGGCCAAGACGCGCGTCTTCATAGATTTCCTTTCGAAGCGGTTCGGCGAAGACCCCACCTGGGATGCATTTGCCCGCTGACGGCTGCGCCGATCGGGCCGTCAGAAGTGTGCGCGGATCGACAGCTCGGCTGTCAGGGCGGTGAAGTAGACCGCCGCGGCCACCAGGACAATCTGCGCCCAAAGCGGCGATGGAAAGCCATAGCCCACGGCACCGATAGCGGCGATCGACCAAGCGACAGTAATCGCCAGGGTGACCATGCGCAGCCGCTCGACACGTACCGGATGGATCCAGCGGATGGGGATGAACGTGAAGAACACGCACACCAGTAGGGCCGCGTAATTGAACCAGCTGGGCGGCGACAGCGCGAACAGGTACAGCGCCACAACGTTCCAGATCGCCGGGAAGCCGATGAACGTGTAGTCCTCGCCTTTGCTCGCGAGGTCGGAGAAATGATAGAGCGAGGAAACGAGGATGAGCGAGGCGACGATCAGTCCACCGGTCCCCTCGAGGAACCCTCCCCGCACCAGCGCCAGTGCCGGCACGAAGACGTAGGTGACATAGTCGATCACCAGATCGAGGCGCTCGCCGGAGAACCGTGGCAGCCGTTGCTCGACCTTCAGCATCCTGGCGAAGGTGCCGTCGACCGCGTCGATGACGAGCGCGACGCCCAGCCAGAAAAACATGCGCTCCCACGCGCCATCGAACGCGGCCAGCGTAGCCATGAAGCCACACACCGCGCCGAGGGCTGTGAAAAGGTGGACGCTGGCAGCTGCCAGATCGGTAAGACGAAGGGGTAGCATCGGACTCCCTTCGAACTGCGATGGGATCAGAAGCGGTGCTTGACCGAGCCGCGCACCATCAGGTCGTCCTCGGGCTTGGCAGCGTCGGGCGGACCAACCGGCTGATTTTCAGCCGCGCCATAGAGAAGCTCCAGACCAAAATCCATCTTCGGCAGCACGCCCAGCTTGCCCAGTCCTGGAATCCTGATTTCCGTGCCGGCTTCGGGCTTTGCACCCGTCTCGCTGGCGATGGCGGCCTTAGCATCGGCAGGAGCAGCTTCTTCCGCAGGCGCAGACGCCTCGGCGGGCGGCGGGGTGGCGCCCTTCTGTTCCTGGAACGCGAACGCACTGTGACCGGCGACAAGTGCCGCGGCCAACGCCAGCGCTACAACGAACCTATTGCTCATGGCAAACCCCACTGAGGTCTTCGGTGCCTCGAAGCGAAAATGCTGCGTCGGGCCTATCAACACAAGGATGTTTTGCCCCGGTTAAGCCCCAGTAAACAATTGTCCCACCTGGTGTGATCCTGGCGCCATGTGGCCATTGGGCATCAACAATAGGGGGATCCACCGATAGCGACATTTTCCCCTGTTTTGCCCACTGTTCACCCGCGATTCGCCGCAAAAAACAGAAAGAGGGCCGCCCGGCAGAGCGGCCCTCCAGAGTTGCGTATGAGTAGGTTGTAGTGACGTCTTAGAAGTTAATGCGACCGCCGCCGACGATTGCGTGCCAGCTGTCGAGATCGACCTGCGTGCCGGAAGTGACGATGTCCGCTTCGTAGTGATTGTAGACAGCGTAAACGTCCATCTCTGCTGCCTTGATGTTCTGCGTCACGCCGAGGCCATAACGCGTGACCTCGCTGCTAACGATCCGGCCTGCAGAAGTGCCTGCCGTGCTGTTGTTCGAGAGCGAAGCCGACGTGACGTCGTAGTTGACTGAGCTACCGGCGCCCCAATCGTCATAGCGGCCGTAGTCGACGTGGAAGTTGGTATTGCCCAGTTCGTTGAGCTTCCGATTGATGCCGACCTGGCCGTAATAGTACTCGGCGCTATCGGTGTAGCCAGGTTCTTGCTCGTCGAACTCGCGATGACCGTAGGCGCCGTAGAAGTAGAGACCCGTATCCTTCTCGGAGATACCGAGTGTGGCCACGAAGTCCTTCGGCTCGTCACGGCGGCCGGTACTGCCTCCAAAGGTCTTACCTGCAGCGCTCTCATAGTAGGAAGCGCCAGCCTTGACGTGGAACGTGTGGAACTTCTGGTCAAAGCGGATGCTCATGTCCCAGATGTCGTCCTCGCCCCAAGATGCCGAGGCGACGAAGCCCGCAAACTCAGGCGTGTCGTAGCGAACAGCGTTGACGCGCGAGTTATCGAGGTTGTTGGCGAGATTGTCCCAGATGAGGCTGGTGTAGTTGTCTCCGCCCTTCTGCTTGATGAAGAACTTGCCGTTGTAGTGAAGCTCGGCGTCGGAATACGCCTTGCCAACGTTACCCCACTTGTAGAGGTCGTCCTGTGCGCCGGAGAGAAGACCGACAGAGACCTTGCCGTACTTCTCGCTCTCGATGAACCAGTGCGACTGGCGCAGTTCCATGAACGAAGGCGCGCCGGCCGTTCCGCTGAAGCCGCCAGAACCCCGGTTGCTGGCGTTGATGTTCCACTGATTGACGCTGTCCGAAGACGCGATATCGAGACCGATCTCGATGCGATAGCCGGCGGTCCAACCCTTCGCGATCTTTGCCTTGCCAAGGAACCAGAAACGCGTCTGGGCATTGTCGTTGTCGACGACGTAGGCGTTGCTCTCGGCGCCATCGTCCCAGTACATCACGGCCTTGTCGACGTAGCCACCAATCGTCAGGCTGACCTTGCGGTTGCCCTTGCGAGCCGTGGTCGCCTCGAGTTCGGCAACCCGCTCTTCGAGATCCGCGCAGCAATCGCCGCCCAGATCTGCTGCCTGGGCGGAAATGCTGGAACCCAGCATCATGCCGCCCGCTGCGAGGATGGTTGCCCATCCCGCCTTACCTACTCCCCCGAACATATACGCAACTCCCACGAAGGTACGCCTCAAACTGGGCCTTCGATCGACGCAACTGCACTCAACGATACGCACACTTACGCGACCAACACTGCTCAACCGTCGCCGCCGCTTACTCGCCGGCTTGGCCTCGCTGCATATGGGATACGCGAGTGATTCCCACGCCGTAAATCGCTAATCGCTGTGTGACAGTTTGTGACAAATCGGCGTTACGCCATCGCCACGCGAACGTTGAAAGTGCTATGTAATTTTCCGGTCTGACGATCCGAGCGGAGCGACCTCTTGTCATGAAATTCGACCCATCCCACGACATTCTGGTAGTCGGAGCCGGTCCGGCCGGATTGGCGGCAGCTCACGCGCTCGCGCGGCTCGGCTTGAAAGTCGCGGCCATCGGCTTGTCTCCGGCGCGCCGCGACACGCGCACAGCGGCCCTGTTCGCAGGCTCCGTCACCCTGCTGGAAAACCTCGGGCTGGCGGACACGCTCCAGGCTGTCGGCGAGCCCATCTACGGCATCCGCATCATCGACGACATGGGCTCGCTCTGGCGCGCGCCGGAGGTGACCTTCTCGGCGCAGGAGGTCGGCCTCGAGCGCCTTGGCTTCAACATCGCCAACGCCGACCTCACGGATGCGCTGCGCGGGCGCGCTGCATCGGTACCCGAACTCGAGTTGATCGACGCCGCCGTGACACGCGTCGAGCCGGGCGAACATGCCGTTGAGGTCGAACTGGCCGACGGACGCACGCTGTCAGCCCGCCTCGCGGTCGGCGCCGACGGACGCCAGTCGATGTGCCGGGCGGCTGCAGGTATCGAAGCAAAATCGTGGCGCTACGAGCAGAGCGCCGTCACCTGCACCTTCGCCCACCGGCGCCCGCACAACGGCATCTCCACGGAATTCCACCGCCCGCACGGCCCGTGCACCGTCGTGCCATCGCCCGGCTCGAACTCCAGCCTCGTGTGGGTCGAAGCTCCGGAGGAAGCCGCCCGCCTCGTAGCGCTCGACGATGCTGCATTCCGCACCATGCTCGAACAGCGGCTGCAGGGCCTGCTTGGCGCCATCGGCGAAATCGGCCCGCGCGGTACGTTCCCACTGACCGGCCTTTCGGCTTCTCCGGCCGGCCGCAAACGCATCGCACTCGCCGGCGAAGCCGTTCACGTCGTGCCCCCGATCGGCGCGCAAGGGCTGAACCTTGGCCTGCGGGATGCCGCATCGATCGCGGACTGCGTCGCCGACGCGCTAGCCATCGGCGGAGACATCGGTGCGCCATCCGTCCTGGCCGCCTTCGACCGGATGCGTGGCCCCGACATCGCCTCCCGGGTCTGGTCCATCGATCTGCTCAACCGGACGCTATTGTCGCGCACTGCCCCCGTCCAGCTGCTGCGGGGGCTGGGAATGCACGCGCTGAAGTCCGTCGGCCCCCTACGGCGACTGGCCATGCGCGAAGGGCTGACGCCGTCATTCGTGACACCTCGCCTCATGCAGCCGCCGACTGTTCACACGCCCGCCGCTTGACGAAGCCGGACGAGCCCGGCAAGAGCCCTGTCTGCTTCAGCGAGCGAGAACCAATCCCGCGATGACGACCAAAGACCGCCTCCGCGACATCCAGTATCGGGCCGAGTACCTTGTTCTCCGCCTCGTCGCCGGGTTCTTCCGCGCGCTCCCGCTCGGCCTCGCGACGTCCGTCTCTGCGTGGTTCTGGCGGCGGCTCGCGCCGGTCATCAATCCCAAGCGTCACAATCGCGCGCTCGCAAACCTTGCCATCGCATTTCCCGAGAAGAGCGAGGAGGAGCGTCGGCGGATCGCCCTCGCGCATTGGGAGAACCTCGGCCGCGTGATGGTGGAGACGATGCGCATCGACCGGTTCCTGTTGGAGCCCGAGCGGATCGATATCGTCAGCCAGAACATCTTCACCCGCTACAAGGACAAGCTCGGCCCCGCTGTAGGCGTCAGCCTGCACATGGGCAACTGGGAGCTGGCGATCCTGCCGTTCACGTGGGCAGGAGCAAACCCCGCCGCCGTGTATCGCTCGGTGACCAACCCTTACGTCGATGCGTACTTGCGCGAGCAGCGCAAGGATCTATACCCCGACGGCCTGTTCGGGCGCGGCAACGTCGGCGATCACGGCGACGATCAAAGGACCGCCCGCGCGATCATGGATTTCGTGCGCCGCGGTGGACGGCTGGGCCTCGTCTGCGATCTCTATGACCGAACGGGAATGCCGGTCCCGTTCTTCGGCAAGGATGCGCGCACGCAGGCGATCGGTGCGATGATTGCGCGCCGTGTCGGTGCGCGCATCTGGCTGTCGCGCTGCAGGCGCATCGGCAAGGAGAGCCGATTCCAGATCGAGCTCAAGGAACTCCGCGTTCCGCGCACGGCCAACCAGGCCGAGGACATCCGCTGGACCATGGTTCACATGCAGCAGCAGTTCGAGGCGTGGATACGCGAGGCGCCCGAGCAATGGATGTGGAGCAACCGCCGCTGGAGCTGACGACGCGAGCTCGCGTCGTTCATTGCTCGCCATCTGTTGAACACCGATTTCCATAAGACAGCCGCGCCGATCGACTGGCCACGGTGCTGGTCGCGCACATCTACAGCTTATGTCGATTGCGCAGCCAAGTTCACAAAACTCCTCCTTACGAAACAGTATGCGGCACGCCAGATGGCGGCAATGAATGAGGGGCAGTTTGGCGCCCGGGTGATCAACAGCCACCCCTCATAAAAGATGGAGTTTTGAAATGTCCAAGAAGCTGACGACTGCCGCCATCCTCGCCGCGATCGCGATCGGCGCCGTTGCTCCCAGCATCGCCATGGCGAAGGACGCCCCCAAGACGAAAGCCGCATGCGAAAAGATTTCGACCATGAAGTGGGACGACACCGCCGCCAAGTGCGTGAAGAAGTAGGTCGCAAGCTGTGGTGGGCGCCCAGCGCTCACCACAACGCGAGACGTGGTTTTTCTTCCCCTCCTCCGACACTCAACTTGGCGCGATGCCGTGTGCATCGCGCCTTTTTTATCGTCAGATCACAGCTTCGGGAATGACACTTCGACACGCAATCCCGGAGAACTGTCGCGCAGCTCGACTTCAGCCCCATGCAGTTCCGCGATGGCCGCAACGAGGCTCAGCCCGAGCCCGCTCCCCGGCGTCGCTCTCTCCCGTTCCAATCGATAGAGCCGGCGAAACACGTTCTGCCGCTCCTCCTCCGGAATGCCGGGTCCGTCGTCCTCGACGATGGCGACGAGCCTGTCGCCACGGCCTTCGAGCCGGACGCCGATGTGCATGCCGCCGCGCGCATGGCGAATGGCATTCTCGATGAGGTTGGCGAAAAGCTGAGTGAGCAGCTCCCGGTCACCCGTCACGTCCACATCGCCGGCTCCGTTGAGGCGGCTGTACAGCACGCCACCAGCTTCCTCGACGACCGGCTCGTAGATCTCTGCGATGTCCGCCAGCACCGTCTTGAGGTCGAGCGTGCAGAACCGCGCGCGTCGCGCACCGGCCTCGATCTGCGTGATGCGCAGCAAGGCCTCGAATGTCTCTACGATGGAATCGAGTTCCTCGATCGATTCCTCGACCTGAGCACGGAAAGCTGTCGGGTCGTCGGTCGTGCGCAACGCGATCTCCAGCCGGCGTCGCAGCCGCCCGATCGGCTTCTTGAGATCGTGAGCGATGTCCGATGATGCCTGGTTGACGCTCTCGATGAGCTTCTGGAGATGCGCCAAGGTCGCGTTGATCTGGGTGGCGACGTTGTCGAGGTCGTCATGCGATTGCGTGACGGGAACGCGTTCGGAGATCTGGCCGCGGCTGACCTTCGATAGCGTGGTCGCGAACACGTCGATCTTTTGCTGGGCCCGGCGGGCGAGGTAAACGGCCGACCCGATGGCAAGCAGCACCGTGGCGATCAGCCCCCATCCGAGCCCGTGCAGCAGGATGCGCCGAACTTCGCGAATCTCTCGGTCGCTGCCGCCCACGAGCAGGTTGCCCTTCGACACCTTCGTCCATTTGGCGAAGAAGCGATCATCGGGATTGCCTTTGGTGGCAACCATCGGCAGCCAGGCGCGATCCAGTTCGCCCCAACCGCTGAACAGCGCGACGTTCTGGACGTTTCCGGCTTTGACACTGCCGTCGTCCGCGCGCAGCAGGAAGATGCTGTCGAAGTCGCGGACCGACGCCGCTTCCTCGGCCACCACGGCGGTGAGATCCTCGAAGCCCTGCTGGCGGTCGATGGCCGTGAGCGTATCCGTGATCTCCTCGACGTGCTGCCGGATCGCACTGTCGAGCTCGGACACGAGCGTTATGTAGAGGACGGAAACGAGGGCGACGACCGATAGCGCGAACAGAGATGCGAATGCCGCAGCCAGACGGACCGGCGTGCGCTTCAGAAGATCATGGCTGATCATGCATGGTGTAGCCGGAACCGCGGACAGTATGGATCAACTCGCTCCCGTAGGGGCGATCGATCTTGGTTCTCAGCCGCGAGATGTGGGTCTCAACAACACTTGTCCGCGGCTCGAAGTGGAAACTCCAGACCCGCTCGAGCAGCATCGTCCGCGTCAGCACGCGGCCCTTGTTGCGCATCAGCACCTCGAGCAGCCGGAACTCACGCGGCTGCAGTTCGATGGAATCTCCAGCGCGCGTGACCGTCCGGGCGATCAGGTCCATCTCGAGGTCGCCCACCCGCAGAACGGTGTCGGAATCCTTGAGGTGCGGCCGGCGGGCCAGCGCATTGACACGCGCCAGCAGTTCGGAGAACGCGAACGGCTTCACGAGGTAGTCGTCCCCGCCGACATTCAGACCATCGACGCGGTCGTCTACGCCGCCGAGCGAGGTCAGAAAAATGACGGGCACCTTGTTGCCAACGGCCCGCAGCGCCCGCACGAGCGACAACCCATCCAGCCCTGGGAGCATGCGATCAACGACCAGGATGTCGTAGGTTTCGCCCATGGCCTGCGTGAGCCCATCGCGACCATCCGCCAAAGTCTCCACGAGGTGTCCTTCCTCGCCGAAGCCCTGGGAGATGTAGGTCGATGTCTCGCTATCGTCTTCGACGACCAGAATTCTCATGATGCCATTCCCGCGCTGCGACCACACTATGCCGCGCGCATTGCCAGCAGATGTCCACACGATTACGGAAACGTAAGATTGGCATTGAAACGTCGCAGCGGGATTTCCCGCCTACTTAAACCTCGCATCGGGCGAGTTCGCGGCATTCACGGGGCGTCAATCCGAAGGCATCCCGGAAACGTCGCGTGAAATGGGAATGGTCGGAGAAGCCCCAACTGAACGCGATCTCTCCGATCATGCGATTCGCCTGCAAGGGATCCTCGATGGCACGGCGGCACTGCTCCAGCCGGCGATGCAGGATATAGCGCTCGAGAGATGAGCCCTCTTCAGCAAGCAGCGCATTGGCATAGCGCACGCTCATGCCCGCTCCGCCGGCGGCCGTGGATGGACGCAGATTGGGATCACGCAGGCGCTTCTCGATCTCGGCCTTGATGCGGCGCAGTGCATTGGTGCGGGCCGATGACATCGGCACCCCGCCGACATCGCCGCTGATGGCAAGTGCCAGCAGGTCGATGACCTGGTTGGCGATACGGGGCTTCACCACGTCGTCAACCCCCCCCGCATTGTTCACCAGGGAGCGGATAAAGTCGGCGGCCAGCCCCACGACCGGAGCCGTCTCCGACATGACCATTACCGAATCGGTACTGGCGATCCGCGACTGAATCAGCCGGCGCGGGATGCTCACATGGATCGACCGGGTCTGCTCCAAGAACTCCAGGGCAAGTGGCTTGCCTACGTCGTGGAGCAGAACCGTTCCCGGAGCGACGACAACGGTCCGGTCCTCCTGGGTAAAGAGCGAGCGCCCTTCCAAGCGAATGGAGAAGATGTAGTTGTCGACATCGTCGCGTAGCGTATCGCGCCGCGTCCTGGTGACGACGCAGGGTCCACAATCACAGATTGTCAGCGCAAGACTGTCCAGCGCCCGGGAGTGGATGCGGCCCGCAAAGGCAGCGCCGGGCGCTTCGAAGGCGTGCGAATAGAATGTCTTGGAGGCGACATCGACCCAATAGGGAATCCGGTCCCGCTCGTCCAATTCATCCGTCGTGAATGCAACCGACATCACGATCGGCCCGCTGTTGTGCCGATATGGTCAATCAATTGTGCCTCCTAGGTCAAGCGCAGCGCGGCAAGGTGGGGTTTAATCAGTCTACCGAGTTTCATACACGGACTTCAACTATCCGCGGCCGCAGTGGCCCGGAGAACACAAGCAAAGGTTGCTCTCTGGTGAATTCATCCACACTACACCTCCTCCATCGCGTCCACCAATGCGCCAGCGACTTGTTTCAGGAGCACATGGCGGGCATCGACGTCACCTCGACCCAATACACCGTGCTGGTGGCAGTCGCCGAACGGGACGGGCTGAGCCAGCAGGACATAATCAACGCCACCGGCATCGACCGCTCCACTGTGTCGCAGGTCGTCCAACTCCTCATCCGCAAGGGCCTGCTGAAGCGCCGGCGTACGCGCCATGATGCCCGCGCCTACGCCATCTCGCTGACGGAAGCCGGTCGCAAAGTCTTGAATGCGTCCGAGCCGATCGTCGCACGCATCGAGGAGGCCCTGGTTGACGCGCTGCCGACCACCCGCGCCAAGGCCTTCATCACGAACCTTCGCGCCATCGTGACGGCCCTCGAGCCCGCCAAAGTCTAGGCCTATCGGCCTTTCCACGTTCCCATGGGGCACTGCAGCCCGCCGGCAATGTCAGCGATATCGTTGACACGTGCCGGCGGGCCAATAGAGTGCGGCCGCATTGCAACATGGGAGCCCTGCCGCGATGGCCACTAGCCGTACGCCCGCCAAATTCTATTCGCCGTTGGCCATCGGGGCTCCGGAGCCTTATCGCGCGCTGCCGGTGCGGCTCGAGCGGATGATCCACTTCGTCCCCCCGCACAACGAGAAGATCCGGTCCAAGATCAAGGAAATAGCGGGCCAGGTCGATGTCGTGCTCGGCAACCTCGAGGACGCGATCCCGGCCGACCAGAAGCAGGCCGCTCGAGCCGGCTTCATCGCGATGGCGCGCGACACCGACTTCGGCAGCACCGGTCTGTGGACCCGCATCAACTGCCTCAACAGCCCGTGGATGCTGGACGACGTGACCGAGATCGTCGCCGCCGTCGGCGACAAGCTCGACGTGATCATGCTGCCCAAGGTCGAAGGCCCGTGGGACATCCATTATCTGGATCAGCTCCTGGCGCAGCTCGAAGCCCGGCACGCGGTCAAGAAGCCCATCCTGATTCACGCCATCCTCGAGACGGCCGAGGGCGTCAATAACGTGGAGGCGATCGCTGCCGCGTCCCCGCGCATGCACGGCATGAGCCTCGGCCCGGCCGATCTTGCCGCTTCGCGCGGAATGAAAACCACGCGCGTCGGCGGCGGCCATCCCGACTACGGCATCCTGGCCGATGCGGGCAGCGATCCCGCGGCCAAGCGCGCCTTCTACCAGCAGGACCTGTGGCACTACACCGTCGGCAAGATGGTCGACGCCTGCCTCGCCTACGGATTGAAGCCGTTCTACGGCCCGTTCGGCGACTTCTCCGATTCGGCCGCCTGCGAGGCCCAGTTCCGCAACGCCTTCCTGCAGGGTTGCCTCGGCGCCTGGTCGCTGCACCCGACCCAGATCGAGATCGCAAAGCGCGTGTTCTCGCCCGACGATCGCGAGGTCGCGTTCGCCAAGCGCATCCTCGAGGCCATGCCGGACGGCACCGGCGCGGTCATGATCGATGGGAAAATGCAGGACGATGCGACCTGGAAGCAGGCTAAGGTCATCGTCGACCTCGCCCGCGTGGTTGCGGCCAAGGATCCCGAAAAGGCTGCCGCCTACGGCCTCTAGGCGCCCGACGGCCGGGGTTGCGGGCTCCCGCCGCCCCGGTGGATCGGTCTGATTGACATCGGCGTTCTCCTCACGTCGAATATCAGTATCGACGGACAGGCACGCTAGCTATGGGCACAGTCAGACAGGCAAAATTCTCGGTGGGACAGGTGGTTCGGCACCGGTTCTATCCGTTCCGCGGCGTCATCTTCGACATCGATGTGGAGTTCGACAACACCGAGGATTGGTGGCTGTCGATCCCCGAGCAGATCCGCCCGCACAAGGAGCAGCCGTTTTATCACCTGCTGGCGGAGAACGCCGACACCGAGTACGTCGCCTACGTCTCCGAGCAGAACCTGCTGCCCGACGAAAGCGGCAAGCCGCTCCGCCACCCGCAGCTCACAGAGCTGTTCACGGAAGACGAGCATGGCGGGTACCGGGCGATTTTCCTCCAGTCGCACTGATCTTCGCGCAAGGCCACACGAAAAACCGCCCGGCAGCAATGCCGGACGGTTCTGATTTTCTTACACTCGCCAGTGACGGACGGAGCTTACTTCTTCGCAGCAGGAGCTGCGGCCGGGGCTGCACCCGGCTGCGCCGGCAGATTCTTCATCTGCTCGGCCTTGTACTTCTCCAGAGCCGCCTGCTGGCGTTCACGGATCTGAGCCATCAGCTGACCGCGAGCCTTGGCGTATTCCTTGTTGTCGACGGGCTTGCCGGCGTACGCGTCAGGGAAGCCGTCGAGTGGAACGGGGAAGCCGATCGGCTGCGCACCTGCGTTCATGGCGATGACCATGATGCCGCCGCCCGTCTTCATCTGCTCGACGATCTCGGGAGTGGCCTCGACCTCGGCGGTACAGCCAGCGGCGTGGCACAGCGAGAAGCGAAGCGTGATCGGCTTCAGCGTCTTCTCGTCGATCTTCTCGTTCTTGGCAGCCTTGGCCCACTGGTCCTTGGTGTAGACGGCGGCGCGCAGGCCAGGCGGCAGCGCCATGCCGAGCGGCACCATGACCATCATGCTCTTCTTGTCGGAGCCTTCGACCTCACGGATGGCAGCCGACACCATCACCATGCCGGTCGAGCCGTCGAGACGCTCGTGGTGGGTGAGGCAGATGTTCTTCTCTTCCTTGACGTCCTTGCCGTCCTTGTCCTTGTGGTTGAACGGCGCCTTCTCGCACAGCTTCACCCAGGCACTCTTGGCGCCTCCAGCGGCAGCGCCTTTGGCATCGGCCTTGGCGGCCGGCTGCTTGGCTGCGGGAGCAGCGGCAGGAGCGGCGGGTGCCTGCGCAAACGCGGGCGTTCCGGCAATCACGGCGAGCCCAAGCGCGGCGCACAGTGTAGCGACCCCGCGGGCGCTCCGCCCCTTGTTCAGGAGGTGCGCAACGTTATTTGTCATGGAATACAAACCTCTTTTAGCGAGCCGGCCCACCCGGCTCGTGCCTCCGCAGGCGAGCACTCCGGCGCGCCTATGACGCCCCTCAGCGCTCATCGAGCCGCAGTAAGAACCGGAATACGGCAATCCCGTGGCCGCACAAAAGACGCGCGGCGGAATGGCATCATCGATTGCCGCCAACGTTGCAAACGCGCCACGCGGCGGGGGCCCGGCGCTCTGGCCCCTCAATCCTGGCTTCATCGGAATCCTGTGATATTACGGCCAAATTGCCCAGAGCCGCCGGAGCGGGCAATCCCGGAGCCCCAATGCTGCACAGGCTGATATCGACCGTCGTCGCGCTGCTGATCGGCTCCGCCGCCGCCTTCGCCGAGCCCGTTCCCGCTATAGCCCTGCACGGCGAACCGAAGGAGCCTGCAGGCTTCTCGCATTTCTCCTACGTCGATCCCGCGGCACCTAAGGGCGGGCGTCTGACACTCGGCGCCTTCGGCTCGTTCGACAGCCTCAATCCGTTGATCGTGAAGGGCACCCCCGCGACCGGCATCCGCGAGTTCACCGTCGAGAGCCTGATGGCACGCGGCCTCGACGAGCCGTTCACGCTCTACGGGCTCATCGCGGAGACGATCGAGGTGCCCGAGGATCGCTCCTCGGTGACCTTCAACCTCAACCCGCGCGCGCGCTTTTCCGACGGCAAGCCCGTGACTGCCGACGACGTCATCTTCTCGCTGGAGCTGCTGCGGGAACGGGGCCGACCCAACCACCGCACCTATTTCTCCAAGGTGGCGAAGTCGGAGCGCCTGTCGGATCTGTCGGTACGGTTCACGTTCGACGCAGCCGGCGACCGCGAAATCCCGCTCATCATCGGCCTGATGCCCGTGCTGCCCAAGCACGCTATCGATCCCGACACGTTCGAGAATACCTCGCTCACTCCGCCGATCGGATCGGGCCCCTACCGCATCGGCAAGCTCGATGCGGGCCGCTCGGTGACCTACGTGCGCGATCCGAACTACTGGGGCCGCGACCTGCCGGTTAACCGCGGCCGCTTCAACTTCAACGAGATCCGCTTCGACTATTACCGCGAAGGCTCGGCCATGTTCGATGCCTTCAAGTCGGGACAGATCGATCTGTGGCCCGAAGAGGATCCGCGTCGCTGGTCCAACGGCTACGACTTCGCCGCCATTCGCGATGGCCGCGCCGTCAAGCGCGAGTTCGAGATCGGCATTCCCGCGGGGATGACCGCGTTCGTATTCAATACGCGGCGAAGCGCATTCGCCGACCCTCGCGTGCGCGAGGCACTGATCTACCTGTTCGACTTCGAGTGGATCAACCGCACGCTCTATGCCGGCCTCTACTCACGCACCCAGAGCTATTTCGCGCGCTCGATCCTCGCCTCCCCTGGCCATCCAGCGGACGCGCACGAGCGGCAACTGCTGGCCCCTTATCCCACGGCGGTGAAGCCGGAAATCATGGAGGGAACGTATCGCTTTCCCTCGACAGACGGATCCGGGCGGAGCCGCGAGAACCAGGAGCGCGCGTTTCACTTGCTTGAGCAGGCCGGCTACGAGTTGCAGCGCGGACGGCTTGTCGCGCGTGAGACTGGGCGCCAGCTGGAATTTGAAATTCTCGCCGTATCGACGGCGCAAGAAGGGCTGTTGCTCTCCTTCGCCCGTGACGTTGAACGCCTCGGCATCAAGGTCAACGTGCGCTTCGTCGACAGCTCGCAGTATCAGCAGCGGCTGACGAACTACGACTACGACATGATCCAGAACACGTGGACGTCATCGCTTTCGCCCGGCAACGAGCAACTCTTCCGCTGGTCGACGCAGTCGGCCAAGGTCCCTGGGACCTATAACTTTGCCGGCGTCGAAAATCCGGCCGCCGACGCCATGATCGATGCGCTGCTGGCTGCGAAAACGGAGCCGGATTTCGTCTCGTCGGTGCGCGCGCTGGACCGAGTGCTGCTCTCAGGAGACTACGTCATTCCGTTGTTCTTCATTCCGAAGCAATGGGTGGCGTATTGGACCCGGCTGCAACATCCAACGCAGACGCCGTTGTTCGGCTACGCCGTTGATAGCTGGTGGGCGTCCGACACCAAATGACCACCGGCGACGATACCCTCCCCTCGCGCTTCAACATGGCGGCGTACGCCATCGGCCGCGCGGCTGCCTCGCGACCCGACGCCCCGGCGCTGATCGTGATCGGCGAGGTCGGGGCCGCGCCTGCGGAGGTATGGACTTTCGCCGCGCTGGAGGATGCGGTCCTGCGCATCGCTGCCGGACTGAAGCAAGCCGGCCTCGCGCCCGGCGCGCGTATTCTCATCCACCTCGATAACACCAGCACATACGCGCTGCTGTTCTTCGGCGCCATTGCCGGCGGGTTTGTCCCGCTCCCCACGTCGACCCAGCTCACCGCGCGCGAAATTCTGTTCATGGCGCAGAACAGCGGCGCCGAGGCCGTAGCACTTGCTGCTGGCGTCGCGCTCGATGGCCTGGCCGGGGACGTGCGCATTTTTTCGCCCGACGATGTCGAGCGCATGCTGCGCGATGCACCGCGCGGCGAATATGCAGCGACGGCCGCGAACGATCCGGCCTTCCTGGTTTACACGTCCGGCACAACGGCATCGCCTAAGGGCGTGCTGCACGCGCAGCGCTCCGCCTTCGGCCGCCGCCCGATGTATCGCGGCTGGTACGGCATCGGCAGCGATGACCGAATGCTGCACGCAGGCGCCTTCAACTGGACATTCACGCTCGGCACCGGCCTCACCGATCCCTGGGCGAACGGCGCGACGTCCATCGTCTATACCGGCGAGAAAGACCCGGCGGTCTGGCCACGGCTGATCGCTGAGACGGGCGCGACGCTGTTCGCGGGCGTGCCTGGCGTCTATCGCCAGATGCTCAAATACGCCAACCCTTCCACGTCCGACCTCGGCGCGTTGCGGCACGGCCTGATGGCCGGCGAAGGGCCGCCCCCGGGCCTGTTCGAGGAATGGGAAGGGCACACCGGCCGGCCGCTCTATGAAGCGCTCGGCATGAGCGAAATATCGACCTACGTATCGAGCGGGCCAACCACACCACGGCGTGACGGCGCCGTTGGCAGGGCTCAGCCGGGACGGCGCATTGCCGTGCTTCCTGTCGAGGGCGGCGATCAGCCCTTGCCCGTCGGCGAGGAAGGCATGCTGGCGGTGCATCGCTCCGATCCGGGGCTGATGCTCGGCTATTGGAAGCGCCCCGACGAGGAAGCTGCCGTCTATCGCGGCGAATGGTTCGTCGGCGGCGATCTCGCCGCCATGGACGCGGACGGCTACGTCTATCACCGCGGGCGCGCGAACGACCTGATGAAGGCGTTGGGCTACCGCGTCTCGCCGCTGGAGGTCGAGGCCGTTCTGGCCGAGCACCCGGCAGTGGCGGAGGTCGCATGCGCAGAGGCACGCGTGCGCGCAGACGTCACCATCATCGCGGCTTTCGTCGTCGCACATTCCGGAGTGCAAATCGATCAGGCGGAGATCGAAAACTTCGCCGCCGAGCGGCTTGCTGCCTACAAGCGTCCGCGTGCAATCGTTGTGATCGATGCCTTGCCGCGCACGGCCAACGGCAAGATCATGCGCTCGGCACTGCGCCTGCCCGATGACTTCGGCTCAAGATGATCGGCTGCGACCTGGCCCGATCAGGGGCGATAGTTGACGCCGACGCGCGCGACTTGGGCTGAGAGATCAGCATCGACCCACATCGTCTGCGTGAAGTCCTCGGTGTTGCTGAGCGCCACCGGCATGTTCGTCGAGCCGAAGTCGACGTAGAGGTATTCCGCCTTGATCGACCAGCAGCCATCCATCAGCCACTCTCCGCCGCCGCCGATCGTCCATCCCGTGACGACATTGGAGACGCGGGTGGAGCCCGTTCCACCGGGAAAAGTAGCGTCGATGGCGTTATCTGAGTAACCGCTCGAAAACTTGAAATCGGTAAGCGCCAGGCCCGCGGTTCCGTAGAGCAGGAGCTGCGGCGTCACGGTATAGCCGAGCCGACCGCGAAGCGTGATCAGCCAGTCCGTCGACATGCTTTCGTTCAAGTTGAAGGCGGTGCCGAGGAATGGTTCGGGAAAGGTGCCGCCTGGACTGGCAGACTTGCTGAGGTTGAAGGCGCCGAAATCGCCCTCGCCCCCGAAGACGATATTTCCAGACTGCCAGTTGTAGCCGGCCTGAATGCCGCCGGTGAAGCCGCTGCTCGACAAGCTACCCGTGCCCAAGCTCCCGACGGCTGCGCCATTCGCCTCCGAGGCTCCGACCTCGCAGAACACGGCATTGACCCCACTCGAAGCGCAGCCTGGATTGGTCGAATAATCCGAGGAGCCCCAGGCGGCACCGGCATTGAGACCGATATAGGCGCCCGCGAAGGACGGCGAGGCGGGCCCGCGCGTCACGGGGGTGTTGTACCCATCGGCATGTGCGGTAACCGCCAGCGCCGACGCGAAGATGACGAATGCCGCGATGGGCCTTGCATGTCCGGTCAGCACGATGCCTCTCCTGCGATCGCTGTCGAACAGGTTTAGCGTGAGTCGTGCCGGTCGAAGTAGCGGGAGCCTGGCGTGGGCCGAAGCTAAGCGGCCTTCTTCGCCTTCGCCGCGACAGCGGCGAGCTGGCCTATGAAGCCACGAACACCCTTGAGGCGGTCGACAGGCAGATCCCATCCGGCACGGAACACGAGCTTCTGATCCGGCTGCACCTTGATCAACCCGCGTGACGCCGTAACCAGTTGCACGAGCCCTTCGGGATTGGCGAACTCGCCGCGATAGAACGCGACGACCGCCCCGCGCGGGCCGGCATCGACCTGCGCCACGCCCGCCTGACGGCACAGCGCCTTGATCTCCATGACGTCGAGAAGGTGCTCGACCTCCTCGGGCAACGGACCGAAGCGGTCGACCAGCTCGGCCGCGAAGTTGTCGATTTCCTCACGCGTATCGAGCGTCGACAGACGGCGGTAGAGGCCTAGGCGGAGTTGCAGGTCGGCGACGTAAGCCTCGGGTATCAGGACCGAGGTGCCGAGCGATATCGTCGGGCTCCACTGGTCGGCGGCCGGCTCCAGGTCGCCGCCCTTCATCGAAGCGACAGCCTCTTCCAACATCGACTGATAGAGCTCGAAGCCGACCTCGCGGATGTGCCCGGACTGCTCCTCGCCGAGCAGGTTGCCCGCGCCACGAATGTCGAGATCATGCGAGGCGAGCGAGAAGCCCGCGCCGAGCGTATCCAGCGACTGCAGCACCTTGAGCCGCTTGTCGGCGCCTTCGGTGAGCGCCTTGCCGACCGGCGTCGTGATGTAGGCGTAAGCGCGGGCCTTGGATCGCCCGACGCGGCCACGCAGCTGGTAGAGCTGCGCCAGACCGAACATGTCGGCGCGATGCACGATCAGCGTGTTCGCGTTCGGCAGATCGAGGCCCGATTCAACGATCGCCGTCGACAGCAGGACGTCGTACTTGCCGTCGTAGAACGCCGTCATCACGTCTTCCAGCTCACCCGGCGAAAGCTGGCCGGTGGCGCGCGCGAAGGTCAGCTCCGGCACGGCTTCGCGCAGGAAATCGGCGATCTCGTCGAGGTCGGCGATACGCGGGGCGACGTAGAAGCTCTGGCCGCCACGATAACGCTCGCGGCGCAGGGCGTCGCGAATGATCACCGGATCGAACGGCGAGATGTACGTGCGCACGGCGAGGCGATCGACCGGCGGCGTGGCGATCAGCGACAGCTCGCGCACGCCCGTCAATGCGAGCTGCAGCGTGCGCGGAATGGGCGTCGCCGACAGCGTCAGCACGTGAACGTCCTCGCGCAGCTTCTTCAGCCGCTCCTTGTGACCGACGCCGAAGTGCTGCTCCTCGTCGATGATCAGCATGCCCAGGCGCTTGAACTCGATCTGCTTGCTCAGCAACGCGTGCGTGCCGACCACGATGTCGATCGACCCGCCCTTGAGGTTCTCCTTGACCTCGGCCAGCTCCTTGGCGCCGACGAGGCGCGAAGCCTGCGCCACGTTGATGGGCAGCCCCTTGAAACGATCGGTAAAGGTCTTGAAATGTTGGCGTGCGAGCAGCGTCGTCGGCACGACCACCGCCACCTGGTAGCCGTTCATCGCGCCAACGAATGCAGCCCGCAGCGCAACCTCCGTCTTGCCGAAGCCGACGTCGCCGCACACCAGCCGGTCCATCGGGCGGCCGGCGCCAAGGTCGGTAAGAACCGCCTCGATGCTCGTGGCCTGGTCGTCGGTCTCCTCGTAAGGGAAGCGGGCGACGAACTCGTCGTAGGCGCCTTCCGGCGTCGCCAGCGCGGGCGCTTCCTTGAGTTGCCGCAGCGCCGCGATCTTGATCAGCTCCGAGGCGATCTCGCGCAGCCGCTTCTTCAGCTTGGCCTTGCGCGACTGCCATGCGGCGCCGCCGAGCTTGTCGAGCTGGCCATCGGATTCATCCGCGCCGTAGCGCGACAGCAGCTCGATGTTCTCGACCGGGAGGAACAGCTTGTCGCCGCCCGCGTAGTGCAGCTCCAGGCAATCGTGTGGCGCATTGAGAACGGTGATCGTCTTGAGGCCAGCGAAGCGGCCGATGCCGTGGTCAGCATGCACGACGAGATCGCCAACCGAAAGGCTTGTCGCCTCCGTCAGCACATCGACGGCCGAGCGCTGCTTGCGCCGCGGACGCACGAGGCGGTCGCCGAGAATGTCCTGCTCGCCGATGATGGCAAGCTCCGGCGTCTCGAAGCCCTGCTCCATGCCGAGCACGCCGACGCCCGTCGCCCCGCCCGGAAGCGCCAGCGCCTCGGCGTACGACTCGACGCGCTTCACGTCCGTGAGTCCATGGTCGCTGAGCAACGTGATCAGGCGCTCGCGCGCACCCGGCGTCCACGAGGTCACGATCACCCGGCGCTGCTCGCCCTGGATGCGGCGGATGTGACCGACCACCGCGTCGAAGACGTTGACGTCGCCCTGCGCGCGCTCTGCCGCGAACGTCCGTCCGCCCCGCCCGCGCCACGAGCGCACGTGCGGAGCATCGGCCTCCTCGAACGGCGTCAGGCGGAAAGAGCGTCGCGCCGACAGCGCCGTCGCAAGCTCAATCCGGTCGAGGTACATCCGCTCCGGCGGCACGGGCTTATACGGCGGCCCGCCGAATTTCTGCTCCTCCAGCGCTTCGCGGCGCGCGTCGTAATGCTCGGCGATCTGGTCGAAGCGGCTGCCTGCCGATTCATCGACGCGGTGATCGAAGCTGACGGCGACGCCGGGCAAGTAGTCGAACAGGGTTTCGAGCTGTTCGTGGAACAGCGGCAGCCAGTGCTCCTGCCCCGGATAGCGATGGCCGCTGCTGACGGCCTCGTATAGCGGATCATCGCCCGTCGCCCCGCCGAACAGCTCGACATAGCGCGCGCGGAACAACTTCTCGGCGTCCTCACCGAACGCCACCTCGCTCACGGGCATCAGCGCCAGCTTCTGCACCGGCTTCGTCGTGCGCTGCGTGGTGACGTCGAAGGCCTTGATGCTTTCCAGCGTGTCGCCGAAGAAATCGAGGCGAACCGGGCTCGAGCGGCCCGGAGGGTAGAGATCGAGGATGCCACCGCGCACGGCGTACTCTCCCGGCTCCATGACGGTGCCTGAGCGCGTGTAGCCCATGCGCGCGAGCCGCTGCGTCAGCCGCGCCATGTCGACACGCTGCCCCGCGGCCATTGCCTTGGTCGTCTGCTTGATGAAGGCACGCGAAGGCACGCGCTGCAGGATTGCGTTGACCGTCGTCAGCACCACGGTCGGATGCTTGCGCGAGGCGAGCGCCAGCTTTGCCAGCGTGGCCATGCGGCGGGCGACGATGTCGGACGTCGGGCCGACGCGATCATACGGCACCGTGTCCCAGGCCGGCAGGGTGAGCACGCGCACCTGCGGGGCGAAAAATGACAGCCCCTGCTCCAGCGCCTCGATGCGGCGATCATCGCGCGCAACGTGCAGCAGCGTTCCGGGAGCCTGATCCGCCGCCGCCTCGTTCAATAGCTGGGCGATGACGAGCGCATCCAGCCCCTCGGGGACGCCGCCAACAGTCCAGGCGGTCGGACGATCGTGCTTTGCTGGCGTGCTCATTACGCGTCCCGGTCTCCCGCGACGGCATGCGAGCTGACGCCATGATAGGCGCGCAGGGCTGCGACGAGCGGCGCAAACTCGCCCGCGTCGGCGGCTGCCTCACCCAACGAGAACCACTGCGTCAAGACGGGGTCGGGCAGCGCCAGGAAGTGCTCGAATTCGCTCAATTCCTCGGCCGACATGGCGGCAAGACGCGCGTCCGCGTAACGGCCCAGGATGATGTCCATCTCCTTGGTGCCGCGGTGTGACGCGCGATAGGCAGCGCGCCGACGCCGTATCTCTATTTCGTCTTGCATGAAAAACCGATTCTTGGATAACCCGGCGCCGAGGCTTGACGCAGCGCGGGCACGCCGCCACGCTCCCAGAAGGTCGGGACGTTGATATAGCGCCCGTTTCCGATTGCGCAAAGGGCTGACGGATGTGCCCATCCTGACAGCCCGGCGACGGCCCTACCCTCCTGATTGTCGAGGCCCTTTTCAATGCGTCCGCTAGAGTTGACGCCCCTGTTTGCCTCGCTGCAGTCGCTGACCGGCATCGGTCCGCGACTGATCCTGCTTATGCGCAAGTGCGTCAACCTGCCCGCCGGCATCACCGAGCCGCGCGTCCTCGACCTGCTGTGGCATCTGCCAACCGGGGTGGTCGACCGGCGTGCCGAGCCGGCCATCGCCGACGCCGTGCCGGGAGCCATCGCCACCCTCAAGGTGCGCATTCTGAAGCACGCGGCGCCGCCGCGAGGCAACAATCGCGCCCCCTATAAAGTCCGCGTCGAGGACGACTCGGGCAAGCTCGACCTCGTATTCTTTCACGCCGAGCGCAAGTTCATCGAGCGCCAGCTCCCCGTGGGCGAGGAGCGCTATGTCTCCGGCCGGATCGAGCGCTACTCCGACAAGCTGCAGATGACGCATCCGGACTATATCGTCCCGCCGGAGGCCCGCGACGACCTGCCGATGCTGGAACCGGTCTACCCGCTCACCGCCGGGCTGTCGGGTAAGATCGTGCAGAAGGCGACACGGCAGGCCCTGGAGCGATTGCAGGACGTGCCCGAATGGCAGGAAGCCGCATGGGTGGCTTCCCGGACATGGCCCACGTTCAGCGACGCACTGCAACGCTTGCACAAGCCGAGCGACGCCGGTGACGTGTCGACCGGCGGGGCTCCATGGCAGCGGCTCGCCTACGACGAGTTGCTCGCCGGCCAGCTCGCGCTTGCCCTGGTGCGGCAGAACTTCAAGACCCGGCCCGGCCGCATCGTCAGAGGAAACGGCAGCGTGCGTGCGCGCCTTGCCGATGCCCTGCCATTCACGCTGACCAACGCCCAGCGCGAGGCGATGCGCGAGATCGAAGCCGACATGAGCGCGCCACGTCGCATGCTGCGTCTGCTGCAAGGCGATGTCGGCTCCGGCAAAACGGTAGTTGCATTGCTCGCCATGGCGATCGCCGTCGAGGCCGGCGCACAGGCAGCACTGATGGCACCGACCGAAGTGTTGGCGCGCCAGCACATGGAGACGATCGCGCCGCTGGCGGAAAAGGCCGGCCTGCGCCTCGGCCTGCTGACCGGGCGCGAAAAAGGGCGCGCCAGGAAAGACGTGCTCGAGCGCCTCGCGAATGGCGAGATCAACATCATCATCGGCACGCACGCGCTGTTCCAGCCGGACGTGATATTCCGCGACCTCGCGTTCGCCGTCATCGACGAGCAGCACCGCTTCGGCGTGCACCAGCGCCTGTCGCTGCAGTCCAAGGGCGGCAGCCAGGGCACGGACGTTCTGGTGATGACGGCGACGCCGATCCCGCGCACCCTCGTCATGACGCACTACGGCGATCTCGACGTCTCGCGGCTGAACGAGAAGCCACCCGGCCGCAAGCCCATCGTGACCAAGAAGCTCCCGACGGACTCGATGGAGAAGTTGGTCGAGCGCCTGCGCACGCAGCTTGGCGAAGGCGCGCAGGTCTACTGGGTGTGCCCGCTCATCGAAAGCTCCGACTTGTCGGAGCTGGCAGCCGCTGAAGAACGCCACGCCCATCTGTCACAGCTGTTCGGCAAGGAGAACGTCGGCCTTCTTCACGGCGGCATGCAGGACAAGGCCAAGGACGCAGCGATGGAGGCTTTCGCCTCCAACCAGATCAAGATCCTGGTTGCCACCACGGTGATCGAGGTGGGCGTTAACGTACCCAACGCCAACATCATGGTGATCGAGCACGCCGAGCGCTTCGGCCTGGCACAGCTTCATCAGCTGCGCGGCCGCGTCGGTCGCGGCTCACGCGAAAGCTTCTGCATGCTCCTCTACAAGGCGCCGCTGGGCGAGACCGCGCGCCAGCGCCTGGAGATGATGGAGGAGACCGAGGACGGCTTCCTCATCGCTGAGAAGGATCTGGAACTGCGCGGGGGCGGCGAGGTGCTTGGCGCGCGGCAGAGCGGCACACCCGGCTTTCGCGTCGCCGAGGTCCCGGGTTTCGAAACGCTGCTCAGTGCAGCGCGCGATGACGCGCGGATGGTGCTGTCGTCCGATCCGATGTTGTCGTCGCCGCGTGGGCAGGCATTGCGGACGCTGCTCTACATCTTCGAGTGCGACGAGGCCGTCCGCCTCTTCCGCGCCGCTTAGCGACATTCGATGTCGGTCCCGTCCTTCGCGAAGGCGGCCGAAGCGCGCGCCCGGGGGCAACCGCTCGCTCCTTAATCCCCCCTTCCCGCCCTTCACGGGGAGAGGGTCAAGCCTGCCCCGGCGAACGCCGGGGGTGAGGGACAGACAAAAGCTCCGTGAGGGGCAGCCGCTAGTTTCATCGCCCCCACAAACTAATCCCCACCCCTCACACCTTCCCGCATACTTCACCCACTCCTGCCCATCTGGGACGCAACAGCTGAGCGGCTAAGCGGGACAGGAGTGGTGCCCGGTTGAGGCAGACGCCGACC
>CAZBPM010000041.1:25051-29210 GCA_964493785.1 uncultured Hyphomicrobium sp. | reverse complement strand
TGCCGAGCCTGGCCCTACCGGCGGAATGGGGCTGTTGTTGGCGGGCGATGCCAATGCCGGCGCCACAGCGCCTCCCAGCGGAGGACGTACGGGGCCGCGGGCGTCGAGTGTGGGCCCTCCCGGGCTGGCGGGGAGGCCGCCAGGTGCGGGACTGGCCGGGGGCTCCTTGCGTTTCGCGCGGCCGCAACGAAGTTCCAGCTGGTCCTCGATCTCGAGCAGCCGGTGCACGCTGCGCAGCCGGTCCGGCGGCAAGTTCGCGTGGCACCAGGATGGTCCGCGCTCCATTTCGGATTTTATTCCGGTCGACGCGAGCTCGGCATGCTCGCCGGCCAGCGCGGCGCACGTGTCACGGTCGAGCTTTGCCGCGACCGCCGGCCCGGTGGCGCAAATGCCCCCGAAAATGAGGGCCTGCAATGCATGTCCCGCGCGGTTCATCGAGATTATTTTCTCGCTCGTCGCTGAAATCTACGGCGTGGGCGTCGGAAAATTCTAACATCAGTTGCAGTGATTCCTACGACTTTGCGAGCGGTTAGGCTCCATAGGCGGCGACGATGCCTAAAAAGTCCGTCGCCCTGAGGCTTGCGCCACCCACCAGAGCGCCGTTGACGTCGGCAATAGCGAGCAGCTCGCGGGCGTTCGAGGGCTTGACCGATCCGCCGTAGAGGATCCGCATTGCCTCCCCCTCCCCGGCGAACCGCTCCCGAAGCCGGCCGCGAATGCAGGCGTGGACGCTGGCGACGTCCGCAGGGGTCGGGGTCAGGCCGGAGCCGATCGCCCAGACGGGTTCATAGGCGATGACGGTATTGGCGGCGGTGGCGGCATCGGGAACCGAGCCGGCAAGTTGCCGGCACGCGACGGCCTGGGTCAGTCCGGCTGTGCGCTCACCGGCCGTCTCCCCGACGCATATGATTGCGGTCAGGCCGGCGCGATGGGCCGCCTCGGCCTTGGCGCGGACCGTCCGGTCGAGTTCGCCATAGCCCGCGCGCCTCTCCGAATGACCCACAATCACGGCACTGGCGCCTGCGTCGGCGAGCATTTCTGCGGCGACGTCGCCGGTAAATGCCCCCGATTGCTCCGGGCGGCAGTCCTGGCCGCCGATAAGTACGGGTGAGCCTTTGAGGGTCCACCTCATCTGGGCGAGCAGCGTCGAAGGTGGGCAAATCATCACGTCAACGGCCCGCTGCCCAAGGCCGTCGCGGACGGCCTGCGCCTCGGCAAGCTGAGCCGTGAGGCCATTCATCTTCCAGTTGCCGGCAACGAGCGGCCGGATCCCCCCGGTCATTCCACCCCCTATGTGGCCTCCCCCCGTTCTGGATTGGCGGCCATATTAATGATGCACCCTGCGCTTTGGGTACGGCGGAAACGGCAAACTTGCAAAGCCGCAACGGCTGCGCTTCATATCATGCCCACATCAAGGCTAGGCGGAGAAATCGCCGGCCGCTCACACGCTGCACCGCCCCGAGGCTCATGTCCCCGGCGTCTGCGGCCACCAGGGAACGGAACGACCTTTCGATGCTCGACGCCCTTCGCCGCGGCTCCACCGGATTTGTAGCCAAAATTCTCTTCGCTTTGCTCGTGCTCAGTTTTGCGGTGTGGGGTGTCGCCGACGTCTTCACCGGCTGGGGGCGTGGCGCGCTGGCCAAGGTCGGCGAGCAAGAGATCCGGGCAGAGGACTACCAGCGGGCCTTCCAGAACGAGGTCAGCGTGATCTCGCAGCAGGCCGGCCGCCGAATCACGAGCGAGGAGGCGCGTGCCTACGGCCTCGACAACCGCGTGCTGTCCCGACTCATTGCGTGGTCTGCCGTGGAGCAGCACGCGCAGTCGCTCGACCTTGCCCTGTCGGACTCCGCTCTCATCGATTCGCTGCGGAACGACGACGCATTCAAGGGGCCGGACGGCAAGTTCAACCGCCTGGCGTTCGAGAACGCGATGGAGAGGCTGGGCCTCAGCGAGCGCGGGTTCCTGCAGCTTCGCCGTCGCGATGAGCTGCGCGAGCAGGTTACTTCGGCGCTGGTCGACGGTATTGCCGTGCCCGAGGCGTCGATCAATCTGTTGAACAGCTGGCGCAACGAGACGCGCGTCGCCGAGCACTTCACCATCGACGCGGACAAGGCGGTCACGGTGGCAGAACCCAACGAAGCAAAGCTCAAAGAGGCCTACGAGGCCAACAAGGCCGACTTCATGGCGCCGGAGTATCGCAAGCTCGAGGTGCTGCTGCTTTCGAGCGATCAGATCAAGAAGACGATCGAGATCTCCGACGCGGATGCACTGGCGTCCTACGAGGAGACAAAGGCCTCGTACAATACGCCGGAGCGGCGCCGCATTCAGCAGATCGCGTTCAAGGACAAGGCCGCGGCCGATGCTGCCAAAAAGGCAATCGACGGGGGCAAGTCCTTCGCCGATGCGGCCAAGGAGGCAGGCGCCAAGGATTCCGATATCGACTTGGGCCTCGTCAGCAAGGAGCGCCTGATCGATCCGAAGATTGCCGACGCAGCATTCGCGCTGCCGAAGGACAAGGTTTCCGATCCGGTCGAGGGCCGTTTCACTACGGTGCTGCTGCGCGTCACCGACATCCAGCCTGCAGTCGACCGGACGTTCGACACCGTCAAGAGCGAGGTGAAGGATCGGCTGGCGGCAAAGAAGGCCGGAGAACAGCTGCAGCCGCTGCTCGATCAGGTCGAGGATCAGCGCTCGGCCGGAAAGTCGCTCAAAGAGATCAACGACGCGATGAAGCTGAGCTACCTCGACATCGCCGCGGTCGATCGCAACAACAAGGGCCCCGATGGCAGCCCGCAACTTAATATCAACGACGCGAATACGGTGCTGCAGGCCGCGTTTTCGAGCGGCGTGGGCATCGAAAACGACGTGATCGAGCTTCCGAGCAATACCTTCGCCTGGGTCGATGTGGTCGACGTCATTGCGGGCAAGCAGAAGCCGTTCGACCAGGTGAAGGAGGACGTCAAGAAGTTCTATCTCACCAAGGAGCGCGCTCGGCTCGTAACGGAGCTGGCGAACAAGCTGGCGGAGCGCGCCGACAAGGGCGAGGCCATGGCAGCATTGGCGAAGGAAGCCGGGGCCGAGAAGGTGGACACGACGCCCGCGTTCAACCGTTCGACGACGCCACAAGGGATGAGCCGGGACGCGGTAACGCGCGCCTTCACGCTCGCCAAGGGGCAGGCCGGGTCGGCGCCCGATTCCAACAACAAGACGCGGATCGTCTTCAAGGTGACGGAGATCAATCCTGCGCCGGCACTGTCTGACGCACAGCGCACGACGATCACATCCGACCTGCGCAATCAGATGGCCGACGAAGTCCTGAGCGAGTACGTGCTGGCGCTGCAGAAGAACCTTGGCACGCGCATCTTCGAGGACGAGTTCAAGAAGGTCACAGGCGCGGGCGCCGGCGACAATCTGCAATAGCGCTCCAGAGCAAGGCCCGTTCACATGGAAGCGATGCCCACGCTGGCAGCCTTCGCCGAGCGCTACGACAGCGGCGTGCCGCAGGTGGTGTGGACGAGGCTCGTCGCCGATCTCGAGACGCCGGTTTCGGCATACCTGAAGCTGGCAGCAGACAAGCCGATGAGCTTTCTGCTGGAGTCGGTTGAAGGCGGGGCCGCGCGCGGGCGCTACTCGGTGATCGGGCTGGAGCCGGATCTCATCTGGCGTGCGGTCGGCGAGAAGGCGTTCGTCAACCGCTCGCCTGAGACGAAGCCGGATGCGTTCAAGCCGGAGGCGCAGTCGACGCTCGCTTCGCTCAGGGCGTTGTTGGCGGAATCGCAAATCGAACTGCCACCAGAGCTGCCGCCGATGGCCAGCGGCATATTCGGCTACATGTCCTACGATACGGTGCGCCTGATGGAGCGCCTGCCGAGCCCGCCCCCAGACAGCCTCGGCATCCCCGACGGCATCCTGATGCGGCCAACGGTGATGGCGATCTTCGACATCATCAAGGACGAGATCATCATCGTCACGCCGGTGAGGCCGGACGACAAGGTGACTGCCGAGAAAGCCTACAAGACCGCCTGCAAGCGGTTGAAGAACGTCGTCGCCGCGCTCGACGAGCCGCTCGCGCACGCGACGGAAGCGGCTCGGAAGCTGCCGCCGCCAAAGCCGACTTCGAACACGACCCCTGCCGAATACAAGAGCATGGTCGCCCGGG
>CAZBPM010000041.1:3653-25041 GCA_964493785.1 uncultured Hyphomicrobium sp. | reverse complement strand
GAAGGAGTACATCGTCGCCGGCGACATCTTCCAGGTCGTGCTGTCGCAACGTTTCTCGGCTCCGTTCACGCTGTCGCCGTTCTCGCTCTATCGTGCGCTGCGCCGTACCAACCCATCACCTTTCCTGTTCCATCTCGACTTCGGCGAATTCGCCCTTGTCGGCTCGAGCCCCGAAATTCTGGTGCGCGTGCGCAATGGCGAAGTGACCATCCGGCCGATTGCCGGCACCGCCCCGCGTGGAAAGACCGATGCGGAGGACCAGGCGCTGGCTGAGGCGCTGCTGAAGGATCCGAAGGAGCGTTCTGAGCACCTGATGCTGCTCGATCTCGGCCGCAACGACGTGGGGCGCGTCGCCGAGATCGGATCGGTGGACGTCACGGCGCGCTTCTTCATCGAGCGCTACAGCCATGTGATGCACATCGTGTCCAACGTGGTGGGCCGCCTCGACAAGAAGCACGACGCGATCGATGCGATGATGGCCGGCTTCCCCGCCGGAACGGTTTCGGGAGCGCCTAAGGTTCGCGCGATGGAGGTCATCGACGAACTGGAGAAGTCGAAGCGCGGTCCGTACGCCGGATGCGTTGGCTATTTCTCCGCCTCTGGGCAGATGGACACCTGCATCGTGCTGCGCACGGCGCTCATCAAGGACGGCGTCATGCACGTGCAGGCCGGCGCCGGGCTCGTGCACGATTCGGTGCCCGAGAAAGAGCAGCAGGAGTGCATCAACAAGGCACAGGCGCTGTTCCGTGCCGCCGAGGAAGCTGTCCGCTTCGCCACACGGGCGAAGTGATTCATCGGGGCATGACGTAAGCCGCTCCGGCGCATCCTTTACTTCGCGCTGATTCTGCATCCACAAGCTGAGCATAAGCATGCTGCGGTCGACGTAGCGTGCGGCCGTTCCCGTCTCTTCGTTGCGCGTGCGACCACCTCAATAGAGGCGCAAAGCCAGCGTGACCCACGACAGACGCAAATCCGGGCTCGACGCGCGAACGGCGGTTTCGCCGAATGCGGGCCTAACGGCCTGGCGAAATGTTCTGGCTACCGGCGTGGCCAGTGCTGCGTTGTTTGCCTACAGCGGCCGCCCGGTACGCGCGCAGACAGTCCCCCCTGCGCCGCCCTGCAACACGATCAGCGGCATCGGCGGATCGATCGTCACGTGCTCTGGCGACGTGTCAACGGGCGTCCGTCTCAACAACGGCGGTGGGCCGTTCGCGGTCCTCAACGTTACCAACCTGACGACAGATATTGCGCCGGCATCCGGCATTACGGGGATCGAATTCACCAGCAACGGTGCCGTTGATCTCAACGTCACTCCGGGACCTTTTTCGATCTTCGCCACCGACGCGAACGGCATATTCGCCTCGAGCAATGGCGGCACAGTCACGATCAACTCGACGGCCGATATCATCACGACGGGCGGCAGCGCCACCGGCGTTCAGGGCAGCGCGCAAGACTCACTGCTGACCATCACGTCATCGGGCGATATCGCGACTTCAGGCAATAACTCCTTCGGCATTGCCGCCGGCACCGTCTACGGCGACATCATCGTCAATTCGTCCGGCGACATCGCCACGTCAGGCACGTTTTCCGCCGGCATAAACGCCGGGACCATCGGCTCCTCGGGCACCACTCAAGGCGCGATCACAATCGACTCGTCGGGCAACATCGCAACCGCTGGCGCATCCGCAATCGGTATCAACGCCGCCTCGGTTTATGGGCCGGTCACGATCCACTCGACGAGCGACATCGCGGTGGCGGGTGCAGCGTCGATCGGCATCAACGTGCAGACCCAGGGAGTGATCGACATCACCTCGACGGGCGACATCGCGGCCGGCCCGAATAGCTCGGTGGGCATCTTGGCCCTGTCGCGATCCGATTCTGTCCTGCTCACCTCCACGGGAGACATCGAAACGGCGGGCCAGAGCGGCATAGGCATCTACGCCCGCGCCGGAGAGGTCGCCTTCGTGCGAGCCTCGGGCAGCATAACCACGCTCGGCGACAACGCGGCCGGCATCGGAGCGTCGGGCGACACGGGTACGGTTGTGCTTTCGATCGCCAACATCCGCACCTTCGGCGAAGACGCGCCTGGCATCACGGCATACGGAGCCGGGGACATCGGCGTCTTGAGCATGGGCAACATCACGACCACGGGCGACACCTCCGACGCCATTAGCGCCATCAGTTCCGACGGCACGGTCGAAGTCGCCAACTTAGGTATCATTTCTGCCACGGGCTCGGGTTCGGCCGGGATCTACGCTGCGGGCTACTCCGGCACCAGCGTCATCAATTACGGCGCCATCACCGGCTGCCCGTGCGGCGGCGTCGTGCTTAGAAGCGATATGGGCGACAACACCCTCGTCAACTTCGGCACCATCACAGCCGACATCGACGCCAGCGCTATCGAGATGAGCTCGGCGAATGGGGCCAACCTCGTCGAGAATTTCGGCACGGTCACCGGCAACGTGTTCATGGCGGGTGCGACCGGCGTCTTCGAGAACCGTGCGGGCGCGCTCTTCAATCCAGGCGACACCGTCATCGGGTCCGTGAGCAACCACGGTACGCTCGCGCCGGGTGGTAGGGGCACCGTCGAAACGACTTTTATCGCCGGGGCTCTCACGCAGAGCCGAAGCGGCGTCTTTGCCGTCGACGTCAACGGCGGGACCGCCGACCGGATAAACGTGTTGGAGACCGCGCAACTGTCGGGAGAAGTCGTCGCCCGTTTGCTCACGCTGCCGGCGCTCGCGGCGCAGTCGTACCTGATCCTGCAGGCAGACAGCGGCGTCACCGATAACGGCCTCAGCGTAACCGCCAGCCCGGTCTTGCACGCGACGCTGTCGTATCCCAATCCAAACGACGTGGTGCTCGGCATCAGCGTCGATTTCAAAGTCGACGGGCTGAACCCCAATCAGCGCGCGATCGCAATCAACCTCAATGAGATTTTTGCTGCGGGCGTCGGCGGACTGGGACCGGTGCTGCTTGGCCTCGTCAACACGGCCGATACCGCAGAGGTCAAGAGCGCGCTCGACCAGCTGTCGCCGGAAATCTATTCGGACGCGCAGATCGCCGCGCTCTACTCTAACCTTGCATTCAACGGCAGTCTCATGAGTTGCAAGGTGAACGGCACGGACACGGCATCCATCATCCGCGAGGGGCAGTGCCTGTGGGCGGGCGCCAGCGCGCGCTTCCTCGACACCAGCACCACCTTCCAGCAGATCGGGTTCACTGAGACTGCGGGACTGTTCACCGCTGGTGTGCAGGTCGCGCTCGACCATGTGTGGCGGCTCGGCGTTGCCGGCGGCTATCAGTCGAGCACGATTTCAACGGGCACGGGCGCTTCCAGCGAGGGCAATCTCGGGCAGGCCGGCATTGCGCTCAAGTACAATCCGGGGCCGCTCCTCCTCGCGGGTGCGCTGAGCGGCGGTGGCGGGAAGTACGATACGCGCAGGGTGATGTCGTTCGGCGGTTTCAGCGGCGTTGCCGAAGGTGACCAAGATCTCGGCATATTCTCGGGAGCGTTGCGCGCGGCCTACGTGCTCGGCAGTCCGCACCTCTATTTCAAGCCGAGCATCGATGCGGGCCTCACGCATCTCGACCTCGGCGGGTTTACCGAGAGTGGCGGCAACGGAGCTGCACTCACTGCCGCCGGTCAGGGCCAAACGGTTTTCTCTGTTGCGCCGATGGTCGAGGGGGGCACGGAGTTCTGGCTCGGCAACGGCACGCTGGTGCGGCCGCTCGTTCGTGGTGGAGCCATCTGGTACGACAACGCAGACTTCGCGCTCGCCGCGTCGTTCGCGGAAGCGCCAGCCGGCGTCTCGCCGTTCACTATCCACACCGACATGGACGAGGTGATGGGACTTGTCGGTGCCGGGATCGACGTGATCAGCGGCACCGACGCGGTCTTACGGTTCTCTTATGACGCCCAACTGGGTGATACGACCCAGATCCATGCCGTCGGCGTCAAGGGTAGTGCGCGTTTCTAATCGACGATCACGGAAGCGGCGAGCGGCGCGGGGGTGACATGAACGTCAGCGCGAACCGTGCCGGGACATTCTCGTCGCGATGGCGGCCGCCATTCTTCGCAGCGAACCACGCTGCGAGCAGGCCCACCATCAAAGCAGTCGCGGTTACCAGGGCGATGAGAACGGCTGCTTTGCGGGCGGTCTCCATCGCCTGCATCGCATCCTTGAAGCCCTGATCCACGCGCCGTTCGGCGTCAGCCTGCGAGATGCCGGTGCGCTCAGAAATCACCTGACCGAGCGTACGCTTCTGAGCGGGCGTGAGCTGCCCTGTGCCAGCAGCTGCTACCAGCGTGCGGGCAACCATGGCGCGGATCTCGCTCTCAGGGACCGCACCGCGCTCACCGATCGCCGGTGCTGCGCCGGGCGGGGTACCAGCGGGGTTTGCTTCGTCGGGCCGCGGGGTGGTGGCACCGAACATCGTGTCGATGGCGGGCGCTATCGTGGCGTTCTCGTTGCTCGCCGCACCGGCGGCAACTTGCGCACTCGAGTGGGCGGCGATGCCGCCTGCAAGAAATGCGAGAAGTGCAGCGGCGACGATGCCGAGCGCCCAGACCAGCATTCCGTGCATGCCATCGCGAAACTGTGTCTCGTACGACGTTGCATCAGGCCAAGAGGCGCGCATGCGGCCTGCAACATAGCCGCCGATCATGAAGGAGAGGATCGGCACGACGACGGACCAGAAGACGGCGAGAGTCGCGGCGGTCTTGCCGTACGATTCCGTGCCGTAGGGAGAGATCAGCGAGAGTCCGATGGCGGCGCCTGCCGTCAGCAGCACGAACGATATCGCGCTGGCCGCGAGTGCCCCCGCGAAAACTGCGCTCCATTCGACATAGCTCGAGACATAGCCCGAGGCCGGGCGCGCCGGCGCGGCGACGACATCCACCATTGAGAAACTCCGATTGTTCAGCGGATGCCCAGCGCGCCGAGAATGAACATCACGACGACGACGAGGCCGATGAGGTAAATGATTTCGTGCATGGCTCGCGCTGCTTCCCGCAGTTGTTTCAATTTGCAGGATGCCAACGCGCCGCTCATGCAGGGGTTCCGCCCTCGGCGACTATAATGATTGGTGCAGCGCGGCGGTGGAGATCAATCCTCGTAGTTGGGCGGCGCGTGGTGCCACTTGTAGCCGGCGGCGCCGACCTCGAACCCGTGATCGAAAAGGGCATTCATGTACGCTTTGTCGAACGGCCCCTTGTAGGGCAGATGGAATCCATCCTCGATGTAGGCGAGATTGAAAGCGACGCCGTCGCGCTTGGTCGTCAGATACATCCGATAAAGATCGTTGACGCCGCTCGATGCGGTCATGGTCTGGAGCGCCTGCTGGGCGATCTTGAGCGTCTGCCGCTGGACGTTTTCCTCGGGACGGTAGAGGCGCCCGTTGCGGATGATGTAGGCGACGGGCTTGGCATCTTTGACGCCAAGCTTCTTGAGGGTGGCCTTCAGCTTGAACGATGTCGGATAGAGGAACGACTGGGCGACGGCGCCGCCGTCAACGTGCATCTCCTGGTACCGTTTACCGTCAACGGAGATGTCGATCATCACCGGCGGGAACACACCCGGCACTGCCGCGGAGGCAAGGAGGATATCGACGATGAGGGCGCGCGAACCCGGATGCCCGCTCGCGGCGATCGCACCGATGTTCCAGATCACGGAGCGCCCCTGATCGAGGTTGGTGGTGAGGATCAGCAACAGGCGTCCCTTGCCGTACTCCTCGGCAAGGCGCTGCACCATGCGTGGATCGACAAACCTGGCGATGCGATCGCGCAAAGGCGTGGAGTCGGCCATCGCGTCATCGGCGACAGCTGCCATGAAGCTGCGCGGCTTGAAGATGTCGCCGGCGCTGGTCTCGGTGTAGATGTTCTTGAGTTGCTCGTCGTACTCCAAGCCAAGGAAGGCAAACGGCGCCGAGAGAGCGCCCGTACTCACTCCGGTCACCATGGAGAATTGAGGCCGGTCACCGCGCGCGGTCCAGCCGATAAGCAATCCTGCACCATACGCTCCGTCGTCGCCGCCTCCGGAGATGGCGAGGAAGCTGGGCTGGGTCGCTACGGGCTTGGTACTGCCGCTGGCGATCGCCGCGGCCTTTGCTCGATCAAAGACCTGTGTTGCCAGCGTGGACATGCGCTCGGCGTCAGCGTCGGCGTAGAAGCGGGCGTCGGGGATGTCGAGCGGAACGGCGTTGGATGCCAGCGAGAGCGGCACGGGCGGAAGACGCTCAGTGGTGGCGCAGCCGGCAACCAGGGTCGCGGCAAGCAGCATCGCGGCGACGCGCCCTACTGCGCTCGTCGAGCAGCCGCGAATCCGGCGGACGCTGAACACAGACCCTGACATCGACCCCTCTGCCGGCCAGCGGCCCTCCGATGGTAGTGGAATTCCGTGACAAGACCAGCGCGATACCCGTTGGGCTGGTGTCGCCCGGGTACCACAATTCCCCAATGATCCCCGAGGATGGTGGATACCGCCATTGGGGCTGTTCTGAGACGGCTTGACACGGCCAATGGCCGCGCCATCGTCAGCCCATGCTGACGCTGATGCTCCTGCGACATGCCAAGTCCGACTGGGATAACCCGGCGCTCGCCGATTATGACAGGCCATTGGCGAAGCGCGGACGGAAGGCTGCACCCCGAATGGGCGCGGAAATCGCGGCTCTCGGGCTGCGGCCGGACCTCATCCTCTGTTCGTCGGCGGTGCGCGCCAAGGAGACGTTGGCACTCGTCCTGCCCGCGCTTGGATCGCCGGCGCCGGAGGTCGTTTACGATGATGCGATCTACATGGCGACGCCGGCCGCCCTGCTCACCTTGATTAGGATGCTGCCCAAGCTCGGCGCCCCCTCAAAGGTGATGGTCGTCGGACACAATCCCGGCCTGGAGGAGCTGGCGCAGGAGCTGGTCGGCGGCGGTGGAGGGGCTGCGCAGGCCGACCTTGCCGCGAAGTTTCCGACGTGCGCGCTGGCGGCGATCTCGTTCGAAGCAGACGCATGGAGCGATGTTGCTCCCGGCACGGGCCGTGTCCAGCATTTCCTGACCCCGGCGCGGCTCTCTTGACGCGTTCCCGTTCGCTCCCTACACCCTGAACGCATGCTGATCCTGATCGATAACTACGACAGCTTTACCTACAATCTCGTCCATTTCCTGGGTGAGCTCGGTGCGCCGTGCGAAGTCATTCGCAACGACAAGATCAGCGCCGAAGAGGTTCTGAAAAAGAAGCCCAAGGCGATCGTCCTGTCACCAGGCCCGTGCACGCCGAACGAGGCCGGCATCTGCCTCGATCTCATCGCCAAGGCAGGCGGCAAGGTTCCGCTGCTGGGCGTGTGCCTGGGTCATCAGGCGATCGGCCAGGTGTACGGCGGCAACGTGATCCGCGCGCCCGAGCCGCTGCACGGCAAGCTTTCCACCATCCGTCACACCAACGAGGGCGTCTTCAAGGGGCTGCCCGAGAAGTTCGACGTGACGCGCTATCATTCGCTGATCGTGGAGCGCAAGAGTCTCCCCGATACGCTCGAGGTGACGGCCGAGACTCCGGACGGACTGATCATGGGACTGCAGCACAAGACGCTGCCCGTACATGGCGTGCAGTTCCATCCCGAGAGCATAGCTTCGCAGCAGGGGCATGCCCTGCTCGCCAACTTCCTGCAGCTCGCCGGAATGTCGCCGAAGCGCCGTAACGCGCCCGGCACCCGTGACGCCGCCTAACTGACGCCAACGACGCCAGGGGACACTATGCCTGCCACCGAGCTGAAGCTCCTGATGCAGAAGGTGGCGACCGGCGCCAGCCTCACCGAGGACGAAACCCGCGACGCCTTCGAGACGATGATGTCGGGTGTCGCGAGCCCGGTGCAGATGGCTGCGTTCTTGATGGCGCTGCGGGTACGCGGAGAAACCATCCCGGAGATCACAGGGGCCACGCGGCTGATGCGCGAGCGCATGCTGCCGGTAGAGGCTCCCCCCAACGCCGTCGACATCGTCGGGACGGGGGGCGACGGGCACAACACATTCAACGTCTCTACGGCTGCGGCGCTGGTAGCAGCCGGCGCGGGGGTGCCGGTCGCCAAGCACGGAAACCGTTCCGTCTCGTCGCTCTCGGGCGCGTCGGATGTGCTAACTGCCCTCGGCGTCAAGATCGATGTCGGGCCGATGGTTATCGGGCGTGAGATCGCGGAGGCAGGCGTCGGCTTCATGTGGGCGCCGATGCATCATCCGGCGATGAAGCACTGGGCGCCTGCACGGGCGGAGCTTGGCATCCGGACGATCTTCAATCTGCTCGGGCCGCTCGCGAACCCTGCCGGCGTCAAGCGTCAGGTGGTCGGTGTGTTCAACTCTGCCTGGACCGAGCCGATCGCAGAGGCGCTGCACAACCTCGGCTCAGAGCATGCCTGGATCGTTCACGGCTCGGACGGGCTCGACGAAATCACCACGACGGGGCCGACGCGCGTCACGGAGCTGAAGCAGGGCAAGATCCACACGTTCGAGGTGCGGCCGTCCGATGCCGGACTTCCGCCAGCGACACTGGAGGATCTCAAGGGTGGCGATGCTACGGTGAACGCGGCCGCCATCCGGCAGCTGCTCGTCGGCGAACAGGGGCCGTTCCGCGATATCGTGGTGCTCAATGCCGGCGCGGCGCTGATCGTGGGCGGCAAGGCCGCGAGCCTGCGCGAGGGTGCCGAGCGGGCTGCCCGCGCGATTGACGATGGCTCGGCGGCACGCGCGCTCGACAAGCTGGTGGCGATCAGCAACGAAGCTTAGCCACCTGCTGATCCGACAGGATCGATCCGCTCAATTCAGCGGGAAGTTGATGCCGGCACGAAGCAGGTGTCCCTGGGTGTCGACGTCGGGGCGGAATTCGAAGGGTTCCCGGACTCCGCTGATCTTGAACGGCGCATTGAGGGACTCGCTGCCGAGGTCGTAGAACAGGTACTCGGTCTTGAGCGACCAGCCGCCAAAAGCAATCTCGATGCCGGCGCCGCCGGTGTATCCAGCGACAAGCTTGCTTTTCTCGTCGCGGGCAAAGCCATTGATGTCCGGCCAGTTCAGCTCGAAGACGTACTCGACCTGTCCGAGCGCCAAGCCGCCCGTCGCATAAAGCAGGATGTTGTCGAAGGCGTAGCCGACGCGACCGCGCACGGTGGCGAGGCTCGATAGTTCCTGATGCATGTAGGAGCCGCGCACGATGGTGCAGCAGCCGAACGGGAACTCCTGATTGAAGCTGCTCGTCGTATTGATGCTGGTGTAGGCGAGGTCCGCCTCCACGCCGAGCACGACGTTGCCGAATGCGAAGTTGTAGCCGACCTGGCCGCCACCGAGGAACCCGGTGTCGCCCAAGTTGAACGCGTCGCCAGGAATCAGGAACGAGGACTGCGTCGAGCAAACGCTCGGGTCGGGGTTGGTGTAGTCGGAGCAATCCAGATAAGGCTTCGATTGCTGCCAGGCGGCGCCGGCGACCACGCCGACATAGAGGCCGCCCCACCGCGTCGACGGCGTGTCTGTCGTGGTGATGACCGTCGCCGGGGGCGGACCGACTGGCTCGTCCGTGGCGTCATAAGGGTCTGCGGGCGGCGTGATCTCCACGCGCTGCGTCTGCTGTTGCTGCTGCTGCTGCTGTTGTTGCGGCGGCGTCGGCGGCGCGTCGGCCCGCTGCGAGGGCACCTTCGGCGTGGCGCATTGATTGAGTTCGACGGCGGTGCGGGTGAAAAGCGGCGAAGGGTCGATGCCGGGCGGGGTCACCACGAAGGGGAACGCCGTCGCAAAGCTGATCGCACGAGGCTCGGCTGGCCAGCCTTGCGGTCCATCGAGCGTGCCGGCGGGAGTGATGTGGACGACGCCGCACGGGTTGATCACATCGGAGCACTGGCCGGCAGTGTTGCAGATGCGGACAGAACCTTCGAGAAGCAGGAGCCAGGTCCCGCCCTGGGCGTCGACGTAAACATCGAAGATGGTGCCGCGCACCGCGATCGAGGCGGACGGCGTGCGCAGGTGGTAGTCACGCTTGCGGGTCAGGCCGGTGATGAAGCGGAACGCTCCCTTGGCAAGTTCCAGGCCGACGTCGCCCGTCGCTGAGCCGGGGTCGTAGACGAACTTATCGAGCACGAGGCGCGATCCGGGGCCTAGCGCCAGCTTGGTGTCGTCGTTCAGTTGCAGTTCGCCGAGGGCGTCGGGCGCAACCTCGATGGCTTCGTTCTGGCTGACGTCGTCGCCGACGGCCAGATCACGCCGCTGCTGGTCGATCGATCCGGTGACCTTGTTAACGACGCGAACCGCGCTGCCAATCGGCTCGGCGTGGACGGCGGAGCACGAGACCAGCAACAGGAGAGCCACCGCCCTCCCCAAGAACCTTATCGGCATGCGCGTCCCATCTCCGGCGTCGATTCGCCCTAAAGAACGGTGAACGAATTTCAGTCCACGGCTCAATCATCGCTTGCTCGGAGATTCTGAATGCATGGCGCGGTGAGTCCGGCCGGCCACACCAGCTTTGTGGGGGGAAGCCCGAAAGGGCCGGGCGGTTTGGCCAGCGGGCACGGCGGCTGCGGCGTATGATAAATTTTGCCATTATTCGGCCAGAGGATCGCCGTGCATTTTCTGACCGGCAGGCAAGCCCCGGGGGCACAATTGTTTCCTTCACGCTATTCGACGATGCCGAATGCGAAGCGGCTGGCGATTTTGAGCGCGGCGCTTCTTTCGTTGTCCAGCGCTGCAATCGCCGGCACGAGCAGCCCAGCACCCGAAACCGCGACTGCTCATCCGGCGTGCGCGCAGCAGGCGAGCGGCATCATCATGCTCGCCTCGCCGCTGAGCCCGTGGAAGGGCGCGCCGCTGCGGGTGATCGTGACCTCCGAGCATCCCATCGATGGGGCTCTTTCTCTTGTTGGGCCGGACGGCAAGGTTGTCGCCACGACCAGCGAACGACTGGGCGGGCCGCCGTACTCGTGGTTCGCCGAGGTCGCGTCGCCAGCCGTCGGCAAGTGGCAGGCGAAGCTGAGCAACGCAGCGTCGGGCGATTGCGTCACGTTTGCTGAATCGATCGACGTACGGAAAGCGTCGCTGGGTGGTCCGCGGGCGAGCGCCGGGAGCGTCTGGCCGATTCGAGCCGCATGGAATCGCGACACCGAGAACCTCTACTCGGCTTGGGTCGAGAAACTTTTCGATGCACCGCAGGAGCAGTCGCTGTCCTGGAAGGCGCTCCACGAGGTGCTACGCGACAAATCCCGCAACGCTCTGTTCAATCACCTGGGGCTCGCCGAGGATCAGAAGGGGCTCGTGATGCAGCCCGACTGCGCGGACGTTCCCTACTTTCTGCGCGCCTACTTCGCATTCAAGATGGGCCTGCCGTTCGGCTACGCGAAGTGCAATCGCGGCGGCGGCGGGCAGGCTCCGAAATGCACACAGTGGTGGAACATCCAGAAGGAAGAACCGCCGCCTCAGCCGCCACCGCAGAAGGTTGCCGCCGGGGGCGACCTGTTCGGCCTGTTCGGCGGGCCGCCTCCTCAACCACCGCCGGCACTGCGCATTCCGCAGCGCCCGCCGGGTCTCGTTCCGGGCTTCGGCTTCTACATGAGGACGACGCTCGCCAACGGGGTGCACTCGGGATCGGGCCGCACGGCAAACGATGACGACAGCACCGACTATTACCCCGTGTCGCTGAAGCAGGAGACGCTGCGTCCGGGAACGATCTACGCCGACCCATACGGGCACATCCTGGTGCTGGTTAAGCGCATTCCTCAATCAGGCGGCGGCGCGGGCGTATTCCTGGCGGTGGACGGACAGCCGGACGGTACGGTTGCGCGCAAGCGGTTCTGGCGCGGCAACTTCCTTTTCGCGCAGGACCCGGCACTCGGCTCGCCGGGCTTCAAGCGTTTCCGGCCGATCGTCGCCGCGAAGGGAGGCGGGCTGCGCCGGATGCCCAATCAAGAGATCGCGGGCAATCCCGACTACGCCGATTTCTCGCTGGAGCAATCGCAGCTCAGCGTGGAAGATTTCTACGACCGCATGGACGACGTGATGTCGCCGGCGCCGCTCGATCCGAAGGCTGCCATGCTCGACGCGATCACCTCGCTCGACGAGCAGGTGCGCACGCGCGTCACCTCGGTCGAGAATGGCCGCAAGTATCAGACCGGCGGCGGCAAGGAGGTGTCCATGCCGGATGGGGCGTCGATCTTCGAGACGACAGGCGCCTGGGAGGACTTCGCCACGCCCTCGCGCGATCTCCGACTGCTGATCGCCGTGGACGTCGTGCGCGGATTCCCCGAACGCGTCGCACGGCGGCCGGAGCGCTATGCGATGCCGGCGGGCAAGACTGCTGCCGATATCAAGGCCGAACTGGATGGTGTGCTCGCCACTGAAATGGGCGCGCGCAAGTTCACCTACACGCGCACTGACGGCTCGCCCTGGGAACTGGCGATGAAAGACGTGATCGCGCGTGCCGACGGATTGGAGATGGCCTACAACGTCAACGACTGCGTCGAGCTGCGATGGGGCGCTGCAGACGGCACTGAGGAGGCGGCAACGTGCAAACGACGTGCACCGGCCGCCCAGCGCTCGAAGATGAGCGAGTATCGCGAGTGGTTCCGCGATCGCCGACGGCCGCCACGCGCGTAAATCTGCACAAATGAAAATGCACGCTCCCGCGAGCGTGCATTCTCGAATTCTGACCTCGGCGTGATTACTGCACCGGGTTCGAAGACTTCGGCTTGGCCATCGCCGCGTTCGGATTTGAGCTCGGCGCCGCAGCGTTGCCGTCGTAGAGGTCTTCCTGCTTCTGAGGCGCGGTCGGGACCTGTGCGGCAGAGCCGGGGTTACCAGCAGCCGGGTCGGATGGATTATTCACGCTCGGCGCAGGGATCTGGTTCTTCGAAGCGTTCGGATCGTTGCCGAATCCCGCCTCCTGAGCGATAGCAGTGGAAGCCGTCAGCGCGAGCACGGCTGCGATAGCGAGGGTGGACGATTTCATGGATTCACTCCTTGGTTGTTCATTCCCCTGCCCGCTCTAACGCCACTATCGAGTGCCTGTTCCCGCCGCCATATCTGCGTTAATCCGCATTCGTTCATTAGGTGCCGTCCAAGCACTGTATTGACGGAGATGGGCTCTCCCGCCGAAGCCAGGCATGGTGTATGGTTCGCGGGCGGAGCTTTGTTTCAAACCTTGGAGAAGTGCCCATGCGCCGGACTATCGTGGCAGTGGCCTGCAGCATTATCGCCCTCGCGGCGTATGGCTCGACGGCGCAGGCGTGCATCTCGTGCGAATACGTTCCGGAGGTCGTGAAAAGCGGCGAGAGGAGCGGCAGCAGCTATCAGGCCAAGCCGTCGAAGCGAGTGCGTGAGTATTCCGAGCAGCGCGAGCGCCGGTCGAGCAAGAAGCGCGTGACCGAGCGCGAAAGCGCACCCTCGAAATCAAAATCGAAGTCGTCGACTGCGAGCGCGCCGTCGAAGGCAGCGGTATCGACTGCAAGCGTCGCGGCGCCCGCAGAAGCGGAGAACGAGCATTCGGCAATCACTACGTCCAGCACGTCGATCGCCAATCAGGTGAAGGCTGCCATCACGCCGGAACCTCGGGGACCGCAGAACGAGAACTCCACAATCTCCACGGCCGTCGTCAGGGCAGACGAGCCAGAGAGCGTGAAGCCTGTCGAGCACGCGACCGCAGACAAGAATCTTGGCTGCAAGAAGTACTTCCCCAGCACGGGCCTGACGCTGTCGGTGCCCTGCGAGTAGGCTCGAAGAGCGCGACTTAGTTGGCGTCGGATGGAACATCGGGCTTGCTCGCCCGTTGACCCCTCATGCCACATTTACCCACATCCAGAACGTTATCGGGCTCCAGTCTTTCATCGCCGGAGCCCCCGAAGCCAAACCGCCCGATCACGATCGAGCCCGGTCCGCCGCCTACGCCAAGGCCTACGGACCCGCCGCAGCAGCCGCCCGATGATCCCAATACGCCGCCGATCATCGATCCGCGGCCAACGCAGGAGCCGATCAGGCGGTAGCCGCAGCAGAATTTGCGGATTTAGCGTGGCTCGGCGCTCGCCTTTTTAGTGGGCGCGCCGAGGGCCTCGTCGAACGCTGTGGCGAGATCCTTTGCGCCTTGGAGCTGCGACTCGCGCACCATCTTGGCGTCCGTCGCCGCGATCAGCTTCGACACTGTGTTGTTACGCGCGGCCACCGGGTTGCGCTCATAGCCACCGCGCTGGAAGAAGTTCGAGGTCGGCACCTTTTCGCGCAGCGCCGGCGGCATGGTGACCATGTCGTAGCCGTTGCCGTCTCCCGTCAGATTCATCATCTCCAGTTCGGCAGCCGTCAGCGGCTTGCGATAGCCCTTGCGGCGCGCGAAATCGACGGAGGTCGTCAGCTTGCGCGTCTGCAGCATCGGACCGATATCGACGTCGAGATTGAGCGCGTGCGTGCCGATGCCCTTGGGTGTGCCAGCTAGGCGACCGTGCGCATTCCAGTCATTAGGAACCGTGCGCGCGAACTCCACCATCTTCTTGAGCTTGCCGAGCTTGTCCTCGAGTTGCGCCCGGCGCGCCTTGTCGGCGGTCTCGATTTTCTTGCGCAGCGCGGCGATGAAAGTGTCGCCATTCTCGGCGAGCAGAGAAACCGTGTTGGTGGTGAGCAGCTGGTTGTAACCCAGCGCCGTGGAGATCACTCGAGCCTTGGTGTCATACTCGCGGCCCGCCTGGACGTCGTACTTGCCGTTGCCGCCCGATTCAAAGCCGTAGATCTTGACGGCAGCGTCCTTGGTCAGGCCCCCCGCGGCGGCGACCTTGGCGTAGGCGCGCTTGAAGGCCATCTCGTCAGCCGGACCCTCGGGAACGAAGCCAAACTCCGTTTTCGCGTTGGCGAGGAAATCCTCAACGTCGGGGTAGTCGCCGTGGGGCTTCGGGGTCAGCGGGTTGTCCGGCTTTGGGGGCCCTGTGTAGACCGGCGGCTGCGTCATCACATAGTCGGGCGCCGTCATAGCCATGTTGTTGGCCTGCATGGTCCGCCGACGGGAGCGCTTCTCGGTGACCTCGCGCCAGTATGGGGCGGCGACCGTCTCGAACGCTTCCCAGGCCTTGTTGTGCTCGGCCAGCTTGCGGCGATACTCGGCCATGGCGGCCTTGACGGGGGCGGTCTCCTCCGCGCCGGGCGCCGCGGCGTCGGCCGCGAGACTCGCGGGTGCCTGGAGTGCGAACAAGCTGACGCCGATCGCACCGGCAATTGCCACGCGGGTTGCGGACTGGGACAGGCTGCGCATCAAGGCTCCAATCATCTTCTCGCTTTTCGTTCGCTGCTTCGTGGCCGTGGCGATAGCGATCGAGCGCCTTATGGTCGCCGCAGCGCGCAACGTATATCCGATTTGTTTTAGGCAAAGAGAGGGTCCGACAGGCTCCTTTGCCCCAGAGAGTTGTTGGGCCATCGTTAATTGCTAAAAAACGGAGCTATCG
This sequence comes from uncultured Hyphomicrobium sp., assembly GCA_964493785.1. Lineage (GTDB taxonomy): Bacteria > Pseudomonadota > Alphaproteobacteria > Rhizobiales > Hyphomicrobiaceae > Hyphomicrobium_A. The sequence continues at coordinate 9,609 of CAZBPM010000041.1, read as the reverse complement.
TGACCGATACCATCGAGCTGACGGACATATTCCTGCGTCTGGTTGGCGCCTTTTATGCCTTTGCGGGGGTTGTCGCCACGCGAGCAGGCATGATGTCCCATTTCCTGGATCGTGCGCTGGCGGCGATTACGATGAAGAAGCCCAGCCGGGTGGAAACTGCCCAGACGGCGTGGCTGCTGGTCTCGTCGGCGCTGGTGCTGCTGGGTGGGGTGTTGCTGCTGGCAGGCCTGGCCCCTGCGCTGGTGGTGTTCGCGGCATCGGCGGCGGGGCAGGCCGCATACATTTTCGTCGTGGCACCGCGCTTCTTCGACCGGGATGACCCTCCTGATGCACGCGGCCGGCAGCAGACGACAAACGCATTCGTACTCTACCTGGCCGCTACGGCGTTCATAGGCTGGGCGTGGTGGCGCGGACGGCTCACTCCACTCGGCGAGGCAACGGCCTTCGAGCTTGGTGCCGTCGGTGCGGCCCTGCTTCTCTATGCGTGGTATGTGGCTCGCACCATGTGGTGGACGCTGCGAAAGTCCTCGGCTGGCGTATGGGGCTCATCGCCGAACGACGACGATGTGGACCCTGAACCCTATGTTCCCACGAGGCCGCTACACACGTCACAGCGCATCAAGCTGATGGCCGATTACGGTTGTGATCCGCTCTGGGCTATGGACGATGACATCTACGGCTGCTTTCCTCCGGAGGAGCTCGATCTGCCCGAGAGCCTCAGCGCTGACATCAATGCGTGGGCTGCGCGGTTCGAGACGGCTTTTGATCCAAACGATCCAACAGTCGGATGGTCCGAGGAGGAGGCACTCGCCCACGAGGCCGACGGACGGCGCCTTGCCGTCCGCATCAAGCGTGAACGTCCCGAGCTGACGGTCTTCGCCTTCACCTCGGCGATCGGCGTCATCGAGGTGAACGCCGACGAACCGGTCTAACTGTGATGCCTAAACCTCACTGACCGGGCGGGCGTGGGTTCGTTGCCAGCGCGACCGCAACATCGGGGCAAGCTGCCAGGCGATGAACGGCGAGATCATGAAGCTCATGGCGACGACGAGCGGCAGCAGGTAGGCAGCCTGGGCGTTGAGCTGCGGGATGCTGAGCACGACTATGGCGCCGATGCCGAAGACCACGGCGTTCACCATCATGGAAATAAGAACGGCTATGGAAGCGCGGGTGGACATTTGGGACCTCCAACGGTTGCGCAGGTAGGGGCAACGCCCTCTAGTCGTGGCCGTTCCGCAGCCTGATCGGCGTCAGTCCTTGACCATCCTGGGGGCCGGCGGGTAGCTAGCCAGCAGGAACTGGAACACCGGGCGCCAATGGCCGACATCCTCGACAAGATCACGCGCTACAAGCTGGAAGAGATCGCCAGCGCCAAGGCGGCGCTGCCTCTGCACGTGATCGCTGAGCTGGCTCGCAGTGCATCGCGCGTGCGCTCGTTCGCCGGTGCCATCGAGGCAAAGCACGCGGCAGGGCTTCCGGCACTGATCGCAGAGGTCAAGAAGGCCAGCCCATCGAAAGGACTGATCCGCGCGGATTTCGATCCCCCTACCCTCGCTAAAGCCTACGAGGCAGGCGGGGCCGCGTGCTTGTCCGTGCTCACCGACGCGCCCTCGTTCCAGGGTGCGCCAGAGTACCTGACGCGCGCACGTGCAGCGACATCGCTGCCGGCGTTGCGCAAGGACTTCATGCTCGACACCTATCAGGTTGCAGAGGCGCGCGCGTGGGGCGCCGACTGCATCCTCATCATTCTCGCACAGGTCGACGATGCGCTGGCGCGGGACCTTGCCGCTGCGGCGAAGGACTGGGGCATGGACGCCATCGCCGAGGTCCACGACGATGAGGAACTCGAGCGCGCACTCGGGCTCGATTGCCGCCTCATCGGCATCAACAATCGCAACCTGAAGACGTTCGAGGTTTCGCTCGCGACGACGGAGCGGCTGGCGCCGCGCGTGCCGAAAGACCGCATCGTCATCGGCGAGAGCGGCATCTTCACGCCGGCGGATATCGCGCGACTGGAGCGTGTCGGCGTCAATACGTTCCTCGTGGGCGAGAGCCTGATGCGCCAGGCAGATGTGACCGACGCCACGAAGGCGCTGCTCGCAAGAGTCGAGGCGGCGCAATGACCAAGAAGCTCTCGCACATCGACGAGAAGGGCGAGGCGCGCATGGTCGACGTCTCCGACAAGGCGGTTACCTCACGCACCGCCGTGGCGGAAGGCTTCGTGTCGATGCTGCCAGAGACGCTGGAGCTGCTGAAATCGGGCAATGCCCCGAAGGGCGACGTGCTGGGTACCGCGCGCATCGCCGGCATCATGGCCGCCAAGCGCACGCATGAGCTGATCCCGCTGTGCCATCCGCTCAACATCTCGAAGGTGATCGTCGACCTGGAGCCGACCGCGGAGCCGGCTGGCGTGCGCGTCACAGCCGAGGTGAAAACGACTGGCCAAACCGGCGTCGAGATGGAGGCGCTGACGGCCGTTTCCGTCGCTTGCCTGACACTCTACGACATGCTGAAGGCGGTGGACCGCGGCATGAGCTTCGAGGGCATCCGCCTAAGGGCGAAGTCCGGCGGTCGATCGGGAGATTGGCAGCTGCCCGGCGCGCCGGTCGAGGGCGGCTGACATGGCTCTACTGCCAGTCGAGGAGGCACTGCGCCGCATCGTCGAGGGCGTGTCGCCGCTCGATGGGGAGCGCGTCAATCTGCTTGGAGCCTTCGAGCGCGTGCTTGCCGAAGCGGTGCTGGCGCGGTTGACGCAGCCGCCGTTCGACGCTTCCGCGATGGACGGATACGCCGTGCGTGCTGCCGACGTTCAGAACGTGCCGGCGGTGCTGCGCGTGATCGGGGAATCGAACGCGGGCGGGCCGTTCGCGGCCAACGTTGGTTCGGGGGAGGCCGTACGCATCTTCACCGGTGCCAGTGTGCCGCCAGGCGCCGACGCCGTGGTGATACAGGAGGACACGAGCCGCGACGGCGACGGTCTGACCGTCAGCGAGGCTGCGGCCGCAGGCGCGAATGTGCGCCCGGCCGGTGGAGACTTCCGCGAGGGCGATGTCCTACTTCAGGCCGGATGCGTCCTCAATGCCTCGGCGATCACGCTGGCGGCGGCCGGCGGGCACGACAGCCTCGTGGTGAGGCGGCGTCCGGTGGTCGCGATCCTCGCCACGGGCGATGAGCTGGTGGAGCCCGGCGGGACGCTCGCTCCAGGGCAGATCATCTCTTCCAACCCGTTCGGGCTTGCCGCGCTGGTGCGGCGGTTCGGCGGCGAGCCGCGGCTGCTCGGCATCGCGGGTGACAGCATCGAAGCTTTGAGGGCCAAGCTCGATAAGGCGGGCGATGCGGACGTTCTGGTCACCATCGGCGGGGCTTCGGTGGGCGACCGCGACCTGGTGAAGCCGGCACTCGAGGCGCACGGCATGACGCTCGATTTCTGGAAGGTCGCCATTCGTCCCGGCAAGCCCATGCTATTCGGACGCCGGGGGCAGCAGCGTATCCTTGGCCTACCAGGCAACCCGCTCTCCTGCCTGATCGCGGCGCGGATTTTCCTGGCGCCGCTGCTCTCCGCCCTGCTCGGCCGGTCGGACGCCGCAACGGTCGAAGAATTCGCCATCCTCGCGAAGGACCTCGCCGCCAACGGCCCTCGCCAGCACTACATGCGGGCACGCTCGGAACGGGTGGCCGGCGGGCTGCCACGCGTCACCGCCCTCTCCTCCCAGGATAGCGCGCACATGTCGGCGCTGGCGGCGGCGAATGTGTTGATCGTGCGTGCACCTGATGCGCCTGCGGCAAGGGCTGGAGACGTCGTGCGTGTTCTCCCAATTGACTTCTAATCCAGCAATTGCAATGCCCCTTGCGGAACGCTTAAGGAACGGTTAGGGTACGTTCACGCTTTGTCCAGACAACTGTCGCAACAACTGTTGAGACAACCAGACAGGCGCGGATCAACGGCCGCCGGGAGGCCCAATGCTCACCGAAAAACAGAAGGAGCTGCTGCTCTTCATCCATGAGCGGATGCAAGAGAAGGGCGTGCCTCCTTCGTTCGACGAGATGAAGGACGCACTCGATCTCAAATCGAAGTCCGGCATCCACCGGCTGATCACTGCACTGGTGGAGCGGGGCTTCATCCGGCGCCTGCCACACCGGGCCAGAGCCATCGAGGTGATCCGGCTACCTGAAAACCAGACGGCGCCTGCACCGAAGCGAACGGGCGGGTTTCAGCCGAGCGTCATCGAAGGCAGCCGCGGCAGCCGAGACCTCACCCCTCCCCCGTCGATGGTCATCGACAGCCGCACAGTCTCGGTACCGGTCATGGGCCGGATTGCTGCAGGTACGCCGATCAGCGCCATCCAGAACCACAGTCACGACATCGCCTGCCCGCCCGACCTGTTGACCAACGGCGAGCACTTCGCGCTCGAAGTGAAGGGCGACTCGATGATCGAGGCCGGAATTCTCGACGGCGACATCGCGATCATCCGGCGCTGCGATACGGCCGAGAACGGCGACATCGTCGTTGCGCTGGTCGATGCCGAGGAAGCGACGCTCAAGCGACTGCGCAAGAAGGGCACCACCATCGCGCTGGAGGCGGCCAACCCGGAGTTCAAGACGCGCATTTTCGGGCCGGACCAGGTCGACATCCAGGGACGGCTCGTAGGCCTTATGCGCCGCTACTGAAGCCCAGCTGCGCGCTCGGCATTCTGGCGCTCGGTCGTGCGAGATCGCGGCGGCATGGACCATGGGCGCGTGCCGCGGACGTCGGCAACGGTCTCAATGCGGATGCTGCCATCCGCACCGATGTAGAGCGCATGCGTACCTGCGCGGCGGGCTGCGAAGAAATCGATGACGGCCTTTGGGCTGGTGCAGCCGCGTGGGCTAACGATCGGCGAAATGACAATCGCGGCGTGGCGGCAGTCTTCGGCAAAGGCGGCCGGGTGGCGCGCAATGGCGACGGCGAGCCCCTTCACACTGGCGCGGCAGCCGATGCCGTCGCATCGAAACGCGGAGGCCTTTGCGGCGTCGGCCACGCTGCGGGCGTCGCCGTCGTGCTCCAGCCAGCGCTCCAGCTCGAATGACGTCCTCCCGGCGCCGACCGCAGAGAGCGTGCCGTCGGCACCGCGGGCGGCTATCAACTCGGCGCCACGACCGATGATAACGTCGGGCACAGGTAGGGTCGGCGCGAGCGCCGCGCCACCTGCGATGAGAGCCAGTCCGAGCAATCGCCACCTCGTCTGCCAGAGCATGAGCCACAGGCCTCCGGCCACCATCAGCGCGAAGGCCGACGGCGGCATCGCCGGCACGTGCAGCACCGCGCCGGGCAACTGCGCCACCTCGCGCGCTACCCAGCTCATCGCCTCGATGCCGTATCCCATGATCCACAACGGGTAGGCTTCCAGGCCGAGCGGCATCAGCAGGAGCGCTGCAAGCGCCGCCGGCATGACGATGAGGTTGCAGGCCGGCACGGCGATCAGGTTGGCGAGCACGGCATATTGCTGGCTCTTGTGGAAATGGTAGGCGCCGAATGGCGCGACGGCAGCGCTGGCGACAAGCGTCGTCAAAACGATGCCGCCGGCAAACATCATCATGCGGACCGACCGCTGCTCCATCAGTCCTTTCCAGGCATCGTTCCGGCGCATCGCCTCGTAGGCGCACACGAGGCCCAGCACCGCCGCGAACGACATCTGGAACCCGACGTTGAACAGGCTTTCGGGAAAGAGAACGAGGATCAGGGTTGCGGCGAGCACGACGTTGCGGAGCGCCAGCGCGGGCCGGTCCAGCAGCACCGCGAGAAACATAATGGAAATCATGATCGCCGAACGGACGGTGGCGAACTCCCCCCCGGAGGTGAGCAGGTACGCGAATGCTGCAGCCATGGCGCAGGCGGCCGCCCACTTCTTGATCGGATAGCGCAGTGCAATGGCGGGGAACGCCGCGAGAAGCAGCCGCACGACGAAAAACACCGATC
>CAZBPM010000041.1:0-3643 GCA_964493785.1 uncultured Hyphomicrobium sp. | reverse complement strand
GCCATGATCGCCATGTGGAAGCCGGAGATGGACAGGATGTGCAGGATGCCGCTGTCGCGGTAGGCCTCGTTCGTCGCGTCCGAAATGCCGCCGCGCTCGCCGGTGATCAGTGCCGTCGCGATGGCGCCGACCTCGCCGGGGAGCGCCGCGGCGACGCGTGCACCAATTGCCTGGCGGAGACGCTCCACCTCGGCCCAGATGCGAAGATCTGCAGGTGCAGCCTGCGGCGGGGTATCGAGCACAGGGGCGGAAAGCGAATAACCGACCGCGCCGATGGCATCGAACCAGGCCTGGCGGGCGAAGTCGTAATCGCCCGGCAGAGACGGTGCCGACGGCGGCATTAGCGTCGCCCTGACGCGCACCGCATCGCCAGGCGCCAGATCCTCCGGCACGCGGGGCACCGTGATGCGCACGCGCGCCGGGCGCGCGTCATCGGTGAGGTCGCCAACGGCGATCGTACGCAGCGTGAGGCGCTTGCCGCGGCTGACGCGCGGCTCGACCTGCTCCACCCAGCCATGCACCTCGACGACATTGATCTGGCGCGCGAGCACGGGGGCGGCGACCATTTCCACCCGCAGCTTGGCCAATGCGAAGCCGAAACTGGCGGCCAGCAGGGCCGCTATCACGATGTGCTGCAGTGTTCCGCGTGCGCCAGCGGCTGCCCGCACCGCCAGCATCGCGACGAGGGGCAGCAGGGCCAAAAGCAGCGAGGGCTCGGTGGGCAGGGCGAAATAGGCCGCAATGCCGCAGCCGATCAGTACCGGCAGCCAAGCGAACCAACGCTCCTGCTCGGCCTCGATCTGGCGGGCGAGGCGCGTAAACGGCCCCATTCCATCTACTTCGCCAGTCCCCCCGGACATACTCGCCCACGCGCCCTTAACCCACCGCCCCAGGCATGCTACATCGGCCAGCATCTTCCCGCATCCAAACGTCCATCGATAAAAAACATGACCGATACGACACGCAGCGCCACAGCGCCGATCGTGCGCTTTGCTCCTTCGCCGACCGGATACCTGCACATCGGCGGGGCGCGGACGGCGCTCTTCAACTGGCTCTATGCCAGGGGGCGCGGCGGCAAGATGCTGCTGCGCATCGAGGATACGGACCGTGAGCGCAACAATCCGGAGGCCGTGGCCGCGATCCTCGACGGCCTCACGTGGATGGGCCTGGAGTGGGACGGCGAGGTGGTCTCGCAGTTCAGCCGGGCCGAGCGCCACAGGCAGGTGGCCGAGGAGTTGCTTGCGAAAGGGCATGCCTATCGCTGCTGGCTGACGCCCGCCGAACTGGACGCCATGCGCGAGAAAGCCCAGGCCGAGAAACAGCCGCTGACGATCCGCTCGCCGTGGCGCGACCGCGATCCCGCCGAGGCGCCGGCCGACCTCCCCTTCGCGATCCGCCTCAAGGCACCGCGCGAGGGCGAGACGGTGGTCGACGATCTGGTCCAGGGGCGCGTCGTGTTCCAGAACAAGGAGCTGGACGATCTCATCATCCTGCGCTCGGACGGGAACGCAACCTACAATCTCGCCGTCGTCGTCGATGACCATGACATGGCGATCACCGACGTAATCCGCGGCGTCGACCACCTGACGAATGCTGCGCGTCAGACGCAGATCTACGAAGCGATGGGCTGGCAGGTGCCGCGCTTCGCGCACGTGCCGCTCATTCACGGACCCGATGGCGCCAAGCTGTCGAAGCGGCATGGCGCGCTCGGTATCGAAGCCTATCGCGAGATGGGTTATCTGCCGGCAGCGCTGCGCAACTATCTGGTGCGCCTCGGCTGGAGTCACGGCAACGACGAGATCATGTCGACGTCGCAGATGCTGGACTGGTTCGACGTCACCGACATCAATCGATCGGCCGCGCGCTTCGACTTCGCCAAGCTCGAGGACCTCAACGGACACTACATCCGCAACGCCGATGATCAGGAATTGCTCCAGCGCGTCGAGGACCTGCTGCCTCACCTGCCGAACGGCACGGCGATCACCGAGCGGCTCGACGCCAACATGCGGGCCAAGCTGCTGATCGCGATGCCGGGAATCAAGGAGCGGGCCAAGACGCTCATCGAGCTGATCAGCGGCGCCGACTTCCTTTTCGCGGACCGGCCGCTGCCGATGGACGAGAAGGCCGGGAAGCTGCTCGACGCGGAAGGCCGGCAGCGCCTCGCAGAGCTGCTGCCGAAGCTCGAGGCCGCCACCCACTGGCAGGCCGGGGAGCTGGAGGAAATCGTGCGCGGTTTCGCGGAGGCCACCGGAGCCAAGCTCGGCAAGGTGGCGCAGCCGTTGCGCGCGGCATTGACCGGAAAATCCGTCTCCCCGCCAGTGTTCGACGTGATGGCGGTTCTGGGTCGCGACGAGGCTCTAGGCCGGATCCGCGATCAGGCGGCCTGACCCCTCAGTGGAGGTCCGCCTTCGTCTGCGATCTTGCTGCCCAGCGATGGGTAAAGATTGGCCAAACTGGCTATTTGGAGTGCGCCGGGGGGCCGGCGAGGCACTCTATGTTGCGGTGCGATAAAATGGTGTAGCATGGTTTTAAATAGCGTCGGCAAGTGAGCGATGCCGGCGCGTAAACACAGAACAAATGCTCTTAGGGGACGTTGTTTGAGAAGCTCGGGAGATCTTCACCTGCTCGCACCTCATTCCCTCCGCCGGGTATCACAGGATTCCGCGCCATGAACGTCCACGAGAAAGCGCCCAAGACCGATATTGCCGCCGAGCTTACACTCGAAGGCAAGTCCACCACGATGCCCGTTCGCAGCGGCACGCTAGGCCCCGACGTGATCGATGTCGGCAGGCTCTACCGCGACACCGGCTGCTTCACTTACGATCCGGGATTCACTTCGACCGCGAACTGCATGTCGCGCATCACCTACATCGACGGTGATGCCGGCGTGCTGCTCTATCGCGGCTATCCGATCGACCAGCTTGCCGAGCAGTCGAGCTTCCTCGAGGTCTGCTATCTGCTGCTCAACGGCGAACTGCCTTCGAAAGAACAGTACGCGGGCTTCCGCAGCACCATCACGCGCCACACCATGCTGCACGAGCAGATGACGCGGTTCTTCACCGGCTTCCGTCGCGACGCGCATCCGATGGCGGTGATGACGGGGACGGTCGGCGCGCTGTCGGCGTTCTATCACGACTCGACCGACATCAACGACACCGCACAGCGCACCACGGCCTCGTATCGCATGATCGCGAAGATGCCGACGATCGCGTCGATGGCGTACAAGTATTCCATCGGCCAGCCGTTCATCTATCCGCGCAACGATCTCGACTTCACCACCAACTTCCTGCAGATGTGCTTTGCGATCCCATGCGAGCCGTTCGTTGCCAATCCGGTGCTGACGCGCGCGCTCGACCGCATCTTCATCCTGCACGCGGACCACGAGCAGAACGCCTCGACCTCGACCGTGCGGCTTGCCGGCTCGTCGGGCGCCAATCCGTTCGCTTGTATCGCGGCCGGTATCGCGTGCCTGTGGGGTCCGGCGCACGGCGGGGCCAACGAAGCGGCGTTGAACATGCTGCAGGAAATCGGCCACGTCGACCGCATTCCCGAATTCATCAAGAAGGCGAAGGACAAGAACTCAGGCTTCCGCCTGATGGGCTTCGGGCATCGCGTCTACAAGAACTACGATCCGCGCGCCAAG
>CAZBPM010000040.1:0-29941 GCA_964493785.1 uncultured Hyphomicrobium sp. | reverse complement strand
CCACCAGCCAGGCGAGCGCGGGCCCGGCGGCGGCGCGTGCCAGCCGCGGCGAGGCTGCCAGCTATACGAATACCAGCGCGAGCGATCGCGGTACCAGGGACGGCCCACGTAGTAGCGGTCCCAGTAGTCGCGCGTCGCGAATGTGATGAAAGGGATGCTGAAATATGCCGGCCCGTAATCCGGCAGCGGCACCATCGAACCTCGGTAATCGAAGGCGAGATACTCGCTGAACACCCAGCCGCGGTCTGGACCCCAGATGACGTCGCACCAGGACTCATCGCGCAGACATCCTTGGACGCGGAGCGGCTCGCCTTCCGGAATGACGCCGATGCTCGGAAAGTCGATATCGGGGCCTGTCCGCATGTTGACGTATGCCGTCGCGTAACCGGACGCGGCTTGCGCGGCGCCGGCACCCAGAGCCGTTAAGGCTGCGGCCGCAGCCAGCAAAGTCTTCAATCTCATTCGCATCAATGCTCCTCGGGGGCAGGCTCCCCCATGCTTGCGGCAACCAGTGTGAGGTAACCGTGTCAGGCTGATGGCACGCTGGCGTCCGGGGGGAGCGCCGGGAAAGGAACGTGCGAACTTCCTACCTGCGTCAACGGAGCAAGCCATGATGTTCCGGCGCTGGAAAAGCTGCCTCGGAGGCCATTTTTGCAGGGCAGGCGCCTGACTCGCATCAAGACGGGCGCCATCGCGCCGTCGTCGTGACGGTTCACGACCCTGCGAGGCGATTGAGCGGCGCGCCGCCCTGCTCTATCTGAGGACCGTTAGGGCACCCAACGAGGCATCTGTCATGCCTGCGCACAACTCCCGGCATTTCGAATGACAACCCCGGGGAGAAAACCGGCACCGGCAGCGCGCTCGGCCGTCGCGCCGTGGCTCGTCGCCGTGGCTTCGGCTCTCGCCGTAGTTATGGTCGGCTTGATCGTCCGCCCCGGCAATGCAGCCAACCCGCCTCCCGCAACCCGCGAAGCTCTAGGCCGCGAGCTGTTCTTCGACGTCAATCTCTCTCGCAACCGGACCCAGGCGTGCGCCAGCTGCCACGCCCCCGAGCAGGGCTTCACCGATCCGCGCGTGAACGATCCTGTCGGCGCCGCAGTCTCTCTGGGCGATGATGGCCACTCGCTCGGCGAGCGCAACACCCCGACCGCAGCCTATGCCAGCCTCGCGCCCGAGTATCATATCAACAAGGAAGGCGAGCCCGTCGGCGGCCTGTTTCTCGACGGCCGTGCCAAGAACCTGGAAGAGCAGGCGGGTGGGCCGCCGCTCAACCCCATCGAGATGGGCATGCCCGACAAGGCGAGCATCGTCGAGCGCCTGAAGGAAAACGCCGGCTACGTCGCCGCCTTCGATACGCTTTACGGTAGAGGTGTTCTCGACGATGCGGATAAGGCCTATGCCGCGATGACGGGTGCCATCGCCGCCTTCGAGCGCACGCCCGAGTTCGCTCCGTTCGACTCCAGATACGATCGCTATCTTCGCGGCGAAGAGAAGCTGACCAAACAGGAAGAGCTCGGCCGCGTGCTGTTCTTCTCCAACCAGTTCACCAACTGCAGCCAGTGCCATCGCCTCGATACCGTGGGCGCGTCGGACAAAGAGCCCTTCACCAACTTCGAGTACGACAACATCGGCGTGCCGGCGAATGCTGCCCTCCACGCCGCCAACGGCAAGCCGGCTGACCGCGGCCTCGCCGCCCATCCGGCCATCAAGGGCACGCCGCAGGACGCGGCCATGGCCGGCAAGTTCAGGGTGCCCACATTGCGCAACGTCGCCGTGACGGCGCCCTACATGCACAACGGTGTGTTCAACGATTTGCGGACCGTCATCCTTTTCTACGACAAGTACAACAGCAAGGCCGCCCGCCGTCAGATCAACCCCGAGACCGGCAAGCCGTGGGACCCGCCCGAGGTGCCCGAGAACATCTCCCTCGACGACCTGCAAAAGGGCCCCGGCCTTGACGATCGCCGCGTCGACGCCCTCGTTGCCTTCCTAAAGACCCTCACCGACAAGCGCTACGAGCCCCTGCTGAAGCAATGAGCTGCGCATAGGGGCTCAGGTGCGTCTGGTCCTGCCCCCGAATCGCGCTAGGCCAATGTCAGGGATGGCAGCACAACGTATCCAGAATGTCCGGCACAGCCGCGCGAAAAATGACCGATCACGGCGGCCACCTCGACCGCGCGCGCCAGGTCCTGGCCGACGTGTTCGGCTACCGCGACTTCCGCTCCCATCAGGGCGACATCATCGCCACCCTGATCTCGGGCGGCGACGTTCTGGCGCTGATGCCGACCGGCGGCGGCAAATCGCTCTGCTACCAGATACCGTCGATCGTCCGGCCCGGGCTGGGCGTCGTCGTATCGCCGCTTATTGCTCTGATGCAGGACCAGGTCGAAGCCCTGACCGCCGCGGGCGTCAAGGCCGCGTTCCTCAATTCGACGCTCGACTATCGCGCTCAGACGGCGCTCGAGAACTGGATCACCTCCGGCGGTCTCGACCTTCTCTACGTCTCGCCCGAGCGCCTGCTGCAGGATCGCACGCTGGCACTGCTGTCCCGCACCGATGTCGCCCTGTTCGCCATCGACGAGGCGCACTGCGTCTCCCAGTGGGGCCACGACTTCCGCCCCGAATATCGCCAGCTCAAGGTACTGGCCGAGCGTTTTCCCTCGGTGCCACGCATCGCGCTGACCGCGACCGCTGACGAGCGCACCCGCGAGGAGATCGTCGCCGAACTGCGCCTCGGCTCCGCCGCCCGCTTCGTCGCCTCGTTCGACCGCCCCAACATCCGCTACACCATCTCCGACGCCGGCAGCATGGGCGCGCGTGAGAGGCTCTGGCGCTTCATCGAAGCAGAGCATGCCGAAGACGCGGGCATCGTCTACTGCCTGTCGCGCAAGTCGGTCGAGGAAACGGCCGCTTGGCTATCGGACAAGGGCCGCACCGCGCTGGCCTATCATGCCGGCCTCGATTCCAGCGTGCGAAGCAAAGTGCTCGACCGCTTTCGCAACGAGAGCGGCATCATCGTCGTCGCGACCATCGCCTTCGGCATGGGCATCGACAAGCCGGACGTCCGCTTCGTCGCGCACCTGAACCTGCCGAAGTCGATCGAAGCCTATTACCAGGAGACCGGCCGCGCCGGCCGCGATGGCCTCCCCGCCAACGCCTGGCTGGCTTACGGCTTGCAGGACATCATCCAGCTACGCCAGTGGATCGCTCAAAGCGAAGGCTCCGACGCTCACAAAGCCGTGCAGCGGCAGAAGCTGGCCGCGCTCGTCGGATTGGCCGAGCTGCCGAGCTGTCGTCGCCAGGCTTTGCTCGCTTATTTCGGCGAGCGGCAGTCCGAGCCGTGCGGCAACTGCGACAACTGCATAACGCCGCCCCAGACGACCGACGGCACCGTGCTCGCGCAGAAGGCGCTCTCCGCCGCCTACCGCACCGGCCAACGCTTCGGCGCGACTTACCTGATCGACGTGCTGATGGGGCGCGAGAACGAGCGCATCGTAAGAGCCAGCCACGACAAGCTCCCCGTTTTCGGCGTCGGCAAGGACACTGACGAGACGACGTGGAAGGGCGTCTTCCGCCAGCTCACCGCGGCGGGGCATCTTGCCGGCGATGACGAGGGCCACGGCACGCTCCTGATCACCGACGCGGCCCGCCCCATCCTGCGCGGCGAGGAGAAATTCCTCATCCGCTTCGCGCCCAAGGAGACGCGCGGCGCTAAGCCCAAGCGTTTGGGCAAGCCCGGCGGAAAGAACGCCATCACCATCGCCGACAAGGACCGGCCGCTGTTCGATGCCCTGCGAGAGGTGCGTTTGAAGCTGGCCGCGGAGGCAAAGCTTCCGCCCTACATCATCTGCAACGACGTAACACTTGCCGAACTGGCGACCATCCGCCCGAAGGACGAGGCTGCGCTTCACGGCATAACCGGCCTCGGCAACAGCAAGATCGCGCGTTACGGCGCGGCTCTGCTCGCGGCCATCTCCACGCAAGGCCGCGACGCGGCGCCGCCAAACGGCCTGTCTTCGACTGTGAACCAGACGCTCGCGCTCCACCGTCAGGGGCACGATGCCGATGCTATCGCCCGCCAGCGCAAAATCGACGTCGGCGTCGTCTACAGTCACTTCGCCGCCGCCATCGAGCGCGGCGTCGTCGAGGCGCGCGATGTCCTCGGTCTCGATGAAGCGGCGATCGAGGAGGTGCACGAGGCATTCGACCGCCTCGGCACCCTGGAGAGCGGCAAGATCGGCCCCGCGCATACCGCGCTCGACGGCCGCTACGACTACGGCGTCCTCAAGTGCCTGCTCGCCGAGCTGAGCTAGAGTGCTTCCGGAAAAGTGGGAACCGGTTTTCCGATAAGAAGCACGACAAAAGTCTAGCGCGTCGTCACTTCCCGCTCCACCGCAGGCGGATCCCATTTTCCGGTCAGCGCCTCCTGCTTTGGCGCGTAGAGCCGCATGGTCAGGTTGAACGGCCCGGCAGGAGCAGGCAGCCAGTTGGTTTCCCGCTCGGTGCCAGGGCTTTCATGCTGGAAGTAAAGATCGAGCGAGCCATCGGCATTGGCCTTCAGCGGCATCCAGCTCGACAGCGCGTAGCGCTTCAGCGGATTTTCGACCTGATAGCCGTCCGCGTCATAGAGCGTGACCGACCAGAACGCATCCACGGGCGGCAGCTGCCCCTGGGCGAAATGCAACGTGTACTTGTTGGCTCCATCGAGCGGCCGGCCCGTGCTGTCGGCGAGATTGAGCGGGTATATCGCGTCGTCCGGAAGGTTGGCCCCCAGGCCCTGCTGGGCGATGATGGCGCGCTTCAGATAGTAGTTCCCGTAAACGCCCATCGTGTCGGTGTTCATTGACCAGCCGTTGGCGACGCGCGCCAAGGTCGGCATCTTCCACTGGATGAGTTTCTGCGCTTCCGATGGAGCGCCCATGAGCGCCTTGCGTACGGTCGCCGGTGCGTTGGCGAGATCGAAGCGCTTCCCCGGCTCGATGCCAATGCGTTTCATACGCGCCAGGATGGGTTGGTCCGTGATGTGCGGCGGCTGCGCCTTTAAAAGATCCGCTGCGTAGGCGAAATATCTGTCGGCCGTCATCGTATCGACTTGCAATTTCGGCGGCGTCTTCAGGTCGACCGTCGGGTCGATGGCAGCAGGGGCCGCCGGTTCCTGCGTAGCCCACCGCGACAGCGGCGTCAGCTTGAAGCCCGCCTGCACTTTATGCACGGCCGCGTAGTCGGACGGCCCGTCGGTCTTGACCCGGCCGATGATCCAGACGTTCGGTGTCGGCGCGCTGATCCGCTGAGTGCCGGGCGGTAGCTGCTGCTCCATGGCGCTCGAAGTCCAGCCTGGCGGAACGATCAGGAAGTGCCCGGCCTGCGTCCCGGTCGTGCGCCATCCCGGCGAGGCGAACACGTCCGTCCACATGTCGAGCATCGGCAGCAGGTAATAGCGCCCGCCCGTGTCCGGCACCGACACGACGACAGGCCCGTCGCTCAGGTCGAGCCAGGCGCTCGAGTACAGCGTGTCGAAGTTCGGCCGGACGACAGCACGCATCTCGGCGGTAGGAAAGGCTGGAACGTTGGCGAATGTGTTTGGCGCGGCCGCGATCTCGGATGTCCCGGGCGGAGCATTGGTGAGCTGGCTGCGCGTGATGTCCATCGTCACCAGCGGATAGAAATAGAGATAGGCATCGAGCCCGATCGCGCGCGCCTCAGCTTCGCTCACCTCTTCGGCCTGCAGACCGGTCGGAGCGAGGGTCGCCAGCATCAGTGCGATCACGGCACTGCGCGCGACGTATGCGGCTGAACGGGACATGGCGCTTCTCCTTCGCGAGCAACGAGCGGCGCTACGCTGCGACCGGAACGGCCGTCAATTCAATCGCTTCGGATTTGGATGCTTAAGCATCTGACAATGGCAGGAGGGCGTTTTCGCGCCTGATCTGGATCGCCGAGGATGCGCCTATTCGCGCCCGCGCCGCGGCTTCGCGATGTGCTTGCGGAAGGCTTCCAGCGTCGCCTTGCTGACGTGGTGCTCGATGCCTTCTGCATCGGCGTCGGCGGTGTCCGCGTCGACTCCGAGCGAAATGAGGAAGTCCCGCACGATGATGTGCCGCTCCCGCGCCAGCTCGGCCAGCTTGCGCCCCTTCTCCGTGAGAAAGATTGCCCGATACGGCTCGCTGGTCACGAACCCGTCGCGCTGAAGGCGCTGGATCGTGTTGTTAACGGTCGCCTTCGTCACGCCGAAGCGCCCGGCCAGATCGACGAGGCGCGCCTCGCCCTTCTCGTCCATCAGCTCCGCGATCAGCTCGACGTAATCCTCGGCTGTCTCGCTCTGATGCGCATCGCGCACGCGGCGAAAGCGCTCCGCGTGTCCCGCTGCCGAACGCTCCGGTGACGTCGTTTTCTTGCGTGTCGAATCCATCCTGCCTTCTAGCCCAACAATGCGTTGACAGCAAAACCGCAAGCGGCCAATTCAGGCAGGGCTAACAATGTTCGATTCGACTCACGGGGGCACCTCCTGTGCGCGGAAAGCGAAACCGATCGGCACGTGCGAATGCGCCTCGCTCGGTGTTGGCAGCACTTTGCTCGCTCGGCGCCGCAGGTGAAGCGCCAGCGGGCGAAAAGTCATCGTATTGGCTCTTCAACCCGACGCCGCGCGGTCAGATGCGCGAGATGACCACCGATCGCCCTGACATCACAGAGGTGCCGTTTACGGTCGATGCCGGTCACATCCAGACCGAGAGCACCTTGTTCGGTTATGCGCGAGGCAGGCCGGACGAGGACGGCCGTGCGAGCAGCGGCTACGAGTTCCTCCTCACCAATTTGCGCATAGGTCTCACCAACGACGTCGAGTTGAGCGTCGTCTGGCAGCCCTACGGCATGATCGACCTCGACGCCGGCGCCCTGCTGCCCTCGCAATCCCAGTCCGGCGTCGGAAGCATCGATATCCGCGCCAAATTCAATCTCTGGGGAAACGACGACTTCGAAAAGCTCGGCTCGGCGTTCGCATTGCTCCCCGTCGTCACGGTGCCGACGGATTCCGGCAACGGGATCGGGTCCTCGGATGTCGAGGGCGGCGTGGCTGTATTCGTCGCCTTTGCGCTGCCTGCCGGATTTGGCATGGGCGTCAATGCCGGCACCTACGCGATCGCCGACGAGGATGGCGCGGGCCACCACGCAGAGTACATGGCGAGTGCGTCAGCGTCGTACGAATGGACCAAGCGGTTCGCGACCTACGCCGAGATCGTCGGATACTGGGGCCTCGATGATCCGCGCGGCGATATCTTCCTCGTCGGCGGCGGCTGGACGTATGCGCTCACCGACGACGTCCAGCTCGACGGCGGCATGAACTTCGGCCTTACCACCGCGTCGGACCGATATAATCCATTCCTCGGTCTCTCGATGAGATACTAGTCCCTCGGCTTGTCATTGATGATCTCCAGCAGCGCCGCCTCGGCCGTGCTCACGTAGCGGTCGCAGTGGCGGAGCGCGAGGAACGCGCGCTTAGGTAGCGACAGCCCCGCCGCGACGACCCCGCCTGCGCGCAGGCTGGCCTCGGCCGCGAGCGAAGAAACGACAGTGCCGCCCGCGCCGGCTGCCACCGCGCCGAGTACCGCCTCGTTTGATGGCAGTTCCAGCACCACGTCGAGTTCCTTGGGCGCGATCCCCAGTCCCTCCAGGGCCGTCTCGAACGCGGCGCGGGTGCCCGAACCGGGCTCGCGCAGCACCCACTTTGCCCCTCTGATGTCGGCGGCCGACAGCTTGCGTTTGCGCGCGAGCACATCACCCTTGACGAACACGGCGATCAGCCGGTCCTCTCCCACCTTGTGCGCGGAAAGCTGCGGATCGTCGACGTCGCCCTCGACGAATCCGAGATCGGCGATACCGTCCCGCGTAGCCGCTGCAACCTGCTGCGTATTGCCGGCGACGACGCTCAGCGTGACGCCGGGATAGCGCGTCCGGAAGCGCGCGATGAATGGCGGCAGCCAGTAGTTCGTGATTGTCTGGCTCGCGTAGATCGTCAGCGCCCCGCGTTTCATGCTGGCGAGATCGGCGAGCGTGCGCTCGGCGACGGATGCACGCGCCAGCACCGCGCGCGCCTCGTTTACAAAGATGTGGCCGGCCTTGGTAAGCGCGATGCGCCGCCCGATGCGGTCGAACAGCTTGACCCCGTATCGTCCCTCCAGCGCCGCAATCGCTGCACTCACCGCCGATTGCGTCAGGTTGATCGCCTGCGCTGCCTGCGTCACGTGCTGGCGCTCGGCAACGGCAACGAAAATGCGCAATTGCTCAAGCGTCATTGTGCTGGGCTCCCGCTGCGGCTCACCCCATGAGCTTGATCAGGGTGAGGCTGAAGATGGCGATGAAGAGGGCCGCCGCAGCACCGAGCATCAACGGCTTTGGGCCCTTGGCCTTGAGCTTGGCGATGTCCGTCTCGAGGCCCATGGCCGCGAGCGACATCGACAGCAGGAACGTCGTCAGGCCGGCGCTCATCTCCTTCACCTCTCCCGGCACATGGATCACGCTGTTGACCGCAATGAGCGCGATGAAGCCGAGCACGAACCACGGGATGGGCGGGCGTTTCGCGGGCACCTGACCCTGGCCGGTGCCGCTGCGCACCGCGATGAGGCCGAGCGTCAGCACCACCGGGGCCAGCAGCGTAACGCGGCTCAGCTTGGCGATCGTTCCGAACTCGCCTGCCGCGCTGCCGTCCTGGAACGCTGCCGCGACCACCTGGGCAATCTCGTGGATCGAGGCGCCCGCCCACAGCCCGTAGCCACGCGGGTCGAGATGCAGCAGGCCGGGCAGCAGCGGATAGCTGATCATCGCCAGCGACCCGAAGATCGTCACGCACGCGATCGCATAGGCGACATCCTCGTCCGAACCTTCGGTGACCGTGTTGGTCGCGATCACGGCCGACGCCCCGCAGATCGATGTGCCGGCGGCAATGAGCTGCGTCAGCTTGCGTTCGACGCCCATCGCGCGGCCGAGCCACGTCGTGAACACGAAAGTCGCCACCAGCGTCGCCGCGATGATGGCGAGACTGCCTGCGCCCACGTCGACCACCTGCTCCGCCGTGAGCTGCAAGCCGAGAAGGATGATGCCGAGCCGCAGCACGCGCCGCAGCGAGAACGTCACGCCGGCCTTCGCCCAGGCGGGCGTCCCGACCACGTTGTGCAGCGCCGCCCCGAGCACGATCGACAGGATCAGCGGGCTCAGCGCCGATAGGCCTGGCACGCGGTGCGCCATGAACGCCGCCGCAGCGATGCCGACGGTGAGCAGCGCCCCCGGCGCCGTTTCTGCTGACGCCGTCCGCGCAGCCGAAGCAAAGCGGGCCAAGAGGCCTTCGGTTGTCTCTGGGCCGCACGGCGCAGGAACCTCGGTTGTGGCGAATGGGGCGGGCATCTGGGGTCTCCTTCGACGCCCACCCTCCAATAAAGCGAATGATCGATCCAACGAATTATAATGGTCAAATCAATAGAATTGATTGATGAATGGCGCAGCCAGACCCTGAGCTCAAAATGCCGATCCGCCGAGGCAACCTCAGTAGGGAGGTTTCTTCGCCGCGCGCTGCTTCTTCGCCGCTTCGATCCACCACGAAAGGTCGTCCGCGAAACGAGGGAACGAGTCCGAGAGGGCCTTGCCGCCCTCGCCGGTAGGTTTCCCGTCTGCGTCGAGGGCCTCCCCGATCGGCCCGACAGTGATCGTGCTCGAGATGACGACCATGCCCATCTCCGACAGCGTGCCATGCCACAGGAGGTTCGACCGCGCCCCGGCGATCCGGCCCGCGGAATAGCTTGCGATGGCCGCCGGCCTCCAGAACCATTCCTCCAGGAAATGATCGGTGAGATTTTTTAGCCCTGGCTGGTAGCCCCAATTGTATTCCCCCACGACGAATACGAACGCATCGGCCGCCTTGATCTTTTCCGCGAGCGCGCCCATCGCGGCTGGGGCTTTACCTGCGTCGTACTCCTTGTACATGCGGTCCAGCATCGGCAGGCCGATGGCCTTGGCGTCGATCAGCTCTACGTCGTCGCCACGCTCCCTGAAGCGCTCGACCAGAAAATCCGCAAGCCGGATGCCCATGCGGTCGACGCGATACGAGCCATAGAGCACGAGAATTCGATGGGGCATGAGCTGGCTCCTTTGCTTTGGGCGCGTCTGCGCGACAACCTCTGGCCTAACGCATTCCGACGATGGTTGTTGCGGCGCAACGCTTAATGCGCGCGTTAAAGCTCAGATCCCCTTTGACAAGATATTCACAGACCGCGCCGCCGCCGCTCAGCCGTCGACGAGGATCAGCGCGCGCCGCTGAGGCTTCCGCCGTTTCGCAGGGGTGCCCGGCGCCCGCGGCAACGCCGCCGCCAGCAGATTGCGGATGGCAAGCCATTCCATTTCCTGCTCGAAGATCCGGTCGAGCCGCTTGGCAAGGATATCGTTTCCCGGACCGTCCTTCTCGGCGGCGAGCGCCATGGCGCGCCGCTCTGCCAGCACCGCCGCGATCGACGTGGCTGCCTCCCCGCCGAGCTGGTCGACGAAGATGACGTCCGCCGCAAAGGCTTCGGCGCTGTGCGTGTCATCAATGACCGGCGACCGCGTCGCGTGTTTGCGCAGCGTATCGACAATGGGCTTGTGCGCGGCAAGACGCACCGGCACCCGCTCCAGCACCGTGAACGTCAGCGGCTTTGCTTCGGCACCGCCGGCGCGCGCAGCTTTCGAACGGGCACGCTTGGCCGCGTGGAGCTGGACGAGACACAGAACGCGAGACATGAGCTCAGCCCTTCTGCCGGTCGGTCGCAAGAGTGACACGCACGCTGTCCCCCGCGCGGTTCTTCAGCGACGGAGCGTCGTTGTTGTATTTCGCGGCCGCTTCATGCGCGGCCCGCGTCGCGGTCGGACAGCGCAGGATCACCTCGCGCGCATTCGCTCTCGTGTGCATCGCCGCGCCGACGGTCTGGTGCAGCACCGGACGCGTCACGTGGTTGCTCTTGAACTCGATGGCAATCTCGTACTTGGCCATGGACTCTACTCATACTGTTGATTGACGATCTTGTTCCGGATGCGGCCCGCGACGACCCTCGCGCCGCGTTCTGTCGGCGTGACTATGCGCACGACGACATCGATGCCGCCGTCGGCGCTGCGCGGTAGATCTTCCACGGAGGTGACGGGCAAGCCGTGCGAGGTGATGAACTCGACCGTCGGCCAGCCGTCGATGGCTTCAAACAGGCGCGAGAACTCCTCGCGATGAAAGCGCAGGCCGACTTCGCGGGCGCTCGGCGCCTCGGCGATGGTCTGCTGTCGTCTCAGGAATTGGAGGATGGCGGACGCGTCGCGCACGACCGGCGTCTCGACCTCGATTGCGGGCAATGAATCGACCCCAGAGAGCCAGTCCACGACGAACCGCAACATCAACACCACCCATACAACCGTTACGATATGGTTAACGTAGGTCCCAAAATGGGATTTTTAACGAATCGTTTTGCGCAGCATATGCACCGCGAGCGACGTGTTGGTGCGAATGGCGAGTCATTCCAGCGCGTTACCTGCGCGAAATTTATTTGCAAACGACGCGTCCGATCGCGCTGACATCAGCGCTGTCAGCCTCCAGCCGGGCGCGCGTTCGCTTACAGGATTTGTAAAGCGCGCAAGCGTTGCCGCGCACTCATAGCGTCCCTAGCTCGAATACAGGAGACGCCGGCAAACAAGGCTGAAAGCCGCCACGCCGTCGTTTCGCAAACCGGGCACGCTTCAAGTCGGCTGCTGACGCGGCCCACCGTTCGAGCGTGCTCCGACAGAAATCCGAAGGAGACGCACATGCAGTTTACTCACCCCTACCTTCGATCGTTCGCAGCGATCGGCGCCAGCGTGGCCATGGCGACCGCAGCCAGTGCGGCCCCCAACGATCGGTCGGCCGAAGGCTTCACCCCGTCGGTGATCGCCATGGATCAGAAGCTGCAGAACGATGAGGTGTCGATCACCTACGCTTACCTTCCGAAGGATGGACGGCTGACGATCCTCGCGGTCGCCCCTGACGGCAAAGCCGAACCCACCGTCCTGGGCTCGACCGATCTGTCGGCCGGCGATCATCGCAACGTGAAGGTGTCGCTGACTGAGGCGCCTCAGCAGGGCGCGCAGTTGAAAGCCAGGATCGAGGCGAGCGAAGGCAAGCCGTTCGCAGGAAGCGATGACCGTACCAAGATGACGTTCGGCGTCATGTGACGCGGCGCTTGATTTGCGCCGTGCATAAAAGGGCCGCGCGGATTTCGCCGTGCGGCCCCGTCATCCCTACGCCGCCAAAGGCGGCAAGGCGCCAAGGGCGCCCGCGCCTGGTGGCGCGGATCTGCACTTGCAATAAGGCCAGCCGAAGAACGCGCCTGCTCAACTCGTGTCAGCCAACAAATATCTGTGAGATCAGGCGAGCCTTTGCTCAAGCGCGTTCAACTCGTCGTTCAGCTCCTGCGGAAGTTTTGCCCCGAACGCTGCAAAATGCCCGCGTATTGACGGTATCTCCGCCTTCCAGCCTTGCGTGTCGACACCGAGAAGATCTTTGAGATCGGCAGGGTCGACCTTGCAGCCACTGGTATCGAGCGAGCCCTCGGCCGGCAGGCGCCCGATCGGCGTATCGACTGCAGCCGCTGCATTATCGCAGCGCTCGAAGATCCACTTCAGCACGCGGCTGTTGTCGGAGTACCCCGGCCACATGAACTTGCCGGCAGCGTTCTTGCGGAACCAGTTGACGTAGAAGATGCCGGGCATCTTGGCGCCGCGCTTCCTGCCCATCTTGATCCAGTGCGCGAAGTAGTCGGCCATGTGATAGCCGCAGAACGGCAGCATCGCCATCGGATCGCGCCGCAATTCGCCGACCTTGCCCGTTGCCGCCGCCGTCTTCTCCGATGCCATGATCGCGCCGAGGAACGTGCCGTGGTTCCAGCTCAGCGCTTCCATCACCAGCGGCACCGTCGAGGCCCGGCGGCCGCCGAACAGGATCGCATCGATGGGCACGCCTTTCGGGTCTTCCCACTCGGGCGCAATCACGGGGCACTGGCTGGCGGGCGCGGTAAAGCGCGCGTTGGCATGAGCGGCCGTGCGTCCGCATCCCGGCGTCCATGAGCTTCCGCGCCAGTCGGTCAGGTGCTCGGGTGGTTTCGCGGTCATCCCCTCCCACCAGACGTCGCCGTCATCCGTCAGCGCGACGTTGGAGAAGATGATGTTGCCGGAGAGGGTCTTCATCGCGTTGAGGTTGGACTCGTTGTTCGTCCCCGGAGCGACGCCGAAGAACCCGGCCTCGGGATTGATGGCATAAAGCCGTCCATCGCCGCCGATCTTCATCCAGCAGATATCGTCGCCGATCGTCTCGACTTTCCATCCCGGGACGTTGGGCACCAGCATCGCAAGATTGGTCTTGCCGCACGCCGACGGGAACGCGGCCGCGATGTGCTTCACGCGCCCTTCGGGATTGGTGAGCTTGAGGATGAGCATGTGCTCGGCGAGCCAGCCTTCGTCGCGCGCCTTCACCGAGGCGATGCGCAGGGCATGACACTTCTTTCCGAGCAGCGCGTTGCCGCCGTAGCCGGAGCCGTACGACCAGATTTCGCGCGTTTCCGGGAAGTGTGAGATGTACTTCGTCTTGTTGCACGGCCAGGGTGCGTCGGGCGCTGTGGGCGACGCAAGCGGCGCGCCGACCGAATGGATGCCGCGCGCGAAGTCGTCCGACTGTCCGAGCGCGTCCCACACCTTCGAGCCCACCCGCGTCATGATGTGCATGTTGGCGACGGCATACGGGCTGTCGGTCAGCATAACGCCGATGCCCGCAATAGGAGAGCCGATCGGCCCCATCGAGTAGGGCACCACGTACATCGTCCGCCCCGCCATCGCGCCATCGAACAGCTGAGTCAGCGTCGCTTTCATCGCGGCGGGGTCGCACCAGTTGTTGGTAGGCCCGGCATCGTCGGGCGATCGCGAACAGATGAACGTCCGATCTTCCACGCGTGCGACGTCGCCGGGATCGGAGCTCACGAGAATGGAGTTGGGTCGCAAGGCATCGTTCAGCCGGACGGCGGAGCCGGCAGCGACGAGCTTGTCGACCAGCGCGGCGTATTCCTCGCGCGAGCCGTCACACCATACGACGCTGTCTGGTTTGAGTAGTGCTTCGGCCTCTCGCACGAAAGACTGCACCAGCGGGTTTGCTGTCGGGACGCGGCCGAATGCGCCGCTGAGGCTGATAGGCGTCTGGATATTCACCGGCGCCGCTCCTCGGTGCCCGTTTGCAGTGACGAGTTCATTGATCGGCCCCCATCGCGCTGATTCCACGAGATGAGCATATCCCGGAGCGGGCAGTTTTGCATCCCCACTTTGGTAGGTACGTGGATAATAGACGCCAACCCTTATGGGTAGGTTGAAAAATTCAGCATCGGGCCGAGTGATTAGAAATTAGGCGGGAATATCAGCGCAAAAGCAGAATAAGGTTGCGCTAAAGGATGGGTAGCCAAACGATATGAATGAAATGTCCATCAGGGTGGTATGAGACCGCCGCAGGCTGCGCCGGCACCGCGTGCGAAAGCGTCACCACTCCGATTGGAGGCGCTGTCCAAAAGACTTCTGTTCCCCGCGCCGATGCTGCTTGACGCTGATGCGCGGCGCCCCCTTATTGCATGCGTCAGCTGGCCGGACGGCCGCTGCCGGATTGCGGGCGTCTATGGCCCATAAAGCAACGCCGGTGGAGGAAAGTCCGGGCTCCATGGAGACACGGTGGCGGCTAACGGCCGCCGGGGGCGACCCCAGGGAAAGTGCCACAGAAAGCAAACCGCCCGGCGAAGCTTCGGCGAAGCAGGGTAAGGGTGAAAGGGTGCGGTAAGAGCGCACCGCGCCGGCGGCAACGTCGGTGGCAAGGCAAACCCCACCGGGAGCAAGACCAAATAGGGGTGGCCGGACGCGCTGCAAAGCGGCGTCAGGTCCGTCTTCAGATCCGCCACCCGGGTTGGTTGCTCGAGGCGCTCAGCAATGGGCGTCCCAGATGAATGGCCGTCGCGGAAGTTCGCTTCCAGACAGAACCCGGCTTACAGGCCAGCTGACACTTTCCTTCTACAAATTAGTGGTTGCGCCGGCACGGCGGGCTTGCCCGACCCTGCGATGTCCCGCAATCATCCAGGCGGCAATCGCGACTTAATGTGTGGCAGCTTAATGTTTGATTTTGCAGAGAAAATATCAATCGGGAAGTAACCGATCACGCTTAGCTTCGCATGACGGCTCAAGGAGGGTTCTCATGCGTAAGCTGCTACTGTCAGTGCTGGCCGCCACGGCCGCCGTCTCGGCGTTCGGCGTCGCCACGGCAGACCAGGCGGAAGCCCGCGCGTACCGCTGGTACCGCGACTATGCCCCGCTCTATCCCGAAGTGTATTACGGCCCGCCCGTCGTCTACGTCGTGCCGCCGTCCTATTCCTACTATCCGCGCAAGGTCTATTCCGGCTGCTGCGGCTACGTCGTAGGCCCCGCCTACACGTATTACCCGGCTCCCGTGTACGTGCCGCGCCAGCGTTACGTCACGCCCTACACCTACGCGCCGCGTCAGCGCCGCGCCTGCTGCTACTGAGCCGAGACGATGATCGCTTCGGGCTCTACCAGTCCCAAGCGTCAATCATCGGTCTTGAGTGGCACTAAGCGCCTGACTTCCCGTTTCCACCTGCGACGAGCCAGTGCGGATTGAACCATCGATCCGCCGGCCCGTCGTAGGGGAGCCGGTTGATGTCCCAGTGGCGGATGTACTTCGCGTACACATCCCAAACGACCGGTCCGCCGCCGATGTAGACGACGCGGCCTGCGAACTTCGCCAGCGTCTCCACCGGATCCATGTGCGAGCGCAATTCCACGACCGTCATGTACTGGCGCTCGTGTGCCGGCACTGCGCGCGCCGTCGTCGGACCCGCCAGCAGCACATGGCCGCGCGTCACCGCGAAGAAGTTGGCCACGTCCTCTTTGTATTCCGGCGCCGGATTGCCCTCCCACGGCAGATGACCGTTGAGGCCGAGCTGGCCGGAAAGGCCGATGGCAATCATCGAGCGCACGTCGGGCATCTGCATCGTTCTCAATTCCGTTCTGTCGGTTTGACGCTGATACCGGCCTTAGGTCGCTGCGTGGCGGAGCGCAAGCAGCTCGGCGGCGCTGGCGTTGCGCCGTCCTGCGGCCCGCGATCCACACCCCGGCGCTGCAACCCAAGTTTGCCCATACAAATTCGTTAACAGACCATTGACGTCCATATCATCCCATGCGATCCCATATGTGCCCGACCGCACCGGGCAGGGTCCCGTGGCAGGGCGCTAGGTCTCGATCGAGGGCTCGAAGGCCCCAGCGACCGCCACGGCCCCCCGGTCGGTGCATCGGCAAAAGAGCGAAGCGGGGGCTTCGCGGTTGCGTTGGTTGAGAGAGTGGTACGCGAGGCCGGAACGAGGGGATGGACCGCTTTGTCTCAACATTCACAAACAAGATCGACGCCAAGGGCCGGGTCTCAATTCCCGCGTCCTTCCGCGCCGTTCTCGAACGCGACGGCTATGCCTCTGGAGGCGCTGCCGGCATCTACTGCTACCCCGCGCTCGAGGCTCCTGCCCTCGATGCTGGCGGCGAGAGACTTGCAAAAAAGATCGATGGGCTTCTCGCAGGCTTGCCGGACTATTCGGACGAGCGCGATGAGCTCTCTGTCGCGCTCTACGGCGACGTCCAGGTCCTCTCGATCGATGGCGACGGTCGCATCAGCCTTCCTGAGAGCCTTCGCGCCCATGCGGGCCTCAGCTCCCAGGTCACTTTTGTCGGCCTGGGTGACAAATTTCAGATGTGGAGTCCCGAGCAGTTCGCTGAGCGGCGCGAACGCGCACGGGCGAAAATCCACGAGACACGTAAGCTCTTCGGCGCGGGGAGCCGCTCATCCGATGATGCGGATGACGGCAGCGAAGGAGCACGGGGATGACGGCGCGCAACCGGTCAGGAAATTCAACTGACGCCGGAAGTGCGCGACACATCCCCGTGCTGCTCGCCGAGGTGTTGGCGAGTCTGAAGCCGCACGACGGCGCCACCTATGTCGACGGCACGTTCGGTGCTGGCGGCTATACGCGCGCCATTCTCGAAGCCGCCGATTGCTCCGTGCTGGCGCTCGACCGCGACCCGTCCGCCATCCTCGGCGGCGAGGCGCTGAAACACGAGTTTGGCGACCGCCTGACGCTGCTGGAATCGCGCTTCTCCGAGTTGGACGAGGCGGCGACAGAACAGGGCGTCGCCCCCGTCGACGGCGTTGTCCTCGACATCGGCGTCTCGTCCATGCAACTCGACCAGGCCGAGCGTGGCTTCTCCTTCATGGCCGACGGCCCGCTGGATATGCGCATGTCCTCGTCCGGCATGTCGGCCGCCGACGTCGTCAACACGTTGGATGAGGAAGAGCTCGCGAACATCATCTACGCGCTGGGCGAGGATCGGCGCTCGCGCGCCATTGCCCGCAACATCGTCCGCGTCCGGGGCGAATCGAAAATCACCACCACGCGCGCGCTTGCCGAACTTGTCTCTCGCGCTGTTGGCGGTCGGCGCGGCGACCCGCAGCATCCCGCGACCCAGACCTTCCAGGCGCTGCGCATCTACGTGAATGACGAGTTGGGCGAGCTGGCCCGCGCTCTGTCCGCCGCAGAAAAAATCCTGAAGCCCGGCGGCCGCCTTGTCGTGGTGACGTTCCACTCGCTCGAGGACCGGATCGTGAAGCGCTTTTTGCAGGAGCGGGCGGGCAAGGAAACCCAGGGTTCGCGCCACCTCCCCCCTCAATCGGTAAAATTGCAGCCACCCAGTTTTGAGATTGTTAACCCGCGTCCATTAACTCCTTCTAAAGAAGAACTCGACGTTAACCCGCGCGCCAGATCGGCACGGCTGCGGGCGGCCGTCCGCACCGACGGCCCGCTCTGGCCACTCGACGAGGATCAGCTCGGAGTGCCGTCGATCAGCGACTAGATACCGGAGGAGGGCTCGATGCGGATCGTCATACTCGCCGCTTTGATGATGACCCTCGCCAGCGCCTTCGTCCTCTATTCCAGCAACTACGATACCCGCCAGCTCGAGATGCGCGTCTCAGAGCAGGAGCGCGCTATCGAAAAAGCACGCGGCGACATCGCCGTGCTGAAGGCCGAACGCGCGCACTTGGCGCGTCCCGAGCGCATCGAGCCCTTGGCGCGCGAGATGGGCCTCGGCCCGGCAACGGAAAAGCAGCTCGCCGCCAGCCCCGACGAGGCGCTGGCCCGCGTGACGGCGCAGCCAGGAAAGGGGAACTGATTTGCAGCACTCCCTCGATCCTTCACCGACGGATGAAGCCACAGCCGTGGAGACCCGCCCCGTTCCGCGCGCCGCCAACGGCCCGCTGCGCACGCTCATAGCCACCGCGGGCGTGGCGATTTTCTTCATGGCGATCGGCGCACAGCTCGTGCGGCTGGCGCTGATGGGGTTGGGTGATGGCTCCATCTCGGTCAACGAAACCGTCGCGCAGAGCTTCGCCCGTCCGGACATCGTCGATCGCAACGGGCGCCTGCTCGCCAACGACGTCGAGGCCTACTCGCTGTTTGCCGACCCCGCGCGCATCATGGATCGCGATGAGGTCATCGAGAAGCTCGCCCTGATCTTCACCGATCTGGACCGCGCCTCCCTGCGCAAGGACCTCTCCGACCGCAATCGACGCTTTGTCTGGCTGCGCCGCGGTCTTTCTCCGCGCGTCGCCCAGCTCGTACACGACTTGGGATTGCCCGGACTGGATTTCCGCCGCGAGCTGCGTCGCGCCTATCCCGGCGGAAAGCTTGCCGGCCATCTCATCGGCTACGTCAACATCGACAACAAGGGCGTTGCCGGCATCGAGCGCTATGTCGACGAGGTCGTCGGTGTGGAATCCGTCCAGGGCGCAACCCTTGCCGAGCGCCCGCCCGTGCGCCTGTCGATCGACATCGGCGTTCAGCATGCGGTCGAGGCGGAACTGGCCGATGCTGTTAAGCGCTTCGAGGCGCAAGGCGCTGCCGGCATCGTAATCGATGTGAGCAACGGCGAGGTGCTGGCGTCCGCGTCGTTGCCGGCCGTCGATCCCTCGCAACCGAATATGAGCCTCGAAGCCGCCAACCTCGACAAGGTGTCCGGCTCGACGTTCGAGCTTGGCTCCGTGTTCAAGACGATGACCATCGCCATGGCTCTCGACGCGGCCCTCGCGACGCCTGAGACCATCGTGGACGTCCGCAAGGAGCTGACCGCCGGGCGCTTCACCATCAAGGATCTGCACCCGCTGCGCCGTCCCCTCAGCGTCGCCGAGATCTTCCTGCATTCTTCCAACGTCGGTTCCGCGATGCTGGCAACGCAGGCCGGCACGCAGCACTTCCGCGACTTCCTGCGCCGGATGCAACTCCTGGAGCCGATGCGCACAGAGGCTGGTCCCGTCGCGCCGCCGCAGTTGCCGCAACGCTGGGGCGACGTCGAAACGATGACCATCGCTTATGGCCACGGCATCGCGCTGGCGCCACTCCAGTTCGCTGCGGCCGCTGCAACCGTCGTCAACGGTGGACGCAAGGTGACGCCGACATTCGTCAAGCGCCCCGAGGATGCCGGCGTCGCAGAGATCCCGTTGATGGCCACCGGAACCAGCGAGCAGATGCGTGTCCTCATGCGCCGCAACGTCTCCGAACGCGCCGGCACCGGCAAGCGCGCCGAGGTGCCGGGTTATGAGGTCGGCGGCAAGACCGGAACGGCGGAAATGCCGGGCGTCGGAGGCTATCGCGAGAAGCACGTCATTTCTTCGTTCCTCGCCGCCTTCCCGATGTCGAACCCGCGCTATGTCGTATACGTGATGCTGTTCGAGCCGAAAGCCACCGAGGAATCCGGCGGCGAGATCCTGGCGTCGCGCAACGCCGCGCCCACCACCGGCCGCGTGATCGCCCGGGTCGGCCCTCTGCTCGGCATGTTGCCGAGGCAGGCAGCATTGTCAGGGCCATAAGGCGTATCGTTTGACGCGTGTTGCGCGGCAAAATATGAGACAAGGTGAGGAGCACTCACCGAGGCGTCAGTCGAGGCGTTGAGTTCCAATCAGATCGCGAGTTCGGTTCTACATCTGCTCCACCAGACGACAATACCCGCGATCAGGACATCAGGAGCACCATGCTTCTCTCCTCGCTCATCGGAGCCGACGCGGCAGCACCTGCCGGCTCCGCGGCAATCCAGGTCTCCGGCCTCACATCCGATAGCCGAACCGTGGCGCCGGGCTTCGTCTTCGCCGCCATCGCCGGCAGCAAAGCGGACGGCGCTCGCTTCATTGCCGATGCGGTGTCGAAGGGCGCCGTCGCCATCCTCGCCGGTCAGAACGCCGAAATCTCCGGTGCCGGCGATGTCCCCATCGTCCGCGCTGCGGAGCCACGCCGCGCGCTGGCGCTTATGGCTGCAAGGTTCTTTGGTCTGCAGCAGCCCGAAACCACCGTCGCCGTCACCGGGACGAGCGGCAAGACGTCCGTCGCCGATTTCACCCGCCAGATCTACGCCGCGCTGGGCCACAAGTCGGCCTCGCTCGGCACCATTGGCCTCGTGAAGCCCGACGGCGCCGTCTACGGCTCGCTGACGACGCCAGATCCTGTTTCGCTGCATCGGACGCTCGCCGAGCTGGCTGTCGAAGGCATCACGCACCTCGCCTTCGAGGCGTCGTCTCATGGACTCGATCAATACCGTCTCGACGGCGTGCGGCTCAAGGCTGCCGGTTTCACCAACCTCGGCCGTGACCATCTCGATTATCACCCGACAATCGAGGATTATCTCGCCGCCAAGCTCCGCCTCTTCACCGAGTTGCTGCCCGAGGACGGTACCGCCGTCATCAACGCCGATGCCGACGGTGGCGATCGCGCCATTGCTGCCGCCGAGGATGCCGGCCGGCGCGTTTTCACTGTTGGCCGCGCAGGCGAAGCATTGAAGCTTGAGCGCCTTGTGCGCGAAGGCTTCGCGCAGCGCATGTCGGTGGCGCACGAAGGCCGCGTGTTCGACATCCGCCTGCCGCTGCTTGGCGACTATCAGGCCGCTAACGCCCTCGTTGCCGCCGGCCTCGCCATCGCCACGGGCGAGCTTGCTGGACACGTGCTGCCGTCGCTGCAAGGTCTCACCGGCGTCAAGGGGCGCCTCGAGATCATAGGCGAGATGCGCGGCGGACTGGCGGTCGTCGATTACGCCCACAAGCCCGAGGCGCTCGCCGCCGTGCTCGATGCTCTGCGCCCGTTCGCCACCGGCAAACTCATCTGCGTCATGGGCTGCGGTGGCGACCGCGACAAGGGCAAGCGCCCGATCATGGGCGCCATTGCCGTCGACAAAGCCGACGTCGTCATCGTCACCGACGACAACCCGCGCACCGAGAACCCGGCGGCGATCCGCGCGGAAATCCTCATCGCCGCGCCGGGTGCCACTGAGATCGGCGACCGCGCCGAGGCTATCGCCGCCGGCATGGCGATGCTGGGTCGCGGCGATGTTCTCGTCGTTGCCGGCAAGGGCCATGAGACCGGACAGCTTGTCGGCGACAAGGTGTTGCCGTTCTCCGACCACGACGAGATCCGCAAGGCACTGGAGCCCTCCTGAACGATGACTTCCGCCCTCTGGACCTGGGACAACCTCGTGCCCGCCGCGATCGGAGTGGCTGAGGGCACGCCGGCCGTTCCCATCACCGGCTTCTCAATGGATACCCGCACGGTCGAACCGGGCGAGGTGTTCGTCGCCGTGCGCGATGTGCGCGACGGCCACGACTTTGTGCTCGAAGCCTTCCGCAAGGGTGCTGCCGCAGCGCTCGTATCCGTCGACTACAAGCGCGCGCCGGGAGACGGCCCGCTCCTGCGCGTCGCCGAAACGCTTCAGGGCCTTCGCGACATCGCCGCCGCTGCCCGCCGCCGCACCGACGCGCGCGTCATCGCCGTAACCGGAAGCGTTGGAAAGACCGGTACCAAGGAAGCGCTGCGCGCCTGCCTCTCGCGTCTGGGGCCGACGCACGCCGCGGAAAAATCGTTCAACAATCACTGGGGCGTGCCGCTGACTTTGGCGCGCATGCCGGCCGACGTTCGTTACGGCGTCTTCGAGATCGGCATGAACCACGCCGGCGAGATCACGCCGCTGACGGCGCTCGTTCGGCCGCACGTCGCTATCGTCACCACCGTGGGGCCGGTGCACCTTGAGTTCTTCGGTACCACCGAGAAGATCGCCGAGGCGAAAGCCGAGATCTTCGGCGGACTTGAGCCGGGCGGCGTCGCCATCCTCAATCGCGACAATGAGCATTTCGAACTTCTGGCCGCCCGCGCCCGCGAGCACGGCGCCCGCATCGTCTCCTTCGGCCGCCATGAAAACGCCGACGTCCGCCCCGAAGTGTTCTCCCTGGATGCCGACGGGACCGACATCGCTGTCCGCATCGGCGGCCGGCTCATCACCTACCGTGTCGGCGCACCGGGGGCGCACATTGCGCAGAATTCTCTTGCCGTCATCGCCGCGCTCGACGCCATTGGCGCCGACATCGAGAAGGCCGTCGTGGCCCTCGGCGACGTGCGCGCCCCCAAGGGGCGCGGCGAACGCCGTGAGGTGGCCCTGCCGGACGGCGGCTCAATTCTCGTCATCGATGAGAGCTACAACGCCAACCCAGCCTCGATGCGCTCGGCCCTTGCCGCCATGGCGAGCGTCCCGCGCGAGAGATTTCCTCGCCGGATCGCGGTGTTAGGTGACATGCTGGAGCTTGGAGAAAATTCCGGCGCCTTGCACGCTGCGCTCAATGAACCGATTGACGCCGCGGACATCGATCTGGTCTTTGCGTCAGGTGAGAACATGCAGCGTCTGTTCGAGGCGCTGCCGGCGGCCAGGCGCGCGGCCTGGGCCCCGAAATCGGATGGTATCGCCGAGGCTTTGGGAGCCGCGGTACGCGCCGGCGACGTGGTGATGATCAAGGGCTCTCTCGGGTCACGCATGGCGCCGCTCGTCGACGCCCTGCTGGCCAGGGGCGGTCAACATGGGCGGACTTCGGCCAGCCAGTGACGCACTCGGCTCAGCCGTTCGGAGAGTGAAATGCTTTACGAGCTTGTGAACCTCAGCGACCAGATCGGGGTCCTGAACGTTTTCAAATACATCACCTTCCGGACCGGCGGGGCGATCTTCACCGCGCTTCTGTTCGTCATGCTGTTCGGCCCTGGCATCATCGACCTGCTTCGCGTCAAACAGGGCAAGGGTCAGCCCATCCGCGACGATGGCCCCAAGACCCACCTCGCAAAGGTCGGCACGCCCACCATGGGTGGCTTGATGATCCTCGCCGGCGTCACCGTCGCGACGCTCCTCTGGGCTAATCTTCAGAACCCCTACATCTGGATCGTGCTCGGCGTGACGCTCGGCTACGGCGCCATCGGCTTCTACGACGACTACCTCAAGGTGAAGCGCCGCACCTCGTCCGGCTTTTCCAGCCGCATGCGCCTCGGCCTCGAGCTTCTGATCGCGGCCGTTGCCACGGCCTTCGTCATGTATCTCGGCCCGCCCGAGATCAGTCAGGGCCTGACGCTGCCCTTCTTCAAGAACATGGTCGTCGAAATGGGGCCGTTCTTCGTGATCGTCGGCGTTCTGACCATTGCCGGCGCCGGCAACGCCGTAAACCTCACCGACGGCCTCGACGGCCTCGCCATCGTGCCGGTGATGATCGCGGCCGGCACCTTCGGCCTCATCGCCTACCTGATCGGCAACGCCAAGTTCGCGCAGTACCTGCAGATCCACTACGTGGCCGGAACCGGCGAGCTGTCCGTCATCTGCGGTGCCCTCATCGGCGCCGGCCTCGGCTTCCTCTGGTTCAACGCCCCGCCCGCCATGATCTTCATGGGTGATACCGGCTCGCTCGCCCTCGGCGGCGCTCTGGGTGCCATTGCAGTTGCCACCAAGCATGAGGTCGTTCTCGCCATCGTCGGCGGCCTGTTCGTGCTCGAAACCCTGTCGGTGATCATCCAGGTCGCGTCCTTCAAATTGACCGGCAAGCGCGTATTCCGAATGGCGCCGCTGCATCACCACTACGAGCAGCAGGGCTGGCAGGAATCGACCGTGGTGGTGCGCTTCTGGATCATCTCCGTGATCCTGGCCCTCGTCGGCCTCGCTACCTTGAAGCTGCGCTGACGGGCAAAGCCGTAGCGCCAATCTGCCTCCAGTTGCGTTAGTTTAGCGGCCATGATTCGCATCACATCGTTTGCCGGCAGGCGGGTCGCGGTCTTCGGACTGGGCGCCTCGGGTATTGCCACCGCCAAGGGCCTCGCCGCGGGCGGTGCCGACGTCGTCGTCAGCGACGACAACGAAGCCGGCATCAAGGCGGCCGCCGAGGCCGGCCTCAAGACCGCAAACCTCAAAGACACCAACTGGGCGGTTTACTCCGCCCTGGTGCTGGCGCCGGGCGTGCCGCTCACGCATCCCGCGCCGCACTGGACCGTCCGCGCCGCCAAGCTCGCCGGCGTCGAGGTCATCGGCGATCTCGAGCTGTTCGTGCGCGAGCGGCGCCTGCAATCTTTCGACGTGCCGCTCATCTGCATCACCGGCACCAATGGCAAGTCGACGACGACCGCCCTCACCACCCACATCCTGACGGCAGCGGGCCGCGACACCCAAGTCGGCGGCAACATCGGCACCGCCATGCTGTCGCTGGAGCCGTTCGCGCCGGGCCGCCACTACGTTATCGAGTGCTCGTCCTACCAGATAGACCTCGCGCCGAGCGTCGATCCGTCCGTCGGCGTGCTGCTCAACGTGACGCCGGACCACCTCGACCGCCACGGCACCATCGAGAACTACGCGGCAGTGAAGGCGCAGCTCGTGCTCGGCGCGGCCAAGGCCGTTATCGGCATCGACGATGCCCACTGCCGCGCCATCGCCGAAAAGCTGCTGGCGAGGAAGGGCGCGGACAACGTGCTGCGTATCTCCGCCAAGCCCGGTGCTGATTGCGACGTCGGGGTCGAGGGCAGCAAGCTACTGCTGCGCAGCGGCGGATCGACCAGCGAAATCGCCAACCTCGCCGGCATCGGCTCCTTGCGCGGCTCCCACAACGCGGAGAACGCCGCTGCCGCTTCGGCCGCGCTCATGTCGCTGCCCGAGGCGCTCAGCCCTGCCGAGATCGCCCGCTGCCTCAAGACCTTCCCCGGTCTGGCGCATCGCATGGAAGAACTGGGCAGCGCCCGCCGCACTCTGTTCGTCAACGACAGCAAGGCGACCAATGCCGACTCCACCGAGAAGGCCTTGCTCTCCTTCCCCGGCAACATCTTCTGGATCCTCGGAGGCAAGCCGAAGTCCGGCGGCATCGCCCCGCTGACCCCGTACTTCGACCGCATCGCCAAGGCCTATCTGATCGGCGAAGCGACCGAGGATTTCGCCGCGACCCTCGACGGCAATGTCGCGTACGAGCGTTGCGGCACGCTGGACGCTGCAACCGCCGCCGCCGCCCGCGATGCCGCCGCCGCCTCCGGCAGCGCCCAGCCAGTCGTGCTGTTGTCGCCCGCCTGCGCCTCGTTCGATCAGTTCCGCAATTTCGAAGTGCGCGGCGATCACTTCCGCGCGCTCGTCAAGGCACTCCCCGGCATCGAGATGAAGCGGGGGAGCTGATGGTCTCCATCTCCCACGCAGCGCTCCCTGACACTGGCGTGGGTTCCGGCCG
The DNA here is from genome assembly GCA_964493785.1 of uncultured Hyphomicrobium sp. GTDB lineage: Bacteria > Pseudomonadota > Alphaproteobacteria > Rhizobiales > Hyphomicrobiaceae > Hyphomicrobium_A. Next base: position 4,287 of record CAZBPM010000040.1, on the reverse strand, counting down.
TCGCCGCAATGACGTCGGGCGCGGGATCTCTCCATGAGGCTGTCGCGCACCGACCGCAGCCGCGTCGCCGACTGGTGGTTCACCGTCGATCACGTACTCGTCGGCGCCATCCTCGCGCTCATCGTCGCCGGACTGGTGCTTTCGCTCGCTGCAAGCCCCGCCGTCGCCCTGCGCAAAGGCCTTCCCACCTACTACTTCGTCGAGCGCCACCTGCTGTTCTCGCTGCTCGGCATCGTCATCATGCTCGCCGTATCGCTGTGCACGCCGCGCGGCGTGCGCCGGCTGGCGCTTGCCCTCTTCGCGGTTGCCGCCGCCGGCCTCGTCGCGGTGCATTTCATCGGACCGGAGATCAACGGCGCACGCCGTTGGCTGTCGATCGGCGGCCACTCCATCCAGCCCTCCGAATTCGCCAAGCCGGGCTTCGTCGTGCTCTCTGCCTGGCTCTTCGCCGAAAGCCAGCGCCGCCGCGACATGCCCGCGCTGCCACTCGCGATCCTGCTCGCGCTCTGCGTCACGGGCTTGCTTCTGTCGCAGCCCGACGTCGGCCAGACGCTGCTCGTCAGCATGGTCTGGGGCACGCTCTATTTTCTGTCGGGACAGGCGCTGCTCGGCGCCGGCATCATCGCCATGTTCGGCGTGATGGGTTTTGCCTTCGCCTATTCCACCTTCGGCCACGTCCGCTATCGTCTCGACAAGTTCTTCGCGCCCACTCCGGGCGACAACTCGCAGGTTGATCGGGCCATCAAGTCGTTCTCCGAGGGCGGCTTCCTCGGTCGCGGTCCTGGCGAGGGCACCATCAAGAACGCGCTGCCTGACGCCCACACCGATTTCATATTCGCCGTCGTCGCCGAAGAGTACGGCGTCATCGCCTGCCTCGTGCTGCTCGGTTTGTTCGCCTTCATCGTCATGCGCGCCCTCATCGCCGCGGCGCAGGAGAAAGACCCCGGCACGCGGCTGTCGATCCAGGGCCTCGCGCTGCTGTTCGGCCTCCAGGCGCTGATCAACATGGGCGTCAATGTCGGCCTGCTGCCGGCCAAGGGCATGACGCTGCCGTTCATTTCTTCCGGCGGATCGTCCATGATCGCCGTGTCCATCACCCTCGGCATGCTGCTGGCGCTGACGCGGCACCGCCCGCACGTCGCCCGCGTGAAGAAGCCCCCATTGCTCAACGATGTTGTCGGACTGCCGACGACAGGTCAGGTGCAGAAGTGACGATGAAGAACCAATCGGTTTTGCTGGCAGCCGGCGGCACGGGCGGGCATCTGTTTCCCGCCCAGGCGCTCGCCGAGGAACTTGGCCGTCGCGGCATCCCGGTCGATCTCGCCACCGACATGCGCGGCGATCGCTACGGCATGGGCTTTCCCGCCCGTAGCGTGCATCGCCTCCCTTCCGCGACACTCAGCTCGAAGTCGCCCGTCGCAATCGCCCGCACCGGCTGGCTGCTGACGCGCGGTCTCATCGCGGCCCACGGCCTCCTGGGGAAGCTGAAGCCGGGCATCGTCATCGGCTTCGGCGGCTATCCGACATTTGCCCCGATCAAGGCTGCGCAAGCCCGCGGCATCCCCACGCTGCTGCACGAGCAGAATGCCGTGCTCGGCCGCGCCAACAAGATGCTCGCGCCCCGCGTCAGCGGCATCGCCACCTCTTTTGCCGCCACCAAGTTCCTGACGCCCGAACTCGCCGCGAAAGCGCGCCTCACCGGCAATCCGGTGCGCACTGCCGTCATCGAAGCCGCGCGCCGGCCCTATTGGCGCCCGCAGCCGACCGGCAAGCTTTCCCTGCTGGTGTTCGGCGGCAGCCAGGGCGCGCGCTTCTTCTCCGAGGCCGTGCCCCCGGCATTGACCATGCTGCCGATGGAGCTGCGCCACAGGTTGGAGGTCGTTCAGCAGGCGCGCGAAGAGGACGCCGAGGCTGTCTCCGCCGCATACCGCTCGCACGGCATCAACGCCGAGGTGTCGCACTTCTTCACCGACCTGCCCGAGCGCATGGCCCGTTCGCACCTCGTCATCGCGCGGTCCGGCGCATCGACCGTCGCCGAGCTGACCGTGATGGGCCGCCCTTCGATCCTTGTGCCTCTGCCGCATGCAATCGACAACGATCAGCTGCAGAATGCGGCAAGACTTGCCGAATCAGGTGCGGCTTGGTGTATCGAACAGAAGGATTTATCGGCCGAACGGCTTGCGAACGATATCGGAACCCTGTTGGGTGATGCTGATGCATTGGCGCGAGCCGCCGATGCTGCAAAAATGCTCGGTCGGCCGGACGCGGTGGGGCGTTTAGCCGATCTGACCGAGGAATTGATGCGTCGGGGGGCGTAAGTCATTGATGCGCCGAGCGCCGTCGCCGCCATAAGCGGGCCACGAAGGTGGCGGCTAGGTCGGCGGAAAGGGACGAGGGACCATATCATGCAGATGCCCCGCGAGATCGGGACCTTCCACATCATCGGAATCGGCGGCATCGGCATGAGTGCCATCGCCGAGATTCTCCTGGCGAAGGGATATCAGGTCCAAGGCAGCGACCAGAAGGACTCCGCCAACGTCCGCCGCCTGCGCGCCAAGGGCGTTCGCGTCTTTATCGGCCACGATGCCGTCAACCTCGTCGGCGCGCGCTCCGTCGTCATCTCGAGTGCCGTCAAAGCCGGCAACCCCGAGCTGGAAGCCGCCCGCGCCAAGGGCATCCCCGTCATCCGCCGCGCTGAGATCCTCGCCGAGCTGATGCGCCTGTATTCCACCGTCTCCGTCACCGGCACGCACGGCAAGACGACGACGACCTCGCTCATCGCCCACGTCTTCGCCACCGCTGGCGTCGATCCCACTGTCATCTCCGGCGGCATTATTCAGGACTGGGGCACCAACGCGCGCCTCGGCCAGGGCGATTGGATGATCGTCGAGGCCGACGAGTCCGACGGCACGTTCGTGCGCCTGCCGACACAGATCGGCATCGTCACCAACATCGACCCCGAGCATCTCGACCACTTCAAAACCGTCGAGAACATGCATCGCGAGTTCGAGACCTTCTTCCGCAACATCCCGTTCTACGGCCTCGCCGTCACCTGCATCGACCATCCCGTCACGCGCGACATGGTCGAGCGGCTGCAGCTCCGCCGCGACGGTCGTCGCCTGCTCACCTACGGAACCGCGCGCGGTGCCGACCTCTTGCTCACCGGCCTCGCCCAGGATCGCGGCGGCATCGTCGTCGACGCTGACTTCGGCCCGCGCGTGCGCGGCGGCGAGCGGCAGATCCGCGGCTGGATGATCCCCGTCGCCGGCCAGCACAACGCACTCAATGCGCTCGCGGCAATCGCTGTCGCCAGCGAGGCAGGCATCCCCGACAACGCCATCAGAGCTGCCCTCTCGACGTTCACCGGCGTCAAGCGCCGCTTCGAGCTGACCGGCACCTGGAACGGCGCTTCCATCTTCGACGACTATGGCCATCACCCGACCGAGATCGCCGCGGTGCTCGCTGCAGCCCGCGCCCGCGCCCGTGGCCGCGTCGTTGCTGTGTTCGAGCCGCACCGCTACTCGCGTGTCAACGATCTGTTCGGTGAGTTCGCGACCTGCTTCCGCGATGCCGACAGCGTCATCGTCGCCCCGCTCTATTCCGCCGGCGAAGCTCCGATGAAGGGCATCGACCAGCACACCATCGCCGAAGGTATCCGCGCTACCGGCCACCCGTCCGCGATGTCCATCGAGCAGGTGCGCGATCTCGCGCCGCTGCTCCGTCATCACATCGGCCAGGGTGACATGGTGATCTGCCTCGGCGCCGGCACCTCCACCGAGTGGGCGCACGCCTTGCCGCAGTGGCTTGCCGCCGATGAGCCGCGCCGCGCCAACGCTTGATCCCCGATCCCACGCACAACAAGAAAATGGAGGCGCCCCGGTGACCTTCCCCGACCTGAGCGCTGAACTGCAGGCCAAGCTTCCAGAGCTGCGCGGCCGCCTCGGCTCCGGCCAGAAGCTCGCCGACATCACTTGGTTTCGTGTCGGCGGTGCTGCGCAGGCGCTGTTCTCTCCGGCGGACGAGGCCGATCTCGCCTATTTCCTTGCCAACATCCCAGCCGATCTACCCGTCACGGTGATCGGCCTCGGCTCCAACCTTCTCGTGCGCGACGGCGGCGTCGAAGGCGTCGTCATCCGTCTCGGCCGCGGCTTCGCCGGTATCGCGGTGGAGGAGGGCCATCGGCTCCGCGTTGGCACCGTCGTGCCGGATGTTAAAGTCGCGCGTGCTGCTGCCGATGCCGGCATCGCCGGGCTCGCCTTCTACCGCGGCATTCCGGGCTCTATCGGC
>CAZBPM010000039.1:0-32397 GCA_964493785.1 uncultured Hyphomicrobium sp. | reverse complement strand
CCAGGGTGCACGCGTCATCGTCACCGAGATCGACCCGATCTGCGCCCTGCAGGCGGCGATGGAGGGCTATGAGGTGGTGACGATGGAGGATGCGGCTCCGCGCGCCGACATCTTCGTCACCGCCACAGGCAATAAGGACGTGATCAAGGCCGACCACATGCGCGCGATGAAGGATCGCGCCATCGTCGCCAATATCGGCCACTTCGACAACGAGATCGAAGTCGCCGGCCTCAAGAACTTCAAGTGGGACAACATCAAGCCGCAGGTCGACGAGATCGAGTTCCCCGACGGAAAGCGCATCATCCTGTTGTCGGAGGGTCGCCTCGTGAACCTCGGCAATGCCATGGGCCATCCCTCGTTCGTGATGTCGGCATCGTTCACGAACCAGACGCTGGCGCAGATGGAACTGTGGGCCAATCCCGACAAGTACGAGAAGAAGGTCTACACGTTGCCCAAGCATCTCGACGAGAAGGTCGCGCGACTGCATCTCGAGAAGATCGGCGTGAAGCTCACCAAGCTGTCGCCCGAGCAGGCGGCCTACATCGGCGTCAAGGAGGAAGGCCCCTTCAAGGCGGACCACTACCGCTACTGAGGCCTGGACGCACCAATGGATCAGAAGGGCGCTTCCCGGAACCGGAGAGGCGCCCTTTTTCTTTTCGAGGCTGCAAAATGGCTCGAGATGCGGCTTGTCAGCAGCACCCTTCCGGCAATTGCGCCGACAGGCGTCGCGCGGGGCCCACGCTGCTGGCAACCGGGGAGGCAGGTCCGCATAATCGCTATTGATTCGCCTCTCCTCGAGGGGCGATGCCGCCGGGCCTTTGTCCTTTGCTGGATGCGTCTTTGGCCTCGGGTTCCCACCCTCATCGATGGACCCCGATGCAATCTGCTGCTCCGAGGAGACAGTACCAGGGAAAGGCGCGCGAGCTGCTGGCGCTCGGCGTGTCGAGCTTTGCCTGCGTGCTCATCCTTGCCGCCGGCATAGCCTCAGGCGGTGTCCCCACAATGAGCTTCAGCGGGACCGCGCCCCTGGCAGTGGCCGGGGTCGTGGCGGGCGCGGCGCTCATTATCGGTGTGCTGTCGTGGCTGGCCATCGTGCGCACGCGGCGCGAGAAACACGCTGTCTCCGAGGTTCGCGAGCTGAAGCGCAGCCTGACTGCTGCCGACTCCATCATCCGCTCCGAGCCTCAAGTGCTGCTGTTCTGGGAGCAGGGCGAGCCGCTGAAAGTTGCGGCCTTCACTCTGCGCGGCATCCCCGGGCTGCCCGATACTCCGGAGAAATTCCTTCGCTTCGGTCAATGGCTCGAGCCGGCGTCGGCGGCAAGCTTGAAGCCCGCCATCGACGCGCTGTTCAATGCGGGGCGTCCCTTCAGCATCATCGTGAGGTCGGCGGGCGGCGGGCACATAGAAGCGGAGGGTCGCACGGCGGGCGGTCGCGCCGTGCTGCGATTCCGAGACGTCACCGGCCATCGCGAGGAAGTCGCCCGCATTCTGGCGCAACAGCAGCGCTTTGCGCGCGAGGTTCGCGCGAGCCGCGCCCTGCTCGATGCTCTGCCGACGCCGGTCTGGCTGCGGTCCAAGGACGGGCGCATCACGTGGGTCAACAATGCCTACGTCCGCGCGGTCGAGGCGCACAGCCGGACCGAGGTGCAGGACCGGCAGATAGAACTTCTGGAGCAGCGGCAGCGGCGCGTTGCGGCGCGCGCACTGTCGCGCGGAGAAAGCTATCGCGGACGCATGCCGCTGATCGTCGGCGGCGAGCGGCGGCCGCACGACGTGACGATCATCCCGTTCGAGGACGCCATCGCAGCGGCGGCCGTCGACGTCATGGCCGCCGACAAGACGCAGGGCGAGTTGGAGCGGCAGTCCGTTCCTTACGACCGCACGCTGGATCGCGTCGCGACGGCGGTTGCCATCTTCAATGCGCAGCAACAGCTCGTGTTCTTCAACGAGGCGTATCGCAGGCTGTGGCAGCTCGATGAGGAGTGGCTCAAGTCACGGCCGACTGAAGGGGCGGTGCTCGACAGGCTGCGCGAGCGCGGGCGCCTGCCGCAGGTCGTCAATTACGCCGAGTGGCGGTCGAAGATGCTTTCGTCCTATGGCGATGGCTCGGTCGAGGACGATACGTGGCTCCTGCCCGACGGGCGCACGCTGCAGGTGCTGATCGAAAAGCGGTCCGACGGCGGCCTCACATATCTGTTCGTAGACGAGACGGAGCGGCTGGCACTCGAGCGCGATTACAATGTGCTGATCGGCGTGCAGCGCGAGACCCTCGACAGCCTCAAGGAAGGCGTCGCGGTTTTCGGCACGGACGGGCGTCTGAAGCTTTTCAACTCGGCAATGGCCGACATCTGGCAGATGTCACCGCGCGCGCTGAAGGAGGAGCCGCACATCGACGAATTCATCAGCCAGGCGCGCGAGCACTACGACGATGCGACGACGTGGGCGCGGCTGAGCCACGCTGTCACCTCTTTCAACGAGCAGCGTGAGGAGATTGGCGGACAGCTGGTGCGGCCGGAAGGGACATTCATCGATTATGTTGTGATGCCGCTGCCCGACGGCGCCACGCTGATGACCTTCGCCGACGTCACCGACAGCCAGCGCGCGCAACGCGCGCTCGAGGAGCGCAACGAGGCACTGGTCGCGGCGGACCGGATGAAGAATGCCTTCATCAGCCACATATCCTACGAACTTCGCACGCCGCTCACGAACATCATCGGTTTCAGCGATCTGCTCGGCAGTCCGCACGTTGGAGAGCTGAACAAGAAGCAGGAAGAATATCTCGGCGATATTTCCGCGTCGTCCAAAACGCTGCTGGCGATCATCGACGATATCCTGACGCTGGCGACGATGGACGCCGGGACGATGGAGTTGAGGCAGAGCCGTGTCGACGTGCCGGCGGTGATCGACGCTGCCATCCTCGGGGTGCGCGAGGCAGCCCAGCGCGCGAAGCTGTCGCTGCACATCGCCGTCGCCGACGACGCCACGCACCTCATCGCCGACGAAGCGCGACTGCGGCAGGTGCTGTTCAACCTGCTGTCGAACGCCGTCGGTTTCTCGAAGCCGGGAGATACCGTTGGCATCACTTGCAGGCGCGACGGGGGGACGATCGAATTCGTGATCGAGGACGAAGGCGTCGGCATCCCGAAAGATGAGCAGGGCAGGGTCTTCGACCGCTTCGAGAGCCGCAGTCTGGGGTCGAGCCACCGGGGCGCGGGCCTCGGCCTTTCGATCGTCAAGAGCCTCGTCGAGATGCACGGGGGCACGGTCAGCCTGGAATCGGAGCCGGGACGGGGCACGCGCGTCACTGTGCGCCTTCCGGCCGCCGGCCGGCCTGCTAAAGCAGGCGTGCCGGCCCTGCCCCAAGAAGGCCCTGAGGGTTCGCTATCGGCCGGGGCTGGCGGCCGAACTTGAAGTGAAATCTGAATGTCCACCTACGCAATTCATGGCGTCGACGAGCCGGAGCTTCTGCGCTTTGGCGAAGAGCTTGCATTCGTTGCCCGGCGCGGCGACCTCTTTGCGCTGAGCGGAGAGCTTGGCGCCGGCAAGACGACGCTGTCGCGGGCCATGATCCGGTCGCTCACCGGCGACAAGCGGGAGGAGATCCCCAGTCCCACGTTCACGCTGGTGCAGAATTACTCGAGCCCGCGCATGGCCGTGGCTCATTTCGACCTTTACCGGCTTGGCGCGGCGGAAGAACTGGACGAGCTGGGGCTCGACCTTGCGCTCAAGAACGGCATTGCGCTGGTTGAATGGCCGGACCGAGCCGCGGGGCGCCTGCCGGAAAGCCGGCTGGACATATTGCTCGAGGACGACGACGCCGGCAGCAGCCGCCGCGTGACGCTGACCGGGCACGGCGATTGGGCGACGCGGCTCGACCGCTTCTCGGCCATGCGCAAGCTGCTCGGCGCGGGCTGCTCGAAGGGTGAGGCGCGGGAGCTGGCCTACCTGCAGGGCGATGCATCTGTGCGGCGGTACGGGCGCCTGCTACGGCGGGATGGATCAAATGCGATCCTGATGGATTGGGCACGACAACCGGACGGCCCGCCGATCCGCAACGGTCTTCCCTACAGCCGGCTTGCGCATCTCGCCGAGGATGTCCGTCCGTTCGTCGCGGTGCGCAATGCGCTTGCGGCGGCGGGACTGACGGTGCCGGAGATCCAGGCGCAGGATCTGGATAACGGGTTTCTGCTGCTGGACGACCTCGGCGACCGCGTGTTCGGCGTCGAGGTGACGTCGGGGACCACCAGCCAGGTGACGCTTTGGGAGGCGGCGACAGATGCACTTGTCGCGCTGTCGCAAGCCGCCGCACCGGGGACCCTGCCGGTGACCGGCGACGGCGAGCACTGCGTTTCCGTCTACGATCCTCGCGCCATGGCTATCGAGACGGAGCTGATCGTCGACTGGTATTGGCCGGCACTGCGCGGCGCTGCCATCGATGCTGCGGCGCGCGCCGAGTTTACCGAGCTGTGGTCGGAGGTGTTCGCCGAGCTGGAGAATATGCCCCCGGCGTGGGTATTGCGCGACTATCACTCGCCCAATCTTCTATGGCTGCCGGAGCGGGAGGGGATCGCGCGCGTCGGGGTGATCGACTTCCAGGATGCCATGCGCGGCCCGGCTGCCTATGACCTCGTCTCGCTGCTGCAGGATGCCAGGGTGGACGTGCCGGCCGAGCTCGAGGCGCAACTGTTCGATCGCTATTGCGCGGGCGTTGCCGCGCTCGGCAGCTTCGACCGCGATGCATTCGCATTTGCCTATGCAGCGCTCGGCGCCCAGCGGAACACGAAGATCGTCGGCATTTTTGCGCGGCTCGCCAAGCGGGACGGTAAACCCGGATATCTGCAGCACGTGCCGCGGCTATGGGACTATCTCGACCGCGATCTCAGCCATTCAAGACTTGCGGGCCTCAAAAACTGGTACGATCGGCACTTCCCGGCCGGTGCCCGCACCATCCCCCTCGCCTCTTGACGGAGCCTATCCATGACAGCCTCTCCCACCTGGCGCCCAGAGGCGGCGATGGTGCTCGCCGGCGGCTATGGCAAGCGCATGATGCCGCTGACGCGGGACATCCCCAAGCCGTTGGTGGTGCTGAAGGGGCGGACGCTGATCGACCATGTCCTCGATCGCATCGCTGCCGCCGGCGTCAAGCGCGCGGTGGTCAACGTGCACTACCAGGCCGACAAGTTGCAAGCACATGTGCAGAACCGCGCCCGGCCGAAGATTGAAATTTCCGATGAACGTCAAGAGCTTCTCGATACGGGTGGCGGCGTGGTCAAGGCGCTGCCCATGCTGGGGACCGAGCCTTTCTTGATTCACAACTCCGACTCGGTGTGGATCGAGGGGGTCGGGTCCAACCTCGAGCGGCTGTTCTCCGTTTGGGACCCCGACAGGATGGATAGCCTGATGCTGCTCGCATCCGCGGCGACGAGCCTGGGATACGAAGGATCGGGCGATTTTGCCATGGACGAGGACGGGCGCCTCAGCCGCCGCGGCGAGGGTCTGCAGGTGCCGTTCGTATTCACGGGCGTCTCTATTGCGCATCCCCGATTGTTCGAGGGCGCGCCGCAGGGCGTCTACTCGATGAACCGGCTTTGGGACGCAGCGATCGACAAGGGCCGGCTGTTCGGCGTCCGCCTCGATGGGCTTTGGATGCACGTCGGAACGCCGGAGGCGCTGGTCGACGCGGAAAGGTGGATCGAGCGTGAGGACGTCACCTGACAGCATGGCCGAGCGCCCGGGACAATCCCCGGCGAGCAGTCCGCGTGTGTTCACGGTACCAACCGGGCGACCTTTCCTAGCGGCGGTTGCCGCGGCGATCTTGAAGGGCGATCTGCCCTCGGTAGGCGGAGCGGCGCCAGATCCGCTCGGACTTCCAGATATTACACTGCTGCTGCCGACGCGGCGCGCGACGCGCGTGATGCAGGAGGCATTCCTCGCGGCGGCGGGCGGGCGAGCGATGACGCTGCCGCAGATCCGGCCGATCTCGGCGGGCGAAGAAGACCTCACGCTGCTGGCAGGGCTGTCCAGCCCAGGAACGCTCGGCAGCGACGCATTGGACCTGCCGCCGGCCGTGAGCGAGATCGAGCGGCGCCTGGTGCTGACGATGCTGGTGCAGCGGTGGTCGGAAACGATCCGGCTCCGCGATGGCGATGCCGGGCATCTCAGCGATCAGGCGGTGGCCGCGGGCGCCAACACACCGGCCCAGGCGGCGCATCTGTCGGCAGAGCTTGCGCGGCTGATGGACATGGTGGAGACGGAGAACGTCGCGCTCGACGGGCTCGCGTCGCTGGTGCCGGACGAATATTCCGAGCACTGGCAGGAGACGCTGAAGTTCCTTGAGATCATCACGGCGTTCTGGCCGGCCTATCTCGAAGAGAAGAAGCTGCTGTCGCCGGCCGCGCGGCGCAATCGCGCCATTCTCGCGGAGGCCGATCGGCTGACGAAGGCGCCGCCGTCAGGACCGGTGATCATCGCGGGTGTCACGGGCTCGGTGCCGGCAACGGTCGAGCTGATGCGGGCCGTCGCATCGCTGCCGCAGGGCGCGATCGTGCTGCCCGGGCTCGATCTCTATCTCGATGACGAAAGCTGGAACGCGATCGAGCATCACCCCGAGCATCCGCAGTTCGGCTTCTTCAAGCTGCTGAGGGAACTGGGGGTACCGCGCGGCGATGTCATGCCGCTGCCGGGCCAAGCTGCCGACAAGGAGCAGGCGGCGCGCCAGGTGCTGATCGCGGAAACGATGCGGCCATCGGGCAAAACCGGGCGCTGGCAGGACTATATTGCCGGCACTGACGCTGACGAAGTGCGCGGCGCGCTGAAAGGCGCCAGTCTCATCGAGGCGCCATCGGCGCAGGACGAAGCCGAGGTGATCGCGCTGATTTTGCGTGAGGCCGCAGAGACGCCGGGGCGCACGGCAGCCCTCGTCTCGCCGGACCGGCTGCTGGCGCGCCGAGTCGCGGTGCGGCTGGAGGCGTGGGGCATTCGCGTCGATGATTCCGCCGGTCGGCCATTCGCGAAAACGCCGCCGGGCACGTTCCTCGACCTCGTCATCGCGGCGGTGGCGGAGAACTTTGCGCCTGCTGCTGTGATGGCGCTGCTGAAACATCCCCTCACGCGGCTCGGGCTCGATGCGTTCGGCGTGCGGCGAGCTGGGCGGGCATTGGAGATCGCAGCGTTTCGCGATGTCTATCTGGGGCGCGGCATCGACGGCGTTGCCGATGCGCTGGCGCGGGCCGACACGAACAAGGATCGCCGGCGCGGCGCGGTGCAGCGCCTGTGGGACAAGGACTGGGAGGGCGCGCACGATCTCGTCGCGCGACTGAAAGCGGCTTATCAGCCATTGCTTGCGCTATTCGGCGGACGCGGCACGCATTCGATGCTGGAGCTTGCGTCGGCCCACGTGGCCGTGGCCGAGGCCGTGTGCCAGTTGCCGGAAGGCGAACTGACCGACGGCTCGCCGCTGTGGCAGGGCGAAGCGGGCAAGGCGGCTTCGAGCTTCTTTGCCGGGCTCATCGATCCGCAGCTTCCCGCGTTGCAGGTGGAGGCGGGAGACTACCCCGATCTCTATCGCAGCTTTCTCGTCGGACAGAATGTGCGCCCGCGCGTCGCGGTGCATCCGAGGCTGTCGATCTGGGGCCCGTTCGAGGCGCGGTTGCAGCAACCGGACGTGATCATTCTCGGCTCGCTCAACGACGGCACCTGGCCGGAAGCGGCGGACCCCGGTCCTTGGCTCAACCGGCCCATGCGCTCCGACCTCAAGCTGCCGTCGCCGGAGGAGGCGATCGGATACGCCGCACACGACTTCACCTCGCTGCTTGGCGCCAGCCAAGTGTACCTGACGCGCGCGGAGAAGATCGACGGCGTGCCGACGGTGCCCTCGCGCTGGCTGATGCGGCTGCAGGCGCTGCTCGCGGGCTTCGGCGTCAGCGACGCCTTGCATGCGGAAAAGCCGTGGCTCGGCTGGGCGAGGATGCGCGACGACACACAAATCCGGCAGAGGATTTCCGCTCCCGAGCCGCGCCCGCCGCTGGCGCTTCGACCGCGCCGCATGAGCGTGACGCGAATCGAGGCGTGGCTTGCCAATCCATACGCCATCTTCGCGCGCGACATTCTCAAGCTCGACAAGCTGCCGTCGCTGGGAGAAGACCCGAACGCGGCGCTTCGCGGCAACGTGGTGCACGACATCATGAGCCGCTTTGCGGCGAAGTTCCCCGACAAGCTGCCGCCAGACGCACACGGCGAGCTGATGTCTATCGCGCGCGGGGTGCTTTCGGATTACGTCGGAAATCCGCGCGTGGCCGCGTTCTGGCTACCGCGCTTCCATCGGTTCGCGGACTGGTTCGCGGACAGCGAGGCGGCGCGGCGCGGAGATGCGAGCCGCGTGGTGGCGGAGATCACGGGCAGGCTCATCATCGACGCGGCGGGCGGGCCCTTCACGCTTACGGCGCGGGCCGATCGCGTCGACGAGACGCCGCGCGGCATCGTCATAACCGACTATAAGACGGGCAGCGTGCCGTCCGACGCGCAGATCGCGTCCGGCATGAAGCCGCAGCTTCCGCTCGAAGCGGCGGTCGCGCTTGGCGAGCCCGGTTTCACAGGCATTGGCGGGGCTCCGGTCATCGGGCTGCGGTATGTGCGCGCGACGGGCGCGGAGCCGCCCGGCGAGGATCGCGCCGTGGCGGCAGGAGACGTCGCCACACTCGCGGCCGCCGCGCTCGACAGCCTGGTCAAGCTCATTGCGCGTTTCGACGATGAGGCGACACCGTACAAAGCGTTGCGGCGCGCGCGGTTCAGCTACGATTATGACGACTATGCGCATCTTGCCCGCGTTGCGGAGTGGTCGGTTCCCACGGAAGAGGGGGGCAACGCGGCATGAGCATGCGACAGTTCGCGAACGATTTCGAACGCACCAAGGCTGCGCAGCGGGACGCCGCCGATCCGACGGCGTCGGTCTGGGTGAGCGCCAACGCCGGCACCGGCAAGACGCACGTGCTGACGCAGCGCGTGTTGCGGCTGCTGCTCACCAAGACGAAGCCGGAGCGCATCCTCTGTCTCACGTACACCAAAGCGGCGGCGGCGGAGATGTCGAAGCGCGTCTTCGATACGCTGGCGAAGTGGGTGACGATGCCCGAGGCGATGCTGGCCGAGGAAATCACGCAGCTTTGCGACCGCCGACCGTTCGAAGGCGAGACGCAGCTGGCGCGCACGCTGTTCGCCGTGGCGATCGAAACGCCGGGCGGACTCAAGGTGCAGACGATCCACTCGTTCTGCGAGCGCCTGCTGCAGCGCTTTCCGCTGGAAGCGGGCGTAGCGCCAGGCTTCACGGTGATGGACGATGCGACCGCAACCGCGATCCTGCGGGAGGCAATCGATGCAACGCTCACCGAGGCGACCGACGGGTCTTCGGCCGCGCAAAGCCGCGCGCTCAATGCGGTCATTCCCTACGCGGCAGAGGATCGGTTCGACGACGTGCTGCGATCGGCACTCGCGCAGCGGCGGTGGCTCGACAGCGCAATGCGCATCGACTTCGGCGGCGAGGCTGACGAGGACGCGCTGGCTGGGCTGGAACGCACGTTTCGGCGCAGCTTTGGCATTGCCGACGGCGTCACCGAGGACGACATCGAGCGCGACATGGCGGACGTCATCGGCGATGACGTCCTGGTACGCTTGCGCGATGGACTGAGCGGGGGCACCGCGAGCGACGTCAAGCTCGTGCCGTCGGTGGTCGCAGCGCTGACGGCTTCATCGAGCGCGGCGCGCGCGGCGGCACTCGACGACTACTTCTGCACCGACAAGGGGCCGCGCTCGCGCCTGATGACCAACGGCGTCAAGGCGGCATTTCCGGGCCTCGAAGATTCGGTGGTGAGCGCGCAAGGGCGGTTCACCGGGCTCGTCGAAAAGCGGCGCGCAGTGCGGGCGATCACCGCAACCATGGCGTTGCATCGCCTCGCCGGTGCTGTGCTGCAGCGATATACGAAGGCGAAGCAACGGCGGGCGGCGCTCGATTACGACGATCTCATCACGCGCAGCGTGCATCTGCTCAGCGGACAGGAGCTTGCTCGCTGGGTGATGTTCAAGCTCGACCGCGGCATCGATCACATTCTGGTGGACGAGGCGCAGGACACGAGTCCGGAGCAGTGGGAGATCGTCAAGGCGCTGGCGGGCGAATTTTTCAGCGACAGCAGCGAGCATGGCGTGCGCACGCTGTTCGCAGTGGGCGACGAGAAGCAGTCGATCTACTCCTTCCAGGGTGCCGAGCCAAAGCGCTTTGCCGAGATGGGCAAGCACTTCGCCCTGCGCAGCGGCGACGCGCTGCGGCGCATTCCGCTCAATCTGTCGTTCCGGACTGTGAAACCCGTGCTCGATGCGGTCGACCGCGTGTTCAGCGATCGCAGCCGGGCGCCTGGCCTGACGACAGAGGACGCCATCATCAAGCACGCGGTGCACCGGCTCGGGCACGGCGGCGTGGTCGAGATATGGCCGACGGAGCAGCCCGAGGACGTCGGCAGCAGCGATCCGTGGGCGCCGCTCGAAGAGGCGACGGGACGCGCGCCGGCCGAGCGGCTTGCCGAGCGCATCGCGGCGACGATCAAGGGCTGGCTCGATCAGGGCGAGGTGTTGGCGTCGGAAGGACGGCCGGTGCGCGCGGGCGACATCATCATCCTGGTGCGCAAGCGCCGCCCGTTCGCGGGGCCAATGGTGGCGGCGCTGAAGGCGCGCGGCATCCAGGTGGCGGGCGCCGACCGGCTGCGGCTCTCCGAGCAGATCGCAGTCGAAGACCTCATGTCGCTCGGCGATTTCCTGACGCTGCCGGAGGACGACCTCGCACTTGCAGAGGTTCTGAAAAGCCCGCTGATCGGGCTCGACGACGACGACCTGATGGCGATCGCGCCGGGGCGCAAAGGCGCAACGCTATGGAAGGCGCTGATAGGACACGCGGGCGACAACGATCGATTGCGCGGGGCATTGGAAGCGCTGAAGCGGTGGCGCTCGCGGGCGGACTTCGTGCCGCCGTTCGAGTTCTTCGCATCGATCCTCGACCGCGAGGGCGGACGGGCGCGTCTGCTGTCGCGGCTCGGACCGGAGGCGGCCGATCCGATCGATGAGTTCCTCAATCTCGCGCTCAGCTATGACGATGCGGAGGCGCCGTCGCTGACGGGGTTCCTCACCTTCCTGCGCGAGACCGACCGCGAGGTGAAGCGCGACATGGAGCACGGACGCGATGAGGTTCGCGTCATGACGGTGCATGGCGCGAAGGGCCTGGAAGCGCCGATCGTGTTCCTGCCGGATACGTGCGCGACGGCGTCGGGCGGCCCTATTACGTCGCTGCTCGAGCTCGACAGTATCAAGTTGCCGGAGGGTGTGCAGGGCACGCCATTCGTCTGGAGCGTCAAGGGAACGAGCGGACATTCGGTGATCGCGGCGGCGAAAGCGCAGCGCGCGCAGCGTGAGACGGAGGAGCGCAACCGGCTGCTCTACGTGGCGATGACGCGTGCGCGAGACCGGCTCTATATCGCTGGCTTCGAGGGTCGCAACAGGCGAGCACAGGGTTGCTGGTACGATCTCATCGCGGCGGGCATCTCGGCAGACATGGAAAGCGTGCAGGATGCGCTCGGCGTATCGGTGCGCCGCCATGTCGAGCCGCAGTCGGAGAAGCCGAAGCCGCGTGACGCCGGGCAGAAGCAGGAGGCGGCACGTGTCGAGCTGCCCGCGTGGGCGGCGGCCGCGGCGCCGCGCGAAGCGATGCTTTCCATTCCGCTCGCGCCATCGCGGCTGGAGGCCTACGCGCCGGACGCGGAGGGCGAGCCGCTGATCGAGGTGCCGGCACGGGCGCGCTCGGCGGCCGAGGAGCCGGCGGCGTTGCCGCCATCGGCCCAGAACGCCGACAACCGCTTCCTAAGGGGAACGCTGACACACGCTCTGCTCCAGTACCTGCCGACGCTGCCACAGGCGAGCTGGGAGAAGGCCGCCAACGGCTTCCTGGCGGTGCGCGGCGCGGTGCTCACGGCCAAGGGGCGCAGTTCGATCGCCAAGGAGACGCTCAGCATCCTCACCGCGCCGGAGTTCGCGCCGCTGTTCGGCCCCAAGAGCCGAGCCGAGGTGCCGATCGTGGCGCTCATTCCCAACCCCAAGGGGAAGGGCCCGCCCCTCAAGCTGATGGGGCAGCTCGACCGCCTGGTGGATCTGGGCAGCGAGGTGCTGATCGTCGACTACAAGACCAACCGGCCGCCGCCCAAGGAGGTGGACCAGGTTGCAGGGGCCTACTTATTCCAGCTCGCGGCTTACCGGCTGGCGCTGCGCGAAATTTACGCAGGGCGTACCATCCGAGCCGCGCTGCTGTGGACCGACGGCCCGCGGATGATGCCGGTTCCCGACGCCCTGCTGGACAGTTATGCCTCCAGGCTATGGGAACTTGACCTAAGTAACCTTGACGCTGCCGGGGTGCATTCCTAACTTCGGCTCGAAGAGGTGCCGGTGGCTGAGCCCGCCGGACGTCCACCTCGTAGGAGAACAAAACATGGCAGATGCAGTGTCGGACAAGACCTTCGAGCAGGAAGTGCTGAAGTCCTCGGAGCCAGTGCTCGTGGACTTTTTTGCTGAGTGGTGCGGCCCCTGCAAGGCTATGGCGCCGGCGCTCGATCAGGTCGCCAAGGAGATGCAGGGCAAGATCAAGGTCGTGAAGCTCGACGTCGATCAGAACCCGACCGTGACCGGCAAGTATGGCATCCGCGCCATGCCGACGCTGATCCTGTTCAAGAACGGCCAGCCGGCAGCCCAGCACACCGGCGCGCTGGTGCAGAAGAAGAAGCTCGAGGACTGGATCAACTCCTCGGTCGCCTGAGGTAGATCAGGTTTCAATCCATGCGAAGGCCCTGCCCCTGCGGCGGGGCCTTTTCATTTGAGCGGCAGGGCGCGCGGCGGGGTGATATGCTCCCTGAAAGGTTTCCATCCGAGGCACGAATGGACTGGCCACGCGCCGCAAAACTTCTCGTGATGATCGGTGCATTCAGCGTGCTCGGCGCAAGAGCCGCGTGGGCGCCTGGCAGCATCACCCTCGATGAGGTGATGGATCAGCTCAAGGACGACACCAAGCTGATCGGAGAGATCACGACAGAGCTGAAGGCGCAGGGCGTCGCGGCCGACAGCATCATCTGCGTGGGGGCGCGCTTCGGCGGGCACTGGGAAGAACTCGGTGGGGCGCGGTCGCTGCCCTACGAGTGCCAGATCGGTAAAAAGACGCTGGCCATCGACGGCACGCTGCAGCTCTACGATGATCGCGGAAACGAGATCGACATGAACGACGAGAACGCGCCGACACGCGCGTTCGACTACAAGCAGACCGATCTCAAGTGGTCGTGGAAGTAGGCTACTTCAGCGGTGCGGTGGCCTGCTTCAGCCAGGCGCGCTCCGATGCATCGAGATCGGGCGAGAGGGTCGCGGCTACGCGCGCGTGATAGGCGTCGAGCCATGCGATCTCGTCGGCGTTGAGCAGAGCTACGTCGATGAGGCGCCGATCGATCGGTGCCAGCGTCAGCGTCTCGAAGGTCATGGTCTCGCGGTCGGCGCCGGCGAGTTTCTCCAGCTCCGTCACGAGCACCAGGTTCTCGATGCGGATGCCGTAGGCGCCTTCTTTATAATAGCCGGGCTCGTTGGAGATGATCATGCCCGGCTCGATAACGGCCATGCCGGCGCGCGAGATCGACTGCGGGCCTTCGTGCACGGAGAGATAGCTGCCGATGCCGTGACCCGTGCCATGGTCGTAGTCGAGGCCTGCCTCCCAAAGTGCACGGCGCGCGAACGGGTCGAGGTCGATGCCGCGGGTGCCTTTCGGGAAGCGGGCCGATGCGACGGCGATGTGCCCCTTGAGGACGCGAGTGAAGCGGTCACGCATCTCGGCCGTCGGCTTGCCGATGGCGACGGTGCGGGTGATGTCCGTCGTTCCGTCGAGGTACTGGGCGCCGCTGTCGATGAGGAACAGCTCGCCCGGCTTAAGCTTGCGGTTGGTGGCCTCGGACACGCGATAATGCACGATGGCGCCGTTGGGGCCGCTGCCGGAGATGGTGTCGAAGGAGATTTCACGCAGCTGGTTGGTGGCGCGGCGGAAGCCTTCGAGCTTACGCACGGCTTCGATCTCGTCGAGCGTGCCGGTGCCCGATGCGCCGTCGAGCCATGCGAGGAAGCGCGTCACGGCAATGCCGTCGCGCACGTGCGCGGCGCGTGAGCCCTTGATCTCAGCAGTGTTCTTGATGGCCTTGAGGGCGATGGTGGGATCGACACCGCGCGCGATTTTCTTTGCGCCACCGAGGGCGCGCGCGAATGAAAACCCGACCGTATTGGGGTCGAGGCGCACGCGCTTGCCGGCATCGCGCAGCGTTTTGAGGCGATCGGCCAGTGCGCCCGGCGGCGAGATCCTGGCGAAGCCTTCGAGGTGCGCGCGGACGGCAGGCTCCAGTTTCTCGGCGGCGATGAACAGCTCGGCCTTGCCGGTCACAGGAACGATCGCGAAAGCGAGCGCGACGGGCGTGTGCGGGATATCCGAGCCGCGGATGTTGAGTGCCCAGGCGACACTGTCGCTCAGCGTCAGCACCACGGCGTCGTTCTTGTCGACCTTCAGGCGCTTCTGGATCTCGGCGATTTTGTCCGGCGCCGAGCGGCCGGCATACTTCTGCGGATGCAGGACGACAGGATCCTGCGGCGGAAGCGGGCGGTCCTTGCCCCACACGCGATCGATCAGGTTGCGCGATACCGGCACAAGCTTGATGCCGTGCGGCTCGAGCGCGGCCGTGAGACGCTCCACCTCGGCGATGGTGTGCAGGCTCGGATCGAAAGCGACGCGGCTCCCACGCGAAAGGTTCTCGGCGAGCCAGGGGCCAAGGTTCGGGCGCGGGATGAGCGACACGTCGACCAGCCCAGGCTCCAGTTCGGCGCGGGCCTGGACGGTGTAGCGTCCATCGGTGAACAGGACGGCGGATTTCTTCAGGATGATGGCGATGCCGGCCGAACCGGAGAATCCGGTGATGAACTTGAGCCGCGCGGCGGAGGCGGGCACGTACTCGCCCTGGTATTCGTCGGCGCGCGGCACGAGGTAGGCGTCGAGCTTTTGCGCCGCCATCAGACGCCGCAGTTCACGGATGCGGTCGGCCGTGGCGCCGCGCTCGGACTGGTTTTCGAAGGTCTGGAACATGGCGCCTGTTTAATCCTCCCGCGCTTTGCAGGCAATCGGCGAGCGAACGCAATACGGCCTTGCTGAACCTCAGCCGCGGCGGCGCATCGTCAAGATCGTCCAGTCGCCGATCTGACGGCGCTCGATCAGGGAAAAGCCGTGCGCCAGATAGGCAGCGATCACGGCCGGCGCTTCGGGATTTAGGATGCCGGACAGAACAACGAAGCCGCCCGTCTGGACCGCGGCGGCGACGTCACCCGAAAGCAGGCGCAGAGGGCCCGCCAGGATGTTGGCGATGACCAGATCGAACGGGGCGGAGCGGCGCAATAGCGGATGGTCGAGGCCCAGGGCGCAGGCGAAGCGGATGCGGCCTGCACCGTTGGCGATCGCATTGGCGCGGGCGACGTCGACGGCGATCGGATCGTTGTCCGAGGCATAGACATCGGCCGCGGGAAGGACGCGAGAGGCGGCAATCGCCAGGACTCCCGAGCCGCAGCCAAGGTCCAGGACGCGGCGGAAACGTCCGCGGCGCGTCAGCCGGTCGATGGCCATGAGGCAGCCGAGGGTCGTTGCGTGGTGGGCGGTGCCGAAGGCCTCGCCGGCGTCGATGAGGATCGAGCGTGGACCAAAGGGGATGCGGTCGCGGTCATGGCTGCCGTGAACGATGAAGCGGCCGGCCCGCACGGGCGGAAGGGCTGCCTGGGACATCGCCACCCAATTGAGCTCGGGCAGGTCCTCTACGACCGCCGCAATGGGCAGCGCGGCGGCCGCGGCCTCGGCGTCCTCGCGGCTCTGCGAGTAGGCCTCGATCAGCCAGGCCGATGGGCCGTCCTCGAACAGGGTGACGGCATCAAGCGGCGGGTCTCGCTCCTGCAGGGCGGCTTCGCAGGCTTGCGCGACGGCCAGATCGGCCGTGCGCACGGATAGCTTGGTGCTGGCCATTTTGTTCTTCTTGCTGCGCCCTGAGGATCTGCGGCGCAGCAGTGCCTCAAGCCGCGGGCGATGACAAGGCCGGCTCGTCGGCCTCGAATTCCATGCCCTCGGCGCTGATGAGGTCCGGCAGCTTGTCAAGGAACAGGTCCCACTGCCTGTCGATATGCGCTGCCGCTTCGGTGGGCGGCAGGGTCCGTAGCGTGCCGTCGGGCATCTCGGTGACGATGCCATCGGCGATGAGGCGGTTCAGGGCGTCGGTGATGTCGAAGTCGACGCTGACGCCGAAGCTGGCCGCAAGATACTGCTCGATTGCGGTGTCGATCTGCGGGATGTCCTGGCGGCGCGAGACCTCCTTGGTGAGCACGGCGTAGAGAAGCATCTCCTCTTTGATGTCCTCCTCGGCCGCGCGCGCCGCGAGCTTCAGCATGACGCCGCGATTATCTGCCATGGCGTGGAAGTAGAGGTTCTGCGCCATGACGACCATATAGCGCTGCTTCTGATTCATGAAGTTCATCGCCTGACGGAAGGCGATGCCGCCCAAACCGACAAGCGCACCGGCGGCCGCGATCGGGTTGGTTGCGAGCAACGCGACCTTGCCGGCGGCGCTGACGGTGCCGAGGGTCAAGCCGCCGCCCGCCGTTGCGCCCAGACGCAGCTTGTCGAGGAAACGAAAGCGCACGCGCGTGTTCGGGAACACCATCTCGATGTCGCTTCTCGGGATGTTCTTGAACAGCTTCATATAGATGCAGGTTTCCTTCACCTCGGAAGGAATGATGTCGCGCGCGCGCTTCACGGCCTTCTCGGCATCGCGCCGGGATAGCTGCTTCTTGTCGATGAATTCACGCACGTGGACGTCGAACGGCTTCAGCTTGAAGAGCAGGAACAGGCGCTGGAAGATCGGGATATCGAACTGCTCGCGCAGGTAGAATTTGTTCCAGCGGCGGCGCTGATTGCGCTTGCTCGATGCACCGCGATAATAGAGCAGCACCTCCTCGAACACATCGAGATCGACGTGCAGGTCAAGGCCGTAGGCGGAGTCCTGCGTCAAGATTTGCTGGACGTCGTTGTGGTCGATGCGGACGTAGTTCGCCTGGGTGAGGATGTGCTCCATGCCCTTCATCACGCGGGCTTGCATGACGCGCTTTTCTGCGGGCGTGAACGCACGCGTGAGCAGCAGATCGCTATCGGGGCTGAAAGGCTCGTAGGTCTCTTCCAGGTCGTGCAACTCGGCCGTGTAAAGCTGCCGGCGCCAATGATCCAGATAGCGGAAAAAGCGCCGTGCCTCCCTGGCTTGGCCGGGCGGCCATGCCGTGGGCGAGGTGAGGCGGTCGAGCAAGGCGAAGCGGGTGACGGGAATGAAGCGTTCGCGGCCGCGCACGCCCTCCGGCATCACATCGTCGAAGGCAGATTTGGGGACGGCGGAATTCTCGGCAGAAGCGCTGGCACTGGCGCGGGCAATGAGAGGAGATGAAGAGGCCGCCGGCGCAATATGCACGTCGGTCGAAGTCATGGTCAGGCCTCCCCTCACAACGACGCGGGTCGGAAACACCTGCGGCGCTGAAAAATTCTGCACCTCGACCCCAGCTTTTCTAGGGGCGGACGGCTTTCATTGTCGAGAGATGCCATCCTGAGCTGGCGATTTTTTGACCCCGACGGTGAAGATGACAGCAGAAGCTGCCGCATCGCGTGAAA
The DNA here is from genome assembly GCA_964493785.1 of uncultured Hyphomicrobium sp. GTDB lineage: Bacteria > Pseudomonadota > Alphaproteobacteria > Rhizobiales > Hyphomicrobiaceae > Hyphomicrobium_A. The sequence goes on along the minus strand of CAZBPM010000039.1, from coordinate 14,612 downwards.
ACCAATGCGCAAGCGCCACATGCAACAAATACTTTGCGTTGATAAACCGCTAGATCGCCACAGTCGCGCCCTTGTTCACCATAAGAACACAACCATGCGTACCAACATGAGGGGGCATAGCGGTGCGTCTTTTTTCCCGCCTTTCCGTGGTGTTGACCTGCTTCTTCTTGCCAGTTTTACAGGCGGAAGCGCGTGAGCGGCTGGCGATGCCGTTCAGTTGCGGTTTTGAGGGTGGCGAAGTCAGGCTCACGCCGTCCAGCGAAACGAGCTATGCGGTCGTGGGTCCCCGCGACGAGCAGACCGTCACCACATGCACCGATAATACGTCCGGTGGCTGCCGGACGGTGATGGTCCATCGCTTTTCCATCGCTTGCGCCGGGAGGCCGGCGCCGTGGGTGGAGATTGCAGCCTCGATCGGCAGCGCCGCCGCAAACCGCGCCTGGCTCGAGGATGGCCGCCTCAACGTGGTGATGCCGACGCGGGCCGCCATGGAGGCCCCTGCCGGTTGTTTCGATCCGCAGGGCAACAACCTGGAACGCCGTGTAGTCGTCAGCGGCGACTGTCTTCCCTGGTCGCGAAAAGCAGCTTTCGAGCACCTGGTGCTGCCCCCGGGATTTGCGCCGGTGGGGGAACTCGGTGCCCGGCTGATGGTCGGCGCGGTGGCCGACGAGGCAGCGGCTCTGGCGGGCGAGGATTCCACAGGTCTGACGCAAGTGGCTTCGGTCGATGACGAGATGGCCATCGCCAAGGCCGACCCTGAGGCCGTGCTCGAGCCAGCAGGGCAGCCCGAGACCTTCGAAACAGCGCTCGAGCCCAACCTTGCCAACGAAGATTGGATCACGGTGGTGCATGAAGGCGGTGAGGTTCCGGCACCTGCCGTCGCCGCTGTCGTCGAGCCGCCGTCACAGCTGTGGGCATGGCTTGCCGTGCTTGCCTCGCTCAGCGTCATCGGGCTGGTCCTCGCGATGCGCTATGGGCCGACGCTGCTGGCCCGCTCGCGAAACGCCAGTGCCTTTCGAATGGCGCACCGGGATCTTTCGCTCGCCAACGCGTCGGATGCCGTTGCTGCGCTGCTGGAGCAGACCGCTGCGGCAACGCGCGAACTGACGGCCGCCGGTCCACTGCGCGAGGTGCTGCTAGGCGAGCTGGGGCATGTGCACGAGCGCCTGGCGAAGCTCGCCAAGCAGGCGGCAAAGGGCGAACTACCCGCCGATAGAGCGGCTCCGCAGTTCCGTGCGCTGGTGCGCGAGCTGGAGCGCATTCGCCGGATCGTCGACAGCGCTGCCGCCAGTCTGACGAACGCCAAGAAGGCCACGGCACTGCCGCGGACGACGAGCGAAGCCTACGACGTTCTCGGCGTAAACGCCGAGGTCAGCGAAGGGGTGCTGAAGAAGATCGTCGATGCGCTGCGCATGAGCTGGCATCCGGACCATGCCCGCGATGAGACCGACCGGGAGCTGCGCGAAATCCGGATCCGGCAGATCAACATTGCGTGGGATCTGATCAACGGCAAGCGCGAGGCGGCCTGAGAGGCAGGCCACGCGCTGTCATGTTCGAGGTTCAAAAAACCCTCCCTGTCAGGGGAGGGTGAAGTTCGTTCAAAGGGGAGTGATCGTCGTGGCGGCTCAGCCGTAGGAGCGGGCGTAGCCGGGCTGGGAATCGAGCTGCGGTGCGATCTCGGCGGCATTGGCCACCTTGCGCGAGCGGCCATCGAAGCTTGCACCCTGCTCGATGGTCAGCATCTGGGCGTGGATATCGCCGTCGACCTGCGCACTCGGGTGGAGGGTGACATTGGCACCGAGAATGGCGCCGTGAACCTGTCCGAACACGCGGACATTGTCGGCGGCAATCGAACCGTTCACCACGGCGTCCTCGCCGACGACGAGCTCGTTGCAGTGCAGATCGGCAGTGATGACCCCGTTGACGCGCAGCGTGCCCTTACAGCGGACGGTAATGGATTGCCCCTCGATCGACATATCCTTGCCGATGACGGACGCTGCGTCGGAGGCGTTGGTGGTTGCGGGAAGCGTTGCAATCTCGGATGGGACTACAGTGAGGGTTTTCGGATCGTGCTTACGCTGAAACACCATGACAATCTCCTCGGCCAGTGATCCAGGCCTTAAGAAGGCGTGCCGACGTGGTGGAATTATGGTGAACGCGTCGATGCACATGGGTCGCGACTACTCGATTTGAACGCAACGGCATCCGGAGTTTCGGCATGACCGGCTCGCACGAGTTTCGCTTGGACGAGCGAAACAGGATGGTGGACGAGATCATAGCGCTGGCGCGCGACAGCGGCGACGCGGGGCACCGCCAGCTCGATGCGCGCGTGCTGGAAGCCATGCGGCGCGTGCCGCGTCACGAGTTCGTGCCGGCGGAGTGGCGATATGCTGCCTACGACAACCGGCCGGTTCCGATCGGTGGCGGCCAGACGATCTCGCAGCCGTACATCGTCGCGCTGATGACCGATCTGTTGCGGCTGAAGCCCGGCGACAAGGTGCTGGAGGTCGGCACCGGGTGCGGGTATCAGGCGGCCGTGCTGGCGGGGTGCGGCGCCGACGTTCGTTCGATCGAGATCGTCGAGCCGCTCGCGCGTGCGGCGGCGGAGACGCTGCGGCGCCTCGGCATTCGGGTGAGCACGCGCGCCGGTGACGCGTATGAAGGCTGGCCTGAGGAGGCGCCGTTCGATTGCATCATCGTCACCGCGGCGCCGGACCACGTGCCGCCGGCGCTGGTCCAGCAGCTAAAGCCCGGCGGCCGGATGGTGATCCCGGTGGGCACGCTTTCGCAGTCGCTGATGGTTGTCAGCAAGAACGCAGATGGCAGTGTCGCCAGTGAAGACGTGCTGCCCGTTCGCTTCGTGCCGCTGACGCGCGAAGCAGATTGAAACGAACGGATCAGCTGCCCGAGGCGGACCGCAAGGGTTCGCGGCCGAGACGCTGCTTCAAGATCTCTGACGACAGTCCGAAGTCCTCCAGAGCGTAGGCGTGCTTGCCGTGCTTGTCGCTTGGATGTTCGGCGAGCCACTTCTGAGCGCGCGCCTTGAGGCCGGGGTCAGCTGGATATCCGAGGCGCTCGTAGAACGACACAGCGACGCCGGCGGGGTCGCGTACCAGTTCGTTGTAGTCGCTGCTGACGAGTTGGCCCGGCGGCACGAGCTGCATCGCAGCCTGTCCGGCGGCCTCGCACTGCTCGGCGAGGTCGAGCACATAGCTACCGACTTGCTTGAGGTCGACGGTGTCGGATGTCATGCACCAAGTGACCGCCGCGAGACTGGCCAGCGAGGGGACGGTCTTTTCCGGGCTACGATGGGTGTAGACGATGCGCGCATCTGGATAGGTTTCGAGCAGGTACTTCAGCCCTGAAAGATGATTGGGACATTTCAGAACCCAGTGCTGCTTGGGATTGAGCCACTGGAGCGCCTGGAGCTGGCGCTTGTGCATGCGATAGGTGTCGCGAAATGCGGTCTCGTCCCACCATTTCCAGAAGCTCGGCACGTAGGCGAAGTCGAAACCCGGCGACACCAGAAAGTGATTGCGGAAGAGGTGGTAGCATTCCTCCGGATCGTCGGCCTCGATCGGGTGGATCTTGTTGAACTCGGGGCCGACGAAGTTCAGCAACTTGACGCGGTTGTTGCACTCGCGCCAGCGCCCGTCCTTGCCGTCCTGGTGATTGCCGAGCTCGCGGGGAAAGGGCGTGTACCCTTCCCAGAAGGGGAGATAGCGCGCGCCTTCGTGCAGCGAGAGCAGACGCTGCAGCAGCGTGGTGCCGGTGCGGGCGAGGCCGAGCACGAAGAGCGGACGCTCGATCTTCTGTTCGAGGATTTCGGGGTGGCGCGCGATGAGGTCTTCCAGAGCCATGGCGTTGTCCATGCTCTTCAGGAACTGATCGCGGATGACGAGTGCGCCGAACAGCGAAAGGTCGGCGTCCTCGTTGAAGGCCTTGGCACGCGGCGGCAGGGCGCGGAGCAGCTCAGGGCGCCAGTTGTTGCGCCCGTACTTCTTCTCGGTGGCGCGCATCTGCTTGTCGATGTCGATGCTCGGCCACATCCCGAGCGCCCTCACGAGCGGTCCGAGCTGGTTGAACAGTCGAATTGGAAGAGGTGGGCCCAGGGCTATTCCGGAGGAAAGGTGGCGTCTCCGCAGCATTCGGCTGTCCTTTTTGCTTGCTAGCTCACACAAGTAATGAATCGATGTTGTATGTCTACCCCGGCCGCTAGCTGCGATCCGCCGCACCGATCAATTGCAGCCATTCGGCCTCGTCCAGGACGGTGACGCCAAGCTCGCGTGCCTTTGTCAGTTTCGATTTGGTTTCCGTGCCCGTCCCGGCGACGAGGTAGTCGGTCTTCTTGGAGACGGAACCGGCGACTTTGGCACCCAAGCGCTCGGCCTGGGCCTTGGCTTCGCCGCGGGTCATCAGGGTTAGCGTTCCGGTGAACACAACGGTCTTGCCGGTGACGGCTGACGTGGTGTCGACGGCTTCGAGCGGCTGCGGCGATACCTCCTTCAGGAGTTCATCGACGACGCGCACGTTGTGGGGCTCGCCGAAGAAGTCGGCGATGGCCTCGGCAACGACCTCGCCGATGCCCTCGATGTTGTCGAGTTCCTTGAAGGCCTCGGCGTCCTTGCCCTTCGCGGCATCGATCATGGCTGTGCGGAAATTCTCGATCGAGCCGTAGAAGCGCGCGAGCAGCCTGGCGGTGGTCTCGCCCACGTGGCGGATGCCGAGGGCGAAGATGAAGCGGTCGAGGGCGATATTGCGGCGGGCGGCGATGGCGTTGAAGAGCTTGGTCGCCGATTGCGGCCCCCAGCCCTCGCGATCCTCCAGCTTTTTAGTTGAACGCGCATCGCGCGCTGCAAGCGTGAAGATGTCCTCGGGCGACTGAATCAGGCCGTCGTCGTAGAAAGCCTGGATGTTCTTCTCGCCCAGGCCCTCGATGTCGAAGGCGTTGCGGGAGACAAAATGCTTCAGGCGCTCGACGCGCTGTGCGGGGCAGATGAGGCCGCCGGTGCAGCGGCGCACGACGTCGACGCGGCCGGTCTTCTCGTCCACTTCGCGCACCGCGTGGCTGCCGCAGGCGGGGCAGAGCTCGGGGAACTTGTAGGGCTTTGCGCCCTTGGGTCGCTTGTCGGCCACGAAGCCGACGATCTGCGGAATTACGTCGCCGGCACGCTGCACGACCACGGTGTCGCCGATGCGCACATCCTTGCGCGCGATCTCGTCCTCGTTGTGCAGGGTGGCGTTGGTGACGACGACGCCGCCGACCGTGACAGGCTCGAGCCGCGCGACTGGGGTCAGCGCACCGGTGCGGCCCACCTGGATGTCGATGCCGTTGAGGATGGTCGTGGCCTGCTGCGCCGGGAACTTGTGGGCGATGGCCCAACGCGGCGAGCGCGAAACGAATCCCAACCGCTCCTGCAGGTCGAGACGGTTGACCTTATAGACGACGCCATCGATGTCGTACGGCAGCGCGGCGCGATCTTCGGCAAGGCCGTCGTAGTAGGCGATGAGGGCGGCGGCGCCGTCGCAGATGCGCGCGCGTTTGTTTACGGGCAGGCCCCATTTGGCGAATGCAGCATCGACGCCTGACTGCGTATCGGCGGGGAGCCGCGATGCCTCGCCCCAGGCATAGGCGAAGAAGCGCAGCGGGCGCGATGCGGTGATCGAGACGTCGAGCTGTCGCAAAGAGCCGGCCGCGGCGTTGCGCGGATTGGCGAAGATCTTGCCGCCGCTTTCGGCCTGCCTCTCGTTCAGCAGGGCGAAGTCATCGCGCGTCATGTAGATCTCGCCGCGCACGTCGATCAGCTCGGGTACGTCGCGCCCGCGAAGCGCGTGTGGGATCTCGGCGATGGTCATGACGTTCTTCGTCACGTTCTCGCCCTCCATTCCGTCGCCGCGCGTGGCGGCTTCGGTCAGCGCTCCGTCGATGTAGCGCAGAGAGATCGAGAGGCCGTCGATCTTTGGCTCGGCCATGAACGCGAGCGGCGTGTCGTCGGGCAGCATCAGGAAGCGGTGCACACGCTCGACGAAGTCCGTCACGTCGGATGCATCGAAGGCGTTGCCGAGCGAGAGCATCGGCACCGTGTGGCGGATTTTGCCGAAGCCGTCGGAAGCGGGGGCACCGACGCGCTTGGATGGGCTATCGGGCCGGACGAGCTTGGGGAATCGCGCCTCGATCTCGTCGTTGCGGCGGCGCAGGGCGTCGTAGTCGGCGTCGGATATCTCGGGAGCGTCCTGCCGGTAGTACAGCTCGTCGTGGTGGCGGATGAGGGCGGCGAGGCGGCGCAGTTCGGCCTCGGCTTCGGGCCGCTTCAGGTCGCCTGCAGGAATCGCGCTCAGGTCTTTGTCGCTCATGGCGTCAGCAATATCGGAAGCCACCGGCGCGGAAAACAGAGACCGTGAGCAGCCCACAGCTCGCGCGGCGCGGGTCAGTCGGGAGGTCTCGAAAGCTTCTGTTAAAGATCAGGCCGACATCACGACGCGGGGCGCGGGCCGCCCAGCGTGGACGGCGGCGGCGGGCCCTTGGTGGTCGTGCCCCAGTCCGGCGTTGCCGTTGGCGGAGCCGCAGCTGGCGGCGCGCTCGACATCGGCGGCGCGGCCGGAGCCTTCGGCGGCGGCTTCATCACGTCGGTCATCCAGGAGCCCTGGCTGACTTGCGGCATGAGGCCCTGCTTCTGCAGCAGTGCGTAGGATTCCTTGTACCACTGCGAGTTGGGGAAGTTGTAGCCCAGCACGGCCGTGGCGTTCTGTGCCTCGGGGGCAATGCCGAGCGACAGATACGTTGCCGTCAGCCGGTAAAGGGCTTCCTCGACGTGGGCCGTGGTCTGGTAGTCGGTGACGACGGTCTTGAAGCGATTGATGGCGGCGATGTGGTTGCCGTTCTTCAGGTAGTAGCGTCCAACTTCCATCTCCTGCGCGGCGAGGGTGTCCTCGCACAGGCGGATCTGGTTGTCGGCCTTTTGCGCGTAGGTGCTGTCGGGATAGCGCGACTTCAGGATCTTGAACTGGGCGAGCGCCTTGCGCGTCGAGTCCTGGTCGCGGTTGGGCTGGTTGCGCTGCTCGAAGTAGGACTGCGCGATGATGTGGTGGGCGAGCGGGGCTTCCTTGGTGCCGGGGTGCATGGTCGTGTAGCGCTCGGCGGCGGCGATGGCCTCGGGCAGCTTGCCGGCCTTGTAGTAGGCGTACGCGGCCATGACGATGGCACGGCGGGCTTCGGGCGAATAGGGATGCTCGCGATCGACGTCCTCGAACTTCTTGGCGGCGTCCTCGAACTTGCCCTTCGACTGTAGGGTGTCGGCGTCAGCGAACATCTTGGAAGGCGGATCGGGATTCAGCATGCGCGCGGCGTCGCCCGAAGACGCGCAGCCAGCCAGCGCGGACACTGCGGCCACGAGCGCTAGGCCCTTGAGCGCGCGCCCGACCGTAGACGATGCTTTGACTTTCCCCACCTGCGGCATCCGCCTGCTTTCGTTGGACGCTGCGAGTCGCTGCCCCAGCATCCCGACTCCCCTAGCACATCTATCGAAGACCGCGATAGCACGGCCGACCTGCTCTTCACCGCCCTATTCGGCTAAGCACCGATTATGGTTGTTGTGGGACCGTTTGCGCGCCTTCGAGGTCACACGCGGGGTGAACTCTGTCGCTCCGGCGAGGGCTGCCACAAAAAGCAACGCGGCCCGGAGAGGGCCGCGCGCAAGGATCGGTTTCGATGCCGGACTTCACTCGCCAGCGGCGATGGCGAAGCCCATGTCGACCACTGGCTTGGCCTCGCGAACGCGCGGGCCCTGGACGATGGTCCAGGCGTCCGTGTCGGCGAGGAGAGCCTGAACCACCAGCGAGTTGAGCCGGTGGCCGCCCTTTACCGAGCGGTAGGCTGCGAGAAGCGGCTTGCCTGCAAGCGTCAGGTCACCGACGGCGTCGAGCATCTTGTGGCGCACGAACTCCTGCGGGTAGCGCAGGCCTTCGCGGTTCATGATCTTGTCGTCGCCGATGGCGATGGTGTTGGAGAGGTTCGCTCCGAGAGCGAGGCCGGCCTTCCAGAGGCGCTCGACGTCACTCATGAAGCCGAAGGTGCGGGCGCGGCAGATTTCGTTGCGGAAGGTGCCCGGGGTCATATCCAGCGCAAGGCGCTGCTTGCCGATGAGGGCGGTCGGGAACTCGATCTCGACATCGAGATGGAAACCCGTGTGCGGGGTCAACTCACCCCAGCTCTCGCCTTCAGCGACCTTGATGGGCTTCAGGACCTTGATGTAGCGGCGCGGAGCAGACAGCTCGCGGATGCCGACATCGTCGATCATGTCGACGAAGGGAGCGGAACTCCCGTCCATGATCGGGACTTCTTTGCTATCGATCTCGATGATGCAGTTATCGATAGAGAGACCGCGGAGGGCGGCCAGAAGGTGCTCGACAGTGCTGATCGTAACGCCAGCGTCGTTGCCGATGACCGTGCAGAGCGTCAGGTTCTTTACGTAATCGACGCTGGCTGGGATTTCTGCGACCACCCGGCCGCGCTTGGTGACAAGAAAACGGAGGCCAGTGTCGGCTGCTGCCGGATGCAGAATGACCGATACTGGCGCTCCGCTGTGGACCCCCGTCCCAGTCACCTCGATCTCGCGCGCGATCGTGGTTTGTCGCGCGCCGATAAATCGATTCGACATTTGCGCCCGTCCCTCGATGACTTTTCAGCAACTACCAGTGTGCCCTGGCAGCCACCACCCCCAACAATTGTCCGCGTCCCAAATCGCGCTATTCGTTAACTTGCCGGGGCGTCGTTTCGGTCTGCGCCCTTGGTAGTGCAGGGACTTAGCGAACGCTTGTCGTTAACAATTGGAACGATACGCTGAGGTTTAACGGCGCGCCAAATCACGGTTTCTTACGATGTGTTACCAGGATGAAACACGCGCCATTTTGCCTGATTTTTCGCTGTTTTTCGCCACAGACAATTATTTGCGCTGGCGATTGAAGAAGTCCGGCAAGGGGCCTGGATGGTCCTGGTCATCTTGTTGCTGCGAATCACCCCCAGCCCACCAATCGTCCGGCGAGGTGCCCGGAGACCGTCTCGGATCGGGGGCTGCATTGCCGGTCGGCTGGTCGTCGAAGTCGTCGCGGCGGGTGCGCCCCATGATCCGGTCGAGGATCCCACGACGCTGTGGCTCCTCGGCGACGGGTGGGGTCGGAGGAGTTGCATAGCCGGTCTTGGCCCGATATTCGCGCTGCGCGACGGGCGGGAAGTCCTCGACCTCCGGCATGCGGCGGTTCTGACGGCGCAAGTCGGCAGGCGGGGCCGGGATGAACTGCTCGGGTCCGCGCGGCGCCGACTCGGGCGCCTGCGGCCGACCGCCGGACTGTGGCGGCCAGGCGAACTGCGAGAAGCCTTCCTCGATGACCACATTACCCGGAGCACGCCAGGTCTCGCGGTGCTGGGGCGACTCAGCCTGAAGGTGGGGTTCGTGGGGACCCTGCTCGGCGGTCGGACCGATGGCCTCGCTCAGACGACGCTGGAGGTCCTCGTCGCGGGGCTGGGGCGGAAAGCGCGGCGGCTCGTGACGCTGCGGCTCGTTGCGTGGAGGCTGGCCATGCGCCTGCGGGTGCTGGGTCTGCTGAGCCGGCGGCTGCGGGCGGGTGCGGGCGAGCCGTGGATCGACAGGTGGCGGCATCGGCACCGGCTCGCCGACGCGAGCCATGCCGGAGGCGACGATCGAGACGCGGACCTTGTCGCCCAAGGTCTCGTCGAACGTAGCGCCGACGATGATGTTGGCTTCGGGATCGACCTCCTGGCGCACGCGGCTGGCTGCCTCGTCCACCTCGTAGAGCGTCAGGCCACGGCCACCGGTGATCGACAGGAGCAGCCCGCGGGCGCCCTTGAGGGACACGTCATCAAGCAGCGGATTGGCGATCGCTTCCTCGGCGGCAATCGAGGCGCGACGCTCTCCCGACGCCTCGCCGGTGCCCATCACGGCCGAGCCCATGCCGCTCATGACCGTGCGCACGTCGGCGAAATCGAGGTTGATCAGGCCTTCCTTGATGATCAGGTCGACGATGCAGGCGACACCCGAGTAGAGCACCTGGTCGGCGAGGACGAATGCCTCGGCGAAGGTCGTCTTCTCGTTGGCGACGCGGAAGAGATTCTGGTTGGGGATGACGATCAGCGTATCGACGTACTTGCGGATCTCGACGATGCCGCTCTCGGCGATACGCATGCGGCGCGCGCCTTCGAAGTGGAACGGCTTGGTGATGATTCCGACCACCAGAATGCCGAGGTCCTTGGCGGCGCGCGCAATGACGGCAGCTGCGCCTGTACCGGTGCCGCCGCCCATGCCGGCAGCGATGAAAACCATGTGGGAGCCGGCGATCTGGGCGCGAATGTCCTCGATCGCTTCCTCGGCCGCGGCTTCGCCAATCTCGGGCTTGGAGCCGGCGCCGAGGCCCTCGGTGAGGTTGACGCCAAGCTGCAGCTTATGCTCGGCGCTCGAGGCTGCGAGCGCCTGGGCATCGGTGTTGGCGACGACGAAGTCGACGCCGTTTAGCCCGGCAGAGATCATGTTGTTGATGGCGTTGCAGCCAGCACCACCAACACCGATCACGGTGATGCGTGGTTTCAGATCGGCCAGTTTCGGAAGGTGAAGCTTAATGCTCATCGCGTTCGCGCCCCCTTCGCGCCGATCAGGCCTTATGGTTCCGGCCTGTCTCGTTGCGGCCTTGCGACCGGGTTACGCGAATCCGGTCCTCAGCCACTCCCCGACACGCCCGAGGTACCCCCCACCGAGCGAGTCGCGGCTCCGTACCGCCGAAACTTCCCCGTTGCCGGACGCCGCTACGGCCAAGAGGCCTGCGACGGTCGAAAACGCAGGACTGCACACACTTTGCGGCATGCCCTCGAAGGGCTGCGGCCGCGATACGCGTACCGGACGAGACAGCGTGTTGGCGGCGAATTCGCCGAGACCTACGAGCTGGCTTGCACCGCCCGTCAGAACCACACGCCCGCCCGCAAGTTCCATGATGCCGGCCTTGTCGAGGCGTTCGCGCACCAGACCGAGAATCCCTTCCACGCGTGGACGGATAATCCCGGCAAGCTGCGCTTTCGTCGCCTGTCCGCGCGCGCCTTCCTCTTCGCCTGCAAGGGCATAGGAGAAGGTTTCATACTCGTCGGACTGAGCCACGATCGTCGTGCCGTATAGCGTCTTGATTCGCTCTGCCTCCGCAAGTGGTGTCTGCAAGGCTTGCGCGATATCCATGGTGATGTGGTGCCCGCCTACAGGCACGGTCGCGGCATGGACGAAGTGGCCGTCGACGAACGCGGCGGCCGTTGCCGTGCCGCCACCGATGTCGATGCAGAGGACGCCGAGGCCGCGCTCCTCCGCCGTGGTGGCAGCGAGAGCGCTGGCGTATGGCGTCGCAATGAGGGCACGCACGGATAGGTAGCAGCGCTCGACCACCACCATCAGGTTGCGCACGGGGGCCTCGTCGGCTGCGACGGTGTGCAGGTCGGCCGACAGACGCGAGGCGGCCATCCCGCGCGGATCATGCCCCCCCTGGGCGCCATCGACGCGGAAGCCGACGCGGTTGAGGTGTATCAGCATGCGGCCGTCGCGCTCGGCATAGGCATGCGCGCCGGCCATGAGGCGATCGAGGTCGTCGGAACGGATGACGCCGCCGGCAACGTCCACGCTGGCTGCGAAGTTGGCCGAGTGCAGGCGGCCGCACGAGACCGAGACGAAAACCTCTTCCAACGTCAGGTGGGCCATGCGCTCCGCCTGGGCGATAGCAGCGCGCACGGTGCTCTCGGCTTCGGCGAGGTCGGTGATGACGCCGGCCTTAAGGCCGCGAGATCGCAGATGCCCAACGCCCAGAACGCGGACCCGGCGCGGGTCGCCTGCCTTCTCGGGCGGATCGAGCGCGGCGATGATGCAGGCGACCTTGCTCGTTCCGATGTCAAGCAGTCCGACGATCTCGGCGTTCTTTGCGTCTGTCCTGTCGCGGCTCATAACGGCCTTCCTGGCAGCATTTGCTGGCTAGCTCTGATTTGGCGCGGGGGTAGCGCTCGGCGGGGCTGGACGCACGGCTATGCGCCCGGTCACCCGCAAATCGACGATGACGTTCGGTGTCAGTAGAAATTTGCCGAGCTCGTCGGGCGAGGACAACGCCGACAGCGCGGCGACCTCGCGGTCGGGCCCGATGTGTACGATGACGCCGTCCTTGAGGTGGAGCGTCCAGCGGCGACCGCCGACGCGCTCGGCCATCTCGAAGCGCTCAGCGACCCTTGGGAAACGCACGATCAGATCAAGGAGGGCCTCGACCTGCTCGGGTGCGCCAGCGCCGGCTATGCGCGGCAGCCGCACGTTGGTGCCGCCCTTGAGCGCGGAGAGCACGCGGCCCGAGGCATCGACGAGGTAGTCGCGGCCGTCATTGACCCAGACCGCCTTGGGGCGGCGCTCGGTGATGCGGACGTCGAGCGTGGCAGGGTAGATCCGGCTGATCGAGGCGGTTTCAATCCATGGAAGCTTCTCGATGCGCTCACGCGCTGCCGAGGCGTCGAAGGTCAGCAGCGAGCCGGAATTGGGAAGATCGACGGCGCCGAACACGTCGCCATCGCTGGTGAAGCGCTGGCCGGAGAGAGCCACCTGCTCGATGCGCAAGCCGATCCAGTATGAGACCTCGTCCATCGCGGGGAGCAGGGTGGCGACGGCGCGCGTTTCCTTGCCGCCGTTGGTGAGGATCTGGAATGCCAGCGCGCCCGACAGCGCCATGAAAATAGTAACGCCGAGCTTGCGGCCAAGGCTCGCGTGGCGGGGAGAGGGCCGGCGCCGGGGGAGCAACGTCCGCGCCAGGAGCGGGGGGCCCGTTTCGTCGACGGGAGGGTTCGCAAGGGCCGAGTGAAGGGTCGCATTCGGATCTAGCGGGAGTGCCTTGGGCACCCGCTGCTGACGATCTGACGCTCCCCCTACCTGTTGCAACTCGCGTCCTCAACCAACCACCGCACGAGCTCGCCGAAGGACCAGCCCGCATACTGTGCCAGCTCGGGTACCAGCGAAGTCTCGGTCATCCCCGGCTGCGTATTGACCTCGAGGCAGATCAATTCCCCCACCCCGTCGGTCGTGTCGTCGTAGCGAAAGTCGGCCCGTGCCGCGCCTCTGCAGCCCAACGCGCGGTAAGCGGCCAATGTGTATTTCCGGACCAACTGGTAAACATCGGGTAAAAGATCGGCCGGCAGGACGTGCTGAGAGCCGCCGGGCGCGTATTTCGCCTCGTAATCGTAGAATTCGAGGCCCTTGAGCGGTTTGATCTCGATGACGTCGGTGACGAAGTCGCCGAGGACGGCGCAGGTCAGCTCGCGGCCGGGAATGAAGCGCTCGACCATGACGATGTCGTCGGGGCCGCCAAGCTCGCCGAGCTTCTGGGGCGGAGCATTGGCGCCGCGGTCGACGATGATGACGCCGACGCTGGAGCCTTCGGCTACCGGCTTCACGACGTAGGGCGGCTCCAGGACGTGGCGGCTCATCGCGTCCCGGCGCGTCACCACCTCGGCATCGGCGACGGGTACGCCCGCCGGACCCATCACGTCCTTGGCGCGCTCCTTGTGCATGGCGAGCGCGGACGCCAGCACGCCGGAGTGGGTGTAGGGGATGCCAAGACATTCGAGCAGGCCCTGCACGCAGCCATCTTCGCCAAAGCGCCCGTGGAGCGCGTTGAAGCAGACGTCGGGCGAGACCTCTCGCAGTTTGGCGGCGAGGTCGCGGTCGACGTCGATGGGCGTCACCTTGTAGCCTTCGCTCTCGAGCGCCTTGGCGCAGGCTGCACCCGAGCGCAGGCTGACCTCGCGCTCCGCCGACAAGCCACCCATGAGCACGGCGACGTGTTCGTGGCTGCGCTGAGGCGCCTTTCCGATCGAGCTCACGGCAATCCTTCTCCCCGCGATGTCAGACTTCGACCGGAGCCTTCCCGGTCATATGGCTTCGGCCTCGGCGAGGGCTTCGCCGGTGGCGCCGCCGGCCAGTGGCTGGCCCAGGCGAATGATTTCCCAGTGCAGCGTGATGCCCGAGCGGGCCTTGACGCGCGCGCGCACGGTCTCGCCTAGCCGCTCGATGTCCTCGGCGGTGGCGCCGGCGTCGTTGATGAGGAAGTTGCAGTGCATTTCCGACACCTTGGCGCCGCCGACACGCAGGCCGCGGCAGCCGGCCTCGTCAATCAGCTTCCAGGCGCTGTAACCCGCCGGGTTCTTGAACGTGGAGCCGCCGGTGCGCTCCTTGATGGGCTGGTTCTTCTCGCGGTAGTCGGCGACCTCGTCCATCTCCTTGAGGATCTCGGCCGGATCGCCTGGTGTGCCCTGGTAGAGCGCCTCTGTGAGGATCCAGTCGGCGGGAACCTCGCTGTGGCGATAGGTAAAGCCCATGTCCGCGAGTGACAGCTCGTGGACCTTGCCCGAGCGATCGACCGCGCGCGCGCCGATGAGCACGTCCTTGGTCTCGCGGCCGTGGGCGCCGGCATTCATGCGCAACGCTCCGCCGATGGAGCCGGGGATGCCGCGATAGAAGGCGAGCCCGGCGACGCCGGCATCGGCGGCGGCGCGCGCGACCTTGACGTCCGGAACGGCGGTGCCGGCGCGCAGGCGGTGG
>CAZBPM010000038.1:0-33304 GCA_964493785.1 uncultured Hyphomicrobium sp. | reverse complement strand
GGCCAACTTCCTGCTCGCGAACGGCCGGCTTGCTCCAAACCTTCATGACTATTTCCTCCTGTTTGAACTGGGGCGAACCGCCAAGTCCGCCTGTTCCGATAACGAGAATATAGCGACGATGTTCGATAAACAGAAATCGCATTCGCGTGAACGGCCCATAAGATGCGCTTATCGCCCCGATAAGCTTTTCGGCACTGCGGGAGGCAGGCCAGCCCCGGTAACGGCAGAGCTGGCGCCGATATCCGCCAGTCCGTTCAATTTTAAGCAAAATCGACCAGCGGCTTTTTCGGAACCCTCAGCTCGTCTTCGTATGATCTCCCCCGTGTCCGGCAGCCGTTGCTGCCTGATCTGCGGATTTCAGAGGGGCCAATCAAATGTTCGCCGCCAAATTCTCGCTGTCGGCTGTCGTCGCCGTTGCTGCACTCGGCGCTTTCCATGGGGCTGCTTTTGCCGAAACGGCGGCCCAGGTGCCGGAGACCTCCTATTACGATGACCCGCTGACCCCTTCGGAGCGGAGCGGCATCGCGCAGGAGGAGAGCGTCACCCCGAACGACGGACGGGCGTCGGTGCCCAATCCGGCCGACGACGGGGTCATTCCCGACGCAACGATCGATCAGAGCGCGGGTGCTGCAAGCGGGCCGGCGCCAAGCGACGAGTCGCTCGAGAAGCGCAGCGGCAACGAAGCTGACGAGGTGATCAAGCAGTCCAAGGAAGACTACAAGGTCACCAAGAAGGATCTGGCGGGCTGCATGAAGGACTGGGGTCCGCAGACGCAGATGACGAAGTCGGAGTGGGAAGCGAGCTGCCGCACCACGCTCGAGTACTTCCCGGACGGCCACTGAGCCACTGAACCCGTCCGCGGCGCGGCTTGCGCCTGCGGAGCGGGTCGCACCCCGTGAAGGAGTGAATAGCATGCTGCATCGAGCCGTCGCCACACTGTGCGCGGGCCTCATGGCCTCGACGCCCGCCCTCGCCTGCACCGACGTTCGCCTGATTGCCGGCGACGGCTCGCCGATGACGGTCCGCACGATGGAGTTCGCTGCCGATCTGGGGAGCCAGGCGCAGATCGTGCCGCGGAACATGAGCTTCACGTCTCCTGGCCCGACGGGCGATGGTGTGAAGTGGAGCTCGAAATACGGCTACGTGGCGATGAACGCCTGGAATTATCCGGCGGCCACCGATGGGCTCAACGAAAAGGGGCTCGGCTTCGGGGCGCTCTATCTTCCGGGCGAGACGAAGTACCAGGACGTGGCGAAAGGCGATGAAGCCCGCGCGCTCTCGAATGCACGGTTCGGAAACTGGGTGCTTGGGAACTTCGCTTCGGCCGAGGAAGTGCGCGATGCGCTGAAAGGCGTGGTCGTGTGGGGTGAAATCATCCCCCAGCTCGGCTCGTTCTCGCCGCTGCATTACGTCGTGCACGATGCGACGGGCAAGAGCATCGTCATCGAGTTCGTCGACGGGAAGGCACAGGTCCATGACGGCGCGGCCGGGGTGCTGACCAACTCTCCCACCTACGATTGGCACATCCAGAACCTGCGCAATTACGTCAACCTCACGCCGGTGAACGCGGCGCCGGTCAAGCTCGGTAACGCGACCTACACGGGGATGGGACAGGGCTCGGGCCTGCATGGGCTGCCGGGCGATCCGAGCCCGCCCTCGCGGTTCGTGATGGCGGCGGCATCGGCTTTTCTCGCCGACCGGCCGAAAGACTCAGCCGAAGCCCTGATCGTCGCCCAGCACATCATCAACCGGGTCGATATCCCGAAGGGCCTGGTGCGGGATTATTCGCAGGGTGGCAAGCCGACCGGCGACTACACGCAGTGGACCACGTTCCGCGACCACGCCAACAAGGTCTACTACTGGAAGACGTACAATGATCCCGGTCTCAGGGCCGTGGACCTCAAGCAACTGGACTTCTCGCCGGGCCAGCCGATGCGGTCGCTGAGCATCGCGGCTGCGAAGCCTACGGTGCAGATGGTGTCGACGCGCGACTTCGCTGCCGAGACGCAATAGCCCGGGGGCAGGCCGGCTCCGGTATGAGCTGGTCAGTGACTTGGGAGTTCGCCGATTCGCCTCTACATTCCCGCGTCACCCGGGGCAGAGTCATCTGCCCGGCGCGGGACCTAGGGGGGCTCATGGCGATCTGCAAGGTTGGATATTTCGCATTGGCAGTGGGCGCGGCGCTGGGCGTTGCGTCGCCCGCAACTGCTGCAATCAACTGCAAGGATGGCTATCAGCTCATCCAGGGCAACTGGCTGGCGACGCCATATTGCCAGGACAAGCTGCTGGCCGAGGTGGCGAACGCGCGGGGCTTCAAGACCACGTTCGCCGCCATTCGCAACAACCCGAACCACAAGAAGGAGCTTTGCCGGTTCCTCTATACGGACATCCGCGTGCAGATGACGTGCCTCGATGCAGGCGTGCCGGAAACCTTCGGCGGATTCCGTTGAGCCGGGTCAGTCTGCTGCGTCCGGGGCGATTACCTTCTCGGCATCGGCGATGATCAGGGCGTGGTCGAACGCGAGGGGCTGCGAGCGCCAGTTATCGACCCATTCGGCGGCTGCGGCGTCGTCGCCGGCACGCGGCTCGGCGCGGCCGACGCGAGCGGCATAGGCGACCGAGCAGGTGTGGCCGCGGGGGTCGCGATCGGGGCGCGAGTAGACGCCGACGAGGCGCAGTTCGCCGACCTCCAGCCCTGTTTCCTCGCTCAACTCGCGCCGGCACGCGTCGGGCGTCGTTTCGCCGATCTCGACGAAACCACCCGGGAGGGCGTAGCCACCTTGAAATGGCGGATCAGCAGGACGCGGCCGCGATCATCGAAGACGACGCAGTCGGTCGTCAGAGCGGGCGTTGGAGGAAAGGGCATGGGACGCCTCTTTTTCGATGCGCTCGTGCTAGAGGAAGGGTAGTCCAGCGGCGGTGCGCGGCCGCGATGCGGATCAGGGGGCAAGTCTCCAGATGCGGAGCCGCTTTTTCAAACCGGTGGGCCCAGTGAATACGATGGCGGATAAGAAACCCGAAATCCATCAGCCGTCGGCCAGCGAGAACGAAACCCGCCTGGCGCCGGATCCGTTCACGGCCGTTCTGCCGGCGCTGGCGGCGCTCGGGGCCATCGCTTCGATTGCCACGATCAACTGGGCGGCGCAGGAGCGCACGCCGGATCGTGCGCGCTCGAAACGCAAAGCCGGTACGGCGCTACGCGACCTCGAAACGTGCTGCTTGGGCCTGCAGGAGATCTTCCGCCGTTTCCAGCGCAACCCGCGGCTGTTCGCAGGGGAGGGCGCGCCGGCATCGTCGCCGTTGAAGTTCGGGGTGCACGGCCCGCGGGTGGCCACGGATGCGGCGCGGCTATTCCAGCAGCTCATCAACGACGTCGCGTCGATGCTGGTGCTCGCCTCGCAAAACGCGTTCGACGTGATGTCGGCAGTCGAGGACGGCGAGATTGTCGCGCCGGAGGAGCTGTTCTTCGGATTCGGGGAGCAGCAGGAGCGGCTCAACAAGCTGATCCAGTTGCGGGCAACGATGAAGGTCTCGGTCGATACCGGGGCTGAAGTCGCCACGAAGCTGCTGGAGCTGGTGCGCGAGCTGAAGAAGCATCGGCCCGAATAATCCAACCGGCAGGGTCAGGATTCATTCAGCCAGACGCGACGCCAGCGAGCGTTGACAGCGTGTGGCGTAGGGCCCCAACTGGCCGTTCAGCACACTTTTCGACAGAGGGCTCCCCTTCGATGGTCCACTTTACGCTTCCCCGCAATTCCAAGGTCCAGCGTGGAAAGACCTGGAACGGGCCGGGCGAGCAGGGCGCCTGGAAGGAGTTCCGGGTTTACCGTTGGAACCCCGAGGGCGAGGAAAATCCGCGCGTCGACACCTATTGGGTGGATACCGAGCGCTGCGGACCGATGGTTCTCGACGCCCTCATCAAGATCAAGAACGAGATCGATTCAACGCTCACGTTCCGCCGCTCGTGCCGCGAGGGCATCTGCGGGTCGTGCTCGATGAACATCGACGGGACGAACACGCTGGCCTGCCTCAGGGGCTACGAGGACATCAAAGGGGCGGTGAACATCTACCCACTCCCGCATTTGGAGGTGGTCAAGGATCTCGTCCCCGACCTCAGTAATTTCTATGCGCAGCACCGGCTGATCGAGCCGTGGTTGAAGACGGATACGCCGGCGCCGCCCAAGGAATGGCGCCAGTCGCACGAGGACCGGCAGAAGCTCGACGGGCTCTACGAGTGCATCCTTTGCGCGTGTTGCTCGGCGTCCTGCCCCAGCTACTGGTGGAATTCGGACCGGTATCTCGGGCCGGCGGCGCTGCTGCAGGCGTTCCGATGGATCCAGGATTCGCGCGACGAGGCTACGGGTGAGCGGCTGGACAATCTCGAGGATCCGTTCCGGCTCTATCGCTGCCATACCATCCTCAATTGCACCAAGGCCTGCCCCAAGGGGCTCAACCCTGCCAAGGCGATTGCCGAGCTGAAGAAGCTCATGGTGGAACGCCGGGTTTGAGCTCGGGCGATCGGAGCGCGGGCGACCCTTGGCGGCGACGTGCGGCGCGATTAGCCTGCCAAGCTGAATCGTGCGGCGTGCCCGCCCGAAACGTGGCCACGCCGGAGGAAGCATGCTCGATCACGTCGGATTTCCCGTCACCGATTTCGCGAGGTCCAAGGCGTTCTACACCCAGGCGCTGGCACCGCTCGGCATTGGCGTCGTCATGGAGGTCAGCCTGTCGGACGAAGGCGATGGCTACGCCGGCTTCGGTGTTGACCGGCCGCATTTCTGGATCGGAACGGGCAAACCGCTGGTCGGGCGGCTGCACGTGGCCTTCGCGGCGAAGAACCGGGCCGAGGTGAGGGCGTTCTACGAAGCGGCGATCGCGGCTGGCGGCGTGGACAACGGGGCACCGGGGCTCAGGCCGCACTATCATGAGAACTACTACGGCGCCTTCGTGCTCGACCCGGACGGGCACAACATCGAGGCGGTCAATCATCTTCCTGAGTGACACCAGGTGAGAGAAACTTGTTGAGCGGCTGAGGTCGCGCGAGTTGAGAGCCGGCGCTCGCGCCGGGCGCCGTTGGCGCCTGAGCATGACGCGCTTCGCTCGTCATGCTGACGGGAGCAGCCTCCTCTCGACGTATCCTCGGCTCTATGCCGAGGACCCATCCATCCGCTCGTTCCCAAGGCGGAGCGCCACGAATGCCGTTGCGCGTTTTCAGGCGCGCGTGGGTCCCGGCCGTCCTTGCGAGCCTGGCTCCCGCTGTGACGCCGGGGTGACGGATTTGGAGGGCGGGCCGTTCTCGGGGTTGCCCCTGGGGCCCAACGCCCCCTCGCAACCAGCGCTGGAAAGATGCGGCACGCGGGGGCGTCGGCATAGGGCCGCGGATCACAGGCGGGGGCTGCATCGCATCCCGCCCTCGTAGCCGAGGCGAGGAACCGAGGCCTTAGAACCGGTCTCGCCAAGGGCAGCGCCCAAAAGAAAAGACCGGCGGCGCTGATAGCGACCACCGGTCTTGAAGGGTTGGAAGGCTGGCCGCCTTTCGGCGGCCCTCAACTTCCGATTTCGCGCGGTACGAGGGGAACTGGCGCGGTTACCCGACTGCTTTAGGCAGCCTTGCGGGCCTTCTTAGCGGGCTTACGAGCCGTCTTGCGGACGGTCTTGGTGGCAGCGGCCTTGCGAACGGTCTTCGTAGCAGCGGCCTTGCGCGTCGTCTTGCGAGCGGCGGGCTTCTTGGCAGCAGTGCGAGCCGGGGTCTTCTTCACTTTGCGCTTCACAGCTTTCTTGGCGACCATTGGAGTTCTCTCTTTCTGTGTTTGTTTAGTTTCTATCTCTCTCAGCCCGAATCATCTTCGAACCAAAAAAATCATGTGCAAGTTCCAACATTTTGTTGACACGAAATTGCAAACTGAAAGCTAACAACACGCGCATTCAGCGTCGTGTGTTGCGCGAAATCATCATTTTCGTCGACTTTCAATGGTCTGCGTCGTGATCTGCAGACTCCGGATGCGCTTCGGACTCATTTCGCGGCGCGCATGCGAGCATCGCTTCGCAGACGAAATGATGCTCGCATCTGGATCGCATCAGGCGGCTTTGAGAACGCGCGAGTGCAGGTCGAGCACCGCCATCATGTATCCGAAGCGATCCTCGACGGCCTCGGCAAGCAGAGAGAAGTAGTTTGGTCCATCGGGAACTATCTCGCCGATGATCTCGCCGTAGTCGAAACGCAGGTCGGCGCCGAAATGAGCCGCGACCGCACGCATCTTGCCGTTCTCAGCGAGGCAGCTGATGCAGAGATGCTGGACGCCGCGGTTGCGCGCGGCGCGAATGACGCGGCCCATAAGCTCGGTGCCGATGCCGTGCTCCTGCAGGGGCTGCTCGACGGAGAACGCGGCTTCTGCCTCGCGCCCCCAGGTATCACCGAGCTTTTTCAGCTCCGCTGCGGCGTGCACCTGACCGTCAGCGACGTAGCCGTAGACGATGCCGCCCATGTCGGCCATGCGGCCTGCGTAGTCCTCGATGAATGCGTCGGAGACGCCGTGTGCAAAGCGCATCCGGCGGCTGGCCTTGTCGAGGCGTAGGAGATGATCGCGAAACTTCGGCCACTCCGAAGGCCAAAGCTTTCGGATATCGCCGTGGGGTACGTGCTGGTCGTTCATAAGTCCCTCCGCATTTGTGCGGGCCTTGCCACCGGCCTCGGTAGTTCGGTCCGCCGCGCTAAGTACCCTGGGATGATGGGCATAGCGCGCCGCTCTATTGCGCTGCACAATATGTAGTGGCAAAGGCGGGAATACCATTCGCGCTCCGCGACCAAGAGGCGCTATGCCGCTGACCCAGAGACGCTGTGGGTGGTGACATCGCGTCGCGGCATCGCAGTGTGCACAATCATGATGCAATACGCGTCGCAGCGAGCGCGTCGGCGGAGAATTTGAGGCAAATGACGGATTTTCCGATCGAGAGTCTGCGGACACAAATCGCTGCGGGGGAACTCGACGCGGACGCCGCTCAGGCCGAAGTGGCTGAGCGGCTCGATGCGCTGGCGCGCAAGCTCGCGACCTGGCGCCGGAGAAGGCCCAGCCGCTACGCGCTGTTTGCGCGCCCCGTCCAGGCTCCGCCGCGCGGGCTTTATATCCATGGCGAAGTCGGTCGCGGGAAGACGATGCTGATGGATCTCTTCTTCTCGTGCGCGACGTTTGCGCCGAAGCTGCGAAGCCACTTCCACGAGTTCATGGCGGACGTGCACGAGCGCATCGGCAACGCCCGGCGCGAGGTCGAAGGTGATCCCATTCCGCATGTGGCCGCGTCGATCGCGGACGAGGCGGGGCTCTTGTGCTTCGATGAGCTGCAGGTGACCGACATCGCCGACGCGATGATCCTCGGGCGGTTGTTCAAGCATCTATTCGAACTTCAGGTCGTGATCGTCGCGACGTCGAACTCCCCGCCGGGACGGCTCTACGAGAACGGGCTCAATCGCCAGCTGTTCGTGCCGTTCATCGAACTCATCGGCGAACATATGGATGTGGTGGAGCTGAAATCGGCGAAAGACTACCGGCTGGAGAAGCTGGCGGGGCAGCCGCTCTATTTCTCGCCGGCCGATGAACGTGCGGGCGCGGAGCTGGACAAGCACTGGGATCGGCTGACGGGGCATCACGCCGGGGGCAGCGAGGTGCTGGAGGTGAAGGGGCGGCAGGTGCACGTGCCGCTTGCGTCGATGGGAATCGCGCGCTTCGACTTTCGCGACCTGTGCGAAGTCCCGCTGGGTGCGCTCGACTATCTCAAGCTGGCGCATACCTATCATACGGTGCTGATCGACGGGATCCCGGTCATGGAGCGCGACCGGCGCGACGTTGCGCGCCGCTTCATCAATCTCATTGATACTCTTTACGACAACCGGGTCTGTCTCATTGCATCGGCTGCGGCGGAGCCGGATGGCCTTTGCCTTGACAGTGCCGGGGCGAAAGCCTTCGAGCGGACGGCCTCGCGGCTGATCGAGATGCGGAGCGCGGAATATCTCGAGGCGCGGGGGACGCGGGGGCAGACAGAGCCCGAGGCGGCCGAGGTGTCGGAGTCCCCGGCTTCGCGGGAATGACTGTGGCGGCGGGAGACTGGGCAAGCGCTCAGGGACGCGGGGCGATGCTGCCGGTGGCGTCGGGGAACTGAAGCGGCTCAGGTGGACCGGTACGCTTGGCACCGATCCCAAAGGGCCAACCGCGGTCCGACGCTTCTTGCGTTGCCGATCCACGCGCTGGCTGGTCAGGGCTCGGGTGATGGGTATCGTTTGCGAAGCGCTCCGTCGTGGAGCGTGGCCCATATAGAAGTGCGGCGCCGTCGACGTCGCCCTTCTGCAAGCCGGCGTGCTTCTCGTCGTACCGATAGGACATGAGCTGACCGGCGGCGCTCGGATGGTCGAGGCCAATCGCATGCCCGATCTCGTGGGCGATGGTGTAGCGCAGGTCGTAGACGCTGAGGCGGCCGTCGAAGCCGATCTTCCAGGGCTGGTTCGGGTTGAGGCATATCAGCGAGCGGCCGATGGTCTTGCGGTCGCCCGATCCAGCCGTCAGCGCCACGTTGGTGAAAGCGCGGCCCACTGGCACGGCCTGCGCACCGATGACGATTCCGGCGGAGTCGACGTCGTCGGTCAGGCGGAACTCGACGTTGGCGGCTTTCTCCCACATGCGGAAGGCTGCCGCTGCCTCCGCCTCGAAATCAGACGCAGCGATGTTCGAGCGCTGGTATGCGGCCGCCGGTGGAAGCATAGCGGCGCAGTTGCGGGCGCCTGGGGTGTCGATGCGCCGAGTTGCGAAGGCGTAAGTGATGACGGCGCCTTTGCCGAGCATGGGGGACTGCCATTTGACCTGCTGCTCTTCAAGATTGAGCAGACGGAAGCCCAAAAAGGATACAGGCTCCTTCGCGCCGGCAGCGCCGGCGAGCAGCGACAGTGCAGTGGCCAGAACGGCCAATCGTTCGGCTCGCAACGTCCCTCCCAACACCTGCGCTTTAGCAGGCCCCTCGCTCCCTCGAATCCCTCGTCGTCCCGGCAGATGATAATCTGACTCGACGCCTCAAAGCTTGGCATAAAGTGCCTGACGTCCGGGCTTTCCCTGCTCCGGAGGCTAGTCTAAACCTAGTCGTGACCGAGTTGTGGCAGGCGGCAAGACCTGCGGGGCAAAGCCGCACAAATCAATTTCCATAGATAAGAGGGAGCTTGAGACGCATGGCGCGGACGAAGATCGCCTTGATTGGCGGTGGCATGATCGGCGGGACGCTCGCGCACCTGATCGGGCTCAAGGAATTGGGCGATGTAACCATCTTTGACATCGCCGAGGGGCTGCCGCAGGGCAAGGCGCTGGACATCGCGCAGTCGGGTGCGGTCGAGGGCTTCGACTGCCAGCTCAAGGGTACGAATGCCTACGCCGACATCGAGGGCGCTGACGTCTGCATCGTGACGGCCGGCGTGCCGCGCAAGCCGGGCATGAGCCGGGACGATCTGATCGGCATCAACATCAAGGTGATGGAGCAGGTCGGCGCGGGTATCAAGAAGTACGCCCCAACGGCGTTCGTGGTGGTCATCACCAACCCGCTCGACGCCATGGTGTGGGCGCTGCAGAAGGCTTCGGGCCTTCCGCGCAACATGGTCGTCGGCATGGCAGGCGTGCTCGATGCCTCGCGCTTCCGTCACTTCCTGGCGTCCGAACTCGGCATCTCGGTCGAGGATGTCACGGCGTTCGTGCTGGGCGGCCACGGTGACGACATGGTGCCGCTGGTTCGCTATTCGACGGTCTCTGGCATTCCGCTGCCGGACGTCGTCCGCATGGGCTGGATGCGCCAGGAGCGGCTCGACGAAATCGTAGATCGCACGCGCAAAGGCGGCGGCGAGATCGTGGCTCTGCTGAAGACCGGATCGGCCTATTACGCCCCGGCGTCGTCGGCGCTGGAGATGGTCGACAGCTACCTCAAGGACAAGAAGCGCATCCTACCTTGTGCTGCCTACCTCAACGGCGAATACGGTGTTAAGGGCCTCTACGTGGGCGTGCCGGTGATCATCGGCGCAGGCGGCGCAGAGCGGGTGATCGAGATCGACCTCAACGCCGTCGAGCGCAACATGTTCATCAAGTCCGTGGAGTCGGTGAAGGGTCTCGTCGACGCCTGCACCAAGATTGCCCCGCAGCTCGGCGCCTGAGCCGAGTTCGCGGTACCGCTAGCCAGAGAGGAAGCCCGGCATGAACATTCACGAGCACCAGGCCAAGGAATTGCTGCACCAGTTCGGCATCCCGACGCCCCAGGGGTTCGCGGCGTTCTCGGTGCGCGAGGCGGGCGAGGCGACGCAGCAGCTTCCCGGGCCCCTCTACGTGGTGAAGGCGCAGATCCACGCGGGCGGACGCGGCAAGGGCAAGTTCAAGGAGGCTTCGGCGGGCGAGAAGGGCGGCGTCAGGCTGGCGAAGTCGCGCGCTGAAGTTCAGGAGGCCGCCGAGCAGATGCTGGGCGCGACGCTGGTGACAGTGCAGACCGGGCCAGATGGGCGCGCGGTCAATCGCCTTTATGTGACTGAAGGCGTCGAGATCGACCGGGAGCTGTATCTCTCGGCGCTGGTCGATCGCACGACATCCCGGGTGGCGTTCGTCGCCAGTGCCGAAGGTGGCGTGGACATCGAGAAGGTCGCGCACGACACGCCGGAGAAGATCATCTCGGTCACCATCGATCCGGCGAGCGGCTACATGCCGTTCCATGGGCGGCGCATCGCGTTCGCGCTCGGGCTCAAGGGCAAGCAGGTCGGCCAGTGCGTCAAGCTGGTCGGCGATCTCTACAACCTCGTGCTCGCCAAGGACATGAGCATGCTGGAGATCAATCCGCTGATCACGACCAAGAGCGGCGAGCTGTCATGCCTCGACGCCAAGATGAGCTTTGATTCCAACGCGCTCTATCGCCATCCCGACATTGTCCAGATGCGCGATCTCGCCGAGGAGGACCCGGCCGAGGTGGAAGCGTCGAAGTACGACCTCTCCTACGTGAAGCTGGACGGTTCGATCGGGTGCATGGTCAACGGCGCCGGCCTCGCTATGGCGACGATGGACATCATCAAGCTGTATGGCGCGGAGCCGGCGAGCTTCCTCGACGTCGGCGGCGGCGCGACCAAGGAGAAGGTGCAGGCGGCCTTCAAGATAATCCTGTCCGATCCGGCGGTGAAGGGCATCCTGGTCAACATCTTCGGCGGCATCATGCGCTGCGATATCATCGCGGAAGGCGTGGTCGCGGCGGCGCGAGAGATGGGCATCACGGTGCCGCTGGTCGTTCGCCTTGAAGGCACCAACGTCGAGCTGGGCAAGAAGATCATGGCCGATAGCGGGCTGAAGATCGTGCCGGCGGACGACCTCGATGACGCGGCGCGCAAGATCACCGCGGCGGTTAAGGCGGGCTAGGTTTTGACCTGAGACGGGCCGCGTCCGGCCTTCTCGGTAAGAGCGGTTATGCGGGAAGGTGTTGGCGCTAGCTGCCCGGGAATGACGGGTTGGGTGCTCGGTCGACACCCGGCAAGCTGGCGTGGATGGCCGACTGCGCGGCCATGACGTTTTAGTCACGTCCTCTGGGCACGAAATTCGGGCAAGTGGCCCAAAAGTCTGTCTTGATGCAGTGCAAAAATGGGCCCAAAGAGGTGTGACGGCGGGGCACTAGGGCTCGGTCGCAGCGGGCGGCGACATGGCTATTCTCGTAGACAAATCCACCAAGGTCCTGTGCCAAGGCATCACGGGCAGCCAGGGCACGTTCCATACCAAGCAAGCGAAGCAGTATGGCACCCAGATCGTCGGCGGCGTGACGCCCGGCAAGGGCGGCTCGAAGCATCCCGACGAAGAACTCGCCGACGTCCCGCTGTTCGATACGGTCGCCGAGGCGCGTGAGGCGACAGGCGCGACTGCTACTTCAATCTATGTGCCGCCGCCGTTCGCGGCCGATGCAATTCTCGAAGCCATCGAAGCGGAAATCCCGTTCATCGTCGCCATCACCGAGGGCATCCCGGTGCTCGACATGGTCAAGGTGAAGCGCGCGCTGCAGGGCTCGAAGTCGCGGCTGCTCGGGCCGAACTGCCCCGGCATCCTGACGCCGAACGAATGCAAGATCGGCATCATGCCGGGCAACATCTTCAAGGCCGGGCGCGTTGGGATCGTCTCGCGCTCGGGCACGCTGACGTACGAGGCGGTGAAACAGACGTCGGACGCGGGACTCGGTCAGTCGACGGCGGTCGGCATCGGTGGCGATCCAGTGAAGGGGCTGGAGTTCATCGAGGTGCTGGAGATGTTCCTCGCAGACCCCGAGACTGATGCCATCATCATGATCGGCGAGATCGGCGGATCGGCCGAGGAAGATGCGGCCGAATTCATCAAGTCAGAAGCCAAGAAGGGCCGCTCCAAGCCGATGGCGGGCTTTATCGCCGGCTCGACGGCGCCTCCGGGTCGACGCATGGGACACGCCGGCGCGATCATTTCAGGGGGCAAGGGCAAGGCCGAAGACAAATTCGAAGCCATGCGCTCGGCGGGGATGGCCATCGCGCCAAGCCCGGCTGCACTGGGCGTTACGCTGCTCAGCGTCCTCAAGTCGCAAAGTAAACATGCCAAATTGGCCGAGTAGGCTTATGCTGCATCGCACACCATATTTGACGCAGACCAAGCGCTCCCCCCGAAATTGACTTCGGCGCGACGTCTCGCTGCTTAAACATGCGTTGAGACCAGCCATGACCCGCAATCCCCAGAACGAAGCATTCCTGCGTACCTCGTTCCTCAGCGGCGCAAACGCCGCCTATGTCGAGGACATGCAGGCCGAGTACGAGCGCAATCCCGGCTCGGTCTCCGACGAGTGGCGGCACTTCTTCGAGAGCCTGAAGGAGGAGCGCACGGGCTCTGGCAACGGCGAGCGCGGCCCATCGTGGGGCGTGCCGGCTCCGGAGCTGCTGGAGAACGGCGAGCTCGTTTCCGCCCTCACCGGCGAATACGAGCCGAGCGAGCGTGCGATACGGGACCGCCTGCAGGCCAGGACGCAGCAGCTCGGCTACGAGATGACGCCGGCGGCGTCGCTGCGTGCGACCCAGGATTCCATCCGCGCGCTGATGCTGATCCGCGCCTATCGCGTGATGGGTCATCTTGCTGCGGACCTCGACCCGCTGGGGCTGGCGGACCGGAAGGTTCACCGCGAGCTGAAGCCCGAAACTTATGGGTTCACCGAGGCTGACCTCGACCGGCCGATCTTCATCGACCGGGTGCTGGGCATGGAAACGGCCACCATGCGCCAGATCGTTCGCATCATGAGGCGCACCTACTGCCGGCATATCGGCGTGCAGTACATGCACATCACCAGCCCGGCGCAGAAGGCATGGATCCAGGACCGCATCGAGGGCGAGGAAAAGGATATCCGCTTCACCCCCGAGGGTAAGCGAGCCATCCTCAACAAACTGATTGAGGCGGAGACTTTCGAGAAGTTCTGCGAGGTCAAGTACACCGGCACGAAGCGCTTCGGGATCGACGGCGGCGAGTCGATGGCGCCCGCGCTGGAGCAGATCATCAAGCGCGGCGGGCAGCTCGGCGTCAAAGAGATCATAGTCGGCATGGCGCATCGTGGGCGTCTCAACGTCCTTGCGAACGTGATGGCCAAACCGCACCGGGCCATCTTCCACGAGTTCAAGGGTGGCTCGTTCAAGCCGGACGACGTCGAGGGCTCGGGCGACGTGAAGTACCACCTCGGCGCCTCGTCCGATCGTGCGTTCGACGGAAACAATGTCCACTTGTCGCTGACGGCCAACCCTTCGCATCTTGAGATCGTCGATCCGGTGGTGCTGGGGAAGGTGCGCGCCAAGCAGGATCAGCGCGGATGCGCTGCCGGCGAGCGGACGCCGGTGCTGCCGCTGCTGATCCACGGCGATGCTGCGTTCGCGGGGCAGGGCGTCGTCGCCGAGTGCTTCGGGCTGTCAGGGCTCAAGGGTCACCGGACGGGTGGATCGATCCACTTCATCATCAACAATCAGATCGGTTTCACCACCAACCCTCGGCTGTCGCGGTCCTCGCCCTATTGCTCGGACGTGGCGCGGATGATCGAGGCGCCGATTTTCCACGTCAACGGAGACGATCCGGAAGCGGTGGTGCATGTGGCGAAGATCGCCACGGAGTTCCGGCAGAAGTTCCAGAAGCCTGTCGTCATCGACATGTTCTGCTACCGGCGCTACGGCCACAACGAGGCCGACGAGCCGATGTTCACGCAGCCGCTGATGTACAAGGCGATCAAGTCGCATCCGACCGTGATCGACATCTATTCCAAGAAGCTCGCCGAGGAAGGCGTGGTGTCGCTGGAGGACAGCCAGCGGATGCAAGCGTCGTTCCGCCAGCACCTCGAGGAGGAGTTCGCGACCGCCGACAACTTCCGTCCGAACAAGGCGGATTGGCTCGACGGCCGATGGGCCGGCATGGGCTTCGCCGAGGACGATGCGCGGCGGGGCGAGACCGGGGTCGATATCGAGCGGCTGAAGATCATCGGCCGGCGCATTACATCGATCCCGCCCGATTTCAACGCGCACAAGGTGGTGCGGCGCCTGCTCGATCGCAGGCGCGAGATGGTCGATAGCGGCGAGGGTCTCGACTGGTCCATGGCCGAGCATCTGGCGTTCGGCTCATTGCTGAGCGAAGGCTTTCCAGTGCGTCTTTCAGGGCAGGATTCGGAACGCGGGACGTTCTCGCAGCGTCATTCGGTGCTGATCGACCAGGACACGGAGCGGCGCTGGACGCCGCTGAAGCACGTCGCCAACGACCAGGCGAAGTTCGAGGTCATCAACTCGATGCTGTCTGAGGAGGCGGTGCTCGGTTTTGAGTACGGCTATTCGCTGGCCGAGCCCAACGCGCTGGTCATGTGGGAGGCGCAATTCGGCGACTTCGCCAACGGCGCGCAGGTGGTGTTCGACCAGTTCATCTCGTCGGGTGAGCGCAAGTGGCTGCGCATGTCGGGTCTCGTCTGCCTGCTGCCGCATGGCTACGAGGGCCAGGGGCCGGAGCATTCATCGGCGCGGCTCGAGCGTTATCTGCAACTTTGCGCGGAGGATAACTGGCAGGTCGCCAACGTGACCACGCCAGCCAACTACTTCCACATCCTGCGCCGGCAGATGAAGCGCAAGTTCCGCAAGCCGCTCATCTTGATGACGCCGAAGTCCCTGTTGCGTCACAAGCGGGTGCTGTCGCCGCTGAGCGACATGGCCTCAGGCACGACGTTCCATCGCCTGCTGTGGGATGATGCCGAGCACAAGCCAGGCGAGAAGATCAAGCTCGTCTCGGACGAGAGGATCAAGCGCGTCGTGCTGTGCACGGGCAAGGTCTACTACGACCTCTACGATTCACGTGAAGCAGCGGGCATCGACGACATCTATATCCTGCGCGTCGAGCAGCTTTATCCATTCCCGGCGCGTGCGTTGATGCACGAGCTCGGGCGCTTTCCGCACGCGGAGATCATCTGGTGCCAGGAAGAGCCCAAGAATATGGGCGCGTGGAGCTTCATCGAGCCCAACCTCACCTGGGTGCTGGAGCGGATCAACGCGCAGCACAAGCGGCCGTTCTATGCTGGGCGGCCGGCCTCGGCGTCCACGGCGACCGGGCAATTGTCGCGGCACCTCAACGAGCAGAAGTCGCTGGTCGAGACGGCGTTGACCGGTCCGGCGAACGGGTAAAATCAATTTGCACGCCTGATAAGAACATTGGCGGGAAGTGAGACGAGCGATGGCTACCGAAATCCGCGTGCCGACCCTGGGCGAGAGCGTCACCGAGGCGATCGTCGGAAAGTGGTTCAAGAAGGCGGGCGATGCCGTGAAGGTGGACGAGCCGCTGGTCGAACTCGAGACCGACAAGGTCACGGTGGAAGTGCCGGCGCCAGCGTCGGGCGTGCTGGAAGACATCCAGGTGAGCGAAGGCCAGACGGTAGCGGTGGGCGCGCTGCTGGGAGCTATCGCCAACGGCGCTGCTGCGGCGGCCGCTCCGGCGAAAGCTGAAAAGCCAGCCGCAGCGGCCAAGGCGGAGCCGGCGCCGCAAGCCGCGAAGGCCGCGGCACCCGCCAAATCCGCCGGCAGCGAGATGCCGGCCAGTCCGGCGGCGCAGAAGCGTCTGACCGAGGCCGGGCTCGATGCAGCCGAAGTCAACGGATCCGGCAAGCGCGGCCAGGTTCTGAAAGAGGACGTGATCGCGGCGACAGCCAAGCAGGCGGAAGCGCCCAAGGCTGAAAAGCCCGCTCCGGCGGCTGGTCCGACCGCTCAGTCTACGGCAGCCCGCGGCATCGCGCCGGTTCCAACGCCCGCGCATCAGCTGCGGGTGCCGTCGGGTCCCAACGATGCGGCGCGCGAGGAGCGGGTGCGGATGACGCGCCTGCGGCAGACGATCGCTCAGCGGCTCAAGGATGCGCAGAACACGGCAGCGATGCTCACGACGTTCAACGACGTCGACATGAGCGCGGTGATGAAGCTGCGCAGCGAATACAAGGATTTGTTCGAGAAGCGCCACGGCGTGAAGCTCGGCTTCATGGGCTTCTTCGTGAAGGCGTGCCTGCAGGCGCTGAAGGAGATCCCGGCGGTCAATGCCGAGATCGACGGCGACGAGGTCATCTACAAGAATTACTACCACATCGGTGTAGCGGTCGGCACGGAGCGTGGCCTCGTGGTGCCGGTCGTGCGTGAAGCCGACCGCATGAGCCTCGCGGAGATCGAGGCTCAGATCACCGACTACGGCAAGCGCGCCCGCGACGGAAAGCTCGGCATCGACGAGATGCAGGGCGGGACTTTCACGATCACCAACGGCGGCGTTTATGGCTCGCTGATGTCGACTCCCATCCTCAACGCGCCGCAATCGGGCATCCTGGGGATGCATCGGATCGAGGAGCGGCCGGTGGTCCGGGACGGACAAGTCGTTGCGCGGCCAATGATGTATCTGGCGCTCAGCTACGATCACCGCATCGTCGACGGCAAGGAAGCGGTGGCCTTCCTTGTTCGCGTCAAAGAATGCCTCGAAGATCCGCAGCGGTTTCTTCTGGAGCTCTGAGCCTTGGCTTGGCTAGGGAGCACGAACCATGGCGGAGGCAGACATTTCTGCGATCGAAGTCTATTTGACGGTTGAGAATGCGCTCGAGGCCATCGCCTTTTACGAGAAGGCTTTCGGAGCCAAGCTCACCTACAAGGAGCTGACCGACGACGGGGCGCGCGTGCAGCACGCATCGCTCACGGCCTTCGGCGGCAACTTCATGCTGTCGGATTATTTTCCCGATTACATCACCGATGTTGCGCCTCGCTCCGGCGAGACCAAGGGCGGCATGACGGTGCAGATCAACCTCAACTCGCCGCTGGAAGTGGATGGTGCGATTGCGCGCGCCGTCGCAGCCGGTGCGAGTGTCACCGCGCCGGCCGCGGACACCTTCTGGGTGATGCGCTACGGCCGGATACGCGATCCATTCGGAAACGTGTGGGCGTTCAGCGCGCCCCTGCCACTCGGACTTTGAACGGAGAATTGCCGTGGCCACCTACGACCTCTTAGTGATCGGTGCAGGACCGGGAGGCTACGTCTGCGCCATCAGGGCGAGCCAGCTCGGCATGAAGGTGGCGATGGTCGAGAAGCGCGCAACGTTCGGCGGCACGTGCCTCAACGTCGGTTGCATCCCGTCGAAAGCGCTGCTGCACGCGTCGGAGCTTTTCGACGAGGCTGGGCACTCGTTCGCCAAGATGGGCATCGGGGTCAGCCCCAAGCTCGACCTTGCGCAGATGCTGACGTTCAAGGACGAGGCGGTGAAGGGGAACACGGACGGCGTCGCCTTCCTGCTGCGCAAGAACAAGGTCGATCATTTCCACGGCACGGGGCGCATCAAGGGGCCGGGGCTCGTCGAGGTGACGTTCATCAACGGCGAGACGCATGACGTCGATGCCACTTCGATCGTGATCGCGACGGGCTCCGACGTCGCGAAGCTTCCCGGCGTCGAAATCGACGAGAAGGCGGTGATCTCTTCCACTGGGGGGCTGTCGCTGCCGGAGGTGCCGGGGCGGCTGCTGGTGATCGGCGCGGGCGTCATCGGGCTGGAGCTCGGGTCGGTATGGCGGCGGCTCGGCGCGGAGGTGACGGTGGTCGAATATCTCGACCGCATCCTGCCGGGCATTGACGGCGAGGTCGCCAAGACGCTCCAGAGAATTCTCGCCAAGCAGGGCGTGACGTTCAAGCTCGGCAACAAGGTGACGGGCATAGAGAAGAAGGGCGCGGTGCAGGTGGTCACGATCGAGCCAGCGCAGGGCGGTGACGCCGAAACGATCGAAGCGGATGTCGTTTTAGTGGCGATCGGGCGCGTAGCGTACACCGACGGGCTCGGACTTGCAGAAGCCGGCGTCAATCTCGATGGGCGCGGCCGTGTCGTCGTCGATGAGCATTATCAATCGAGCGTGCCGGGCATCTATGCGATCGGCGACGTGATTGCCGGGCCCATGCTGGCGCACAAGGCCGAGGACGAGGGCATGGCTGTCGCGGAGATACTTGCCGGGCAGGCTGGGCATGTGAACTACGGCGTGATCCCGGCGGTCGTTTATACGGCGCCCGAGGTGGCTAGTGTCGGCAAGTCGGAAGAGGAGCTGAAGGCCGCGGGCATCGCCTACAACGTCGGCAAGTTTCCGTTCACGGCCAATGGGCGCGCCAAGGCGAACCAGCAGACCGATGGGTTCGTGAAGATCCTCGCGGACGCTACGACCGACAGAGTGCTCGGCGTGCATATCATCGGCGTCAGCGCGTCGGAGCTGATCGCGGAGGCTGCAGTGCTGATGGAGTTCGGCGGCTCGGCGGAAGATCTGGCCCGCACATGCCATGCGCATCCGACGCTGTCAGAAGCGGTGAAGGAAGCGGCGCTCGCCGTCGACAAGCGCGCGATCCATTTTTAACTCACTGACATTCGCGGTGAGCGATGTCGTTCAACGATGTTCGAGTCCGCTGAGGGCCGGCGCTCGCGCCGGGGCGCCTTGCGCCCTGGCTGCCGCGCCAACTTGGCGAACGCGAGCGTCGCGAGGCTACTCGATGGGGGTGACGGTGTAGCCGAGCTGGCGGACCTGCTCGACGAGGCCGAGGTCGCCCGGAAGGTGCAGCGCGCCGACGGCGATGAAGGCGCCACCCTTATCGAGGAGGGGCTCGGCCACGGCGCGCATCTTGTCGTTGCGCTCATAGAGCAGCTTCTGCTGGAAGCCGGCGAAGGCCTCGTCACCGATCCCAGCCTCTTTGGCGAGCGCGATCTGGAACGGCAGCGCGGCGCTGATCTGGCGTTTCAGATAAAGCTGGATCAGCGTTTCGACCATGTCGTTGGTGCGGTCGGCGAAACGCAGGCTCGAACGAAGCATGTCGATCTGCTGCTGCTCGGGCACGGAGGCGAGCGCTTCGATCTGGCTGGAAATGGTCTCGAGGCCGATCACCTCCTTGCCCTGCTTCTTGCCGATTTCGGCGAGCTTCATGTCCAGCACGCGGGCTCCGCCCTGGACCTTGGCGCGCTCGCAGTCCGAGGTCGACAGGATCATGGTGACGATCCAAGGCTTGAAGAGCCCGGCAAGATCGACGGGCATGCCCGAGCGGGAAATGATCGTCTTCACCGTGTCGTATTCGGTGGGCGACAGAAGGCCGTCGAGGCGGCGGCCGTCGGTGAACATCACGAGCGGCGCGGACTTGGCGATGACGGTGGAAGTAGCCGCTTCGGAAAGGTCCGACACTTCGAGAGCGATGGTTTTGGATTGCTTCAGCGCGCTTTCGACGGCGGGCGAGAGCTTGGTTACGCGCTCATCGGTGAGATGGACGGTGCCGAACAGATAGGAGGCTGGCCGGCCTTCCTTTTCGACCTTCCAGAGAACGGCGTCGGAGTTCTTGGCCGACTTTGCGGCCGCCATGATGCGCTCGTAGGCCTGAGGGTTCTTCGCGGCCGTCTCCGCCAGCATGTCGACGCCGGTGCACGACGGGGCAGGGGCGTCCTTGGCTGGGATATCCTTGGCCTTGTCGGCGGCGTTGACACCGGCCGCCGATAGAGCGGCCGCAACTGCCAGAATGGCGAAAGCTAAACGCGAGCGCAGGCGCATACGACTTCTCAACTCCAATGCAGTCTGGGAAGGCTGCTATGTAGCGTCGAACCGCCGAAGAAAAGAGGCCAAATTGCGTCGCGTTTACCACGTTGGTCCGTCAACGCCGTGTTTGCGGGCTTTCAGGAGCGCGGGTGGGCTGCGTCATAAACGGCCAGCAGCCGTTCACGATCGACTTCAGTGTAGGCCTGGGTAGTCGACAGGGAAGCGTGGCCGAGCAGTTCCTGGATCTGGCGCAGGTCACCGCCGGCGGCAAGCAGGTGGGTCGCGAAGGAGTGGCGAAGCGCGTGCGGCGTGGCGGTGGCGGGGAGGACGAGGACCTCGCGAAGGCGCTGCATCGCGAGCTGGATGATGCGCGGCGAGAGCGGGCCGCCCTTGGCGCCGCGAAACAGCGGCTCGTCGGGCTCCAGCGTGTAGGGGCAGAGCGCGCGATAGCGGGCAACGGCGGAGGTCACGACGGGCAATACGGGCACCACGCGCTCCTTGCCGCCCTTGCCGGTGATGCGCAGCACGTCGCGGTCGGGCGTGGGTGCGTCACGCGGCGTGAGGCTCAGGGCCTCGGCGATGCGAAGGCCGGAGCCGTACAGCAGCAGAAGGACGGCGACGTCGCGTGCGGCAACCCAATCAAGCGCGGCCTCGCCGCGTGCTTCGACGACCTCGGCGGCCTTGTCGATGGTGAGGGGCTTGGGCACCGAATGCGGCACCTTCGGCATAGCGAGGCGAAGAATGGCGCGGTTCTCGATGATCTCCTTGGATTCCAGCCACCGAAAGAGCTGGCGCAGGGCCGAGAGCGAACGTGCGAGGGATCGGCTGACCGTGCCCGTTCGGCGGCGTGCGGCGAGGAAAGCGCGGAAGGTCTTGATGTCGATGAGTTGCAGATCGGCGAGGCAGGGTGCGTGGCCGAGCTGCCCGGCTAAGAAGGTCGTGAACTGACGGACGTCGCGCTCGTAGGCTTCGAGCGTCTTGTCGGCGTGGCCGCGCTCGTGGCGGAGATACCGGAGCCAGTCGGCGACGGCGCGCTCGAGGTCGGCACCAAGCGGTAGCTCCAGAGCTGCGGTTGCGTCGTTCATTCCGAGTTCGCCAGCCTTCGGCAGATGTCATCTCGGCTTCAGCCGAAGAAACAGTGTGCAGCAGACGCCTGAACTCTGGAGCGGGTCGAGAGGTGGGTCCTCGGGACAAGCCCGAGGATGACAACGGTCGAAAGCTAGCCGATTCGCGGAGAGCGAAAGTTAATCGGCGTCGTGGGGCTTGGGCGGGAGCGACGCCGAGCGCAGGCGCGTTTCGAGCGCGTCGATGCGGTCGAGCAGCTGAAGCGCGAGCGCGACGCCAGGCAGATTGACGCCGAGATCGCGCTGCAGGCGATGCGCCTTCTGCACGCGCACGACCGTAGTTGCCGAGAACCGCCACTGCGTCTTGGTGCCCTCGGTTGGGCCGCGCGGCTCGATCACGCCTTCGTCGACAAGCTCCATTACCCATTCGGCATGGACGCGACAGGTGCGCGTCAAGTCGCCGAGGGTGATCTCTTCCTCGTCGAGGACGACGAGCTTCTGCCTGGTGTCATTGGCCATTGGTTACACTCCCAAGCCAGAGCGGGGATTGAACGGCAACTCGCGCTCCATGTCTTTATAGAACTCCTTGGCCTTGTCGGTGTCGGCAGGCGGGAGCTCGATTTTCAGGATGGCGTTGAGGTCGCCCGGCGGGTTGCCTGGGATGCCCTTGCCCTTCAGGCGCATGGTGCGGCCCTTGGTTGAGTTCGGCGGCACCTTCAACATGACAGCGCCATCGGGCGTTGGAGCCTTTATGGATGCTCCAAGAGCGGCTTCCCAAGGCGCGACCGGCAGATCGAAGCTCACATCCTTGCCGTCGACGCGAAACACCGGATCGGGCGCAAACGCGACTTCCAGATAAAGGTCGCCTGGCTGGCCCTTGCCCATGCCGGGCGAACCCTGTCCGGCAAGCCTGATGTGCTGGCCTTCGCGGATGCCCTTGGGGATGGTGACGGAGAGTGTGCGGTCTTTCACGGCGACGTGGCCGGTATCATCGAGCTCCGGCACGCGGAGGGTGATGTCGCGCTTGGCGCCGGTGTAGGCATCCTGAAGCGGAATGACGATCTTGGCGTGGTGATCCTCGCCCTGGGCGTGGAATTCGCGCCGCTGGAAGCCGCTGCGGCCGGTGCTGCTGCGGCCCCGGGTCTGGCCGAACAGGCCTTCGAAGAAGTCGGAGAATTGTTCGGGGTCGGCCTGGGTGTAGCCGCCGCCGGAGAATTCGAAACCCTGGTCCCAGTTGGGTGGCGGGCGGAACTGCTGGCCCTGCTGCCAGTTGGCGCCGAGCTGATCATAAGCTGCTCGCTTTTCGGGGTCTTTCAGGACCTCATAGGCTTCGCCGGCATCCTTGAACTTGGTCTCGGCGCCCTCTTCCTTGCTGACGTCAGGATGATAAGTGCGCGCCATTTTGCGATAGGCGCGCTTGATCTCGTCCTGCGAGGCGCCTCGCTCGACGCCGAGGATTTTGTAGTAGTCCTTGTATTCCATGGGAAAGCGCGTTCCTGAGCCCACCGGCAACAACAGCGGTGGGGAGCTTAGCCTCGTGTCTCTCGATCCCCGGTTAATCTGTGGTATCGGCAAGGCTTAAAGTTGCTGGGGCTGCGACCGGCTGGGTTGCAGACGCTGCGCCTTCTGGGTGCCGTGCAGGCAGCTTAAGTTTCCAAGTTCGATTCGCGCGTTGAAGTCTGCGGGGGTTTTCGCGCCTGATGCAAAGTCTGTTCGAGCCCATGCAACGGCAACCACGCACGGCCATGCGGCTGGCGCCGGTGGTGCTCGCCGTCGCGCTCGACCAGACCTACGACTACATCGTGCCGGACGAGGTGGAGATCGAGCCCGGCTGTTTCGTGATGGTGCCGTTTGGGCCGCAGAGCCGCATCGGCGTCGTATGGGACAAGCCGGTGAGCTGCGCGGGCAGCGAGCCGCCGAAGCCGGTCGATCCGAAGAAGCTCAAGGCCATTACGGCGCGCCTCGATGCGCCGCCGCTGCCGGCGATCACCATGCGCTTTGCCGAATGGATCGCGAAGTACACGCTGGCGCCGCTCGGTATGACGGTGCGCATGATGATGAGCGCGAAGACGGTGTTCGAGCCGCAGAAGCCACGCTTCGGCGTGACGCTGGTCGAGGGTGCGCCGGAGCCGTCGCGCATGACGCCCGCGCGCAAGCGGGCGCTGGAAATAGCGGGTGACGGCGCGATCCGCGCCAAGGCCGCGCTGGCACTGGCGGCCGAGTGCTCGAGCGCTGTGATCGACGGCCTCGTGCAGTCGGGCAATCTGGTCGAGGTGGCAATCCCAGAGAAGCGCCCGCCGCAGCCGGACCCGAAACATCGCGTCACCGAATTCATTCCCGAGCAGGCGGCCGCGGTGGAGATGCTGCGGGCGGCGGTGGACGGCGGGAATTTCTCAGTGTCGCTGCTCGACGGCGTCACCGGCTCGGGCAAGACGGAAGTCTATTTCGAGGCGGTGGCGCGGACTTTGGAGCGCGGCCATCAGGCGTTGATCATGCTGCCGGAGATCGCGCTCACCGACCAGTTCATGCGGCGGTTCGAGGCGCGTTTCGGGGCGGCGCCGGTGGAGTGGCATTCGGCGCTGTCGGGGCCGGAGCGCGGGCGCGTGTGGCGGCAAGCCGCGAACGGAGAAGCGCGCGTGGTGGTTGGCGCGCGCTCGGCGCTGTTCCTGCCGTTCAGCGATCTCGGGCTGGTCATCGTCGATGAAGAGCACGATGCCGGCTACAAGCAGGACGACCGCGTGCACTACCAGGCGCGCGATATGGCGGTGGTGCGCGGGAGCCTCGGCGGTTTCCCAGTGGTGCTCGCATCGGCGACGCCGTCGATCGAGTCGCACGTCAATGCACGCACCGGCCGCTATCGCCATGTGGTGCTGCCGGGGCGATTTTCCGGTGCATCGCTGCCGGACATTACGGCGATCGACCTGCGGGTCACTCCGCCGGACAAGGGCAAGTGGCTGGCGCCGCCGCTGGTCGAGGCGATCGTGCGCACGCTGGAAGACAAACAGCAGACGCTGCTGTTCCTCAACCGGCGCGGATATGCGCCGCTGACGCTGTGCCGCTCGTGCGGGCATCGGATCGAATGCCCTCAGTGTACGGCGTGGCTGGTCGAGCATCGGTTCCGCGGGCGGCTGCACTGCCATCATTGCGGGTTCTCGATTGCGCTACCGGAGAAGTGTCCGAAGTGCGCGGAGCCGGGGGCGCTGGTCGCGTGCGGGCCGGGCGTGGAGCGCGTGGCGGAGGAAGTGGCCGAGCGGTTTCCGGATGCGAAAGTGGCGCTGCTCTCATCGGATCTCATTCCGGGGCTGACGGAGATGCGCGAGATCATCCGCAGCATCGAGGCGGGCGGTATCGACATTGTCATCGGCACGCAGATCGTCGCGAAGGGGCATCACTTTCCGAACCTTGCGACAGTCGGGATCGTCGATGGTGACCTCGGTCTGGCGCAGGGTGCCGATCCGCGCGCGGGAGAGCGCACGTTCCAGCTTTTACATCAGGTGACGGGACGCGCGGGCCGTGCGCTGGCGGAGGGGCGCGGCTACGTGCAGACGCACATGCCAGATCATCCGGTGATGAAGGCGATCATCGCGAGCGATCGCGAGGCGTTCATCGAAGCCGAGATCGTCAACCGGCAGCGCGGGCTGCTGCCGCCTTACGGCCGACTGGTGGCACTGATCGTGGCCGCGCGCGACAAGGAGACGGCGCAGCTGATCGCGCGCGACATCGCGCACCGTGCGCCGCGCTCGGAGAAGATCGAAGTGCTGGGGCCGGCGGAGGCGCCGATCGCAGTTATCCGCGGTCGGCATCGGTGGCGGCTGCTGGTCAAGGCATCGCGCGAGATGGACGTGCAGGCTTATCTGCGCGCGTGGATGGCGGAGCTACCGCCACTCAAAGGCGACGTGCGGCTCACGGTCGACATCGATCCGTACAGCTTCCTTTGAGGGCAGCGGTCGCTTACTGCCAGAAGCCGGGCTTGCCTTGATTGCTGGCGCCGCGGCGGCGCTTGGCTTGCTGCTTCTGGCTCGGCTGGTCGAAGAAGCTGAAGAAGCTGGGCTGCCATGGCTTGCCGTTTGCTGAGTAGGCACCCCAAGGCGACGTCGGCGGTGTGGGCTTGCGCGTCTTGAAGCCGCCCTGGGGCTGGTTGCTCAGCACGGCAACAAACTCGGTACGGTAGTTGGTCTCGCGGCTCAGCGGCTCGTCAGAGACGATGATCGATGATCGTGGCAGCGCGGTCGGCGCGATGCGATCAAGCACGTCCTGCGGGATGCTGACCCGGTCCAGCGCGCTCGTGGCTTCGTCGCCGTGGTCGATGGTTGTCGCGCTCCAGCGAAGGCCGGAGTCGCCCGATGCCATCGCGGTGAACACGTGCGTGCCGATGGGCCTTTCCGGGTCGCGGATCGTGACGGGAACCTCGATGGTCGCGTCGTAAACCTCGCCGCCATCCGGCCAAGGCTTGAGCGTGTTCCGCCGCACGTAAAGTTTCTGTGTCGCGCGGCTGATGTAGATGGAGACCGGAACAAGCGCGAGCTTCGCATCTTCGGCGGCTTTGGCCGTCTCGGTCTTGCGGGTTACGGCTTCCTTGGCGGCATCGGCCGCCTTGGCCGCGGCATCCGTTTTTGATGTCGCATCGGCTTTAGCAGCGTCGAGTTTGGCGGCCAGTTCGGTTGCCCTCGTGGCGGCCTTCAGCTTGCGTTCCTCGGCGCGGGCCTTGGCCTCGTCATTCTTCGCGGAGGTGATAGCTGTTTCGGCGTCGGCGAGATCGCTATCGGCGCCGGACTTCTGCCGTTCCAGCTTGCGCTGCAGCGCCTGGGCCGATGAGGCCTCGCGTGCCGTCAGCTTGGCGGCTTTCTTTGTTTCGTCGACTGCCTTGGCGGCATCGGCTGCGTCGCGCGCCAGGGTCTCGGCGCGCTCGGGTGCAGCAGCGACCGCGTCGGCATTCGGGGTCAGCAGCGCCGCGTGAGAAA
The DNA here is from genome assembly GCA_964493785.1 of uncultured Hyphomicrobium sp. Lineage (GTDB taxonomy): Bacteria > Pseudomonadota > Alphaproteobacteria > Rhizobiales > Hyphomicrobiaceae > Hyphomicrobium_A. The sequence goes on along the minus strand of CAZBPM010000038.1, from coordinate 7,211 downwards.
ACGCGATGGGCTCTGCGTCCTCAGGGGAAATGATCACGCGCATGCCGATCCGCGTGGTGTCGAACAGCCGCTTGGCAAAGCCGTACGGCATGCGCACGCAGCCATGCGAGGCGGCGTAGCCCGGCAACGGCCCGCCATGCAGAGCGATGCCGTTCCAGGTGATCCGCTGCATGTGCGGCATGTGGGCGTCGTCATAGAGATTGGAGCGGTGGTCGGCGTTCTTCTGCAGAATGGAAAACACGCCGGCCGGCGTTTCGCGTCCCTTGACGCCGGTCGACACGGGCGCCCGGACGATCCAGCCGTCGGCGTCATAGAAGGTGACCTGCTGGGACTTGATCGACACGATCGCCATAATCGGCTCGCCAGCATCCCGCGGCGCGGCTGTCTCCGCGGAAGCCCGCTCTCTGGCCCCTACGTCAGCAGGCATCGCCGTCAGAGCGGCAATGACCCCCAGCGTTGCGATGACGGGAAGTCGAAAACGCGAAACAGTTGATTGCGTCATGATAAATCGATCTTTGATCCCAAATCCGTGCCCTTATCGTTGATGCCAGCCCATGCTTGCGTCGATCAAGGGTCAAATTGTGCGGTAACTATAATGGCCGACCGGGCTTCGCTTCCAATGTGTTCTTGGCGCCACTCGGTCGATCATCTGGCGGTCGATCACCTGGGGCGCAGGTTGGAGGCGGGTGTTGGCCGACTTGTGGCGATGATGCGGTGATCCGCGGGCAGCGCGGCATTGTCGCGCTTCACCTCCGACGCGGCCCAGATGCGGCGTTGTGGCGCCGGAAATAGAAAGGCCGGACCTGGGGAGGTCCGGCAGGCGGTGTCCGGGGGAGCTAAATCGCGGCAAGCCTATGCGCTGCGGATGTCCTTGGCGGCGCGCATCAGGATTTCGACGATCGCGGTTTCGGCATCGGCGCTCTTTTCGAGCTGCTTGGCTGCGACATCGCGCAGGTTCTCCAAAGCGGCGTCGACGAGCTTGGGCACTTCCGCGCCTCGGCTGCTGTCACGCTCGCGGCGCTTGCGGGCGAACTTCTCGCCAATTGCTGCCAGGCGCTCGAGGATCATGTCGGCGATCTGCCGGTTTTCGCTGAGGTATTCGCGGCCGCTGTCGGTGATGGCGTAGGTTTTCTTGGCGCCCTCGCTTTCGGCGGTGGCGTAACCGGCTTCCTCGAGGAAGGTCAGCGTCGGATAGACGACGCCGGGGCTCGGGCTGTAGGCGCCGCTGGTTTTGTCTTCGATGAGCTTGATGAGCTCGTAGCCGTGGCGCGGCTGGTCTTCGATCAGGGCGAGGGTCAGCAGCTTCAGGTCGCCGTGGGCGAGCATGCGGCCGATGCGAAACCATTCGCGATCACCGCGATCGTGTCCGTGGCGGCCGCCATGGCCGCGGCCCATGCGGCCATCCCGCTCCGGGCTGCAGTGGAGGTGACGCTCATCGCGCCCTCGCATTGAGAATTCTCTCATTCCGTACATCTGGTGTCCTTCGGGTCGTTTCGATATATCGTAAGATAGTATGAGCTAAGCACTATCGCAAGATATATCTTTTTGCGTTTCGGGCGGCTTGGGTCGGGGTGGAGCGAATCGGGCGAAACAGCGTTCGATCCCGGTGCATTCAAGGAGGTGTCCGCCGTGCCTGTCTGGAAGCCGAAAGGCTACAATTCTGCATCCCCGTACCTGATCGTCAGCGACGCCCGGGCGACGCTCGAGTTCCTCCAGGCCGTGTTTGGAGCCGAGCCCTTGCGCATGATTCCTCGGGCAGACGGCACGCTGAGGCATGCCGAGGCGCGTATCGACGACACTGTGGTGATGTTTGCTGACGCCGTTGAGGGTTGGCCGGCCGTGGCGGGCCACGTGCATATTTACGTGCCGGACGTCGACGCTACCTATCAGCGTGCGCTGCAGGCCGGCGGGACGTCGGTCGCGGAACCGTCGAGAAAGGATGACGACCAGGATCGCCGCTGCGGTGTCCAGGATCCCGGCGGCACTACGTGGCTCGCGACCCAGGCCGAGTAGTCGGCATTCCGGCTGGCCAAAAGAAAAGGGCCAGACCTGGGGGGAAGGTCTGGCCCGGGGACTGGCGCGAGGGTGGGGGCGCACAGTCAGTATCTCTGGGGGGTCAAAAAAAGCGTCGGGTCGTCAAATGGCTAGGTCGAGTATTCGGGTCGCCGGAGCGGTGGTTAGGGTCGCCGGAGGCGAGGGAGCCTCCGGCGTCGGAGTCAGGGTGCCGCTGATGGCTAACGGCGCGAAGCCTCCGAAGCGATGATGCCGAGCATGAGGGCAGCGGCACCGATGGCGACGTACTTGCCGGTGTTGTCCCTCTTCCGGTAATTGCGGGCGTAGTAGCGATCGCGGCCGCCGCGGTAACCATAGTTGCGGTATCCGTGGCGCGGGCCATCGTAGCTGCGGCCGTAGTGGTCGCCGCGGTAGCCACGGTCGTGGGCGCTGGCGACGGTTGCGAAGCTGCCGAGGCTGGTCACGGCGATTGCGGCGGCGGTCGCGATCGAGGTGAGCTTGCGCTGAATGGTCATTTTACTTCCCCTTGCCCGGTTGTGGGCTTTGTCCTGCCGCCAGCTTCCCCGCCGGCGATGAGAGGCATTCAACACTTTCGGGCCTGAACGCGTTCTGAAGGGCTCTTGCAGCTTGCGTTCATGTTCGGAACGGCGTGGCGTGCTCGCGAATGCGGCATTCGGGCGCCTATCCCCCGTTGAAGGGGCGCGCGGTGCATGTTAGAGAGGCCGCGCACTTTGAAGGGGGTCTCGGGTCGGGAGCCTTCGCGGCCCTTTTTGGTGCAAGAGAATTTCCTCAAAGCGGGGGATGGTGTGGGCGAGCCGAAACGGCCCGATGCCCCTGTCATGTCCGCGGGCGAGAGCATTTACGTGGCAACGGAAAACCAGATGACGTCAGGGGTGGCCGGGCGATACGCCTCGGCATTGTTCGACTTGGCGCGCGAGCAGGGCGAACTCGATAACGTCGACCAGGACCTTGGCAAGATCCAGGCAATGCTCGACGGCAGCGAGGACCTGAAGCGCCTCGTCAACAGCCCGGCATTCGCAGCCGAAGACCAGGATCGCGCACTGAAGGCCGTCATGGACTGGGCTTCGGTCGGTGCGACGACGAGCAACTTCCTTCGGGTAGTGGCGCGCAACCGGCGGCTGTTCGCCGCCGAGGACATTATCAAGGGCTTCCGCCAGCAAGTGGCGCTGCATCGTGGCGAGATCACCGCGGAAGTGCAGTCGGCGAGCCCGCTGAGCGAGGATCAACTCGCGACGCTCAAGGAAACGCTCAAGTCGTCGTTCGGTAAGGACGTGCGGCTCGACGCGAAAGTCGACCCCTCGCTGCTCGGCGGCCTGGTGGTCAAGGTCGGCAGCCGGATGTTCGATTCCTCGCTGCGGACAAAACTGATGAACCTGAAAGTCGTGCTGAAGGGAACCGGCTGATCGGATTGACGGGCTGCAGCTCAATGCTGCGGCCGTTTTTGCGATAGCCGACCGGGCGATGGGCCCAGCACGAACAAGAAGCGCTGTAAGGGAAGAGGCAAGTATGGACATCCGGGCCGCAGAGATCTCCTCGATCCTCAAGGACCAGATCAAGAATTTCGGCAAGGAAGCCGAGGTCTCAGAAATCGGCCAAGTGCTGTCGGTAGGTGACGGCATCGCCCGCGTCTACGGTCTCGACAACGTCCAGGCGGGCGAGATGGTCGAGTTCCCGGGCGGCGTGCGCGGCATGGCGCTGAACCTCGAAGCCGACAACGTCGGTATCGTTATTTTCGGCGACGACCGCGGCATCAAGGAAGGCGACACCGTCAAGCGTACGGGCGCCATCGTGGAAGTTCCGGTCGGCAAGGGTCTGCTCGGCCGCGTGGTCGATGCTCTCGGCAATCCGATCGACGGCAAGGGTCCGATCCAGTTCACTGAGAAGAAGCGCGTCGACGTTAAGGCGCCCGGAATTCTTCCGCGCAAGTCGGTGCACGAGCCGATGGCCACTGGCCTCAAGGCCGTGGACGCGCTGATCCCGGTCGGCCGCGGCCAGCGCGAGCTGATCATCGGCGACCGCCAGACGGGCAAGACCGCGATCATTCTCGACACGATCCTCAATCAGAAGGCGATCAACGCCGCTGCCAAGAGCGACTCCGAGAAGCTCTTCTGCGTCTACGTCGCCGTCGGCCAGAAGCGCTCGACCGTCGCCCAGTTCGTGAAGGTGCTCGAGGAGCACGGCGCGCTCGACTACTCGATCGTCGTCGCCGCGACCGCCTCGGAGCCGGCTCCGCTGCAGTACCTGGCGCCGTTCACCGGCTGCACGATGGGCGAATTTTTCCGCGACAACGGCATGCACGCCGTGATCGCTTATGACGACCTTTCAAAGCAGGCCGTCGCCTATCGCCAGATGTCGCTGCTGCTGCGTCGCCCGCCGGGCCGCGAAGCCTACCCGGGCGACGTGTTCTATCTCCACTCGCGTTTGCTGGAGCGCGCCGCGAAGCTCAACGACGCGCACGGCGCCGGTTCGCTGACGGCACTGCCCGTCATCGAGACGCAGGCCAACGACGTGTCGGCCTACATCCCGACGAACGTGATTTCGATCACCGACGGCCAGATCTTCCTCGAGACCGACCTCTTCTATCAGGGCATCCGTCCGGCCGTTAACGTCGGTCTGTCGGTTTCGCGCGTCGGCTCGTCGGCTCAGACGAAGGGGATGAAGCAGGTTGCCGGCAAGATCAAAGGCGAGCTTGCGCAGTACCGCGAGATGGCCGCCTTCGCTCAGTTCGGCTCCGACCTCGACGCCGCGACGCAGAAGATGCTTGCCCGCGGCGCCCGTCTCACTGAGCTCCTGAAGCAGCCGCAGTTCTCGCCGCTGCAGATGGAAGAGCAGGTCGCGGTTATCTTCGCCGGCACGCGCGGCTATCTCGACGCAATCCCGGTCAACTCCGTGACCAAGTACGAGGCGGATCTGCTGCGTCTGCTGCGCACCGACGGCAAGGACATCCTCGATGACGTCCGCTCGAAGAAGGCGCTGTCCGAAGAGACCGAGAAGAAGCTCGTTGCTTTCCTCGACAAGTTCTCCAAGGGCTTCACGGCTTAAGCTCCTTCTCCCCGGTGACGGGGAGAAGGCCTGGTTGAAGGGCGGAGGCTGGCGCTGCGGTTCGTAGCTGCCCCTCACCCCAACCCTCTCCCCACAGGTGGAGAGAGGGGGAAGTGGTCGGAAAGTAGGACGACGGCGCCATGCCAAGCTTAAAGGATCTCAGAAACCGCATCGCTTCGGTCAAGGCGACGCGCAAGATCACCAAGGCGATGCAGATGGTCGCCGCGGCGAAGCTGCGTCGCGCGCAGGAAGTTGCGACGGCGGCACGTCCCTATGCCGAGCGCATGGACCAGATGATCGCCAACCTCGGGTCGCGCGTCACCGACAAGGGTTCGGCTCCGCTGCTCGCGGGCACGGGCCGCGACCAGACCTATCTGCTGATCGTGATGACTGGCGAGCGCGGCCTTGCCGGCGGCTTCAACACCAACATTTCCAAGCTCGCACGCCAGGATGCGCAGCGGCTGCTCGCGCGGGGCAAGACCGTCAAGATGATGATGGTCGGCCGCAAAGGCGCGGAAGCGATGAAGCGCGAGCTGGGCAATTACTACATCGACCGGATCGACCTCAGGGCCGTGCGCCAGATCGCGTTCGCCAACGCGGACGAGATCGCGCAGAAGGTGCTGAAGCTGTTCGAGGCGGGCGAGTTCGACGTCGCCAAGCTGTACTTCTCGGAATTCAAGTCGGTCATCAAGCAGGATCCAACCGCCCTGCAGATCATTCCGGCCAAGATTCCCGAGGCGAAGGCCAAGACCGGCGGCGCGGAAGCCATCCACGAATACGAGCCGAGCGAGGAGGAGGTCCTGGGCGATCTCGTCACGCTCAACATTTCGACGCAGATCTTCCGCGGGCTCTTGGAAAACGTCGCTTCGTTCTATGGCGCGCAGATGAGCGCCATGGACTCGGCGACGCGCAACGCCGGCGACATGATCAACAAGCTGACGCTGAAGTACAACCGCACACGTCAGGCGATGATCACGAAAGAGCTCATCGAGATCATTTCCGGCGCGGACGCTCTTTAGTATCGCGAGGCAGCCATGGCCTATACGACGACAGCGACGACGAAAGGCGGCCGGGACGGTCGCGCAGTGCTCGACGAGGGCAAGCTCGCTTTGGCTATGGCGCTGCCGAAGGATCTGGGCGGCTCCGGCGAGGGGCACAACCCCGAGCAGTTGTTCGCACTCGGCTGGTCGTCCTGCTTCGGCCAGGCGATCCTGCTGCTCGCCAAGAAGCACGGTCTCGATGGCCAGGCGGCGAAGGTCACCGTCGCAGTTACGCTGGACAAGGACACAACAAGCTTTGCGCTCGCGGCCGACATCAAGCTGTCGATCCCCGGCGCGGACAAAGACAAGCTCGAGGCGCTGATCAAAGACGCGCACGAGATCTGCCCCTACTCGAAGGCGACGCGCGGAAACATTCCCGTGACGCTGTCGGTCGCCTAGATCACCTTTCTGTTGGAGACGCACATGGCAAAATCAGTTGGTCGCATTCGCCAGGTCACGGGCGCCGTCATCGACGTGCAGTTCGATGGGGACCTGCCTGCAATTCTGAACGCGCTGGAGACCACGAACCAGGGCTCGCGCCTGGTGCTCGAGGTCGCGCAGCATCTCGGCGAGAACACCGTGCGCACCATCGCCATGGACTCGTCTGAGGGTCTGGTTCGCGGCCAGGAAGTTTATGATACGGGCGCTCCGATCATGGTGCCGGTGGGCGAGGCGACGCTCGGTCGCATCATGAACGTCATCGGCGAGCCGGTGGACGAAGCCGGCCCGATCAATGGCGCGGCACAGTATCCGATCCATGCGCAGGCTCCGGCCTTCCAGGATCAGGCAACGGAAGCTGAGATTCTCGTCACGGGCATCAAGGTCGTCGACCTGCTCGCGCCGTATGCCAAGGGCGGCAAGATCGGCCTGTTCGGCGGCGCCGGCGTCGGCAAGACCGTTCTGATCATGGAGCTGATCAACAACGTCGCGAAGGCGCACGGCGGCTACTCCGTATTCGCCGGTGTCGGCGAGCGCACGCGCGAGGGCAACGACCTTTATCACGAGATGATCGAGTCGAAGGTGAACCTCGACCCGACGAAGAACAACGGCTCGACCGTGGGCTCCAAGTGCGCGCTGGTGTACGGCCAGATGAAC
>CAZBPM010000037.1:22007-35582 GCA_964493785.1 uncultured Hyphomicrobium sp. | reverse complement strand
AATTGTCCCAAAGTAGGTGCAGCTTCTACCGGTCTAGGATGGTCGAGATGCCGAGTTAGCGGACGTCGAGGCCAAGCGGCGCAAGGCAGCTTCGCCCAGTTCTGCTTGAGACCGCTCCACCTTCCACAGCCGTCGTGAGACTCCCGACGCGATGGACCAATAGCGACGCAACCGCTCACTTCCCAGATGCGCCGCACAAGGGCCGCGCCGTCCCCTGAGCGGAAGTCGCTGGCCGATGGTCGCCGAGGCCGCGGCCGTTGCTGACCACGTCCGCTGGCCGTGGAAGACCAGCCGAGTGCCGAAGAGGGGATGCGCCGTACTGACCCATTTCTCCGTCTCGGTTCCCCCGCCGTGTCGGCCGCTTTCGCAAACTGAGCGGAGCTACGCCACACGCGCGCCTCGCTAACGGACTCCGCGAATTGCAATGGCAACGCGCTTCACCCAGCGATGCTAAGGCAATTCATCAACCACGATAGTAGATCGTCGCGCTGCCGGCCCTCCGGCAGCCTACTTCAGAAGGGCCATTCTCGCCGCCACTCGAGCGAGGCGTAAGATGCCCACTGCTGTCTCCAGCCGTGCTGCGCGATCCGATCGCGGTTTCGTGCTTGTTGATTTAGCGCTCCAAGGCGGGGGCGCACACGGCGCGTTCACATGGGGCGTGCTCGACCGCTTCCTGGACGAAGACCGGCTGCAAATCGAAGGCATTTCCGGCACCTCGGCGGGCGCCATGAATGCCGTTGCGTTGGCCGACGGCCACGCGAGCGGTGGACGCGACGGTGCCCAGACGGCGCTGCGCGAATTCTGGCTCCGCGTGTCGGATGCGGCCCGCTTCAGTCCGTTCCGGCGCAGCCCGCTGGATGTGATGCTCGGGCGGTGGACGATGGACACCTCGCCCGTGTTCCTGGCCTTCGACCTTGCAGCCCGCCTGTTCTCTCCCTACGACCTCAACCCGATGGGCGGCACCCCGCTCCGCGACATCCTTCCCGACAGCGTCGACTTCGAGCGTGTGGCGCGCTCGCCGATCCGGCTATTCGTCACCGCTACCAACGTCCGCACAGGGCGCGGCCGCGTGTTCCGCAATGCCGATCTGACACCGGATGTGCTGCTTGCGTCCGCGTGCCTGCCGACGTTGTTCCAGGCCGTGGAGATCGACGGCGAAGGCTATTGGGACGGTGGATATGCAGGCAACCCCACAATCACCCCGCTGGTGCGCGAGTGCTCGGCGAGCGACACGGTGTTGGTGCAGGTCAATCCGATCGAGCGTGACGGCACGCCGCAATCGGCGCGCGACATCCTCAACCGCCTGAACGAGGTTTCATTCAACGCCACCCTGCTCAAGGAACTGCGCATGATCGCCGTGCTGCGGCAAGTGGCCAACGCCGGCAACTGTGAGGGCGCGCGATGGGCGAGTATGCGCATCCACCGCATAGCCAGCGAGGCCATGAGTGATCTTGGCTACTCGTCCAAGCTTAACGCCGAGTGGGATTTTCTGTGTCTGCTGCGCGACGAGGGGCGCCGATGCGCCGATGAATTTCTCGCTGCGCACGCGCACGACCTCGGTCATCGGTCCTCGTACGATCTCGACGTGCTTCTCGAACACGTTTGACGCGTGGCCACCGCGCGATGTCCGTGAGCGCGGCACTTGTCTCGAAACTTACGTCGCTTCGCAACACATCCGAAACACGAAGACTTGTTCAAGGTTTTTCAATCAGCCCACGTCCAAAATCAGGGAAAAAAGCAAGAAGCGAGGCTTGCCTTGGCAAGTTATCCGATCCCCCTTGATGAGGCCGACCGCCTAGCGCGCCTAAGGGCGCTCGAGATCGTACGGTCTCCGCGCTCCGCCCCGTTCGATGCAATCGCCAGGCTCGCCGCCACAATGTTCGCCTGCCCGATCTCGTTCATCTCGCTGATCGGGGAGAATGAGCAATGGTTCAAGGCGAGTTGCGGCCTCGACGTCGATTCGACGCCGCGCGGGGTGGCTCTGTGCAACTACACGATCCTCTCGGACGACATCTTCACTGTGGAAGACGCACGGGCCGACGAGCGCTTCGCTGGCAATCCCCTGGTGTGGGGCTCGCCGGGCATCCGCTTCTACGCAGGAGTACCCATCCGCTGGGAAGGCACACGGCTTGGCGCGATCTGCATTGCGGACACCAGGCCGCGCCAATTCACCTCCGGCGATCTGGTGTCGCTGCGCGGCCTCGGGCACATCGCCGAGGCGCTGGTGGCGAGCCACGCCGACTCGGTCCGCATCGCGGCGTCGGCGCAGCTGGTCTGGAGGCAGAACCAGCTGCTGCAGCAGGTGGAGAAGATAGGAAAGATCGGCGGCTGGGAAATGGATCTTGCCACTGAGCAGGTGGTCTGGTCCGATGAGATCTCGCGCATCCACGAACTCCCGTCGCGCGAACCGTGCGGACTCGAGGCGGCGCTCTCCTTCTATCCCGGGCACTGGCGGGCCATGGTGGAGCAGAAGCTCGCGCACGCAAGGGCGACCGGCGAATCGTACTCATTCGACGCCGAGTTCGTCACGGCGCAGGGGAACCACAAGTGGGTGCGCGCCGCCGGCGAGTGCGAGAAGGTGGACGGCAAGCCCCGGCGGCTCTTCGGGATCTTCCAGGACATCACGAACGAGAAGGCCGCCGCCGAGCGTATGTGGCTGGCGGCCAACTACGACGAGGTGACCGGCCTCGCGAACCGTCGCCTGTTCAACACGTGGCTTGCCGAGGGCATCGCGCGGTGCGAGCGGAACGGAGGCACGCTGCTCCTGCTCCTGCTCGACCTCGACAACTTCAAGACCATCAACGACACGCGCGGCCACGGCGTCGGCGACGCGGTACTCGCGCAGATCGGCGAGCGGCTGCGCGGCGTGGTGCCCCCGGGCGGCTCGGTGGCGAGGCTCGGTGGCGACGAATTTGCGGTCATCCTCACCGCCACACCTGACGCGAACGCCGGGGAGGAGCGAGCGAAAGTGGTACTCAACGCCCTGCGCAAGCCGATCCGCATCGACGGGTTCCACCTTTACGTGGGCGGGACGGTCGGGGTCGCGCGCTATCCGCAGGATGCGGCCACCGCCTCCGATCTCTTGAAGCGCGCCGACATCGGCCTGTATTCCGCCAAGCAGATCCAGCCCGGCACCGCGATGGGGTATCGGCCAGAGATGGCCCAGTTCTTCGATCAGCACGGGCAGGCCATGGACGCCGTGCGGACGGCCCTCGCACAGCGCCGGCTCGCTGCCTTTTACCAGCCAAAGGTTCGCCTCTCGGACGGGGGCCTTGCCGGGTTCGAGGCGCTCGTCAGGGTAGTCGCCCCCGACGGCGCGGTCCTCGGACCCTCGACGTTCGCCTCCGTGTTCACCGACCGGACCATCTCGCGCCGAATCGGGCGGCGAATGCTGGAAGCGGTCACGTCAGACTTGGCCGCCTGGCACGCGGCCGGCTTCTCGCCCCTGTCGGTCAGCCTCAACGTCAACGAATACGACCTCGCCGACCCGCAGTTCGCGAAGCGCCTGTTGCATGCCCTCGACGGCAAGGGGTTGCCCCGGTCCTGCCTCACTGTCGAGGTCACTGAGTCCGTGTTCCTCGGCGACCGGGCCGCCCTTGCCAAGGACGCGCTTTTCCGGCTCGACAACCAGGGCATCGGGGTCGAGCTCGACGATTTTGGGACGGGGTACGCCTCGCTCACGCATTTGCGCGCCATTCCGGTCAGCCGGCTAAAGATCGATCGCTCCTTCGTCGAAAGCCTCGAACGCGATGCCGGCGACCGCACCATCGTCGAGGCGATCATCGCCCTCGGCCACAAGCTCGGACACGAGATCGTGGCCGAGGGAATCGAAAGCGCGTCGCAGGCCGAGTTGTTGCGGTCGATGGGATGCGACTTGGGACAGGGCTTCCATTTCGGGCAGCCGGCCGACGCGGGGCAGGCCCGCAAGCTCCTTCTTGCCGAGGCGCTAGCCCGCGAGACGCAGTTGAGGAAGCTCGCACGAGGCACCGGTAGCAGGACGATCAAAGCCGGTTGAGTGGCGCCGGCGATCGATTTCGCCGGTCAACGGCCGTTGAGCGAGCAACCTCCTGCGCCGCAACGGGTACCGGCCAAGGGCGCGACCGCGCCTCGAGTTTGCACCAGCCGCTTCCTAATCGGCTCGCTATGGTTCGCGCCACGAGCTGAGCATCGACCGGCAATATTCCCCCGGGGCTTCTCACAAATCGACAGGAAGTTGTCTGAGTCATCCCATGCAAGGAGCTCGAGGCGACCCATAAGGGTGCGGCCGACATAACTCGCTTATTCAAGCGCTAACTTCACTTTCGGATGCGCTGTTCGATGAGGACGGAAGTAGCTTGGCAGACGCCGTCATAGGGTCCGACCTTCGAGACCGGTTAGGTCTTGTGTTTCGAGGCTGCGCGTTCGTCGTTCCCCCCGGCTGCCTCATCGATCTTTTCGAGCAGTTGCGCCCATACATCGGGAATCGGTTGCTCGGTTACTGAGTCGGCAAACTCTTTCAGGCCCTTCTTAAACCAGTGAAGCGTTGAATGTCGGTCGTCGATAACATTTCTCCTTTCATTGCTTGAACTCCGGTTTTCCATTGATGTTCCGTGAGCATTTCGTAACCTTTCACGGGCGGAATTCGCAACGCTCAGGTCGCCACTGCCAATATTAACCAAGGGCTGGGCATGACAAATTTCAGCAAAAAAATCTGAACATATGGCGTACCGAGCTGGGGATCGACGCGGTGCCAAAACCGGGAAGTAGGATTTTCGAGGCCGTGCCGGCCTACACCCTCGAGCCGTGGTCGAGGGCTGCATGGACTCTGGCGATCGGCTGCTCACTCGCCGCTGTCGGGTTGCGTTTGGCGGTTGGCATCTTCGATCCCAACATCCCGCCGTTCCAACTGACTTTTGCCGCGACGCTGCTTGTCACCATCGTCGCCGGCAAGATGGCCGGCATCACCGCCGCGATCATCGGCTTGTTGGCCGCGTGGACCGCGTTCGGCATCACGATACCTGCCGCGTTCAGCACTGGATCGCTTCTATTGTACGGGTTGTCTTCAGTGGCCATCGTGGCGGTGTCGGACGAATATCGGCGGCTGCTGCGCAAGTATCAAGAGAAGGAGGCCGCAGCCGAACGTCAGCTGGCCCTCATAAGATCGGAGAACCAAATCCTCTCGCGGGTGGCCGAAGATGCCGGGCAGAAGGACGTCCTGGACCTCATCTGCAGGACCGCAGAGGAGTATTCTGATCATAGCATGCTTGCATCGGTTCTGCTGCTCGATGATGACGGCAGTCACCTGCGCCACGGGGCGGCCCCGAGCCTGCCGGAAAGTTACAGCCGCGCGATCGACGGGCTGGAAATTGGACCGTCTACCGGCTCCTGCGGCACCGCGGCCTATCGCAAGGAACCGGTCTTCGTCGCTGATATCGCGAACGATCCGCTCTGGGCAGGGTTCCGCGACCTCGCCCTGCGACATGGTCTTCGCGCATGCTGGTCGGTGCCGATCGTGTCGCAGGCGCACGGCGTTCTTGGAACCTTCGCGCTCTATCACCACGAAAGCCGAGCCCCGTCCGAGGAGGAAAAAGAGACGATTGACCTGATGACAAGGCTCGCGAGCGTTGCCATCGACCATCAACGAAACACGGCGCTCCGGCAGCTCTTGATTGACGAGCTGACGCACCGCGTGAAGAACATGCTGGCGGTGGTCCTCTCAATCGCCGGAAGGAGCCTACGCGGCCGAACCGACGAAGCCGCATTCAAATCCTTCGAGAACCGGCTTAGGGCCATGGCAGAAACCCAAAGCCTGCTTACCCAGGCCAACTGGTTGAGCGTCGACTTCCGCGACCTCGTCTCCAAAATAGCTGTCGCCCCGTTTTGCGGGCCGGGCGACCGCATTCGGATTGAAGGGCCGAGCGTTTCGGTGCCGGCCCAGTTCACGATGCCGCTCGCGCTCTCTTTGCACGAGCTGTCCACCAACGCCTCGAAATACGGAGCGCTCGCCAGTGAGACGGGCCGCGTCGACATTCGCTGGGCATTGAGCCGAAGTGGCAGGGCGGAACAAGAGCTTTGCATGACGTGGACGGAGAGCGGAGGCCCTCCTGTTGAAGCGCCAGCGACACCCGGCTTTGGTTCGCGGATGATCAAGAGCGCGTTTTCGGCTGGCGACGTGAAGTTGGATTACCGGAAGGAAGGGTTCGTCTGCGAGATCAAGGTGCCGCTCGCGCCGAAAGCTTTTCGGCAGATGGAAGTGGTCACGGTTGGCGCGTCCGATGGATGACCCACCGACTGTAAAGCAGCGGCAGTTAAACTCTCCGTAACCCTCGAAAGGCTGTGAACGATACGTCCGCATTCGCCGACCGAGGGACAATTGGCGCGATCGCTCCATAGGCCCTCGGCCGGCGTGCCGCCATGACTGCTTTTCTCGGCAAGCCCGAAATTGGCCGATGAGCAATGCTGCAGTTGCTCTGGTCGGCTCAGGGTCAGCAGCGCCCCTCAGGAGATCCGCGACTTTGGCCGCTCGACCCCCAGCAGGGGACCTCATCAGCAGCGCCATCCGCCAATTCGATTACGGGAAGCCCGATGACCGCTCATGGGACCAAGTGACGATCAAAGGCTCGAATGTCTCAGGCTGCAATGGTCTGGTACCGGCCGTCGACGTCGAGGCGCGACGGGCTAACAGCGGAAGTATACAAAAGGCGCCCGGCCCCTGCCTAAATCAGCTAAGCGAAGGAACCGGGCGCTCCGTTTGCTTACCACTGCGTATCCTGATCGGGCTTCATTCGGTAGGTGACCATCAGCAGCCCGAGCAGAACCGCTGAAAGGACACCGGCGAGGCTACCGATCAGAACTGGCGTCGTCATCGCGGCGATGTCAGCAACGTGATAGGCGGCGAGGCTGCCCGCCAGCGACGCAACCGCGGCGTACACGATGACGACCAATGGGGTGCCCGTGTCTTCAATTCCCGCGGCACCCCAAGCGCGAACGAGCAGCGTGTTACGCACAATTCCGGCAACGACAGTGCCGAGAAAGCCAGCGCTAAGGGCCACCACAACAGGAGTGACGGCGCTATCGAGAACCAGGCCCGTTACAGTCCCTATCCCCGTTGCCACGAGCAACACCACGAGCAAGCTCGCGGTTGTGACGCCGGACAGGTTCGTCGCATCCTTCCAGCGCGCTGAGACATTTGTTGCGATGCTAGACATGACATACCTCCTTTCCTGTCGCAGAGTAGTTGAACTACGGCGTGTCAGCTTGGCCTCAGCGTGATGCTGAGGAGGAAGAGCAGGCTCAAAAAGAGCCCGCTCCACGCTAAGACTTTCGCCAAGTCTAAACGGAGCACTTTCGTCCTCCTGTTCTTCGCCGTGCGGGGCATCCGCGCCAAAGTACGGATGCCCCGCCGCGTTTCTTAAGCCGTCTTGACCTCGATCCTGCGAACCGCGCTTTGAACCTCCGGCGGCTTTGGAATGCGCACGGTCAGGACGCCTTTGTCGTACTTGGCCTCAACCTTCTCGTCCTTGGCCTCGAACGGCAGACGCAGTGAGCGCGAGAACGAGCCGAAGCGGCGCTCGATGTAATGCGCGTCGCCGTTCTTCTCTTCGTGCTCGGCCTTCTTCTCACCCTTGATGGTGAGCACGTCGCCGGCGAGCGTCACCTCAAAGTCCTTCTCGTCAAGACCAGGCAGCTCGGCGCTCACCAGGACGTCCTTGTCCGTCTCAGCTACGTCGAGAGCCGGCGCGAGGGCATGCCAGTCGCCGGCAAACGGCCGCAAGGGGGACCAAGCAATGCCGTTGGCGAAGTCGTCGATCACCCGGTCCACTTCTCGCCGGAAGTCAACGAAGGGATCAAAGAGGTCTCCCCTTCTCGCGGGAGTTTCGGACCTGTTCCGCCAGGGAGCTAGTGCGTTCAAGTCAACCATGTCGATACCTCCATTGTGTCAAATGCCGACTTTGAGACGCGGGCATGCGAGCCCACGAGAAAGCCTTGCGGGAACCCCGCAGGGTCACGCCGCAGCGGCAAGGCCGCGGATAGTTTCCTGATATCTCTCGCGGCGCCGGCGCCGTGCTGGCGCGATAGTCGAGGCCCTGCCGTTCAGCGTAGGCGACGGCCGCTGCGAGGGTTGGAAAGCGGAGGCGTATCGGGGCGAAGGGATTGTCCGAGGATGTCCAGCCCATCAACGGCTCGGTCCTCCGGTGCCCGAAAGGCTCGAATTCAAGAACCCACGTCCGGGACTGTGCTCGCCCCGACTGCATGGCGGACGGCGATGGCCGGTATATGCGGCACGGGGGAGCGCCATACGGAAAGCCCCGGCAATTCAATTCGCGGCTTACCGTGTCGCTTTGCGGGTCACCTGCCGTTTTTGGTGGTTGGACATGCGCAATGTTATCGAGAGTCGCCATAGCCATCCTCCCAAGGAGCGATACCTACAGAAACCATTTTCGGGCCCCGAAACGGGCAACCCGCCGAGCTAGGTAGGTCGGCGGGGTCCGTGTTCAATCCCCCCGGATACAAAAAATTGCGCCGTCAGCGCTTGGCCACGCCGCATCACATTCCCTTCAAGTACTCATGCACAAACTTCACTGCCATAGCCCCTTCGCCCACCGCCGAGGCGACCCGCTTGATCGAATCCGCCCGTACGTCACCGGCGGCAAACACGCCGGCTCGACTTGTCTCCAGCAGATAGGGCTCCCGCTTGGCGGTCCAATGGGAAGAGCGTGCCACCGCCTCCCCCGTCCGTACGAATTGCTTGGCATCCTTCTCGATCTCCGCCGGCAGCCAGCTGGTGCGGGGCTCGGCCCCAATGAAGCTGAAAACCGCCGCCGTCGTAAGCGTTTGCGCCTCGCCGGTTTCGTTGTTCACGATTTCGATCTCGCGCAGGTGGTTGTCGCCCCGCATCGCGCGCACGGTGGTGTTCAACAGCACGGCGATGTTTGGCGTCTGCTCGATGCGCCGTGCGAGGTAGGACGACATGTTGGCATAAAGGTCTGTGCCGCGAATAATGAGATAGACCTTGCGGGCAATGCTAGCCAGGAACACAGCGGCCTGTCCGGCAGAGTTGCCGCCGCCAACGACCACGACTTCCGCGTTACGGCACAACGGCGCTTCGTTACGCGTGGCCGCATAGTAGACACCGCAGCCCTCGTAGCGTTCACAGCCTTCTGCCGGAAGCCGACGATAGTGGGCGCCGGTGGCGATCAATACACACTTGGCCGTCAGCGTCTCGCCTCCGTCGGCGTGCAGCGTCGGGTACTGGCCCTCTAACGTGAGGCGGACAACGAGCAACGGAACCGCGATGTGTGCCCCGAACTTGTTAGCCTGCACCGTTGCGCGCTCCGCAAGCTCGCTACCGGAAATTCCCGTCGGGAAGCCGAGGTAGTTCTCGATGCGCATGCTACGGCCGGCTTGGCCCCCCGGCCCTGCACTCTCAAGCACGACAGTCGATAATCCTTCCGACGCAGCATAGACGGCCGCGCCGAGTCCCGCCGGCCCGGCGCCCACCACGATCAGATCATATGTCGTGTGCTCGAGCGGGCGGCGGATGCCGAGCGCCTCGGCGAGTTCTCTGTCCGAGGGGTTGCGCAAGATCAGCTTGCGTCCCCACGTCACCAAGGGCGTGTCTGATTCGCTCACTCCAAACTGCTTCAGGAGCTGTGTGACGTCAGGGTTGGCTTCGAGATCGAGCCACGTGAAGGGAAGCCTGTTCTTGGTTAGGAAGTCGCGCACGCGCGAGGTGTCGCTCGAGTAGCGCGAGCCTATGACGCGAATACCCGCGAATTCGCCAGACTCTCGGAGGAGCTGTCGCCGCGCGATGAACGCCTGCAGTATCGTGTCGCCAAGCGCCGGGTGCAGGTTGATGATCTCGCGCACCCCGCCCGGCGCAATCTCGTAGACCTCGCAGTCCCCTCGCGCCACAGCGCTCACCAGGGCCGCTTCGCCGGTCAGATGCGCGACGTCGCCCGTAAAGCTTCCCGGGCCGTGAATTGTGACCGTCTTGGGCACGTCCCCAGATTCATCGATGATCTCGACCGCACCCGATTTGACAACGAAGAACCCGAAGTCACGGTCACCCGCCTGAAACAGGTGTTCTCCGTCGCGATACCGCTTGAGCATCGCCGCGCTGCAGCGTTCAAGCTCCGCCATCTGTTCGTCCGTCAGCTTTGGAAACGCGACGGCGTTGAGGTCATTCGTAATCATCGGCAGATTCCAGGGTCGGCTGGTCGTCGGCTTTGCTTATCTTTCGCGACGGAGCCGACAGCATTACCGACTCTCTAAATTTCACAATGTGGCGATCCCATCGGTAGGTCACGAGGCCGGGAGAGTCGTCGCGTCCCTCAAGGACTACTTCGACGCTGTCGTCTTTAGGATCGCAGGTGGCCGATGACAGGCAGCCATTCCGCCAACATCCGCACTTGTTGATGTTCTGATCCATCGATTTTGACCTCGGCTGCAAGTTCCGCCTATGACGTTCTCCATCATGCGCACGGCAGTGAAGAGTTCCCTGTGGTCAACGTAGGCAATTGCCGATAATGATGCAGCGGGCGGGCTCGCGCCACGGCCAGGTTAAGTCCTGAATGCAGTAGGCCTATCAATTGCCGCGTGCTAGGTATCGTACCGCCGAGCAGAGGACCTTGAAATGACGCGCCTCATATTTGGCGAAACCCGCAAGAATTGGGCTGGGCTTAACCTCTATCAGCGCTTCGAGCAGGTCGTGGTCTTGTTGCTTAGCTTCCTCATCTCCGTCGTCATCGTTGTGGCGCTCTTCAATGTACTAAAAACGGTGGTCGGGCTGCTCCGGCTCGGCTTGCTTGATCCAGCCCGGCCAGAGGTGTTCCAAACCATTTTCGGGATGATCATGATTGTGCTCATATCGCTTGAGTTCAACCACACGATCGTCGGGCTCCTGGAGCGTGGCCGGAGTATCGTTCAAGTCCGCGCGGTCGTGCTGATCGCCTTACTCGCCGTGCTGCGCAAGTTCATCATCATTGAGATCGGCGAAACCGACGCGCTGGTCCTCCTAGCCCTATCGGCGGCGACACTCGCTCTCGGCGGCGTTTATTGGGCCGTGCGCGAGCAGGATAGAGCCATGCGAACGACCGACGATGACGCCGCCAGCTAAGCGTGCTCGGGCGCTAGCGATGGCCCACGCCAAGGTGCCGATTGGCGTTGACCGGACAGCCTCCGCCCAAGCAGCAGCCTGGACTCGAGCAACGCGCCCATGGAGAAAGCGTATGAGGAAATTGACGGCCGTCATAGCCAACAAGCGTTGCCGCATTACTCCTCACCCTCTGCCGGATTTGCGCTGTCCGGTACGGGCTAGCGGCCTCGGCCGGGGCGTTGCAGCTGGCATGCTGAAACACGGAGCCAGTTCCCAAGCCGATAACCGCGGCCGACCCAGACTACCGTTAGGGCTGCTTGCCACTACGTAACTGATGAAAGGAGATCCCGATGGGCATGCAGCGGACATGGGCGATATTCACATTCTACCAGGACGATCCTGTATTGGTCGACCGCTGGCAACACCGCGCCGCCGCCTTTTGGGTCGCAGAGCATCTTTCCGTCAAGCGTGGCGGCAGTTACGACGTAATCGAACAGCTCCTGCCAGACCGGGCGCGCGTCATTGCCATCAATGACCATCCCCGGCGAGTGCCGATCGGGATAAACGTCTCTACCGACAAGGGCAGCACGCCGCAGATGTGAGCCTGAACCGCTCCTGCTCGATCGTCCGAAGATCGGCACCCGGCTCATCTTGGACCCGCGCCACGATTTTCCCATCTCCCTTTGAATGTCGCAAACAGGCTTTTTACAAACCGAGGCAATCTTCTGTGGGGGCATTCTTTTCATCTGCACGCGCCAGCCTCTGCAAGGGAATCGGCATTCGGCCGCCGGATGGCGAGCACCTGCGGCAAGACCGTTAGATCTGTCGACAAATGCTCAGCGAAGCGACCCGCGCTCAGGGCAAGGAATAGACCTCGGGCACGGTGTCGGCGGCCTGCGTCGCTGCGATTAACTCGAACGATCGCAGCCGCGCGGCATGGTCGTAAATGTCTGAAACAACGATCAGCTCGTCGGCACCCGTCTCGGCCTCAAGTGCATCGATGCCGACGCGTACGGTCTCGGGAGAGCCAACGAAGGAGCGGGCGAGCATATGATGCACCTGCGTCCTCTCCGTCGGCGTCCAGTAGGTATCGATATCGTCAATGGGAGGCTGGCTAAGGCCGAGCACGCCGCGCAAGAGGTTGGTGAAGGATATCTTCTGCGTGGTCGCCAGACGCAGCGCCTCGCGGTCGGTCTCGGCACAGATGATGTTGACGGCGACTGCGGCATATGGCCGGTCGAGCTGCTGAGACGGTTTGAAGCGGCGACGGTAGATATTGAGGGCGGGTATCAATTGATCGGGCGCGAAATGCGAGGCGAACGCGTAAGGCAGTCCCAGCTCGGCTGCGACTTGCGCTCCGTACGTACTCGACCCGAGGATCCACACTTGCACATCGGTTCCCGCCGCGGGAACTGCCTGCACACGCTGTCCCGGCTGTGCAGGAGCAAAATAGCTCAGCACCTCCAGCACGTCCTTCGGAAAATTTTCCACGCTACCCGGTGGTCGGCGCAGGGCTTGAACGGTCGCCTGATCGGTGCCGGGAGCGCGGCCGAGACCGAGATCGATGCGACCGGGGAAGAGCCGTGCCAGCGTCCCGAACTGCTCAGCGATAACGATCGGGGCGTGATTGGGCAGCATGATACCGCCGGCGCCCACGCGGATGCGCGCCGTGCCGGCAGCGATATGGGCAATGACGACCGAGGAGCGCTTGATCGCGGACGCAAGTCTGGCGGTCAGGCGAACGGCCTCCAGGTCAACGTTACGGACAGACAGCAAGCACGAGCCGTCGTCAAGGGTGTAGCGCGGATTTCAGACGCCTCGATGGTAGCCTCGGGCGAGATCTGGACCATGGCGCTACCGACCCTCAGGCGCGTGGGCCTGGGGCTCGCATTGGTTGCCGCGATCGGAATTCAGCTCGGTATCGTCATCGGCCGCTCTCGCACTGTGCAGGACGTGACGAACCTGCCATTCGAGCTTTTGCGCATGATCAGCCAGCTGGACGCCGATCGCCGTGAACGCTTTCGCCACCTGGGACGGCGCGGTCGTATTCTGATCGGCATCGCCTCCGTCTGGCGATCCGCTTTGCTACGGCAGCGGCCGTCCAGCGCTCGGCGTCAGTGCGCCAGTGCCTTGACGATCTCTTCCGTCATCTTCTTGGCGTCGCCCAGCACCATCACGGTGTTGTCGTTGTAGAACAGCGGATTGTCGATGCCGGCATAGCCCGACGCGAGCGAGCGCTTGTTGAACAGCACCGTGCCGGCCTTCCACACCTGCAGCACCGGCATGCCGTAGATCGGCGAGGATTTGTCGGTCTCGGCGGCCGGATTGACGACGTCGTTGGCGCCGATGACGTAGACGACGTCGGTCTGCGGGAACTCCGAATTGATGTCCTCGAGCTCGAACACCTCGTCGTAGGGCACGTTCGCCTCGGCGAGCAGCACGTTCATGTGGCCGGGCATGCGGCCGGCGACCGGGTGGATGGCGTACTTCACCTCGAC
>CAZBPM010000037.1:0-21997 GCA_964493785.1 uncultured Hyphomicrobium sp. | reverse complement strand
CCCATCTCGCGCAGTGCGTGCTGCGCCTGCGCCACGGCCATGCCGTAGCCGGGCACGATCACCACCTTGCCCGCGTTCTTCATCACGTAGGCCGCGTCCTCGGCCGAGCCGAGCTTGACCGGCTTCTGCTCGCCGCCGCCCGCCGGGCCTGCCACCTCGCCGCCGAAGCCGCCGAGGATGACGGAGATGAAGCTCCGGTTCATGCCCTTGCACATGATGTAGGACAGGATCGCACCCGAGGAGCCGACCAGCGCGCCGGTGATGATGAGGGCGATGTTCGACAGCGTGAAGCCGATGCCCGCCGCCGCCCAACCCGAATAGGAGTTGAGCATTGAGACGACCACCGGCATGTCGGCGCCGCCGATCGGGATGATGATCAGGATGCCGAACAGCATCGCCGCCAGCGTGATGGCCCAGAACAGCTTGGGATCGCCCCCCGACAGGTAGAAGGCGTAGATCAGGTAGATGAGCCCCGCGAACAGCGCGATGTTGATGAGGTGGCGCAGCGGCAGGATGATCGGCTTGCCCGACATGCGTCCCGACAGCTTCAGGAACGCGATGACCGAGCCGGTGAACGTGATGGCGCCGATGGCAACGCCGAGCGACATCTCGATGAGGCTCGCCGCGTGGATGGCGCCCGGCTCGCCGATGCCGAAGGCGCTCGGTGCGTAGAGCGCGGCGGCGGCGACGAACACGGCGGCAAGGCCGACTAGGGAGTGGAAGGCGGCGACCAGCTCGGGCATCGCGGTCATGGCGATGCGCCGCGCGGTGACGGCGCCGATGCTGCCGCCGATGCCGACGCCGATGCCGAGCAGGATCCACGTCAGCGGAGCTTGCGGGTTGGCGATGGCGAGCGTCGTGCCCATGGCGATCGCCATGCCGAGCATGCCGAAGTAGTTGCCCTGGCGCGAGGTGGCCGGGCTCGACAGGCCGCGCAGCGCGAGAATGAACAGCACGCCGGAGACGAGGTAGAGGAGGGCAACGAAATTGGGCGTCAGCATGGCACTCGTTCCCCCTGGGCGAAGGCTGGCGTCATCACTTCTTGTCGCCCTTCTTTTTGTACATGGCGAGCATGCGCTGGGTGACGAGGAAGCCGCCGAAGATGTTGATCGAGGCCATGATCAGAGCCAGCACGCCGAACGTCTTGGAGGCGAGCGTGTCGCCCGAGAGGAAGCCGTCGACGGCCCCGTTCTCGACCGCGACGGCGAGCAGCGCGCCGACGACGATCACCGAGGAGATGGCGTTGGTGACCGACATCAGCGGCGTGTGCAGTGCCGGCGTGACGGCCCACACCACGTAGTAGCCGACGAAGATTGCCATCACGAACACCATCAGCTCGTAGATGACCGGGTCGATGGCGCCGCCGATACCGCTGGCCGCGAATGCCGGGGTCGCAAAGGCCGACGCTACCAGAGCGAGGAAAAGAGAGCGGACGATGCCCCACTTCTCCCCTCCCCTCGATGGGGAGGGGCCGGGGGTGGGGTGAGGAACTTGGGGCGAAGTTGAAGAAGGGCGGCGAGCATCCTCCCGCGTCATCCCCCCACCCCTAACCCCTCCCCACCGGGGGGAGGGGGATACGTTGCGCTTGCCGCAGCTCATGGCGCAGCTCCCTGCAGGCTGGGGTGGAGAATCGCGCCATCGCGCGCGAGCAGCGTGCCCTTGACGATCTCGTCGTCCCAATTGATGGCGAGCTTCTTTTCCTTCTTGTCGAACAGCGTCTCGAGGAAGGCGTAGAGGTTCCTGGCGTAGAGGCTCGAGGCGTTGACGGCGATCTCGCCGGCAAGATTGAGCGGCCCGTAGATGCGCACCCCGCCATTCTCGACGATCTCGCCCGGCTTGGTCAGCTCGCAGTTGCCGCCGCGCTCTGCGGCAAGGTCGACGATGATCGCTCCGGGCTTCATGCTCTCGACCATGGCACGCGTAATGAGCCGCGGCGCCGGGCGACCGGGAATGAGCGCAGTGGTGATGACGATGTCCTGGTTCTTGATGTGGTTGGCGACGAGCTCGGCCTGCTTGGCTTGGTACTCGGCCGACATCGGCTTGGCGTAGCCGGCGGCGGTCTGTGCCTGCTTGAACTCATCGTCCTCTACGGCGACGAACTTGGCGCCGAGCGAGGCGACCTGCTCTTTGGCGGCCGGGCGCACGTCGGTGGCGGAAACCTGCGCGCCGAGACGGCGTGCCGTGGCGATGGCCTGCAGCCCGGCGACGCCAGCGCCCATGATGAAAACCTTTGCGGCGGGAACCGTGCCCGCCGCCGTCATCATGATCGGCATCGCCTGCTGGAACATGGCGGCAGCGTCGACGACGGCCTTGTAGCCGGCGAGGTTCGCCTGCGAGGAGAGCACGTCCATCGACTGCGCGCGCGTGATGCGCGGCATGAACTCCATCGCGAACAGGGAGGACTTGCCGGCAGCGAGTGCCTCGATGCCGGCCTCGTCTCCGTATGGGTTGAGGATCGCGACGACGAGCGCACCCGGCTTTAAGGCCGCAACGTTAGCGGCGCTAGGCCGCCGCACGGCAAGCAATATGTCGGCGTCCTGCAATGCTGCGGCAGCCGTGGGCGCGATTTCTGCACCGGCAGCGCGCAGAGCTTCGTCCGAGAAGCGGGACCTGGCGCCGGCCCCGGCTTCGACCTTCACCCTGGCGCCGAGCGCGGCAAGCTTCTTGACCGTCTCGGGCGATACCGCAATGCGCGGCTCATCCGCGGGCTCGGCCGTAACCGCTATAGTGACCATGAATTCGTCCGATCGCGAGGAGGCTGCTCGACCTCCCGTTGCGAGGGCCTGCCGTGCGGCCGAGGTTTTGACTGCGCAGCGGGCGGCTGCAAGCAGCCTCGCCGCGGGCCGCAAAAGCGCAGCCCTACTTGAGAGTCGGCATCACGAACTCCGAACCGGTGCCCATATGGGCCGGCCAGCGAATCGTCGCCGTCTTGTATCGGGTATAGAAGCGCACGCCCTCAGGTCCGTGGATATGGTGGTCGCCGAACAGCGAGCGCTTCCATCCGCCGAAGGAATGAAATGCCATCGGCACCGGGATCGGGACGTTGACGCCCACCATGCCGGCTTTGACGCGCGCCAGGAAGGTATCGGCCGTGCCGCCGTCGGCGGTGTAGATCGCCGTGCCGTTCCCATACTCGTGTGCGTTGACGATCGACAGGGCCGCGTTGAAGTCGGTGGCTCGCACGATGGACAGCACCGGGCCGAAAATTTCCTCCTTGTAAATGGTCATTCCCGGCTCGACGTGATCGAACAGCGTCGGACCGACGAAGAACCCCTTCTCGTAGCCTTGAATGCGCAGCTCGCGGCCATCGACAAGAAGCTTAGCACCCTCCTTGACGCCAGCCTCGATGTAGCCGAGCACTTTGTCGGCGTGCTCGCGGGTGACGAGCGGCCCCATTTCGGTTTCCGCATCCATGCCGACGCCGACCTTCACCGTCCGCACGCGCGGCACGAGTTTATCGATTAGCCGTTCTGCCGTCTGGGTACCTACCGGCACGGCGACGGAAATCGCCATGCAGCGCTCGCCGGCAGATCCATACGCAGCACCCATCAGCCCATCAACTGCTTTCTCTATATCTGCATCGGGCATTATGATCATATGGTTCTTGGCGCCGCCAAGCGCCTGCACGCGCTTGCCGCTCTCAATGCCTCGCTTGTAGACATACTCGGCGACCGGCGTAGATCCGACGAAGCTTATGGCGTCGATCAGCGGATGATCGAGGAGCGCATCGACAACCTCCTTGCCGCCGTGCAGCACGGAGAAGACGTCATCCGGCAGACCCGCGTCCCGCAACAAGGCTGCCATCATGTTGGCAAGCGATGGGTCACGCTCCGACGGCTTCAGGATGAAGCAGTTGCCGCAAGCAAGCGCGACGGGGAACATCCACATCGGCACCATGGCCGGGAAGTTGAAGGGCGTGATGCCCGCAACCACGCCCAGCGGCTGGCGGATGGAAACGGCGTTTATGCCCAGGCCCACTCCCTCGCTGAACTCGCCCTTAAGCATTTGCGGAATGCCGCAGGCAAACTCGACCACGTCGATGCCGCGCATGATCTCCGCCTTGGCATCCGAGAAGATCTTGCCATGCTCGGCCGTGATCGTCTCGGCCAGCTTGTCGATGTCCCGCAGCACGAGATCTCGAAAGTTATACAAGATGCGCGCCCGCATGTGCGCCGGCGTGAGTGCCCACTTGGGAAATGCCCGCGCAGCCGCATCGACGCTCGCGGCCACGCCCCGCGCGGTGGCATGCGCGAGCTGTCCACTCACCTCGCCGGTCGCAGGATTGAAGATGCTCGAATGCTTGTGCACTTTTTCGTTTGCCCCAGCCTGCGCCACGTGATTCTCCCATCGGCAGCCAAACAACACTTCTTCAAGCCTCCCATACGAGGCGATAAAGATCTTCAATCTCGGCCCCACTCGGAACCCGGGGATTGTTGCCCGGAGATCCGGAAGCGATAGCCTGCTTGGCCATCAGGGGGATCAGAGATCTCCATTGATCGCCATCGAGACCATAGGCGCGCGGTGTCGGGACCAGGAGGTCCAGATTGAGCTGACGAAGCGCGTCCACGAGCCGGCCGACCAGCACTGTGTCATCCTCACCCTCGCTGCCGAGGCCGAGCGCCCGCGCGCAGGCTGCGTAGCGTTCCAGGGCGCCCGGTGCCGACCAAGCCGTCACGGCGGGAAGCAGCATCGCGTTGGAGAGGCCATGCGCGACATGGAAGTGCGCGCCTATGGGCCGACTCATGCCGTGTACGAGCGCCACGGAGGAGTTGGAGAAGGCCATGCCGGCAAGAAGCGACCCGAGCATCATACCTTCGCGCGCCCCCCTGTTGCCGGGCTCCTTGCAGGCGGTGCGCAGGTTGCGCCAGATGAGCTGCATTGCCTGAATAGCGATGCCGTTGGTGAACGGGCTCGCGCGTCGAGATACGTAGGCCTCGATGGCAT
This sequence comes from uncultured Hyphomicrobium sp., assembly GCA_964493785.1. GTDB lineage: Bacteria > Pseudomonadota > Alphaproteobacteria > Rhizobiales > Hyphomicrobiaceae > Hyphomicrobium_A. The sequence goes on along the minus strand of CAZBPM010000037.1, from coordinate 17,053 downwards.
GGGTAAGCGCATCTACTCCCGTATGCGCTGTGAGAGCGAAGGGCTTCGAGAGCGTCAGCTCGAAGTCGACGATGGCGATCGTCGGCAGATAGGCCAGGCCGACGCAGAGCATCTTCTCGTGGGTCTCCACGTCCGTGATGATCGTGAAGCGCGTCGCCTCCGATCCTGTCCCGGCCGTGGTCGGGACGGCTATGATCGGCAGCGCGGGCGTATCCTCCTGGTGAGGCGCCTTCAGAGAGCGTATGCTTCCGCCGCGCGAGGCGAGCACGGCCGCGGCCTTGGCGACGTCGATGGGGCTGCCTCCCCCGAAGCCGATTACGCAGTCGTGGCCGCCCGCGGCGATGAACGCTACCGCCTCATCGACATTGAGCGACGTAGGATCGGGCACAACTCGCGTGAAATACCGGGCTGTAATTCCTTCCCCGCGGAGCGATGTATCGAGCTTGCCAAGGGTGCCGCTACTCTCCATGAATGGATCTGAGATCACCGCCGGCTTTGCCACGCCGAGCTTGCGCAGGGCGTCGGGAAGCTGAGCAAGTGCCCCGCCACCGATGGCGAGGATGCGAGGCAGCGAAACGTTGGCGATGGGCAGCACGGGCGAACATTCCTGCTTTGGGCGAGCGTAACGTGGCGAAGCCGCCCCCTTGCATCGAGCGGAGCGGCAGCACGGTGCCCACTGTTGTTGTGATTGCCGGCTCGACGCCATTGACGAGGAACTGGCGACGCAATCGTTGTTGCTTCACCCGGAGCTTGTTGCTTCGCTCCGCGTGAGTGCACCGTAAACCGCACGCGAATGCCAGGTCCAAGCAGAATTAGTTTGCCGGCCATTTGCACCGTTTATGCCGCCGGCGGCGCGAGGCAGAAAACAAAGGCGCGGATCGCCGGTTGAACGACGATCCGCGCTGAAGTGCGGAGGAAGCTGTGAGAGATCAGAAGACACGAATCAGCCTGAAGCGTCCTTCGTCGGTCATGAAGGTGTTTTTGCCGGAGACGGATCGCGCATAGTTCATGCTGAGGGAGAAGTTCTTGTCGAACTTGAACATCAGTCCTGCACCCAGCTGGATCTCGTCCGAGCCAGGCGCCGACGCCAGTCCGCTCTCGATCTCGTAGGAGGAGTCGGTCGTCTGCCAGTCGAAAGCGATGAACGGTTCGATGATCGAGCTGTTGACCCACCCCAGGCGCAGGTTGGCAAAGTAGGTCGTTCCCGGCTGGATGCGCGGTTGCCCCGGTGCGTCCTGGGTGGACCTGACGACGGCGCCGAAATCCGACGTGAAGCTGAGCGAGGACAACTGGTAGTCGAAGAACACCTCAGGCCAGTATTGGACCATATAGCTCGACACTTCGCTGTTGCCCATCGGTACCTGAACGAAGCCGCCGCCCCCAAGGGTCGAGTGCTTGTTCGGCTTGATCCAGAAAAGGGCTCCGAACAACGGATCGGCGATGCCGCTCACACTGCGGCTGCGGCCACCCCACAAGGCGACCTCGGGTACGATGATCTCCCACGCGGAGCCGATATGCGGCGCGCCCGGCAGGGTCGTGAAATAGACGTACTTCGTGATGCTCGAGTAAAGGTTCTGCCCGGGCGCATCCACGAGATTTCCGGACCCGTCGAATTGTTTGTCGCGGTGATTGTACTCGCCGTACGCGACGAACACGTGGAAGGGGTCGAAGTTGACGGGAAAATCGTATTCATGAGGTCCGATGATTGAGAAAGGAATGCTATCGGAACTGGCCGGCGTCGACATCAGCCCGATTGCCGCCAGCGCGGCAATGAACGAGGTTTTCAGCGTCTTTGCCGAACGCTTCGGGTGCGCGTGTGTAATTTGCATTTTTTGCATTTGCCATCTCCCCCAAGTAAGTGTCACCGCCTCGGGCAATGTGCGTTTGTTGTGTGCCGAGCAGGTGCTTGCGGGGAGAATTCTGTTTTGCTGAAAAAGAGTTGTCCAAGCAGTACTTATTAGGCCCTCATGAGCGCCACTTATTGAAACGAGCGGCGAGTGTGCCTTAGGTGCAAAAAGGTGCCGCGGCTGGCGGCCGCGGCACCCTGCCGAGAACGGTAAGATCTCTATTTGCTGTGCTGGCTGAGATAGTCGATGATTTGCTTTCTTACCTCAGCGTCCTTAATTCCGGGAAAGGTCATCGAGGTGCCGGGGATGACCTTCTGCGGATCCGTGAGGTACCGGTCGAGTGCCTCGGGAGTCCACGTGATGCCGGAATTGATGTTCTCGTCGGTGTACTGGAAGTGGGGCGCGGTACCGGCCTTTCGGCCGACCACGCCTGCGAGACTTGGCCCCATCATGTTAACCTCCTTCTCGACGGCGTGGCAGACCGAGCAAAACCGCTTGAAGGCCACTTCGCCGTGAATTGGGCTCGACAACGACAAGGCCATTGCCAAGGTGGCTACTTGAAAGCACCCGCGACGCAACCTGTTCGGGGTTTTCTGCACCCTCATTGCTGACCTCTAGGGAAGCGAAAACACGATGAGCGTCGGGTCTCCGAGTTCGCCGAAAGTGAACCTCGAAACGTTGCCCGACGTCGCTGCGACGTACTGCTTGCCGCCAATGGTGTAGGTGATCACGCCGCCGGCGATCATGCCTCCGGTCGGGATCTTGAGGAGCTCGGTGCCGAAGTCGCTATCGAGGGCAAGGAAGTTGCCCGCCGTGTCGCCGGCGAACACGAGACCACCTGCGGTGGGCGTCACGCCACTGACGACCGGGCGGATAGCGCCGTACTGCCAGCGGATCTTGCCGGTGATCGAGTCAAGGCTCGTGATCCAACCGCGCGCTTCCTCAATCGGGGGCTGCTTGAAGGCGCCGCCGAAGAAGGTCTCGCCGCCGATGAACTTTTGCGGCTTCAACGTCACCGTGGAGCACCAGTCGACTGCGCCGACGAACAGCGCTTGGCGCTTTGGATCGTATGCCGGGCCGTTCCACTCCACACCACCCAGCGAGCCCGGGCAAACCTTGACGCCCTCCTTGGTCGGCGTGGCGTGTACCTTGTCGACGGTGGTGACGGCAGTCTTGTAGATTTCCTTCTTGGTCATGCGGTCCACGCCACGTACGTAGCCGTCCTTGCCACCGATGACCATGATGTCCTGGACGTCCGGCGTGCGCAGCAGCAGCGGTGCAGCTCCAAGGTCAAGGTCGACCGCGTCGCCCTCGATCAGCTGGTAGTACCACTTCAGGGCGCCGGTGCGCGCGTCGAGAACGACAACGGAGTCTGTGTAGAGGTTTCGGCCAGGGCGATATTTCGGATCATAGTCGGGGGCCGGATTGCCAACCGGGACGAACAACTCGCCCGAGGACATGTCGAGCGTGAACGTAGACCAGCTGCCGCCGCCACCCGTCAGGGCGGAAATCTTGTTCTCCCAGGTATCGGCGCCCGCCTCATCGCCCATGGGGATGAGGTTGAAGCGCCAGAGCTCGCGGCCGGTTGCCGCGTCGAAGGCGAGAACGCGTCCGCGGGCACCCCAGTCGCTGCCCGCGACGGCAGCGTAAACGATGCCGTTCCACGCGATCGGAGCGCCGGCCAGGAACTCGCCCTGCAAGGGATCGCCCACGTCGTTCTTCCAGACGAGAGTGCCGTCCTTGGCGTCGAGCGCGAAGAGCCGGCCGTCGGCCGTGCCGCGGACGACCTTGCCGTTCACGTAAGCGGCACCGCGATTGTTCGCGAATACGTCGCGGTCGGAGGACTTGTACGTGTACCGCCACACTTCCTTGCACGTTGCCGGCTCGACGGCGATCGTGTCGCGGGCCGTGGTGATGTACATCGTGCCGTCGACAACGATGGGACCGGTCTGGAACGAACCGCCCTCCTGGACCTTAAGACGGCAGACCTCCTTCAGGTTCTTGACGTTCTCCTTGGAGATCTGATCGAGCTTCGAGTACCTCTGGCTGCGGTAGTCGTTATTGTACAAGGGCCATTGCACGTCGGCGTTCTGTGCGCCGGCTGGAGGTGCCACCAGCAGTGCGGCTCCCCAGAGGCTACCGGCCGCAAGCCGCCAATTCCGTGTTCTTCGCATATGTCTCACTCCCAGCGTTTCATCCGTTTTTTCTCGTCCAGAGTGGCCAAAGCTTACGAGGCGGATCCCGGGCCACTGCATTACACGATCTAGGAAAAACAAATTGCCGCGTCCAAAGAGACTTTCTTTAGTGCCCATAAGCCGCGCTCATAGCAGGAGATTTGCGCCGCCATCGAGCATCGAATCGGCACGCCGCCGAACGAAAGTCGGGGCATTTGGTCGGCCTATCGGCGGAATATTTACGGAAAAAATCTTTCGTCGATCGGAATTCGATATCCGACTGCCAGGCGATTATTCTGGCTCGCCAGACCGACGACCGAAAGCAATTCTGCGAACTGTGCCTCTGTCATTCCCTTAGCCCTGGCCGCCGCACTGTGGGCGGCGATGCAGTAATCGCAGCCGTTGTTAACGCTCACGGCAAGATAGATAAGCTCCTTCGTCAGCGGATCGAGCGCTCCAGGCGCCATTACAGCTTTGACGCTGGTCCAGACTCGCGAAAGGTCGGGAGGACTGACGGCAAGCGCCTTCCAGAAATTGCTGACCCAATCGATCTGGCGGACGGCTTTGATGTCGTTGTAGACGGCGGCCACCTCGGCGTTTGCTTGCTGTTCACTGATCAGGCGGGTCATCAATCTCTGCGCTCTCTTCTTTTGAACTCGGACTGGCGTTGTGGCGAGCGGCATCGTGCGCCGCTCGCAGAGGCAAAAAGCAGCTAGGCCGCGGCAGATTTCTGCCCTCCGATGCCAAGCTTGGGACGCAGCCATTTGGCGATCTTGGCGATCGCGTCGTCGGCCTCCGGTGCATTGCCCGCCAACATGTGAAACACGTGCTGCATCTCCGGAAAGATCTCGAGTTCGGCCTTCAGCCCTGCGTTCAACGCCAGCGCATAGAACCTTATGCTGTCGTCCAGGAGCGTCTCGTGGCCGCCGACTTGTATGAGTATCGGCGGTAGGCCGCGCAGGTCGGCATAGAGGGCATTGGCGAGCGGTCCCCGCGGGCTCTTAGTCCCCAGGTGGTTGTCGGCCATGAACAGCAAGAGATCTTTTTGCACCAGCGCGTCCTTGGCCGCGTTGGTGACGATGCTGGCGCCTTTGCACTCCATGTCGAACCAGGGCGAGATCGGCACGCAGGCAGCGGGGGCCGGATAACCGAGCTGCATGGCATAGAGTACGCTGGTGATGCTCATGCCTCCGCCGGCGGAATCGCCCATCGTAGCCATGCGATCAGCGGAATAGCCCCTCTGCAACAGCTCCGCATAGACGTTAACTATCTCCGTAATGATGCCCGGGTGCTTGTTCTGAGGCGCGAGAGTGTAATCGAGTACGAGAGCCTTGCAGCCCGTCGCTTTCGCGATGTGGCCGTAGAGCTTGCGATGGCTCTCGGCGGAGCCTGTCATGAAGCCGCCGCCGTGAAGGCACACGAGGATAGCCTCCGATGCCGCCGCGTTGCTAGGCGCCGACAGGATGCACTCGACGCCAGCGACGACCATGTCGGTGAAGGCCACATCGTGGGGCTCTGCAGTGAGGTCCCCCCATGTGTTGAGCGCCTTTCGGACGGTCGGCAGTGGAAGGCCGCGTTGCAGGAGTCGCGTCCACTCCTGATAGAAGGCGATCATCTTTTCGGATTCTTTGCTTGCCATGAGGTGCGCCTCCTCAGACAGCAGGTGCGGCGAAGGCGAGCGTCGGCTTGCGCAGAAAACGCGCATAACCGTTTGCCGCCGCCTCGCTGAGGCGCTGCTTATACGTGTCCGGCCCTCCAAGGTAGGAGACGATCTGGCGGCGCTTGCCGGGTATGTTGGCGCCCATGTACCAGGAATCTACCGTCGGGAAGAGCGTGCCGTTGGCAATGTCATCCACATGCGTGCGCCAATCGTTGCTGTCGGCCGCCGAAGGCTCAATGGCGGGAATATTGTTGGCGCGGAGATAATCGATGCAGTCTAGGATCCAGGAGATCTGGATGTTCATGCCGACGACCGGGATGAAGAATGCGACGCCCGGACTGGTTGGACCATTGATCATGAACAGATTGGGGAACCCGTGCGCCAGTATGCCGAGGTCGATCTGCGGCCCGTGCTTGGCCCACTCATCCTTGAGCACGCGCCCGCCGCGGCCGCGCAGATCGGTGCGGGTCATGGCACCCGTACCGGCGTCGAAGCCCGTGGCGAAGACAACGCTGTCGAGCGGATATTCCTTTCCGCCAACCAGCAGCCCGTCCTCGGTGAACTCCTCGATCGGGTTCTTCTTGACGTCGATGAGTTCGACGTTGGGCCGGTTGAATGTCTCGTAGTAACCGGTCTCGCAGCACAGCCTCTTCACAAGCACGGGCGTCGTCGGACAAAGCAGCTCGGCGACCTTCGGATCTTTTACCTTGGCGCGAATTTTGTTGCGGATGAACTCGGCCAAGGTGTCGTTGGCGGCTTTGTTGGTCATGAGATCGTTATACGACCACCAGTAGTAGCTGAAGTTGCCGCTTTGCCAGAGCATCTCATAGCGCGAATTGCGCTCCTCCGCCGAAACCGACAGCGCCGAAACGTCGTTTGCCCTCCCATCCGTGATGATATTGCCGGCCAGCACGAGACCCATCGGAGCGTCCAGCTCCATGGCCCGGATCCTCGCGTAGTTGCGCTTCACGTTCTGTTCGAAGGCATTGTCGATCGGCCCGTTGCCGAGCGGCACACCGTAGTTCGCTGTGCGCTGGAAGACGGTGAGTTGCTTGGCGTGCCGCGCGACGCTGGGGATCACCTGCATGCCAGTCGATCCCGTGCCAATGACGCCGACGCGCTCTCCCTCGAAGCTGACATGCTCGTGCGGCCAGGTGCCCGTGAGATACCATCTGCCCTTGAATTTGCCGATGCCGGGGATGTTTGGCAGGTTGGGCGCAGAAAGGCCCCCGGTCGCCATGACCAGGAAGCGGGCCGTCACTCGCTCGCCGGGCGCTGCCGTGACACTCCAGTGGCCCTCGTCTTCCTTGAAAGTCGCATTTTCAACCCGAGCATTGAAGCGGATGTCCTTCTTGAGGTCGAAGCGCTCGGCGACGTAGTTGAGGTAGCGCAGCAGCTCCGGCTGCGCAGCGTATCGCTCCGACCAGCTCCAGCTCTGTTGGAGCTCTTCCGAAAACGAGTAGGAGTATTCAAAGCTGAGCACGTCGACGCGCGCGCCAGGATAGCGATTCCAATACCATGTGCCGCCGACCCCGGACGCCGCCTCGTAAATGCGCGCCCTCAATCCCCGCCGGCGTGCGTCGTAGAGCGTCTGCATGCCAGCGAAGCCAGCGCCGACGATCAGAATATCGAGGTCGGTCCCCTGCCCTGCTTTCGTTCCCACCTTCATTGTTCTCCCCGGATTATTTCGTTTTCATCGAGCGCTTATTGTTTGCCGCGGTTTGCGGCTGCGCATCGATACTCAGCAAGCGACATGCCAATTGATGTTTTGAATGCTTTGCGCTTCGGGAATGGCGCGCGAATAAGCGCATTGCCCAATGAGTGGCGGAGCAACGGCCAATTGCCTCGACTGCGGGTTCATGTCCGGATTCCGGATTGTCTTTTGGAAGTGTCCGGATTCCGGACCAGAGCTTTAGACGCTTGACGCGCCTTGTTTTTGCACACCTTATTTGTCGATGCGGTCGGCACTCGCGCGCTCTAATAGGGTGGACAGTGGTGCCACTAGTCGCATGGCCCGGAGTTGGCTAAGGATGGACCTTCAGACCTTACGCGTGTTCGCAATTGTCGCCCGGGAGGGGAACCTGACCCGCGCTGCCGAGCGCCTGTGCCTGACGCAGCCGGCGGTGTCGCTGCAGATCAAGAAGCTGCAGGAGCACACGCAGCTCTCGCTATTTCGGCGCACGCCGCGAGGTCTGGAAATGACCCGCTATGGCGAGGCCTTGTTGCCCATGGCGGAGCGCGTCATTGCCTGTCAACGCGACTTTATTACCGCGACCACGGTGTTGCGAAACGAGACCAAGGGGCTAATTACCATCGGCACCATCCTCGACCCGCAGTTCACTCGGCTCGGGCCATTTCTCGGCGAGCTGCTCAACGGCCGCAGTGGTCTTGAGGTGAGTTTGCGGCACGGCATCAGCGGAGAAATTCTGTCGCTCATCGCCGCGCAGGACCTCGACGCCGGATTTTACCTGCGGCCTCCGCCCGGCGCATTCGATGGATCGACCGAGGCCGAATGCGAGTTTCAATCCACCTTCTTCTCGCACGATTTGACGACCTTCACCTACCGCGTCGTTGGGCCGGCGGGATGGCAGGACAGAATCACGGGCCGCGGCTGGAAGGATCTGGTGCACCTTCCCTGGCTGTCAACGCCTGCTGACTCGGTCCATCACCGGCTGCTGTCGCGCATCTACGGCCCCAATTCCATGACGGGTGCAGAGCCGACATGGGTGGCGAAAGTGGACCAGGAGTCCTCGATGATCGAAATTATAAAGTCCGGAACCGGACTAAGCCTCGTGCGAGAGCACCTCGCCTTGCGCGAGGCCGAAGCGCATGGGTTGACGATTGCCGACGAGGTGAGCGCCGAGTGTGTGATGAGCTTTGTCTTCCTGCGTGCGCGGCTCAATGACCCGATCCTCAAATGCGCACTCAATATCATGCGGCGGATTTGGGAACCCCTGTGCAGCGACTCCGCCCAACAGGTGCCGGGAGCGAGTTAGCGATACGAGCCGGCGGCGCTGTGAGCGCTTCTCGATTCGATCTCTGGTTGTCCCGTACCCTGCCTGAGCGCAGGCGCCTTACTTCGGACGATGTGTGAAGGTCGGCTTAGCCAATAATCAAAAACCGGGAGTAAACCCCATGTATTCGCTGGCTGCCATCAAAAAAGCCCCGTTGCGCAGGCGCAAAGCGGCGAAATCACTGTCCGCTCTAACTGCGCTTCTTTAGGCGAGAGATTTGGTATGCGAGCCGTCATCAACAAAACCGATACAGCTTATTTGCGCCGCGTTCAGACCGCGTGGAGCGAATTCATGGAAACGGGTAAATGCGACTGCCCAAAGGTGGATCGCGCGATTTCCGCTTCCTGGAAGCGGTGTCGTGAGATCGAGGTTATTCAGGACCGGCCCGCGGCACCAATCGTCGCCGACGAGAACGTTCTGGTCGAGCTGCAGAGCGCCAACACCGGGCTCTGCGCTGCTGCACGAGAGGCGGGTCTCGCACTGCAGCCGGCTTTTGCTTGCGCTCGCTTCCTCATAACCGTCACGGATCCCTACGGCGTCATTCTCGAAGGGTTCGGTGGAGACTACATCCGCCGCCTTGCCGCTGAGTGCAACATCGTCCCCGGAGCCGACTGGGGCGAGCAGGCCAGCGGCACCAATGCAGTCGGCACGGCGCTCGCTACGCGCAGACCCATCCAGGTGCACGGCGATGAGCATTTCTGCGAGAACTTCAAGCGCTGGAGCTGCGCGGCGGCGCCCATACTCGATGCTTCGGGGAAGAACCTCGTCGGCGTCTTCAATGTGACGGGCTATCAATCCGATCTCGATTTCCACGCTCTTTCGCTCGCCGTCTCCGGGGCGGCGCAAGTCAGCACCATTCTCGCGCGCGACGAGGCCGCAGATCGTTCGCGCCTCTTTGAGTTCTATCTGGCACGCTCACAGGACTGGCAGAGCGACCGCGTCGTGCTCCTCGATTCCGCGAGGCGCATAGTGCATGCTAACTCAGGCGGCGAGGCGTGGCTGCGGGAGCGTGGATTGGCGTTCGAGCGCGGTCCATCCGGCAGGCGAGACACGTTTCCTCAGGCCCTGCTCGATGAGTTAAGGGGCTATCTGGTGCTCGCCCCCGGGGGCCGCGGAAGCCTCCTCGTCATTCCGCAGTCGATGTCGACCGCCGTCCAGCGAAGCTCGGTCGAGCAGAGGCGCATTCCTGAAGTGGCTCCCGCCCATCATATCGTTGGCAACAGCGAGCCGCTGCACAAGGCCCTCGCCAAGGCGCGCAAGCTAGGGAGCGGCGATTTTGCGGTTCTGCTGCTCGGCGAGACGGGTGTCGGCAAGGAGGAATTTGCCCATTTCATTCACGCCTGCTCTCCCGTGCGCCAGGGTCCCTTCATCGCCGTCAATTGTGCTGCGATATCCAAGGAGCTGGCCGCCAGCGAGCTGTTCGGCTACGCGGAAGGAGCGTTCACGGGAGCGCGGCGCGGCGGTAGGCGCGGCAAGTTCGAGGAAGCCGATGGCGGCACGCTGTTTCTTGATGAAATAGGAGAGCTGCCGCTCGATGTTCAACCGCAGCTGCTGCGCATCCTTCAGGACAGCCTCGTAACCCGAATAGGCGAGAATCGGCCGCGCAACGTCTCGGTGCGTATCGTGTCCGCGACCAACTGCGATCTCAAGTGTGCGTCCGGCGACTTCCGCCGTGATCTCTATTTCCGCCTTTCGGCGGCAACGCTCGTGGTCCCGACTCTGCGCGAGAGGCGCGACGACATCATGCTTTTGGCAGAGTACTTCATCGAGCGGCTTAAGTGCCGATACCCGCAGCGCGATAGGCAGATCAGCGCAGAGCTCCGCGACCTCCTGCTGGCTTATGATTGGCCCGGCAATGTGCGGGAGCTGAAGGGCTTCATTGAGGCTATCTGGCACTTGAGCGATACCGATGTCCTGACGCCGGCGGACATTCCCGAGGAGCATCTGTCGATCCTGACGAAGAGATCGAGCGAGCGCGTCGGGAATTTGCAGGAGATCGAGAAGCGCTCAATCGCCGAAGCTATCTCGGCCAGCGGCGGCAACATGCGCAAGGTTGCCCGCCAACTCGGCATCGCCCGCAGCACGCTTTACGAGAAGGTAAAGAAGTACGGCATTACCAGCAAGCCATCGACAGACGCATGAGCAGCTCGTCTCGAATCGGCCTCCGCCGCGCCAGCCGCGGCGGCTGGTGAGCAGCTAGATGCTCGATTCCACGCTTACGGCAGTCGCGGCTGCGATCTTTCTCCTCGCCGGCGTAGTCAAAGGCTTCAGCGGGATGGGGCTGCCCACTTTGAGCATGGGGCTCCTCGGCCTGATCATGCCCGTGTCACAGGCTGCCGCGCTGCTCGTCATCCCGGCCTTTGTCAGCAATCTCTGGCAGCTCGCCGCCGCTGGTCGCCAGCCCGTGGCGCTCGCCGGCCGGCTGTGGCCGTTGCTTCTTCCAATGGCACCGTCAACCTATGTCGCCAGCCAATGGCTGATGGCCGAGCCCGTCCCGCACGCTAAGGCGGCACTGGGCGTTTTACTCCTGATATATGCTGCCCTTGGCTTGGCAAGGTTGCGGATAGCGGTCGCGAGACGGGCGGAAGCCGTATTGTCCCCCGCGGTGGGCCTGATTACGGGGCTTGTTACCGGTGCCACTGGACTTTTCATGTTTCCCGTCGTGCCATACCTCGAAGGTCTCGATCTCAGCCAGGATGAATTCCTGCAAGCGGTGAGCCTGTCTTTCACCGTATCAACATTGTCCCTGGCGGCCGCAGTTGCCTCGCAGGACGTAATGAACGCCAGCCTCGGTCTCTCGATCATCTGCACTCCGCCGGCGCTAGTCGGCATGGCGGCAGGTCAGGCGCTGCGCCGCCGCTTGGATCCGTCGCTGTTCCGCTTGGGCTTTTTCGTTGTGCTGATGCTCGTGGCAGGCGCCCTCCTGGTTAGCTGAGCTGCCGAGCGACTAGGCAGGCGCAACCCGCACTCTTCCGAGCACGGCACGTGCACATCTGCAGAGGGGATAATGAGCGAGCAGATCCATATTCGCCTCGAGGGCCGCGCCGGGCTCATAACGCTCACGCGTCCGGGCGCGCTCAATGCGCTGACGGACTCAATGGTTCGCGAAATTGAGCGCGCGCTAGATGAGTGGCAATCTAACGACAAGGTGCATCTCGTCGTCGTCGAGGGGGCCGGGGAGAAGGCGTTCTGCGCTGGTGGGGACGTCGCCGAGATATATCGGAGGGCTGGTGCTGGAGACTTGGGCTATGGCCGCAAGTTTTGGAAAGACGAGTACAGGATGAACGCTCTGATCGGCACCTTCAGCAAGCCCTACGTGGCGATCATGGACGGAATCACCATGGGAGGAGGCGTCGGCATAGCCGGCCACGGCACGCATCGGGTGGTAACCGAGCGCTCGGTGGTTGCCATGCCGGAGACAAACATCGGCCTTATACCCGACGTTGGCGGCACCTTCCTATTATCACGCGCCCCGGGATTCTGTGGTGAGTACCTCGCGCTAACCTCCTCGCGCATGAACGCAAACGATGCGATATACGCTGGCTTTGCCGACCATCTCGTTCCAAGTAGCGCGCTCGGCCAGCTCGCCGCGGTGCTGTGCGTCACTGGCAATCCCGGCAAGATCGCCGATTTCATCGCAGCACCCGGCGTCTCAGAGCTCAGGCACAACCGCTCCGAAATCGATGCTGCATTCTCCGCTCCCGACCCAGTGACGTGTGTACGCCGGCTCGAGGCGACCGGAACCGACTTTTCGCGGCGCGCCGCGGAATCTATCCGGCGCAATTCACCTCTTGCCGTTTGGAGCGCCATGTACGCCGTCCGTCAGGCAAGATCGCTCGCCTCTCTCCAGGACTGCCTCAAGCTCGAATACCGGTTCACATTCCGAGCCCAAGAAGAGTCAGACTTTCTGGAAGGCGTACGAGCTGCCCTGATAGATAAAGACCGCAGTCCGAAATGGCAGCCAAGCCGGATGGAAGATGTCGAGCCGGCCGCGTCGCTCGCGCTCCTCGCCCCTCTCGGCGCCGACGAGCTCAGCCTCGAAGGTTGAGCGGGTAGCCGTAGCAGTGAAGGATGGTGAGACCCATCACGGCGCGGATATTGTCGGTGTACGACGCGGTAGGTGTTATTGAAGCGGGACGTATCGGAGAAGGCGCGGATCGGCCACCTTTCACGAGGAGAGCGTGCATCAGTTGACGAAGGAGTGGTGCAGTTTTTTGTGGAGCGGTGATGTTCAGCACACGGATTGATGGGGGAGCATCGGGGGGCTTTGGCTCGCGGTTGCGCTTCGAGGCTCACTCGGTTGAGGGATGGCGCATGCCGCGGCGACGGGCAAGGGCGTGTTAGCGAGTTCTTCAGAGGCAAGTGAGCGAGAAGCCGGGGTCCGAGAGCGTACGCGGGGGCGAAGCTCGGTTGCGGGCTATTGTGCGCCGCGCTGCGAACCAGAAAGCGTTAGAAAGGCGTCGTGCCCGCGCTTGGTTCAACCTGTTGCGCAACCGCATTATTGGCCCCGTTAGATGTCCTCGATCCCCACGTGCTGTGCGCATTCTCGCCTCCGAGGTTCGCGATGAAGATCGACATCACCAGCCAGGAGTACTTCCGCGATCCGGCCGCCGCCACGGCGCGCATCCGCAGCCTCGGACCGCTGGTCCAGATCCGCTTTCCGATCATCGGCAAGGTCTGGATCACGACGACCCAGGAACTCGCCGGCCGGGTGCTGAAGGACAGCCAGACTTTCACGCTGCGCAAGGACGGCAGGATCGCGGGCCTCGGCTGGTGGATGCCGGGCGTCATCCGCGCCATCGCCAACAACATGCTGACGATGGACGAGCCCGACCACACGCGGCTGCGCGAGATCGTCGACGAAGCGTTCCGGCGCCGCGCCATTCTCGATATGGAGCCGCGCATCAGGGCCATCGCCGACGAGCTGGCAGACCGCCTCTTCGATGCCGGCAACCCCGCCGAGCTCGTCGACCGCTATGCCCGCCAGGTGCCGCTGACCGTCATTTGCGAGCTGCTCGGCTTGCCGCCGGCTGACCGGCCGAAGTTCATCGCCTGGACGAGGGGCCTCACGCGCCTCACCGGCGTCGTGGGGTTCTTCAAGGTCGTGCCGGCGATGTCGTCGATGAAGCGATACTTGGAACAGCAACTGCACCATGCCCGGGAGACCGGAGGCGAAGGGCTGATTGCCGAGCTCGTCCGTGTCGAACAGGAAGGCGGATGCATCACGCCCGAGGAAATGGTGGCGATGGTGTTCCTGCTGCTCGGCGCTGGCACCGAGACGACGACGCATCTCATCAGCGGCGCCGCCTTTGAGTTCATGCGCGAGCCGCGCCTGCGCGACTGGCTGCAGGAAGACTGGAGCCGTGCCAACCTCGCCGTCGAGGAAATGCTGCGCTTCGTCTCGCCGGTTCAGTTCTCCAAGCCGCGCTTCGTGCGCCACGACGTCGAATTGGGCGGCGTGCAGCTGAAGAAGGGGGAGAAGGTAATGGCCATGCTGGCCGCCGCCAATATGGATCCGTCGGCCAACGAGTATCCCGAGCGCATCGACCTGACGCGAAGACCAAACCGCCATCTCGCCTTCGGCACCGGTATCCACTTCTGCCTCGGCCACCAGCTGGCGCGCATCGAGGCCAAGTGCGCGCTCGAGGCGCTGTTCACGCGCTGGCCGAATTTAGCACTCGCCGTGTCAGCCGCCGACATCCGCTGGCTGGAGCGTCCTGGGCTGCGCGCGGTGCGCGAGCTGCCGGTGATATCATCGCTAACCGTTGCGAGCGCGGCTGTGGAGGCTTGATGCGATGCAGTTTTTCGCAACTCATCCCGCTCCAAGGCGTCGACGATGACCAAAGAGCTTCGCGTTCTCATGGACAGCGCGCCAATCGGTACACTGACGCAGGACCAGCGCGGTCACTTCCATTTTTCGTATGACGACGACTACCGGAATCAAGATTCCGCGGTGCCTATGTCGCTCTCGACGCCGCTCGACGTTGCGGACCACGGTGATAAGGCCGTGCGTCCGTTCCTCTGGGGCCTCCTCCCCGACAGCGACGCGACGTTGAACCGATGGGGTAAGGGCTTCGGGGTCAGCCCGCGCAACCCGTTCGGGCTTCTCGCTCATGTTGGCGAAGATCTCCAGGGTTCCATTCAGATAGGACCGCCAGATCGCGTCGAGGAACTCAAGAAGCGAGGAAAGACCCAGTTATCGTGCGAGGCCCTCGCTAGTGGGCTTGCAGGGCTGATCAAAGACCCCGGTGCGACCCAGTTCACGATGGGTGGGGGACAATTCAGTCTATCAGGCGCGCAGCGCAAGAAGGCGCTCTATCTGGTGAACGGCAAATGGTACGAGCCGGGCGGCCGCACGCCGACCACCCATGTCCTGAAACCTTCCATCATCGGCCTCGCAGGGCAGATCGAAAATGAAATGTTCTGCGTCCGCCTTGCTCCTCGGCTCGGGTTGCCAGCGCCAACGTGCTGGACAGAAGACTTCGGCGGCATCTCGGTCGTGGTTGTGGAGCGCTATGACCGCCGACGCTTGAGCGGTCGCAACGTCCTCCCCTTGGATAAATCCGGTGGAGAGGTCTACCGCATCCATCAGGAGGATTGTTGCCAGGCCCTCAAGGTCGACCCGCGCAACAAATACCAACGGGAGGGCGGCCCAGGGATGAAGGTCATCATGGAGCTGCTCTCGGCTTCGGGTCGACCCAGCGAGGACGGGGATCGCTTCATGCGGGCCTGCGCTTACAACTATGTCATTGGCGGCTCGGACGCTCACGCCAAGAACTACGGACTGTTACTTTCCGCTCGTGGCCGATTCCGCCTGGCACCGCTCTACGATATCGCCAGCTGGCTGCCGTACTCCAAGAATAGGAAGGACGCCCGCCTCGCGATGTCTGTTGACGGCCACTACGGGTTCGACAGTATTTTGCCTCGGCATTGGGAAGCGGAGGCAAAGAAATCCGGCTACGACGGAGTTCGCGCTCTGGCCCATATTCGCGACATCCTGGCTCGCCTTCCGGACGAGGCCAACGCGCTGTTTGCATCCTGCCTCCAGGAGGGGACTGCAACTCCGGAGCTGAAGCAACTTCTCGACCTTTTGCTGGAACGCGCTGTCGATCTTACCGAGACGTATGGGGCCGAGGCGGTGCCGGATGACAATGATAGGTGATCGGCCGCTCCTCACGAGCGTGCGTGGTCGCAGTCCCTATTCGATTGTGATGGTCACCGCTCCCCGGTCGGGGATATCGGCCTGAACGGCAAGGGGCTTCACGCTGGGCAACGTCAACTTCATCTCGATGACCCGCGCGCCTTCGCCGTGACTGAAAGTCTCGAGCAGCCCTTCGATCGCCTCTTGAGCGCCCTCGTGGCTCGCGAAGCATTCGTCTTCAGAGTTATATGCGATCCAAATCGTGCACTTGGTCATCGCGGTGCCCACCCCAGCTATCACTCCAATGCGCCATCGATAGCCAATTGCCGTCGCCCTGCGAAGCAGTTTTCTGGTTTCGATCAGCCCCTAGCTCCCTGCTCTGCTCAGCGCCGAGATCGGAACTTTCGCCATATGCGCCTCGATCACGCTCAGCATGTCTTTGCTGAGCAGCAGGTTCTTACTCTCAGTGGCCCAGATCTCGTGGAAGCGCGCAACGGTTTCCTTCGCCATGTTGCGCACCAGCTTTTCGGGCAGGCGTGGCTTGCTCGCGAGGTAATCGAGTTCTGCCAGTGAGAACTCGTACATTTTTTTCGTTCGCCCGACGGTGAGCGCGGACTTCGTGTCGTTCAGGTAAGGAATGGTCGAGATGAAGTCGTAGGCCGGCGACAGCCGTGCACCGCGGCGCTCCGGATAGATCAACGACCAGTTCTTCGCGTGCATGTCGGCGTTGCCGATCAACGCATTGAAGACGATGCGGCGGACGAACTCCGCGATATCGTCCTGGGGCGTCTCGGCCGCCAGAACATTGGCGATGTTGCGGTAGCTGATGCGCTTGTACTTGTCCTCGGGCCACATATCGAAGACTTGGGCGAAGTCCTCGGAATGAATAAGGCCCGCATCACTGCGGTCAAAGCGGCGTACCGCAAAGGCGGAGCCCCCGAGACCGCCAAAGCCATCGGGCAGGCCAACAATATCGTCGAGTGCAAGCAATGTGATGTCGGGGACGTCCATGCCGATCTTTGCGGCAAGGGTCATCATCGAGAACTCGTTCTCGGGGAGCATCTCGAAGCGAGCAGAGGCGAGCTTGACAATCCAGGATCCGCCGATGCCGTGCTGGGGGATGGCAAGTCCACCGGGTGCCACTTCAATGGCCGGCAGCTTTAGCTGCACACCTGCGAGCGAAAAGCGCAGGGCATGTTTCAGCCTGTCGCTCTCGG
>CAZBPM010000036.1:0-35708 GCA_964493785.1 uncultured Hyphomicrobium sp. | reverse complement strand
GAGATGCCTGCACCTCCCCCGGATGCGCCGCGTCAAGGCATCCTCGCCGCGTTCCTCGCTGCTCACCCTGCAAAGCACTGAAAAGGAAACCACATGCCACAGACTTACGGTGTCCCGCCCAACATGTCCTCAGCCGCGCCACCACCGGCTCCCACTGCAACGTCGCCAAACACCTCGCGCCCCGGCGCCGGGGCAAGCCGCAACGCCCTCATGGGACCTCAGATGACGGGCGGCACGCATCGCATCCCTGGCGCTATGCTCGAGGGGCTGCCGCCAGAATTTGTTCAGGCGCTATTCGAGATTGCCGAGCTTGTCGATATCGACGGCGACGGGCAGCCGGATGTGGCGATGGTCCCGCTAAACCAGACCGGCGCTCAAGCGGCCGCCGGCATGGGCAACGCGCTGGCAAGGCCACAGGGGGCACCTCAGCCCATGCTCCCGGGCAAGCCTAACGCACTGTCGTTCTAGGTCTCGGTAATGCGGGTTTCCGTCAGCCGGCACGAACCGAAAGCGCGGGCGTCGCCTGTTGACGCCCGCGCTAGGTACTAACGAAGCGCTTGGAAGTGGCGGCCACCGGGGCCGGCCTCCCCATTGCGAAGTTGGGCTAGCAAAGCCGGATTCGTCTCACCTGATCGCTGTCCTCAATCTCAAGCACGAGACTCATTTCGAGATGGGGAAGAACCTTCGCAACGCGCCACCACGCTAGGCGGCGGTCCGGGTGAGACCAGAATTCCCGCCGGCCGCAGAGTTCATCGAGCTCCTGAAGCGAATAGTTGCGGTCAAGCGCTCTATCGCGGACTCGATCGATCAGGGGGTTGCCGGTCGTCTTGAGGCTCTTGCGCAGATAGAAGTTTAACCGGCGGAATTTCTGCACCACAGCTCGCTTAGACCTATGCGGCAGCAGAGCGCAGAGTTCGGCTGTGGTTCTAACGCGCCTATTTGCTGCGCGCAGGATGCGGACTTCGGCACACGTCCAGGGAGGAAGTTTCCGCGCGACGCCTAGATCATTTGCGCGCCTCACGATGGCTTCAGTCGATCGCTGTTTCAGGAGCCGCTTTAGTTCTTTGTAGTCTGGATATACTTCGCGAACGATGTCGTCCTCGCGAGTTGTCCAAGGGTGGCCAGACCGCGGGCCGGCGCGACGGCGTTGAAATATGCGGCTCGACTCCGCTGACGCCGCCTGTTTTGCTGCAGTGTCGAGCTTTCCGCGCTTCAATGACTTTGCCGGGTAGTCTCTGCTCATCGTCACTCCATTGGCGAGAAGGAGCAACTGCTCTAGCGATCGCTGTTTAAAGCCACGCCAACGCGTTGTGAGGGCATGGGCCCGGCTGAAAAAGCCGCTCAGCCCCCTGAATTTGCAGTTGGCTGCGACGGGCGGGGAATGGCTACATCGTAGTCGTCGCCTGTAACCGCGTGCGCAACGACGTAGATGCCGCCCGTGTTGGCTGCCGAGGTGCCGACACGCAGGGTATCAGCCTGCTCTGGCGTCTCGTCACCGTTTGGGTGGAACAGGCTCTCAGTGGCTACGCTTACCGTGATCAGGGCGCAAACGGCCAGAACGGCAGCTTGCTTCGAGGGCTTATGCATACGAGGAGTATCCTTCAATGAAAGCGGGCACGCGGGCCCGTACCTAGTATGTATAAGATTGCGACTCTTGACCCCGTCTGCCGTCACCCTTCACGCGGCTCGTGCGGCAGCAGACAATCCCAGATCGGCTCTGGTGACTCGTGAACCACGTAGCGTTCGCGCGCCAGCGCGGCGCGAACCGCGGGCCGCAGCTCGATAACGTGCCCCGTGCCCCCGCGCCATGGGCCCCGGCGGATGACATCCTTCGGTACGTCCTCATCGAAGCGGTCGATGTAGCACAGCAGCCAAAGATTCTGATTGGTCTGCGAGCGATACCGGCAGAAGCGTTCGGGCTCATCCGTCATCTCGATTTCTCGAACATGCGCCAGCGCTCCCGGTTGTCGGCCTTCCATTCCGCTGTCTTGACCTTGACCCAGCCGCGATTGGTGCCGGACCGATAGCGGTCCTCGCGCAACTTCGACACGATGCCCTCGAGCCCTTGCCGGGCGCACGCCTCGAGCAGTGTCCACCGGGTCGTCGAAGTCATCTGAGAAGCGCAGCGCGTCGAGCTTGGCACGCTTCAACAGTTTGCGCAGCCGGGCGCGGCGGTAATCGAGGGGCGCGGCCGTGTGCATTTCGGCGTCGTCCTGCATCAGGTCGAAGACGTAGGCGCAGCAGCCATGCTTGGCGCCCGACATCAGCTCGCCGAAACTCGGCTTGCCCTCGGTATCGCAGGCAACCAGCTCGGCGTCGAGGATCAACGACTTCGCCGGCAGGCGCGCAACGGCGTCGGCGATCGAGCGGAATCGGCAGGTGAGGTCGACGCCGTTCTTCGAGTAAATGCGGGGCGTGCCGTCGTGCAGGTGGAGCTGGGCGCGCCAACCGTCGTGCTTGACCTCGTGCAGCCACTCGCGGCCGCTGGGCGGCTCGCGACGCAGAACGGGGGCGGATGGCTCTATGAATTGGGTACGCGGCACTTTGCTTCTCGCGGTCAGATCAGACCTTGCACCTTCGCGAGTTCGCCTGCGATGATCTCCAGTCTGCATTTTCTTAGGTGGTCAATGTAAGCGGGAGCCTCATACTTCGGCTTAGAGAGCCGGCCCCGGATTTCCTTGATGCACTTTAAGAACCGAGGCTCGTCGAGTGTTCGCTGATGATTCAAGAATTCATCGGGATGTTGAACCTCAACGTCGTAGGGCGCGAGCTTCTCCGGTGGAAAGTCCTTCAAGTTGAAAGTGACAATCACGTCGGCACGTCCCACGATAGCGGCCGCCAGCACATGGCGGTCATCGGGATCTGGAAGGTCAAGGCAGTCGATCAGGCCTTCGAAGCCTGCGACTAGCGCCTGCGGGATTGCCTTGTCCATGGCTGCCCGTCGGCGCCGTAGCGCCTCTTCAGGGATGTCGGATCGATCTTTGGCGACGTTGCGGATCCATTCGTCGTGTATTTGCTCGGACCAGCGCGCCCGGTACAGCCCGGTGGCCGCGAGTTCCATCACGATATCGGCCACCGGCATGGAGTACAGCACGCAAGCGTCGAAGAGGGCCGTATAGAGGGCCACAGATCAGTAGCCCCAGCCAAGCTTCTCTGCCTCGCGGGTCATTTCTTCGCGAGCCATCCTGCTCTCGGCGTCCACGCCGTGGCGATAGTTGATCAAGTCGTTGAGCCGGATCCTGCGATGCGTGCCGACCTTACGGCACGGAATCTTGCCATCCTCGATCAACTTGATGAGGTGCGGTCGGGAAACCTGTAGAAACTCGGCCGCCTGAACCGTCGTGAGTTCCATCGCATGCGGCAAGACTTGCACAGCTCGGTTCTGAGAGAGGTCAATCAGCACTTGCCGCAGGAGGTCGTAAAGCTGTTCGCTCAGGATCATCTGATAATCGGCTTGAAGATCACGCAGCACAAAGCGTGCACCCTGCCCCCCATGCAGGTGCTGGAGCAGTTCTTGCGCATGCGCAACGAGATCCGGGGTCGGCAGGACCGGTTCGTCGACAGACGGCCGCGGCATAAGTTGTCTCCACACCAATCAAACTCTGACCATGCCAATATCTGCACTAAACGCAATAAGTGCAATAGTGTTGCGAACCGAGCGGTTAATGAACCGATGAGTTGAGCGTTGGATAGCATATTGGAATCAGCCGGTTGCGGCATCTATGGCCGTCACGCTGGCACCCTGTGCCCAACGGTTCAGTGACCGCGCCGGATTGGAATCGCCAGTTTACGGCCTGAGGTGCGCCCCGACAGCCGGCGAACGGCTACCGATAAAAACCATTGCCGTGAGCTAGCGGCGCGCGCCCCTGATTGCCTTTGCCACCGAGCGCTCCGCCGCCCGGAGCTCAAGCTGGCGCAAATCAATTTGGACGTCTTCTGGCAGTAGATCGTGCTCGCGCAGGTGGAGGATAAGAAGCGTCTCCATCAAAGAGGCGAGCGACCGGTTTTGCAGTTTGGCGGCATGCTTACCAGCCTTCATGACCGATGGCCGCATGCGAATAGAGAATCTGCTTTCCTTTACCTCGTCGGCTATCTCGGGGGCGGACGCACGTTGTACACCGGTCGTGCGTCGCTTTTCCTTTGACATAAGATTAACCCGCTCGTTAAGGTTACCGCGCCGTGCGTGACATTAGGCGTACATAGCACGGCGCAAGCGGGCCGAGAACAGTGCTTGCGACACTGCCTCGGCCCTGACCAAACCCAGAGTGGAGTGACCCACCATGAGTCAGGCTAGTAGTGCGTCTATCACGTCTCCCGGCTCGGCGAGCGATCGTCGGGCTCTTTTTGTACCATCCTCTATGCACTTCGACATCTCGACAGCCTTCGGACTGTTCGAAGCGTTCGGAGGAATCGAAGCGACGTCCCAGGCGTATGACGTCATGCCGGCTGGGGTTCACCGGTGGGCGATGACCGGGAACATCCCGACCGGATGGCACCTGCGGATGTTCGCGCACGCATGCACCCTAGGCAAAACAACAGACCCGCGCGTCTGGGGCTTTGAGTCTCAAGACCCGGCGTTTCAGAGCCTCGCCGAATTGCAGTGGCTGGCGCGCCTTAGCGCAGCTGCAGGAGGCGAACATGCGTGACGTCGACCGCCGCGCCGTTCTGACGAACGGTCTTACCGCAACCGCTGCCACCATCGGTGCCGCCACCCTGCCGGCGATGGGGCAGCCGTCGGCGCCAATCACTGCCCCGGCAACGAGAAGCCCACGAGCACGCCGGTTGAATGACCTTCTCCTGAGGATAGACGGCCTGTACGCGGCCGACGCGCCAGAGGACGAGATCAACGCGATCGCGCGCGAGGTGTACGCCTTGATGGACGAGATCGAAGCGCGGCCCGCAACGGGACTTGCCGCCCTCGAGGAATACGCGGCGAGCGTCCGCTACTGGTATCGGCCCGGTCAGGTCAGCGCGTCTGGGGTGACATACGGGGGTATAGAGGTTCACGAAGGCTGTCCTGTGACGATCGCTGTCATGGGCCTCGTCAATGCCGCCATCAGCGTGGCGGCTGGAGGCGTAGCTCATGGGTAAGCGCCGCCTCTTCAAAGCCGTGAACATCAAACGCAGCGAACTACTCGCGGCCCTCCGTCATGCAAGACGTGACGGAAGCGCCGAGGTGACTGGAGAGAACCTTGCAGCCGTGCTCCTCACTATGGAACCGGATGCAATCACGAGGCTTCTCGATGAGATCCCGCGCGACGCAGCTATCAAGCTGGTCGATTTCGTCGTCATAGCCGAGGAGAACCTCAACAACCGCCATGCAATGGCGCGCACCGCCCTCGCCCGCCTTGGCTTGCTAGCCCTCGCAGCCAACGGAGGCGCGCATGGGTAACCTAAATCGCAGGACTGTCCTCGGCGGCGCCGTCGTCGTCGCCGGAATGTCCGTCGCCGGGGCATCGGCCGTCGCCGATGGTTTCTCGGCCGATTTCCAGGAATGGTACGCCCTGGCGAAGACGGAGCCGGACGTGCTCAGGATCGACGAAGCTTGGTCTGATCTAAACGCCGAAGCCGACGATGCCGCCTCGCCCTTCAGCAGGTACTGTGCAGCCCTATACGAGATTGAGGCGCGTATCTTTGAGCGCGCGCTCAACGGGCCCACTGACGTTCGCGCCGTCGCCGAGATCGGCATGATTGCGTTGTTCTGGTCGGACAAAGACGAACGCAGCACGCGGCGAGGTCGAGACTACGACCCGTTTGAACTCGGCTGCGACCCGGACACTCTTCCGGGTGCGGTGGCATCGGGGGACCGCGCTCAATTTGTCCTCATTCAAGCAGCCGCCAAGTTGTATCTCGGAGGGTTAAATGGCTGAGAAGAACCACATCGGCCGTCCGGCCAGCAGCCCGCGCATTGACCGCATACGTGATCTCTTCGAGCGGATAAAAGCGCACGGTAACGTGGACAGGGCCGCGACGACCAAAGAACAGGTCGACGCCGCGACCGCAGCTATGGATGCGCTGCTCGACGAGTTCAGCGCCATAGCCGCCGACGTTTGGCGCCAGCCGGTTGGAGGCTGGTCCGACATTGTCGAGCGAGCCCTTCTAGCTTGGCACTACGAGGCCGATTCCGGCGGCATCGGAGTGTCAGGCACAGGCCTATCGCATGCGGAGATCACCAGGCGCCACCTGCTGGCGTCGATCCTCGACTACGACAGGCACTCGCCTACGACGTCGAAGGCTGCGCGACCTAAGGTGCAGATCGGGCTCGACGGAAGGGACGCGATCGACGCTGAGTTGGAAAAACTGAATTGGCTCGTCTCGATTGCGACGCTCGCCGGCACTTACCTCGAGGACCGCGACCCAGAGCCGGGCGGGTGGCGGATGATGCAGAACGTTGCCTACCACCTGTCGCAGGAAATCGCCGCGTCGCGATCGACCATAGCGAAGATACTGGATTCGCACGAGGCGGAAGAGATACCGCACGCCGATGGGCTGATGGCATCTGCATAGGCAGACGGTCGCCTAGGCATCGCATTTGCCTAGGCGACTCTCGGTCGTCGCTGCAGCAGAGGTCCATCAAAAACACGGCTAGCCTATGCATCCGACGTGCCTAGGCAAAATTTATTTCTAGGCATCGGCATCTGCATAGGCACTTGCTCAACCGTCGCGTGTTTCCAGCGTATTTGCAGCGATGCCTAGTCTAGCGCAATGAATGCCTAGGCAAATGACGGACTGCCTATGCATTGACGCATCGCATAGGCAAGCGCATCATGCATAGGCCTAGGCTAAAGCTAGGCGCATAGGCATTGCCTACGCATAGGCTCTGGACGGGAATCAAGCTATGCAATTGCTAGCCGTACTGAACACCAAGGGAGGCGCCGGCAAGACAACGCTCACGACGTGCCTAGCCGTGCGCGCTGCTGCCGAGAACAAGGTCGCCATCGTCGACCTTGATCCGCAGGGAAGCCTAGGCATCTGGCATCAGCGCCGCTCGCAGAACCGCGGCGATAACAACCCGGCGCTACTGAGCGGAGAAGACCGCGCAAGCCACGCCGTGAAGGCGCTGCAGGCGTCGCAGCCGTATGACCTGCTAGTGGTTGACGGACCGACCAACGCGCTCGGCGTTACCGAAGACGCGGTGAAGGTCGCAACGTTTGTCGTCATTCCGATGAAGGCGAGCACGCTCGACATATCCGCCTCGCGCGAATGCATCGATCTCTGCCAAGAACACAACGTGCCGTTTCTCGTCGTGATCAACGACAAGGGCCAGCACGATACTAAACTCGTCGACGAAACTCGCGCGCTGCTGGCAACCTGGAAGGTGCCCGTGGCCAAGACGCTTATTCCTCACCGGGTATCGTTCATTGATGCCTTCACAACGGGCCGCACCGGTCCAGAGAAGGACAAGAAGGGCGCGGCCGACGATATCGACGGGCTGTGGCAGGAGATCAAAGCGGCCATGCGTAAGGCCGCCAAGGCGAGGGCTGCTGCATGAAGACCGATGACGTCGACAGCTTCGCTTCTATGTTTCTCGAACCTCCTGGTGCCCGTCGCGAGATACGCGAACAGCGGGCGAAGAAGGAGCGGCGCACCCAGTTGACCGAGCGCCAACGTGACCGCTCTGCAGTCCGTACAGACCAAATCAATTTCCGCTGCGCTCCGGAGTTCAAATCGCGCCTAGCCGAGGTGCAAAAAAAGCTTGGCCGCAAGGGCTGGTCTTACGCCGACATCCTTGAGGACGCGCTGGAGCTGTTCGCCGAAAAGCACAAAATCGCCGGCTAGTACGAATTACGACGGGGGAACTTATGAAGTTGCTCGTGAAGATCCTGGCGGGGCTGGTCGGTGCCGGCATCATCGGCTGCGTCATTCACGCATCGATCATGGCATCAGGCGGCTACGATTGGGCGTCGTCACCGATGATGGTTGCCCTCGGCTGCGGGTTGGCCATCGGGTCTATCTGCGTCGGCGTCGCGCTTGGCGACCGCCGTTTCATGCTCGGCGGGTTCCTGATCATCGCCCTCGGCGCCGGCGAGGTCTACGCGTTGCTGCAGACCGCAGAGCGGACGATTGCTCATCGCGAAAAGCAGGCCGCGCCATTGCGCGAGGCCGATCACAAGCGGGCCAAGGCGCAGCGCCGGATAGACGCTGCTACTGCTGCGGTCGAGAAGGCCAAAGCGGACACGCCCCGCCTGACGGCTGCACTCGCTGCAAAAACCTCCGCCGACGCCGCGGCCGTCACTAAAGCGGCCGAGAAGGGCTGCCGCGAGAACTGCCGCCAACTGCTGCAGCAACAAGTCGAGAACGCCAGCAAAGAGATCGTCGAGGCGCGAGCCGAAATCGCAGGTAACGAGAAGGAAGCAGCGGCCGAGCTCGCCGCCGCACGACAGGCACTCGAAGACTTGCCTGACCCAGTGTCAGCCAGCCCGCTCGCCGATCGTACGGGCATCGCCGCTTGGAAGATCGACCTAACGGTAGCCGCCCTCGCCAGCATCGCCGCCAACGGCCTAGGCGCTGCGCTGATAGCTTTTGCCGCGCACGGGGTAGCCGCACGCCGGCGGCAACCGGAGCCCGTGGCTGCCACGCCTGTGGCGCTCGTCGAGGTCGTCGACCCTGCGCCTGCCCCGGAACCTCTCCCGCGCATCGTGAAAGGGCAAAAGGCAGCCCGGCAACTTCCGAAGCCGGAACGTCGGGACGCTGACGCGGAAGCTGATCTGTTCGCCCGCAAGACGATCGCACCGGACCCATCGGGCCGCGTGTATCTGCGCGACCTGCGCAAGGGCTACCACAGCTGGTGCCGCGAGATGGATCGAGATCCGCTCCCCGACCAGGACATTGCTGCGGCACTCAACACGCTCTTCCGGCGCGTCGGCCTCTCAGTCGACGGTAAGGGTGCAGACGCGGCGATTGAAGGCATCGCCTGGCGGGCGGAGCACACGGCTCCAGCCGCCGTTCCGAGCCTTGGCCCTCACAGAGTTGCCATGGGGATGTAACCGGCGCCCCAGGGCAATCGATCAGGCGCCGGTGGAGCATGTAGCGCGTGAAGGGAAAGAGAAAATGGCAGCAGGCAAACAGGCCGACGGCTACCCGCCTCAAGTGAGGCTTGGTCGCCTCTACGAGAAAACGTCGAAGAGCGGGAACGTCTACCTCTCAGGCCGAATCGGCATGGCGAGGATCGTCATCGTGAAATCTCGGGAGCCGACCGACGACGGCACCGCAATGTGGGACATCCTGCTGAGCCAAGCGCCCGACCGAAGCCAGAAAGCTGGGGAGCGGGCGGAGGACAAAAGTGCTGACCGCTACATCCGCCGCGAGCCGATCGACGAAGGTGCCTGACCTGAAAAAGCCAGCGCTTTCAACGCGCGGGCTGCGGGGTTTTTGTCCCCCAATGTGCGGTCCGATTGTCACCCTAGGGTGCGGGGTTTTTGTCACCCAACCTATAGGACTCCCATTAGCGACCGATAGCGAAGTGGTTTTTTTTGTTTGATGGTTCGAGTAGAGGGAGCGAGTCTCGATGGCGAACAAGCCAATCACACGATTGCCCAAGGCCGAGCCTGTCCCGTCGATCATCGAGACGGACGAGGACGGCCGCACGCGATTCCTCCACTCGGTGCTTTGCCAAGTCTCGCTGCCTAGGTCGCAGGTCAACGAGCAGACCTTTACGCGTCGCTCGGGACGTTGCTTCATCACGCTTCAGGCGGGCGCGTTCTTCAACGGCATAAAGATGGTTCCGCAGCCGCTGCCCTTTGGCACCAAGCCGCGACTCGTCCTGATCCATGCCTGCTCGGAAGCGGTCAGAACTCGTAGCCGCCATATCGAGGTCGGGCACTCCGTGCGCGGCTTCCTGCGGACGCTGGGCATAGACTGCGGCGGCAAGGAGATGTCCGCCTTCCGAAAGCAGATGCTAGCCCTGGCGTCGACGCACATGGTGCTGGGCGTGCCGTCCGAGCACGGTCCGCTGACGATCAAGGCGCCGCCGATCGAGACGTTCAACGCATGGCTGGCGAACGAGGAAGGGCAGGCCGTGGCTTGGCCTGGGACGTTGGAGTTGGGCGAGAGGTTTTTCGATACGCTGCTCGAGCACGCCGTACCTCTGAGCCCTACCGCCGTCGGTACCCTCAAAAGCTCGTCGTTGGCGCTGGATATCTACTCCTGGCTGGCCCACCGGCTTTGCCGGGTTCGTCAGCCCGGCGGCGTGATGCTGTCTTGGGCCAACCTGCATGAGCAGTTCGGGCAGGAATACGCGGACATCAAGGGCTTCAAAAAGCGCTTCCTCGGAGCCCTCGCAGATGTGCATGCGGTCTACCGAGAAGCCAAAATCAGCCAAGTGCGCGGAGGCCTGCGCCTCTATGACAGCCCCCCTCCGGTAGCGCGCCGCTCGGTCGTTGTCTCGCTACCTAAGCCCGCCAAAATCGCCAACCCTTCGCCTGCCAAAGTCGCGCTGCCGCGCCCGCCACTCGTCAGTGAGGACGCGCTCGACAAGGTGCGCGCGGTGGCCCCGGGCTGGGATCGGCAATTCCTCGCGGCTCGCTATCGCGAGTGGATGTCCGGCAAAGACTTCCCCAACAACCCCGATGCGGCGTTCCTCGGCTGGTGCAAGAAGTTCACCAAGGGGAAGCGGCCATGATAACATTTGACGACATTCCGGCTGCGCTCGTCCTCGAGTCATCTCCGGTCCTCAGCGCCGCACTGGCTTCCCCCATTGTCGATGATACGGGCGAGCGGCTGCACCGGGAGTTTCTCGCCGGCCGTTCCCCCAACACCCTGAGCGCCTACCGCAAGGATCTGCAGGCTTTTGCCGATTGGTGCGGGGTGAGGACCGGCGGAGCAGCGCTCGCCGTCCTGGTCGATCTGCCGGCCGGCGAAGGCAACAGCAAGCTCCTGTCGTGGCGAGCCGCGATGAAGGACGACGGCCTCGCTCCGTCGACGATCAACCGGCGCCTGTCGGCCGTGCGCTCCGCGCTGCGCTTCGCACGCACGATCGGCGCCACAGCATGGGTGCCAGAGGTTCAGGGTCTGAAGGCGCAGACGTACCGCGACACGCGCGGTCCAGGCCTGTCTGGAACACGCGCGCTGCTCGGGAGCGCCTTGACCAAGGGCAGCGACAAGTCGGCCCGGGATATTGCGATCGTCCGCTGCATGTTCGATCTCGGCCTGCGCCGGGGCGAGGTCGCAAACCTTGACGTCGTAGACGTCGACAGGGCGGGAAGGGTGTTGTGGGTGCTCGGCAAGGGTCGCTCGCAGAAGGAAGCGCGGACCCTTCCCGTTCCGACGCTCGCTGCTATCGAGGCTTGGCTGGAAGAGCGTCTGCACGTGGCCGGACCCGATGAACCGGCATTGTTCGTGAACGTCTCGCGCTATCATCGCGGGCGGCGGATCACCGGTCACGGCGTCTACTACGTGATCCGGGACCTGGGCGACGTCGCCGGCATCAAGGCGAGGCCTCACGGCTTACGCCACGCCAGCATTACCGCCGCGCTCGACAATACCAACGGTGACGTTCGCGCGGCTCAGATGCATGCGCGTCATGCCAATCCGCAGACGACAATGCGCTACGACGACGCCCGCCAGGACCTGGCCGGCAAAGTGTCGGTCGGGCTGGCGGATGTGCTGACGATGCCGGCGAGAGAGTAGGTTTCTGTCCGGTGAGTGACACCCAACCTCTACTCGTGCCCCTCAACGAAGCCTGCACCATGCTCGGGCTGTGTCGGCAGACTCTCTATCGGATGGAGAAGGACAACGAGATCAGGTTCGTCCGAATCCGCGGGCGCACGCTGGTGCCCATGTCGGAGATGAAAAGGCTGTCGGAGCCTGCTCCTATTCTCGACCCGGTGGGGGTGCCAGAACGGCTGCACGAAAAAGCTAGGCCGCGAAAGCGGAAGCTCTACCCATGACCCAGGACACGCGAAAGTTCACGCTTAAGGGTGACACACTGCCTGACATAGCCGACCCGTCCTGGTCGGTCATAGAGGTTGCCCTCTGGGCGCTGTCCGACACCGGAAATACCTTCATCATCCTGGATATTGGGGACCACGAGTTTCTGCAAACGTGTGGCGTCCCGGATGCCCTGGTGATTGAGACCAGGCGGAAGGAAGAGGACGGGGAGTACAGGCAATATCGACTCTGCCGAAAGGGTGCAGGGAAAAAGGACCGCGCGGCCGAGCAGGCATATGTCTTAGACATAACCGACGCCCTGCTGTGCTTCGAAGCCTACTACGGTGGCCGCGAAGTGCCTCGCCACTACGCACTCGAACCCCATCAGGATTTCTATGTTGAGATGGTGGAGGAGTAGCGGGCCAGCGGCCGGCGGCGCGTAGCGCAATGACGGACGGCGATACTCGCGCCGTCCGTTTTGCTTTGGGGGTACGCGAAACCGGAACGCCACTCGATAGGGAGCAGAATACCATAGGGGGTTGAACGCCACCTGAACGGTTTGCCCCGCGCCGCACAGCCCAAAGGGTCGGCGAGTGTCGCGATAACGTCAGTTACCTGGAGTTCGAGGGATCAAATCGTCGAACGCTCCAGCGGCCTGTGTCTCGGCAATAGCTGTTCCATCGGCGGGTCGGATCGTTCTGCATTTTAGGTGGCCGCAGCTCGTCACCTCGCCTGTGCGACGGTCGACTATGTAGAGGAACCCCTCGGCGGTACGAACCTCATACCGAACGGCCGAGTGCCACAGGCTCATACCCGCCAAAGTCGCCACGACCGGCAGCAAGAAGCCCGCCGTGTAGATCGCAAACTTCTTCATGGTCATCCCCCGGGCGATACAACCCGGGGCCGACACTAGCGCGCGCTCCGGCTGTCGCCAATTGGGGAAGTGGTCGGCCCCGCGCATTGAGGGCGGCGGCAAAGCCTAAGGCGCAGGCGTCGGCAAGGGGGAAGCGACGGGAGCCTACGCGCGGGGCCGACAGACGAAGCCGAGGAGAAAGCGGCTCGTGCGATAGGCCTACGCAATCACTTGGGGACACGTCAACGGTTCCTGTTGAAACATCCACAGCCACGCGCGATGAGGGGTGGGAAATCAGTGTAGGTGGGTAGCGTATGGTGACGGCAATTCAAATCCGCGGAGCCCGGGCAATGCTGGGATGGTCAGCGCCGAAACTCGCCGGGGAGGCTGGGGTGAGTGAATCGTGCGTGCGCGACTTCGAGAAGGGGCGTCACCGGATCCTTGCGGAAAACCGCGACGCCATCCAGTTCGCCCTGCAGCGCGCCGGCATCGAGTTCATGGACGAGGACGGCATCCGCTACCGTCGACCGCTAAACGGCCACGCTGTGCAGTTTGCACAAAGTGATTTGCCGCCCGGGGAGCACGAGTGATGGCGCTGGTGACGGGAGCGCAGATCAGGGCAGGCCGTGCGCTTCTAGGCTGGTCGCGTGACGAGCTCGCCGACGCTGCCGAGATCCACCGGAACGCCGTCGGCTATTGGGAAGGCCGAGGACCAGCGGCGGGACCCGCGGCGGCCTCGAGCTACGCGCTTCACCACATTGCACGCGCCCTACGGGCTGCCGGAATCGAGTTCGTTTGTGACCCGGCCCCAGGTGTCCGCTTTCGTACCCGTGCACAGGCCGAAGCAATGCCCGTGAACTGACATACAACTGGACTGTGGAAGGTGGCGGGCGAAGTACAGCGTAGGCGGAGCAAAGCAGCGTAGCGTCAGGGGGCGGGTGAGGCGTTTGATTGTTTGATTAAATATCAGAGGAAATCAAAGCCGTGCCACGTGGCGGAAAAAGACAAGGCGCAGGACGCAAGCAGGGGTCGGTCGATCCTCGGCGAAAGGCGCTGCAGGAACGCGCTGCCCTGGTCGTCGACGAAGGCGTGACCCCTCTCGAGGTAATGCTCGGCGCGATGCGGGACGCTTGGGAGAAAAACGACAAGGTCGCAGCGGCTGCCTTCGCCAAGGACGCCGCGCCTTACGTGCATCCTCGCCTGGCATCTGTCGATGCGAAGATAGACGCTGATGTTGACGCGAACCTGACTGTGAGCCGCATCGAGCTCGTCGCGCGACCCTTCACCGATAGCCTCCAGAATCCAAGCGGTGAGAATTCAAAGGGGCTGCAATGAGC
Organism: uncultured Hyphomicrobium sp.; assembly: GCA_964493785.1. Lineage (GTDB taxonomy): Bacteria > Pseudomonadota > Alphaproteobacteria > Rhizobiales > Hyphomicrobiaceae > Hyphomicrobium_A. Next base: position 21,650 of record CAZBPM010000036.1, on the reverse strand, counting down.
ACGATCGACGACAAGCGCAAGGCGCGGTCTGACACTGCATCTACAGTGTCGAAACTGAGTGCGTACCCGCCCTCTAGGACAGGCGGTCTGCGCCCGTTCGCCCCCGGCCAGTCGGGCAACCCTCGGGGACGCAAGAAGGGGTCGCGCAACAAGCTCAGCGAGGACTTCCTCTCGGCGCTCACTGACGACTTCACCTCGCATGGGGCAGCCGTAATTGCCAAGGTGCGCAAATCGCGACCGCACGAGTACCTCAAGATCGTGGCGTCGGTGATACCACGTGAGTTCGATATGAAGCCCGAGCCATCCAGCCTCGAGGAACTCACGGACGAGGGACTGACCGAGATGATCCGCGAGTGCGAATTTGCCATGGCCGACGAGGAGCCGCGGTGATGCTCAACCCGATTGCTACAGTAGCGAAGGATAGCAAACGCCATGGCTAGGGGCTCGAAGCCTGGGGAGCGTCGCGGCGGTCGTGCCAAGGGCACACCTAACAAGCTGACGGGTAGCCTGCGGGAAGCGATCCTAGGCGCCCTCGAAGCAGCCGGCGGCCAGGCCTACCTCGAGAAGCTGGCGAAGTCCGATCCGCGTACGTTCTGCGCGCTGTTGGGGAAGATCCTGCCGACACAGTTGGAGGCGACGACGGACCAGCCGCTCGTGCCCATCCTGAACCTGAGTATCGCGCGACCGTCGGACTGGGCAGAGCCGAAGCCCACCAATGAGCTTTGCGCATCACGGCAACGGCTCCGGCGAAACACACTAGGAGGCGAGCTAATTTAGCTCGGGATAGGTCATGCCAGTACCGAAAGGGACGCGCATCGGCGGCCGACAGAAGGGCACGAAAAACAAGCGCACTGTTGAGCGCGAAGCCGCAACGGCCCAGATGGCGCGCGAGATCGCATCGGTTATCGAGGACGCCTTCGAGGGCGATGCCCACGCATTTCTGGTGTCTCTCTACAAGAATCCGCGGCAGCCCATCGAAATCCGGGTCGAAGCAGCGAAGGCGGCGATTGGGTACGAAAAGCCGAAGCTCGCTGCGGTCGAACACTCAGGGCAGATCGGCACGACGCACGAGGAATCTCTCGACGAACTCGAACGGCTGGAGCGCGAACTAGCCGCGGGTACAGGCAAGCCCGGCCAGGCTGCTGCACACTAGGACCCCATGGAGCCTCTCGTCATGCGCTTCCGCTTCATCGGCGACGAGCCGTCCGATCTCTACGGCTTCAAGTGGGCGAAGGGCGTTTCCCATGACGTTACTGACGAGCACTCGATCAGGAAGCTGTCGGGGAGCATCCTCTTTGAGAAGGTCTCGGCAGTCGGGCGACGCCGCACATGCGGAGCGCACGCCCGATCGTCGGGCAGCCCATGCCGAGCGCCGGCGATGGCAAACGGGCGCTGCAAACTCCACGGGGGCAAGAGCACGGGGCCGAAGACCGAGGCTGGCCGGAAACGCTGCGCTGAGGCCGTGCGCGCCAGGTGGGCAAGGGTGCGTGCAGGGAACGAAGTCGAGGGCGCCAAGCGCCGCGAGATGCACAGCGGTTGGGGCTGACCAGTACGCGCGCACGCGTTGGGGCGTCCTAATCGTTCGAAGCGATTTCCGACACGGTACGCGCATGCACGTCATGGGGTCCTAGCAGTTGCGGGCTGTGTAGGGCTGACCTTGACGTGCCGCTCGCACGTGTAGCGCGTCGGCATTCCCTTCACTGAGACGCCATCCAACTGCCTGCGCATCTGCTCGCATGCCGAGACAGAGGCGAACTCCTTGCGCCCGACGTGCTCGCGGCCGTCCAGCAGGGTGACGATCGTATACAGGGTAGCTGCGTCCATACCTTCCCCCAAAACCTGATCAGCGGCCGCTAGGCATCCCGAGCATGTCGATGAAGTCCGGCCGGTGCTCGACGATCTTGTCGCGCTGAATGTGGTCGCCAATGACAGGTTTAGGCGGGTCGATCTCCGAGCGGCACCAGATCACAGCGGTAGGGTATTTGGCGCGGAAGTGCCTCGCATAGGGCTCGCATCGCTCGGATCGAACGGGATAGCGCACAACGGTCGGAGTGCCGTTGGCCATCGTCACGATCGCATAAAGCGTCATTGCGTCCATAGCCTACTCCGCTATTACCAGAGGCCTCGGCGTAGGGCCGCATTTGAACATCACCGACTTCGCCCCCGAGCGCAGATAGCGGTTCTCGATGCCGCCGCCGCGAAGCTGTTGGGCAGCCTCCGTGCAACTTCTGTTCGTCGGCCAGGGGATGTGATGCGCGGTGTAGAGATCACCGTTCGCCAGTTGCACGATCACATAGAGCGTTTGCGCGTCCATACCGTCCCCCCGGAGATGGGGGATCGTCGGTGGTGAGGTTGTCCGCAATGGGGCGACTGAGAGGCCATTGGCTCATGGCCGTTTGATTTCAGCAGGCGGCACCCGCGCTTCCACGGACGGCCCCTGCTCGCGACAACGTTCAAGCATCTTGGCGACGTCCGTCTGGGTCACACAAATCCTGCCAGCGATGCGCTCATATTCGAGCCGCCCCTTTCGGATCTCTGTGCGCAGAGAGGCGACCGTTATAGGGCCGTCGGGGAAGAACTTCGCGACAGCCTGTTTAAGCGTGTAACGCCGTTCAAGAGTCATAAATTCCGTGGGTCAACGGTTATGCGGGACGATCTTGAGCCGGCTGATAATCATCGTCGTCTGCGACGCCTTCGCGGTGTGTGCGATGTCATCGAGAGTACCGGTGTCGCAGTCAGAAGAATTTGGGTCGGTATCGAAGGCGACCTCAACCACCAACGTTTTCGTCAAGCCGTCCTGGCCGGCTTCCCACTCGATCCAAGTGCGGGTGACGCCAGGAAGCTCCTCTAGCTTCTGGCGGACGTGGGCCTTTCCTGACATCGAACCTCCGTTTGCGAACGTTTCTAACCGCCCGTGCTGCGGGTCGATCAGTGCGGCTGCCATACCATGCTGCTCCGCCCATCTGATGGGAAGCCGCATTATGAAAACCTAATGGGCTCGGCGTGAGTCAAAGCCGCAGCGCTCGCCAGTATCATGGTGTGCGGAAAAGAAGAATTCGGGGGAGAAACAACTCGACCCGGATGCGTCGGCGCCCCGCCGAGCCTAGAAGCGAAAAGCGGTCCGCCTCGTTTGAGGGGACCGCTTCATCCGCAGCGTCGGCCAGAAAATGCTTTAGCGGGCAACTGACCGGAGCCGCTTCACCTGGCGCCCACCCACCCAAGGGCGTGCCGGTAAGGCTGTGATAGCCAGCCCGGCCGCTGAGTGCAACTGAGGCGCCCCTTTACGTAGGGGATAGCATGACAGCCCAAGACCGATTTGCAGCCCGTATCCAGGCGGTCCTACCGCCGGCCGCAGATCCGGAACGGCCGCGCAATTTGCCCGCGGAGCAGGCGTTGCTCGGCGCGCTGCTCGTCGACAACCGAATTCTGCACGAGGTCAGTTCTCTCGTCGGAAAGGACGACTTCGACGAGAGCCTGCACGGTTCGTTGTTTCAGCTCATAGCCGACACCATCGCGGGCGGGCAGCGTGCAACGGCGATTACGCTCCGTCCGGCGGTTACGAATTGGGGGCCGGTGGGCGACCTTGCCTGCTGGCAGTATCTCGGCAGCCTGATGGGACATGCCGCGAGCTCGGTGGAAGCGTCAGACCACGCCCGACAGATCCGCTACCTTGCCCAGCGGCGGGCAGCTATCGACGCGCTCAAGGCGCAAATCAACCGGCTCTATGCGGAGGACGCACACAGCGACCCTGCGCCGATCTTCGAGGACATCCAATCTGACCTGGACGCTCTGGGCGCGAGCGCGGGCAGCAACGGTCAGCGGATTGTCGACATGGGCACCGCAGTCGACGAGGCGATTGCTGCAACCATGCGGGCCTACGAGGCGGGCGGCTCAATCGTCGGCCTACCAACGGGCATACGCGCACTCGACGAGCAGATGGGCGGCATGGGCGAGGGCGACTTGATTTACCTCGCCGGACGCACAGGGATGGGCAAGAGTGCCCTAGCGGGATCGATCGCATTCCACCTGCTGCGTGAGAAGATACCGCTTGGCTACATCAGCCTCGAAATGCCCGGCAAACAATTGGCGTGGCGCTATCTGGCGCAGATGACGGGCATCCCCGTCGGCGACCAGCGCCGAGGCAGGGTGACAGAGGCGGAGGCGCGTAGGCTGCTGGAAGCACAAGGAGCGCTGCTGCCGGACGTTTCGAGGGGGTTCAAGATTGTCGACCGCGGCTGCACTACGGCGGCGAAGATCTCCAACGTCGCTCGCCATATGCACCGCAAGAACAAGATCAAGCTGCTGATCGTCGACTATCTCGGGCTCGCCGCTGGGGATGGACTGCACTCCAACAAGGCGGTCGAGGTCAGCGAGATTTCGCGCGGGCTGAAGCAGCTGGCAATGCAGCTCGAGATCCCGATCCTTTGCTTGCTGCAGGTCAATCGGAATGTCGAATCCAGGGAAGACAAGCGCCTCACGATCAACGACCTGAAGGACAGCGGCAGCCTCGAGCAGGATGCCGATATGGTCCTGCTGCTTCACCGGGACGACTACGACATAAAGCGGCGTGAACCATCAGACTATGACCTGGCGGAGCACTCAAAGTGGGAGCAGGAGATGGCTGCCGCTGCCGGCCGCGCAGAGGTCAACGTTGCCAAGCATCGCCACGATGCGCCGGGCCGCGTCAACATCGCCTATGACGCGCGGCTCATGCGCTACCGCGACCTCTCGGAGGTGCGCTGATGACCAAGAGCTCCGAGCCCAGGAAGGCCCGTCGTGCAGCCAGAAGGCACGATACGAAGAACGCTCCGTCTGGTCTCAAGCCCCAGCATCCGCCGGCAGATGCTGACATAACTATCATCCGCGCGGATGATGGCCAGGTTGTTCATATGGATATCGCCGGGCCTCGCATCGGCCGCGCGTTCAGCCGATGGTACAACAGGCTGCGGGAGGCGCACTATTGCCGATCAAGCGTTGTCGGCAGCGCACCGGCGCGAGAACGCTTGCGCCGCAAAATTGTGATCATGGCCGCTGCAGAACTGGCGGAAGATCTCAAAGTCGACGCGCCTTTGATCGAACCGTACTGGGACGAGCTGATAGATCTGACGGATGTCGACGACAACATCCTCCCGGAGGCCTTCACGCCTCCGGGAAATTCGAACGCAGAACCATCGTCAAGGGCAACGGCCCGCGCATTCATCGCGGCCACCGCGGCAACACGCTATGCGATCATGCGAAGCGAGGGCGGAACGAAGAACCAAAAGCGCGCGTCTCAGGACGCTGTCGACGACGTCAACGAATGGCTCGGCGCTGTGGCGAGCCGTGTAGGAGCGGACCCCGCGGCCTTCGACCTAGATATCTTGCTGCCCGGGCGGGCTGAGCGGGAGGTAATCCTGACGCTCGACGAGCCGCGGATGCATAGGGCCACTGTTACGACCGGGGATATTCGCAGCTCCGGTGAGCTGGTGAAGCGTGATCTTCGCGACATCGGTGCGGGCCGCTATTCCCTATGGGCCGGGACCGATACGAAGCTATCAACCCTACGCAAGATTATCATCGCAACCGGTGCTCGCGTCGGCAACAGGCACGCGCTTGGCGATTTGGCCGAGCTCGAATTCTCTGGAAACGAGCGCCAGAAACTGCCGCCAGTCGAGCGCGTGTACAATTGGTATATGGGGTTTGAGCGCGATGCCGCTGCCTTGATCAAACCCGCGGAGGGTCGACGCGGTCCGTCAAAGGACGACGACTGGCCCCTTTATTTCTACATGCGAAGCGTCAGCGGTATCGACCTTCTCGCTCGCATGAATCAGACCGATCAATTGCGGTTGCATTATCGGGCGCTCGTCGACCGCGCGGCTGGCCGATTGCTGCAGCTCGCCGACCTCCGAAGAACACAGGACCAAGCAGCGGCTCCTGTGGAAAGGGGAGAGGATAGAGAGACGTCAGTGCATTGATAATGCAGCATTAAAAAAACCCCCCCACCCTTTTACAAATCTCTCCGCTTCTACCGGAGTCCGAGTGGGCCTAGCGATCATCTCATAGGCGATGTCGTTGTGCATGCGTGCTTCGCCAACGAGGTGGACACGCATGCAGATAGCAGAGGTTTTACCGCCGCTCCCGTCATCGCGGGCAATGCAGATTTCAACGAGCAGCGCCGTCTCCGTGGTGCTGGATGCATTGCTGCCGATTGATCGAGTTTGCGCGGTGACGTCCCTCAAGCGAGCGACGATCTATCGCGAGATGGCGGCCGGCAGGTTTCCGCGGCCAATTCCTGTCGCGGGCCGGCGTGTGGCCTGGAGCGCTTCCGATATCGCGTCGTGGATCAACGCCAAGCGCGAGGCTGCGGCCGCCGCATGATCCAGCCCCTACCAGAAAAAAGAACGCCCCGCGGTGCGAGCACCGACAGGGCGGGATCTGTGTGCGTTCCCGTAACTAGCCCCGCAAAGGCAGCGCCGGTGTCCGCAAGGAATTCGTACCATCGTACCTGCGGTCACCGCCAGAAAAATCAGGTGACCGAATGCGCGAAACCCACACCATAACCGCCCCTAAGCCAGACGCTCCCCCCCGGATGCGTGACGGTCTACCCGCTGACAAGTGGCTACCTCTTGCGGAGGTGGCCGCTGCCGTCGCCGCTGGCGCTGGTCTCTGGCCGAAGCGCCGGGAGGTCGGCCATGGGTAAGAAGACCCGCAACGCCCCTCCCTACTTCCCGTTTTGGGAGCGGGATTTCGTGCACGCGATCCGCTGCGCGGACATGACCGACGCCGAAGTCGGCCAGCTGGTGATGGTTATGTGCCAGCAGTGGGAGAACCAAGGACCTTTAGACCTGGATCCCAGAAAGTTCGCCGCCTTCACAGGCTGGGATCCTCGGAAATGCAGCCACGGCCTCGCTCGCCTGGAAGCGTTGGGAAAGATTGAGCGTACCGAGAACGGCATCTTCACCGGCCGTCAGGCTGAGGAGATCGCGAAGTACAAGGCGAAAGTTCAGGCAGCCGAGGAGCGCGAGGCGAAGCGCAGAAGTTCAAACGATCGGCAGCGTGATCGCGGCGAAGTCACTGCCGAAGTCGCGCCGATGTCAGACCAATCCCCAGCCGATCTTTCTGGAAACGATAGCGATATCAATGCGGCCTCTACCAGAGAGGCAGCACTACCAGACACCAGACACCAGACACCAGAAAGAGAAGAAGGTAATACCCCCCCACCCCCTGAAGGGGGAGTGCGCGCGAAATCAAAATCTAAGCGCAAGAGCGGGGCGAAGCCGAAGACTGATCCGTTGCTCGTGCAGCAGGCCTACGAGGCCTATTGCGCGAAGGCCCGGCAAATCGGCAAGCGGGAGCCCGTGCTCACGCCCGAACTTCGCGCCAAGATCGGTGCGCGGCTGGCAGACTACGGCATTGCCGGTTGGATGTGGGCCCTCGACCAGATTGAACGGTCGCACTTCCTCATGGGTGAGAAGGGCGATGCGCCGTTCACGTTGACGCTCGCGATGTTCGTCCGTCCGAGCAACTTCGGCAAGATCCACGATGGCGGGTTTGACAGCGGACGGAAACCTAAGCCGCGTCCCGCGGATGTGGCAGATCTGAAGCCAGCCGCATGGCGCGGACCGCTACAACGGCTGATTGCCGAGCGCCGCGATTGGAATACCCAGCTGCCGAGCCCGCCGCCTCACAGCTCCGGCTATTGCGTGCCTCAGGAGATCCACGACGAGCTTGATCTCGGCAGCTACTACGCCGCCGATGGCTCTGGCCGTTTCGTTGGCAAGCACCCGCGCATGGCATTGCCTGCGCCGTTGGCGCCACTGGCCCGCGTCAACGGACATACCAACCTCAACAGCGAAAACAGGAGACTTCACTCGTGACCCTCCTGCAAACTCGCAAGGCCAGCATCCTCGCCGCGATCGACAGCATGCCGGCGAAGTTCAACCCGCATCGCAACAGGCTGGCCCTTGTCACTCGCGCCTTCCTCGAGCACCCGACGCTGTTTGCCCAGGCCGTGGAGCACGGCTGGAGCGATCGCGAGCTATTCGCCGTCGACCCTGTGCGCTGCGCCGGCCGGCATGACCGCGCCGGCCTTGTGTCGGGCATCGCCCTATCGTCGCTGACCGTTCCTAAGCTGCGCACGATCGAAGCGCGCAAGGCCGTCATCGAGTGCGGTGACAAGGGCGGCCGGTCGAAGCTCAGTCATCCGCGCATTCCGGAGGCCCACCTCGGCATCGTTTGGTGGCAGTCGCCCGAGCTCGGCGGCGTCATTCAAAACGCAGAGGAGCGCGTGGCAGCATGAACCTCGCACCGAACAATCGCGCCGCACGCTTCGCCGGCTGGCCTGACCTCTGGTTCTTTGAGCACGACGACCGCCTGCACGCCGTCACCCAGCAGGCGCTCGACGCCGCCTTCGAAAAGGCACTGAGCGACATCCGCGGAGGCACCCACGATGAGCGCAATTGAGAACAGCACGAAGCTCTGCACCTGCTGCAGGCACGATCGCCCGGTTGGCCGCTTCCTCTACTCGCAGTTCACCACTGACGGTCTCACTGATCGGTGCCTGGATTGCATCAGCGCGGCTGCGCTCGAGGCTCGCATCCAGCGTGATCGACGCCGACCGGCACCGATCGAGAAAAGCAAACGGAAGGTAGCAAGCAAGCGGCGCCGCCACGCTGCCCGGCCCAGCCCGCGGCCGGGCCCGCAGAGCAATGGCACTGAGGTTTTCATAACTGAACTTTCCGTCAGCTAAGGGCAAGGCGATGAGCGAGGAGCGGGTGAAAAGTTCGAAGTCAGTCGTCCGATCGCTTCGACAGCAGGTCGCGGCGCTTCAGGGGGCGAACGAAGACTTGCGTGAGCAGGTCGAGAGTCTGACGGAAAGGCTGCTGAACCTTTCTCAGCAGTTCGCTGAGTTCGACTACGGCTGCGATCGAGTGTCGGCGGCACTAGCTGCTGTCAATACAGCGGGACCCGACGTGCAGTCGTGGGTTGCGCAGCAATCGCATCCGTTCGGTGCGCTGGTCGCATGGCACCGCACCGCCATGAACTGACGAATCTGACGAAGGCAGGACCGCCTTCGAGTGTCTGTTGCGTCGCGCGTCTTATCCCAATCGGAGAACGCCTATGGCCAGCGGATTTTATCAACTTCCTGCATACAACGCCGGCGCGGGTATCGACTTCAGCCCTGTCGAACGGGCTCTCGATGGCTGGCATCAGACGAATTACCAGAACGCGCTCCTCGGACTGCGCGAGCGCGCGGAGGGACGCGCGGATGAAGAGCAAGGCTGGCAGCGCGAGAAGCAGCAACAGGCTACGGCCGACCGCAAATCGAAGGCCCTTGGGGCAGCCGCGCAATCGCTTCTGAACATGCCGCCGGAACAACGAGGCCGAGCCATGCAAGCATGGCGAATGGCCGACAAGGATTTCGACGGCGATCTGAAAGCCGCCGGTTTCAATCCTGATGACGTTGACACCTGGGGACCGGTCTTAGTGGCCAAGACGCGCGGCGTCGTGGATCCACTCGATCAGCGGAAGACTGAAGCCGACATCAACCGCACCAACGCTCAAGCGGATTACTACCGGCAGGGCGGCCGGACTGCTGGCGGCAGTTCATCAGCGGATGAGCGCATCGCCGAGCGCTACATGTCGGAGAACCCGGACCTTACCTACATGGAAGCCCTCGAACTCGCGCGCACGAGGCCTGCTGACCGCACGCGGCGAGAAGGCCTGGCGGCGCGCAACGCGCGCGACGGCTTAGCTCCGGAGGAAGTGGAACCCTGGCGGGATCGCTACGGTGTCAGCCCAAATTCGCCGAACCCGGCTGCACGTCGCCAGCCTCAGCAGCCCCAACAGGGCCAATCCAATCGCTTCGATTTCTCTGGGCCTATGCGGCAGCAGCAGCACCAGCAGATTCTCAATGAAGCGCGCGAAGCCATCAAGCGAGGCGCCGACCCCGCCAAGGTGCAGCAGCGTCTCCAGGGTTATGGCATCGACACGTCGGGGTTCTGATGGGCGCTTTTGATGACCTCATCGAGGAAGCAGGCGCAGGTCGAGGACCGGCGAAGCCACTGACCGGAAGGGCGCGGAGCGGAAGCGGCGCCTTTGACGATCTGGTGCCTGGTAATGCACTGGCGCGCGGCCCTCAGGTGGAAGATCTCCGAGTGCGGGACGATGGCTCGTGGACGGTCGGCGGTCGAACTGATTTCGGCCTAGGGCTCCGCGACGCCAACGACCCGAAGTCCACCATGCGCAATTCACTGCGCGCGCCTGCACTCCCCGACGAAGGTTTTGTCGGCAACGCGCTGCGCTACCCTAAAGAGTTCGGCAAGGCCATCGTGCGCGGCGCGGCCGACCTGGGCGGGACCGCGCTCAAGTTCGGCGCCGCTGCGCAGAGCGTTGCCGCGCGCGACATGCAGCGCTACGTCCAAAGGCGCCTCGACGCGATCGAGCGCATAGACCGAGGCGAAGCTGTCGATCCGAACGATGACCCCGAAGGCTACGCCACCAAGGCACCGCAAGAGCGGCAGGCGATCAAGCAGCGGCTGACCGGTCGCCTTACCCAATTCGACCTCCCCGGCGGCGTGCAGGATCGTGACCTCTATCAGGCCGGCAACTTCCTCTCCCAAGCGGGACAGAAAGCTGCGCCCGCTGCGCCTGGCTGGGAAGACTCCACGACTGCCCATCTCGGCCAGGGCGTTGGCTCGGTCGTCGCCGGACTGCCGGTTGCTGCCGGAGGTGTCGGTGCCGGCGCTCTGGTGTTCGGTGCGGCCGGCGGCGGCGAAGCCCTCGAGCGCGCCATCCAGGACAAGGCCTCGCCTGACGATCAGCTTAAGGCGGCGATCCTCGGCACCGGCCCCGGCATGACGGACGTTGCACCGATCGAGCTGCTACTGCGCAGCAACCGCATCACCGCGCCCTTCAGTGGCCAGATTGCCAACGCCGTCGTGCGGATTGGCGGGCAGGCTTTCGTCGAAGGCGTGCAGGAAGGTGGGCAACAGTTCCTGCAGAACCTTATCGCGCGCGAGGTGTACAAGCCGGACCAGGATCTTCGCGAAGACGTCCTGCCTAACGCCGCCATGGGCGCCGGCGTCGGCGGCATCACCGCGACGGCAGTTGAACTCGCGCGCCTGTTCGGTGGCCGCCGCGGCGCGCATCCTCCTGGCGCGGGACAAAGTGAAGTTGGCTCGGCAACGGGAGTTTCGACTGCTGCCCCGGATTTGCCCGCTGGCGGCGTTCCGCGAGATTGGGTCGGAGAGACGGGGCGCAACGCGCTGGCCTCTGGCCGCGCTTCTCCGGGCGCGGGCGGCAACGTTTCGAGCGACGCTCGTGGTGCCTTTGACGACCTAATCCCGGGCGGAAGAAGCACCCCCAATTCATCTTACGATAATGCTGATTTCCGTAACACTGAGGCCTACGACGACGACCTAGGGCCAGAGACGTTGCCGCGCAATGCGTTGGCGTCTGCCCCATCTGAAACAGCAACCGCGCAGAATGTTGCAGGCGAACAAGCACCACCCGATTACGCACTGACGGGTAAGCAGCAGCGCGAAGTCTTCGGCGGAAGCGGCGAGGCTCCCCGCAAGCGGCAGAACCGCGTTGAGCGATCGAACCTCGAGGTGGATGCCGAGCGGCTCCTGCGAGACGTACGTGCTTACGAGGATGAACTGCGCGACGATGGCGCCAGCCCACAGCAGATCGCCCAGGGCATGTCGGAGACGTTCGGCTTCGACGTGACGCCGGAGGAGATCGCGCGCGGCAACGGCTGGTGGCGCGTCGAGGAGATCATCGGTCGCGAGACCGGAAAAACCTCGACCGGCAGAACGGCAAAGCTTTCTCTGCCTCCCGAAGTGGAAGACAAGCTGCGCGGCCCCTGGGTGAACCTGTCTGGGGCTGAGGTTTCAAAGCTGCTGGCCAACGAGTACGGGATCAACACGTCCCGGAACACGATCAACGACTATCGCAACGCCCTCGGAGCCCCGTCCCAGGCGCTGTCGCGCAAGCTACCAAAGGAGATCGAGGCGGCGTTAAGGTCGCCCGAGGTTGCTGCGATGAGCGGCGCCGAAGCCGCCAAGCACCTTTCGTCGACAATTGGCTACAGCGTAGCACCGCAGTCGCTCAACGAATGGCGCCGCAAGCACGCGGTCAAACGCGTTGCCGTCCAGCAATTTATCTACGACACCCTGAGCTCACCGGAGTTCTCAAGGCTCACGCATGTAGAGGCAGCCCGCATACTGAACGAGCGGATGTCCGCACAGGGTGTGCGGACATCCGCGGAGTCGGTGCGCAAGATTCGCCGTGCCAAGGGGTTGCAGCGCCCGCAATTCGACCGAGCGGGAGTTATGCGTCTACTTCGCGATCCATCGTTGGCCCAGCTAAACCATGCCGACGCCGCACAAGCATTGGGGGAGGCTGGGCACGTCGTTAGTCGGCCGACCGTCCGTCGGCTGCGTAGCGAGATGGGCGAGGCCCCAAGACCCATGGCACCCCGCTTCGCGCCTCGCGACAATCGAGATGCGATGCTTGCTTACCTCCGCTCACCCGAAGGTAACGCCTTGACCCACGGCGAAGCAGCGGCGGCGCTCGGTAGCGACCGCGAATACGTCCGGAACCTTCGCCGCATTAACGGACTGACCAGCGCGGACGCCCGCGCGGTGGCTGACTGGTCGGACGGCCCGGTCCAATTCCTCCTAAGCGAGGAAGGCCGGAGCATGGGTCATCGGGCGCTTGCCGAGGAACTCAACCGACGCTTCCCCGGCAACGAGTTCACAACAGAGGGCGTCCGCTCCCGCCGGCGCGAATATGGCCTTGCTGAGGACCGGAACGCCCCCGACGCCGGCGAGCTTCTCGAGCAGCCTGCTTTCAATGACAGCGCCTACAAGGAAGCCGCAGCCGAATTGCAGATGCTCGTTGGCAGCAAGAGCGGCGGCATCAGTGATGCGCGATATGCGCGGCTCGTGTCAGAGCGCTTCGGAAGGCATTTCACCGAAGCAGAGATCGGCGAGTTGCGAGAGCGCGCGCGCGAGGCTTACCGCCAGATGACGGGCAATAAGCCCAACTTCGCGATTGGTGCATCCGCTGAGGGGGCGTTCGACGATCTCGTCGAGGACGCTCGAGACATTGAAGCCGCGAAAGCTGCCGGGATGTGGCCGGCGGGATCGGACCGCGACCCGCAAGCGGCACTCCTGCACTTCCGGCAGGCCCGCATCGTGGCCGAGATTGCGCGCGAGATTGAGGGCCGGCGTTTGCCTGACCTGGCGATGGCTGGCGAAAAGGGGGCGGACAACAGGGCGCGCGCGGGTCGGCCAGCAGCCCGCGAGGCGATCGATCTTGCCAAGCGCATGGAGGCCGAAGGAAGCACGCCCGAGGAAATCTGGCGGTCGACGGCAGACTATCTGCGCGACCGCGACCCCGCTCTGATCGGCGCCTTCAAGGGTGCAGACGGTCAATGGCGCGTCGAAGTAAGCGACCTTCGGGCCGCGTTCATCGGCCAGACGAGGAAGGGCGGCGAGAAGCTCGACAAGATCCTGCCCGACATGCTGCGGCACGACGAACTCTACCTGACATATCCTGATCTAGCGCGCGTCAGAGCTGGCTGGGAGTCCGGTGCGAAGGCCTACGCACGGGCATTGGAGCAAGGCCTGCCGACGGGCTTCTATGTGTCCGGCAAGGCCTCGCCCGACGGCAGCGAGATGATAGCGGCCGGCGCGCCGTCGACGCGCGATCTGCTTCCGCCGATCATGCATGAGACGCAGCACGCCGTGCAGCAGCGTGAAGGGTTCGCGCGCGGCAGCACACGCGGCAACGACGCTGACGCCTACGTGCGTCAGGCCGGCGAGGTCGAAGCGCGCAACGTTGAATCTCGCCTGGCCATGTCCGACGAGCAGCGGCGGGAGACGCCGCCGTGGGAGACCGAGGACGTCACCGCCGGGGATCAGACCGTCAGCTATTTTGGCGACCGTGCAGAAAGCGATCGAAGCGACTGGGCGACTGGCGCTCGACGTCGAGGCGGCATGCGTCCCATCGATTGGAATTCCCCGGCGGTGCGGGCTGAACTCGAAGGAACGGCCCGTCGTCAAAGTGGAGGGCTTTCAAGGGTTGGAGCGATCGGAGTTGCCGGCGGCCGTCGTGGCCCTGAGTTCTCTTGGCCACCCGCCGCACTCGAGATGATCCGCCAGGCCGAAGGGCGGCGCACCACTTTTGCTGAGCTCTCGCGCGCACTATCTGAGCGGTTCGACACTCGCGTGACCAGGGATATGGTTGCCGGTAAGGTGCGCCGCCTGCGCGAAATCTCCGGCAGCAGCCAACCGCTGCTTGCCGCGTCCGACAACCCAGAGGGCTGGTTCGCCCGCTTCAGGAGAGCACGCAATGCAGAGTCCGGAGGATCTTCGCAGGTTCGCGAAGGGTTGGATCAACCAAGCGACGAAGTTTCCGGAAGGGCACCCCGAGAGAGTGAGGCTGTTGGGTCTGGCGCAGGACGCGACACAGCAGGCCGAACAGTCGGAAGCATTGGCCGATTCGATGTCGGAAGACACGCCGGCCGAGTCGTAGAAACCCCCAACGTTCATGGGCTGCGGCAGCGCCGCTATTTCCTGTTCTCCCCTTCCGCCGAAATCCCGGGGCTGACGCATTCCCCCGGCGTCGCGGTGCGTGTGCTCAAGAGCATGCGGACCTGGACGGCAAAGGCTCACGTTACAGAGGTGAGCCCAGGCGAATGGCGCGTACTCAGCGTCAGCGTGCGCCGCAATCTCCAGCGGCGCGGCGTCGGCACGGCCCTTTACAACGCCATGAACAAAGACCTTGGCGTAGATCTCGGCCCGTCGCCGACGATGACGCGCAAGCTGTTCGAGTTCTGGCGCCGGCGGGAGCCAGGCGCTGTCTCCAAGTACCAGCGCATCGGCAGCTTCTTCCATTCGCCGGCTATGCTGCGCTCACTGAAGCGCGTCAACGACGAGCTGATCCGCAATCCGCCGAGCGCGCGCGATGCCGCCGGCGCGAAGCGCTACGCCGTTGTGATCGACGACGCCTTGGCGAATGCCGAGGATATTCCGGGCTGGGCTCGCTCTGATGTCGGCGGCCGGGAGCACGCCTACGGCGTCGTGCGGCGGGGCGAAACCTTCACAGTCCCGGCGCCCGTGGTCAGGCGAATGCTTGAGGGTGTCGAGAACGCCCGCTTGCGCCTTCCCCAGGGCGCTGAAGCCGGGGTTCTGGAGAGCATCGAGCCGCTGAAGGGTCCAGGCTCATACAAAGGTGCAAACGTCGTTGCACGGTTCCGGACGTTGGATGGAAGTAGTTTCGACGTCGAGATGCCGATGAACGTGCTAACGACGTCGCGCGCCTTCTACGACAACTTTACCGGGCGCATTGGCCTTTCGCGCTTTGGCCTCTTCGGCGGCCTTGATCAAAGCATCGCCGGTGAAATTGACCACGAGGTGATCCACTTCCTCAGACGACAGGGCAGGCTTACCGGCGAGGTCTGGGACAGGCTTGTTCGACATGCGGAAAGTCTCCGTCTTCTCGATGGGCCGTTGGCCACGTATCTCAAAATGGTGGGCGATCCGTCCGCCCGCAAGGCACGCCCCGATCTGACACTACGCGAGGCCTACGAGGGTATTTACAGGAATACCATCGATTTCAGCGAGCGGATGGATCAGGAAGCGGTTGCCCACATGCGCGAGCTGTACGCGCATGGCCAGCTTCTGCCGCAGGAAGTCGGCCCGGTCCAAGACATTCTCGACGCATTGAACGGTGCGCGCCCCGACGCGTCGCCGGCGTATGGGGTGTTCGATGATCTCATTCCCGACGATGCCGTGACGGGCGCGTTCGATGACGTGGTGCCAACTCCGAGGAACGCGAAATATCGTGACACCGATAGCGCCGTAACCGGCGGCCGGCGGCGGACCGATGCGCTCGGCTTCTATTCGAAGCTCGATGAGGTGCTTGCGACTCTGAGGCCCACCGATAACGTCACCGCCGAAACGCTCCAGAAGCGCGGCGTTAGGCGGGCAGAGATCCAGGCGCGCGGGCTCGCGGAGCTGCTGGCCGATGGCAAGGCAGCAAAAGTCACCGAGTTGCAGGTTATCGCCGCAGCGAACCCGGTGCGCTTAACGGAGAGCAAGCGCGGCGATGGGGAGCGCGAGTATCAAGAACTAAGTAAGCGGATAAGTGATCTCGGAAACCGTGAACTGGCTTTGCGCCGCTCGGGACGCGACAGGGAGCGGTCGCTTTTTGGCCGCGGGGCTACAGCTGCTGAACTCGAAGAACAGCGACTAGCAATCGAGGACCGCATTGCCGCGCTTTCCGATCCTGGCGTGAAGTGGGCAGCCTATTCCCTCGACCCGTCTAACCTTACCTACAGGGAGACGGTGCTGCATTTGCCAAGCACCAACGGCGCAGATTGGCAGGCGCTACGCGCCCGCATTGAGGACATGCACCAGCAGACGCCGCCGTTCGGTGATCCGAGGCGTGCAGCGCATCTCGCCGAGATCAACCGTCTGCGCGATGAAGCGGACAACATGGGGGGCACAGTCGGCGAGAGCCGAGACTTCCGGTCTGGCCACTGGAAGGAGCCTAATGTCATCGCGCACGCCCGCACCTCGCTGCTGAAAGACGCACAGGGCAGCACCGTCTTCCACGTCGACGAGTTGCAATCTGACTGGGGCCAGCGGCTACGTGATCGCGGCGGACGCGACGAGGCCAAGATTGCCGATCTCGAGGCCCGCGTTGCCGCTGTTAGAAATGGCGAAGGGCTGGAAGCGCGGCTTGAGAGCATTGCCTCCGACAAAGCCAATAAGGACCGATTCCTAGCCGAAGACGTCCTCAAGGCCATGCGCGACAATGCATGGACGCCAGAACAGATGCTGAGCCAGACCCGGCGCATGGATGGCGCGCAGGCCGCTGAAGAACTGAAGCGGTTGATGAATGGCGCAAACAACGCCGAGGTCACCAGGCTTGAAGCCGAGCTCGTTACTGCGAAGGCAGACAGCACCGGCCACCCCATCGTCAACACCACCGATCAGTGGGTGAATACAGCGTTGCGCCGGGTGATCCGCCAGGCGATCGACGCCGGCGCCGATTATATCGCAATTCCATCGGGGCAGACGGTGCTCAACTACGGCATGGGTGGCGAGGCCTCGGGCATCCGCTACGCCTATGACCAGATGTACCCGAAGAACCTGCGCAACATCCTGCAGCGCATCGATCCGTCTATCCAAGGGTCCAAAGAGTCTGACCTGCGCAACCCCGAGACCGGCACGGTCTCGCCGCAGCTCGAAGGCGCTACCGTCTTCCCGCTGACGAGCAGGGTAAAGGGAGAGGTTGTGGCCGACGGCTTGCCTATGTTCGCAATTTCGCCCTCGACGCCGCGAGTGACCACGCCAGGCGGCGAGATGGAAATAGCCGTTCGCCCAGAGGTCGTCGATCTTGCCGACCTTAAGCAGGCGTCTGGGGATCTTCAGCCGCGTGACCGCACTCGAGCAGAGAGCGCGATCGGCGTTCGTCAACGCGCCACCATGCTCGATCCGACCCGTTTGATGCCAGAGCGCGTTTCTGACAACGGTGCCCCGATCGTCACCGAAGACAACACCATATTGTCGGGCAACGGCCGGGTGCTTTCTATCGGTGATGCCTATCGCGATCCCTCGCTTGCAGAGAGGGCAGCCGCCTATCGCGAGGCCGTCATTGCCTATGCGAAGCGCAATGGCCTAGGCAATGTTGAAGCGATGAGACAGCCCGTGCTCGTCTCGCGCATCGACGACAAGCTGAGCCGCGCCGAGCTCGTCCGCTTCGCTGATCTTTCCAACCGCTCTGCAATCGCCCAGATGGCATCGCCCGAACGGGCCATGCGGGACGCACGCGCACTCGGGCCTGACATCCTCGGCCTCTACCGTGGCGGAGACTTCACGTCGCCAGATAACCGCGAGTTTTATCGCGCCTTCATGGACGGTGCGGTCTCCTCGAGCGAGCGGGGCAGCGTGTCTCGGGATGGCGTGCTCACCAAGGAAGGCGAAGACAGGATGGCTGCGGCCGTACTTGCCGGCGCCTATGGCGACACGACGATGCTCAGCCGAATGCTGGAATCGACGGACGATAATATCCGCTCGGTCACCGGTGCAATGCGTGATGCCGCCGGCGGGTTCGTCCGGCTGAAACAGGCCATCGCATCCGGTGAGGTCGACGCAGCTTTCGACATCACCCCGCAACTCGCGGAAAGCGCCCGCCGGATCGCCGACCTTCGGTCGCGCCGCGTGTCCCTGAAGGATTTCCTATCGCAGCAGGACGCGTTCAACCGGCTCGATCCGATCGTCGAGGACCTGCTGCGCGGTTTCCACAACGAGAGCTTGACCCGCGCACGCTCACGCGAAAAGCTGACGGAGCTGCTGGCGAGCTACGCTGAAGAGGCTGTGAAGCACAAGCAGAATGGACTGATCCCTGATGAAACAACCCCCGCTGCCATCGTCGACTACGCCTCCAAGCGAGCCGCCCAAACCATCGACGAGCTCGTCGACAGCGGCGCAGGCCCTGCTAGCCGGCCTGATGATCGGGCTCGGGCGCAGGACCGGGGATCGCAGCCTGACGCAAACCGGGCTCGACAGGGCGGACAGTCTCTCCAGCAAGGGCTGACGTCACCGCAACCGCGGAACGCGCTGGCTCGCGTGACTACCCCGCAGCAGGGCAACGCCCTCGCACCCACGCGGCGTAACGCACTGCTGGGCCGGCCCCCGACCCCCCCCGCTCAACCCCCAGCCGGCGGCTCGGGCGGGCCTCCGAGCATCCCTCCCCTAGTCCCTGGCGGACCGAACGGGCGGCAGCAGCCGAACCCGGTTACCGTCCGCGCGCTCAACTCGTGGAAGACGCGGCTACTTGAGACGTTCCAGAACAGCCAGGAGCGCATGCGCATTCTGGTCGACCGCGTCGGCCAGGGGCGCCTCAATGACAGCGAAGACCCCTACTTGCGGTCGACGCTGTATCACGGGCGCCTCGATGCCCGTGTGCGCTTCGGCAATGAGCTTGCCGAGACGATCGTATCCAACATCAACCGACAGGCCCGCGCTTCTGGTATCGGCCACGAGGAAATGCGCGACCTCGTCAACGACTACCTGATTGCGCGCCATGCTCCGGAGCGTAATGCGCTCCACGGCAACGGTGCTGCCGGCATGACCAACGCGGAAGCACGGCAAGCTCTTAGCGACATCAACAGCAGGGCCGATGCTGCCGAGATCCGTGCCATTGCCGATCAAGTACGCAGCCTGCACGAGATGTCTCTCGATGCGCTGCGCGGCGCCGACGTCATCAGCGCCGAACTCTACAATCGCCTGCGCAGCGCCTATCAGCACCACGTCCCGCTCAATCGCCTGGTGCCCGGTCAGGCAGACGTCGCCGGCGGCGTCGCCGGCAGGGGCTTCGATGTCTACTCCAGCGGCATCAAGCGCGCCAAGGGCAGCAGCCTGGAGGTCCTGGACGTACTCGGCAACGTGCTGACGAACTTCGAGCAGGCCATGATCCGGTCGGAGAAGAACCTCGTCGACCTATCGTCGCTGGCCTTCCTGCGCAGCCATCAAACGGACCTCGCCGGCTTCATGGAGGAGCAGCGCCCGCCTGTGATCGGCACCGGCCCCAATGGTCAGCCGATCCATCAGCAAACGTCCGACCCCCGGGTGCTGCATCTCTTTGAGCGTGGCAAGCCTATCTGGATCCGCTTTAGCGATGCACGCCTTGCCTCGGCCTTCCGCGCCAATAACTCGGAGTCGTTGCCGTCGGTGCTCCGCTGGATAGCGGCGGTGACGCGCTTCTATTCTGGGCTGCAAACCCGGTTCAATCCGGAGTTCGCGTTCCCGAACAAGCTGCGCGATCTGCAAGAAACGATCACGTACATGGGCGCGCAACGCCAGATCGGCGCACGCGGGGCAATCAAGGTCCTCGCGCGCGACCCGTCGAGTTACAAGGCCATCCTTGATTACCTAGCCGGCCGCAGCACGGCGGGCGCACGCGCCTACCAGGAGATGATCAACGCTGGCGGCACTACGGGGGGCATGGGTCTGTCGACGCGCGAAAGCGTGCAGCTAAAGATCGATGATCTCGACCGCCTGGCGCAGTCGTCGCCGCGCCGGTTCGCCCGTCGCGTTGTGGAGTTGGTCGACAACTGGAATACGATCTTCGAGGACAGCACCCGCCTAAGCGTCTATCGGGCAGCCCGTGACCAGGGGCTTTCTCGCGAGCGCGCCGCCTTCCTCGCCAAGGAGGCGTCTATCAACTTTAATCGCATGGGCACGGCGGGCCCTGTCGTGAACGGCCTCTACATGTTCGCCAACGCGAGCATTCAGGGCTCGGTCAAGATGATCCGCTCACTGCGCAACCCTAAAGTTGCAGCCGCCGTCGGCGTCACCATCGCCGCGGCGGTGGCGGCCGTCTCCGAGTGGAACGACGAGCTCGACCCGCAGTGGCGCGACAAGGTCTCTAAGTGGGACCGCCTCAACTCGCTGCCAATCGTGCTGCCGAACGAGGACGGCGAAGGCGTACGCTATGTCTCGATCCCTGTATCTTGGGGGATGAAGCCCATCATGGTGGCTGCTGCTGCTGCCTACGACGCGGCCAAGGGGATCGCGGTCGATTGGGCAACGGCCCTCTCCGACATCACCACAGCGATGATCGAGGCCTATAATCCGGTCGGCGGCACTGATCTCGGCCAAGCCATTACCCCGACCATCGGCGACACGCCGCTCGACATCATGCGCAACCGCAGCTGGTCTGGCGGGCCGATCCGTCCCGACCAGGATCGCAATCTCCCTTACGACAAGCAGTACTTCCTCAAACTGAAGGACACGAAGACGGGGCGCGCGTCGATCAAGGCGACGGAGATCCTGCGTGACTACACCGGCCGCGAGCTTTCGCCTGCCGACCTGAACTACGCGATCGAGCAGTACATCGGAGGCGCCGGCCGCAGCGTCCGCAAGACCTTCGATACACTGATCGGCGTTGGAACCGGCGCCCCGCCGCCAGCTGACGAATATCCCTTCCTGTCCCGCTTCTATCGCGAGCGCACGCAGGAAGAGGTTGGGCGCGGCGCCGGCGGGAAGAGCGAGGAACTCACGGAACGCCTGCGCCAGCAGAGCCGGGCACGCTTCGAGCAGCGTTCGCACGTCGACGACATCCTCCGCGGGATGGAGGACAAGTCGGCCGCCGAGAAGCGCGAAATGCTGAAGGGCCTCCGCGGTGACCGGAAGCTTTACAACGACGTTCGCGACGGCATCCGCCTGCAGGAGAAGGGGCTAACCTGGCAAGAGCGCCAGCTCCTTCGCCTCGGTGCCGACAACGGGGAACGCGCCCGCTTCATTGCCGACGAACTCCGACCGCTCAACTCCGCCGGTCGAGCCGAGCGGCTGCGTGACTTGACCCGCAAAGAGATCGTCACCCCTGAGGTGCTGCGTCAGATCCGGGCTGACTTGGCTGGCCGCAGGCCGCGGCTACCGGCCGACTATGCGCCCACGCCAGGCCTGCCGATGCCACCGCAAAATAGGATGCTGCAAAGATGACCGACGAAGCCAAACCATCGACCTATGACCCCACGGCGCCGATCAACGAAGAATTCGAAAGGCGTCTGGCTGCGCTCGAGCAAATCCTCGACGAGATGCCTGCACCTCCCCCGGATGCGCCGCGTCAAGGCATCCTCGCCGCGTTCC
>CAZBPM010000035.1:0-38722 GCA_964493785.1 uncultured Hyphomicrobium sp. | reverse complement strand
GTTGATCAGGTCGTGCGGCATCACGGTGTCGATGTCGACCGAGCTCATGCGCTCCTTGATCGCGCGCTCCATGCGGAGCAGGCCGACGCGATACTGGTTCTCCATCAGCTCGCCGACCGAGCGCACGCGCCGGTTGCCAAGATGGTCGATGTCGTCGATTTCGCCCTTGCCGTCGCGCAGGTCGACCAGGGTCTTGATGACCGCAAGGATGTCTTCCCGGCGCAGTACGCGCATGGTGTCGGGAGCGTCGAGCTCCAGACGCATGTTCATCTTCACGCGGCCAACGGCCGAGAGGTCGTAGCGCTCCGAGTCGAAGAACAGCGAATGGAACAGGTTCGTCGCCGCTTCGATCGTCGGCGGCTCACCGGGTCTCATCACCCGGTAGACGTCCATCAACGCCTCTTGCTGGTTGGCGTTCTTGTCGATGTTCAGCGTATTGCGGATGAACGGTCCGATGTTGACGTGGTCGATGTCGAGGATCGGGAATTCCTTGATCTTCTGATCCTTCAACTCGGCCAGCAGATCCGCGTCGAGCTCATCGCCTGCTTCGGCGATGATCGTACCCGTCTCCATGTCGACGACGTCGGCCGCGATGTAGCGCCCGGCGAGATCGTCGGACGAAACCAGGATTTCCTTGAGACCGCCCTCGGCCAGGTCGCGCGCCTTGCGGGCGGTGATCTTGTCGCCGGCCTTGATGATGACCTCGCCGGTCTTGGCGTCTGCCAAGTCGGCGAGCGGAACCATGCCGCGCATCTTCTCGGGCATGAACGGCATCTTCCAGCCGCGCTTCGATTCCTTGACCGCGATGTGCTTGTAGAAGGTCTCGAGGATTTCTTCGTCGTCGAGGCCGAGCGCATAGAGCAGCGACGTCACCGGCAGCTTGCGGCGGCGATCGATGCGCACATAGACGATGTCCTTGGCATCGAACTCGAAGTCGAGCCACGAGCCGCGGTATGGGATGATGCGCGCTGCGAAGAGGAACTTGCCCGACGAGTGCGTCTTGCCCTTGTCGTGATCGAAGAACACGCCCGGCGACCGGTGCATCTGCGAGACGATGACACGCTCGGTGCCATTGATGACGAACGTGCCGTTCAGCGTCATGAGCGGCATGTCGCCCATGTAGACGTCCTGCTCCTTGACGTCCTTGATCGACTTGGAGCCCGTCTCCTCGTTGATATCGAACACGATCAGGCGCAGCTTCACCTTCAGCGGCGCGGAGTACGTCATATCGCGCTGCATGCACTCGTCGACGTCGTATTTCGGCGGCTCGAATTCGTAACGCACGAACTCCAAAGTCGCGCGGCCCGAGAAATCCGAGATCGGAAACACGGACTTGAATACGGACTGCAAACCGTGATCGTCAGAACGGCCGCCCGGAGGCTCCTTCACCATCAGGAAGTCGTCGTAAGAGCTCTTCTGAACCTCGATGAGGTTCGGCATCTCTGCAACTTCGCGAATGGATCCGAATTTCTTCCGGATGCGCTTGCGGCCGTTGAACGTCTCAGCCATTTTCGCTCCTTGTCATCGCGCAGGTGACGGCCCGCGCTACTGCTGCCTTCATGGCAAGGGCCGCCAACCCTCGCTTCAGCCTTTAAACGGCTCACCGGAAGGCCCGTTTGAGAGTTGCAGAACCCTCAAAAAGACCCTCCGGAGAGACGTCCGATGCCCGCTTCTCGAGAAGGCGGGCTGAGCAGGCGACCGGCACCGAAGCGCCGGTCGCCCACGGCAACTACTTCACTTCGACGGTCGCGCCCTGGTCTTCGAGCTGCTTCTTCAGCTTTGCAGCCTCGTCCTTGGTCACGCCTTCCTTCACGGTCTTGCCGCCGGCCTCGACGAGGTCCTTGGCTTCCTTGAGGCCAAGGCCCGTGATGGCGCGGACTTCCTTGATGACGTTGATCTTCTTTTCGCCGCCAGCCTTCAGAATGACGGTGAACTCGGTCTGCTCTTCCGCCGGAGCGGCAGCAGCAGCGCCCGGAGCAGCGGCAACAGCGACGGCTGCAGCAGCCGAAACGCCCCACTTCTCTTCGAGCATCTTTGCAAGCTCAGCCGCCTCGAGGACGGTCAGGCTGGAGAGATCGTCAACGATCTTAGACAGATCGGCCATGTTGTAGTTTCCTTCGGTTTGAACCTGATGACTGATGCAGTTCTCGAACTGCGTTCTGCTTCGTGGCGCCTCTCGGCGCCGCCCTTGCCTTTAGGCAGCCTCGCTCTGCGATGCCTTCGCCTGAATGACGCGTGCCAGCTGGGCTCCCGGCTCTGCAACCGTGCGGGCGATCTTCGTCGCCGGCGCGTTGAGGAGACCGATCAGCTTTGCTCTCAGCTCATCCAGTGAGGGCAGCTCGGCGAGTGCCTTGATGCCGTTCGCGTCGAGGACCGTCGAACCCATCGCGCCACCGAGAATGACGAGCTTGTCATTACCCTTGGCGTATGCGACCGACGCCTTCGCTGCGGCGATCGGATCCTTCGAGTAGGCGACGCATGTCTGCCCCTTGAAGAGATCTGTGATCGACTCGTAGGAAGTGTCCTTCAGCGCGAGCTTTGCCAGCCGGTTTTTGGCCACCTTCACCTTACCGCCAGCTTCTTTGACCTTCTGGCGATAATCGGTGAGCTGAGCGACCGTCATTCCGGCATAGTGGGCGACCACGACCAACCCCGTGTCTTTCAACACGGTGTTGAGCGACGTCACGAGCTCACGTTTCGCGGCTCTATCCACCTGCTCACTCCAATTTACGGAACAGCCTCGTCTGAGCCTGCTCCGCGGGTTGCACCTTGCCGCCGCGAACGGGTTGCCCCGATCTTGACGACGCCTTTTGCTGTCCATCCGCGACGCCATCGAGCGACACGGTGCTGACCCAGGTTCAAACCGGCTTTACGCTCTCTTGTGGAGAGCTGAAATCCGGGTCGCTCCTGTCTCATGCGGGCCCTCTTTTCAGGCTTAAGCTGTCAAAGTCGAAGACCCGACAGCACCCACAGTCTCGGACAGTGTTCCGAAGGCTGGATCTTCATCCGTCCTTCGGTCATCGCCCGCCGCCCATCGCTGGGCGGCGTGCGAATTCGTATGCTCTCTTAGGCGAGAGCCCCACCACCGACGCTGGCGGAGTCGATCTTGACCCCAGGCCCCATCGTCGAGCTGAGCGAAATCTTCTTGACGTAGGTGCCCTTGGCACCTGCCGGCCTTGCCTTCACCACAGCGTCGACGAACGCCTTGATGTTCTCGGTGAGAGCGTTCTCCGTGAAGCTGGCCTTGCCGATGCCGGCGTGCACGATGCCCGCCTTCTCGACGCGGAACTCCACCGAGCCGCCCTTGGCGCCCTGCACCGCCGTGGCGACGTCCATCGTCACCGTGCCGACGCGCGGGTTCGGCATCAGGCCGCGCGGCCCGAGCACCTTACCGAGGCGGCCGACGAGGCCCATCATGTCCGGCGTCGCGATGCAGCGATCGAAATTGATCGTGCCCTTCGACACCTGCTCGACGAGATCCTCCGCACCGACGACGTCGGCACCGGCAGCCTTGGCTTCCTCAGCCTTGGCGCCGCGAGCGAACACGGCCACGCGTGCCGTACGGCCCGAGCCGTTCGGCAGGTTGCACACGCCGCGCACGAGCTGGTCGGCATGCTTGGGATCGACGCCGAGGTTCATCGCCACCTCGATCGTCTCGTCGAACTTCGCTTTGGCGCGCTCCTTGATGAGCTTGACCGCGTCCTCGACCGAATAGGCCTTGTCGCGATCCAGACCCTTGGCGAGTGCCACGAGGCGCTTGCCGCCGGCAAGACGCGTCTCTTTGATTGCTTCTGCGCTGAGCTTCGTTGCCATTGGTCTTACTCCGTCACCTGCAGGCCCATCGAGCGGGCGGAGCCAGCCAGCGTGCGGGTGGCTTGGTCGATATCGTCGGTGTTCATGTCCTTCAGCTTGACCTTCGCGATCTCGCGAAGCTGCGCCGTGCTGATCGAGCCAGCGACGTCACGGCCAGGAAGCTTCGAGCCCGAACCCGGCTTCCCGGTCGGCTTCATGCCCGCGGCCTTCTTGATGAGGAACGTGGCCGGCGGAGTACGCATCTCGAACGTGAAGGAGCGGTCCGAATAGACCGTGATCTTCACCGGGATCGGCGTGCCCTGCTCCAGTTCCTTCGTCTTGGCGTTGAACGACTTGCAGAACTCCATGATGTTGACGCCGCGCTGACCGAGCGCGGGGCCGATCGGCGGCGACGGATTGGCCGCCCCCGCTGGCACCTGCAAGTTGATGTAACCGTCAATTTTCTTTGCCATGGTCTCCCCTTAGCACTTGACGGGAAGGGGCTTTCCTTCCCAGGGTTAGCGGTCTGACGGGCCGTCCAGGCCCTCCCGCGGATTCCGCAGGGAGGCCTCGTGAAAGGCTGTCCTGCGGGGCTACTTGCCGCAGAGAGACCTGATCAAAGGCCGTTCCGCGGGATTGAGAGGCAAGCGCGCGTCAGCACGCCTGCCGAATTCGATGATCGCTCGGCGCTAGGCCGGCACCTTCTCCACCTGGGCGAATTCCAGTTCGACCGGTGTAGGCCGCCCGAAGATCGACACGGCAACCTTGAGCCGCGAACGCTCCTCGTCGACCTCTTCGACGTGGCCTTGGAACGAGGCGAACGGACCGTCTGCGACCTTCACCTGCTCGCCAACCTCGAAGGTGATCGACGGCTTTGGACGCTCCACGCCTTCCTCGACCTGATGGAGGATGCGCTTTGCTTCATCCTCCGAGATCGGCATCGGTTTGTTTTCCGCGCCGAGAAACCCTGTGACCTTTGGCGTGTTCTTGATGAGCAGGAACGCCGGGTCCGTCATTTCCATCTTCACCAGCACGTAGCCGGGAAGAAACTTGCGCTCCGCCTGAACCTTGCGGCCGCGCTTAACCTCGACGACCTCTTCGGTCGGAACCAGAACTTCGTCAAACAGATGCTCAAGGCCCGCCGCCTTGGCCCGTTCCCGGATGGCATCGGCCACCTTGCGCTCGAAGTTCGTGTACGCGTGCACAATGTACCAGCGCTTCGCCATTGCTGCTCTTTCAGCGCGCGTCTGCGCAACTTGGGTGGACACTATTTCTCTCAGCTCCGGCTCAGCGGCCACCACCCAGCACCAGCCGGACGAGATATCCGAGCGCTTGGTCCGTAAGGAGGAAGAAGACCGAGGCAACGCTGACCATGATCAAAACCATGAGGGTGGTGATCCACACCTCTTTCCAGGTCGGCCAAGTCACCTTGGAGACTTCCTGGCGAACCTCCTGAATAAACTCGACCGGGTTGTATTTGGCCATTAATTTGACTTTCCCGGGCGCCATGCGACAACCTGTCGCGCCCCAAGCGCAGGTTGTTGGCACATCCGGCGCCCTCTGCACGGATGCGACAATACGAGTTTGGCAGGGGCGGAGGGTCTCGAACCCCCGACCTTCGGTTTTGGAGACCGACGCTCTACCAATTGAGCTACACCCCTACTTTCGCGGAAAAGCGCGCGCTTTGGACCGCGGGGGCGGCATACTTAGCCGAACTTTTCCCCTTTGTCACTTGCTAGTGACGGATTTGTCGCGAGCCGTGCGTCAAGGCACCGGCTCGACCACAACCGCCGTACCATACGCCAGCACCTCCGTCACGGCCGAGGCCATCTCGTTGGCATCATAGCGCATTGCAAGGATCGCATTGGCGCCCCTCGCCTCGGCATGGGCGATGAGCTCGTCGTAGGCCTCCTGCCGAGCAAGCTCGGCGAGCTTGGTATATAGGGTGATGTTGCCGCCGAAGAAGATCTGGATTGCCGCGCCTATGTTCCCGATCACGCTTCTGGAACGAACCGACAGCCCCCGAACCATGCCGAGTTGCTTAACGATCCTGTACCCCGGCAGATCGTTGGTCGTAACCACAAGCATTATGCCCCCCTCGGCGTCACGACTTCGCGAGCCACTCCCGGTACCTTGTGGCATAGGCCATGATGACCCTGTCGTACAGGTCGTCGGAGGCGAACTGCTCGACGAGGACCCCGGCGACCTCCTGCCCTGCACCAGCCAATGCAAACAGCTTGGGGTAGACGACAATGTGCTGCCTGTGCGGGCAGCGACAAGTGTAGCGGTCGCTACGATGGCAGGGTTGCCGCCAAGGACCACCCTCTGCGCCGCAGACGGAATGCTGATCTCGTGCACCACCACCGCGATCCGCACGGGCCGTTCACCGCGCAATTCCGAGCCGACATAGGCCTGCAGCACCGGCTGCATCCGCCGGGAAGCCTCGTCGCGAAGATATTGCTTGGCCTGGGGTGAATTGATGATCGCGTCATTTGGGTTGGCCGCGATCGCCTCGGCGCCTGTCTTGGTGGCGCGAAGCTCTGCAAGCGTCTTCTCGCCGTGCTTGGCAGCCAACTCGCGCTCGGCGTCGCCCCACCACACATGCGCATCTGGCAGCACGGATACAGTGACGGATTCCAGCTTGTAAGTCGCGATCTCGTTCAGAGCCAGCGTATTGGCCGGCAAGCTCGCGCAGGCCGCCAAAAAGCAGCCCAATGCGCCGACTAGGCACAAACGAAACGTGAAAATCCCCCGTCCCGCTTCCCAAGGCGGGCCAATGCATTATTCAACGCAAAGTAGCAAAACGCTGTCCAGAGGCAATCGCGGGATTAGCAATGCAGGGGATATGGAGCGGGTGAAGGGAATCGAACCCTCGTATTCAGCTTGGAAGGCTGCTGCTCTACCATTGAGCTACACCCGCATTCGCCCCTTTGAATAAAGTGCATTGCGGCGCAGTCAAGCGCCCTGCCGACGATCCCTGTGAGCCGCGTCACCGGTCCCGCCCTCCGGCACCAGCACGGCCGCGCCGACCAGCTTTCCCTTTCTCAGCAGTTCGATAGCCTCATTGGCCCCACTGAGCGGATAGGTCGTCACGCGCGGCCGGATCGGAATTTTGGGCGCCAGCTTGAGAAAGTCGATGGCGTCCTGCCGCGTCAGGTTGGCGACCGACCGCACCACGCGCTCGCCCCAAAGAAGATCGTAGGAGAACGCCGGGATCTCCGACATGTGGATGCCACCGAGCACCAGCGTGCCGCCTTTTTCCAGCGCCTGCAGCGCCATCGGCACGAGGGCACCCACTGGCGCGAAGATGATCGCCGCGTCGAGCAGCTTCGGCGGCATGTCTTCCGATGCGCCCGCCCACTTCGCCCCCAATGACCGCGCCAGCTCCTGCGCACCCGCATCCCCGCGCCGCGTAAACGCATAGACCTCCTGCCCCTGATGCCGCGCAATCTGCGCCACGATGTGCGCCGCCGCACCGAAGCCATAGATGCCGAGCCGCTTGGCATCGCGCACCAGGTTCCAGCAGCGATAGCCGATCAGCCCCGCGCACATCAGCGGCGCGGCCTCCGCATCGGAGTAGATGCTTGGAATGGCGAACGCGTAATGCGAATCCGACGTGATGAACTGCGCATATCCGCCATCGAGCGTGTAGCCGGTGAACTTCGGCTTCTCACACAGGTTCTCGCGCTTCGTGCGGCAGAAGTGGCAGCGCCCGCACGTGAACCCCAGCCACGGTACGCCAACGCGGTCACCAAGCTTGAAGCCGCGTGCCTGCGGCCCCAGCGCCACGACGCGTCCGATCACCTCGTGCCCCGGAACCACGTGCGCCTTGGGATGCTCCAGCTCGCCGTCGATGACATGAAGGTCCGTGCGGCAGATCCCGCACGCCGCCACCTGAATGAGGATGTTCCGCCCCGTAGGCTTTCGCAGCCCACGTTCGGCCTGCCGCAGCGGCTTACCCGCCCCCTGGAACTCCATCACCGACATGCGTTTGGGCAGCGCTGGCATCACTTGGCTCCACAGCTGAGCGACGCGTGCAGCCTATCGCCGGTTCGCCAACGGCATCTCAACACAGCTTCACTGCGGCGGGCTCTTGAGACTCATGATGTAGGCGATGACGTCGTCCATATCGTCCGGCTTGATGATGAAGTCCGGCATGTTCGGATGCGACGTCTGCAGCCACACGCTGAGAGCGCGCGGGCTCATCCCTTCCGAATCCGCGACCTCCTTGAAGGTCGGCACATCGCCCAGCAACAGTTGGTCGTCAGCCTCCACACCATGGCATTCGCTGCAGAACTTCTGCGCGTAGTCGTGCCCTTTCTCCTTGTTGCCAAGCTCGACCGCAGCGGCGGTCATCGGCAGTGCAACAAGCAGGAGGGCCGCAGCCCATGAAATGCATTGCATCAGGAAAGTCTCCGCCAGCGTGAGCGCCCAACGCTACTGCCGGCACGGCCCTACGCTAATGATCTAGGTCAAGCTCCCGAGGGCCCGATAGTTCCGTCCACGGCAGGATTGAAGCGCTTATGCAGCTGCTTCTCGATCTCCAGCAGGACGAAGAGTGCCACGCCCGCGCCGGCTGCCACCGCCGCCTCGATGGGATCAAGCGGGCGCGTCTCGAATATACGGTTCATGACCGGCAAATATGTCATCGCAAATTGCAACAGAACCACCGCCCCAACCCCGATCAGAACTGCGGGTGTCCCCAGCACACCCTGCCATGTCAGCGATGCCGAATGCAGGTACCGCACATTGAAGAGGTAGCCGATCCCCATGGCGACGACCGCGTTGACGACAATCGTCCTCGCCGTCTCGATGTCCGCGCCACGCTCTATCGCCCACTGGAACACGCCGAACGCACCGACTGCGAACAACACCGACACCAGCAGCACGCGCCAGATCAGAAACGACGACAGCAGCGACGACGACACACTGCGTGGCGGACGTTGCATGATGCCGGGCTCCGCCGGCTCAAACGCCAGGATCAGCCCTAGAATGCCGGCCGAAATCGTATTCACCCAAAGGATCTGCACGGGCGTGATCGGCAGCGTCAAACCGAACAGGATCGCCAGCATGATCACCATCATCTGCCCGCAGCTCGTTGGCAGCGTCCAGCCGATCACCTTGGTGAGATTGTCGTAAACGGCGCGCCCTTCGCGCACCGCCGCCACGATGGACGCGAAGTTGTCGTCGAGCAGCACCATCCCGGCCGCTTCCTTTGCCGCCTCCGTGCCGTTGCGACCCATCGCGACGCCAACGTCGGCGCGCTTCAAAGCCGGGGCGTCGTTGACCCCATCCCCCGTCATCGCGACCACGGCGCCATCCGCCTGCAGCGCCTCGACCAGCCTGAGCTTGTGCTCCGGCGTCGTTCGCGCAAAGACGCTTCTTTCCGCGACGATCTTTGCCAGCGCTGCGTCATCCAGCGTTTCGATCTCGCTGCCGGCAGCCGCAGGACGGCTGACGTCGATGCCAAGCTGACCCGCGATGGCCTGCGCCGTGACGACATGATCCCCGGTGATCATCTTCACGGAGATACCGGCCGTCCGGCATTCGTCGATCGCTCCTATTGCCTCCTCGCGCGGCGGATCGATCAGCCCCACGAGCCCTTCGAGCACAAAGCCATCCATATCGGCAAACTGCAGCTTTTCCGTACCCGGCAATGCCTTGGACGCCAGCGCCAGCACCCGGAATCCCGACGCCGCGAGCCGCTCGATGGCTCGATCCCAATACACCCGATCGATAGCTGCCTCGCCGCCCGCAACAAGTTGCCGGTCGCACATATCGAGCAGCTTTTCCGGCGCTCCCTTGATGCAGCAGAAAACTGCCCCGTCCGGGCCGCGATGCAGCGTCGCCATGTATCGATAGGCGGCATCGAATGGGATCTCGTCGATGCGCGGGTATCCCGCCCGCAGGTCGTCGAGCCCGTACCCCGCCTTCGCGGCCGCAACGATCAGCGCGCCCTCGAGCGGATCCCCGTCGACCACGATCCCCTTATCGGTCTGCCTGACGTTCGCCTCGTTGCATAGCGCTGCCGAGCGCACCAGCTGCCACAACATCGCGTCGTCTTGCGCCGTGATTTTTGCGCCGTCTGCGCTGAACTCTCCGCCCCAGCCGTATCCCACACCGCTAACGACGATATCACGAGCCGAAGTTACGATCCGCGTGACCGTCATCTCGTTCTTGGTCAGCGTGCCGGTTTTGTCGGAGCAGATCGTCGACACGCAGCCCAGCGCCTCGATGGCCGGCAGCCGCCGCAAGATCGCGTTGCGCTTCGCCATCCGCTGCACGCCGATCGCCATCGTGATCGTCGTGACCGCCGGCAGGCCTTCCGGTATGGCGGCAACCGCCATACCGACAACCACCATGAACGCTTCCGACATCGGATAGCCGCCGACCAGCCACGCATAGGTGAACGTCACCGCCGACAGCCCGAGGATCACCGCCGTAGCGCGCTGCGCGAAGACATTCATCTGCCGCACCAGCGGCGTCTGCAGCTCCTCCACCCGTTCCAGCAGCGCCGTGATCTGGCCGAGTCGAGACTTGGCGCCGGTCGCCGTCACCAGCGCCGCGCCGCCGCCTGCCACCACCAGCGTGCCCGAGTAAGCCACCGAGCCTTCGCCCGGATCGCCCCCTGGAACCGCAGACTTGCTCACCGCGACCGACTCGCCCGTCAGGATCGATTCATCGATGCGAAGGTTGCGCTCGCGCACGATGCGCCCATCGGCAACGACCCGGTCCCCGGCCTCGAGCAGCAGAACGTCGCCGGGCACGACCTCGGTCGCCGGCACGCTGACGCGTTGGCCGTCGCGCCGAACCGATGCACGCGGAGCCAACAGGTTGCGGATTGCATCGAGCGCCTTTTTGGCGCGGCCTTCCTGCAGGATGCCAACCGCCGCATTGATGACCACCACCGCGAGAATGACCAGGGCATCGACGAAATGCCCGAGCAGCAGGCTGATTGTCGCCGAGCCGAGCAGCACGTAGATCAGCGGGTTGGTGATCTGCGCAATGATCCGCTTGGCGATGCTGTCCCTGGCCGCAACCGGCAGCTCGTTTGGACCGACCTCTTCGAGAAGTCGTGCAGCCTCGGCACTGGTCAGCCCGGCCGAGAAGTCAACGGACGCACTCTCGGCTTCGGCAACCTCTGCGCTCGTAATTCTCGTTTCTGGTGGCACTGAACCTCGTTGCCGCTGGGGTCGCGCGGTTGGCACCTAGTCGAAGTGCTCCGGATGCGTCTTCGTAAAGTGCCGCAGCGCCGCGAACAGTTCAGCAGCATGACGGCGGTCGCCGCGCTGCAACGCAGCCCTCATGTCTTCGACGATCATCTCGTGAATCTTGCCTGCTCCACGCCGCTGCTTCAAGAGATGCTCGGCCATGGCCGCCGCGACGATCTCCGGCACGTGCTCATGCTCGGCAATCGCCAGGACCTCAGCCTCGCTGAGACCGCAGAGTGCGATGCAATCATCCAACGTGATCATGGGCTCGACTCCGTGAGCATGGTTGGCCACCCGCCCCGATCGCACACATCAGCACACGCCGACGCGCGCCGCTTTGAGCTGGCGCAAACGTTGCTAATCAAGCGCATGTGCCACTAAGCGCGCCTTAATTGGCGTCGAGCGCCAGCTTTACGCTGAAAACGTCGGCGCCATCGTCCAATTCGGTCGTGAAGCCGATGTCATGGCAAAGCTGGAGCATGGTGGTATTTGCCGCCAGCACATCCCCGTGCAACTCCGACAGCCCTTCTGCACGCGCATAATCGACAAGATGCTGCATCAGCGTATAGCCGAGCCCCTTGCCCTTCAAATCGGAACGCACGATCACCGCAAACTCGGCACAACGATAGTCCGGATCCGCGATCAGTCGCGCCACGCCCAGGATTTCCTGCCCTCGCGTCGCGATGAACGCCATTTCGCGCGCATAGTCGATCTGCGTCATGCGTGCGAAGAACCGCACCGTGCGCTCGGGAGCCGCCGTGAAGAAGCGCATGCGCAGGTCTTCGGGCGTTATGGAGGTGAAGAACTTCTCGTACTCCGGCTCGTCGTCCGGACGGATCGGCCGCAGCATCACGTCGCCGATGTCCTCGACTTTCGCGGTCCGCTCCCACTTCACCGGATACGGCCGCACCGACAACGGCTTGCGCGGCTTTTCCATTGAATCGGCAATCGCCACGCGCGCGTCCAGCGCAATCACCCCGTGCTCATCCGCCAGCAGCGGATTGATGTCGATCTCGCGGATCTCCTGGTGTTGCGCCACGAGGTAGCTGAGCCGCACCAGTACCAGCGCGATCGCCTCGATGTCCGCCGCCGGCCGGTCGCGGTATCCCTTCAGCAGCCGATAGACGCGCGTCTCGCGCATCATCTGATTGGCGAGCTTGAGGTCGAGCGGCGGCAATGCGTGGGCGGTGTCGGCCGTCACCTCGACCGACGTGCCGCCAGCACCGAACATCATCAGCGGGCCGACCGTCGCGTCCTCGCTGGCGCCGACGATCAGCTCGTGCGCGCCATGGCGCTCCACCATCGCCTGTACGGTGAAGCCGCGGATCACCGCCTTTGGACGCAGCTTGGCGATGTTGGCCAGCATCTCCTCGGCGGCCGTCCTCGCCTCGGCCGGCGTCGTCAGCGCCAGCCGCACGCCGCCGACGTCCGACTTGTGCGTGATATCGTCGGACAGGATCTTGATGACGCACGCACGATGGAACTCCAGGATGTCGCGCGCCTTGGCTTCAACCTCCGCCGGGCTGGTTGCAATCGCTGTCGGCACCACCGGGATGCCGTAGCTTGCCAGCAAGTCCTTCCCTTCAATCTCCGACAGTGTGTAGCGCTTGGCCCGCAGCGCCTCCTTGAGGATCTTGTCCGCCGCTGCCGCATCGAAGCGCAGGGCTTCCGGCGCCGACGGCGGCACCTGCATCAGCTCGTCCTGCGCGCGGCGATAGCGCACGAGTTGCATGAAGCCCTCGACCGCCGCCTCGGGCGTTTCAAAGGTCGGAATGTTGGCTTCGGTGAAAAGACGTCGGCTTTCCGCGGCCGCACCGTCACCCAGCCAGCTCGTCAACACCACCTTGCGCCGCTGCTGCCCGCTCCTGGCGGCCGCGACCTCGTCCACGACGACTTTTGCCGCTTCTTCACTCGATGCCAGCGCCGTCGGACAGTTCATCACCAGCAAAGCGTCCGTCGACTTGTCGGCCAGCAGCGCCTGCATCGCGCTTCCATAACGCTCGGGCGGCGCATCGCCGATGATGTCGACCGGGTTCGCCCCCGACCATGTCTTCGGCATCGTCTCGTTGAGCCTTGCAATCGTCTCCGCCGGCAGCTCGGTCAGCCGCCCGCGCAGATCGGCAAGCTCGTCCGTCGCCAGGACGCCTGCGCCGCCGCCGTTGGTGAGCATCGTCAATTGCTCGCCCGACAGGCTCGGCGAGGAAGACAGAATCTCCGCCGCATCGAAAAGCTGCCGCAGCTCCCGTACGCGCAACACGCCGCCGCGCCGGAACGCCGCGTTGTAGGCAGCATCCGAACCCGCCAGCGCGCCCGTATGCGACATCGCCGCCTTGGCCGCCGTCGCGTTGCGCCCCGGCTTCAGCACGATGACAGGCTTGGCGCGCGAAGCGCGACGCGCCGCCGACACGAACTTCGCAGCCGCCGTCATCTGCTCCATGTAGATGAGGATGGCCCGGCTGGTGATGTCGCCCGCGAGGTAATCGAGCAGGTCGCCGAAATCGACGTCCGCCATGTCGCCCAGCGAGATCACCTGCGACAGTCCGATGCTGCGCGAGGCCGCCCAGTCGATCACCGCGGTGATCAGCGCGCCCGATTGCGACAGGAACGCCAGATCCCCCGCCACCGGCATGCGATGCGAGAAGCTCGCATTGAGCCCCACGTGCGGCAGGATCAGGCCCAGGCAGTTCGGCCCCTGCACCCGCAGCGTGTACGGCCGCGCCGCGTCCAGCATCGCCTGGCGCAATTCTCGCGTGACACCCGCCGTGATCACCACCGCCGCCCTGGCGCCGCACGCGCCCGCCTGCGCGATGACCCCCGGTACCGTCTGCGGCGGCGTCGCCACGACGACGAGGTCCACCGGCTCCGGCAGCGCGTCGAGCGAGGGAAAGCACGGTTCCCCGTCGATTGACTTGTGCTTCGGATTGACGAGGCGGATCGGCCCGCCAAATCCGCCGCTCCGCAGATTGTGCACCAGGATGGCGCCCACGGTACGCGTCTCGGGGCTCGCGCCAACGAGAGCCACCGAGCGTGGGGCAAGCAGCTTGTCTAGATTTCTGACGGTCACGGCACGCAATCAGGTTAAGGACGGATCGACGGCGCCGATTGCGCCGTCGTCGTGAATGCTATCGGCACGTCGGCCGAGATGGCATTGAGGTCCATCAACCGTGGACGCGATGTTAACTCCCCCGACATGGCCAATTCGACGCGGCCGGGCGCTCGCGCTGGATCAGTCGTCGTGCTTGGCCACCAGCGACAGATCGACGGGGTTGTAGAAGAGCTCGAACTTCTTGCCGTCCTTGTCTTTTGCATAGACTTCGTAACAAGAGCCTTCGATCTTGGACCGCGTCACCGAATAGCCGGCCGCCTTCGCGGCTTCCTCGGCTTCCGCCTGCGGCTTCCACTTGTCCTTGGCCTCCTTGGTGCAGTCGTCGAAACCGTGCGCAAAGGCCGGTCCCGCGAGGCCGAGCGCCAAGGCCGAGAAAACGATGCGTTTCATCTTATTGTCGAACATCCCTGATCCTCGATATGGGGCGACGGCCACGTGCCGCGCGCTGACACAAACTGTCAGATGGGGCTCTATTCTGGCAGGCCAATGACGGTCGCAAAAATATTACCGATTGTGCCGCACTTGACGAACGGCCTCGATAAAGCTCTGTTGGCCAGTGATGATGCTGCTACGAAAAATTCTGGTCGCAGTGCTCTTCGCCGTGACGATGCTCGGCGGAAGCCAGCTTCCTATCCTGCATGCGCCTCAGTTCGCCGAGGCCCACGCCTTCGTGCATCAGCATATGGAAGGTGCTGCCGGCGCTGCGCACATCCACGAATTGGCCCCCATCCTCGGCGCCGATGCCGGCGACCATGAGCACAACGATGCCGATCGCGAGCCCGGCTCCGACCATGGCTGCACGCACGTCCATGCGCACTGCTGCGCGGCAACGGCAATTCTGGCGTCCGCAATTAGCACGCCCGCTGTCGCGGGCAGCAGCCCGCTCGGTATAGAGCTAAACGGCTCCATCCCTTACGGACAGCTGTCCCATCCCCCGCTTCGCCCTCCACGAGCCGCCGCCTGACGGAGCGCACTTCGCTTGATGCGGAGTGCTTTCATGGGATCGGCGCGACCATCAGCACGGACGGTTCCTCTCGTCCCGAGCTGACCTCGCAAGCGGCAACGACTACGCCCGCTTTCCGCCGATCTCGCTGCTCAACAAGCATCAGAACGGCTGACCGCACATGCCTCGCTCTTTCATCGCGACCCTTTGCCTGCTCATGCTCGCAGGCATCGCACACGCCCACGGCGGCGACGACCACTCCCACGCCGACGAGCCGGCTCCAGTCGCCGCCGCTCACACCCCGCAAGTCGAGCTGAGCGGCGGCGGCATCGAGCTGGTCGGCCTCATCGCCGACCGGACGCTGAAGATCTACCTCGACCGCTACGAGACCAACGACGCGATCGCCGGCGCCGACATCAAGATTGTCACCGACGGTATCGCGGCGGGAACCGCGAAGGAAGTCGCGCCCGGGCTCTACCAGCTTGCTGCACCCTGGGCCGATGAGCCTGGCCACAAGCCGCTGAAGTTCGCGATTACCGTCGGCGGCGCCCAGACCAACCTCGAAGGCGAGCTGGACGTCCCTGCCGCCGCACCCGAAGCGACGGCTGCCGCGGTTACATGGATTGCACTCGCCGCATCGCCCGTGACCTGGATTCTCGCGGCCCTCGCCGCAGCCGCTGGCTTCATCATCGCTTTCGCATTCCGCCCGGTCGCTATCCCTGGAGCTGATAGGCCGAACAGAGGATCGCCAACAAACCCGCCACCTGCCGCCCTCGGCGCAATCGCGCTTGCATTCATCACCCTGTCGTTTCTTGCCTTGCCCTCATCGCCCGCCCTCGCTCACGGCGGCGACGATCATGCCGATGAGGCGCCAGCAGCAGCGCAAGGCGCGAGCAACGTCCCCAAGCGGTTGCCGGACGGCGACGTCTACCTGCCCAAGGCAAGCCAGCGCCTCCTCAACATCCACACGATCATCGCGCGCACCGGGCCTTCGCAGCCCAGCCGCGAGCTGATCGGCACCGTCGTGTCCGATCCTTCTGCGTTCGGCCAGGTGCAGGCGCCGATGGACGGACGCATCGAGCTAGCCGAGCGCGGCATCTCGTACGTAGGCCAGCACGTGAAGGCCGGCGAAATCCTTGCGTATCTCTCGCCCAGCATCCCGGTCGCCGACCTCGGCACCATGCAGCAGCTTCGCGCAGAGGTCGCCGGCAAGCTGAAAATCGCCGAGCAGCGCCTGACACGCCTCGAAAAGATCGCCTCCGTCGTCGCCCAGCGCGACATCGACGACACCCGTGCCGAGCTCGAGGCACTGAAAGAGCAGCAGCGCGTCCTCGCCGAAAAGGACGTCGAGCTGATGCCGCTCAAGGCGCCCGTCCCCGGCGTCATCGCCCTCGCCAACGTGCGCGCCGGGCAGGTCGTGACGACGCGCGACACGCTGTTCGAGATCGTCGATCCCACCCGGCTGTGGATCGAGGCCATCAGCGGTGCCGAGCATGCCGCCCCGAAGATCACGGCGGCCTACGCCAACGACACCGATGGCCATTCGATCAAGCTCGCCTACATCGGGCGCGCTCCCGCGCTCCGCCAGCAGACCCAGCCGCTGCAATTCAAGGTCGACGAGATCCATGAAGGGCTCGTCATTGGCTCAGCCGTGAAGGTCTTCGTGCAGCAGGGGGAACCGGTGCCCGGCATCCTGGTGCCCGATGACGCGGTCGTCCGCGGACCGGACGGCCTGCCGCGCGTATGGATAAAAACCGGCCCGCAGCAATTCGAGCCCAGGCCGGTGCGCATCGCTCCGCTCGATGGCAACAGCGTCGTCGTCCTCGCTGGCCTCGAAGACGACAGCCGCGTCGTCGTCGACGGCGCCGAATTGCTCAACCAGGTGCGCTGAGGTCCCCATGTTCGACGCCATCATTCGCGCCAGCCTTCGCCATCGCCTGTTCGTCGTCATCGGCGCCCTCGCCTTGTCGCTCTACGGTCTGATGACCCTGCGTCATCTCCCCGTCGACGTCTTCCCCGACCTCAACCGCCCGACGGTCACGCTTATCGCCGAGGTCGAGGGCCTCGCACCCGAGGAGGTCGAGCAGCTCGTCACCTATCCCATCGAGACGGCCATGAACGGAATGCCGGGCGTGTCCCGCGTCCGCTCCGTCTCCGGCGTCGGTCTCTCCATCGTCTACGTCGAGTTCGACTGGTCGACCGAAATCTACCGCGCACGCCAGCAGGTCGCGGAACGGCTACAGCTGGTGCGCGAGCAGCTCCCGCGCAACGTCACCGCTCAGATGGGACCGATCTCCTCGGTCATGGGCGAAATCATGCTCATCGCCATGTCGAGCGATACGGCCAATCCGATGGAGCTGCGCGAGCTCGCGGACTTCACCCTGCGCCCGCAGCTCCTCACCGTCCCTGGCGTCGCCCAGGTGATCCCTATCGGCGGCGAGGTGCGCCAGTACCGCGTCGTTCCCGATCCCCGCCGCATGATCGGCCTCGACGTCAACTTCGACGCCATTGAAAAGGCTTTGAAGGAGTTCGGCTCCAATACCGGCGGTGGCTTCGTCGATCTCAAAGCCCGCGAGTTTCTCATCCGCAACATCGCGCGAACGACACGAATAGAGGATCTCCGCAACCTCGTCGTCGCCTACCGCGACGGCCATGTCGTGGCCCTGCATCAGGTCGCAGACGTCGACTTTGCCGCCCGCACCAAGCGGGGCGACGCCGGCTTCAATGGCAAGCCGGCCGTGATCCTCGCCGTGCAGAAGCAGCCCGGCGCCGACACCGTACGCATTACCGAGAAGATCGAAGCGATGCTGCCCGAGCTTCAGCGCGTGATGCCGGAAGGCGTACGCGCCGAGGACATTCAGTTCCGGCAGGCCACCTTCATTGAAACGTCGATCGCCAATCTGCTGCGCGTCCTCGTCGAGGCGCTGATCTGCGTTGCGATCGTCCTGTTTCTCTTCCTTCTCAATTGGCAGACGACATTCATATCCCTCATCGCCATCCCGCTCTCGGTCCTGACCACCCTGATCGTGTTCCAGATCATGGGAATGTCGATCAACACCATGACGCTCGGCGGCATCGCCATCGCCATCGGCGCCCTCGTCGATGACGCCGTGGTCGATGTCGAGAACATCTACCGGCGGCTGGGACTGCATCGCGCCGCGGGCGGCGGTACCGACGAGCCCACGTTGATGAGAGTGATCGCCGACGCCGCCATGGAGGTCCGCTCCGGCATCCTCTATGCGACACTGGTCATCGTCCTCGTGTTCTTGCCCGTGTTCGCGCTCTCCGGCATCGAAGGCCGGCTGTTCACGCCGCTCGGCATAGCCTTCATCGTATCCATCCTGGCCAGCCTCGTCGTCTCCTTGACGGTCACGCCCGTGCTGAGCTTCTGGCTCTTGCCGCGCATGCGCTCTCTCTCCGAGCACGACGGCGCCCTCGTCCGCGTGCTGAAACGCTGGCAGGAAGCCGGCCTGCAGTGGAGCTTCGCCCGCCCCAGCTTCGTCCTTGGCGTTCCGCTCATCGCCGTCATCGCCGCTGGCATTGGCGCGTTTGCACTCCCGCGCGCATTCCTGCCGACCTTCAACGAAGGCACTGTCCTTGTCAGCGTGGTGCTGCAGCCCGGCATCAGCCTCGCCGAGTCCGACCGCATCGGCCGGCTCGCCGAGAAGATCGTCGCGGAGGTCCCCGAAGTCCACTCCGTCGGCCGGCGCACCGGTCGCGCCGAGCTCGACGAGCACGCCGAGGGTGTCCACAACAGCGAGCTCGACGTCGATCTGGCAAAATCCGATCGCAGCCGCGAGGAGGTGCTGGCGGATATACGCCAGCGTTTGTCCGTTCTCCCAGCCAGCGTCACCGTCGGCCAGCCCATCGCGCACCGCCTCGACCACATGCTGTCGGGCGTGCGCGCCCAGATTGCCCTCAAGATTTATGGCGACGACTACGACACCCTGCGCGGCCTCGCCGCCAACTTCGAACAGCGGCTGAAGTTGATTCCGGGAATTGTCGACCTGCAGACCGAAAAGCAGGTCCGCATTCCGCAGCTCCAGGTGCGCGTCGATTACGCCAAGGCCGCGCTCTACGGGCTGAACCCCAGTCAGGTCACCGAGGCACTGGGAGCCCTCTCCAATGGGCTCCTGGTCTCGCAGATCGTGGATCAGTCAAAACGCTACGACGTCGTCGTCCGCCTGTCGGATGCCGACCGCAGCACCCGGGCGCTCGGAGAGATGCTCATCGAAAGCCCCGCCGGTCGCATCCCGCTCGGCACCATCGCCGACGTGTTCGAGACCGACGGCCCCAACCAGATCCAGCGCGAGAACGGCCGCCGCCGCATCGCCGTGTTCGCCAACACTGACGGCTCCAACATGGCGCGCATCGTCGAGGACATTCGCAAGACCATCGCCGAAACCGCGCTCCCACAGGGATATTTCGCCAGCCTTGAGGGCCAGTTCCAGGCCCAGGAGGAAGCCTCGGCCATGATCGGCACGCTGTCGGCTGCGTCCCTGCTGCTGATCTTCGTGGTGCTCTACTCGCGCTACAGCTCCGGCGTGCTCGCGCTCATCATCATGGGCAACGTCCCCCTGGCGCTCATCGGCAGCGTCGCCGCGCTATGGATCGCCGGCCAGCCCTTCTCGGTCGCCAGCGCCATCGGCTTCATCACGCTTGCCGGCATCGCCACGCGCAACGGCATCCTCAAGATCAGCCACTACATCAATCTGGTGCTGTTCGAGGGCGAGGAGTTCGGCGTGCCCATGGTCATCCGCGGCACGCTGGAGCGCCTGCGGCCCGTGCTTATGACGGCGCTCGCGGCAGGCATCGCACTCGTGCCG
This sequence comes from uncultured Hyphomicrobium sp., assembly GCA_964493785.1. Classification (GTDB taxonomy): domain Bacteria; phylum Pseudomonadota; class Alphaproteobacteria; order Rhizobiales; family Hyphomicrobiaceae; genus Hyphomicrobium_A. Next base: position 18,844 of record CAZBPM010000035.1, on the reverse strand, counting down.
CTGCTGATCGGCGCCGACGAGCCCGGCAAGGAGATCCTCAATCCGGTCGCCGTCACGATCTTCGGCGGATTGATCTCGGCGACGCTGCTGGATGCCTTCCTGACACCGACGCTTTTCCTGCTGTTCGGCAGGAAGGCGCTGCAACGCCTCCAGAGCCAGCATGCGACGGAGGGAGCAACGGCGAGCCAGGCCTATTGACGCCCGCACCACCGCGGGTTCATCCCGGCAGAAGGCTGCCGGGATGATCGCACGGCTCAGTCCTTCACGTCGCGCAGCACCTCGGCCAGCTTGCTGATCAGCTCGTCGATCTCACCCTTCGAGATGATGAGCGGCGGGGCCAGCGCGATCACGTCGCCCGTGCCGCGCACAAGGATGCCGCGCTTGAAGGCTTCGAGGAAACGCGCGTGCGCGCGCTTGCCCGGCGACCCGGCGATCGGATCGAACTCGATGGCCCCGATCAGCCCGATGTTGCGCACGTCGATCACATGCGGCAGCCCTTCGAGCGAGTGCACCGCTTCCTCCCAGTAGGGCGAAAGCTCCGAAGCCCGCGTCAGCAGACCTTCGGCCTTGAGCAGATCGATAGTCGCCACCGACGCCGCTGCCGCGAGCGGGTGCCCGGAATAGGTATACCCGTGCGGCATGTCGATCGCCGTTTCGGGCCCCGTCATGAAGGCATCGTGCACTTTGTCCGTCACCAGCACCGCACCCATCGGAACAGAGCCGTTGGTAATGCCCTTGGCCGTGGTGATCATGTCCGGCGAAACGCCGAAATAGTCGGCGGCGAACGGCGTCCCGAGACGGCCGAATCCCGTGATCACCTCGTCGAAGATCAGCAGGATGTCGTGCTTCGCGCAAATTTCAGCCAGCCGCTTGAGATACCCCTTCGGCGGAATGTAGACACCCGCCGAGCACGACACCGGCTCGACGATCACCGCCGCAATGGTCGATGCGTCGTGCAGCGCCACCAGCCGCTCCAGATCGTCGGCCAACTCCGCACCGTGCTCCGGCTCGCCGCGGCTGAAGGCATTGCGCGCCAGATCGTGCGTGTGCCGCAGATGATCGACACCCGCGACCAGCGCACCGAACAGCCGCCGGTTGCCCAGGATGCCGCCGACAGCCGTCCCGCCCAGGTTGGAGCCGTGATAGCCGCGCTCGCGTCCGATCAGCCGAATCTTGGTGCCGTTGCCCTTCGCCCGATGATAGGCGATGGCGATCTTCAGCGCCGAGTCGACGGCCTCCGATCCGGAATTGGTGAAGAACACGTGCTCGAAGCCCGCCGGCGCGATGCTGACCACCTTCGAGGCGGCCTCGAACGCCTTCGTATGCCCCATCTGGAACGTGCCGGCGAAGTCGAGATCGCCGGCCTGATGGCGGATCGCCTCGACGATCGGCCCCCGGCAGTGCCCGGCGTTGACGCACCACAGACCCGATGTGCCGTCGAGCACCGTACGTCCATCGTCGGTCGTGAACCGCATGCCTTCCGCATGCACGAACAGGCGCGGCGCGCGTTTGAAGTCCCGGTTCGCGGTGAAAGGCATCCAGAATGCGCCGAGGTCGTTGATCCTCGGTGCTCCAGCACTAGCTGACAGCTTTGCTTCGCTCATTCGATCAAGTCTCTGATGCGAGGAATTTCTTTGGTCATGGCCGGCCCGGCTGCGGGAGGTGGACATCCCGCAGGCCCCCAATCCGCCGCTTTTTAACCATATCCGGCGTTTGTGATCACTAGGACCTTGGCATCCCATCGGCGTGGACACAATGACAGTCGTTGTCGCGTTCGTTAGTCGCAAGGGTGGCGTTGGAAAATCGACGCTGGCCCGCTCGCTCGCCGCCGTCGCCGCTCGGCGCGGTCTCGCAACCACCCTCGCCGACCTCGACCAGGAGCAGCAGACATCGCTGCGCTGGCAACGCCTGCGAGAGTCCGCCGCCCACTTTCCGCCGCTGACAGTCCAGAGCTATCGCAACGTCGATTCCGCCATCGCCAGCGAGCAGAGCGCGGATTTGCTGGTCATCGATGCCCCGGGCAACGCGCCCGGCCTGACCGTCGAGATCGCCAGCGTCGCCCACGTCGTCGTGCAGCCGGCCGGCTCTTCGTTCGACGATCTCCAACCGGCGGTCGAGCTGTTCTACCAGCTGAACGCGACCGGCATCCCCAAGTCCCGGCTCTACATCGCGCTGTCCCGCATGCTCGACCCCGATGAGGAGCAGGCCGCGCGCGCTTACGTCGAAGTCTCGGAGTTCAACCTTCTTCCCGGCGCGGTCATCGAACGGGCGCGCTATCGCGAGGCGCATAATCGCGGGCTGGCGTTCATCGAGTGCCCCGGCGAGGATCTATCTGGCTCCGCCGGCGTCACCCTTGGTGCACTGCTGACCAAGATCATGCAGAAGCACCGCCTGCTGCATCTTTCGACCAGGGCAGACGTCCCGTCCGACCTGACGACCGCGCAATTCGCACAACGGCCCCTGGTGCGCGAACTCTCTAGCTACAGCAAAGCAGCGGGATAGCCGGCGCCGCCGGGACGTGCCGCGCTCCGCGCCTTTTCTTCAAGACACTCGCACTAAAAAGGCCGCCCCCCACCCTGGGGGGTATGGGGGGCGGAACAACGTGCGTCGAGCACGTGGTCAGTAGGTCTTAGTACTTGTACTTGAAGCCGGTCCACACCGTACGGCCCAGGCCGGGCTTCATGCCGTCCTCGCGGTCGGAGATGTAGAACTCGTTCAGCAGGTTGTCGCCCGACACGAACACGCTCGCACCCGTATCGCCGATATCCAGGTTGAAGCGAGCCGACAGCAGCCAAACGCTCGGAACACCGCCACCTTCGCCCGCTTCTTCGATCTCGCACTCGTAGTCATCGGGATTGTTAGCCGGATCGTTCTCGGCCTCGCACTCCGCCTCGTAGACACCGTACGGGGTATTGGCCGCGTCGGTGAAGAAGGAGCCGCGATAGGTCCAGGTGGTGCTGGCGTTCCAGCGCCAGCCGGTCTTGCCCTCGACGCCGAGGGTCAGAGCCGCGACGTGCCACGGAACTTCGGGGACGCGGTTGCCGCTGTAGTCGTTTTCCTCGTCATAGGCATTCTCGAGCACGCTGCGGGCATAGGTGTAGTTGCCCTCGGCGTAGAGGTTGAGCGGCCCACCGGTGAACGGCTGCGAGTTGAGCCGGCCGTAAAGTTCCACGCCGCTGATGGTGACGTCCGCTGCACGTCCGAACTCACGGTCGCTGGTGACCGCCGAGAAGGATTCGCCGTACTGGAAGTCCTTGAACAGCTGGTAGAAGCCGGCAACCTCGAACTGCACACCTTTGATCGCCATGCTGCGCAGACCGATGTTGAAGTTGTCGCCGATCTCGTCGGGAGCCGGGAAGTCCTCGTTGCGCAGAACAGTGGTCGTCAGACCGCGGTGGTAGCCGCCGTACACCGTCGTGTGCTTCAGCCCCGTGTAGGCAAAGGCGATACCTGGCAGCGCATTGAAGCTGGAGGTGCTCTCTCGCGCGGGATCCGGATTGAAATCAATATTCTCGATCTCAAGCTCGCCCGGATCGTCGCCGCCCTCGGCCTCGCCCTCTTCCGCGGCGACAACGCGGTTGCGACGGCTGATGTCGAACCACTCGAAGCGAACACCGGGCACCACGTTGAAGTTGCTGGCGACCTGGATGTTCGACTGCAGGAACGCCGAGACCGTATTGGCTTGAAGCGAGCGGTCGAAGAAGGCAAGTGAGCCCTTGTCGCCGTCCTCTAGAACTTCACCCTCTCGCCCAAGGACGTTCTTGTTGGTCATGTCCTGGTATTCGTAACGGATGCCGGCCTGAAGCGTCTGATTGAAGCCCATCACGTTGCGGTTCGCCCACTCGCCACGCACCTCGCCACCCAGGTGGCGGAACGTGCGCAGACGGCCGAACATGCTGTCCTCACTCAACTCGATGGTGCCGTACTGATCGTCATCTCCGGGAATGCCATTGCCCTCTTCTGCCTCGGGAGCATCGCCGATAGCGCCGCCGACATCGGCGCCCGGAGAGATCAACTGATAACGGTCGCGGCGATGATAGCCGGCATAGACGCGGCTAGTCACCGTCGTGTCATCGTCGAGATAGGCGTTATGGACGATCTGGCCGCGCCAGACCTCGCCGGTATAGGTGTTGAAATGCGCGTCGGGTGCATAGCAGGATTTGCACGAGCCGACCGCCTTGAACGCCTTCTCGGCGCCACCGCGATACTCTTCAGCCATCGCCTCGGCGAACGCTTCTGCCTGGTCCGGCGTAGCATTAGGCAGATCCTCCTCGAACTCGGCGAGGAAGTTCTGCTCGTCGTACTTGTCCTTCTGCTTGGCGTGAATAGCGCTCACGACCAGGTCTGAGGCTGAGCCTTTCCAGCCAAGCGCACCGTAGAAGTCGTTGACGCGCAGGCGCTCTGTGTCCCAGGTGCCCTGAATGTCCGCTCCCGTGTACGAGGCCACGAGCCCGACGTTGCCGGCGCTCTGGCGGGTGTGCACGTGCCAGCGATACGACTCTTCCGTCGAGTCGCCTTTGCAGCGCTCGACGTCGGGATCACCCGGGTCCTCGCCCTCCTCTTCATAGCAGCCACCGCGCATGCTGGTGAAGCCGATGGCCGAGCTGATGACCGTTTCGTCAGGTCCGAACGGCGACAGGTTGCGGGAGTTGATGACACCGAAGTTGTTGTTCGGTCCGTGGTTGATGATCGTGCCGCGGATGACCTCGACACTTTCCATCCGCTCCATCGGCGCCCAGTAGTGCACTGACGGGTCGAGCCACAGCGCGAGGTTGACCGTATGGCCATCCTCCATGACCAGCATCTTGCGCGAGCGGCGCGGAGGGGAACCGCGCAGACCGATGCCGCCGTGGTGAGCGTTCGCGTCGTCGTTGATCACGATGACGCCGGGAACGCGTGACAGGGCCTCGTTGACGTTGCGCGGCTGCCGTTCGGCGATATCTTCCGCCGTAATCCGCGTCGCGGAGCTGGAATAGCCCTGCAGGTTGGTGGGAATGATCTGGCTGGGATTGACCGGAGAAACCGCGCTCTCATATGCGCGCTCTGCTGCTCCGCCGGCGGCCGGCGAGCCATACACAGAATTGGGATTGATGTTCTCAGGCGTGACCGCAGGCTCAGCAACAGCGGCAGGCGGCTGCGGCGCTGGAGAGACCGACTTCTTCTTGGCTGCCGACTGCTTCTTGGCGGCAGGTGCTGGCGTCGGCTGTTTCTGAATGACTTCGACCGGTGGCAACTGATCCCCGGTGGGGGCCGGCGTCGGAGGCTCTTGAGCCACCGCGGTCGTCGTCAACACAGCAAACAGGGCCGCAACAGAGACGGACCCCACGCGATACATACGCATTACTTTTTTACTCCCCCCTGCCACCGGGTCCAAACAGGACCCGACGGCTACGCACTACGCGGGAGAAAAAAGCACCCTACATGCTGGGCAGAACTTACCCTGAAACCTTCTCCCGTACCTCAATGAGTAATCGGGCCAGTGCCACCGCGAAATTTCATAGATTGAGAAAAGCGCTTCCAAACTTAAACGGCAAAGACACACACGGAACGTTTGCGTGTGTAGATCCTGCAACAGCACCTAAGATGAGCACTTAGGCTGGCTGTGCACAAAAATCTTTGTTTTCTTTGATTTCTGGAGGTCTAGCGGGAACCCACGCTTCGAGCCTCAAACCGCCGTCAAGCGGGTTCGTCAGCCGCATCTCGCCACCCGACGCCCAGACCCGCTCACTCATGCCGGCAATTCCGTAGCTCGGCTTTGCATCTTGTGGCAGCCCGCGACCGTTGTCGGCGACTGCCACGTGGATGACTGGTCCTGCCCCTGGGAGGATGCCAAGTGGCACCTCGGCAGCACGCGCGGCAGTGATACTTGCCTCGATGTTCGTGGCATCGGCATGGCGCAGGGCATTCGTGAGTCCCTCCTGCACCAGGCGGTACACCGTCAGCGTAGACGTCTCGTCCCCGCTCGGTAGATCCTCGTCGACCGTAAGTTGAATCACCGCCTTGGGATGGCTCGCGCGCAGCATGGCGAGGAGAGACGTCAGTTTTGCCTTGAGGCCATACTCCTCCAACCCGATCGGTCGCAGCTTCTGCAGCACGCTCCGGTTCATCCGCTGGATCGTTTCCATGTTCTCCATCAGGGTATCGCACATCGCGAGCTTCTTCGGCTGATCCACACGCCCTTTCAAGATTTCCGCCTTGAGAGCGCTCACAGCCGCGCGAACGGCAAAGAGATAGGGGCCGAACTCGTCGTGAAGCTCGCGCGCCAGATCCTTACGCTCTTCGTCCTGTACCTGGACCAGCCTCTGCGCCAGGCGCTTGTTCTCCGAGACAGTGGTCTCCAGGGTTGACGCAAGGCGGTTGAGCTTGCGGCAGATGCTGGCGATCTCAGGAGGACCTCCTTCCGGAATCTCGACTGCATACCGACCGGACTCCAGCACCATGAGTGCCTCGCCGACATTCGCAATGGGCCGCAACAACCGCGCGATCAGGAGGCTCACCAGCAAGACCGCCGCGACCGCGAGCACCGCTCCGCCGAGCGCGAAGTTGACGATCGAATCCCAGATCTCGTCCGCCTCGTCCGACACGATCGGGGCGATCACCAGCTTTCCGAAGTCCTGCCCATTGACGACCACCGGCACCTCCGCGGGAGACGTCGTCCGGCCCAGCCGCGCGAACCAATTGGGCACCACGCTTGAGAATGCATTTTCGCTCACCGTGGCCGATGCGAGCGGGTGCGGCTCATCGCTCCTATAGATATGGACATGCCGCAACTCCTTGAGACCATCGAGAAGAACCCTGAGCCTTTCGGCCGGATCGTGTGTCTCTTCTAGGCTCGCGATTGCCGTCTCGACGAACTCGCTGGCGAGCCGCATCGTGCTTTCGCTCTCGGCCCGGATGCGCGGCCCCGCGTTGAGCACCATCGCCACCATCAGGAGGACCAGGCCGAGCCCGGAAACGGTGACGATCAAGGCATTGAGACGAAATCTTATGGACATACCTACGACCTTTAACGCTACCGCTTCTTCCCAAATCGGCCCCGACAGTTTGACGAGGCTCAACCCAGTACGCTATCTGTTACGTTATACAGTGGCTTGGCCTAAGCCGAGACGGACATCGTGAAAGTACTAATCGTCGACGATCATCCAATCGTTTTGTCTGGCTGCCGGGCCCTCCTGGCAGAGACTGACGACATGCTGATGCTGGAGGCGCGCGACGCGGCGACCGCCCATGATCTGTTTGCCAGCCATAAGCCGGACGTGGTCGTCATCGACATCAACCTGCCCGACGTATCCGGCTTCGAGCTGGCCCGCCGCCTGCGCGTCCGAGACCCCAGCGCACGGATCATCATGTTCAGCATGAACGATGATCCGATGTTTGCCGCGCAGGCGATCGAAGGCGGAGCCCGCGGCTACATCAGCAAGAGCGACGATCCCAGCGCCTTCCTGACTGCCATCCGCGAGGTTTACTCCGGCGGTCACTGGCTACCCCAGGATATGGCGCAAAAGATCGCCTTCCTTCGCAATGCGGGCGACCAGGTGGCGCTCAATTCCCGCGAGCGCGAAGTGCTGCGGCTGCTCGCCAAGGGTAAGAGCATGTCCGAGATCGCCGCGCTGATAAACGTGTCCTACAAGACGGTTGCGACCACCTGCTCGGCATTGCGATCGAGGTTCAACGCTCGCACCCCGATGCAACTGATCCGCATCGCAGTCGAGCAGAAGATCGTGGCCTCACCGCTGGGCTACATCATGTTCGGCTTCGACCTGACCAAGCTCTACCTGCCGTAGGCTGCGCACGAGGGCGGCGACTAACTGCCTCATTCGAGACAACTGCTTATTCGCGCGCCATTACCCGTAAGTCGCAGCGCATCCCGATTGTGCGCGGGCCAAATCGCGGGTTATGCTCCACCTCTCCAACCGCAGGCGGAGGCCCGTCATGTATCGTGCGGCGTGGCGACAGACCGAATACCGGTTTGCCGATCTCAAAGAAGTAATGGCCAAGGCGACGCCGTCGCGATCCGGCGACGTTCTGGCCGGCGTTGCCGCAAGGAGCGCTGAGGAAAACGTCGCCGCCAAGATGGTGCTGGCCGACGTCCCCTTGAAGCGATTCCTTGAAGAAGTCGTTGTCCCCTACGAGATCGACGACGTCACCCGCCTCATCATCGATACGCATGACAAGGCCGCGTTCGCGCCCGTCGCGCACATGACCGTCGGCGAGTTCCGCGACTGGCTCCTGTCCGAGCAGGCAACGACCCCTATCCTTTCGGCGCTTTCGCGCGGACTCACCCCGGAAATGGTTGCCGCCACCGCCAAGATCATGCGCAACCAGGACCTCATCCTCGGCGCCCGCAAGGTCGAGGTCGTGACGCGCTTCCGCGACACGATCGGCCTCAAGGGGCGCATGTCGGTCCGGCTCCAGCCCAACCATCCCACGGACGACAAGCGCGGCATCGCCGCCTCGATCGTCGATGGCCTGATGCTCGGTTGCGGCGACGCCGTCATCGGCATCAATCCCGCCAGCGACAACGTCGGCACCATCATCGACCTGCTCCACATGCTGGACGACATCATCCGTCGCTTCGAAATCCCGACGCAGAGTTGCATCCTCACCCACGTGACGACCTCGATCGAAGCCATCGCCCGCGGCGCGCCTGTCGATCTGGTGTTCCAGTCCATCGGCGGCACCGAGGGCGTCAACGCATCGTTCGGCGTATCCCTGGCGAACCTCAAGGAGGGCCGCGAGGCGGCTCTTTCCCTGAAGCGCGGCACCGTCGGCGACAACGTCATGTACTTCGAGACCGGTCAGGGCTCGGCCCTGTCCGCCGACGCTCATCACGGCGTCGACCAGCAGACGCTCGAAGCCCGCGCCTACGCCGTCGCCCGCGAGTTCAAGCCGCTGCTGGTGAACTCGGTCGTCGGCTTCATCGGCCCCGAATACCTCTATAACGGCAAGGAGATCATCCGCGCCGGCCTGGAGGATCACTTCTGCGGCAAGCTGCTCGGCGTGCCGATGGGCTGTGACGTCTGCTATACGAACCACGCCGAAGCCGACCAGGACGACATGGACGTCCTGCTCATGCTGCTCGGCGCAGCCGGCGTGACGTTTGTCATGGGCATTCCCGGCGCCGACGACATCATGCTCAACTACCAGTCCACCTCGTTCCACGACGCGCTCTACGTGCGCGAGGCGCTTGGACTTCGCCACGCACCCGAATTTGAGGCCTGGCTCAATCGCGTCGGCCTCACCGATACCGAAGGCAAGCTTCTGTCCGAGCCGGCCCGTCTCCTGCTCGATCACGTGAAAGGCCTCGCCGCATGACCACCGATCCCGCGTGGCTGAACCTGCGTCGGTTTACGGAGGCTCGCATCGGTCTGGGGCGTGCGGGATCGGCCCTCCCGATCAAGGAAGTCCTGAATTTTTCCATGGCGCACGCCCAGGCACGCGATGCCGTGACAACCCCCATCGATTGGAAGCCGATCGCCGACGACCTTGGCGCCCTGGGTCTCGAAACCATCCGTATCGCCAGCGCCGCCCCCGACCGTGACACCTATCTGCGCCGTCCTGATCTCGGCCGTCGCCTCGGCGCGCAATCCCGCCAGCTCCTCGCCGAGACGGCCGGGCCGCGCGCCGACCTCCTGATCGTCATCGCCGACGGCCTGTCGTCCACAGGGGTTACCGCCAACGCCGCAAAGTTGGTCACCGAGCTTCTGCCCCTATTCAAACGGAGCGGGTGGAGCGTCGGCCCCGTACTGTTGGCAAGTCAGGGACGCGTCGCCTTGGGTGACGACGCCGCCGAAATCCTCAATGCCCGCGCCGTGCTGGTTCTGATCGGCGAGCGTCCCGGGCTTTCCTCGCCCGACAGCCTCGGCGCCTACCTGACGCTCGGCCCGCGCGTCGGCCGCAAGGACGGCGAGCGCAACTGCGTGTCCAACATTCGCGCCGGCGGCTTGAGCGCCACCGAAGCCGCGTTCAAGATCCATTGGCTACTGCACGAGGCCTATAAGCGCGGCCTGACCGGCGTCGCCCTCAAGGACGAAAGCGTCTTCCAGCTCGACGACGCCACCGGCAAGACCGCCCTCCTCAACCCGTAATCCTGCACTCTCGCAATCAGCAACATTCGCAGCACCATGCGGGTCTTGATGGCTGCCCAGCTCAACGGCAAAGGCGGGGAATGTCGCTGATAAGTCTCTATACGCGGGCGCTGCGGATGCTCGCGAGCGAACGGGGCCTTGCCATCGGCCTTGCGGCAGGCTCCGTCGCCATAGGCCTCGTGCAGCTCGCCGAGCCGATCCTGTTCGGCCGCGTCGTCGACAGCCTCTCGCGGGATCAGGGCGCCTTCATCTACATTGCGCTGTGGGCATTGCTGGGTCTGTTCGGCATCATCGCCGGCGCATCTGTCGCCGTCTACTCCGATCGCCTCGCGCACCGCCGGCGGCTTGCCGCCATGGCTGAAGCCTTCGAGCGCGCCATGACGCTGCCCGCGGGCTACCACGCCGAGCGCGGCTCCGGCACCGTCATACGCACCATCCTGCAAGGAACCGACAGCCTCTTCTGGCTTTGGTTGGGAGCCCTGCGCGAGCAGCTAACCGCCATCGTCGGCATCGTCCTCCTGGTGCCCACCGCAATCAGCATGGACGCGCGCATGGCAGCCATCCTCGCGCTCCTCGCCTCCGCGTATGCTGTGATGAACACCTTCGTCATGCGCAAGACCAGAAGCGGACAGGCCAGCGTCGAGCAGTACAATTCCGCCGTGTTCGGCCGCGTCGGCGACGTCATCTCCAACGTCACCGTGGTCCAGAGCTTTACGCGCCTCAAGGACGAGGCCGACGCCATGCGCAACGTCATGAGCGACCTGCTCGCCGCGCAATATCCCGTGCTGACCTGGTGGGGACTGCTCACCGTTCTCCAACGCTCCGCCGCCACCATCACAATGGTCGCCGTGCTGGCGACCGGCGCCCTCCTCGTCGGCCGGGGCGAGCTCAGCGTCGGTGAGGTCGTCGCCTTCGTCGCGTTTGCCGGGCTGCTCATCTCCAAGCTCGATCAGGTGACAAATTTCATCACCTCCATTCACCGTCGCGCACCCTCGTTGCAGGGCTACTTCGACCTGGTCGACGCGGCACAAGGCGTCGTCGAGAAACCCGATGCGCTTGCGCTGCCCCAGCCGGTTCGCGGCGACGTGCGCTACGACGATGTGAGCTTCCGCTTTCCTGGGACGGATCAGGGCATCTTCAACCTGAGTTTTGCAACCACTCCAGGCAAGACCATCGCGCTCGTAGGTCCGACCGGTTCGGGCAAAACGACCACCCTGTCGCTGCTCCAGCGGCTGCGCACACCCGACAGCGGACGCATCCTTGTCGACGGCCACGACATTGCCGACGTGACCTTGCCCTCTTTGCGCAGTTCCATCGCCGTCGTGTTCCAGGATGCCGGCCTCTTCAACCGTTCCATCGCCGAGAACATCGCCGTCGGCCGCCCGGGCGCCAGCCTCGCCGAGATCGAGGACGCCGCGCGCCTCGCCGAAGCTCACGGCTTCATCACCCGGAAGCCCGGCGGCTACGATTTCGTCATCGGCGAGCGTGGCAATGCTCTCTCCGGCGGCGAGCGCCAGCGCATCGCCGTCGCCCGCGCAATCCTGAAGAACGCACCCATCCTCATCCTCGATGAAGCGACGAGCGCGCTCGACGCCACCACGGAAGCGCGCATCAAGCGCGCGCTCGACCGGCTCCGCGAAGGCCGCACCACCTTCATCATTGCCCACCGTCTGTCGACGGTCGCCGACGCCGACGAAATCCTTGTGTTCGATCAGGGCCGCATCGTCGAGCGCGGCAAGTTCGCAGCCCTGTCCAGGGGATCGGGGCTTTTCGCCCGGATGGTCGCCGAGGGCGGATTCACCATACCCGAGCCCTCCGACGCGTGAAGGTGTGGCGCTCCCGCGTCAGCATTCCGTCAGCCGCACCCACCTAGCCTGCCCTTCGGGCTGACGGCGCTTGCCTTCGCAGGAACCAGCAGCCTTAGATACGGGGCTTAAAACTAAATACGAGGCCTCCCTCGACGGCGGCCCGAATTGAGCGTGGCATGAAGTCAAATGGTGCGGGCCGCAGGCTGCTGCTGGCCCTGATAGCTGTTGCGTTGCTTGCTGGCGTCGGTGCGCTTGCGGTCAGGGGCTTCCTCGAAGGGCGCGAGGAGGCCGCGCTCGAGGCCGAGCGCGAGGAGCCGATCAAGCCACCGCTCCGCGTAACCCTGCCGGAGCGAGGCGAGCCGATCATCACACTCGACGACGACGCCCAACAGGCCGTTGGCATTGAGTTGGCCGACCTCAAGCCCGCCAAATACCAGGACCAGGTTCGTGCCTACGGCACCGTCCTCGACCTCGCAGCCCTCACCACGCTCAACACCAACTACATCGCCGCCGTCTCGCAGCTCAATACCGCCCGCGCACGGCTGGCCGCCTCCGAACCTGCATTCCAGCGCGCCCAGGCCCTCTACGCGAAGAACATCGGCAACCTCGTCCAGGTTCAGTCGACCGAGGCTGCGCTCATCGCCGACCGCGCCGCCGTCGAAGCAGCCCAGTCCCAGGTCCGCACGCTTCGCGCCACCGCAATGCAGGAGTGGGGCCCGGTTATCGGCAATGCCATGGTCGTTGACGGCGGCCTCATTACGCGGCTCATCGAGCGCGTCGAGTTCCTGCTGCAGATCACTCTTCCGCCAGGCGTCGTGCTCGATGATGTCCCCCCGACGGCCTCAGTGGAGGTCGTCGGCAAATCACGCCGCGCCGAGGCTCGGTACATCTCGCCCGCCACCCGCACCGACGCGCGCATTCAAGGTCTGACATATTTCTACGCCGCGCCCGCCAACAGCGGCGTATTGCCGGGCATGAACGTGCGCGCTTTCCTCGTAAACGGCGCCCCTGTCGACGGCATCATCGTGCCGTCCTCGGCCATCGTGTGGTGGGCGGGCAAGGCATGGGTCTACCGCCGCACCGGCGATAACACATTCTCCCGCATCCCCATCCCGTCCGAAATGCCCGCCGACGGCGATGACGGGTTCGTCGTCCCCGTCAGCATCCTTGCCGACAACAGCCACGTCGTAACCACCGGCGCGCAGATGCTCCTGTCGGAGGAATTCCGCTCGCAGATCCAGGTTGAAGGCGACGACGACTGATGCCGCCAACCAGCCCCACCGCCGATGATCAGCGCGGCTTGCAGGCGGGCATCATCCGCTTTGCAGTCCGCTTCCGCGGCATGGTTGTCGCCCTTGCCTTCACGCTGCTGATCTACGGGATCGTCTCTCTCAACCAGGCGAAGTACGACGTCTTCCCCGAGTTCGCTCCACCCCAGGTCGGCATCCAGGCCGAGGCGCCGGGCCTCACCGCCGAGCAGGTCGAGGTCCTGGTTACCCAGCCGATCGAGAACGCCGTCAACGGCGTGCCGGGCATCGAGTCCATGCGCTCGGTATCGATCCAAGGCCTGTCGGTCATCACGGTGATCTTCGAGCCGCACACCGACATCTATCGCAACCGCCAAGTCGTTTCCGAACGGCTCTCCGAAGCGATGCGCGACCTGCCGCAGAACATCCCGCCACCCACCATCACGCCCCTCACTTCATCATCCAGCACCGTTCTCGTCTTCGGCCTCACCTCCAAGACCCGCTCGCTGATGGAACTGCGCACCATCGCCGATTGGACCCTGCGCCAGCGCCTGCTGGCCGTCCCCGGCGTATCCAAGGTCGCCGTGTTCGGCAGTGAGGTTCGCTCGCTGCAGGTGCAGATCCGTCCCGACCAGCTGCTGCGCTACAGCCTTTCGATCGAGGATGTCCTCGATGCGGCCCGTCGCGCCACCGCCATCACCGGCGCCGGCTTCATCGAGACGGCAAACCAGCGCATCGTGCTGCAGTCGGAAGGCCAGTCGATTGACCCTGCCGAGCTGGCGCGCACCGTCGTCGCCAGTGCCAACGGTGCCAGCGTGCTGCTGGGCGACGTCGCCAACGTCGTGGAAGCACCCGAGCCGCCCATCGGCGGAGCGACGATCATGGGCGAACCCGGCGTCGTCCTGCTGGTGTCGGGGCAGCTCGGCGCCAACACCGTCGATGTCACTGAGGGCGTCGAGAAGGCGCTGGCAGCCCTGCGTCCTTCCATCGAGAAGGAAGGCGTCGAGATGCGGACGGACCTGTTCCGTCCCGCCGACTTCATCGCCATATCGACCCGCAACGTACAGAATTCGCTGATCCTCGGCGGCATTCTCGTCATCGTCGTGTTGTATCTCTTCCTTTACGACATTCGCACGGCGACCATCTCATCCCTCGCCATCCCATTGTCGCTGCTGGCGGCCGTCGCAGTCCTCAACGCGCTCGGCGTCACCCTCAACGCCATGACCCTGGGCGGCCTTGCCATCGCCATAGGCGAGGTCGTCGACGATGCCGTCATCGACGTCGAGAACATCGCCCGCCGCCTGCGCGAGAACAGGCGCAGCGCCAGCCCGTTGCCGATGGGCGACGTCATCGTCAAAGCGTCGCTCGAGGTGCGCGGCTCCGTCGTCTACGCCACCTTCGCCGTGATCCTCGTCTTCCTGCCGGTCGTCATGCTGCCGGGCCTCGCCGGCCGCTTCTTCGCCCCGCTCGGGCTCGCCTATGTGCTCGCCATCCTGGCCTCCCTCGCCGTCGCGATGATCGTCACGCCAGCCCTGTGTATGCTGCTGTTCCCCAAGCATCTGGGCAGCGCCGACGACAAGACCTCCCACGATCCGCCCGTGACGCGCTGGCTGCGCCGGCACTACGAGACCATGTTGCGCGCGATCATTGCGCACCCGCGCTCGACCGTCGCCGCAGCGTTCCTCTTCACGCTGATCGGCCTATCGGCCGTCCCGTTCTTCGGCGCCGGCTTCCTTCCGGAATTGAAGGAAGGCCACTTCACCCTGCACATGGCCGCTGTTCCCGGCACGTCGGTCGCCGAATCCGAGCGCATGGGCAAGCGCGTCACAGAGGCCTTGCTGAAGCTGCCGTTCATCCGCGTGGTTTCTCAGCGCATCGGTCGCGCCGAACAGGCCGACGACACCTGGGGCACGAACTATTCCGAGTTCGAGGTCGACCTGCAGCCCGGCCTATCGGGCGAGCAATCCGAAGAGGCGCAAATCGAGATGCGCAAGGTCCTCGCCGGCTTCCCCGGCGCCAACTTTGCGCTCAAGCCGTTCCTCACCGAGCGCGTCGAGGAATCCCTCTCCGGCTACACCGCCTCGGTCATCGTCAACATCTACGGCAACGACCTCAACGTCCTCGACGAGACGGCGCAGCAGGTCGCCCAGGAGTTGAACGGCATCGAAGGCGCCGCCGAGGTCCAGCTCCAGTCGCCGCCCGGCCTGCCGCAGCTCACCATTCGCCCGCGCAAGGCCGACCTCGAACGCTGGGGCCTCAACACGGTCGAGGTCCTCGATGCGATCCGCACCGCCTACCAGGGTGACATCGTCGGCCAGACCTACGAGGGCAGCCGCGTATTCAACGTCATCGCCATCCTCGACAAAGGGACGCGCGAGAACGTCGCCCACGTCGCCGACCTGCCGCTGCGAACGCGCAACGGCAACTTCGTATTGCTGAAGCAGGTCGCTGACGTCTTCCAGATCGCCGGCCGCTATCAGGTCGATCACTACGGCGGGCAGCGCATGCAGGCTGTGACCTCGAACGTCATCGGCCGCGACGTCTCATCGTTCGTCGCCGAGGCGCAGGAGACGCTGGAGCGCAAGCTTCAGCTCCCCGCGGGCGTCCACCTCGAGTTCGCCGGCTCGGCTCAGGCTCAAGCGCAGGCCCAGCGCGACCTCATCATGAATTCGCTCATCGCCGGCCTCGGCATCCTCGTGCTGCTGTCGGTCGTGACGGGATCGACGCGCAACGTCATCCTCGTTCTTGTCAACATGCCGTTCGCCCTCGTCGGCGGCGTCCTCGCCGTGTTCGCGACCGGCGGCGTCATGACCATCGGCTCCATGGTCGGCTTCGTCACACTCTTCGGCATCACGCTGCGCAACTCGATCATGATGATCTCGCACTACGAGCACATCGCCTCCGCCGAGGGCGCTAAATGGGGACCCGATGCCGCCATCGCCGGCGCCGCCGACCGGCTCTCGCCTATCCTGATGACCTCGATCGTCACCGCGCTCGGTCTGCTTCCCCTCGCCATCGGGATGAACGAGCCCGGCCGCGAGATCGAGGGCCCGATGGCCCTCGTCATTGTCGGCGGCCTTGCCAGCTCGATGGTGCTGAACCTTCTCGTGCTGCCGACGCTAGCGCTGCAGTTCGGCCGCTTCGGCAAGCGCGACGAGGACGTCGCCGCCGCACCCGCCATCTGAGAAGGGGCGCTACTCCGCAGCCATCCGCATTGGCTGCGGCTTCTGGAACAGCCGCTGCCTCACGAGATTGATGTGCAGCCTGAGGTGATAGAACTGGTCTGAGAAGTTCAGCGGGTAGCGGATCTTGCGAACCCCAGTATCGATGCGCTCAATCTCAGCCTGATACGCGGCCAGGTCGCCCGCCTCGGGATGATCGAGCCGCTTCTCCAGCGCCTTGAGCTGGTGATACCAGTAGAACAGCCGTCGGCGGATGGTCCACGCGTAAACCCCGGGAAGCACCCGCAGCATCGGCAGCAGAATGACGAGCGATGGGATCAGCAGCAGCACCGTCTGTGCGCCGTGGTTGGAGATGAACGCCGCCACCGAGTAGGGGAAGCCCGCCTCCTTCACCGCCGGCGCGATCGTCCTGAGAGCGACCGGCAGCTCACCCGACTTGAACACCTGGCGCGTCTCCTCCGGCACCCGGTACTCAGGATCGGAGATATGCGGGAACGTCCCCGGCCGGTGGAACAGCACCGGATCCCCCGCCTTGTCGAACCCCGGCCGCGGGTTCTGCAGCACAGCGAACGACAAAAGACTGACGAGCGACGGATCCAGATCGGCGCGCGTGACGAGAACCGTGCTCGTTGCCAGCAGCGTCACGTCCTCGGGCGGCGTCAGCGGCTCGAACTCCACCGCGCCGCGGTTGAGAGTCACCTTGGTCAACGCAGGGAAACGATTGGCATAGGCATCCGCTTCCAGCGCAAAGTTGAGCAGCCGGATGCCCTGCACATGGAGCAACTTCTGGATCAACTCGGTGTCCGCGGGCTGGATTAGAAACGCCGCCTCGGCCTTCCCCGACAGCAACTGGCTCCCGTCGGGCGCCAAGTCCTCCGCGATCATAAGAGGGTTGTCTCGTCCGAACTCGACACCGTTCGCGCGCAGCAATTGCCCTGCGATGCGCCGTCCGCCGCTTTCGCGCGTTCCGGTCAGCACCGGCTTACCCTTCAGATCACGCAGGCTCATGCCGGCGAAGTCAGAGCGCACGAACACCCAAACCGGCTCATATAACAGCCGTCCGACAGAGCGCAGCTTGCCCAGTTCCTTCTGCTGCCATTCCTGGGCTTTCGAACGAGCCAGCCGCCCCTGCATACTGCCGACGAGCCCCCCCTTGATGAAGGCCGCGTCGAACTGCGGCGGCTCGGCCACGAGCCCCTTCAGCGTCTCGAAGCCCTCCACTGCGGGTCGCAGCTTAACGTCGACCCCGAACGGCGCCATGGCCTTCTGGTAGGCCAAGCCGAGATCCTGGTAATGAGGCACGTTGCCTGTCGCCAGAACGATCTTGCCCTCCGCTCCCCGTTGGCCGGTTAGCCAATAATAGCCGGCCGAAAGCAACGCTATCGCTGCGACGGCAATGAACGTGATCGCTTTGGGCAGGTTCATCGCAAGCCCTCATGTCCGCTTGGTCCCGGGCCGGATTATTAGCAGGCCCGTCGCGGCATATGCGCATCACTCATTGGCAAACCGGTGGCGAGGGACATTCCCGCAACACTGATTTTCACCTTGCCGGCAAACATCAGCCCGCGCGATTGGAATTCCCTCCCACCTTTCCCAGATCAGCAGCATCAATCCTGCGGCAAAAGCTCGGATGGGAGCCTATCCGGGACCGTCTACGATGCGTTCCCGACGAATCGATGTGAAAGGATTCTCGATGCTTCACAGGATATTGGGCCCGCTGGCCGGCGCCGTCGCATTTGCGCTGCTGGCACACGCGGCCGCCCTGCTGCCCCTCCCGGCCGCCGCTCACAGCGAGCACGAGGGCCACGGCGATCACGCAGAGCATGCATCACCGGGCTTTCCCGCAGGCGAACCCGGCGCGGGCAAATCCGACCGCACCATCGAAATCGTCATGCAGGACGCTGACGGCACCATGACCTTCTCGCCCAATAATCTCGATGTGCGCCGCGGTGAGCAGGTCAAGTTCGTGCTGACCAACGCGGGCGCCTTAGACCACGAGTTTCTGATCGACACCCCGGCCAATAACGCCGTGCACAAGGCCGCAATGTCCGCCGACCCCGAAATGCAGCACGACGAACCCAACGGCCGGCGACTGAAGCCCGGCCAGACAGCCGAACTGCTCTGGCGCTTTACCAACGCGGGCACGTTCGAGATCGCATGCCTCATCCCCGGGCACTTTGAGTCGGGCATGAAGGGCGAGGTCAGCGTGAAGTGAATTAGGCGCCAGAGATCTGCCGGCGCAGTCCGCGCGCTCGGCACGGCGGATCAAATCGGCGACCTGATGGGATTTGGTGGAGGGGGCTGGATTCGAACCAGCGTAGGCGAAGCCAGCGGATTTACAGTCCGCCCCCTTTAGCCACTCGGGCACCCCTCCTCACACCATCCATAAAGACGCCTCGGCGCCTAAATGAAATCGCCCTGCGCTAGGGGCGACAGGGCGGAGGCGTTTATCCGCATGAGCCCCTTGGATGTCAAATGGAAAAGCGGCAGGATGCGGCTTCCTGAGTTCGCCTCGCGGC
>CAZBPM010000034.1:0-39071 GCA_964493785.1 uncultured Hyphomicrobium sp. | reverse complement strand
CGATCCAGGCGGCGATCGGCGGCAAGGTATCGCGCGCGAGACCATCAGCGCTCTGCGCAAGGACGTGATTGCCAAGTGCTACGGCGGCGACATCTCGCGCAAGCGCAAGCTGCTCGACAAGCAGAAGGCGGGCAAGAAGAAGATGCGCGAGTTCGGCAAGGTCGAGATCCCGCAGGAGGCCTTCATCGCCGCGCTCAAGATGGACGAGAACTGAGGGCTTCGTTGGAACCGGCGGTTCTGCCGATAGCTGACAACCATGTCGACGTCATCCCGATGTAGATCGGGATCCATGCCAGCTGCAACAAACTCTTTTGGTCGGAAGAATTTCAACTTTGCGGCCGATGCTGATCCCTTCCTCCGTCGGATCCGCGGACACTTGCGTGGGTCCCGGCCTTCGCCGGGATGACGGGTGCAAGGGCGCGAGGGCGCTGATTAGTCCGGTGCTTTTGCCGGGGCATCATGCGCTGGCGCCGGAACGGCCGGCCCGATTGATGCCGCTGCGCCGTCATGCGCGACGGAAAATCGGGGGCGTTTCGTTCGTTTGGTCACATCGTTGCCGCGCTGACGCCGCACGGCTGCCGCGGCGCGTCGGCAAGATGCGGCGAGCTTTGGCGTCCGCGACGCCGGTTTCCCTATTCAACTAAGGAGCACATCATGAAACGGGTGAAGTCGAGCATCGCTGCTCTCGTGTGCGCGAGCATGCTGGTGCCGTTAATGCCGCTTGCCGCCGCACAGGCTGCGCCGGTTGCAAAGACGACGATCGCGAAGGAAAGCGACGTGACGCTGGTCGGCCGTCGCGGCTGGGGTGCGGGTGCGCTCATCGGCGGCATCGTCGCCGGCGCGCTGATCGCTGGTGCCGTGCGCGAAGGCCGCGCGGATGACCGCGATATGCGCCGTTGCGCTCGCGACTTCCCGCATTTCTCGTATCGCACGGGAACGTGGATCAATCGCTACGGCGAGGAGCGCGTGTGTCCGTATCTGCGCTAGGCACAACGGCAACACGCAAGAGTTTTGACGAAGGCGTCGGTTCGAAGAACCGGCGCCTCGTTGCATTTGGGGCGCATACGGCGCATCGCCGCACTAGATTAACCCTGCCCCAATATCACCACACGGCATGGCACACTGCCCCTCAACCCGGCGCCGTCGTCATCGCTTGACGACTGTCGTGATGCGGCTCGCAGGACAGGCGAGTTTGGCCGGGGATTGCGCAGGCTCGATCACATGGCAGCTGGCTTGTTGCGGCCGCCGTTGCTGATCGAGATGCGGGTGGGAATGGGGCGCGGGCTCGGTAGAGAGCCGCCCCGCAGTGTCTTCTAAATATCCAGGAGTGATCATGATCAAGCGGCTATCAACCGCAGCGATCGGCGTTGCGCTCGTTTTCTCGGCAACCTCCGTGCAGGCTGCCAAACCGTACTATGGCTTCGACGGCCGCAACTACGGCGAGCCGGCACAGGCGCCGAACTGGGGGCGCCCGGAAGCCAAGAACGTCAAGCGCGTCAAGGACGACCCGCAGGCTCCGCGCAAGTGCCTGTCCAAGCCGGCACACGAACTGCTCGATAAGATCGAGGCGCGTTTTGGCCCAGTGAGGGTGATCTCGACGTGCCGTCCAGGCGCGCGCATCGCCGGTTCAGGGCGCATATCGCGGCATGCCAGCGGTAATGCCGTTGACTTCGATGCCGGGAGCCGCAAAGGTGCGATCATCAATTGGCTGGTAGCCAATCACAAGTCGGGGGGCACCATGACGTACCCCGCTATGAGCCATATCCATATCGACATCGGCGCGCATTTCGTTTCGCTTGCTGGTGGGCGCAAATACGCGAGTAACAGCAAGGGAAATTCCCGCCGCTCCTCGCAGAAGGTTGCGCGCTCCTACAATGACGGCCCGTCCTACGGCGGCAACTCTCGCCGCTACGTATCGTATGAGCGGGGCTACGCGCCGGCCTATCACGCCCGGGGCAACTCGGACTATTCGAACGGCTACGCAACGATCTATCGCTGAGCCGGGTCCAGGCGACCCCGCTGGTGATGGCGTGGTCAAAACAGCTACGAAAGGTGCCGGGTCCCTTGCGGGTCCGGCACCCTTTATTTTGAGTGCCAAGTCAGGGGGGCATTGCGAGAGCAGCGGGTTCGATCGGTCGCCTTGCTGGTTCAACACGCCGTAAATTTGCCGCGATCTGGCGGGGCGGAACGGCTCGCCAGAGGTGAGACGAGCTCTTCGCGATGCGTAGCCAAGTCTTGAGAATCACGGAGCTTTAAGGTCGTATTTTCGTTATGCCACAATGGCCGAAAGGGGAGGTTTCCCCTGTCAACCTCGCCTTGCCTTTCGCCATAGAGGGGTCCATATAGGGCCGATCGAACACGCCTTGGTTTACGCTACGACAGCGCAAGCGCTGACACTGGACGGCTCCATCGCGCGATTTGATGATCCCCAGGCATACGCCAGGGGTAATTGCCTAATTGCTTTGGAGAGACTTGATGGCAAACGGCACTGTGAAGTGGTTCAACGGCCAAAAGGGCTACGGATTCATTCAGCCGGATGAAGGTGGCAACGACGTTTTCGTACATATCTCGGCAGTCGAGCGCGCTGGTCTCTCGACGCTTCGCGAAGGACAGAAGATTGCCTACGAGACCGAGACGGGCCGTAACGGCAAGATCGCTGCAGTCAATCTGCGGCCGCTCTAAAGAACCGCGGAACAATCCGCTTTAGGGGGAGCAGGCGCGTCTGCTCCCCTCCCTTATTTCGGCATGCCGCTCAGCGCGGCTCAGGCTGCGTAGAGCAGACTAAGGAACTCGATGGCGAAGGAAGAAATGCTCGAGTTTGAGGGCGTGGTGGAGGAGGTGCTTCCCGATGCACGCTGCCGCGTCAAGCTCGACAACGGACATGAGGTGATCGCCTACACGTCCGGTCGTATGAAGAAGAACCGCATTCGCATCCTTGCCGGCGACAAAGTAACGATCGAGATGACGCCTTACGATCTTACCAAGGGGCGCATCAATTTCCGTCACAAGGACACCCGTCCCGGTGGTGGTCCGCCGCCGCAGCGTCCGGGCGGTCCTGGCAACTTCCGTCGCCGCTGATCCTCCAGCAATCGATGCAGATCCAGTAGCTGGCGCGGGCTTCTGCTCGCACCTTTGCACGCGCAGTCAGAATGACGGCGCGGCGCTAGCTGTTGGTTGTATGGCGGCTCCATGATTTAGCCGATCCTCTGCCACGCGACTCAGTCATCAGTCGCGTCATGAGAGAGTATGTAAAGTTCTGGGTTACGCGCCGTGTGGTGGCGTCTGCGCTGCTCGGCGTTGTTGCATTTCCGATTGCATTGTTTCTTCCGTGCGAGACTTCCGCGCGGCCTGCGGCAGATCACGGCGCTATGAGCGGCGTGGCGCGCGTCATAGATGGCGACACGATCGCCATAGACGGCCGCAACATTCGCCTCGAAGGCATCGACGCCCCCGAACACGGGCAGACCTGCGCGCGGCGTTTCTTCGGTACATGGAGGTGCGGAGCCGCCGCTGCCGAGGCGCTGGCGGAGCTGGTGGCGGGGCGCACAGTCGTGTGCGAGAGCCGAGGCGACGATAAATATGGGCGGATGCTCGGCATATGCTTTGTCGACGGCGTCGACATCAACGCCAGGATGGTGCTCGACGGCTATGCGTGGGCGTTCGTGAAGTATTCCAAGACGTATGTGCGTGAGGAGACGGAAGCGCGCGCCAATCGTGCAGGCGTCTGGACGGGGCGGTCGGATCCGCCGTGGGTCTATCGCGAGAAGCGCTGGGCCGGGGCGGAACAGGTTGCGCCGAATGGGTGCGCCATCAAGGGCAACGTCACCGGACATGGGCGCATTTATTACATGCCCTGGAGCCCGCGCTACGGGATGGTCAAGATCGAGGTGGCAAAGGGTGAACGCTGGTTCTGCAGCGAGACCGAAGCAGCCGCGGCCGGATGGCGGCCTGTTGCCGTGCGGTAGTCGTTCAGCATGGCGGCGATCCGCGATTAACCTTCCTTAAGGGCGTCGCCGCTAGGCTGCGTCATCCAAATCATGGGGATGGCGTGGTGAAGCTAGAAGGCCCGAGACAGCTTTTCGCGGCCACCGCGGAGCATCCGTGGGCGAGCGCGCGGGATTGCCTGGTCCTCTCCGGGATCATGGCGTTCTGCGTGCTTCTGGCGGAGCAGTACGACATCTTCAGTTTCCTGCAGGCGCTTGCGCACCCGCGGCGCGGGATATCCCCCGCGGAGGGGATCGTGCTCGCGGTCCTCGGCATCATGTGCGCGTGGGTTTTCGTTTCGCGCCGGATGGCCAGCTTGCGGGGCGACGGGGTCGATCCAGAAGTCATCGCAAATGAAATGCGCGTCTTGCGCCGGCTTGCGATGCAAGATCCGCTGACCAGCCTGCCGAACCGGCGCGTGCTGCTCGAGGCTCTGGAAGCGGCGACGAAGACAGCGCCACGCGAGGGCCGTTCGCACGCCGTCTTCCTGCTCGATCTCAATGGGTTCAAGCACGTCAACGACCGCTACGGTCATGCGGTGGGCGATGAGTTGCTGCAGGCCGTCGTTGGCCGGTTCAGGCGGGTGGCACGCTCCAAGGACATATTCGCACGGCTTGGCGGCGACGAGTTCGCGGTTCTGTCGCGAAATGTCGACGAGCGCGCGGCGCGCGACATCGGCGAGCGTTTCATCGACTCGCTGCACAGCGAGATCCGGGCTGGCGGTGTCACCCACGCGGTCGGCGTCGCGATCGGAGCGTCGCTGTTTCCGAACGATGGCGACAGCGTGGAGAAAGTCCTGCGCCACGCCGACGTCGCCATGTATCGCGCCAAGTCGGAGCCGGGCTCTTCGCTGACCTTCTTCTCCGAGGTCGCGGCAGAAGATCCCGCGCGCAGAGCGCGGGCCTGATCGCGATCGGCTGCTGCTCGGCTCAGACCGGAAGGATAAGCGGCTTGCCGACGGGGAACCGCTCGATGGTCTCGTCGGTGATGTTCATCGTCTGGCGCACCATCGCGCGCGGCGTGTGCGTGATCCAGTCCGATAGCGAGACATCCGAGAAGTAAGAACTGCGGAATACCTCCAGGTAGACGAGATCCTTGAGGCCGGTGTTGCGCAGGTAATGCCCTTGCGAGCGCTTCACGTAGCCGATGTCGCCGGCGTTGAAGTTCTGCGTCACCGCGTTTGGCCCGGTCTCGAAGACGGTCAACTCGCCTTCGCCCTCGATGATGTAAAGCCATTCGTCTGCGTTGGGATGCCAGTGCATTTCTCGCATCCCTTTAGGATGGATGCGGACCAGCGCGGCGGCGATGTTCTTGGCGATGGGGAAGTTGTTGGAGTCGGCGATGCGGACCTCCCCGCCCTTCGTCTTCTTGACGGGCGCGGTCTCGACAAGAGGGAAGCTGGAGCGCAGCAAAGGGGCACCGGCGTTGCCCTGCGCCTCGATCTGGTCCTGCT
Organism: uncultured Hyphomicrobium sp.; assembly: GCA_964493785.1. GTDB lineage: Bacteria > Pseudomonadota > Alphaproteobacteria > Rhizobiales > Hyphomicrobiaceae > Hyphomicrobium_A. The sequence continues at coordinate 33,634 of CAZBPM010000034.1, read as the reverse complement.
CGATGGGGCCCGGGACCTTGCCCTGGAAGATGTAGAGATCGTTCAGCGGGATCTTGCTGAAGTCCTCGGCGGGCACGCCGAAGTTCTGCGCCAGCACTTCTGGTTGCGTGTGTGCCAGCCACTCGTTGATCAGCAGGGTGTCGAACTCCGATGCACGGCCGTTATCGAAGCAGAGAATGAACTCGCAGCCGTCTTCGCCGATGCCTTGCAGGGAGTGAGGCAGGCCTGGCGGGAAATACCAGAGGCCGCCTTCGCGCACGTCCTCGACGTTGGCTCGTCCCTGCTCGTCGATGGTGGTTATGCGGCAGACGCCCTTGGTGACGAAGGCCCACTCGGCGAAGACGTGCCAGTGCATCTCGCGGATGCCGCCGCGCGTCAGGCGCATGTTCACGCCTGAGATCTCCTCGGAGATCTGGAAGTCGGCCTGCGTCACCTGGCGAGCCCAGCCGCCGTTCTGAATGCGGCGGGGGGCGTTATTAAAGCTCGCCCAGAACATGGGTAAGGAGCCGACATCGGTTGCCGGTGGAGACAAAGCACCGGGGAACTGGCTCGACAGTGCGGGATTGTTCGGCCCGATGATCGTGGTGCTGGAGGGATTGTCCTCGGTGTTGATCGCGCCCTGCGGGGGCTCGTCAGGGTTGCCGAACGTCTTTGCCTGGGAGGGCGTTGTTGCTGCCATCATTCCACCTACGGCTGTTGCGGCGAGAACGTCGCGTCGCGAAAGTTTGGTCATGTGAATACCCCCGCTGAGTTGCGCGGCGCATCGTCTAGAGCATCGTTGTGCGCCGCCAACTAGCCTGATCAGTTCAACAGGGTCGTGAAGCAGTGCGTCTCAATCATCGTCGCTGAAGGTATAAGAGCCCTGAAACAGCAGCGCGGCTTGCTCGACATTGAAGCGCATTGGAACAATTTCCTCGCCGCCGAAATCTACGATGCCGTCGGGCGTCCACATTGCCCAATAGCGCCCGCCGATGCCGATGCTGAGCTGTTCGGTTACGGCGTACTTCAAGATCAGCTCGAGCTGGGTGCCGGTGCCGTTGGCGCGCTCGGGAGAGAGAAGATCGCGCAGCACGTGGTCATCGGTCCCGGTGAGGCGCAGATAGGGCAGATAGGCCGCGTCGGCGCTCAGCGTTACGCCTGGGAAGATCTGCAGGTCGGCAGCTATGCCGAGCCGCACCGCGCGCCAGACGTCGTCCTCGGAGATAGCTACAGTGGTGGTGGGGATCGGAGGATTGCAATCGGAATTCGGATTGGCGAGCTGGACGCAGCCGTAGCCGGTCATAACCTGATGGAAGATCGAGTAGCCGACGAACGGGGCGAGGCGTAGGCCCGCATCACGCCAGACATCATAGCCAACGTCGATGACGCCGTAGCGGATCTTGTCGCTGACGGCCGACCAGGTGTTCGAGTAGGGGACAAAGGTCGCGAACGGCAGGCCCCAGTCCTCGTCGTTGAGTTTGCCGTCGCCAGTGCCTTTGCCGACGAAGCTCTTCACCATCAGGCCGGATGGAAGGTCGAGGCGCGCAAAGACCTCGGCACCATCGGTTCGCATATCGCCGTAGGTGAGGCGAGAGGCGAGCGAGGTGAGACCTTCGCCCGGGATGCCAAGATCCTTCTGGAATCGACCCCAGCCGTAGACGTAGCGGGCGCCGATCTCGAGCGTCGTTCCGGTTATCGGTTGCGGGGATGGCGGCGGAGACGTCCCGGCGCTGCCCGTTGCGTCGTAGAGACGGTAGTTCACGCCGAGCTTGAACAGATGGGTGGTCTGCGAAAACTCCGTCGCGGCCGACGGAATGGTGACGAGGTCGTCGGGACTGGGGCTTGGGGTCGTCTGCAGACCAGCGATGGGGGTAGAGAAGGCCTGGTCACCGAACGACAAGAAATCGTATTCGGCGGTTACCGACCAGCGGCGAGAGAGCGCGCGTTCGACGCCCGCGCCGAGCATCCAGCCCCAGCGAACGCCGCTTTCGCGCATGGTGGGGAAGCCGGGGTTATCGTTCGTCGATGCGTCGACGTCGGACTGCCGCCACGCTGCGCCGGCCTTGCCGTAGAGCAACGTGCCGGCATCAGGGCCGACAGCCCATCCGAAGCGTGCAGCGAGCGAGCCTAGCGCCGATACGTTAGCGCGACAGTTGGCGCTGACGGAGTAGCCGGAATAGGCAAAGCAGGTTTCCGTCGCGAACAGGTCCGCCCAGCTCGCGTCGGCCTCGACGCCGAGCAGTCCCCGCCCTAGTTGCCAATTGTATCCTATCTGGCCACCGGCGAGCGGTCCCGGTGAACGCACCGTGTCGCCGTAGATGGAGCCGCCAAAGGGATCCTTCATGTCGGTCAAGGAGAGACCGCCGCCCAGGTGCGCGCCCAGGTAAAGGCCGCTCCAATCGTATCGCGGAGACGGCGCTTCCTGGGCGCCGGCAGAAGACGACGCCGCGGCCGCGATAAGCAAGGCAAAGCCGCGCAATGCAGTCAGATGGCCCATCCCCGCCTCCCGATCGATGGATTCCTATGGCGCGATTCGCGTGGGCCCCGAACGGCGGGGCGCCAATTGCCGGTGGGTAGTCGCGGCACCCGGTTCGTTAGGGCACGCCGCTATCCATCAGCGTCGATAATGTTTTCTGATCAAATTGGTTTGGGGTGCAGGGCGGGGGCTTTAGCGTCGTCAATGGTTCGATAGCGAAGGCCGCCGGATGTCTATCATCGCGTTCTGCATGTCACTCGTCGTCGTCAGCACCGTGCGGGCGGCGATGGTCTGTACGTGCGCGCCGAAGCGGCGAGCGATCACCGCTCGCTAATCGCACCGGTCATTCTCCGCAGCACCGCAATTGTCCTCGCGCCGACTGCGCAGGGTAGTCTTGCGCGTGACGAGGCGCGTGCCTCCAACAAGAAACGACAAAGGGAAGACGCCTCGGAAAGTTTCACTCCGCGAAAGGTGTCATCATGCTCGAACTCGTGCTTCTCGCTTGCCTCGTCGACAAACCCGATAGCTGCCAGGACGTCGGCCTCACGTACTCGGCCGAGAATCTCACGCCGATGCAATGCATGATGCAGGCTCCGCCGTACATGGCGAAATGGGTCGGCGAGCACCCCGGATGGAAGATCATGAAGTGGACGTGCCGTCGCGCGGGCCGCTACGCCAAGACGTAAACGGCACATGCACCACGAATATCGGCACGGCAGGTCGCCGGGTGGAGACATGCAAAATGTCTGGCGATGCTCGGCGGCTTTGGCAATCGCGCTTGGCGTTGTGTTCCAGTGGCGGTGCGGGAGATAGTCGCCCCGGATTTACTTCTCGCTGCCTTAGCGCTTCCTCCAAAGGTTCTAAGATGCGAGCGACTTGGGGCCGGTGCAGGCAACTGCATCGGCCCCTTTTTCATGCCCGGTCAGGCTGCGTGCGAGGCTCGCGGCAGCGCGGCGATCTGGGCGAACAGCTGCTGCATCGATTGCTCCTGGAAGTCGGCGAAGCCAGCATAGAGCGCGCCAGGGGCGGACGCCGCCGGCATGCTGAGCAGCGTTGATTGCAGAGCGTCGGCGGTTTCTTTCCGCAAGTTGTTGCGGATGATAAACGGCGGAGTGGGCAGCCCGTCGATGCGCGCGAGAATTTTCGTGGCGTCAGCGTTGGCAGACTTCGCGAGCCACACGTCCTCGTAGACCATGGTGGCATCGATCTCGCCGCCAAGCACGGCGTCGATCTGGCCCTGCCAGGCTGTGACCGGAAACGCGTTGAAGAAATCCTTCAGGGCGAAGCCCTCACGTCCGACGAGGATCGACGGCGCGAAGTAGCTCGTGGTGCAGTAGTTGTTGATATAGCCCAGCCGCTTGCCGCGCAGCTCAGTCCAGCGCTTCACCGGGTTCGATTTGGCAACAACGAAGACGCTGTTCTGCGAAGGTTGGTGCGTGAGCGGCGTCTTGGCGCTGACGATGCCGCGATAAGGTGTGTCGCGCAGGAAGTAACAGCTGGCAGACGGCAGATAGGAGAAGTCGATCTTCTGCTGTCGCACCTTTGAAGTCAGCATGTCGAGGTCCACGTAACCGCTGATTGAGCAGTTCGTGGACCGGGCGAAGCGCTCCCAGGCCGGATCGTCGAGCGGGAAGTCCAGATTTGAGTCCAGTCCGCCGATGAGGCCACCGGCATCGTCGCGTGGGGATGTGGGCATTGCGTCACCCGTCAGCTGCGGCTCGTGCTGGGACAGTTTCGCCGAAACCGGGTGAACGCTTCGTCTGGTAATTCGAGCGCCCGCAGACATGGTAAGGATGGTATGAATTCTACGCACGCCGATGCTTTGCTCCACCCTGCTGGAAGGGGAGTCAGATGGCCAGGCAGTGAGCCGGGTGACTATCTGCCGACCAGGCTTCGGGCCTTTGCGAAGGCGTGCGTGAAGTCCAGCATCAGGCTGTCGAGGGTGGACAGCATGCTGCGGAACAATGCGGACTGCGTCTTGTATTTGATGTCGCCGATGGCGAGCGGTCCGACAGACGCGACCTGGGTCCCGTCCAGCACACGCCCGTGGTCGAACAGCTCGACGCCCTCGATGGCGGAGGGTGGAACGGCGTTTACGTCTGCCACCACTGCGAGGCGGCTCGAGGCGGCAACCTGATCCATGGTGAGCACGCGGACGCCAGCCGCAGCTGCACAGAGCACGATGTCGGCGTCGGCGACGAGCGCCGTCTTATCGACGTCGCGCGCGGCAGCGACTGGGTTGAGCTCGACACCGAAGCGCTCGCGGCCGGCGGCGACGAAAGGCTCCAGCGCCTTGACGCCGATGTGCGAGGCGATCGTCACCTTTGCTCCGCACTGCGCGGCGATGATCGAGGAGGCGAAGCCGACGACGCCTGTCGCGCCGAAGACGACAACGTGGGCGCCTTCAAGAGTGCGGCCGGCGCGGCTGGTGTAAATTTTCTCGACGAGAGCGACCATGGCGGCTGCGGTCGTGAACGAGCCGCCGGGGTCAGCGAAGGCAGAAAGCTGGAATGGCGGGACGAGCGCGGCCTTCGCGGCGGCGAGCATGTCGAGGGCGAGAAGCGCGTCCTTGCCGCCGATGAACACGCCCGTACGGCAACCGTATTCGATCGGGCGCGAGAAGATCGCGTCCTGCACGAGGTTCGTCGTGTGCTCGAGGCGGGCGTTGGTGTGGGGGACGACAACCTTGAAGCCAGCGTCTACGGCCATGTTGACGTCGAACGGGCTGGCGAACTCCTGCGTCGAGAGAAAGTGGAGGATAGGCGTGCCGAGCCGGGTCTTGCGAGATTTGCCCGCCGAGTGGGACGGCTGCTCGACGTCGGCCGATTGCGAAGCGTTCGTGTCCGAGATCAATTCGGATTGATAGTCCATGGGCATTGAATGCGCTCCACCTGGATTGACGACGTCCCTGGGCGATCGGCGCGTGTCATCGCATAGCGGCATGGGAATGCCGGCATCGCGAAGCCACCCGATCATTTTTGTCTGCATGTCGCATTCAAGCGACTAGGCACATCGTCGGCGTCATGCCCGCGGAGACGCTAGGTCTCCGGATTGCCCCAAGTGTGCTCAATCTGTGGGCGCCTCAGTTAAGCAACCGACAAATCGGCGATTGTGGGAGGGCGTGGAGGTGGTCGGTCATTGCACATCGTTGATGCTCCAATAACGGAGTAATCGTTGTGCGCCGCTGGATCCCGAAACCGGCAATCGACAGCCATTGACCGCACTGGCGTATCGACAACTCGTTCGACCGGTTGGCAACGTGAGTGCGGCCGGTGGCGATTGCCACCAGCCGCCTCGCCCGGAGCTACTTGTATTTTCCCTCGACCTTCGCGACCCACTTTTCGAAAGAGGTGCGCAGGATGTCGACGTCGAAATGCAGTCCCTCGGCAACGCCGGCGGGGTGATCTGCGCGGGCATCGAGCTTGCGGCGGATGTCGCTGTGCATCTCGACCATCTTATTCCAGTCAGCCTCGGCCTCATCGCCCAGGTCGCCGCGCGAGCCGAGCGACGATTTCGCCTGGTTGATGCGCTGCTCAAGCTCGTCGAGCTTGCTCTTGGTGTTGGCGATTAGATCCTGGCTCATGTCGCTCTCCGCATTGTCGTTTCGTATGCCGAACCCTCTAGATAGGCCGACATCGCGCGGAGCCTAGCGTCGACTTTTATCGATTTCGTCAAGAGCCAGGGCGTTGGCCGCGGAAAATTCGGGCGCGCTGCCGATGCAGCGCGGGGCTTGTCGCTAATCACGCCAACGTAAGAAATGAACTGTTATGCGGCATGCCGTTGTCAAACGATGTTCATGCAAGTCGCGGTAGTCGCAGGCGGCGGCGACCGGCCGGCGGTGCTCAACCGACCTGGCCGAGCACGCCGGCAATGACAGCGATGACCAGAAGTCCAACAAAGAACCAGGTGATTGCACTGTCGCTCAGGCCTCCAAGGGCCTGGACACGTTTGCGTGACATGGCGGCTCCCTTTTGCGCCCATCAACACGCACTCTTCCGCGTACAAAGCGTTTTTGACTTTCGCTGATTTGGTCGTCTCAGCACCAGAACAATCGCGGGCGCGGCGACATTCAGCTTCGCAATTGCGATATGGGCGGGGCGCCAATCGCCCAAACCACGATTTACACAGCAAATTTGCGGGCTTCCGCCCTGCGGGGGCCGGGGAACTGTTGGTGCCTGCGCAAATCAGATAGCCCGGTTGGTGACGCTGGTGGGTCGATTCTCCCCCCGCGCGGACTTGGAGGACGGGGCATGGTGCCGAAAATCCGGATTGGTTGGCTGGTGATCGGCGTCGGGGCAATGTTCCTTGGGGGATGCGCTGCCGACATGGTCCGCTACGGGCAGACCAAGCACTATCGGCGCGCCAAGCCGGCGACATCCGTCGCTCGAAACAACGCGCCATCAGACATCGAGACGGCTTCAATCGACAAGCCGGCTGAGCCCGTAATGTCGAAGCAGGACCCGCGCTGGCAGTGGTGCGAGCAGCGCCACGTCGATCATCAGGCCGGCAAGGCGCCTGGCGGTGCCACCGACCTCGCCAAGAAGCTCGAGGACGACCGCGTCTGCGCGGCGGTCTATAGCGGCAGCCAGCCGTAAGCGGCTTAAAACGGCGGCGCTGCCACGAGATACGCAGCAACAACCACGGCGAGCGCACCAGCCGCCAGTGCGAGCATGATCAGCACATCTGTGATGAACTGCGCGGCCGCCCGAGCGCCGGAGAAAAGGCGCGGGTGGAGCACGGCATTGCGTAAGCCGCCTGCTGCGAGTCTTCGTGCGTCCGACAGAGAGGCGCCGGAGGCTGCAACCGCGCGCCGAATCTTCGGATACTTGCGCCGCCGGCGTAACGGCGGCAGCGCCAGGCCGCGCTCGGTGGTGAACGATCGCCCATTCGTCGCGTCACGCTCGAGCAACGCGGTGATCAGCTCGATGTTGTCGAGCCTGGAGGCTGCATCGGAACGGAACACTTCTCTTCGCAGAGGACGCATCGCACCACCTCGCGCTCGAATAGCGAGTGTGCGCTGAAATCAATCGCGTAATCAACGCGCACAAAGAGGCTGGCGCGGGCAACTCACGAGAATCTGATTGGGCGGACGCGTCACCCGTCGCTGCCTAGTGGATTGGTGCTGCCGCGATCGATCTCGGAGACGACCGCTCGCACCGCCGTCATGACCGTCTCGACCCACCGCCCGGCCGCTACGTTATCCTGACCGAGCTCGTGCATGGCGCTCGCATAGGCGTGATGGGCCACATCGAGGGCATCTTCGCGCGCCTGTGGAGGCAGCGCGGCGATCTTCGACGCCGTGCGGTGGATGCTCGCGAGCGTCTGCCCGACGAGTTCGTGCTTTTCCATGCGCTGATCCCCCGATCGCTTTCGCGCACGTTCGTCGGACGAGGCGGCGCTTATGAGGCGTGCGCGGACGGCTTCTGACGTCATGTCGACAAAAAAACGCCGCGGATGGGTGCGCCAAATGCGCCAGCGGGGAAAGCATCTATCCAGTTCATCGAAATTCGCGCGACGAGCGCAGGAGGTTCCCTCGTGTTCAACACCGATGGCAACAACGGACTACCGCAGCCCAAGCTCGGCCCAACGCCGCTTGCAACGGCCGCCCAGACGGCGCGGAGCGCGCCCAATCCGTTCGATAAATCAACCTCCGCGCCGCAAGGCACGTCGGTGATCGGCACCGATCTCACCATTCTGGGCGACCGCATCACCATCATTTCGGCCAACAAGCTGCAGGTCGATGGCGACATCCGTGGCAACGTTCACGGCAAGCAGGTTGTGATCACCGAGGAAGGATCCGTGGTCGGGTCCGTGTGCGCCGAGGCCATCGAGGTTCGCGGCGGTGTCCGCGGCTCGATCCGCGCCGTGACCGTGAAGCTGCAGGCTTCTGCCCAGGTCGAGGGCGATATCATCCATCAGAAGCTGTCGATTGCGGAAGGCGCCGAGTTCGACGGCCGCATCAAGCTGACCAAGGACACGAGCGAGTTGATGCCGATCCTTGATCCAGAGGTGTTGGAGCGCAACCGCATCAACGGCGACCACGGCCGCACCGCAGCCATTGATCCATCGATAGAAAATACAAATTAGAGGGAAGAAACCGCCATGACATTGGCCGAAGCGCTCGCCACTGAGCGAGATAGGAAGCGTCGTGAAGCCGAAGATGCCGCGACGAAGCGCGAGGTGGGCCGGACCGTGCTGCAGGCACTGGCCCAGCGTCTCAACGCCGAGCCGCTTCCGGCCTGGTTCTTCATCTCAAAGGGCGACGAGATCCTCGTCGCCCACACCAAAACGGGGGCAACCTCGCGCCAGCACGTCGGCACTTGGTGCGTTGCCGACGATATGCGCCTCCTCTTCGATGAGGAGTCTACCGAGTGGATCACTGCCGAAAGCTGCGCACGGGTGCTCGACGAGGCGGTGAAGATCACCGCGAAGTTCATCGTCGAGTCTGAAAGCCGCAATCAGCCCGCGGTGCGCGAATTCAACCAGCTGCCGCAGCGCGCCTGAAGGCTTCAGGTCTCAGGGCCGCGGCAGTTGCCGGTTATTCGGCTGCGATCATCGCCTCGACGATGGCGTCATGCGTGGCGCCATCTTCCTGGCCCAGCATGCCGAGCGCGTGCAGATAGACCTCGAGCACGGCGTCTTCTTCCTGGCGCTCGGTCGCGCTCTTCTTGCGCAGCCGTACGACCTGACGCAGCACCTTGACGTCGAAGCCCAGGCCTTTTGCCTCCAGGAACTTGTCGCGGATGTCACCGGCAAGTGCCTTCTTTTCCTCCTCGAGCCGCTCGATCTGCTCGACGAGCTGACGCAGTTGCTTCTGCGCCGAGACCTGTAGCGTCGTCATGCCCTACTCCCCGCATGCTGATGAGGGAAAACGCTATTCGTGCCGCCTTGCCTCTTCAAGGCGATGGGGTGATCCATCCAGAGGATTCTTGAGTTGCTCCTGCGGCGTGTGGGTCACACTTGACCTGGACTTCCCTCTCCCGCAGGCGTGAGAGGAAGCCGCGCTACTTGTGCGAGTCTGGCCCTGACTGGGCGAATTTCGTCAGAGCCTCCGCGGAGGCTTCTTTCTGGTGAAGCTGTTGCCACTCCTTGTAGGGCATCCCGTAGATCAGCTCGCGAGCACCATCCTTGCTGATCTCCACGCCGCGCTCGGCGGCAGCCTCCTGGTACCAGTTGGAGAGGCAATTGCGGCAGAAGCCTGCGAGGTTCATCAGGTCGATGTTCTGCACATCGGTCCGCTGCCGCAGGTGATCGACAAGCCGCCTGAACGCGGCCGCTTCCAGCTCCGTCGTCAACTTCGGATCGGTGTCGCTCACGTTCAGCTCCTGTGGGTGTACGGAGGCGTGCCTTCGGTATCCGTGTGGGAGCCGAAGTACTGCACGGCGTGCATCGCCTCGCGGATGTCCGCGCGGGCGAAGACCGCTTTCACCGCATCAGCCAATCGCTGGGCCCATTCGCGCTGTCCCTCGGGCGTGCAGATCAGGTCCTGCCTGACTTCGATGATCGTGTGCGCCAGCCCCCGCCGCGTCCCATGCTGCCACATGCAGTCGCCGGCCAGCTTGCCGTCATAGGGCTCGTTCTCGCCCACCACGATCGCGGGGTCGCTGCGCAGCGCCTCCAGCAGAGGAACCGAAAAGCGGTAGTCCCGGTCCCAGAGAATGGCCGCGTGCCAGGGGCGCGCCACGCCCTTCCAATTGTCGGTGAAGCTGTGGATGGACAGAAGAACAGGGGGCAGGCCGGCCGCCACGCAATCCTCGATCAGGCCGTCGACCCGCTGGTGGTAGGGGGCGTAGTAGCGCTCCACCCGGCGATCGCGCTCGTCGGCGTCGAGATGGCGATTGCCGGGGACCACCGCGCCGTCGGAAATGCGCATGATCAGGGTGGGGTCGTCGAGACCGCGGTTGGGGTCGATAAGGAGGCGCGAGAAGCGCGTCATGATCGCTGGGGCGCCGAGGATTCGGGCTACTTGGCGGGTAACCGATGCCGCGCCGATGTCATAGGCGATGTGGCGCACCAGCTCGGTTTCGGGCATCCCCAGGGTGCCGTACTCGTGCGGGATGGTGTTCTCGGCGTGATCGCACAGCAAAAGCAACCCGGCGTCGAGGCGCCCGGGAACCACTTCATAGCTGTCGGTGACGAGGGGATCCGCGATCGGGACAGCGCCGCGGCCGTTGGAGTCTGGCATGACACTAAATATAGCTGCGCCGCGGCCCGTCGGAAACTACCCGCGTCGGAGCGCCGCTTGACGGGACAAATATGATTGCGCAAACAGCGCTTGGGGGAGGAGCAGGGCTGCAATGGCCGCAACCGGGATTCTGGCTGATAAGCTGGAATCGAGGACGCGGACGGGTCGATGGTCGGCCTCAATCGCAATGCCGCCAAGTTCCTGTAAAACAAACGTTGCATCTATCCCTTCTGGGCGAGTCTCCCCGGCTCGCCTGCATGATTAACTTTCGTTTTCGCCGATGCCGCACGTACGTCGGCAGCGGGTGCTCCAAAAAGCGCCCCCGCCGACGGCGGAGAGTGCATTAGGCGAGCTGAGCAGGCTCGAATTGTTGGCTGTGCGAAAAATGGACAAGCGGCGCTGCTGGCGCGGGCACGCCGTCTGGCTGCTCTTGCCGCTGCTTGCTTTTCCGGCTGAAGCACACGCCGATCTGAAGCTATGCAACTCGACCTCGAGCCGGATAGGCGTTGCGGTCGGGTACCAGGATGCAACGGGATGGGCCACCGAGGGATGGTGGAACATCGCTTCCCAGACCTGCGAGACGCTGCTCAAGGGGGCGGTGCCGAGCCGGTTTATTTACGTTCACGCTCTAGACTACGACCGCGGTGGCGAATGGGTCGGCACGAACTTCATGTGCACGGACGACAAGTCGTTCGCCATCCGTGGGGTGCAGGATTGTCTGAAGCGCGGCTTCAAGCGCACCGGCTTTTTCGAAGTGGACACGGGCGAGTCGCAGGAGTGGACCATCCGCCTCACCGACCCCGAGGCGAGTGAAAAATGAGACGCAAAAGAAGGGTCAAGGTCGTCGCGACCTTGGGGCCCGCCTCCTCGGCAACGGAAATGATCGAGCGCCTGTTCCTGGCGGGCGTCGACGTGTTCCGCATCAACATGAGCCACTCCTCGCACGATACCGCGCGTGCGCTGCATAATTCGATCCGCTGGGTGGCCAAGCGGCACCGGCACCCGATCGGCATTCTCGCCGACCTCCAGGGGCCGAAGTTCCGCGTCGGCGAGTTCGCCGGGGGGCGCGTGTTCGTCAACGACGGCGCGATCTTCCGGTTCGACCGCGCCGAAAATCCTGGCTCATCGGAATCCGTACATCTGCCGCATCCGCAGATCTTCGCCGCTATCGAGCCCGGCCATATGCTGCTGCTCGACGATGGCAAGCTGCGCATGCGCGTCATCGAGAAGAAGCAGAACTCCATCGCCGCGGAGGTGCTGGTAGGCGGCGCGCTGTCGAGCCGCAAGGGCATCAGCCTTCCCGACACCCTGCTGCCGGTCGGCCCCCTCACCGAGAAGGACAAGTCAGACCTCGCGCACGTGCTCAAGATCGGCGTCGACTGGATCGCGCTATCGTTCGTGCAGCGTGGCGAGGATGTCCACGAGGTGCGTAAGGTGGTGGGCGACAGGGCGGCCATTCTAGCCAAGATTGAAAAGCCGTCCGCAATCAGCGATCTCGACGCGATCCTGGCCGCTGCCGACGGCATCATGGTGGCGCGCGGTGACCTCGGCGTAGAACTGCCGGTCGAGCGCGTGCCCGGCCTGCAGAAGCAGATCACCCGCAAGGCCCGTGCGGCGGGCAAGCCTGTCGTCGTTGCGACGCAGATGCTCGAGAGCATGATTTCATCGCCGGTACCGACCCGCGCCGAAGTTTCAGACGTCGCGACGGCAGTGTTCGACGGCGCCGACGCGGTGATGTTGTCGGCTGAATCCGCCGTGGGCCAGTACCCCATAGAGGCGATCCAGATGATGGATCGCATCGCGATAGAGGTCGAGTCAGACCCGGGCTACGACGCCATCATCCACGCGACGCAGACGGCCCCGCAGCCGACTGGCGCCGACGCCATCGCCACAGCGGCACACGCCATCGCCGAGACGGTCAAGCTGTCGGCGATCGTCTGCTACACCGCGACCGGGTCCACGGCGCTGCGCGTCACGCGCGAGCGCCCCAACCTGCCCGTCATGGGGCTAACTCCGGTGGAGTCGACCGCGCGCCGCCTTTCGCTGGTGTGGGGGCTGCATTCGGTGATGACTGGCGATCCGGCTACGTTGACCGACATGGTCAGCAAGGCCTGCCGCATCGCGTTCGACGAGGGCTTCGTGCCGCCGCACGGCGGTCTCCTCATCACCGCCGGCGTGCCTTTCGGCTCGCCCGGCGCGACGAACATGATCCGCATCGCGTTCGTGGACGAGAACGGCGCTCCGTCGACCGAAGTGCGCTGAAGGCGTCGCGTAAATGGGTGGCCGCGCCCAAAGCGCGGGCCCCTTGCCGCGTCGGCGGCGCTGCTCTGGGTGAGTGGCGGACCTTGCTCTTGAGGGCCCTGGCGCTCGTGCCGGCTCAACCGGGACTAATCTAAATCCCCTGGCCCTCGACCTCGACGGCAAGTTCGTCGATGGCGTCTTTAGCGCCTTGCTGATTGGGATTGATCTTCAGGATCTCGCGGTAGGCCTGTAGCGCCGACTTCTTCTGCCCGGTCTCGCGCAGGATGCGGGCTAGGCCCTCGAGCGCCTTGAAGTGGTTCGGGTCGAGCGCCAGCGCGCGGCGCAGATCGCCGACGGCGCCCTCGTAGTTGTTCTGCAGGAATTGTACGTAGGCGCGCCTGTTCCAGCCCTCGGCATAATCGGGAGCCAGTTCCGTCACCGCGTCGAGAAACTGCAGCGCGAGATCGTTCTTGTTGTCGTCGATGGCCTTGGCCGACCGGCTCATCAGAACGCCGATCGTGTCGCTGCCCGACTGCTGCCAAAGCGCTTCGATCGCCTCGGTGATCGGCGCGGCTTCGGTTGCGTCGTTCGCCTTACCCAAGTGCGTGTAGAGCTCGGCGAGGAGCGAATCGCGGTCCTGCGGCACCGGGGGCTTTTCGGCCTGCGGGCCTGGCTTTGCACCAGGGAACACCGCGCCCGGAGGCGCGGGTATCGGCGGCAGATCGTTGTGCGGAGCCGGAAGCGGCTTCAGCTGCTCGGCGCCAGGGAGCCCCTGGGCGACCACCGCGTAGGCGGTGGCGACGGCCATCAAGGCGGTCAGGCCGAGTGCGAGGATCAGTCGAGGCATGTGGCTGTGCATCCGCGAACAATAGGATGCAGCAGCTTAGGCGTCAAAAGGCGGCGAAGATGCGCCGCGATCAGCCCTGCCGCGCCTTGAAGCGCTTCTGCACCTTGTTGATTATGTACACCTTGCCCTTGCGGCGGACGAGGCGATTGGCGCGATGGCGACCGCGCAGCGATTTCAACGAGTTCCGGACTTTCATCTCAACACCGAGTGGTAAATGATGGTGGGCGCGACAGGGATCGAACCTGTGACCCCTACCATGTCAAGGTAGTGCTCTACCGCTGAGCTACGCGCCCCAGAGGCGCGGTTCTATGCGTTCGCCCCCATGAAGGTCAACAGCTGATTGCAGGGTGCGGCTATCTCTTGCCAATCTCCTGCCTCAGGCGGCGAGCAGCCGGTCGACTTCGCGGACCAAATCCTTGAGATGGAACGGCTTCGAGAGCACCCGGGCATCCTTAGGTGCGGCAGTGTCGCTGTTGAGGACGACCGCGGCAAAACCGGTGATGAACATGATCTTGAGGTCGGGATCGAGCTCGCTGGCACGGCGGGCCAGCTCGATGCCGTCCATCTTCGGCATGACGATATCGGTGAGCAGCAGGGTGAACGGCTCGGATTTGAGCCGCTCGAACGCCTCTTCGCCATTGGGAAAGGCGATGACGTCGTAGCCAGCCTTCTTCAGGGCCCGGACGAGGAACCCGCGCATCGAATCATCGTCTTCGGCGAGCAGGATGCGGGAGATCGTAACGCTGGAAGGCTTTGCGGTCATGGCTACTCTGGAACTGTCCGTTGAACGCGCCGATCAGGTGCCGAGCGCGGCTCGACTCTCGTTCGACTATAGTAAACGGGAGGTGAAACTTGCCGCATCTAAACGGCTAATCTTATTTCCCTGCGCCGATGGCCGAAGCATTATCTCCCACCGATGGACATAATGCGGCGACGTTGGCACAGTGAGCAAGGGCGATGGCATTGTTTGAGACGCATTGTCCTGCAGGTGCGATTTTTTAGCGCCGAGCATGGTGCAGAAGCGGGCCGAAGGCGTGCCGCTGCCGGCTAACGAACCAGGGACACCGCAAGAAGCATGCCTGGCCGCGACGGTCCCCCCATTCCAGCGGAGTTGATGCCGCCTTTCGTGGTCACCGCGCCTGAGGTGCCGGTGGCGCCGTTCGTGCTGTGCTCGCCGCACTCGGGGCGGATCTATCCGCAGAGCTTCGTCGATTCCTCGCGGCTGTCACCGCTGTCGCTGCGCAAATCCGAGGACGGGTTCGTCGACGATCTGTTCGCGCCCGTCGCGGCCATCGGCGTTCCGCTCATAGCAGCGCGCTTTCCGCGCGCGTTCCTCGATGTGAACCGCGAGCCTTACGAACTGGACCCCGAATTGTTCGCGGGGCCGCTGCCGGAATACGCAAATACGCAGTCGGTTCGGGTTGCGGGGGGGCTCGGCACGATCGCCCGGATCGTCGCCGACGGCGAGGAGATCTATCGCGGGAAGCTGCCGTTGGAGGCAGGCCTTGCCCGCGTCGAGCATCTCTACAATCCATTCCACGCTGCCCTGCGCGATCTTCTCGATGTGACGCGCCGCCGCTTCGGATACGCAATCCTGATCGACTGCCATTCGATGCCATCGGCATCGATGGCGCCGACCGGGGGGCCGCGGCCAGACATCGTGCTCGGGGATCGCTTCGGCGCATCGGCCGACAGCCGCATCACCCGCTTCCTGAAGGATGCCCTCACGGCCCTCGACTACGAGGTGCACATGAACCGGCCTTATGCGGGTGGGTATATCACCGAGCACTACGGCCGGCCGGGACGCGACGTCCACGCGGTGCAGATCGAGATCAACCGCGGTCTTTATCTCGACGAGCTTTCGCTACGCCCGACGGCCGGATTCGCCAAGTTGCAACGCGATCTCGTGAGCCTGGCTGCTCCGCTGTTCAACGATCTGCCGGCGCTGCTGGAGCATCGTGCGGCCGCTGAGTGAGCACGCCGCGTTCGCTAAGCTTTGCTGAGCTATGCGTATAGATCATGCTGCGCTGCACAATTGTTCGCGTGCAGATGCGTACCGTGCATCGCCTACCACCTTAGCTGTGGGGCGTTCGGGTATGGATGAGGGATCGGAAGGGTGGCCTCAGCCCTCTCTCGTTTGCCTTCGGAAAGGCTTCATCGGGAGCGCGGGCAAGAAAAAAGGGCCGTCCGGGTCACGAACGGCCCAAGTCTAGGGAGGAAACGCCCAAGGAGGGCTACGACGACACGAGCCGGGCTCGTGATGTCGCATCGCAAAAGCTACTGGTGCGCCGCAACATAATCAAATGCATTTTTTGCAGGGCTGCCCTACCAAAATCGGGGGTGTCTGCAATCGCCGCAACAGAGCTGAAACCAATCCTACGACCCAAACATGAAAAAAGGCCGTCCGGAGATCGAACGGCCCAAGTCTAGGGAGGAAACGCCCAAGTGGGCTAACGATGACCTGGAGCGACCAGCGTCATCGCGCATTCAAAATATGACTATGTTCGGCGCTGCTATCAACCAACGAGGCGCGGCATGTCTCTCATTGCGGGTAACATGTCGCGGGGCGGCAACACTTATTGATTGCCTGCCACAATTGTGAAAGATGCGCACTGCAACGTTCAGTCTAATCGCCGCATTTTGTGGCCTTTCTACTCGAAACTAATCTTACCAGCGCCGGGGCAATACTGTGGCAAATCAGACTCAACCGAACCTGCAGGCGCTCGTAGATTTCGCCCATTCGCTCGCCGATGCTTCCGGCGACGTCATCCGGCCCTACTTTCGCGTGCCGATCGACGTCAGCAACAAGGAAGGCGACCGGGGCTTCGATCCGGTCACTGCCGCCGACCAGGCAGCCGAGCGCACCATTGCCAGTGCGGTCGCCGAACGCTGGCCAGATCACGGCTTCGTCGGCGAGGAGTACGGCGCACGCCTGCCGGACGCGCGACTGCGCTGGGTGGTCGATCCGATCGACGGCACCCGTGCTTTCATCATGGGGTGGCCCATGTGGGGAACCCTCATCGGACTGCTGGACGGCGGCAAGCCCATCCTTGGCCTCATGGACCAGCCCTTCACCCGCGAACGGTTCTGGTCGGGCGACGACGGCGCCTACATGCGCACGCCCGAGACCCCCGAGCCCGTCCGCATCAAGACGCGCGAATGCGCCTCGCTGGCCGATGCGGTTCTGTCGACCACTCACCCCGACCTGTTCGGTGCCAATGGCGAGACGGAAGCGTTCGGGCGCCTGAAATCCAAGGTGCGGATGACGCGCTATGGCGGAGACTGCTACGGCTACTGCCTGCTCGCGGCAGGGTACGGCGATCTCATCGTGGAGTCCGGCCTCAAGACGTACGACATCGTCGCCCTCATCCCCATCATCGAGAAGGCCGGCGGGCGGATCACCACCTGGGAAGGCAAGCCTGCGACCGAAGGCGGGCGCATCGTTGCTGCGGGCGATCCCCGCCTGCACGAGGAAGCCCTGAAGGTTCTCGCCGGCTGAGCGAGCGGATCAGGCGACCTTCATCTCGACGCCGAGATAGGCGTCGAACGCTGCCCAGAAGCGCGTACGCACGCTATCGTTCTCCTGCAGGATCTCATGCTTGGACCCCGGCATGAGGATGCACGAGGAGACCTTGGCGCGGACCGCGAAGTCCTCGATCGCCCGCGTCGAGACAACCTTGTCGTTGCCAGCGGCGAACATCAGCAGGGGAATGTTGATGCGGGAGGGGAAGTCCGGCGCGCCCAATGAACGGCACGACCGCAGCGCGCTTCTGAGCCATCCCACCGTCGGCGAGGCAACGGCCAGCGAGGGATCGAGATCAAGAACGGCCTTGGCGCGTTGCCAGCGCTCCGGATCGGAGGTCAGGACGTTGCCCTCGAATTTCCGGCGGGCGTAGATCTCGTCCGAACCGCCGAGCACATACTGCGTGGACATGCCACAAAGGGATGCAGCTTCGGCGTAGATCCTGGCGCGTGACGCGGTGGTGCCGAGCGTGTTCTCGGCGATGGCGATCATGGGTGCGGTGATGACGAGGCGCTCGAACCAGAGCCCCGGCATGGTTGCGTTCCGCAACAGGATGTTGCCGCCCATGGAGTGGCCGAGGCCCACGAACGGGGGCGGGCAGTCCGGCAGCACGACGTCCTTCATGAAGCGGATGAGGTCGCGATCGTACTCCCAGAAGCCCCGTACGTGCCCTTTCAGCGGGTTCGGCAGCGCCCGCGCGGACGCGCCCTGGCCGCGCCAATCCATGGTCGCGACGGCAAAGCCGCGGCGGCGCAGGTCGGCGATAACCTCGAAGTATTTCTCGATGAACTCGGCCCGCCCTGGGAATAGGCAGACGGTCCCGCGTCGCGGCAGGCGGGTGGCGTCCCAGCGAGCGAAGCGCAATTCCGCGCCATCGTATCCCTTGAACGACCCGACAGTTCCCCCGCTGGGAACCGGATTCTTGGCGAGCGCCACCAGCTTCATCGCGCCTCCTTGGACCATGACGGCTGCGGACCTAACCGTCCGAAGCGTGAAGCATCGGTCCCGACGAAAGCCAAAGCGTGATTGCGCGTCGATCGGCAGCAATCGCGCTGGGACTGGGACGACTCTTCGCCGTCATCATACAGACGGCGAAGAGTTGCGGCCATGTTAGCGCGAAAAGAGACTAAGGGGTCTAATAGCGGGCCCAGTCGCGGCGCGGCCCAGGGCCCCAGGCGTAAGGACCGAACCGGCGGCCCATCGGCTGCGCGTCGACGATCCGGCCGGAGCAGCGGTCGATCGTCAGGTCGAAGAGGCGCCCCCGGCCACGGCGTGCCTTCACGAGAACGACGTCCTCGCGCGGCTCCAGGGCATGGAAATCGTACCAGCCAGCATCACGCAGGCGGTCGCGCGCGATGTCGCGTGGGATGCACTCGCGGCCGGCGTAGCGCGGCGGGGGATAGGGTGGCTCGAAGTCCTCGGGGGCGTCGGCGTACCGGTCGCGCGGTGGCGGCGGTCCTTCGCCATATCCTTCGTACGGTGGTTCGTAGAGATCGGCCGCGGAGGCCGGCAGTGCGCAAAAGGCAAGTGACACGGCAAGCGCAGATGCCGCGGCGAGACGGGCGTACGCTGACATGCTGAAAACTCCCTGCAACGGAACGCTTTAGGTTCCTCCCCAAAGCCGGGCGACGGTGAGCCCCGCCAGATGAACCGGGCCTGAAGGGCTGCCCGATTATCGTTGCAAGAACGCAACTTGGCGGGCGCGGTTCCTCGCTGTCGAAGCCTTGAACCGCTCTTGCCCGCTCCTACGTATCAGGCGTGCGCATGCCCCTCGGGGGTGCGCCTTCAAGGAGCCGCCTGGCCGTTCGCGGCAGGCGCAACTCATGTCGCTCAATCACGGAGGATATGTCATGCGACAGTTCGATTTTGCCCCCCTTTACCGTTCGACGGTCGGCTTCGACCGTCTCGCCCAGCTGCTCGACAGCGTTGGCGGCTTCGATAGCGACGCCTATCCGCCCTACAACATCGAGCGCCTTGGCGATAACGAGTACCGCATCACCATGGCGGTCGCCGGCTTCAACAAGGACGAGTTCAAGATCGAGGTCAAAGAGCAGACCCTCGTCGTCTCCGGCCAGAAGCAGGCCGAGGGCAAGGACCGGGTGTTTCTGCACCGGGGCATCGCCGCCCGCTCGTTCGAGCGCCGCTTCCAGCTTGCAGACCATGTCGAGGTCTCCGGCGCCGATTTCACCGATGGCCTCCTGCACATCGACCTCGTTCGTAACCTGCCTGAGCGGATGAAGCCGCGGACCGTTGCTATCGGCACCGCGAAAGGTCCCCAGCAGATCGAGGCGACGGCCTGATCTTCACGACCCTCCCTCTAGCGCTTCCCAACTTACGGCCGCCATCGACTGGCGGCCGTTTTTTTGGCGTCCGCTACCCATTTGGCAGCATTGCTTTTCAGACTCGTTCTTAGATGCTTGTGCATGGCTCAGAAATCTGCCAATCTCGCTTGAAAGGTCAGCAATCCTGTCCTTTATAATTACAGCTGGACGGCAATAGATGCGCCCAGCCGCGCCCTGCGGGCGAGCGAGGTACTCATCGAAATGCGGCCCAAGTCCGAGACCGCAAAAGCGCTTGGTTTCAAACGGCCGCTGCTGACGAGCAAGCCGCCGGATCAGCTCGTCTCGGTCTGACGTCTGATTTCCGCCCAGCCGAGATGCTGCCGCGAGCCCTACGCCACTGTCCGAAATAAGTGTCCGAACCGAGCAGCAATTACTGCCGCGCCCCCCATGAGAGGACGCAGGATGACAAGGCCCCAAGACATGAGTGACTTCGAGGCAGAGGAAAGCCTGAGCGGGATGCCGCCGGCCCAAGGCCTATATGACCCCGCGCACGAGCACGATTCCTGCGGCGTGGGCTTCATTGCCGACCTCAAGGGACGCAAGTCGCACCAGATCGTCGAGGATGCGCTGCAGATCCTTGCCAACCTTGAGCACCGTGGTGCCGTGGGCGCGGACCCGCTTGCCGGCGACGGCGCCGGCATTCTCATCCAGATCCCGCACGACTTCATGAAGGAGGAGTGCAAGAAGCTCGGCTTCACGCTGCCGCCTCCGGGCCGTTACGCTGTCGGCAACATCTTCATGCCGCGTGATGAGCGTCTGCGCGCCCATTGCGAGCGCGTCTGGACGCGTATCCTGAAGGAAGAGGGGCTGGAGCTGCTCGGCTGGCGGTCGGTGCCGGTCGATAATTCTTCGCTCTCGGAGATGGTCAAGGAAACCGAGCCGGTGCACCGGCAGGTGTTCATTGGACGCCCGTCGACGATCCTCGATCAGGAGGATTTCGAGCGTAGCCTCTATCTGACGCGCAAGATCGTCTCCAACTCCATCGTCCAGGCCTACAAGAACCGCGACATCGGCCATTACACCGTGTCGCTGTCCTCGCGCACGGTCGTCTACAAGGGCATGTTCCTGTCCTATCAGGTGAAGGCCTACTACAAGGACCTTTCCGATCCGCGCTGCGTGTCGGCGATGGCGCTCGTTCACCAGCGCTTCTCGACCAACACCTTCCCGTCGTGGAAGCTGGCCCACCCCTATCGCATGGTCGCGCACAACGGCGAGATCAACACGCTGCGCGGCAACGTCAATTGGATGGCTGCGCGTCAGGCGTCGGTGTCCTCGCCCCTCTACGGCGGCGACATCGAGAAACTCTGGCCGATCTCCTATGAGGGCCAGTCCGACACCGCGTGCTTCGACAACGCGCTCGAGTTCCTCGTCATGGGCGGCTACTCGCTGACCCATGCCGCGATGATGCTCATTCCCGAGGCGTGGGCGGGCAATCCGACGATGGACCGCAAGCGCCGGGCTTTCTACGAGTACCACGCCTGCCTGATGGAGCCGTGGGACGGCCCAGCCGCCATGTGCTTCTCGGACGGCCGCCAGATCGGCGCCACGCTCGACCGCAACGGTCTGCGCCCGGCACGCTACCTTGTGACCAAGGACGGCCTCGTCGTGATGTCGTCGGAGTCGGGCGTGCTGCCGATCCCCGAGGAGAAGATCGTCCAGAAGTGGCGTCTGCAGCCGGGCAAGATGCTGCTCATCGACCTTGAAAAGGGCCGCATCGTTTCCGACGAGGAGCTGAAGGCAGAGATTGCCGCGTCGAACCCCTATGAGACGTGGCTGAAGCGCACGCAGATTCTCGTCTCCGACCTGCCGCTGCCGAAGGCGCGGTCTGGGGTGAAGAAGTCCAACGTCGCGCTCCTCGATCTGCAGCAGGCGTTCGGCTACACGCAGGAGTCCGTGAAGCTGCTCATGGCGCCGATGGCGCAGAGCGGCCAGGAAGCCATTGGCTCGATGGGCACCGACACGCCGATCTCGGTGCTGTCGTCGAAGTCAAAGCTGCTGCACACCTACTTCAAGCAGAACTTCGCGCAGGTGACGAACCCGCCGATCGACTCGATCCGCGAGGAGCTCGTGATGAGCCTCGTGTCGTTCATCGGACCGCGACCGAACATCCTCGACCTGGAAGGCACCTCGCGGCAGAAGCGCCTCGAGGTCTATCAGCCGATCCTGACCAACGAGGACCTGGAGCGCATCCGCCAAATCGGCGAGGTGAAGGACAACGAGTTCTCGTCGATTACCGTCGACATCACTTATCCGGCTGAAAAGGGTGCCGCCGGCATGGCGTCGGCGCTGGACTGCATCTGCGCCGAGGCCGAAGAGGCCGTGCGCTCGAAGGAGTACAACATCATCATCCTGTCCGACCGCGCCGTCGGCCCGGACCGCATTCCTATTCCTTCGCTGCTGGCGACGTCGGCGGTGCACCACCACCTGATCAAGCAGGGCCTGCGTACGTCGGTCGGCCTGGTCGTTGAGACCGGCGAAGCCAACGAGGTGCATCAGTTCTGCACGCTCGCGGGCTATGGCGCCGAGGCGATCAACCCCTATCTCGCCTTCGAAACGCTCGAAGCCATGCTGCCCGAGCTGGAGGAGGAGATCTCCGCCGAGGAGATCAAGAAGCGCTACATCAAGGCCATCGGCAAAGCCATCCTCAAGGTGATGGCGAAGATGGGCATCTCGACCTATCAGTCGTACTGCGGCGCGCAGATATTCGACGCCGTCGGCCTGCGGTCGTCGTTCGTGAAGAAGTACTTCACGGGGACGCATACCCCGATCGAGGGCGTCGGTCTGCGCGAGATCGCGCAGGAGACGATGGACCGCCATGCGGCAGCGTTCGGCAACGTGCCGGTGCTCGCCAACGCGCTGGACGTCGGTGGTGAATACGCCTTCCGCGTCCGCGGTGAGGCACATGTCTGGCGCGCAGGCGTCGTCGCCGACCTGCAGCACGCCGTGCGTGGCAACCTGCCCGACAAGTACCGCTCATTCGCCAAGCAGGTGAATGAGCAGTCCGAGCAGCTCATGACCATGCGCGGCATGTTCAAGATCCGCTCGGCTGAATCACTGGGCCGCAAGCCGATACCGATCGACGAGGTCGAGCCGGCAGCCGCGATCGTCAAGCGCTTTGCCACCGGCGCGATGTCCTACGGCTCGATCAGCCGCGAGGCGCACACCACGCTCGCCATCGCCATGAACCGCATCGGCGGCAAGTCGAACACCGGCGAGGGCGGCGAGGAGACGGATCGCTTCAAGCCGCTGCCGAACGGCGACTCCATGCGCTCGGCGATCAAGCAGGTCGCGTCGGGCCGCTTTGGCGTGACGACGGAGTATCTCGCCAACTCCGACATGATCCAAATCAAGATGGCGCAGGGCGCAAAGCCCGGCGAAGGCGGGCAGCTGCCCGGCCACAAGGTCGACGCGGTGATCGCCAAGGTGCGTCACTCGACGCCGGGTGTCGGCCTCATCTCGCCGCCGCCGCACCATGACATCTACTCGATCGAGGATCTGGCGCAGCTGATCTTCGACCTGAAGAACGTCAACCCGCGCGCGGCGATCTCGGTGAAGCTCGTGTCTGAAGTCGGCGTCGGTACCGTTGCCGCCGGCGTCGCCAAGGCGCGTGCCGATCACGTGACGATCTCGGGCTTCGAGGGTGGCACCGGCGCCTCGCCGCTCACCTCGATCAAGCATGCCGGCTCCCCGTGGGAGATCGGCCTTGCCGAGACGCACCAGACGCTGGTGCTGAACCGCCTGCGCGGCCGCATCGCGGTGCAGGTCGACGGCGGCATCCGCACCGGTCGCGACGTCATCGTCGGCGCGTTGCTCGGCGCAGACGAGTTCGGCTTCGCCACCGCGCCGTTGATCGCTGCCGGCTGCATCATGATGAGGAAGTGCCACCTCAACACATGTCCCGTCGGCGTCGCAACGCAAGATCCTGTCCTGCGCGCCAAGTTCCAGGGCAAGCCGGAGCATGTCATCAATTACTTCTTCTTCGTTGCCGAGGAAGTGCGCGAGTACATGGCTGCACTCGGCTTCCGCACGCTCGACGAGATGATCGGCAAGACCGAGGTTCTGGATAAGGATCGCGCCATCGAGCATTGGAAGGCGCGCGGGCTCGACTTCTCGAAGGTCTTCTACAAGCCGCGCATGCCGAGCACGGTCGCGACGCATCACTGCGAGACCCAGGACCATGGCCTGGAGAAGGTGCTCGACAACAAGCTGATCGCCGCCTGCCAGCCGGCTCTCACCAGCAAGAAGCCGGTGAAGGCCGAGTTCCCGATCGTCAACGTCGATCGCAGCACCGGTGCCATGCTGTCGGGCGAGGTTGCCGCACGCTACGGCCACGCCGGGTTGCCCGAGGACAGCATCTGGCTAACGTTTACCGGCACCGCGGGGCAGGCGTTCGGCGCGTGGACCGCGCGGGGCGTGACGCTCGACCTCGTCGGCGAAGGCAACGACTACGTCGGCAAGGGTCTGTCGGGCGGCAAGATCATCGTGCGGCCCAACGCGATTTCCGGCATCAAGCCCGAGCAGAGCATCATCGTCGGCAACACGGTGCTTTACGGCGCCATCAACGGCGAATGCTACTTCCGTGGCATCGCCGGTGAGCGGTTCGCCGTGCGCAACTCCGGCGCCACGGCCGTCGTCGAGGGCACGGGCGACCATGGCTGCGAATACATGACCGGCGGTGTCGTCGTCGTCCTGGGTCGGACGGGCCGCAACTTCGCGGCCGGCATGTCGGGCGGCATCGCCTACGTTCTCGATGAAGCCGGCGACTTCGAATCCAACTGCAACCTCGCCATGATCGAACTCGAGCCGGTCGAGGCCGAGGAAGAGATCATGCAGAAGCTGATGGGCCAGCAGGGCGACCTCGAAAGCCACGGCCTCGTCGACGTGATGAGTGACATGACCAAGCACGATGCAGAGCGCCTTTACGCTCTCGTCGCCCGCCATGCGCACTACACCAACTCGACAAGGGCGAAGGCCATCCTCGCGGATTGGCGCACGTATATGCCCAAGTTCAAGAAGGTCATGCCGGTCGAGTACCGCAAGGCGCTCATCGCCATGGCCAAGGCACAGGCGGCGGACAAGGACGGCCTCGAGAAGATCGAGATCGGCCTCAATCTCGCGAAGGCTTGAGGAATTGCGCCCTCCCATGAAATGATGGCCGGGGCAACGGCAGCAGGCTCATCGGCTCGCTGGCGCGGATAGGGATAGGTTATGGGCAAGGTTACGGGCTTTCTCGAATTCCAGCGGGCGGAGCGCAAGTACGCGCCGGTCGCCGAGCGCCTCAAGCATTGGCGCGAATTCGTCCAAGCGCTGAGCGAGGAGGACACTAAAGTCCAGGCATCGCGGTGCATGGACTGTGGCATCCCCTATTGTCACACCGGCTGCCCGGTGAACAACCAGATCCCCGACTGGAACGATCTCGTTTATCACGGCGACTGGAAGGTCGCTTCGCAGAACCTGCACTCGACGAACAACTTCCCCGAGGTGACCGGCCGCATCTGCCCCGCGCCGTGCGAGGCGGCCTGCACGCTCAACATCGACGACGTGCCCGTCGCCATCAAGACGATCGAGTGCGCTATCGCCGACCGCGGCTTCGAGGAAGGCTGGATCGTTCCCCAGCCCGCCGAGATCAAGACCGGCAAGCGCATCGCCATCGTCGGCTCCGGCCCCGCCGGTCTCGCCGCGGCCCAGCAGCTCGCGCGCGCGGGCCACGACGTTCATGTCTACGAGAAGAACGGCAAGCCCGGCGGCCTGCTGCGCTACGGCATCCCCGACTTCAAGATGGAGAAGGGCGTCATCGACCGCCGCGTGAAGCAGATGGAAGCCGAGGGCGTGACCTTCCATTGCAATGTCCACATCGGCAAGACGATCACAGCGACGGAGCTGGAGCAGCAATACGACGCCGTGCTGCTGGCGGGCGGCTCGGAGAAGCCGTTTGATTTCTTTGCCGCGGCCGAGGGCCGTTCGCTCGACGGCATCCACTACGCGATGGAATTCCTGCCGCAGCAGAACCGCCGCGTGTCCGGCGAAGTGCCGCCGGCGATTACCGATGGCGAGATTTCTGCCAAGGACAAGCACGTCATCGTCATCGGTGGCGGCGATACGGGTTCCGACTGCATCGGCACGTCGCTGCGCCAGGGCGCCAAGTCCGTGACGCAGCTCGAGATCATGCCGATGCCACCCGAGAAGGAGAACAAAGCGCTCTCCTGGCCGAACTGGCCGCTCAAGCTGCGCATCTCCACGAGCCAGGCCGAAGGCGCCAAGGTCGAGTACTCCGTGTCGACCACGCACTTCTCAGGCGAGAACGGGAAGGTGGCGAAGCTGCACTACGTGCATATGGATCAGAAGCTGCAGCCGATATCCGGCACCGAAGCCGAGCTGCCGGCCGACCTCGTGCTGTTCGCCATGGGCTTCTCAGGCCCGGTCGAGGACGACCTCATCGGCGAGCTTGGGCTGCCGGTCGTCGCGCGCGGGCGCTTCAAAGGCGTCGAGGCGAACGAGCAGGACTACAAGGTGCCCGGCCAGGGCAAAGTGTTCGCCGCTGGTGACATCCGTCGCGGCCAGTCGCTGGTCGTGTGGGCCATCCGCGAGGGTCGCCAGGCTGCGCAGTCGATCGACAAGTTCCTGATGGGCAAGAGCACCCTGCCGCGCTGATCTGTCGACCGGTCATCCCGGGATCGATCTATCCGCCTGCTTTGGCGCGAGCCGCACGCTGGATCCCGGCAACATGTGCCGGGATGTCAGTTTAGAGGGGCAGCGGCATGGGCGCGGGTGTCAGCTCGCGCGAGATCCGCCGCAAAGGCAGCTCCCGCGGCTGGTATCAGCACAAAGTGAGAAAGACTACTGCGCGCTACCGGTCGACCCGTCGCCAGGCACCATGGCCGGAGGCTCGCCAGCCCGCATCTCGGCCGTCGCCTGCGGGCGCGGCCAGGTGAGATCGTCGGCGCGGCCTGGCTTGGGTGGTAGACGCTCACCCTTCTCCAGCACGCGGAAGTAAGGGCTTTGGGTCGGCGACATGCGCCGGCGCGTGCCGTCCGAGTTCCGCGCAGGCGTGATCGAGCTC
This sequence comes from uncultured Hyphomicrobium sp., assembly GCA_964493785.1. Lineage (GTDB taxonomy): Bacteria > Pseudomonadota > Alphaproteobacteria > Rhizobiales > Hyphomicrobiaceae > Hyphomicrobium_A. The sequence goes on along the minus strand of CAZBPM010000034.1, from coordinate 6,981 downwards.
ATCACAGTGAGCCCGCCGGGGATCTGGTCGACGAGCACGTCGCCCATCTGCGCGGCCTTGTCGTTGCTCTGCTTGCGCGTGACGAGCGCGACGATCGAGGCCGGAATGGCCGGCCGCACGATGTCGACGGTGACGACCTGCTCGGTGCCTTCGGGGCCGGGCACGCGAATATCGACCTTGCCGGTCTCGAGTTTCTGGTCGCGTGCGCCGTCGTTGGCGGCCGGCGCAGCCGATGCACTACCACCAGCACTGCCGCCGCGCGCGGCCTTTGCCGCTTGCTGGCGCGCAGCTTCCTCAGCCCTCAGGCGCACCTTCTCCGGATTGACGCGGGACTGCTCGCCCGCATCGCCGGCAAGCGGAATGGACCGTTCGGTTCGAGCCTGCGCAATGTCGCGCTTCAACTCGCGCTCGACGAAGTGCGCGAGCTTCAGATATCCGGCTTCGGTGAAGTGCACGCCGTCGGAATCGCGCAGTCTGCGGCTCTTGCCGGTGACGTCCGGGCCCCAGTCGCTGTAGCCGCCATTCTCGTCGATGAAGCTGGCGTAGGCGTCGATGTAGCGGACGCCGTTGATATAGGCGCGCTCGCGAATGACGTCGTTCATGCGCTGTGCGCGCTCGTTGTCCTGCCAGCGGCGCATGTTCGGCAGGCCGACCCAGTAGACGGCGCGGTTGCCCTTCTTGAGGCCGCGCATCACGCGGTCAATGCGCGCCGCATATTCGTTGCGCCACTCGTCGGTGTTCTCCGTCGAGCGACGGCGATTGAGGCTGTAGCGATCCTGCGCGCCGACCATAACAATCGCGATATGGCTGGGTGCCGAAGTGAAGGCCTGTTCGAGAGCGCCGAGCTCGGTCGTCGAGTTGCTGCGCATGAGACCCGGTAGGTCGTAGCGCTGGCGGATCACCGACACGCCGGGTCCGGCCGTGAACGCCTGCGTGAGGCCGCCCATCAATCCTTCGGCCAGCCAGTCGCCGACGATCTGCACCTGGTAGATGTCGTTGTCGGGGAAGGGAGTGATGAAGCTGCCGCCGAGGCCGCCCTGCTCCTGCGCGCTGCCAGGCAGCGCCGGCACGAGCAGCAGCGCCGAGAGAGCCATTATGAAAAGGGCGCGCAGCATCGATTTTTCCCTGCGGTGCCGGAGTCAGTCAGGCCGAATCCATCGGCGACGCAGCGGCATAATCGCCACTGCGTCGCCTAAGGACAAGGCAGAAACGTGACCGGAAAGGCGGGGAGGGCCAATCCGCGTCGGCTTACGCCGCGCGCTTTGGCCGCTTCGCGCCCTTCAAACGGACCGGCGCGCTTTTGTGCTGCGCGGCGGCCTGCCACTGGGTAGCCCCGAGCTCCGCACCGCGGTGGTGAGTCTTCACCACGACGTCACGGACGCTGAAGGCCTCACGCAGGATATCGAGGCACTTCTCGGGTTCGGCATCTCCGCACATGAAGACGTCGAGGGCCGCATAGTCGGCCTCGGGCCAGCTGTGGATGGAGATGTGGCTCTCCGCGAGAACGGCAACGCCCGACACTCCACCATTGGGGGTGAAGTGATGCAGGTGAACGCCCAGCAGGGTTGCCCCGGCTGCCTTCGCGCACCGCTTCAGCGTTGCATCGATGTGCTCGATATCATCGAGGCGACGGGCACCGAACAGGTCCACGATGAGGTGGGTGCCTGCGAAGCGCTTGCCGTTACGCTCGATAAAGAAGTCTTTCCTGTCGTTATGCGCAACTTGCGCATAGTCCACGTGCGCTACAGGCGCAGCTACACGACGATCTTCCTCTTGGGCGGTGCTTGAACGAGTCAAGTCCATCCCCAATTGGAAGAGGGTGTCATTAAAGGCCATATGACCCTCCCCAACCAGCAGATAGAGGTGACCCGTCCGCTCCTTACCTTGGGGGTTCTGGAAAACCTCGACCTTAAGGGCAGGTGGACGAACGGAGACGGGTGATATGAGGCCTACCCCCCCCCTACGCAAGAAGAAATTTCGCTGCAGGCCCAAAAAAATTCGTTAGGCGCCAACGCGCTGCCGATTTGCGCGTCATGCAGCGATGTCGCAGCACTGCTTGAGCGACGTCGCGACGGTTTCACTTGTCGCCAAAAAGCCCGTCGAGGAGCTTCTGCGCTTTCGACGGTCCGCCGCCCTCGCTCTTGCCGAAGAGGTCTTTCACTACCTCGCCGGCGTTCTTGCCTTTGAGCTGTTTTCCGATCTGTTTCACCGCGTCGACCGTGCCCTCGCTGTTCAATGCGCCAGCGATGTCGGGCTTAAACTCAGGCTGCTGCCACGGGCCGGTGATCTGTACCGGCACCTCAATGCCGACCGCATTGGCTTCGCCGCCGTCACCCTGAAGGTTGGCAACGAGCTTCGGCTTCACGGTGTAGTCGAGGCTTTGCTCCGGCAAGTCGACGGTGCCGGCGCCCGACGCATGCACGTGCGGGCTGTCGAGCTTCAGGTCTTTGTTGGTGGCGATGCCGTTCTCGATCGCAAAGCTGCCGGTGAGCGAGCGAAATGCCGTGCGCTTCGAGGGATCGTGTTTGAGGTCGGGGAGGCCGCCTGCCGACAGTTCGCTCAGCGCACCGCCGAGGTCGAAGCCGGCGACGGCGCCGTTGCTGACGGCCACGCGGGAGGTTCCGTTCAGGGAGCTGACGATTGCCGCCTCGCTGTCACCCTGGCCGCTGACCTTCCAAGCCACGTCCGCGGTGCCTTCCAGCCAGTCGACCTTCGCGGCGTTGCGCAGAAGCGGGCCTGCCGCGATGCCTGTCAACGCGATGTCGGACGAGATCGCCGCCCCGTTGCCCGTGGCGTCGAGCGTTACGACGCCTTTGCCAACGCCATTGTAGAGCCGCAGGTCGGACAGGTTCAGCCGAGCGATCCGGTCGTTGAGGGCGAGCGATACCTGCGCCGAGTCGATCTGGGTGTGCCCATAAGTGAAATCGCTGAGCTGAAGGCGAGCATCCGCATCGATAAGGCCGAGCGCCTTGACGTCGATCGGATCTGTGCTCCACCCGCCGGCGCGCTGGGTATAGCCTTTGACGCGAGGCCCGGGCTGTCCGGCGCCGCCGTCGTTCAGCAGGTCCTCGATCGATTGCGGGTCCGACGAGGATGATGGGCCATCGAGCGACAGGGGCGAGGGAGCCGGCACCGCGCGCCGGTTGTCAGGCGTCGCGCGCAGGTCGGCGCCGAGCGGCAGCGATGCCACGTCCACGCCAGCAATCCGCAGATCAGCCGAGACATGGGGGCGTTCGCCTTGCCGCTCCTCGAATGCGACTGCACCCTGCGCGGTTGCTCGTCCAGCGCTGAGATCGATCTGGTTCAGTTGCACCGACTTGGAGGTCGCCGTAAGCGCCGCCGAGAAGCTGACGGCGCCAGCGCCGGCCTCCGGCGAGACGGGCGTGCCCCACCACTGCGCCAGTGCCGAGAGCGATGGCGCGTTCGCCGTGATCTTGCCGTTGGCTTCGTTGCCGCCGACCGTGCCATCGTAGTTGAACGAGAGCGGCATTCCCGAGACTTCGAGGTCCAGAGTGGCGGAACGGCGCGCCGCAAGTTCGGCCGGCGTCGAAAGCGTGCTGGCGAAGGTGAAACGCTCGCCATCGGCCAGGAACGAGCCGGTGCCCTTCAGCGGCTGCTCCAGGCTTGGCAGCGCAAAACGTGCGTCGATGCCGTCGAAACGCCCCCACGCGCCGCTGCGGTCGTCGTTGTAGCGAACCGCGCCGTTGGTGATCGAGATGTCGTTGACCGAGAGCGCCTGCAACTCGCCCGGCGCCGCGTGTGCTGCCGATACAAACATGCCGCCGAGCAGGTCGCCGGCGTCGCCCGAGCGGCCGGCGAAACGAAGCTTGGCCGCCGAAGTCGGCTCGGCGCCGATGTTGGCCATGTCCCAGCTGGTCCGGCCCTCGCTGTCGACGCGGAGGTTGATGATGGGATCGTTCAGCGCCAGCCTTTCGACGACGATCTGCTGGCGCAGCAGCGGCAGTAACTGCACGCCGACGTCGAAGCTCGACGCCTTGAGCAGTGGTTCGCCGCCCATCCCGGGCGGTGCTGACAGGGTCACATCGCCGAGGCGCAGACCCAAAGGAAGGATCGTGAACGAGGCAGGTCCGCCGATCGTCAGGTCGCGTCCCGTCTCGGCTTTGACGCGCGTGACGATCTCGCGGCGGATCAGCTCGGTCGGCGGGGACATGATGAAGAACGTGCCGGCGAATACGCCGACGGCGAGGACGGCCACGACGCCGTAGAACAGGACGCTGCCGAGCCCCGAGGATCCCCGCGGCGGAGGCGGGCCAGGACGCCGCTCGCCGGCAAATCCATAGGGAAGGTTTGAACCGTATGCCTGTCCGCCGAGCGAATCACGGCGCGGTGCGTTGTGCGAGCCTCTTACTGGCGGCCTCGTATTGGTCATGACAGCGCCGAATGGCTCCTATGTGCAATCTGGCCGGCTGGGACCGGCCGGCGAGGGGATCGAGGCTATAGCAATCGCCGAAAAATGGCCGATTGAGGTGCGTCGCACCATTCAAGCGGGCTTTGCCCGCGTTGATTAATATCTCGGCAACTATGCCGAAAATGACGGCAACAAGTGTCCGCGAGGGAACAGTTTGCTCGCCGAAACCCTATATCATCGCATATGGCTCTAACAGCCATGTGACGTTGGGGGCACGCAAAACCCGCCCTGGCGCCGCTGGATATGCTGCGCCGCAGCAGAGGGTAATGAAATGCATTACTACGCCTACGAGCTCGCCCATACGATCCTCTCGCCGATGCGCGTCGGAGTCAGCGGTCTGCGTAGTATGCTGGATTGGCCCTTCAATCCGATGGGAGCCACTCCATACGGGCGCCACCTGTCGGCAGCCTGCGAACTGTTCGAGAACGTCACCCGCCGCTACGGCAAGCCGGAGTTCGGCCTGAAGAAGACCCGCGTCGGCGGCGTTGAGGTGGCTGTGCAGGAGCGGATCGTCGCTTCGACGCCGTTCTGCAACCTCATTCACTTCAAGCGTAACGAGGACGCGCTCACGGGACGTCGGCACGATCCGAAAGTGCTGATCGTCGCGCCCATGTCCGGGCACTACGCGACGCTGCTGCGCGGCACGGTCGAGGCGATGCTGCCCGAGCATGAGACCTACATCACCGATTGGGTCGACGCACGCGACATCCCGCTGGCGATGGGCCGCTTCGATCTCGACGGCTTCATCGATCACGTGATCGAGTTTATTCGCGTGCTCGGTCCCGACACGCACGTCATGGGCGTGTGCCAGCCGGCCGTTCCGGTGCTCGCTGCCGTGGCACATATGGCCAACATCGACGATCCCTGTCAGCCGGCGTCGATGATCCTGATGGGCGGGCCCATCGATACGCGCCGCAATCCCACCGGGGTGAACAAGCTGGCCGAGGGCCGCTCCCTGGCCTGGTTCGAGAACAACGTCGTCTCGACGGTGCCGCTGCCGCATGCGGGCTTCATGCGTCCCGTCTATCCCGGGTTCATGCAGCTCACCGGATTCATGACGATGAATCTCGAGCGCCACATGAATGCGCACGTCGATCTGTTCAACAACCTCGTCAAGGGTGACTGCGACAGCGTCAAGCAGCATCAGAAGTTCTACGACGAGTACCTCGCCGTGATGGACCTGACCGCGGAGTTCTACCTGCAGACGGTCAAGACGGTGTTCCAGGACCATGCGCTGCCCAAAGGCACGATGATGCACCACGGGGTGCGCGTCGACTGCTCGGATATTTGCGACACCGCGCTGATGACGGTCGAAGGTGAGCGTGACGACGTCTGCGGCATCGGACAGACCGAAGCTGCGCATGATCTGTGCGTCAACATCCCCGACGATCAGAAGGTGCACTACATGCAGGAGGGCGTCGGCCACTACGGCGTCTTCAATGGCACGCGCTGGCGCACTGAGATCCAGCCGCGCATCCGCGAGTTCATCCGTACGATCGAGTACGAGCGGGGCGACTTGCCAAACGGCCGCACCGCCCGGCGCATGCATCATCCCTCCGTCGCAGTTTCGCCGGTGTGAGCCGTGTGTCGTGTGATGCGCCGGGCCGAGCCACGCTGCGTGCGATAGTTGCTGTTGGCCTGCTTTGCGCGACCACGCTCGCCGCCTCTGCGGATGTTTGGATGGTGAAGGCCGTGAACGCACTTGCCTGCGAGGATCGTCAGCCGCTTGTCGATATGGAAGCGAGTGCGGCCCAGCCTGCAATTTTGCCCGCGGGCTGCATCACGCTTTATTCGGGCGAGCGGCTTCTCGAGCAGCCGCAACTCGGGCAGGGATTTGCCAAATATTTGAAGGTCGAGCGTGGGGACGGTTCCGTCGTATTCGTGCGGAGCGCAGACGTCGTATCCGATCCCGGCGTTGGCAGCGTCTCCGACGACCGGCGGTAGGAGACCGAAGCGACCGTAGTCCGGCCGAACCCTCGACCTTAGCGGGCGCTTAGCATCTGTGTGTCAGTCTCCGCAAAAACCGACGGAGACGCTATGGGACGTCCGCTATTTGCCGCTGCGCTCGCCTTGGCGATGATGCCGGTAGCCGTTGCTGCCGAGGACCTCGAAATCACATTCAACGACCACTGCCGCGAGTGCCATTCCTTCGTGAAGGACGACAATCGTCTGGGGCCTTCGCTCTATGGCGTCGTCGGCCGGAAGGCCGGTACGGAGAAGGGCTACGCCTATACGCAGTCGATGGCCGATTCAGGTGTGGTGTGGGACGAGGCGACGCTCGACAAATGGATCGCCAATCCCGGCGCCGTGATCCCTGGCAATGGCATGAGCCCGCCGTACAGCGGCATCGCCGATCCGGCGATACGCGCACGCATTATCGCCTTTCTGAAATCCATCTCGCCTAAGAGCTGATGTGAGGCACTCAACGAAAAGCGGCGGCCCGTCAGGACCGCCGCTCAACCGTTCCGAAGAACATATCGACAGTTAGATGATGTCGATCTCGGCCGGCATGTAGGACGTGACCTCGAGGCCAACTTCCTGCTCGCGAACGG
>CAZBPM010000033.1:0-42346 GCA_964493785.1 uncultured Hyphomicrobium sp. | reverse complement strand
TAAATGAAATCGCCCTGCGCTAGGGGCGACAGGGCGGAGGCGTTTATCCGAATGGACCCCTTGGATGTCAAATGGAAAAGCGGCAGGATGCGCGCCCATGCTTCGCCCTGGCAGCCAACGGCCCGAAATGCCGCCGACGGCCGCAGAACAATGCCTCCCAAGAGCACCCATGAAGCCGACATCCCCCCGCCGCAACAGCGGCCAACGCCCGCCTCATGGTCCCGGCTCTCATTGGAAAGGCTCCCATGGGAAAGCTTCCGGCGACCGCCGCGACTGGCGCCAGGAGCGTTACCAGCGCGCGACCACCCCGGAGGATCGCGTGCAACTCTTCGGGATCCATGCGGTCGAGGCGGCTCTCAATAACGCCAATCGCACGATCCTGCGCCTGTTGATGACCGAGAACGCCGAGAACCGCCTCTCCGGGCCGCTGGCTCATCGGCACGTCACCCCGGAACGCGTCAGTCCGCGCGACCTCGACCGGCTGCTAGGCGCCGACACCGTGCACCAGGGCGTGATGCTCGAGACCGGACCGCTCGAGGAGCCGGACATCCCGACCCTCGCCGCACGCGCAGATGCTGGCCCGCTGATCGTGCTCGATCAGGTCACCGACCCGCACAACGTGGGAGCGATCCTGCGTTCCGCCGCCGTATTCGGAGCCGCCGGGCTCGTCATGACTCGCCGCCACAGCCCGCCGCTCGACGGCACGCTCGCCAAGTCGGCATCCGGCGCGCTGGAGCTGGTGCCGGTGGCGCTCGTACCCAACCTCTCGCGCGCCATCGCCGAGTTGAAGGAGCATGCTTGCACCGTCCTCGGGCTCGACGGCACCGCCGAGCATTTGATCGAAGAACAGAAATTTAGCGACCGCGTGGCGTTTGTCCTGGGCGCCGAAGGCAAGGGCCTGCGCGAGCTGACGCAAAAGAGCTGCGACCGCCTCGTGCGCATCACGACGAACGGGCCCATCGGTAGCCTCAACGTCTCAAATGCCGCCGCGATCAGCCTGCACCACGCCGCCTGGAAACGCACGCACCACACAGATTGATATCCACCCCGCGGACACAAAAAAGGAGCGCGACGCCCACCGGGGGTCACGCTCCTTTTTGCATAGTGCTTAGGCTCGCCGATGGCCCATGACCGAACGCACAACAAAACCGCAGTGCCACCGGCACTACTTGATCGGGCCACCCTCGCAGCACCCGACCGGAACCGGTGCAGGCGCCGGAACGGCAACCGCGACCGGAGCAACGCGGGCACGACGCGGCTGCCAGTAGCGACGCGCGTACTGACCATACGGCCGGTAATAGCGGTCGTAGTAGCCACGGGGCATGTACGGATACGCCCCCGGATAGGGAACGAGCGTCGCCCAGTAATAGACGTTGGAATAACGCGGATAGTAGATGAAGTGGCTGACGGGCGCTGGCCCGCACATTCCACCTCTGGGTGCCCGGCACCATTCTGCCTGGGCTGATGCCGGCGCGACGCAACCGATGACGATGGCAACGCTGATGACGGCAAACAGTGAACGAAAACGCATGCGCAACCTCTCAACATGAAGCACTCGACGCAACTTCATTCACCATGGCAGGATATGGATAATGAAGGCCTAACCGTCGCCCCACCTCGGCGCACCAGCCGCATTGGCGCTTCCGCGCGACACGCTGTATAAGGCCGCCACGACGGAGAGCCGGCTTAGCTCAGTTGGTAGAGCACCTGATTTGTAATCAGGGGGTCACAGGTTCAAATCCTGTAGCCGGCACCAAGACTTAGCTCCTGCTCACACCACGGCCGCGGCTCCCTCGCCGACCTGATCCAACCGCGTCGAGAAGCGGCGTCCCTTGGAATAGCGAAGGCATCACCAGCATGGCGCCCAGGTCCCGAAAATCTGACCAGAGATCTGCACGGCCTCTGCTGACTTTTGATGCGGACTTCGAGCCGGGTTGGTCTTCCCAAGTCTACCTCTGGGCCGAGCATCAATCGCGTTCGAAAATTCGCTTTGAGATTGGCACCGATGTGTTGATCGACGTTCTAGGCGGCGCCAATCCCGTGCACGATGAAGCAAATGTCGCCCTCTGCCGGCGCGAGCGTCTTCGCATCACTGCCGCTTGCAGCAATGCGCTCCGGCGCTCGGCGTTGAATGAAATCCGCCTTGTGCCCGGCGACTTCGACTGAGGCTCAGCTACGCTGCATCGACGCGGAACCGCCCCGGCGGAAACGACATTTTAACCGCGATGTCAAAAGTATGAATCGCGTACGAGCGACACCCGCCGAGGACCGATGCTGACCAAGCCCTGCAGATCGAGCAGAGCGACGCTCCCTCCACCCCCGCCGATCTATTCGAGTTTCGGAACCGGAACCATTGCCCCGGCCGGCGGTCTCGATTGGCGCGAGGCCGTGCCGCTGTCGGAAATCCGTCCGACGCAAATGGCCGTCGGCTTGCACGTCGTCGAGATGAAGCGTCGAAAAATCGAACGCCACCTCGATAACGCGCGCAAGCTGCGCCGCTACCTCGATAAGCGTCCCGTCCCGGCGGTCATCGGCCCCGACGAGGAGTACTACATCATCGACCATCACCACCTGAGCTACGCGCTCTGGCAGTGCGAGGTCGACGAGGTCATCGTGCGCGTCGTCGGCGACCTGTCCGACATGCCAAAGCGCGACTTCCTGCGCACCATGTCGTCTCTGGGCTGGCTGCACGCCTACGATGCCGAGGGACGCAAGGTCTGCGCGTCCCGCCTACCGAGGACCATCGACCAGCTCAAACCCGACCGCTACCGCGACCTCGCCTGGACGGTGCGGCAGGCGGGCGGGTTCTGCAAAACCGAGATTCCGTTCAGCGAGTTCACTTGGGCGAACTACTTCCGCACCTGCATCGGCGCCACGGTCCTCACCCGCGATTTCAACGGGGCACACGCGCAGGCCATGCGCTTTGCGCGAATGAAGGGTGCTGCGCACCTCCCAGGGTTCATCCCGGCCGACTGAGCGGAGCCTGAGCGCTTGTTCGGCAGCGGCACCTGTGGCACGTGATGGCTCTTGTTGCACGCATCGCCGAGGGGAACATCCTAATGGACGCCAAGAGCATAATAATCGTCTTACTGGCCGTAGCGGTCGCCGTGCTGGGCTACCTTTATTACGAGCATTCCCGCCACGGCATCGTCATCGACACGCCGGCCGTGAAGATCGAGGCGAAGTAACGCCAAGCGCTACGGCAGCGCTCGTCCTGCCAGGCGCTGGCCCAGCGCTGCCAAAGCTGCGGTGAGAACCACATAGACTGCCACCAGCGCCGCGACGTTCGCGGCGACGCGCGTGTATCCAATCTCAGCCACGTCAAGGAAGGGATAGGGGTACCAGCCCGTCGCCGCCCCGTGCGCGAGCGTGTAGGCGATGTACGCGAGCGGATAACCCAGCGAGCGCAGCCCAAGGCGCCAATCCAAACGGCGCTTGTCGACGAAAAGCAGCCAGTCGAGCAAGAACAGCGGCGGCGTCAGCGCATGCAGCATGTGCTCGATTAGCAGCGGCAGCCCGCCACGCTGGCTGAGCCCCGCAAGCAGCAGATAATACACGACCCCAACCATGATCATGTAGCCCGTGATCGCCGTCCGAACTGCCGGACGCGTAAGGAATCCAGCGGCCCCCGAACTCGGCGCTGCCACCGGCACCAGCAGCGCGACAGCAGCGATGAAGTTGGTCAGGATCGTGAAGAAGCTGAAAAAGCGCACGGAGGCAGAGCCGGCATCCGCCATACACTTGCCGCTGACGAGCAGCGCATACTGCGTCACCACCAGCGCCAGCGTGACCACGCCGGCAATTGCCCGGTAGATCATTTCCGTTCGGAACGCCATTCGCCCCCACCCGCCCCTTAGCTGAGACACCCCTTCTGCGGGCGGGTCAGAGCCTTACAACCCCTCGCGGATGCGGGCATCACCCCGCCGGTCGATCATGCGACCGTCCGCGCCCTCCTCGTCCCGCTTCGGCTCGGCGGCATCCTCTGCCGTCGGGCTGCCCTTCCGCGACCGCGGCGGCGCACCCTCGCCTGCTGTTTCTCGAGCTGTAGGTCTCTTCGGCTTGCGCGCAGCCATTGGCGTCTCCTTCGTCGCACATGCTTGGCATTTCAGCGAGCACAACGTATTGAGCGCACTTCAGTTTCAACCGGACGTTTCATGACGCGCCCTTCCCTGCCTCCGCCGATCCTCGCCCACGCGGGCGACCTCCTTTCTCGCTATGACGTCATGTTCTGCGACGTGTGGGGCGTTCTGCATGACGGCCATCGCGCGTTCGACGCCGCGTGCGATGCACTGCTGCGCTTCAAGGCCGGCGGCGGCACGGTCATCCTCGTCTCGAATGCACCGGTCCCGGGCGAACGCGTTTCGGTGATGCTCGACGCGCGCGCCGTACCGCGCACCGCCTACGACGACGTCGTGGCCTCCGGCGCCATTGCGCTTCGCCACATAGAAGAGAAGGGCTACCGCCGCCTTTACTGCATCGGCCCGCGCGCCCGCGACGCGGCCACGTTCACCCGTATAGCTGCAGAAGCGGATATAGACGCCGGCATAGACGACGCTGAAGCCATTCTGTGCACCGGCCTAAACGACGACATCAACGAAACCGCCGACGACTACCGCGACGTCCTGCAACGCGCCCGCGAACGCCGCGTCCCGTTCGTCTGCGCCAATCCCGATTTGGTCGTCGATGTCGGCGGCACGCAATATCTCTGCGCCGGAGCGATCGCCGACCTTTACGAGCGCATGGACGGCGAGGTGTTCTGGGCCGGCAAGCCGCACGCCAACGCTTACGATGCAGCGCACGCCGCCGCCGAGCGGATTCGGGGATCCCAAGTAGACCGCGCGCGCATCATCGCAGTCGGCGACAGCCTGCGCACCGACCTAAAGGGCGCCGAGGCTGCCGGCATCGATGCCATCTTCGTCGCCTCCGGCATCCACCGCGATGAGATCATCTGGAACGGCGGACTGGACGAAGCGAAGTTGCGCATTCTCTTTGCGCCGCCCGCGCCCCCCGCCATCGCGGTCATGGAGCGCCTCGCCTGGTAGTCCGTTATCGGACGACTTACCGGACGCCTGGGCCCGTCTTCGATTGCGAGCGCACCCCACCGCGGCTAGAGTTGCAGCGCCTGGGATTTGGGGGGTCGATCATGCAACGTATTCTTGTCATTGCCACCGCAGCCGTCATCGCATCCACTGCCGCTTACGCCGACGACACCGGCTTCGCCTACTCGCACACGCTGCGCAAGGAAGGCGGCCGCCTCTGCATGGCCGACCATTATCATTCGGGCTCCGGCTCCGGGCGCACCAAGCCTGCTGCGCTCGCCGCTGCCGCCCGTTCGTGGGCCGACTTCACCAACTTCGAGTACGGCAGCGCCTGGGCCCGGTGGTCGGTCGCGAAGGCAAAGTCGACCCGCTACACCAAGGAAGCCAGCGGCTGGAGCGCTGATGTTGATGCCCGCCCCTGTCGCGGCTGATCCAGGCGCCTGATTATTGAACGACGCTAGCGGCCCGCATTCGGGCTGTTTACCAACCGGTTACCTTAACGGTTCATGCTCTTTGGCATGGACGACGAGCCGACCTGCTCCTTAGCCAACCGTCCAACCAGAACCGCCCCAAAACAAGGGCCGCGCGCGGCGCACATCCTGCTTAGGCGGGAACGGCCGCTCGCGTGCCCGTAGGGTGCCCCATGAGAGCCAGTCGAAATGGCCTCGCGTAAAGGAATGAACGCAATGTTCGCAACGACAGCCCGCTTCAGTCTCCACGCGTATCGCGCCGCGTTCATCGTCGCGGTGGGCGTCGTGGTCGCGGTCGCCACTGCCCCCAACGCCAGCGCCATCAATCCGCAGGTCCGCTCGGCCTGCGCCAACGACTACCTCTCGAACTGCAGCGCCTTCAAGCCCGAGAGCGCCGAGACTCGCAAGTGCATGCGCGCCGTCGGTTACCGCCTCTCCAAGGGCTGCGTCTCCGCACTCGTTTCCGCCGGCGAAGTATCGAAGGCCGAGATCGCCCGCCGTTCCGCCAGCAGCCGCCGCTGATCGCCATCCCCTGCATGTCCATCAAGGCCGCGGCGCCCGTCGCGGCCTTTTTCATTGAGCCAGCCGGAAGGGCCGACAGAACCCGCGGCCCCTCGGCCCAGCGCCTTTGTCGCGATTTCCGCCTGTAGCACTCGCCCGACCGACCTGCTAATGAGCCCGCCTGACTTTAAATTACTGGAGCCCCAAATGAGCGACGCCGAAAGCCAAGCGCGGATCGAAACCGCCGCTCTTATCCGCCGCTACTACGAAGCCTTCAACGCTGGCGACAGCGCCGGCATGATCGCCTGCCTGACCGATGACGTCATCCACGACGTCAACCAGGGCGAGCGCCGCATCGGCCTCGACAAGTTCAAGGCTTTCAACGCTCGGATGGACCACCACTACAAAGAGAAGCTCGAGAACGTCACCGTCCTGGTGAACAAGGACGGCACCCGTGCCGCCGCCGAGTTCAACGTCCATGGCGTCTACAAGGCTACCGACAGCGGACTGCCCGAAGCCAACGGCCAGACGTACATCCTGCCGGCCGGCACCTTCTTCGCCATCCGCGACGGCAAGATCGCTCGCGTGACCACCTATTATAACCTGACCGACTGGATCGCTCAGGTCACCGGCTGATACGGCCAGCGCGAGAACCGCCGATCGCGGTGCTCGCCACCACGCTGAGCAGCAGGCTGCACGAGGACCAAGATGGCGATCGAGGTGAAATCCCTCACGGGCGAAGAAATCCGCACGGTGCTCCCGGCTCTCGCTCGCCTGCGCATCGTGGTGTTCCGCGATTGGCCCTACCTCTACGACGGCACGCTCGAGTACGAGGAGAAGTATCTCGCCAAGCTCGCGGCGGCGAATGGCGCGGTCTGTGTCATCGCCAGAGACGGCGACGAGATCGTCGGCGCCTCGACGGCCGCGCCGATGATCGAGCACGCCGACGAGTTTGCCGCGCCGTTCGAGAAAGCCGGCTACGACCTCAAGGACATCTTCTACTGCGGTGAATCCGTGCTGCTGAAGTCGCATCGCGGGCACGGCCTCGGACACGCCTTCTTCGACCATCGCGAGGCACACGCGCGAAAGCTCGGCGGATTCACGCACTCGACCTTCTGCCGCGTCGTCCGCCCTGATGACCACCCGCTGAAGCCGAAGGACTATGTCCCGCTCGACGGCTTCTGGACCAAGCGCGGCTACGCGCCCGTCCCTGGCCTTATCGCCACCTACGACTGGAAGGACATAGACCAGCGGGACGAGACGACGCACCAGATGCAGTTCTGGATGAAGCCGCTAGACGACATTAAATAAGCGCCCATGACCCATCGCCAGACCCTCAAAGTCGCCTCTGCCCAATACCCGATCGGCCAGCCGGAATCGCTCGATGCCTGGCGGGCCAAGATCGCGCAGTGGGTCGCCGACGGAGCCGCCACCGGCGCCGAGGTGCTCGTATTCCCCGAGTACGCCGCCATCGAGCAAGCCGCCGCACTAGGCGAAAAGGTCTACCGCGATCTCGACGCGACGCTTGAAGCCGTCGCCGAATTGGAAGCCGATCGCGTCGCACTGCATCAGGAGCTTGCCGCCAAGCACGGCGTCTTCATCCTCGTCGGCTCAGGTCCCTCGCGCAAAGGCGCCGGCCGCTACGTCAATGCCGCCCAGCTCGTCACGCCAAAGGGCAGCGTCGGCGTGCAGGAGAAGCTGATCATGACCCCGTTCGAGACGAACTGGGGCATCACGGCCGGCACCGAGGCTTGCGTATTCGATACCGAACTCGGTCTCATCGGCATCAATATCTGCTACGACAGCGAGTTTCCGCTGCTTGCGCGCGCGATGGCCGAGGCCGGCGCCGAGCTTCTGCTGGTGCCGTCGTGCACTGAGCGCATGTCGGGATACCACCGCGTCCGTACCGGCTCGCGCGCCCGTGCGCTTGAAAACCAGATCGCTGCGGTCGTCAGCCCCACCGTCGGCGATGCTCCGTGGTCACCCGCCGTCGATTTCAACTCCGGCGCGGCCGGCATCTACGTGCCTGCCGAGCAGACGATCTCCGACACCGGCATCCTGGCCCAGGGCGAGGTCAATGCCGCCCAGTGGGTCGCCGCCGACATCGACCTCGGCCGCCTGCGCCACCTGCGCAATTCAGGGGAAATGCGCAACTACGTCGACTGGTCGAACCAGGCCGGCGCGACGAAGCTCGCCGACAAGGTCAAGCTCATCACGCTCACGTAACTCTTTCCCACGTTTCGGATCAGCCGTTACGCGATCGCTGTGATCTCGGCCTCGGCGCCGGCAACCTTGAAAGTGTCCCCAACGGACTTGCCCGCGAGCTGACGCGCCATCGGCGACACGTACGAGATCGTCCCTTTCGACGGGTCCGCCTCGTCCTCGCCGACGATGCGATAGGTCTGCTTCCGCCCGTCGTCGCGCTCAATGGTTACGGTCGAGCCGAAGTGCACATGGCCATCGTCGGCCTGCGGCGGCACCAACTCCGCGCTGGCGAGACGCGCGCTCCAGTAACGCAGGTCGCGCGCCGTGCTGGCCATGCCCTCGCGGTCGCCGCTCACCTGGGCGGCGGCGTGCGCCGCATCGAACCGCCCGACCTCGGCCTCGATCTGCCGCAAACCCTGCTCCGTGACGAGGTTGGGATGCTCGGAGATCAGGCGCTCGGGCAGTTCGTCGATGCTTTCCTGTTCTTTGACGAAGGCGCGGCTCATTCTTTCGGGTCTCGTCCGTTGTGCGCCGGCGACGGCCGGCACGAAGGGCAACTATATATGGGGGCGATCAGCTCCGACATAACCTGCCGACCGCCATTGTTGATCCGCGGTGAACGGCCTAAATTTCCAGCAGTCCCACCAGGAGACGTGCCATCGACTTCAGCCTGAGCAGTTTCGAGAAGCGGCACCAGCGAGTGGCCACGCGTGTCGCTTTTGCCGAACGCCTGGCCCGCGCCGTCGGCCTGGCGATGGTGCTGATCCTGCCCAGCCTTGTGCTCGGCATCGCCGGCTACACATACTTCGAAGGTATGGGGCTGACCGATGCGTTCCTCAACGCCTCGATGATCCTGTCGAGCATGGGTCCCGCCGCTGAGCTGAAAACGCAGGGCGGCAAGATCTTCGCCGGCTGCTACGCCCTCTATAGCGGCCTTGTCGTCGTCATCGCGACTGGCTTCGTGCTCGCGCCCATATTCCATCGCGTGCTGCACAAGTTCCACGTCGAAACCACGCGCGGGGACGACTAGTGTGATGATCGAGAAATTCGCCATCATCAGCGGCAGGGTCGTGAGCGAATTTCGCGATCTGAATCACACTAGCGAGGCTGTGATTTTAGTGCCCCTTATCATTCCGAAGTTCGCTCCCCACCCCAGCAGCGAGATCCAGCGAACTTCGGAATGGGGGCTCTAATGCCGGTGCTGCCCGATTTGCCCGCGGCCGAGATAGCCATCATCGAGATGACGAATGCGTTCCGCGCCGATCAGAAACTGGCGCCCGTAAAGCAGAACCCACAGCTAACGAATGCCGCGCGCGCCTATGCCCGCAAGCTCGCATCCTACGAAGGGCTCTCGCATACTGCCGACGGCACGACGCCAGCACAGCGCATCAAGAGCGCGGGTTATCAGTACTGCCAGGTCGGTGAGAACCTTGCCTCCATCCTCGATACGCGCGGCTTCACCGCGAAGGAGTACGCGAGCCGCGCGGTAAAGGGGTGGGAGCAATCGCCCGGGCATCGCAAGAATATGATGCTGCCGTTCGTCACCGAGACGGGCGTCGGCGTCGTTCGCAGCTCACCGAACGAGCCAAAGTATATCGCGGTGCAGCTCTTCGCACGGCCCGAGGCAACGAAATATAGCTTCAAGGTGCGCAACGAGGCACCGAAGGCGGTTGCCTATCAGTTCAATGGCGAAACCAACACGGTTTCGCCGCGCGAGATCATCACGCATACGGCTTGCCTGCCGGGAATGCTGGAATTCGACACCAGCGCTAAACCGAAAATCGGCGGGCAATACGAGACGCGCGGCGGGCAGGTTTACACGCTGAAGCCCTCGCCGGCCGGTGTCATAGTGCAGGTCGGCAAGTAGCGCTGCCGACACTCCGGTGCTGTCACGCCGCGTCTGCGGCGCGGCGCAGGAGCAGATCCTTCAGCCGTACGCGCGCCGCCGGCATAGCTTCATCACGCGGCAGCAGCACCCGCGTTTCCAGGAAATGTCCGGTGAGATGCAGCCCGTCTATCACATCGTCGGTGGTGGCTGCGCCCTGCCGCCCTTTGGTGAGGAAAGCGGGCAGCCGCAGCAGCCGGTCCTTGTACTCCTCCCCGGCCGACGCGGAGACGGCACGGCCCGATTTCGGCGAGACGTAGACCAACTGATCGTTTGTGCCGGTCGCTGCACACGACGAAAGATCGAGCCCGAAGCCGAGTTCGTCGAGCAGCGCCAACTCCCAGCGCACCATCAGCGCCGGCCACACGTCCGGTTCGTCGAGATAGCCGAGCACGAACAGCGCGATCTCGAACAGCGAGGCGTGCGGGTCGCGTTCGGGCAGCAGACGCGCCAGCGCACACAGTGACGACAGCCCGGTCAATGCGAGCGGATCCTCCATGGCCTGCGCGGCGTAGCCCTTGTGCAGCTCGACCTGAACGTGCCCCAGATGCTCCGAGAGCCGCGCCTTCCAGGTGGCGTCGACATGATTGCCCATCTGCAGCACCGGCCGCAGCTTGCGAGAGCGCCCGCCGTGCACCAGGCCAAGATGGCGGCCGTGCATGCGCGTGAAGATCTCCGCCACGGCGGCCGTTTCGCCGTGCGCCTTCACCGACAGAATGATGCCCTCATCGGACCACTGCATCGCGGCCTGCTATTTTGGCGTTCGCCAGCCCCAGCGCCCATAGCGCCACGGCGACAACGCGTGTCTAACGCCCCGCACATCGGGGACAGGATCGTAACCCCGCGTACCCCACGGGTGGCAGCGCGACAAGCGCGAGAGGGTGAGCCAAAAGCCGCGCCAAGCGCCGTTCCTGTCGATTGCCTCCAACGCGTACTCGGAGCAGGACGGCGTGTGACGGCAGCTCCAGCCGACGTAGGGCTTCAACGTCCAGCGGTAGAGATGGATCGGCAGTTTGAGGATTTTACCGGCAAGGCTCATTCATATGGCTCGCCGGATTTGCGCACGAAGCCCCGCCGGCCTTCGCGCTTGATGTAGCGCAGGTCGACATCGGGATAGGTCGCCTCGTCCTCGGCCGCGCGAGTCCCGATTTCGAGGTAGGTCGCGGGCGCAGCCGATCGATTGACGATCTGGTGTGCATCAGGCACGCCCGCCGGAAATGACGCCGCCATGCCAGGGTGCAGTATCTCCTCGCCCGCATTAGTGATGAGCGTCAGCTCCCCGTCGATCACGTAGACGAACTCGTCCTCCTTGGCGTGCCAATGACGCAGCGCCGACACCCCGCCCGGCTCCAGCGTCGTCAGGTTGACTCCGAACTGCGTCAGCCCGCCCGCATCGCCTAGTGCCCGCTTGATGCGCTTGTCGAATCCGGTGGCGAACTCCGCCGGATAGATCGTGGTCCGTCGGCCGGCGACGTTCATGGGATCGCGGATCACAGCCATGGCTGGGAAACTTTCTAATTCGGAAGCTTGCTAAGCAGTCGCTGCTTGTCCGCGGGCGCCCGAGCGCTTCGCTTCGATTTCCGCGATGGCGCGCTCGAGCGCATCGAACACGAGCAGGACTGACCCGTGCCGGGCCTTATAATGGCGGACCGGCTCGAGAATAGCGAGGCCGGCAAAGCGCCCGGTCGGCGGCGGGCCGCCCTCTTTCAGCATCGCACGCATCTCAGCTGCGGCAGCCGCAATCTCGGCGGTGGTTGCACCGATGACGTTCGCCCCGATGACGGAGCAGGCCGCCTGGCCGAGCAGGCAGGCCTTCACGGACTGGCCATAGCCCGTCACGACCCCGGCGCTGCCGAGATTGAGATCGATGGTCACCGTTGATCCGCACAGCTTCGAATGGGCAGCCACCGTGGCATCCGGGTCCCCGAGACGCTCGGAAAGGGGAATATTGGCCGCCAGCTCCAGGAGCTTCGAGTTGTAGATCTCGTCAAGATCGGCCATGGATCGCCCGCCACCCGCAAAGTTATCGCAATCGGCCGCCCTTCCATTGGAAGGCGCCGACCCCGATAATATAGGACGTGTGGCGCAACAGGACAGCCCAGCTGGCGTCCAAGGCGCATTGGCCTGTTTCGGCCTATTGCAAGGAGCTTCCTTTGACCAAGTCCCCCGGCGCAAAGCTGGAAATGGTCCCGCCCGCTCGCCCGACCCGCGAAGCCGCGGAGGATGCCGTGCGCACCCTGCTCGCGTGGGTGGGCGATGATCCGGCGCGCTCGGGGCTCGCCAATACGCCTCGAAGGGTGATCGATTCCTACGCCGAGCGCTTCAGCGGCTATGGGCAGGACCCGGCGGCCGAGCTCGCGCGCACATACGAGGACGTCTCCGGCTATCGCGACATGGTCATGCTGCGGGGTATCCGCCTGGAGAGCTACTGCGAGCATCACATTGCGCCATTCGCCGGCATCGCCCACGTCGCCTACCTGCCGGACCGGCGCGTCGTCGGGTTGTCGAAGCTGGCGCGTATCGTCGACATCTTTGCGCGCAGGTTACAGGTGCAGGAGTCGCTCACCGCACAGATCGGCGAGACGATCCAGGAAGAGCTGAAGCCACTCGGTGTGGCAGTGATGATCCGTGCCGTGCATCAGTGCATGACCCTGCGCGACGTCAATCAGCCCGGTGCGGTGATGGAAACGACGCATTTCACAGGCGTGTTCCATTCCGACGAGAGCTGGCGCAAGCGCTTCCTCGACGCTGTGCAGGCATCCCCCGGCGTTTAACGACCCCATCGCTCACGAGGCACACATGACCTCCACCAAAGAGCCCGCGTTCGCAGCGCGCGGCAGCAAACAGGAGCTGGAAGCCGGCCTTGGCTTTGCTCCGAAGTTCGACGCCGAAGGCCTGATCCCGGCCATCGTCACCGACGCCGGCAGCGGCGAGGTGTTGATGTTCGCATTCATGAATGCGCAAGCTCTGGCTCTGACGATCCAAAGCGGCATCGTTCATTTCTGGAGCCGGTCCCGCGCCGCGCTGTGGAAGAAGGGCGAGGAAAGCGGCAACATGTTTAACGTTGTCGAAATGCGCACCGATTGCGATCAGGACGTCATCTGGGTGCGTGTGGATGTCATGGGTGACAAACATGCATGTCACACCGGACGCAGAAGCTGCTTTTACCGCGTCGTCGACGCGGCGACGCACCAGGCCGAGACTGCGAACCTGGCGTTCGCGCCCGACGCCGACACTTGAATTCACGACTTCGCAACGTCTCGCTGCAGCGCGCTCGTTCGCGCCGCACTGCGAGACGACTTGCCCTCATAGTGCAAGGTTAATCTTGGACGCTTATATCTGGAGCGTATGCTGACGTTTGCCAGCTTCAAGTGAGTCGGAATCGTTGGGGCACGAAAAATGCGCCGGACGCAAACCACGCGCATCAAGTCGGGGTTGGGCACGCAAACACACGACAGCAGGTGAGGAAATGGCCAAGGCGAAGATCGGTCTCGCACTGGGGGGCGGCGCGGCCCGCGGCTGGGCCCACATCGGTGTGCTCAAGGCCCTCACCGCAGCAGGCATAAAGCCTGACATCATCGTCGGCACTTCGATCGGCGCCGTCGTCGGCGCGTGCCACGCGGCTGGACACCTCGACGAACTCGAGGAATTTGCCCGCGAGCTGACCCGACGCCGCGTGTTTGGCTATCTCGACTTCAACTTCGCGGGGACCGCGCTGATCAACGGGCAGCGGCTGTGCGATCGTCTGGAGCGTCAGCTGGGCCAGACCCACATCGAGGAGCTCGACAATCATTTCACCGCAGTAGCGACGGAACTGGGCACGGGCCACGAGATTTGGCTGTCGCGCGGACGACTCGTAGATGCAGTCCGCGCCTCGTACGCGCTCCCCGGAATTTTCCGCCCGGTGAAGATCAACGGCCGCTGGCTGTTCGACGGCGCGCTGGTCAATCCGATCCCCGTGTCCGTCGCCAGAGCGCACGGCGCCCGCTACGTGATTGCGGTCAATCTCAACTTCGATATCTGCGGCAGGGGCACGATCGTGCCCCACCTTGAGCCGGACGTCGTGGCGGAAGCCGATCCGGAGCCGGCCGGCGTAGGCAACGGCAAGGCGATGCGTGGCCTTCTGAAGCGTCAGGTGCTCGGCAAGAGCGAGACGACGCCCGGCATATCGACGGTGATGGTCGAGGCCTTCAACATCGTGCAGGACCGGATCGCGCGTTCGCGTCTTGCCGGCGACCCGCCCGACGCTCTGATCAATTTGCGCCTGTCCGATATCGGGCTGTTCGATTTCCACCGGGCCGATGAACTGATCAAGCGCGGCGAGGAGGCGGCCAAGCGCCATCTGGGGGAGATGCAGCGCGAGATCGACGCGCGCCGCCATGCCCCCGGGGCGCATACTGGGGTGCCAAGTCTCGCCTGAGCACCCGCCAAGAGCAGAAATGTAATGATGCGGCGAGCTCCAAAGGCTCGCCGTTTCTCATCGATCAGCCGGTGACGAAATAGCCCCGCATCGCGGTGACTTCCATCTCGACCTCTGCGATATGGTTCTTCACCACGTCGCCAATCGACACGATGCCGACGAGCGCGCCATCCTCGATGACAGGCACGTGCCGGAACCGGCCTTGCGTCATGATTTCCATGATTTCATCGAGCGTGCTGGTCTCGTGGCACGAGATGACGTTCGCCGTCATGCTCAGGGACACTGGCTCATCGAGCACCGACGGACCACGCTCTCCAAGCTTGCGGATGATGTCGCGTTCGGAGACGATTCCCGCGACCTTGCCGTTGTCCCCGACAATGATGATGGCGCCGATTTTCTTCTGAGCCAGCTTGGTCGCAATTTCGATCAGCGGCGTATCCGGGCGCGCGGTAGCTACCGCTCGGCCCTTGGCCTTGAGTATCTGCCCAATATTCATTTCGCATCTCCTCCCACTGCGCTCTGACAGTCGAAGTCCGGAACGCGAAAAACGCGGATGCAGATCCCGGCACCTCGATCGAACAGTCGACGCAAAGTCGCTGCTTTTATGGGCCACCCGCTAGGACGGCGTGATCATGGTGCTTTAATCACGTCATTGATGCAAGACACTCAGTGAAAATTGGTGCGAGCAGATGAATTGTCTGTTTGCGGCGCATCAAAGAAGCCGAAGAATAATAGCCCTGCAAAGTAACCTCCGATGTGCGCTTCCCACGCGATCCCGCTCAGTCCGGCGGTGCCGATGCCAAGCACGGCAAGGACATTTGCCGCGAGAAACACAGCCGTCACTCCGAGAACTCTACGGTCGGTGAGCGCGACACTGATCGGCATCAGCGGCACCATGCGCGGATTCTCCCGCAGTGCGGCAATGCCACCGGAGTCGATGGCGGGAAAAAGAAAACGCATCGTTGCACCCATCATTCCGGAAATGGCGCCCGACGCGCCGACCATCGGCATCATCAAACCCGGATTGAAGACGAGAAACGTCGCTGCACCGCACACTGCGCAAAATCCGAACAGCAGAAGGAAGCGAATGCTTCCCACGCGATTGGCGACAGCACCGCCGAAGGCGACGAGCCACGCAGCATTGAGTCCAAGGTGGACCCAGTCGCCGTGCACCAGCGTATGGGTGAGAAAAGATGTGAACTGCGCCGTCGCGCCTCCCGGCAACTGATCGGCATAGCCGTCGTAGCGCGCGGGGATGAAGGCCATCGCCAACGTGAACCAGCTATCCCAATCCTCCGACATCGCTTGCCGGGCAAGGTGGACCCCCACCATCGCGGCCAGGACGCCGAGCACCGCGGTCGGGACGTTGAACATCGGCTCGTGTCTCTGGTTCACCGCTGAATTCCTCTTCTCGCTGAGCCGGTCCCCGCGCGGGCGGCATCGTTAACGGCCGTCCCTGTTTACGACAACCACGAACTCTTGCGCTTCTGCCGCACTTTCGTCCGCGTGGCACGGTTGCTGCTGCGCAGGGCGAAGTTGTGGGGAATAGGGGCGGGCCTGTCCCAATTCGGATCACCATTAAACGGAGCCCTCAGTATCGGGGTGTTGGGTAACCGGTTTTGCCTATGCAGCTAAGACACAAGACCAGCGAGACGCTCTTCACCTATTGGGACAGGGTCAGGGGCAATCGTGGCACGCCGCGGCGCTTCGAGATCGACCCCGGCAAGATCGCGTCCATTCTGCCCTCGACATTCATATTGGAACGTATCGACGCCGAGAATTTCAGATACCGGCTTGCCGGCACGCAAGTGTGCGACATGTTCGGCTCCGAGCTGCGAGGAACGAATTTCCTCGGGGGTTGGACACTGACGGATCGCGGTGCCCTCGTTCGGCATCTTGCTGCCCTCAGCAAGCAGGGCGCGGTGGAGACCATTCACCTCGAAGCAGCGCCGGTGGCGCGGCCCTCGATCCCCTTTGAGATGATCCTCCTGCCCCTGCGCCATACCGGCGAGAGCATCGACCGCGTGCTTGGCGCGCTTTCGCCGCTCGAGGTACCCCAATGGCTCGGCGAGTTGCCGCTGGTCTTCAAGCGGATCATCTCCCAGGAGCTGATTTGGCCCTCGGGCGTCGAGACCTCCAAACCCGCGGACCCTGTCGTTGCAGGGGTTCCCGTTCTCAAGCCGGGGCAGCACGGACGCGTCGTGCGCTCAGACCATCGCCAATTTCGCGTTTTTGAAGGCGGACTTGGGCGCACGGACTCAGACAAGATCTGAGCTAGCACGCTCCCGTGGGAGCCGTGCGTGAGAGCCGATTCGAACAAAGTCCATACAGAAATGACGCGCTCCTTAGCCGTTCGTTAAGCCGTCGACGACATACTTTCACGCAGGAACAGAGCCTGGCGCATCGCGTTTACCAAGGCTCGCGTGAATGTAGGTGGTCACCCGCGCGGTGATCTGAGCTTAGGGGCGGCAATGTCGTCGGCGGAGGAATTTCGGCCAATTGGTCCGATCGACGTGCCCCCCACGGGGCGCGATCACCGCCGCTACCCGCGTTACGCGCTGAGCCTCCCTGGCCGCTTCATGCGGGCCGACAAGCTCGACTACGACTGCCAGCTCATCGACATCTCGGTCGAGAGCGCCGCCATGACGACCCCGGTTCCGCTGCGCGTCGGCGAGAAGCTTATCGTCTATCTCACTCAGCTCGGCGGGTTAGAAGGCACGGTCATTCGCCTCTTCCCCGGCAGCTTCGCCATGATGATTTCGGGTACGCAGCGCAAGCGCGACAAGCTTGCACTGCAGATTCCGCGGCTCGCCTCGCAGAACGAGATCATCGACGAGGAGGAGCGCAGCTACCCCCGTGTTTCGGCCGACGAGGCCGCTGTTCTGGCTCTGCCGGACGGCAGCACGATGGTGTGTCCGCTGCACGACCTCTCTCTATCAGGCGCGGCAATTGTGACCCCAGCGCGACCGTCTCTCGGCGCTGAAGTGATGGTGGACAAACGCCGTGCCGTCGTAGTCCGCCATCATGAGCGCGGCATCGCGGTCGAGTTTGTTAACGATCGCCTTACGGATCATTCCGCTTTCGGCGGCGGCTTAAGAGTCTCGCCACCAAGGTGAAGGAAGTACGGCTTTTTCGCCTCAAATCCAGGGGCGAGGCTTCAGCGTAATTCGAGTTCTGTCGCGTACCTTTGAGATGAAGAGTAACGGGGTTCTCAGTCATGCAACGGGTTCACGTCAGCGCCGCCATCGTCCTTATCGGCGGTTTGCTCGCTTCGTCTGCAGCACTTGCGCAGAGCGTTTCCAACATTCAGAAGCCCGAGGCGACCAACAGCGCGAACGCGCGTAACTCGCAGTTCATGCGCATCTTTGGCCCCGCGCAGCCCCCGCACGGCTTCGTACGCTTTTGCGAGGCGAACTCCGAAGAATGCGCTGCCGATCACGGCCAGGAGAGCCGGTTCGACGCGTCGGCTGAGCGCCTGAAGGAGCTCGACGAGGTCAACCGCACGGTGAACCGCGAGATTGCCCCCGCGACCGATCTCGAAGTCTACGGCGTCAACGAGTACTGGACGCTGCCACGCACCCGCGGCGACTGCGAGGATTATGCGCTGCTGAAGCGGCGTAACCTTATCAAGCTCGGCTGGCCGGTCAGCTCCGTGCTGATGACCGTTGTGCGCGATGAGAAGGGCGAAGGCCACGCGGTGCTGACCGCACGCACGGTGCAAGGCGATTTCATCCTCGACAACAAGATCGAGGACGTTCGCCAGTGGAACAAGGCGCCCTACCAGTTCGTGATGCGCCAGTCCTACCTCAACCCGAAGGTCTGGGTCGCCCTGGATACACGCCAGGGACCGCTCGCCACCGCGCTTTCGGGTTCTGAGGATCGCTCGTCCGAATGACGACCCGGCCGCAGGCGGCTCACGCCTGCGGCTTCATCCCCGCCGCAAAGCGCTTCCAGTTATTCACGTAACGCCCGGCTGCCGCGCCGAAGCGTGCAGCATCCTCATCGGATAGTTGGCGGACGATCCGTCCTGGCGAACCCAGCACCATGGAGCGCGGAGGAATTTCCTTTCCCTCCGGGATCAGCGTGTTCGCCCCAATCAGGCACTCCTCGCCAATCTTCGCGCCGTTGAGGATGATCGAGCCGATGCCGACAAGGCTACCGCGACCGATCGTGCATCCGTGCAGCATCACCATGTGTCCGATGGTGCAGTCCTCGCCGATGGTGAGCGGATAGCCCGGATCGGTGTGGAGGACGCAGCCCTCCTGGATGTTCGAACGGGCACCCAGGCGGATCGGCTCGTTGTCGCCGCGAAGGACCGAGCCGAACCACACGCTCGCCTCGTCCTCGATGACAACCTTGCCGACAAGGACCGCCGTCGGGGCGACCCAGTAGCGGCCCTCGCCCGGCGTTTCGACCCTCACTCCATCCAGCTCGTAGAGCGACATCCCGGCTCAGACCCCTTCGAGGTCGACGTCTAGGATCGCCATCTGGAACTGGTAGGAAACCTCGCCGTCCTCGTCCTCGCGGAACAGCACGGCGATGAACTCGCCGCCGACGAAGACCTCGGCGGAGTCTTTCTTCTTGGGACGGGCTTTGACCTCCAGCGATGGCGTGCCGAAGGTCTTGCGCAGATAGGCCTGCAGGCGGGCAACTTCTTTCGGATCCACGTGCGTGTTCTCCCTTGGGGCGCCGATCATGGTCGCCGCCGTTGAGTGTTGGTGATCGGGATTAAAGGCCGCCGAAATCGTCGACCCAAGTCTGTTCCATTTCGAGGGCCGGCTCGGCGCATCCCGAGGGGCCGACGACCTTCGCTGGCACGCCGGCAACGGTGACGCGCGGAGGAACCGGGCTCAGCACCACGCTGCCGGCCGCGACGCGCGAGCCGTCACCCACCGTGATGTTGCCGAGTATCTTGGCACCGGCACCGATCAGCACGCCCTCACCGATCTTCGGATGGCGGTCGCCGGTCTCCTTGCCGCTGCCACCCAGCGTGACCGCGTGCAGGAACGAGCAGTTGTTTCCGACCACCGCCGTCTCACCGATGACAATGCCGGTGGCGTGGTCGATCATGATGCCCTGACCGAACGTGGCAGCCGGGTGAATGTCGACGCCGAAGGTGCGCGATGATTGGCTCTGCAGGAACAGGGCGAAGTCCCGCCGTCCCTCGTTCCACAGCGCGTGAGCGAAGCGATGCGTGGCAAGGGCATGGAAGCCTTTGAAGTACAGCAGCGGCTCGATGTAGCGGTTGCACGCGGGGTCGCGGTCGAACACGGCTGCCAGGTCGGCGCGGAACACGCCGCCAAGATCGGGATTGGCATCGAGCACGACCTGGAACGTCTGATTGATGAGAACCGCCTCGACCTCGGAATGATCCAAGCGCTGTGCGAGGCGATGGCAGATCGCATCCTCGAGCCGGTCGTGGCTGAGCAGCGTTGCATAGATGAAGCTCCCGAGCGCCGGTTCGGAGGTCATCGCGGTGGCGGCTTCGCGGCGGATCTCAGACCAGATCGGATCGTATGACTGAACTTTCCCCTCAGCCGCCGAGCGCGTCTTGGCTGCCATGTCGCACTCCTCGCGCCTCTCGCGCGTACCGCTGTTGCAGGTCCCAAACCTAGCCTCAGATGGGCGTACAAACATGCCGCCGCGACGTCAACGGCTTATCCCAGGGTGCCGTTCTTCGCCGCCGTCAGCGCCGCCAGGACATTGTGCCCCTTGAGACTTAGTGTCCCGATCTAGCCGGCCAAAGCGGTCATTATCGACAGCCGCGACCCGGTAGTCCAATCGAAAGCGATACTGGAATCATGGCTTTGGCGCACGCTGCCAGCCGCGGGGATACTATCCAGGCAATGCCGCCCGGCCAGCGAGCGGCGCTTGCGGCTGAAGGGTGTTCGCTGCTCAATGCGGCGGCGGGGAGAGAGGGAATTTTCATGAGCGATACGCCGTCTGCGGCACCGGAGCTGCGCCTGGAGCGCGATGGCGACATCGGCTTCATCATCGCGAGCAATCCATCGCGCATGAACGCCTTCACGGCGGCCATGTGGGAAGCCGTTCCGCGTCTGATCGCGGAGGCCGAAGCCGACGACGCCATTCGCGTCATCGTTCTGCGCGGCGACGGCACGCGCGCTTTCTCGGCAGGCGCCGACATCTCCGAGTTTGGCAGCCAGCGCTCCGGATCCTCTACCGCGGCTTACGACGAGCTCAACGACGCAGCATTCCGGGCGCTCAGCGGATGCCCCAAGCCGGTCATAGCGATGATCCACGGCTTCTGCCTCGGCGGCGGGCTCGCAGTGGCGCTGTGCGCCGACCTGCGGATCGCTGACGAGGCGGCCGAGTTCGCAATTCCCGCCGCCAAGCTGGGGCTCGGCTACAACGCCCGCTGGGTGCGCCCCCTGCTCGCCGCCGTCCGTCCGGCCCAAGCCAAGGAACTTCTGTTCACCGGACGACGCCTGAAGGTTGCTGATGCATTGGCGATGGGGCTCGTCAACACGGTGGTGACGACTGCCGCGCTAGAGGAGAAGACACGCGCCCTCGCGGGCGAAATAGCAGCCAACGCTCCGCTCACCGTACGCGCCGCCAAACGCACCATCGATGAGCTGACGCGCAATCCGCAGACGCCGGACCTTGCGGCGCTCGATGCGGCGGTGGCCGCGTGCTTCGCCAGCGAGGACTATGCGGAGGGGCGGCTGGCGTTCATGGAGAAGCGCAAGCCGCGCTTCAAAGGTCGTTGAGGTCGGGGGCTTACCAGGGAGCTTTGCGCATGCTTGCGCGCCTGCCTCGTCTCTCACTGATCGCCGCGGCGGCGGCGGTTCTCGGTGCATACCCGGCCAGCGCCGAGGATCAATCGCTGCGCGCCTGCTGGGCTCCCGCTGCGCTTGAAGGCAAGCCGGGAGAGAACGTCGCCCGCAAGCACGTGCACAACTTCGATACCGCATCCGAGGGATGGCTCCTCGATCCCAAGGTCGCCCTGCCCGAGACCCCTCTCGGCGCCGTGCGACGCGTCGAGCTGCCTCCCGGAAAAAAGCTGATAGCGCTGACGTTCGATCTTTGTGAGCAGCCCGGCGAGATCGCCGGCTACGACGGCACCATCATCGACTATCTGCGGCTCCACGACATCAAGGCGACCTTCTTTGCCGGCGGCAAGTGGATGCGCTCGCACGAGGAGCGCACGCAGCAACTGATGGCTGATCCGCTGTTCGAGCTTGCCAATCATTCAGAGGCGCACCGCAACCTGCGTCTCCTCGAAGGCGCAAAACTGACGAACGAGGTCGTCGGTCCGCAACGCGCCTACGAAGCCATCCGCACGCGCCTCGCCGAGACGCAGTGCGCAATTGCGCGGCCGGCGGCGATGCAGAACGTCGCTCCGCGGCTGACGCTGTTCCGCTTCCCATACGGCGCCTGCAATCCGCGCGCGCTGCAGGAAGTGCGCGACCAGGGCCTGACTGCCATCCAGTGGGACATCGCCACCGGCGATCCCGACCCGCTGCAGTCATCTGCCGCCATCGTACGCGCTATGCTGCAGGCCAAGCCCGGTTCGATCATCTTGAATCACGCCAACGGGCGCGGCTATCACACGGCGGCCGCGCTACCCATCGCTGTCGAGAAACTGCGCAAGCTCGGGTTCGAGTTCGTAACGGTGTCAGAGTTGCTCGCGGCAGGCAAACCCGTCCTGACGCCCGAGTGCTACAACAGCCGTCCCGGCGACACGAACCGGTACGACGATATTGCACGACGCCCGCGGCTGCCTCAGCCGCAGAAGCAGACCAAGTCATTCTTCTTTCAGTGAGCGAACTTCGATGAGTGGCCCAGCCTCGTTCGACGCGTCGAGGTATGTGTTGCGCCTGGCGGACGGCGATGAGGTTACGCTCGAGCCGTTGCCGGCAGGCGAAGCTACGCGGCTCGGCGAGGCCATCGCGGCGATGGACCCCTGGCACGCCTACGGCTATCCGGCGAGCGCACTCGCACGCATGCTCAGTGCCAACGAGGCGGGTGCCCCGCGCCTCGCCTTCGTCATGGACGGACGGATTGTCGGCGCCGCCATCATCCGCGCCGCTTGGCTGCGCGGACCTTACCTGCAATTCCTCGCGCTACTACCGGAAGCACAGGGTCGAAGCATCGGCGCCGCCTTCCTTCGCTTGTTCGAAGCCGAAGCGCGGGCGGCCGAGGAGCGCAACCTCTGGGTCCTCGCCTCGCAGATCAACGCCGGCGCCATTCGCTTCTATGAGCGCCACGGCTTCGAGAAAGTCGCAGCCCTCGAAGCGCTCGCATATGACGGGCGCACCGAGTTCATGTTCCGCAAGCGCCTGGTCTAGCTCTGCGCATCAGGCGATCTCGAGAACGACGCGGCCGCGCACCTTCCCCGCCAGAATTTCCGGCGCGAGCGCTACGACGTCGAGCAGCGGACGAGTGACCGTCATCTCCGCGAGCTTGCCCCGATTCAGATCGACGGCGAGGCGCTCCCAGGCGCGGATGCGCTTCTCCCTCGGCGCCATCACGCTGTCGATGCCCGCGAGTGTGATGCCGCGCAGAATGAAGGGCGCGACGGAGGTGGACAGGTCGAGCCCCTGCGCAAGGCCGGTCGCGGCGACGCATCCGCCGTACTGCGTCATCGACAGAACATTTGCCAGAGTGTGAGAGCCGGCGACGTCGATCGCGCCTGCCCAGCGCTCGGGCCCCATCGGGCGCGCCGGACCCGACAGCTCATCGCGAGCGATGATCTCGTTGGCGCCAAGCTCGCGCAGGTAGTCTGCCTCATGCGCGCGCCCCGTCGATGCGATCACGCGGTACCCGAGCTTGGCCAGCAACGCGACGGCAACGCTGCCAACGCCACCGGCAGCACCAGTCACCAGGACCGGTCCCTTGTCGGGCGTGATGCCGTTGTGTTCGAGAGCCAGCACGGAGAGCATCGCTGTGTAGCCCGCAGTGCCAATCGCCATCGTCTCGGCATTGCTGAAGGCAGCGGGGCGCTTGACCAGCCACTCGCCCGGAACGCGCGCCCGCTCCGCATAGCCGCCCGGCCGCCGTTCGCCGCAACCCCAGCCATTCAGGATGACCTCATCGCCGATAGCGACGCTGGCATTGTCGGAGGCGATCACCGTCCCCGCGAAATCGATGCCAGGCACCAGCGGAAGCGGAAGACGGCCGGGATATTTTCCGGTCAGGATCAGGCCGTCCTTGTAGTTGATCGTCGAGTGCGTGATGCGCACGGTCACGTCGCCATCGCCGAGCGCTGCGTCGTCGACTTGCTTCCACTCGGGGGCGATTCCGCCTTCCGACCGGGCTAAAACCATCGCGTTGTAGCCACTCATTTCGTCGTCTCCGGCTTTATTCAGCAGGGTAGTCTCGCATTGCAGCAAGCGGCGCCAATCGCCGGCGCGGCGTAGCTGATGCGCTTCTGCACGCGCAATTCGCCAATGTATCGGGACGCCCGGGCACCGGCGCAACAAGCGGTGTTGCCGGGCTGCATAAGACAGACCCGCCAAATTCGATGCAAAGCCCTCTGGTTCCAAGCGACGCGAGAAATATTCCGCTTGGCAGGAGGCCACCAACGCCAATACGCTTTATTACAAGATCGTAACAGAGCTGCCGGCAAGGCGGCCAACCTCGGAGGCGTCGATGGAACGAATGGCCCGTCTGAACATCCTGGCCGCGCTTTTTTCGTTCGGCTTCATTGCAGCGATCGTGCTCGGCGTGTTCTGACCCAGAACCAACGCCGGCACCAATCCTGTCCGCAATCGAGAGGGCCGCAATCTTGCAGGCCCTCTTCTCATTTCAGGCCGCCGCTTCCCTGACTTGGTGCGGATCGTAATTCAGCACCGGAGCAAGCCAGCGCTCCGTCTCGGCAATCGTCCACCCCTTACGGGCGGCATAGTCCTCGACCTGATCGCGTTCGACCTTGCCGACACCAAAATAATGGCTGTCGGGATGGGCGAGGTAGAGGCCGGAAACTGCCGCGCCAGGCCACATCGCATAACTCTCGGTGAGCTGGATGCCGGCCGCCTTCTCGACATCCATCAGACGCCACAGCGTGCCCTTCTCCGTGTGGTCCGGCTGCGCGGGGTAGCCCGGGGCCGGGCGGATGCCGCGATACTTCTCCAAGATCAGGTCTTCGTTGGAGAGGGTCTCGGAAGCTGCATACCCCCACAGTTCGCGGCGAACGCGCGCGTGCAGGCGCTCGGCGAAGGCTTCGGCCAGACGATCACAGAGCGCCTTCAGCATGATGCTGCTGTAGTCATCGGTGGCCTTTATGTGCTTCGCCAAGGCCTCCTCCTCGCCATGACCCGTCGTCACCGCGAAGCCGCCGATGTAGTCGGCGACACCGGTCTCCTTCGGAGCGATGAAGTCTGCCAGCGCCGTGTGCGCGCGGTCGCGGCCGGGATCGCGCGCGATCTGCTGGCGCAGCGTATAAAGCGTCGCCAGCTCGTGCTTGCGCGTCTCGTCGGTGAAAACCGTGATGTCATCGCCGTTGCCGTTGGCGGGCCAGAAGCCGACCACGCCCGACGCGCGCACCCACTTCCCCGCGACCATGCGCTTCAGCATGTCCTGCGCATCGTTGAACAGCTTCTGCGCCTCGGCTCCGACCTTGTTGTCTTTCAGGATCGCGGGATAGCGGCCCACCAGCTCCCAGGTCTGGAAGAAGGGCGTCCAGTCGATGTACGGCACCAGTTCGGCCAGCGGATACTCGGTGAACGCGCGAGTGCCCAGGAAGCTCGGCTTGGGCGGCGTGTAGGCGGACCAGTCGATCTTGAACCTATTGGCGCGCGATGCCGCGAGCGAAATACGCTTCTTGGCGGCCTCGTTGCGCACGTGGTTCTCGCGCACCTTCACATACTCGTTGCGGATCTCGCTGACGTACGCGCCACTGTCGGTCTCCGACAACAGTTTTGACACGACGCCGACCGCGCGCGAGGCGTCGAGCACATAGATCGCCTGCCCCTTGGCATAGTTCGGGCTGATCTTCACTGCCGTATGCACGCGCGAGGTCGTGGCGCCACCGATCAGCAGCGGACAGTCGAAGCCTTGGCGCTCCATCTCGGCGGCGACGAAGCACATCTCATCGAGCGACGGCGTGATCAGGCCCGACAGCCCGATGATGTCGGCCTTCTCCCTCTTGGCCGCCTCTAGGATCTTCGCGGCAGGCACCATCACACCGAGGTCGATGACCTCGTAGTTGTTGCACTGGAGGACGACGCCGACGATGTTCTTGCCGATGTCGTGCACGTCGCCCTTCACCGTCGCCATGACGATCTTTCCGGCCGCGGGCATCTGGTCGACACCGGAAGCCTTCTTCTCGGCCTCGAGGTAGGGTTGCAGGTAGGCGACGGCCTGCTTCATCACCCGCGCCGACTTGACCACCTGCGGCAGGAACATCTTGCCGGCGCCGAAGAGGTCGCCGACGACGTTCATGCCCGTCATCAGCGGGCCCTCGATGACGTGCAGCGGCTTGTCTGCCTGCTGACGCGCCTCCTCGGTATCCTCTTCGATGAAATCGGTGATGCCGTGGACCAGCGAATGCGTCAGCCGCTCCTGCACCGGCGCATTGCGCCAGGAGAGATCCTTTTCCTTGGCCTTGGCGCCGCTGCCGTCGCCCTTGAATTTCGGCGCCGCGTCGAGCAGCCGGTCCGTCGCGTCGGGACGACGGTTCAGCACCACGTCCTCGCACAATTCGCGCAGCTCCGCGGGGATATCGTCATAAAGCGCAAGCTGGCCGGCGTTGACGATGCCCATGTCCATGCCCGCGCGAATGGCGTGGAACAGGAACACCGAGTGCATCGCCTCGCGCACCGGCTCGTTGCCGCGGAACGCGAACGACAGGTTCGACACGCCGCCGGAGATGTGCACGAGCGGCATCTTCTCCTTGATGCGCCGGGTGGCCTCGATGAAATCCAGACCGTAGTTGTTGTGCTCCTCGATGCCGGTGGCCACCGCGAAGATATTGGGATCGAAGATGATGTCCTCGGGCGGGAAGCCCACCTCTTCGGTGAGGATCTTATAGGCGCGCTCGCAGATCTCGACCTTGCGATCGGCCGTGTCGGCCTGCCCCTGCTCGTCGAACGCCATCACCACCACGGCAGCGCCGTACCGCAGCACCTTCTTGGCATGCTCGCGGAATTGCGCCTCGCCTTCCTTCATGCTGATCGAGTTGACGATGGCCTTGCCCTGCACGCACTTCAGGCCCGCCTCGATGACGCTCCACTTGGAGCTGTCGATCATGACCGGAACGCGCGCGATATCGGGCTCGGAGGCGATGAGATTGAGGAACGTCTCCATCGCCTTCTCGGAGTCGAGCAAGCCCTCGTCCATGTTGATGTCGATGACCTGCGCGCCGCTTTCCACTTGCTGGCGCGCGACGGCGACCGCTGCGGTATAGTCGTTCGCCTCGATCAGCTTGCGAAACTTCGCCGAGCCGGTGACGTTGGTGCGCTCGCCCACGTTGATGAAGGCCTGCGCCGCGTTTCCCTTGGTCATTCCATCGACATCCGTTCTGAATTGCGGAGCTTGCTCGCGCTCAAACGAAGGCGAGCCATCCCTTGATTGCGAGCCCGCGGAAAATCGGCACGAGTTCGGTAAAGCCGGCGCTCCTCAGCAGCGCCTCCTCCCGCTCGGCCGACACCACGGCGACCTTCTTGAAATTTTGCGCGTTCTTCTCCGCCTCATCGGTCGGAACGCCATTGCGGACAGCGTGGCGCTTCCAGATGCGGCGCAGCAGCTCTGTATGAGGCTCATCCACGACACCAACGCCATCGACGATGGCAAGCGGCGCACCAGGCTTCAGCCGCCCGTGAATTGCTTTAAGGAACGCAAGCTTGGCGCCATCGTCCGGCACGAAATGCGCCGTGAGAATGCATGTAGCCGCGTCGAAATCCTTCTCGCCCAGGTCGTCGATGGCCAAGGTATGCACCACGGCGCGAGCGCCAACCGGCGTTTCATCGAGACGCCGGCGCGCCAGATCCACCATCGGCTGGTACGTGTCGACGCCGACGAACGACCATGAGGGGTTGTCCGTCCCGAGCCGCAGGATCTCTTCTCCGCCGCCGGCACCCACGATCAGGATCCTTGCGGGCCCATCGGGCAACAACTCGAGAAACGAGGCCTCGACGATCGCGAAGATCGCGCGCCGCCCAGGAATGTATTGCTCCGCCGCCGTCGCGTAATCATCCAGCGGGCGATGCTTTGCGTCCTCGAACTGCTCTTCGAATTTTAGCGGCTTCATCGACTCACCCGGCTACGAAAGGTTCAAGACCCGATAGCCGCATCTTGGGCTCGATGCTCGGCAACGCCCGCGGCGCGTGCGCTTGCACGTGCTCGGCGATATGACGGATGTGATCGGGCGTCGACCCGCAGCACCCGCCCACGATGTTGACGATGCCGTCCTTGGCCCACGGCTCCATATCGCACGCCATGTCGTGCGGGCTTTCGTCGTATTCGCCCATCGCGTTCGGCAGGCCAGCATTAGGGTAAGCCGATATCCGCGCATCGGCGACCGTCGAAAGCTCGCCGAGATACGGGCGCATCAGGTCGGCGCCCAGCGCGCAATTGAGGCCGATCGAGAACGGCCGCAGGTGCCGCATCGAATACCAGAATGCCTCGGCGGTCTGCCCGGACAGCGTGCGGCCCGAACGATCGGTGATGGTGCCCGAGATCATGATCGGCAGCTCGAGGTCCTTCTCCTCGAACACCTCCAGCGTCGCGACGCCGGCAGCCTTGGCGTTGAGCGTGTCGAAGATGGTCTCGATCAGGATGATGTCGGAGCCGCCCTCGATCAGGCCGCGGACCTGCTCCTTGTAGGCTTCGCGCAGCTCATCGAAGGTAACGTTACGGTATCCGGGGTTGTTGACGTCGGGCGAGATCGACGCCGTGCGGTTGGTCGGGCCAACGGCACCGGCGACGAAGCGTGGCTTCTCCGGCGTCTTCTTGTTCCACTTGTCGGCGGCCGCGCGCGCGATCTTCGCCGCCGCGACGTTGATCTCATAGGAGAGGTCTTCCATGCCGTAATCGGCCATGGAGATGCGCTGCGCGTTGAAGGTATTGGTCTCGAGAATGTCCGCGCCGGCTTCGAGATACTCTTCGTGGATCTTGCCGATGATCTGCGGCTGCGTCAGCACCAGGAGATCGTTGTTCCCCTTGACGTCGCGGTGCCAGTCCTTGAAGCGCACGCCGCGATAGCCATCCTCGTCCAGCTTGTAGCGCTGGATCATGGTGCCCATGGCGCCATCGATGATCAGGATGCGGTCCTTGGCTGCTGCTTCGAGCGCCGCAAACGAGGGCTTTCTTTTCATGGCGTGCTCCTTAGCCTACCGCGCGCGATTGGGCGAGTTGCGCAACAGGTCCACGCGCGCGCAGCCCCAGCAGGTGGCAGATCGCATAGACGAGGTCGGCCCGGTTCAAAGTGTAGAAGTGGAATTTCTTCACGCCCTCGTCGACGAGGTCCATGACCTGCTCCGTCGCGACGGCCGCAGCCACGAGATGGCTCGTCGCTGAATCGTCCTCAAGACCTTGAAAGCGGTGGGCCAGCCACGCGGGTACGCTGGCACCTGTCCGCTGGGCAAAGCCGGCGACCTGCTTGAAGTTATGGATCGGCACGACGCCGGGGATGATCGGCACCCAGATGCCGGCGGCGCGTGCCCGTTCCAGGAAGCGCAGGTAATAGGCGTTCTCGAACCCGAACTGGGTGATGATGCGATCGGCGCCGGCGTCGACCTTGGCCTTCAGGTTGTCGATGTCGGCACTGAGCGACGCACTCTCGGGGTGCTTTTCGGGATAGCCGGCGACCGAAACCTCGAACGGCGCGATCCGCTTCAGGCCGGCGACGAGGTCGGCGGCGTTGACGTATCCGCCGGGGTGCGGCTCGTACGCACTGCCGGGACCGCTCGGCGGGTCGCCGCGTAGCGCCACGACATGGCGCACGCCTGCATCCCAATAGGCGCGCGCGACGGCATCGACCTCATCCTTGGTCGCGGTGACGCACGTGAGGTGCGCGGCCGGCTTGAGGTCCGTCTCGCGGACGATGCGGGCGACGGTGTTATGCGTGCGCTCGCGCGTGGACCCGCCCGCACCATAGGTCACAGAAACGAACTCTGGGTGCAGCGGCGCCAGGCGCTCGATGCACGACCACAGCGCCGTCTCCATCTTGTCGGTCTTGGGCGGAAAGAACTCGAACGAGACGTCGATCTCGCCAGAGCCCAGCAGCCGGCTTTTACGTTCGGGTGCGATGGCCATCAGGGCGCCTCCTGCAGTGCTTCAGTCTGTGCCGGCTTCTCGCGGCCGGCTGCCTCGCGTGGCTGTTCGCTCAACCAGAGTGATACGGTCAGAGCCTCCGGACCAGCCGTCGCCGACGGCGCAAGGTCGCGATGGAGGCGTGGCACCAGGCCGGCATCCTTCATCCAGCTCTCGATCTGCCCCCGCGGAAAGCCGAGCCTGTCGTGGGCATGCTCCTCGCGCAGGAATTCGAGGTCGTGCGGGGCGAAGTCTACAATGAGCAGGCGGCCGCCGGGAGCCAGTACGCGGGCGGCCTCGCGGATGGCCAACGTCGGCTCGGACAGAAAATGCAGCACCTGGTGCATGATGACGACGTCGGCGACACCGTCTTCGAGGCTGAGGTCGTAGAGGTCGCCGTGCCGAACCTGCGCGCGGCTCAACCGGGCGGTGGCCAGCTTGCTGCGCGCGTAAGAAAGCATCGCGTTGCTGAGATCGAAGCCGATACCGCGCTGATACCGGTCGGAGAGCAATTCGAGGATGCGGCCGGTACCGGTTCCGAGGTCGACCAGCAGATTGACGGGGGCCGGCCCCAGCGCATCGCTGATCGCCTGCTCCACCTCCTGCTCGGCGATGTGCAGCGACCGGATACGGTCCCAATCGGCTGCATGAGCCTGGAAATAGGATTGTGACGCCGCCTCGCGCTCCCGCTTCAATGCCTCCGCGCGCTCGCGGTCGCGGGCCACGACGCGGTCATCGGCATCGACCAGGGCGAGAATGTCGAGGGCCAGGCGCCCGCCGGCCGAGCGGTCCGAAACATGGAAATAGGCCCAGCTTCCCTCTCGGAAGCGTTCCACGAGACCGGCTTCGGCAAGGAGCTTAAGGTGGCGGCTAATGCGCGGCTGGCTCTGGCCGAGGATCACGGTCAGGTCCTTGACGCTGAGTTCGCCGGCCGCCAGCAGCAGCAGAATGCGCAGCCGCGTCGGCTCGGCCGCTGCTTTGAGCGCCGTCACGATCTCACTGCTGGCAAATGATCCCGGCATTCCGCCTCCAATTTCGACGGATCATATAAAGATATGTTTATGTGTCAAGCGACGGATCGTTTCACCCCTGTGCTCGTTATCGGCACATGGATTAACGGCGCGGTAAGCAAGGGCGTTTACCTTTGTAATGACCACACGCCTTTGTTCGGACATTCCATGCGCGTCGCGATTTACGACCTCGTAGAGCCACCCATGCCTGCCGCCCTACCGCTCCGAATGACCCAAGCCTGCTCACAGCGCTCAACCGCTGTGTACCTGACGCTTATGGTACCGGCGGCTCTCGCAGCGCTGTCGGCCGCGGCAGCTATTGTCTCCGAGGCCGTATTTGTGCCTGAAGCTAGGGCTCTACTCCAGGAGCGGCCGGCGCTGGCAGTCGAGGCCTTCCTCGCGCTCGGATTTCTTATTTTTCTGGCCGTTCTGCCGACCAAAAGACTGATCGACCGGCTGACGATGACGCGCGCGGTCGAGATCGCCAACGGCGTCGTCACCGTGAGCGAAGGCGGCCATTTCAATAACTGGTCTTGGACGGCACCGCTGTCGTCGTTTAGCGGCCTCGCCCATCACGTCCGCGCATCTCTGTCCGGGACCCGGCACGAGCTGATCCTCGTCCATCCCCAGCGCGACAAATCGATACTCTTGAGTGTGGCGCCAAGGACATCGCAGGGCGAGGTCGATCGTGTAGCCGCGTTGCTTGGCCAGCCGCAAATCCCGCCGTCCGAACTCTATCGCTTCAAGGGCCTATGGCCGCGAATGGCCACGCAACCTCTGCCGGATGCCTCCCATGCCTGATGCTGCCATGGTTCAAAAAATCGACGTTATCGTCGCCCACCCTTTGACTGAAAGATGCCGCACATGGCTAATACATGCCATGGGGTGGCGGCTGGACGAACGCGTGTCGGCCGCTTCATCGAGTTTGTATACCCCTAGGAGGGAGTTCCCGCGAATGACGTCTGCCACGCCTCTGCGCGCTTTCTCGCGCGTCCTCGCCCTGGCAGCCCTGGCACTGCTACCCATCGGTTCAGCAACTGCCCAGCAGATCGCCGCTCCTGCCAAGACCGGCTCGATCGAGAAGGGCACCACCGCCGAAATCGTGCAGCAGGTGCCGCGCCGGGAATCTCCGGCCGGCTACATGAAGCGCGTCGGTAATGAGCTGCTCACCGCTTCGCGTTCGGGCTCGGTTTCCCAATTCGCGATGGTGCTCAATTCCAACGCCGACGTCCCGTCCATCGGCCTCAGCGCGCTCGGGGACTACGCCCGCGTGCTGCCCAAGACGGACCGTCCCGTCTACTACAACGGCATGATCAACTTCATTGCACGCTACGCCGCGAAGGAAGCGCCGAAGTATCCGGTGGCGCGCTTTATCGTCACCGCGCAGTCGAAGGATGATCCGCGCGGGACCTACGTCGACAGCCGCATCACTCTGTCCAGCGGCGATTCATACGACATTCGCTGGCTGGTCGTTCGCCGTGGCGAGACCTACAAGGTCCGCGACGCCCAGGTCATTGGCTTCTGGATGACGTCGTTCCTCGACAACCTGTTCCAGAGCTTCATCAGCGACAACGGCGGCAACCCGAAGGCTCTGGTCGTCGCGCTCAACCGCTGAGCATCCCTGGACGGGACGATTATTTTTTTGCAGCAACCGGCTTTTGCGCTGGCGTAGCGCTTTGCGCAGTAGCGGCTGGCGCGAGCGTCTCCGCCACCGAAAGGCCGAACAGGCGCCAGTGACCGTCGACCGGCTCATAGGTGAGGTCGAAGTCGAGCTGCGTCGGCTGGCCGGGAAAGAAGCCCTTGATGTGCAGCCGCTGGCCCGGATCGATTACCGCGGCTTCCGTGAGCTGCGGCGCGCGGATCGTGACCGACGTGAGATCGATACCCTGCGTCTCGATAAGCGCGAAAATACGCGCCAGTTTGGCGGCGCTGTTGGCTTCGCGAAATGCCGGGCTGCCGCGGTCACGTAGCACTGTGTAGTTTCCCGTCTGCAGCGCATCGTTCAAAGTCAGCAGCGACATGCGGATCAGCAGCACCAGCGTTTCTGCGGGTGGCACCGGGAGTCGCTGAGCAGCCGCTGCCGGTTGCGTGCCGGACGTTGCCGGCTTGGCGATCGTCTTAGCAGCGGGCGTTTGCGCCATCGACCCCGTAGGCAGCACGGCAACGAGCGCGGCAGTCAGCAACAGTCTGGGAACGAGACGGATCCGCACCATCGGTGTCCTTCACGAAAATGGCGGGGGCGGCCTTGCGACCGCCACCGCTCGATTGCTTCCACCCTTTCCGGCCTCAGAAGCCGAAGGTGATGCCACCCTTGCCTGCGACAGTGCCCTCGGCACTGCCATAGCCGATGCCGCCATCAATGACGACGGTGGTCCCGGTCCCGAACGCCCCCCGGTCCACGATGCCTGCCATGCTCAAACCGAAGGCGCTGGTGCCGTCGAAGTTGCCCCAGCCAACGCGCGCCGCGAACGTCTGGTTGCCCTGGAATGTCGGCGTCGACAATGCAAGCGCAACAGCGATGCCGTCGGCGAGTTCGCTATCACGCTTCTGCAAGCCACCGATTTGCGAGTTGAGCGAAGCGATATCCCCCGTCGTCGCCAAGCCCATATCCGACGCCGAGTGTGTCGCCAAGTTGCCGGCTGCGTCTGAGGTAACGAAGTTCACCGGCCCACTTTGGGCCGCGCGGCTCGCAACCGACGAGATGCCGCCCAGCGTATAGGTATTGCCGGCGCCGCCGATGGCGACCTGGTTGTCACGGGTCGTCGTGGCACCCTGCCCAATGGCGGCTGAGTTCGCGTGCGTGGCTTTCGCACCCTGACCCAGGGCCGTCGAATTGGCGCCCGTGGCCTTGGCGCCTTGGCCATTGGCGGTGGAATTCACTCCTGCAGCCTCTGACTGATAACCCGTCGCAGTGGAGTTCTTGCCCCACGCGGTGGCATAGGCGCCCGACGCCGTCGAACCCTCCTTCGTCGCCCGCGCATTGTCACCGAAAGCTGACGTGTAGTTCTCCTGCGTGATCGCGAGCGTTCCCACGGCGGTAGAGTAATTGCCTTGAGCAGATGCTGCCTTGCCGACGGCGGTGGCCTGCTCGCCGGTCGCGGCAGATGCAGCGCCGAGGGCTGTCGCATTGTTTGCCGAGGCGTTGGCGCTGTGACCGGCGGCCGTCGACCAGTTGCCCGTTGCCTGAGCCTGATAACCGGTAGCCGTCGCATTCTGCGCCGACGCGTTCGACCACATGCCTGTTGCAGTCGACTGCTCGCCGGCGGCGGACGAACCGTTACCGGTTGCCGTCGACCCTACGCCGGCTGCGTTTGCGTCGGTGCCGGTGGCGGTTGAGTACTGGCCGGTCGCCTGCGCGCTAGCACCGGTCGCGGTCCCTTCCTCGCCGGAGGCATTGGCCCCCTGGCCGGTAGCGGTCGACCGTGCGCCCGTCGCTTTGGCGTTTTGCCCGTTCGCGGTCGAGTTCGTCGCAGTCGCCTGCGCGCCCTGGCCGGTTGCCGTGGCGTTGGTGCCGCTCGCCTTGCTGTTGGCGCCGTTCGCAGTCGTGTTGCTGGCCGACGCCTCCGAAGCCTTGCCGATGGCATTCGCGTTCGTGCCGGTGGCTTGAGCGCCTTGACCTACGGCCGTAGCGGCGTTCTGAGCCCAAGATCCCTGGCCGATGGCGGTCGAGTCTGCATTGAATGCCCGCGCGTCGTTACCGACGGCAACCGTATTTGGCGAGTTCGACTGAGCTCCAATGCCCACCGCTATGGAGTTGAACCCCTCGGCGTAAGCGCCTTGGCCGATTGCCGTCGTCTGGCCGCCAAACGCGTTGGCGCCCTGACCAACTGCCGTGTTGTTGTCGCTCCACGTCTGCGCGCCATTACCAATGGCGGTCGTATTGTCGTTGAATCCCGTGACCGCATTGGTCCCGCAGGCGAACGCGTTGGTTCCCGCTGCAGAAGCGTTGCCGTCCCCACCGCCGGCACCGCCGGTGATGGCGCAGGTGTCGCCTGCCATCGCAGGCGAGGCGGCAAGAGCCGCAGAGATCGCAAGCATGCTTGCGGACGCACGAAGCCAGCTGGCGCGGCGCGCGGCGCCGGCCATGAACGCATTACTGGACACTGAGAACTCCTGTCAGACCACTACGCTATACGGATGGCACGCCCGGCCGGACATTCCATGCGCCTCGAGGTCCCCCAAGCGCGCACGCAGCTCCGATAGCGGCAGAGCATGACAGACGTTCACCCAAGCGCCGTTCTGAATCCGATTTCCGGCGCGACGTCGAAGGTTTAGTGCGCCGTGTTGCTGCCGCGTGCCACGTACTCCGACTACGTCTCAATTGATGATTGATCTACGTGACGAGGAGCGTCATACGCGTCAGCCCGACCGCTCGGCCGGGCCATAGAGGCGCCCGAATTGCATCGCATGCCAGCAACGGGGAAGTTGGAGCCCGCAAGGGCAGACTTACGGGGATGGTAGATGCGACTAAAGCTTCGGCTGGCCGCGGCACTTTTGATGGTGCCAAGCGTAGCGGCCAACGCCGGAATCCGAGAACAGCTCATGAAGCTTGATCCCGAGGAGCGGGCACATCAGGTTTGCGTCATCAAGGGGGTCGACGCCATCCGCAAGGATCGCACTCTCGCGAAAGCGGACCGGATCAAGACCAGCATCACGGGACGGGCAACGTTCACCGGTACGCAGGTATCCACCAAGGGCGGCGCCGTGCGCGCCAAGGATCACTGGTACGCGCTGAAGTTCACCTGCGACGTGACGCCCGACCAGATGAAGGCGCTGACCTTCACCTACGAAATCGGCGCCGAGATCCCCGAGTCGAAGTGGGAAGATCTCGGCCTCTGGCGCTAGCCAGAAGAATCGGCGGCCGGCATCCACCGGCCGCCTCCAGTCCGATATCCAGCCTTAGTCGTCGTATCCGACCAGCAGCTCGCCGGTTGCCGGATGCACGTGTGCCTCGACGCGCGTGCCGTTCTTGTCGACCAGATCGACCTCGTATGCGCCATCGTCGCTCTCGATCTCGGTCACCTTGTAGCCCTGCCCTACGAGCTTCTCAGAAATCTGCGCCGGGCTGAGCCACTGGTCGCGCGGCACGTTGAGGCGGTTGTGGTTGTCTGCCAAAGCTGCTGTCCCGGCGAGCATTGCAACGGCGAGAATGGGGGCAAAGATCTTGGCCTGCATGTTGTATCTCCTTGCGACTATCGAATGGCGATTGTCCGCCTGCAGGGAAGATGACTGAGCGGCCCTGACACCCCTCTGACCTTCCTCGTCAGGGAGTTGTCAGCTATTCGGCGCCACATTTGACGGATGAAACTCATGCATTTTACCGGCTGGGCGGCTCTGGCGTCTGCGGCCCTCTTTGGGTTCAGCGCCGTCGCGTGGGCCGACGACGTCGGTCCCGAAGTCGCCAAGCGCCTCCTGAGCGAGGGACGCATCCGGCCGCTGGAGGAAATCCTCGACGGCGTGAAGTCGAAGGTTCCCGGTCAGCTCATCGAGGTCGAGCTGGAGCTCGACGATGGGGCCTACGTCTACGACTTGAAGATCCTCGGCGCCAACGGCCGCGTCATGGAAGTCGAGACCGACGCGCAGACCGGCAGTATTCTCAAGATCGAGGATGACGACTGATGCGCGTTCTGATCGTCGAGGACGAGCCGCGCATCAGCGAGAGCGTCAGAAGCGCGCTCACCAGCGCAGGATATAACTGCGACGTATCGGACGACGGCGAGGACGCCTGGTTCCGGGGCGATACGGAATCCTACGATCTCGTCGTGCTCGACCTCGGGCTTCCGAGAATGGACGGGCTCACCGTGCTGAAGCGCTGGCGGACAGCCGGACGCAACATGCCGGTGCTCGTTCTTACGGCGCGCGGAGCATGGCCCGAACGCGTCGAGGGCATCGATGCAGGCGCCGACGACTACCTCGCCAAGCCGTTCCGTACCGAGGAGTTG
The DNA here is from genome assembly GCA_964493785.1 of uncultured Hyphomicrobium sp. Taxonomy (GTDB): domain Bacteria; phylum Pseudomonadota; class Alphaproteobacteria; order Rhizobiales; family Hyphomicrobiaceae; genus Hyphomicrobium_A. The sequence goes on along the minus strand of CAZBPM010000033.1, from coordinate 5,661 downwards.
CTGGCGCGCGCGCGGGCGCTGATCCGGCGGTCTGTCGGGCAGGCGAGCGCGGTGTTGGAAAGCGGAAGCCTGTCGATTGACACGCGGCAGATGCGCATATTGGTGTCCGGCAAGCCGGTGCAAGCCTCGCCGCTGGAATACCGGCTGGTCGCCTACCTGATGCATCACAAGGGTCGCGTGGTGCCCCCGCACGAGCTGATCGAGCACCTTTACGGCGACGACGACGCACGCAATGCCAATGCGCTGGAAGCGCTCATCATGCGCCTGCGCAAGAAGCTCGGGGCGGATGCCATCGAGACGCGTCGCGGTTTCGGCTACATGATGGCGGACACCGCGACATGAGCTTCAGCTCGCTGCGGCTGCGGCTGCTGGCAGGAGCCGCGGTCTTCATCCTCGCTGCACTGGCGCTATCCGCCGGCGCGCTCACCTACCTGTTCGAGCGCCATGTCGAGCGTTGGATCAACGCGGAGCTTTCGACCTATATCGACCGGCTGATCGCCGGTATCGAGAAAGGACCCGACGGCACCCTCACGGTGGCCAGAGCCCCCGGCGACCCGCGCTTTCAACGGCCGTTATCGGGGCTTTACTGGCAGGTGAACATCGAGCCGCAAGGGCCCGTCATCCGCTCGCGATCCTTGTGGGACTTCGAGATCGCGCTGCCGGCTGAGGCGAATGTCGGCGACACGCTGCACGAGTACGAGCTTCCCGGCCCGGATGGCAAACTGCTGCATCTGGTGCAGCGTCGCATAGAGCTGCCGGCTCGGCTCGGCGGCAACACTGTCCGCGTCGCGACGGCCATCGACGATGCTTCCATCAATGCAGCATCGCGCGGCTTTGCCGGCGCATTGGTTCCGCTCCTTGCTGTTCTCGCGCTGCTGCTCATGGCGGCTGCCTGGGCACAGGTCTCGATCGGGCTCAAACCACTCGCAGTGATGCGCAGCAAGCTCGCCGATGTCGCATCTGGCGCAGCACCGCGACTGGGCAACGACTTTCCCGCCGAGGTGCTGCCGCTGGCGAGCGAGATCGACCGCCTGCTCGGCGCGCGCGAGCGGCAGATCGAAAAGGCGCGGGCCAGAGCTGGAGATCTTGCGCACGGCCTCAAGACACCGCTGCAGCTTCTCAGCGACGATGCGCGCGCGCTGAAGGAAAAAGGCGAGGTGGTGCTCGCCGAGGACATCGAGGGCATCGCCGAGACAATGCGCCGCCATGTCGAGCGCGAGCTGACGCGTGCGCGCAGCGGTGCGAATGCCGCCAATGCCGCCGCGAACGTCGACACGGTTGCACACCGCGTCGTCCGTGTGGTCGAGCGCACGCCGGTGGGGCGCCGGCTTGCCTGGAATATCGACATCCCGTCCGGCCTGATGGCCCGCATCGATCCCGATGACCTCACCGAAGCGCTTGGCAATCTGCTCGAGAACGCCGCGCGCCACGCACGAGAGGCCGTCACTGTTTCGGCTTCCATCGCCGACGGCATGGTGGAGGTTTCCGTCATCGACGACGGCCCCGGCATCCCTCCTGCCCGCGCCCAGGAAGCGCTGAAGCGCGGCGGCAGGCTGGATTCCTCGGGATCGGCGGGACTTGGCCTCGCGATCGTCAGCGATATTGCCGAGGCCTGGGGCGCAACGCTGGCAATCCTATCGCCGGTGGAGGGCTGCCACGTAGTCCTGCGCATCCCCGCGGCCCGTCTTCCCGATCGTGGCCGCTGACGGTACTGTAACGTCCCGAGCAATCCACTCGAACTTCCGAGAGACGACGCATATCCGCCGCATGTTGCCGGCCGGAGGAACGATATGACTGCCTCAGCCACCCTGCCGGCACCCGAAATCGTCTATCGCCATGCGTTGGCGGTACGCCTCACCCATTGGGTGAATGCGTTATGCCTGCTCGTGCTGTTAATGAGCGGGCTTCAGATCTTCAATGCGCACCCTACCCTGTACCTCGGCTCGACGTCCGAACCGCACCGTGCGATCCTCAGCATGGACGCGGTGGAGCGGGAGGGCGGAAGCTATTCCGGCGTCACGACCATCGGCAGCCACGCGTTCGACACCACTGGCGTGCTCGGACTGTCGCAAGGTCCCGATGGCCGCCTCGAAGCGCGCGGCTTCCCGCAATGGATCACCCTGCCCTCCTATCGCGATCTCGCGACCGGCAGGCGCTGGCACTTCTTCTTCGCATGGCTCCTGGTCCTGAACGGTCTCGCCTATCTGGCCTACGCGCTTCTCAGCGGCCACGTGCGGCGCGACCTTGCGCCGACAGGCGGGGAAATCCGCGGCATTGGTCATTCAATCTCGGAACATGCTCGGCTGCGTTTCCCCAAGGGCGAAGAGGCCAAGCGCTACAACGTGCTGCAGAAGCTTGCCTACCTATCGGTGATCTTCGGATTGTTGCCGCTCGTGTTTTTCACCGGCCTCACCATGTCGCCGGCAATGGATGCGGCATTCCCATTCCTGCTCGACATTTTCGGCGGACGGCAGTCGGCCCGCACAATCCATTTCCTGTGCGCCTTCGCGCTGACGCTGTTCTTCTTCGTCCACATCGTGATGGTGCTGCTGTCGGGCGCCTTCAACAACATCCGATCGATGATCACGGGCCGTTATCGCATCGAGCCGGAGGAGCCGCGGACATGAGCAACTCTCAAAAGATCAGCCGGCGCGGCTTCCTGGTGCGCGGTGCTGCGGTCGGCGGAGCAGCATTGCTCGGCGGATGCGATCAACTCTCGCAGTCGCCATCGTTTCGCGATCTGCTTTCGAAGGCCGAGTGGCTGACGAAAAACGTTCAACGGCTGGTGCTCACCGAGCGATCGATGGCGCGCGAATATTCCGAAGCGGACCTGTCGCGTCACTTCAAGGCGAACGGGTCGACCAGCGTGGCTGACCCCACCTATCGGGCCATGGCGAGCAACGCCTTCGCCGACTACCGGATCGTCATCGACGGCCTCGTCGAACGTCCGACCACGCTCAGCCTTGCCGAACTGCGGGCGCTGCCATCTCGCACGCAGATCACACGGCACGACTGCGTCGAAGGCTGGAGCGCGATCGGAAAATGGACCGGCACGCAACTCACACCGCTATTGCAGAGTGTTGGGCTGAAGCCGGACGCGCGCTATCTCGTGTTCCACTGCGCCGACAAGCTCGGCAAAACCAGCAACTACTACGAGAGCATCGACCTCTTCGATGCGTTCCACCCTCAAACCATTCTCGCCTACGATATGAACGGGGCACCGCTCACCGTGCCGCACGGTGCGCCGATACGGCTGCGCGTCGAGCGCCAGCTCGGTTACAAGCATGCAAAGTACGTTCAGCGCATCGAAGCGGTGTCCAGCTTTGCGATGATTGAAGGCGGACGCGGCGGCTTCTGGGAGGATCGCGGCTACGAATGGTACGCAGGCATCTGAGAGGCGCCTACGCCTTCTCGTCGAGATTCAAGCACACCGAGTTGATGCAGTAGCGCTTGCCGCTGGCAGTCGGCCCATCATCGAAGACATGGCCTAGGTGCGAGCCGCAGCGCGCGCATGTGATCTCGGTGCGCACCATGCCGTGCGAGCCGTCGGTGTGGTATTCCACCGCTCCAGGCAGCGCTTCGTCGAAGGATGGCCACCCGGTCCCCGAATCGAACTTTGCGTCCGACTTGAACAGTGCGTTGCCGCACGCCGCGCACGCGAAGGTGCCGTCGGCGTCGGTGTGGAGATACTTGCCTGTGAACGGAGGCTCGGTGCCCTTTTCGCGCAGCACCCGATACTGCTCCGGCGTCAGGTTCTTCCGCCAGGCGGCTTCGTCTTTCGGCATCGGATCATCGCTCATAGCCGATAGATAGCACGCAGCGCGCCCGCGCCAAGTCCACCGATTTACCATTCGCCCGAGTTGTGCCACCTACGCATGTATTGCTCTTCAGCTGGCCTCATAGGTCAACGAGACTGTGTCGTATCCCCCGCTATCGGGTCGCAGACGTCTCACCAGTTCAATTCAAACTTGACATATAAAGTAAGGTATAACCTATGGGGCCCTGGGGTCTTTCAGCACAGAACAGAGCGACATGAATACTGTTCCTCAACTACATTTGAATGTCTCTAAACTAGCTGTGCTCGCGCTGGCTTTGAACGTTGCCTCGAATTCGGTGGTCAGCGCGCAAGAAGCTGCCGCTCCTGCCAACGTCGCTCCCGCTGCCGAGGTCGCACCCGTGACGCCCGTCGCGCCGGTGACGCCGGTTGCTCCGGTAACGAGCGAGACGCCGGCTGCGACTTCCCCTTCGTCTGTCACGCCGGTCGCAACGGATAGCCCTGCCACAACGCCGGTAGCGACACCGACGGAGCCAACTGCTCAGACAGCCACCCCGCAAGCCTCGCCTGCATCTCCAAGTGCGCCGCCTGCTCCGACCGGCATCGATGCAGCGCACGATGTGACCCCGGCCACCAATGATCCGTCATCAAACGACGGACACGCGACTTCACCGGTCGCCGCCACGACCTCGCCGTCGCTCGTCCATGCCGAGAAGCTGCCGCGCGACCTGTCGCCGTGGGGCATGTTCATGCAGGCCGACATCGTCGTCAAAGCGGTGATGATCGGGCTGCTGCTAGCCTCGGTAGCCACTTGGACGGTCTGGCTCGCGAAGACGATCGAGCTGTGGGCAGCAAAGCACAAGGTCCGCCACCAGCTGCAGAAGCTCTACGCAGCGAACTCGCTCACCGAGGCCGCCAACATGGTGGATTCAAAGCGCGGCGCCATCCCGGCGATGATACGCGCGGCGATCGCTGAGACGCGCGCGTCTTGGGACGTTGCCGACAAGTACGCCATCAAGGAGCGCATCACGGCACGCCTCGAGCGTGTCGATCTCGCGGCGGGCCGCGACATCAATCGCGGCACCGGCGTTCTGGCGACCATCGGTTCGACCGCGCCTTTCGTCGGCCTGTTCGGCACAGTCTGGGGCATCATGAACTCGTTCATCGGCATCTCGGAGGCGCAGACGACGAACCTCGCCATCGTCGCGCCCGGCATCGCCGAAGCCTTGCTCGCAACCGCGTTCGGTCTCATCGCAGCCATCCCAGCGGTCATCATCTACAATCACTTCGCCCGCGCGATCGGAAGCTACAAGGCGCTGGTCGGCGATGCGTCGGTGGCGGTGCTCGCACTCGTGTCGCGCGACTTCGACCGCGGCGTGCGCCCTGAGCTCAGAGCCGCGGAGTAGCCACGATGGCTGGAAAGCTCTCAGACAGCGAAGACGCGACCGAAAACCACGAGATCAACGTCACGCCGTTCATCGACGTGATGCTGGTGCTGCTGATCATCTTCATGGTGGCCGCCCCCTTGGCCACCGTGGATGTGCCGGTCGACCTGCCGGTGTCGACGGCGGAGCGCCAGCCGAAGCCGGATACGCCGCTGTATCTGACGCTGAAGGAGGACCTGTCGTTCACGCTGAGGGATACGCCGGTGAGCCGCGAGGCGTTGGCCAAGGCGCTGGACGAGGCGACGGGCGCCAAGAAGGACGAGCGCATCTTCCTGCGGGCCGACAAGGCGGTGCCCTATGGCGAACTGATGCAGGCGATGAACGTGCTGCGGACGGCGGGCTACCTGAAGGTGGCGCTGGTCGGGCTGGAGCAATGAGGGAGGTACACCTCATGCTGAGGAGCCGTGCGCAGCGCGGCGTCTCGAAGCATGGGCGGCCCAC
>CAZBPM010000032.1:0-44044 GCA_964493785.1 uncultured Hyphomicrobium sp. | reverse complement strand
AGTTGTGTCAGTCAGCTGACAAGCCGCATCACGTATTCATCGACTGGAAGAACTCGCCGTTGGTCTTGGTCGAGCGCAGCTTGTCGATGAGGAACTCGATGCCGTCCATGGTGCCCATCGGGTTGAGGATGCGGCGCAGGACGTAGACCTTCTTGAGCTGGTCCTTCGGGACGAGCAGGTCTTCCTTGCGGGTGCCGGATCGCGCCACGTCGATGGCGGGGAACACGCGCTTGTCGGAGACTTTGCGGTCGAGAATGATTTCCGAGTTACCGGTGCCCTTGAACTCTTCGAAGATGACCTCGTCCATGCGCGAGCCCGTTTCGACCAGCGCGGTGGCGATGATGGTGAGCGAGCCACCTTCCTCGATGTTGCGGGCAGCACCAAAGAATCGCTTCGGGCGCTGCAGGGCGTTGGAGTCGACGCCGCCCGTGAGCACCTTGCCGGAAGAGGGCACGACAGTGTTGTAGGCACGACCAAGGCGTGTGATCGAATCCAGCAGGATGACGACGTCGCGCTTGTGCTCGACCAGGCGCTTGGCCTTTTCGATGACCATCTCGGAGACTTGAACGTGCCGTGAAGGCGGCTCGTCGAAGGTGGAGGAGATGACCTCGCCTTTCACGGAGCGCTGCATGTCGGTGACTTCCTCAGGCCGCTCGTCGATGAGCAGGACGATGAGGTAGCACTCGGGGTGGTTGGTCGCGATCGAGTGGGCGATGTTCTGAAGCAGGACCGTTTTGCCGGTGCGCGGCGGGGCGACGATGAGACCGCGCTGACCCTTGCCTATCGGAGCGACGATGTCGATGACGCGAGGAGAGAAATCCTTGACCGTCGGATCTTCGGTCTCGAGCTTCAGCCACTTGGTGGGATAGAGCGGCGTCAGGTTGTCGAAGTTGATCTTGTGCTTCGTTGCCTCGGGGTCCTCGAAGTTGATCTTCGAGACCTTCAGCAGGGCGAAGTAACGCTCGCCGTCCTTGGGTGAGCGAATGTGGCCCTCGACGGTATCGCCGGTGCGCAGGGCAAAACGCCGGATCTGGGAGGGGGAGACGTAAATGTCGTCAGGGCCGGGGAGATAGTTGGCGTCGGGAGAGCGCAGGAAGCCGAAGCCATCCAGCAGCACCTCGACGACACCCGTGCCGACGATTTCGACCTCTTTGGCGGCGAGCTGTTTCAGCGTGGCGAACATAAGCTCCTGCTTGCGCATGGTGCTGCCGTTCTCGACGCCGTGCTCTTCCGCAAAGCTCAAAAGCTCCGTCGGAGTTTTGAGCTTGAGATCTTCGAGCTTCATTTCCTTCATGGAATGCTCCAGGGGGCCACGACGTTGAGGCGGGATAGTGGGGTGCCGCGGCCGGAAGGTGGGGGGTCATGGGTTGTGGGCAAATGCCACGTGTGGTCTGCCTTGCCCCTTTAGATGGAGCATCGGCGACCAACTCAGAGGGCCTGAGCGGCCCCGAGTCGATGCGGAATTCAGCCAAGGTATAGCAGATGGAAAAGCAACAGAAAAGCGGGTCGTGAAAGATTTAGATCAGAACGGTTTAAGCACAACGAGCAGCACGATCACGACCATGAGGACGGTAGGCGCCTCGTTCCACATGCGCCAGGCGCGCTGGGAGGTTGTGTTGGCATCGTTGCCAAACCGACGGACGGACGCTGAGAAGTAGCCGTGGACGCCTGTCAGGGCGAGCACGAGGGCGAGTTTGGCGTGCAACCACCCTGAAGCAAAGAAGCCGGCCTTCCAGGCCAGCCAGAGACCCAGCACCCACGTCAGCACCATCGCCGGGTTGATAATGACGGTGAGGAGACGGCGCTCCATGACCTTGAAGGTCTCGGACTCCTTGGAGCCGGGAGCCGCGTCACAGTGGTAGATAAAGAGCCGGGGCAGATAGAGCATGCCGGCCATCCAGGAGATGACGGCGATAATATGGGCCGCTTTTACCCAGAGGTAGGCGCCGTCTCCGAGCAAGTACCAGGCGGCGCCAAGCAGGGCGATGACGACGAGGATGGCAATTCCGGCGCGAGGCCCGGGTGCATTCCGGTGGGAGAGGTCGGCCATGATCAGCTGCCGGATTTGTCTGAGCGGACGATCTCGATCAATCGGGCGACGTGTTCTGGTGGCGTGTGCGGCACGATGCCGTGGCCGAGGTTGAAGATGTAGGGGACACCGCGAAGCGTATCGAGCGTCTCACGAATGCGGGCATCGAGTGCCGCGCCGCCGGCCACCAGCAACAGCGGATCGAGATTGCCCTGCACGGCAGCTCCGGTCGCATCGGCGAGAGCGCGCATCTGCTGCAGTGGCATTGCCGTATCGCATCCCAGGCCCTCGACTTTGGTTTCGCTGACGTAGCGTTCAGCGTTGCCGCCCGCCCCGCGCGGAAAGCCGATCAACGGCACGTTCGGGTGGCGACGCTTCAGCTCTGCGGCGATTCTACGGGTCGGCGCCACTACCCAGGCGTCGAATTCCCCGTCGGGAAGGTTGCCTGCCCAACTATCGAAAATCTGCAGGCAGTCAGCGCCGGCTCGGACCTGGCCGTCGAGGTAATCGATCGAGGCCTCGGTGACGATGTCGATGAGCTGCGTGAATGCTTCGCGGTCGCGGTAGGCCATCGCACGGGCCGCGGCCTGATCGGACGAGCCCTGGCCGCCGACCATGTAGGTCGCGACAGTCCACGGGGCGCCGCAGAAGCCGATCAGCGTGACTTCGGGCGGCAGATCCTGGCGGAGGCGCTGCACGGTTTCGTAGACGCGGCCGAATTTCGCCCCGGTCGCTTCGAGGTTGAGGCGGGCAAGGCCCGCAGCGTCGGTGATGGGGTCGAGGCGTGGGCCCTCCCCTTCGACGAAGCGAACGTTCTGGCCGAGCGCGTCCGGCACGACGAGGATGTCGGAGAACAGGATCGCGGCGTCAAAGCCGTAGCGGCGGATCGGTTGGAGCGTGACCTCGGCAGCCAGTTCGGGCGAGTAGCAGAGATCGAGGAAGCCGCCGACCGAAGCGCGGACCTTTCGGTATTCGGGGAGGTATCGACCTGCCTGCCGCATGAGCCAGATCGGGGGTGGCCAAACGGCCTCGCCTGCGAGCACGCTCAGCAGCTTGCGCTGGCCGCTGGATGAGGGGGAGGTCTGTGCGGGTGCACCCATCTGCTTCTAAACCAATCTAGAGTCTAAGACTCTTATTGTTACTTCTCTTACCCCAGTGGGTTCGGGGGATCGCAGGATTGTCCTAGCCTAATCCATGGGTCGCGCACAGGGGCTCAGGGCAAGGTCTGGATGTGGTGGCGGTCGTCGGGGTCGAGGCACTAGAGGCGGCGAAGTCTTAACGGATCAATGCGCTAGGCGGCCGGGTGGTGGTGCAAGCCGTCGGGCTCACGTGTTGAGAGGTACTGGACGAGCGTACCAGAAAGTACCAATCCTGATGGAGAGCGGATTGCGCAATCGGATCATTCAAGACGGGTTCGATTGTGGGCGGATCCGTGGACGAGTGAACGGGCTTCTGGCATCAAGCTGGCGCGTTGTATCCGCCCTCTGGATAACTAGGCACGTTATCAACACGCCTGCCGGTGGTTATGGTGCCGGGTCCGGCGCCGGATATAGCAAGTGACATGCCCAGCGATCTGCCGAGTTTTTTCCATCTGCATCTCGTGTCGGATTCGACCGGAGAGACGCTGACGACGATCGCGAAGGCGGCGTCGGTTCAGTACGCGCTGGTGCGTCCGATCGAGCACGTGCATCCGCTGGTGCGCACGGCGCGGCAGATGAAGCGCGTGCTGCAGGAGATCGAGCAGGCTCCGGGGATCGTGCTCTATACGATCACCAATGCAGAGCTTTCGCAGGAACTGGAGCGGCGTTGCGCGGAGCTGAAAATTCCGTGCCTCGCCGTGTTGCAGCCAATCATGCAGGTGCTGGAGAGCTATCTCGGTGCGCCGCGCACGCCGACGGTTGCCGGGCAGCATGTGCTCGACGCCGACTATTTCCGCCGAATCGATGCGTTGAATTTCACGATGGCGCATGACGACGGGCACCTGCCCGCCGATCTCAACGATGCCGACATCATCGTGCTCGGGATCTCGCGGACGTCGAAAACGCCGACGAGCATTTATCTGGCCCAGCGCGGATACAAGACGACGAACCTGCCGCTCGTGCCGATGATACCGCTGCCCGAGCGGCTGACGAAGCCGCACAAGGCATTCGTGGTCTGCCTGGTTGCGAGCCCGGATCGGCTGGCGGAGGTGCGGCGTCATCGTGCGATGATGCTCGCCGATCGCAACCTGGGCGACTATGTCGACCGCGATAAAATCAATGCAGAGCTCGCATATTCACGCAAGGTGTGCGCGCAGAACGGCTGGCCGGTGATCGACGTCACGCGGCGGTCAGTCGAGGAATCGGCAGCGCAAATCCTGAAGCTGATGCACGACAGGGACGCTGCGAAGGAAGCTGGCAAGGAAGTGAGCGATGGGTAGTGCACTTTGCTGCTGCGCGACACGATGGGAAACAAGCATTGTATGCGGCGTTCGCAGCGCAAGTTGATAGCCGCGCCAAAGGCGCGGGGCCCCTTGGGCCCCTGCCGCTTCGCGGCCAAGAGGGATTTGTCATGACCGGCCGGACTGCGGAGATTGTATTGGCGTCGGGGAGCAAGGCGCGGCGCGAAATGCTGGCCGCCGCCGGTGTGCACTTCACGGTGCAAGCCGCGGACGTCGACGAGCCCGCGATTCGCGCGCGGCTGCTGGCTGAGGATAAGCACACGCCACCCAAGAAAATCGCGGAGGTGCTGGCGATCGCCAAGGCGGAGGACGTGAGCGCCATGCATCCCGGCGCGGTGATCATCGGGGCGGACCAGGTGCTGGCCTTCGATGGCGCTCTGCTGAGCAAGGCTTCGAATGTCGAAGCTGCCGGAGAGGCGTTGAAGCGGTTGCGCGGGCGCACGCACGAGCTTCATTCGGCCGTGGTGCTGGCGAAGGACGGAAAGGTGACTTTCACGCATATCGACACGGCGCGGTTGGCGATGCGCGATTTCTCCGATGCGTTTCTCGCGGACTACCTCAACCGCGCGGCGGACCGCGTCACGCAGACTGTCGGCGCGTACGAGCTCGAGGGGTTGGGCATCCAGCTATTCGAGAAGATCGAGGGCGACTATTTCACGATTCTCGGAATGCCGCTGCTGCCGGTTTTGGCGGAGCTGCGTCAGCGGGGAATCATCGCGGCATGAAGCGCGCGTGTGTCATCGGGTGGCCGATCGAGCATTCACGCTCGCCGCTCATCCACGGATATTGGCTGAAGCAATACGGCATCGACGGCAGCTACACGAAAGTCGCCGTGCGGCCGCAACAAGTGGAGGCCTTCCTTCGCTCGCTCGAAGTTGAGGGCCTCGCCGGCTGTAATGTGACCGTGCCTCATAAGGAGGCCGCGTACGCGATAGCGGATGAGCGCGAAGCGTCGGCGCGCGCAGTACAGGCCGCGAATACGCTGTGGCTCGAAGGTGGAAAGCTGTACGCGGCGAACACCGACGCCTACGGATTCATGACGCATCTCGACGATGCGGCGCCGGGCTGGAATGCCCATGACGGACCGGTTTCCATCCTGGGCGCGGGTGGCGCGGCGCGTGCGATTGTTCACGGCTTCCTCGAAGCCGGCGTCGGCGAGGTCCGCGTTTTCAACAGAACGCCGGAGCGGGCCGTGCGGCTGGCGGAGACATTCGGCGCCCGCGTCAAGGTTTTCGATTGGGCCCAGCGCAGCGAGGCATCGCGTCATGCGTCGGTGCTGGTCAACACGACCGCGGCGGGGCTCAAGGGCGAGGGATCGCTCGGCATGGAGTTCGACGGTTTCGACGCGCGGTGCGTCGTTGCCGATATCGTCTATGTGCCGCTCGAGACGGAGCTTCTTGCGGCGGCGCGCGCGCGCGGCCTGCGCACCGTGGATGGCTTGGGGATGCTGTTGCATCAAGCTGTGCCCGGCTTCGAAAAGTGGTTTGGTGTGCGTCCACAAGTGACGGACGAGTTGCGCACGCTGATCGTCAACGACATCGAGGGGCGCTAGTGTGATGATCGAGAACTTCGCCATGCGAAGAGGTGGTGTGTCGAGCGAATTTCTCGATCTGAATCAAACTAGGAAAGCTATTATTTTAGTGCCCCTTATGATTTCAAAGTTCGCTCACAACCTAGCCGCAAAGCCCGGCGAACTTCGAATTCGGGGCACTAAATGCTGATCGTTGGCCTCACCGGATCCATCGGCATGGGGAAATCCACTGCCGCCACTTATCTGCGCGGACGCGCGGTGCCGGTGTTCGATGCCGACGCCGAGGTGCATCGCATCTACGCCGGTGGAAAAGCGGTGGAGCGGATCGAGATGGCGTTCCCCGGGACGACGACGCAAACAGGCGTCGACCGGGTGAAGCTCAGCGAGGCCATCGTCGCGCATCCGGAAAGATTGCGGGAGCTCGAAGCGATCGTGCATCCGATGGTCCGCGAGGCGGAGCGCTCTTTCCTGCGCGCGGAGGCGCGACGCGGCACGCGCATTGCCGTGCTGGAAATTCCGTTGCTGTTCGAGACCAACGCCAACAAGCTGGTCGACGCCGTGATCGTATTGTCGGCGCCGGCGGAAATTCAACGCGAACGGCTGCTGCGTCGTACCGGCATGACGAAGGAAAAACTCGACAGTCTGATCGCGCGGCAGATGCCGGATGCGGAAAAGCGGGCACGGGCCGATTTCGTCGTCGACACGGGGAGCGGCACGGAAGTCAGTGAAGCGCACCTCGACAAAATCCTGACCGAGCTGGAGACGTGGTCGGGCGGGGCATTTGCGCGCGAGTGGGCTTGACGGTAGGGGCCGAATCGCGGCGTCCAGATTGAATGCGTGAGATCATCCTCGATACGGAAACGACCGGGCTCGACCCGCTGCGAGGCGACCGGCTCATCGAGATCGGCTGCATAGAGCTGATCAACCGGATCCCATCCGGACGCGAATATCATTGCTTCATCAATCCCGAGCGCGACGTGCCGATGGAGGCGCAGAACGTGCACGGGATCTCGACGGAGTTTCTGCGGGATAAGCCGAAGTTCGCTGCCGTTGCGGGCAGCTTTCTCGAGTTCATCGCGGACGACGGTCTCGTAATCCACAATGCGCAGTTCGATATCGGGTTCTTGAATTTCGAGCTGGGACGGTTGTCACTCGGCAAGATCGCTATGGACCGGGTGACGTGCACGCTGCAGCTCGCAAAGCGGCGGCATCCGGCCGGGCCAAACAACCTCGACGCGCTGTGCAAGCGCTACGGCATCGACAATACGAAGCGGACGAAGCACGGCGCGCTCGTCGACTCGTTGCTGCTTGCGGAAGTGTACATCGAGCTACTCGGCGCGCGGCAGGCGGCTTTCATCGAGCTGAATGTCGGGTCGTCGGGTCCGCTCGGCGGGGAAATCGCTCCGCTCCAACGCGGGAAGGCGCAACAGCGTCCCATAGCGCTGCCGACGCGGGTCGACGAGGCGATGCATGCGGCGCACGCCGCGTTCATCGAGACGCTGGGCGAGAAGGCGATCTGGAAGAAGTATTGGGTCAGCTGAGTCTTTTTGGTCAGACTCGAGCTGAGGGAAGCTTTGAGTGCGGCTTGGGTAGTGCAAGTTGAGAGCCGCGCCACTTGGCGCGCGGCCCCTTGGGCCGTTGCCGCCTTCGGCGGCCAGGGAGATGATGCGGCCGCCTAGTCTGTCATCCCGGAAGCCGTGAACTTCGTGAGCTATCCGGGAGCCAGCGCATAGTCTGGCGAAGCCTCCAGATTGAGTGCTGCGCGCTTTTCTCCCGCTGGGTCCCGGATAGCGTCTTGCTTCGCTCGACGCTTCCGGGATGACAGAGTTGGCGATCGGAGCGCGCTGATCAGTTTGGTTCGGCCTGGGCGAGCAGATCCTGCTGACGGCGCATGTAGAGCGAACCAAAATCAAACGGGTCGAGCAGCAGCGGCGGGAAGCCGCCTTCGCGCGTCAGGTCGGCCGCGAGGCGGCGTACGAACGGGAACAGGATCGACGGGCAGTTGACGAGGAGGAACGGCTCTAGAGCCTGCTCGGGGATGTTCTCGATGCGGAACAGGCCGGCGTAGATCAGCTCGAGTTGGTAGATTTCGCCGTTCTTGTTGGTCGCCTGGGCGTTGAAGTCGATGCTGCTCTCGTAGAGCGAGGGGCCCATCGCCTTGGCGCCGACGTTGATCGAGAGTTGAAGGTTGGGCTGGTCGCCCGGATCCTTGATGATCTTCTCGATGTTCGGGTTCTCGAAAGAGAGATCCTTGATGTACTGGGCGACGACCTTCACTTGCACCGGCGGCGGCGCGGACTGTGCGGCTTCGCCTGGTTTACCGTTGCCATTGCCGTTGTTGGAGGAGGCCATCGAGGGGATCCATCAGAAGAGAGGCTGCGATCGAGGCGGCTAGCTAACACGCGGGCCGCGCTGCGACAATGTCGCTGGTCAAAAGGGTTACGGCAATTTAGGCCTAATGCTTGCGATCGTGTTCGTCGATGCGCTTGTAGGTGCCTTCGATGACGATCGGTTGCTTCTGCTCGGCCGGGGTATCATCGGCGCGGCGTCCGGCCCGATCTGCCTTGCGCGCGTCGGCGAAGCCGGGCAGCACGCTGCCGAGGATGGCTTGGCGCAGTGGCGGCAGCAGCAGGGCCAGACCCAGCGCGTCGGTGATGAAGCCCGGCACGATCAGCAGACATCCAGCCAGGATAACGAAATAGCCGTTGACCACGGAGACAAAGGCAAGGCCGCCTTTGCCAATTGTGTCGAACATGCGTCCGACCATGGAGAGGCCCTGGGCGCGGATGATGAGCATTCCGGCAACTGCCGACAGAACCAGCAGGCCAAACGTGGGCCAGAAGCCGATGGCGCGGCCGACCGCGATCAGCACGGCGATCTCGAGCAGAGGGAAGCCAAGGATCAGCAGAGGAAAGACGAAGCGCCAGGGCGACATCATTTTCGACGTTCATCTCTCACTATCAGGTTGTTGAGTATGTCGGCACCGTGCCGGGCCTATCCCATAGCTTGAGGCTAATCGGGTTGGCATTGCAGCATTTGTGCCTTACCTTGGAAGAAGCACAATCGTAACCCCTTGATGGCGGATCGGATCAGAAGTCCCTATCTCTTGGGTCCGGATTAAGACGCGATCATATATTGCTGTCGTATCCAGTCACGCTGTTGATTGCCAGGAAGGCAGCCGTCCATGGAGAAGATCGATCTGTTCACCCTAATCTCGCTCATCGTCGCGGTTGTCGTGATCTTGAAGCTGAGGAGCGTTCTCGGGCGCCGTACGGGCGACGAGGAAGCCAGGGTGGAGCGCTTTCGCACCGAGCGGGCGCGCCAAGAGGCTGCGTCGGGCGACAACGTCGTCTCGATGCCGCGGCGGGACCGCGACGCATCGGCTGCACAGCCCGTTCCGGAGCTGACCCAGGCCGACGTCGAAGAGAAGATCAAAGCCTATCCGAGCGCCGAGCCGGCAGCCCGCGCAGGACTGGTCGAGATCGCGAAGCTGGATCCGGCGTTCGAGCCAGAAGCCTTCATCCGGGGCGCCAAGCAGGCATATGAGATGATCGTCACGGCGTTCGCCGAGGGCAATCGCAAGCTGCTGCGTGATCTGTTGAGCAAGGACGTCTACGACGGCTTCACGCGCGCCATCGGTGAGCGCGAGACGCGCGGCGAGCAGGTCGACCAGAGCTTCGTCGGCATCGAGAAGGCCGAAATCGTCGAGTCGGAAGTGAAGAGCGGCATCGCATCGGTCACGGTTCGATTCGTCAGCGAGCTGATCTCGGCCACGCGCGACAAGGCGGGCGCGATCATCAACGGCGATCCGCAGCGCATCAAGGAAGTGACGGACATCTGGACGTTCAGCCGGGACATCTCGACGGCCAAGGCGCGCGCCAATCCCAACTGGCATCTGATCGCGACGCAGTCGCCGGCCTGATCACTCGGGGCGTGCCGAAGGTGCTGCTAGAGCCGCGCGCGTAGCGGCAGAAGAGGTTCAGTTCGGGGGGAACGCGGGCGACCATGGCAGATTATCGCGCCCTGGCTGCTGTCTGTTTGCGGATGCTTCCCGCCGCTGCCGCGATCCTTTTTGCCGGTTCGGCCCTGGCCGAGCCGGTGCCCAAGCAGCCCCGTCAGCCAGGCGCCGGCTCGTCCGTCATGAGCAACGACACCTCCAGTCAGCCACCTGCAGACAAGGCCGCGCCGGCGACCGATAGCTCCGAGCCTCGGCTTGAGGTTGCTTCGTTCGCCGATCTGCCGGGCTGGAGCAGCGACGATCATCTGGCGGCGCTGAAGACCTTTCTCAAATCGTGCGATGCGGTTGCGAAGGCGGCGGGTAAGCCGCCGGGCAAGGCGTTGTCGCAGTGCCGGGTACCGGCGGGCGAGTTGGCGGCAGCATGTCGAGCGGCTCAAGAGCTCGAGTCACCCACCGATGCTTCGGCAAAGACGTTCTTCGAAACGCATTTTGCGCCCCATCGAGTCGTGCAGCAGAAGTCCGTGGGCCTGCTTACGGGCTATTACGAGCCGGTGCTCGAAGGCTCGCGCACGCGACAGGGGAAGTTCCAGACGCCGATCTACAAGCGCCCGACCGACCTCGTGAATGTCGTGGACGAGGCTGACAGGGCGTCGAAGCAGACGGGCTTCACGCATGTTCGCAAGGCGTCGACGGGGGAGGAATCGCCCTATCCGACGCGCGCGGAGATCGAGCAGGGGGCGCTCTCGGGGCAGGGGCTGGAGCTGCTGTACCTCGCCGATCCGGTCGAAGCGTTCTTCATGCATATCCAGGGATCGGGGCGGATACATCTCACGGACGGCAGCACTGTTCGGATCAACTACGCCGGCAAGAATGGGTATCCCTATACGTCCATCGGTCGCTACCTGATCGACAACAAGATCCTGCCGGCCAACAAGATGTCGATGCAGGCGCTGGGCAACTGGCTGCGCGAGGACCAAAAGCGCGGCCAGGAGGTCATGTGGCAGAACAAGTCGTTCATTTTTTTCCGCGAGCTGGGGGACGAAGAGGGGCCGGTGGGGGCGATGTCCGTGCCGCTGACGCCGGGGCGAAGCCTAGCCGTCGATACCGGGTTTCATACGCTGGGGACACCGATCTATCTCAGCGTGCCAAAGCTTTCGCATGCCACGAAAAGCGGCAGCTTTAATCGTTTGATGGTGGCCCAGGACGTAGGCTCGGCGATCAAGGGGCCGGAGCGCGGGGACATCTATTTCGGCTCTGGTGACGAGGCCGGCAAAGTAGCCGGTGTTACCAAGCACGAGGGGAACTTCTATGTGCTGCTGCCGACTTCCGCGCAGGCTGCCGCTCCCCGCCTTACCTTCGGCGAGCACCTCAAATGGCACACGATCGTGAAGGGCGCTCAGTGAAGAAGCCGCCGGGCAAGAAGGGTGCGGCCCGGATCACTGAAGAAGAGCGCGAGTTGTGGGAGCACACGGCGCGCTCGATCTCTCCAATCAAAGGGAAAAAGGGGCGGGTTCACGCGGCGCTCGAGGCTGAGGACGCGCCTGTGCCGCCGCGGCGGGAGACCGCCCATCATCTCGAGACCAAGAAGCACTCAGCGCCTGTAGCGGCCCCAGCGGCGCCGGTGCGCGCAGTCAAGGTGGTGCCAGGGCCGGCTCCGCTCAGCCTGGAACGCAAGAAGACGCGAAAGATCAGCTCGGGGCGGATCGAGATCGAGGGCCGCATCGACCTGCACGGGATGCGGCAGAGCGAGGCGCACACGGCGCTGACTCGGTTTCTGCATCGCGCGTATGGCGGCGGCAAGCGCTGGGTGCTGGTGATCACGGGCAAGGGGGCGCCGACGCGCACGGCACTCGATGAACGGCTGGAGCGCGAGGGCGAAGCGCGGGGCGTGCTGCGGCGGAACGTGCCGCGATGGCTGGCGGAGCGGGATCTGGCGCCGATCATCATCGGGTTCACCGCGGCAGCGATCAAGCACGGCGGCGAGGGTGCGCTTTACGTGCACATCCGCAAGAACCCTAGCGCGCCGGCCGGCGACGACTGAGGTGGCCGCCGTGCAGGGCATGGCAGTCTGTGCGTGTGCAAGCTGGGGCCGGTTGCAGGGTGGTCTCAACGTCGAGACGGCAGGCGGCGTCTTCGTGCGCGGGCTAGCGTCGTGGGACGGGCTCGGCGCCGGCGACTACACCGGCTACACGCTGCAGGGCACCGTCAACGTGCCGCTGCACTAACCGCTTGAATGGCGGCGAGCTTGTCGAGCGCGGCGGCTGCCGGGCTGTCGGTTGCCTAGCCCACACAAACAACGCTTCGCATTCGGGAACGTACGGCCGAGGGGCACGTTTGCACTCCATCAGTGCGCGTACAAACCGGTGGGATGTTTCATGCGCCTGGCCCTGCTCACTCTTTTTGCGATGGCAGTCACCGCTCTAGCCGCGGTGTTTTTCGTTCATACCATCGATGCGCCAGTGCGCGCGCAAGGCAACGTCCTGGGCAAATACTCGGCGGGTTGGCGGACGGCGCTACTCGTCGGCCATCAGCCAGTCGTCGCCCCTTCGCCTCTCACCAATGTCACCATCATCAATGCCACGTCGCAATAAGCGGTGGCTCAGAGACAGCGGAATGACATGCAGAATATGACCAGCCTCGCCGTCGACGACCGGAGTGCGATCATCGGAAGCATCGCCGGTTGCGCCATGTTGTTCGCAGTGCTTCTGGCCGCGAAGTTCATGTGGCCGGAAACCCGCCATGCCAAGCCGGTGGCAAATTGCCCGGCGCTTGAGCAAGGCGCCAACTGCAAGCCGCGCGTCAATGCGGCGGCGGCCGTTCGCTGAGATTCGTCGGCCGGGCCGTTTCGTTTGGCGATCTAACCGGGGCAGGTGGCGGCGAGCTTGTCGAGCGCTGCCGAGATGCCCGACAGCGAATAGGTATCGGTCGTTGTCGTGCCGCGTGCCGACGTGGCCTTCACGAAGGCGTTCGAGCCCTTTTTCATGGCTTCGATCAGCTTCTGCTCCTCGGCGGCGTCCTGCACGAACCCGCGCTCGCCCTTGATGAAGAGTTTGAAGGTGTCGGTTCCGACCGTGACGCTCATGTCGGCGTCGGGTTTCACCGGGTAGCCGACCTTGATGCTCGGCTCCGTTTTCACGCCTTCCTTCGGCCAGGCCGAAATGTAGAAGAAGATCGGACCGCGATTGGCGCCGAGCGGCTCGACTGCGAGCGGCTGGGAGGCGATGAAGCAGATGCTCTTGGGATTGGACTGGTCGGCATAGAGGCTCCACGAGCCCTGCTTCTCGACCAAGTCGACCGTCTGTGCCGAAGCGGTGCCCGCGAGGGCCGTGGCCAGGATGGCTGATGCCATAAGTCTGCGCATGTGGCTTCCTCCCCAAACAGAAGCGGTTTTAAGTCAGCATATGCATCCTCGCGGCCGCCTGTCACCCTTCGGGCAAATGCTTCTCCCCCGTTCTTACGGGTTTGAGATTTGTCTCGAGCGGGGCGTGTCGCATCTGCACGGGTGCCACCGCGTGCAGCAAGCCATTAGGAATGCTGCAAATTATTTGACGCGTTGCGCTGCGCTTTCGCCCACCGGGCGGTCGGGGAAGCGGGCGAGGGTGCGGACGCGGTCATACATGACGATGGCGCCGGCCATAGCGACGTTGATGCAGAACTTGGTCGGGATGCGCACCACGTGCTCGCAGCGGGCCAGCATTTCGTCCGACAGCGAGCCCTGCTCGGGGCCGAGAACGTAAGCGGCGCGGAGCGGGTGGCGGAAGCTCGGGAGGTCCACTGCGCGGTCGATCAGCTCGATGCCGACGAGCTTGCAGCCGTTGGGGAACGCCATGTCGTCGAGGGTCGTCCAATTGTAGTGCGGTAGATGGAGCTGGCTTTTGGATGTGTCGGCGAAGGCTTCCAGTGCCCGGTAAGTTGCGCCCACGGTGAACGTGAAGCTGGCGCCGAAGCCGTGCGCGGAGCGCATAAGGTTGCCCAGGTTGAGCGATTTAGACATGCGCTCGGCGCCGATGGCGAAGTAGCCGCGCGGGGACGGTGGCCAGGTAGCCGGTAGTCGTTCGGTCATGTCGCCTAGTCTCAAAAGGGCCGGCTTGCGAGGTGTGGCCGGGCGTGGTCGAAGGTTGAGATAGCATCGGGAAATGCGTGCTCGGCGGAGGTTTTACATGAAAGCGGCGCTTTGCAAGAGCCTCGGGGGGCCAGACGCCCTCGTCATCGAGGAGATGGCATTACCGGAGCCGGGGCCCGGGGAGGTTCTGATCGCGGTGAAGGCGGCGGCGCTGAACTTTTTCGACACGCTGATCACGCGCGGCAGGTACCAGGCAAAGCCCGAGCTGCCGTTCTCGCCGTCGGCGGAGGTGGCGGGCGTGGTGACGGCGATCGGGGCCGGAGTTGCGGGCGTGAAGGTGGGTGACCGGGTCGCAGCCTATCTTGGCTGGGGCGGGGCCCGCGAGGTGGTCGTGGCCAAGGCCGAGGCGGTGATCCCCATTCCCGAGGGGGTCAGCGATGTGGTGGCGGCGGGCGTGTCGGTGACGTACGGCACGGCGATACATGGCCTCAAAGACCGCGCGAAGCTCAAGGCGGGTGAGACGGTCGCGGTGCTGGGTGCTGCGGGTGGCGCCGGACTGGCCGCCGTCGAGATTGCGAAGCTGATGGGCGCACGGGTCATCGCAGTCGCGTCCTCGCCGGAGAAGCTGGCGATCACGAAGGAGCACGGCGCCGACGAGGCGGTGAATTACGGCGGTGCGGATCTGAAGGATGGGTTGCGCGCGCTGACCGGCGGCAAGGGCGTTGACGTCGTCTACGACTGCGTCGGCGGCGATGCTTCCGAGCAGGCGCTGCG
The DNA here is from genome assembly GCA_964493785.1 of uncultured Hyphomicrobium sp. Classification (GTDB taxonomy): domain Bacteria; phylum Pseudomonadota; class Alphaproteobacteria; order Rhizobiales; family Hyphomicrobiaceae; genus Hyphomicrobium_A. Next base: position 29,249 of record CAZBPM010000032.1, on the reverse strand, counting down.
GGCGACGGCGTGGCAGGGGCGTTTTCTCGTCGTCGGGTTCGCCTCGGGTGACATTCCGAAGATCCCGCTGAACCTGCTGCTGCTCAAGGGATGCGATGCTGTCGGTGTGTTCTGGGGCGAGGCGGTGAAGCGTGATCCCGAGGGCCACCGCGCGAACATGCGGCAGGTGCTGGAGTGGGTGGCGGCGGGCAAGCTCAATCCGCGCATCCACGGCACATATGCGCTCGACGATATACGCGTTGCGCTGGCGGTGATCGACAAGCGCGAGGCGGTCGGGAAGGTCGTCGTGACGCTTTAATGCGGTGCACTGACGACGCGCAATATCGCGATCGAGGTGCCAGGGCCGCACGAATCTTCAGACTTTCTTTTCCATGTTGAGTCGATGCTGTCTCCGTTGAGTTCAGTTGCGGAGCGTTAGCGTCGATGCGTCAGTCGCGTGCATTGTTGATTGCCCTCGGCGCGGCCGCTGCATTGGCTCTCGCGTATCAGCCGGCGCTCGCCGAGGGCTTCTTCTCCAAGCTCTTCAATTGGGGCAAGCGAGAAGTCGAGCGGGCCGTACCGCCGCCGACCTATAACTTCGGCTATGGCGGCCAGCGCTTGGACTACGGGCCCGGGTATGGCGATACCGGTTGGCCGCAGGACAATACGCGATACCGCAGTGTGTGTGTGCGCACGTGCGACGGGTTCTATTTTCCGGTCGGCGACAACGTCGGACGCGAGCGGCTCTACCAGGATGCGCGCACGTGCCAGGCGCGGTGCGACGGTGAGGCGACGCTCTACTACTATCCGCTCAGCGGCGGCAGCGTGGAGACGATGGTCGACCTGCGCGGGGCGCCATACGCGCAGTCCCAGACCGCGTTTCTGTACCGCAAGAAGCTGGTCGAGGGCTGCTCGTGCAAGCCGGCTCCGTGGAGCGGTGAATCGGCGGCGCGCCATCAGGGCTACAAGGACGACGAGCGCGCGATTGCCGACATGCGGCGGTCGTCGCAGCAGTATGCCGGGGCGGCGAGGGCGGACGGCGAGATCGACGCGTATCTCATGCGCGAGAACGAGGAGCAGCCGATGTCGCCATGGGATCGCGCGCAGGGCGTGCGGCGGTATTAGGGTTAAGTTATTTTTGGGGTGACACGAGCTGAGGGAGGCTTTGTGTGCGGCGAGTGTTGTGCGAGCTGATGGCCGGCGCTCGCGCCGGGGCGCCTAGCGCCCTTGCCCCCTTCGGCGGCGACGTCGCCGGATGGTTCAATGCTACCAGCCGTAGTCGAGGTCGAGCTCCTGGGCGTATTCGCCGCCGCGCAGGTTGAACGCCTCCTCGACGGCATACGGCCCGCCACCGGTTTTGGGCTTGGCCGAGAACAGCACGAAGCGCGAGACGATGAACGGCTTGGTGCGGAAGGCGCCGAGGCGCTGCAGCACGCGGGCGACCTCGTCGGCGCTGGCGTATTTCACGCGGGCGAGCGTCACGTGCGGCTTGAACTGACGCCCGTCCGAGGGGAGGCCGGCAGAGCGCGCGGCGCGGTCGTTGGCGCGTGCGAGCGCTTCGAGCGGGCCTGAATCTTCCACGCCGGCCCAGATCGAGCGCGGCTCGTTGCCTCCGAATACGCCCAAGCCGGACAGCCGCAGCTCGAAGGCGTCGAGGTCGATCGACTCGAGGCGGTCGGAGAATTCGACGGCCTGCTGTTTCTCGATGTCGCCGACAAAGCGCAAGGTGAGATGCAGGTCGCTTGGCTCGGTCCAGCGGCTGCCCCCGGGGAGCGGAAGCTTCAGCCGCGCGATCTCCTCCCGCTGCTCAGCGGGAATTTCGATGCCCGTGAACAGGCGCGGCATGACAGTCGACCTCTCGTTGCTCAGCTTTTCGGCGCGAGGCGTCGGGCCTCGGCCTTGGCGATCAGTTCCTCGACCGAGGGGGCAATCTGTCGGACAATCTCGGCAACGCCCTTCGCGTTGGGGTGCATTCCGTCGTTCTGGTTGAACTTGGTATTGAGCACCACGCCCTCCAGGAAGAACGGATAGAACACCAATGCGTGCTCCTTGGCGAGATCGGGGAAAATAGCGTCGAAGTCGTCGGCGTAGGTGTCGCCCCAGTTGGCCGGTGACCGCATGCCCGCCAGCAGCACCGGAATGCCCCGCTTGTTCAGTCGGGCGATGATCTTCTGCAGGTTCTCGCGGGTGACCTTGGGGTCGATGCCGCGCAGTGCGTCGTTGGCGCCGAACTCAAGGATGACGGCTTCGACGTCGTCGCCGATGGCCCAATCGAAGCGGGCGAGACCCGCGGCGGTGGTGTCGCCCGCAACCCCGGCATTCGAGACCTCGACGTTGTGTCCGCGCGCGCGCAGCTCCTTCTGGAGCTGGACCGGAAATGCCTGGTTCTGGTGCATGCCGTAGCCGGAGGTGAGGCTGTCACCAAAGGCCACTATGCGAATTGGCTTGCTGGCGACTTTGGGAGCGCCTTGGGCGAGTGCGGTGGTCGACATTGTGGCTACGATCATCAATAGCGCCGCCAGCGTGTTGACGATGCGCAGGGCGGACACCACCTGAGATGGGGTCAAAACGTTGCGTCTCAATGACATCGGCTCCATGCTTCTCCCCGAGATCTGCAGAGATGGCGCGCGTGGCGTCCCCCCTGACGTAAAGGCGCCGCCATGTTGAGACAAGCCTTGCACCCAAACTTGAGCGCCGAGGAATCGTGACCGAGCCGATTGTCGAAATAAAGAACCTTCGCCTTACGCTGCCGAGCCGGGCGGGGCCGGTGAACATCCTGCGCGATGTGGATCTGAGGGCCCGTGAGGGGCAGTCTTTAGCGATCGTCGGACCTTCGGGCTCGGGCAAGACGTCGCTTCTCATGGTGATTGCGGGCCTCGAAAGGGCGACGAGCGGCAACGTCAAGGTGGCTGGGCACGATCTTTCGCGCATGAACGAGGACGAGCTGGCGCTGATGCGTGGCGCCGAAATAGGCATCGTGTTCCAGTCGTTCTATCTCGTCCCGACGATGACAGCGCTGGAGAATGTGGCGCTGCCGCTGGAATTCGCGGGCGCTCCCGACGCGGCGGCGGCTGCGCGCGAGCTTCTGCAGGAGGTGGGGCTCAGCCATCGCATGGAGCATTTTCCGGCGCAGATGTCGGGCGGCGAGCAGCAGCGCGTCGCCATCGCGCGGGCACTGAGCCGCCGGCCGAAGCTCATTCTCGCGGACGAGCCCACGGGCAACCTCGACCGGCGTACCGGCGGGCAGGTGATCGACCTGCTGTTCGGCCTGCAGAGGCGAAGGGCTTCGACACTGGTTCTTGTCACGCACGATGAAAACCTAGCCTCGGCGTGCGAGCGCACGATCCGCATGGCCGACGGACGCGTCGAAGGTGACACGGAGGCCGCGCTCTCGTGACAGCCTCAGACGCGCTGAAGTCCCCACCGACCGGAGACCAGCGGCGATTGCCGCTCGTGCTGTCGATTGCCTTGCGCGACATGCGTGGTGGCCTGTCGGGATTTCGCGTCTTTATCGCCTGCGTGGCGCTGGGCGTGATGGTGATCACGGGTGTCGGGGCCGTTTCGGACGCGCTGCGCGCAGGCTTCGAGGCGCAGGGAGAAGCAATTCTCGGTGGCGATGTCACGCTGGCGCGCACGCATACGCGGGCGGACGAGCAGGAACGTGCGGCGATCAATGGGCTCGGCCGCGTGAGCGAGTCCGCGACCATGCGGACGATGGCGCGGCGGCCCGATAATAGCGATCAGGCCCTGGCCGAACTGAAGGCTGTCGATCAGCAGTATCCGCTGGTCGGGCAGGTAGAGATCGAGGGTGGCGGATCGTTTCAGGACGCGCTGCGCGAGGGTGCCGTTGTCGATGCGGGCCTGCTGGAGCGGCTGAAACTCAAGGTCGGCGACAACATCGGGATCGGCGGCGTCGATGTTCAGGTCGCGGGCGTGCTCAAGTCGGAGCCCGACGGCATCACCGACCGGCTGACGTATGGGCCGCGCGTGCTGCTGTCGGAGCCGACGCTGGAGAAGACCGGCATCATCAAGCCGGGCACGCTCGTCAGGTGGCGCTATGCGGTGAAACTCAACGAAGCCGCGACGAGCGAAGCTGATTTCATTACGGTGCGGGAGAAGATCAGCAGTGAGCTACCGGAAGCCGGCTTTACGATTGCGGATCGCCGTGATCCCTCGCCGCAGGTAACACGCACGCTCGAGCGGCTGCGGCAGTTCCTGACGCTGGTGGGGCTGACGTCGCTGCTGGTGGGCGGCGTGGGCGTCGCGAACGCGGTGTCGACGTTCATCGACAAGCGCCGCAAGGTCGTCGCCACGATGAAGAGCATCGGTGCGACCAGCAGCGTGGTGCTCGCCATATTCCTTACCGAGGTGATGGCGGTGGCCGCGATCGGTGTCGCCATCGGTTTGGCATTTGGTGCGCTGGCGCCGTTCGCGCTCGACGCGCTGTTCGGCGATCTGCTGCCGGTGGCTGCGAAGATGACGGTGACGCCGCTGAGTATCGTAACCGCGCTCGTCTATGGCTTCGGCGTGGCGCTGCTGTTCGCCCTCTGGCCGCTGGGCCGGGTCGAGCGGGTGAGTGCGACGGCGCTGTTCCGCGACGAGGTGACGAGCGAGCGGACGTTGCCGCGTGCGTGGGTGATCCTGGCGACGATCGGGATTGCGGCGGCGCTGTTCGGCTTTGCGATGCTGACTTCGGATTCGACACGCATCGCGGTCTATTTCAGTCTCGGTCTGATCGTCGTGTTCGCCGTGTTCTACGCGCTCGGCGCGGCAGTAACGTGGGTGGCGCAGCGCACGCCGCGGCCGCGCATTCCAGAGCTGTCGCTGGCAATCGGAAATCTCGGTGCGCCGGGCGGGCTCACGCGCAGTGTCGTGCTGTCGCTCGGTGCGGGGCTGTCACTGCTCGTGGCGGTGGCGCTGGCGGACGCTTCGCTGGTGCGCGAGCTCAAGGATCGGCTGCCGACAAGCTCGCCGGATTATTTCGTGCTCGACGTGCCGAAGGAAGATTTCGGCGCGCTGAGCGGGCTGGTGGAAGGAAAGGTGCCTGGCGCGGTGCTCGAGGAGGCGCCGATGCTTCGTGGCCGGCTGGTGCGCCTCAACGACGTGCCGGTCGAGGAGGTGAAGGCGCCGCCGGAAGCCCAGTGGGTGCTCAACGGCGATCGCGGGCTTTCGTATGCTGCGGACGTTCCGCCGGGGTCGCACGTGGTCCAGGGCGAGTGGTGGCCGAAGGACTACGACGGCGAGCCGCTGGTGTCGTTCGAGGCTGAACTCGCGGGCAAGCTCGGTCTCAAGCTGGGCGATAGCGTCACCGTGAACGTGCTCGGGCGCAACGTGACGGCGAAGATCTCCAATCTGCGCGAGGTGAAGTGGGAAAGCCTCGCCATCAATTTCGTGATGCTGTTCCCGCCGAACACGCTGCAGGGCGCGCCGCATAATCTGCTGGTCACGATCCAGTTGCCGGAAGGCACGCCCCTGGCGCAGGAGGGCGAGGCGATGCGCGAGGTGAGCAAGGCTTATCCGTCGGTCACGGCCATCCGCGTCAAGGACGTGCTGGTGATGGTCGGAGGCGTGTTCGCCCAGGTGATGACGGCGGTGCGCGCGGCGGGCAGCGTGACGCTGATCGCTGGCGCCCTGGTGCTGGCTGGGGCGCTGGCGACGGCGCAGCGGCGGCGCATCCTGGAGGCGGTGATCCTCAAGACGCTGGGAGCTACGCGACGCCGGATCCTGACGGCGCACTTCCTCGAATACCTGATCCTGGCGGCGATCACGGCCCTGTTTGCCGTCGGGCTGGGGACCATCGCGGCGTCGATCGTCGTATCCCAGCTGATGCATATCCCGTTCGTGTTCTCGGGGAGCGCCGTCGCCCTGGCGCTGGCGGTTTCAGTGGGGCTCGTTTTCCTGTTCGGCGGGGCGGGGACGTGGGCAATTTTGCGCGCTCCGTCGGTGCCTTACCTGCGCACGGAATAGACGGTTCAAGCCAACCGTCTGGCAGGACTTACTTTTTCTCTCTGGCCCAGCGCGAGAACTTCTCGATTCTTACGTTTTGGTAAGCCTTGAAAGGTTCGCAGAGCGGGGTCATATTTCGTTACGCGATTTGGCTAAATTGGCCAGTCCAAGGAATTCAGGGATAGAGGATCTATGGCTCAGCTCGACAACAGGTACGCAACCCCCGGCTATCCGGCTCGCGCCGGTGCTGCCGTCGATGAGGGTCTGCGCTCCTACATGCTCGGCGTCTATAACTATATGGCCGCCGGCGTCGCCCTCACGGGCATTGCCGCCTACCTGACGTGGTCGCTTGCCGTCTCCGGCGGCGAGCTGACGTCGTTCGGCCAGGCGCTCTACAATTCTCCGCTGAAGTGGGTCGTCATGCTCGCCCCGCTCGGCTTCGTGTTCTTCCTTTCGTTCCGCATCGAGAAGATGAGCATCGCAGCGGCGCAGGCCTCGTTCTGGCTGTTTGCGGCCGTGATGGGTGTGTCGCTGTCGTCGATCTTCCTGGTCTTCACCGGCCAGTCGATCACGCAGATCTTCTTCATCACCGCGGCGACCTTCGGCGCGCTTAGCCTTTGGGGCTACACGACGAAGCGTGACATCTCCGGCTGGGGTTCGTTCCTGTTCATGGGCCTCATCGGCGTCATCCTCGCCTCGGTCGTGAACATCTTCCTCCAGTCCAGCGGACTGCAGTTCGCAGTGTCGGTGATCGGCGTTCTCGTGTTCGCCGGCCTCACCGCCTACGACACGCAGCGCATCAAGGACACCTACTTCCAGGTGGCCGGCAATGCAGAGCTGGCGGCAAAGAGCGCGATCATGGGTGCTCTCAGCCTGTACCTCGACTTCATCAACATGTTCATGATGCTTCTCAACCTGTTCGGTCAGCGCGAGTAGTCGAGTTAGCAGCACTAGCCGGCAAGGGCCTCGGAGCGACGCTTCGGGGCCTTTGCTTTTTTTCGACGACAAGTTGAGAGAAGAATGTCGGCGGCGCTTGGCGGCCTAGACATGCCTCTTCTGAACGTCGCGCTTTCTCGGCTTCGTGAACGCTACGCGGTGACGAGGCGGGGGCGGGATTCAAGAACGCTCAGCACCCGCGCCAGATCGTGCCCGCGCTTCAGGATCAGGCCGGCCGGCGCCACGACGCTGAAGGCGCCCTGCTTGCGCGCGAGCTTCATGTTCTTTTCGATGCGGTAAAGCGGCACTTCGCTGGAGCGGCGGTAGATGGAGAAAACCGCCTTTTCGCGACCGAGGTCGATCGCGTAATCGCGCCACTCGCCCGCGGCGACCTTGCGCCCATAGACGGCGAGAATGGCGTTGAGCTCCTGACGCGTGAATGCAGTCTGGCGCTGAGGTTCGGAAACTTGAACAAACGCGGGTTTAGGACCGCGAAAGCTGCCCGCTGCTCGCGGGCCGAAATTTATCGGTTCGGAATCGCTCATGGCGCCTCCCTGTCACGATACCTTTATGATTGCGCCGGTTGCGTGCGATTTCAAGCGGTGCGTGCCCGATTTCCTGGGGGATGCGGCGTCGTGGAGAGGCGTCGGCGCGGCATGGAAAGACCGCGGGATGGTCAAATTCGCACCCAGCCATCGACAATGATCCGCCCCAAAGCGAAGCGATATTCTCGACAGTTGCCTACAAGACCCGGTCGGCGGAGCAGCTCGGTTCTCAGCCCCCCAGCCCCCCGGGCAGTTGCGCGGATCGGGTCATTAGGCAGCCTCCCTGTAGTAATACTCCCCCAAATGGGCCGGTCCCCCACCGGCCCCATTTTTTTGCGCGCCGTATATCTTTGCGGCGCGACGCCATGCGCATCTGGACGTGAGCGCGGCGATGTCTACGTTGGCCTCCAAACGCATCACGAGCGGATGCACGGCATGGAGCAGCGGACGTGGCGAAGAAATCCGAACAGACGAAGTTGAAGCCCCAGGCGCACAAGAAGGTCGAGGCGCGCGTTGCGAAGGCGCGCGCGAAGCTTCCCGTGCGGAAGAAGCCCGGCAATCCGCTGCTCGGCCGGTGGGGCGGCGCCTTTGAGTTGCCGCCGTTCGAGAAGATCGAGCCGCATCACTACAAGGGCGCCTTCGCCGAGGCACTGAAAGAGCACAAGGCGGAGATCCAGCGGATTGCGGCGCAAGAGGCGCGGCCGACATTCGCGAACACCATCGTCGCGCTCGAGAAGAGCGGGCGGCTGCTCGAAAAGGTGGCCGGGGTTTTTTACAATCTGACGGGCGCGCATACGAACGAGGCGCTGCAGGCGATCGAGCGGGAGATGGCGCCGAAGCTCGCGGCACACGAGACGGCGATCATGCTCAACGGAAAGATCTTCAAGCGTGTCGAGGATCTCTACGAGCGGCGCGGCAAGCTCGATCTTACCGACGAGCAGCGGCGGGTGCTGGAGCTCCGTTACAAGTGGCTCGTGCGTGCGGGCGCCAAGCTCGGTGCAAGGCAGAAGACGCGCGTTGGCGAAATCAACCAGCGGCTGGCCAGTCTCGCGACGCAGTTCTCGCAGAATGTGCTCAAGGACGAGCAGTCGTGGCGGATGGTGCTGGAGGAGAGTGATCTCGACGGACTGCCGCAGACACTGCGCGATTCGGCAGCGCGCGTGGCGATCGACGCCGGGATGCCGGGCAAATACGTGATCACGCTTTCGCGTTCGTCGGTCGAGCCGTTCCTGCAGTTCTCGTCGCGGCGCGATCTCAGAGAGCAGGCGTTCAATGCCTGGATACGGCGCGGCGAGATGGGCGAGGAGACCGACAACCGCGCCATCACCGCGGAGATCATCTCGCTACGGACGGAGTTCGCGAACCTGCTCGGCTACAAGACGTATGCCGAATATTCGCTCGAGGAGACGATGGCGAAGTCGCCCGGTAGCGTGCGTGACCTGCTGACCGCGGTATGGCAGCCGGCTGTGAAGCGCGCCGGCGAGGAGCGCGATGCGCTGCAGGCTCGCGCGCGTACCGAGGGCAGCAACTTCGCAATCGCGCCGTGGGACTGGCGGTACTTCTCCGAGAAGGAGCGCAAGGCGCTTTATGATGTCGACGAGGCATCGACGCGCCCGTACTTCACCGTCGACAACGTCGTCGCGGCGGCATTCGATACCGCAAACCGTCTGTTCGGCCTGAAGTTCAAAGCGCTGAAGGACGCGCCGCGGTACCACGAAGACGTGCGCGCGTGGGAGGTGACCGACAAGCGCGGTGACCACGTCGGGGTGTTCCTCGGCGATTATTTCGCCCGGCCGTCGAAGCGCTCGGGCGCTTGGATGAGTGCGTTCCGGTCGCAGTCGAAGGTGGCGGGCGAGGTTGCGCCGATCATCGTCAACGTCATGAATTTCGCGAAGGGCGAGGAGGGCGAGCCGAGCCTTTTATCGATCGACGATGCGCGCACGCTGTTCCACGAGTTCGGACACGGCCTGCACGGACTGCTGTCAGACGTGACGTATCCGTCGATCTCGGGCACGGCTGTGACGCGCGATTTCGTCGAGCTGCCGTCGCAGCTTTACGAGCACTGGCTGATGGTGCCGGAGACGCTGGAGAAGTTCGCCGTCCATCACGAGACGGGCAAGCCGATGCCGGCGAAACTGCTGAAGCGCATCAAGAAGGCGCGCAACTTCAACCAGGGCTTCTCGACGATCGAGTATCTGGCTTCGGCGTTCGTCGACATGGAGCTGCACGCGCAGGAAGGTCAGGGCGAACTCGACGTCGACGCGTTCGAACGCGGAACTCTGGATCGACTCGGGATGCCGCGTGAAATCGTGATGCGGCATCGCATTCCGCACTTCATGCACATCATGGGCGGCTATGCGGCCGGCTACTACAGCTACCTGTGGTCTGAAGTGATGGATGCGGATGCGTTCGCAGCCTTCGACGAGACGGGCGATCACTTCGACAAGGCGATGGCGAAGAAGCTGCGCAAGTTCATCTACTCGGGCGGCAATCAGCGCGATCCGCTGGAGGCGTACGTCGCGTTCCGAGGGCGTCCGCCGGAGATCAAAGGGCTGCTCAAGAAGCGCGGGCTTGTGAGCTAGGCAAAGTGATCGTCCTCGGCCTGCACAAGCCGAGGACGACACCTGAGCTAGCTTAATGCGCGCAAGCTACCACAAGCCGGTCCAGGCGGCGCCGATGATGGGGCCGGCCTTGCCCTCTTGCAGCAGCACGACGGCGGCCTCGGTTTCGGGTCGCATCACGGCCGTGCGGGCGAGCTGAAGGTTCATCGCCTTGCCGTTCCAGGTGCCGACGGGCAGCATCTCGCGGACGATGTTGGTGTAGGCGAGGGTTTTGCCCTTGTTGTCGCCGCGCTCGATCGGCACCTCGGCGCGCTTCTGCACCACTGCGAACCAGATGGTCGCTTCCTTGTAGTTGTAGCCGGGCGGTGCGTCGCCGGCCTCGATCTTGATCGAATTGCGCTCGTACCAGAAGCGCACCGGGATGCGCCCGCCGCGGAGAGCCTCGTCGGTCACCTTCAACGCCTCCTCGATGGCGGCCGGGTCCGAGCCGTTGACACCGATCATGCCGTTGACGACGACCTGGGGCGTGTAGATCGCGCCATCGCCGCGGGCCTTGGCGTAGGCGCGCTGACGATCGGAGTTCTTGTCGGAGGCGAGGGTGTCCTTCCAGCCGAGGTAGTCCCAGATGTCGACCGGCAGCGTGATGGCGATGACGTCGGGGCGCTTGGCGAACCCAGCGAGGACGCTGTCGGCCGGCGGGCAGGTGTCGCAGCCCTGGCTGGTGAACAGCTCGAGCACGTTCTTATACGGCGGGAACGACGGGTTAATGCCGCCGGGCTGGTCCTGCGCCAGGGTCGCCGGCGCGGGGAGCAGGAGGGCCAGTATCAGAGCGATGGATGGAGCGAGCCGCATGCTGGGCAAAATACACCGAAAGGAGCTGCCCCATAAGACTAGGGCGCCCGATGTAACGCTACAACAGAACTCACAAAAGCGTGTAGGGGCGACGAGCGAGGCGAGTGGGGAAGACGGGGCGGCTCCCCTTTCCTAACCATTCGACTCAATTGGTCGATACGCCTTGACGGTGGGATCCCGGGGACAAGCCCCGGGATGATACCTAATGCTTTCGTAGTGGGTCCGGCGTGGTGGCCTCAGGCGGCGGCGAGGTTGCGCAGCACGTAGTGCAGGATGCCGCCGTTCCTGAAGTACTCGAGCTCGTCCAGGGTATCGATGCGGCAGACGATGGGAACCTGCTTCACCGAGCCGTCGGCGCTGGTGATCTCGGCTAGCATTTTCTGACGCGGCTGAATGGTGGTCAGCCCGGGAATGGAAACGACCTCGTCGCCTTTCAAACCGAGCGTCTGCCAGCTCGTACCTTCCTCGAACACGTACGGCACGATACCCATGCCGACGAGGTTTGAGCGGTGGATGCGCTCGAACGACTGCGCGATGACGGCGCGGACGCCGAGCAGGTTGGTGCCCTTGGCTGCCCAGTCACGCGAGGAGCCGTTGCCGTACTCGACGCCGGCGAAAACGACCAGCGGAATGCCATCGTCTTTGTAGCGCATGGCGGCGTCGTAGATCGACATCTGCTCGCCTGACGGATAGTGCACGGTCCAGCCGCCTTCCTTCACGTTGCCGGCATCATCGCGCACCATGAAGTTCTTGATGCGGATGTTGGCGAACGTGCCGCGCATCATCACCTCGTGATTGCCGCGACGGGTGCCGTACTGGTTGAAGTCGGCGACGGCGACATCATGGTCCAGCAGGTATTTTCCGGCGGGGGACGCGGCTTTGATCGAGCCGGCCGGCGAGATGTGGTCGGTGGTGATCTTGTCGCCGAAGAGGCCGAGGATGCGCGCACCGGAGATGTCGGTGATTGGAGTGGGTGTCTTCTTCAGCGTTTCGAAATACGGCGGATTGCGCACGTAGGTGCTGTCGTCGTCCCACGCGTAGGTGAGGCCGGCGCTGGTGTCGATGGCGCGCCAGGCGGCATCCCCGTTGAAGACGTCGGCGTAGCGGTCGACGAACAATTCGCGCGTGACGTTCTCAGCGATGAACTTCTGGATCTCGTGCGAGGTCGGCCAGACGTCCTTCAGGAATACGGGCTGGCCATCGCTGCCGATGCCTAGTGGTTCAGTGGTGAGGTCCTTCTGCACCGAGCCGGCCAAGGCGTAGGCGACGACGAGCGGCGGCGAAGCGAGGTAATTCGCCTGCACGTCGGGGCTGACGCGGCCTTCGAAGTTGCGGTTGCCGGAGAGCACCGCGGCAGCAACGATTCCGTTCTCGTTGATGGCTGCGGAAATCTCGGGCGCGAGCGGGCCGGAGTTTCCGATGCAGGTGGTGCAGCCGAAGCCGACAAGGTTGAAGCCGATCTTGTCGAGGTAGGGCTGCAAGCCGGCCTTGTCGAGATATGCCGAAACCACCTGCGATCCGGGCGCGAGCGAGGTCTTCACCCAGGGCTTGGACGTCAGGCCCTTTTCGGCAGCCTTCTTCGCGAGGAGGCCGGCGGCGATGAGCACGCTGGGGTTCGACGTATTGGTGCAGCTGGTGATGGCGGCGATGACGACGTCGCCGTTACCGATGTCGAAGTCGCGGCCCTTGACCGGGACGCGTTTGGCCAACTCGCCGGGCTTTTTGTATTCCGTCTCGAGCGCCTTGGCGAAGCCAGAGGCGATGTCGCTGAGGGCGATACGGCCTTCGGGACGCTTGGGTCCGGCCATCGAAGGGACGACGGTGCCGAGGTCGAGCTCAATCGTGTCGGTGAAAACCGGGTCGGCCGAGCCCTCGACGCGCAGCATGTCCTGCGCCTTGGCATATTCCTCGACGAGCGCGATGCGGCTCTCTTCGCGGCCGGACATCCTCAAATAGCTGATTGTCTCGGAGTCGATCGGGAAGAAGCCGCAGGTTGCGCCGTATTCCGGCGCCATGTTGGCTATGGTGGCGCGGTCCGCGAGAGTCATGTGGTCAAGGCCGGGGCCGTAGAACTCGACGAACTTGCCGACAACACCCTTCTTGCGCAGCATCTGCGTGACCGTAAGGACAAGGTCGGTTGCGGTGATGCCTTCCTTCAGCTTGCCAGTCAGCTTGAAGCCGATGACCTCGGGAAGCAACATCGACTGCGCCTGGCCCAGCATAGCTGCCTCGGCTTCGATGCCGCCGACGCCCCAGCCAAGTACGGCGAGGCCGTTGACCATGGTGGTGTGGCTGTCGGTGCCAACGAGCGTGTCGGGATACGCCACGACGGTGCCGTCGGGATAGGTGCGGGTCCACACCGTCTGGGCCAGGAACTCCAGGTTCACCTGGTGGCAGATGCCGGTGCCGGGCGGCACGACGCGGAAGTTGTCGAACGCGCCCTGGCCCCATTTGAGGAAGTTGTAGCGCTCAGCGTTGCGCTGGTACTCGAGTTCCACGTTATTCGCCAACGCCTGCGGCGAGCCGAAGTCGTCGACGATGACGGAGTGGTCGATGACGAGGTCGACGGGGACGAGCGGGTTGATCTTCTTGGGGTCGCCGCCGAGCGCCTTCATGCCGTCGCGCATAGCGGCGAGATCGACCACGGCGGGGACGCCGGTGAAGTCCTGCATAAGTACGCGGGCGGGGCGGAAGCCGATTTCCTTGCCGGCCTTGCCCTTGTCGGCGAGCCAGGCGGCGACGCCCTCGATGTCGGCCTTGGTGACCGTGCGGCCGTCCTCGTGGCGGAGCAGGTTCTCGAGCAGAACCTTCATCGAATAGGGAAGCTGAGAGATGCCCTTGAGGCCATTCTTCTCCGCGTCGGGGAGCGAGTAGTAGGTGTAGGTCTTACCCCCGGCTAGAAGCGTCTTGCGGCACTTGAAGCTGTCCAAAGACACCGGCGCGTCAGTCAAATTCGTCTCCTTCGTTTCGCAGTCGACGGCCTGCGATAGCCGTTACTCCCCATCCGTCAACCCTGCCGACGGCACGGGGCGACGGCGCGCGCTTATGCTGATAAGCTGGCTCTCGGACGACTTGTCCTCGGCTTGCCCTTCCAGGCGCCGTGGGGTAGGTGCGACCGGCCCGCCAGCTTTGCGCGATCCCGACGCCCATCTTGCGGGATTTTCCCACCCTTTCGCTAGTGCATTCTGCCACACGGATGATGAAGAGCCGTGCAGCTCATTGCTGAAAATCTGACCTTGGAGCGCGGCAATCGCAAGATTGCGGATGGCATCTCGTTCCAGCTCGATAGCGGCAATGCGCTGCTGCTGACGGGGCCAAACGGCTCGGGAAAATCTACACTTCTGCGTGCTCTCGCCGGCTATCTGCATCCCGCGTCGGGTCAGGGGGTGTGGCGTGCGGAAAGCCCCGATGAAGCAGGGGACGGCGACACCGGCGAAGTCAGCGAGGTGTGTCAATTCGTCGGACACCTGGATGGCATCAAAGCCCATCTGACCGTGGCGGAGAACCTCAGATTCTGGGCGACGTACCTCGCGGGGCCTGCAGATGCAGCGCGTGGGCTCGCCGATCGGGTCGAAGATGGGCTGGAGCAATTCGCGCTCGAGGCATTGGCGGAAATTCCGGCAGGGTATCTTTCGGCGGGGCAGAAGCGGCGGCTCGGGCTTGCGCGACTTGCGGTGGTCGCACGGCCGCTGTGGCTGCTGGATGAGCCGACCGTCTCCCTCGATGTCAGATCGGTGGGCGTGCTGGTCAATGCGATAAACCGGCATCTCGATACCGGGGGCATGGCGGTGATCGCCACGCACGTGCCGATGGAGCTGAAAAGCTCGCGGACGATCGAGCTCGGGCGCGCGCGGGTGTCGGCATGATCGCGGCATTCCTCGCTCTGCTGAAGCGCGACCTCCAACTCGCCGTCCGGCAAGGAGGTGCGCTCGGCACCGCGCTCGGATTCTACATGCTGGTCGTGACGCTGCTGCCACTCGGCATCGGGTCCGACCTCAATCTTCTGTCGCGTATCGCGCCTGGGCTGCTGTGGATCGCGCTGCTGCTGGCGGCGCTATTGTCGCTCGGCCGGGTGTTCTCGTCGGATTATGAGGACGGGTCGCTGGACATTCTCGCCACGGGCCGAATGCCGATGGAACTGGTGGTGACGGCCAAGGCGCTGGCGCACTGGATTTCGACCGGGATTCCGCTGGCGCTGATGGCGCCGGTGCTCGGGCTGATGCTGAACCTCGATATCGCGGCCTATCCGGTGCTGTTCGGCACGATGCTGGCCGGTACGCCGGCGATCTCGTTCATCGGGGCGGTGGGCGCAGCGCTTACGTTGCGGGCCTATCGAGGCGGGCTGCTGATCGCGCTGCTGGTGCTGCCGCTGTACGTGCCGACGCTGATTTTCGGCATGGCGGCGATCAACGGGTTGCTCGGGCAGTCAGGCACGGTCAGCGCATTCCTGATCCTGGGAGCGCTGTCGCTGGCCTCGGTCGTCCTTTGCCCGCTCGCGGCGGCGGCGGCACTGCGGCTGCAGATGCAGTGAGGGGCCGTGGCGCAGGCGGGCATCGCGGGAGCGTGGGTCCGGTTTGCCGCGCTGCAACGCTCTGGGATTAAAAGCTTATCTGAGCAGTCGGATTGCCGGTTGTTCATTTGCGCTTCAGCCCGCAACCGCTTAGATCGTTTCCAATGCAGACCCTGACTCAGCGCCTCGCAAATCCGACCCGCTTCATGGAGCTTTCCGGCTCCGTGCTGCCCTGGGTCGCGGGCGCGGCAGCTCTGGTCATCGGCTACGGGCTGTACCTGTCCTTTTTCGTCGCCCCGCCGGACTACCTGCAGGGCGAGACCGCGCGCATCATGTTCATCCATGTGCCCTGCGCGTGGCTGTCGATGGCGGTTTACGCGATCATCGCGATGTCGTCGTTCGGGCTTCTGGTGTTCCGGCATCCGTTGGCCGACGTATCGGCCAAGACGGCGGTTCCGCTTGGAGCTGCTTTTACGTTTCTCGCGCTCGTGACCGGATCGCTGTGGGGACGGCCGACATGGGGCACCTATTGGGTGTGGGATGCGCGGCTGACGTCGGTGCTGATCCTGTTCTTCCTCTATCTTGGCCTGATGGCGCTGCGCTCCTCGATTGAGGATGACTCGCTCGCCTCAAAGCTGACCGCGATCCTGGCGCTGGTGGGCATCGTGATGCTGCCGATCATCAAGTTCTCCGTCGACTTCGGGAACACGCTGCACCAGCCCGCGAGCGTGATCCGCGTGGGCGGGCCGACGATCGATCAATCGCTGCTGACGCCGCTGCTGGTTATGGCGGTCGGCTTCACTCTGATGTTCATCGCCATGCATTTGAAGGCTATGCGAAACGAGATCCTGCGCCGGCGCGTGAGGGCGTTGCAACTCGCTGAAGTGGAGCGGGCGCAAGCGGCGCAGCTGGCGGCGGCGGAGTAGGCAATGCTGGATCTTGGACCGCACGCGAGCTTCATCTGGTCGGCCTACGCTGTGGTCGCGGTGGTCATCGGCGGGCTGATCGCCTGGCTCGTCGTCGATGGACGCGAGCAGGAGCGGCGACTGCAGGAGCTGGCCGCCCGGGGCGTCCGGCGGCGCAGCGCATCGCGCAGCTAGAAGGCAAGCCAATCCCATGGAAGAGAAGGTCAATTCGCCCGCGCGGCCGGCTGCCAAGCGCGGCCTCGGCTGGGTGATTACGCCGCTGGTCGTGTTCGGCGCGCTGGTGGGTGTGTTCGCGTTCGCGCTGCAGACCGGCGATCCGTCCAAGCTGCCTTCGGCGCTCATCGGCAAGCCGGCGCCTGCAACGCAGTTCCCTGCGGTCGAGGGGCTGGTCGATGACGGCAAGCCGGTGCGCGGATTTTCGAGTGCCGAGCTTGCGACCGGCAAACCGGTGATCGTGAATTTCTGGGCGTCTTGGTGCGTGCCGTGCGCGGAGGAGCAGCCGCTGCTGGTGGAGCTACAGAAGCGCACGGGCGTGGCGCTATACGGCGTCAACTACAAGGACGATCCTGTCGCGGCGCGGCGGTTCCTCGGGCGCTACGGCAATCCGTTCACCGCTGTCGGAGCAGACGACAAGGGGCGCGGGGCCATCGACTGGGGCGTCTACGGGATGCCGGAGACATTCGTGCTCAACGGCAAGGGCGAGATCATATTCAAGCACGTCGGGCCGGTGACGCCGCAGAGCATCGAGCAGAAGCTTTTGCCTCTCTTTAAGTGAGTGACGCGAGCTGAGGGAAGCTTGTCGTGCGGCGAGCGTTGCGCGAGTTGATGACCGCGGTTTTTGTTTGCGCTGCCGATTCACGTCCTCGCTGATGGGCGCTCGGACGATCGGAGCGCTATAGCGGGAAGAACTCGCCGCGGGAGTGGTTGAGCACGCTCAGGGTGCCGCTGGCGATATCGAAATATGCGCCGTGGAGCGCAAGCCGGCCCTTCTCTTCGGCATCGGCGACGAACGGGAACGTGCGCAGATGCTTGATCGAGGTCTTGATGGCTTCGTGCTCGAGCGCGGTCTGCTTTACCGCCTGCGGGCTGTTCTGATGGGCAGCAAGCACTCTCAGGCGGGCGTCGTCGAGCATCGACATCCAGCGCGAGATGAACTGCGCCTCGGTCTGCTTGGCGGCTGACTGGTCAAGAGCGACTTTGACGCCACCGCAGCCAGAATGCCCCATGACGATCAGATGCTTGATGCGCAGGTTGAGCACGGCGAACTCGATCGCCGAGCTCACGCCGTGGAATTTGCCGCCTGTCTCGTACGGCGGGCAAAGGTTCGCGACGTTGCGGACGACGAACAGCTCGCCCGGCATGGCGCTGAAGATGGTCTCCGGGTCGACGCGGCTGTCGGAGCAGGAGATGACCATCGTGTCGGGGCTCTGACCGTAAGCGGCCAGTTCCTCGTATTCCTCCGCCTTGGGAAGGAAGTGACGATGGTGGAAGCGACGGTAACGATCAGCGAGTTTTTCGGGGAAGCTGCTCATGGGGATTTCCATGCCCGGTTCTGCGGCCGGTGCGGAGATGTCAAATCGTCCGTGCCGAGCTAGCCGTCAAGCGCCGTCTTAACCCAATAGGCGTTTCACCCGGCGACAGCTTGCCGCTCTTATGCTCACGGTCTATGGTTCGGCGCGCTGGGGGAAGGCTAAAACCGTCAATGAATACAACGGGCATGGGCATTCTTCGGCTAAGGTGGGATAGCGACCGGAGCCCGACACCCAAATGAACTCACCATTTTCGTCGGCCACGGTAGGCCGCGACCTGCTCGCATCGATCGTCGTCTTCCTTGTCGCGCTGCCGTTGTGCATGGGCATTGCCCTCGCGTCGGGGCTGCCCCCGACGGCCGGTATCATCACTGGCATCGTCGGCGGTATCGTCGTGGGCTTCCTGGCGGGGTCGCCGCTGCAGGTGAGCGGGCCAGCCGCCGGCCTCACGGTGCTGGTGTGGCAGCTGGTGCAGCAGTTCGGCATCGAAATGCTCGGCGTCATCGTGCTATTCGCCGGCCTCCTGCAGCTTGCCGCCGGGCTTTTGAAGCTCGGACAGTGGTTCAGAGCGGTTTCGCCGGCCGTCATTCACGGGATGCTCGCCGGCATCGGCGTCCTGATCTTCGCCTCCCAGTTCCACGTCATGCTCGACGACAAGCCGCTCGGCTCGGGAATCCAAAACCTGATGGGCATTCCGAAGGCCCTGTTCGATGCGATCCAGGCGCGTGATTCGCATCTGACGGCGTTCGGCCTCGGCGTGCTGACGATCGCGATGATCTTCGCGTGGAGCACGCTGACGCCAAAGAAATGGCGGCTGTTGCCGGCCCCACTGGTCGGCGTGCTGGTCGCAATCGCCGTTGCCGCGGCGTTCCAGCTCAACGTCTATTACGTCAACGTGCCGGACAACATCTGGTCGGTGACGATCTATCCAACTTGGGATCGACTGGCGCGCATCGTCGAGTGGCCCATCATCGTGGGCGCGGTGTCGATCGCTTTCATCGCCAGCGCCGAGACCCTGCTGTGCGCCACGGCTGTCGACCAGATGCATCGTGGTCCACGCACAAAGTATGATCGTGAGCTTGCCGCGCAGGGCATCGGCAATACGATCTGCGGTGCGTTGGGCGTCCTGCCCATGACGGGCGTCATCGTGCGGTCGAGCGCGAACGTCGAGGCCGGTGCCGTGACCAAGTGGTCAGCCATCTTCCACGGCTTCTGGCTGCTGCTGTTCGTTTCCGTGATCCCGTTCACGCTGCGCTACATCCCCGTGTCGGCGCTGGCGGCGATCCTGGTCTACACGGGCTACAAGCTGGCCTATCCGAAGATCCTGCCGACGCTGATCAAGTACGGCCGCGGCGAGGTGCTGATCTACTTCGTGACCGTCATCATGATCGTCGCGACCAACCTCCTCGAGGGTGTTCTCGTCGGTCTCGGGCTGTCACTGGTGAAGCTGCTCTATGCCTTCTCGCACCTGGAAGTGGAGAAGGAGGAGAACACGGCCGAGAACCGCGTCGACCTGCGTCTCAAGGGTGCCGCGACGCTCATTCGCCTACCGAAGCTGGCGGCGGTGCTCGAGTCGCTCAAGCCCGGCTCGAACGTGCACGTGCACATCGGCGACCTCGACTATATCGATCACGCGTGTCTCGATCTCCTGTCGAACTGGGATCGTCAGCACAACGCGACCGGCGGCTCGCTGACTGTCGAGTGGGACGAGCTGTCGAATAAGTATCACCAGCGTCGCACGTCGAGCATGAAGGCGGCGAAGGCTGCCTGGGCCGCCGGTACAACGCCGGTGTCGCGCTCGTAGGCCGTCGCCGGCTAGTCCGGACGCAGCCAGCCACAAGCAAAGCGGCCGCTAAATCAGCGGCCGTTTCTGCATCGGGTATCAGAAGCGCGCGGCGTCGCGCGTCTGCCGCTTCATTTCCTCGATCTCGGCCAGTCGCCTCAGGACCTGGAAGCCGACGACCGCGGAAGCCAGCGAGCCGATCAGCACGCCGATGCGGACCTCGGCGGCGAGGATCGGATCGTTGAACGCCAGCGTGCCGATGAACAAGCTCATGGTGAAGCCGATGCCGCCAAGAATCGAGACGCCGAAAAGCTGCGCCCACGAGCCGCCCTCCGGGCGCTCGGCGATGCCAGCGGCGATGGCGATGCGAGAAAACAGGAAGATGCCGATCGGCTTGCCCAGGAACAGGCCGAGGGCGATGCCGATGGGAATGGAATCGACGACCTTGTCGAGGGTGATGCCGGCGAGTGAGACGCCGGCGTTGGCGAAGGCGAACAGCGGCAGCACGGCGTAGGTCACGAAGGGGTGCAGGGCCTCCTGCGCACGCGCCAGGGGACTTTGCGTGGCGCCTTGCGGCACGGTCATCGGAACGGCGAGCGCGGTGATCACGCCTGCAAGCGTCGCGTGCACACCAGACTTCAGCACGCACAACCAAATGAACAGGCCGACGAGGACGTATGGCCAAAGGCGAAGGACACCGTACCTGTTCAGCGTGATGAGCGCGACGATGCCGAGCACGGCCAGGGCCAGCGCGGCGACCGAAAGGTTCGCCGTATAGAAGAATGCGATGATGATGATGGCGCCGAGGTCGTCGATGATGGCGAGGGCCAGAAGGAAGACCTTGAGGGGATTGGGCACACGGTCGCCCAGCAGCGCCATTACGCCGACGGCGAAGGCGATGTCGGTTGCGGCGGGGATGGCCCAGCCGTGCGCGGCGACGGGGTCATGCCAGTTGAACCAGGTGTAGATCAGGGCCGGCATCAGCATGCCGCCAACGGCTGCGATGACCGGAAGCGTCGCCCGCTTGCGGCTCGACAGTTCGCCGGCGACGAGCTCGCGTTTGATCTCGAGGCCGACGAGGAAAAAGAAGATGGCCATGAGGCCATCGTTGATCCAGTGCAGGAGGTGCTTGTCGAGCTTCAAGGCGCCGACGGCGAACGTCACCGGCATCTCGAGCAGCTCGGTGTAGAGCCAGCTCACGGGCGAGTTGGCGATGATGAGCGCGAGCGCTGCCGCAATAAGCAGGAAAACGCTGCTGGCGGCCTCATGATGGATAAATTGCAGAGCGCCAGTTAGTCGGTTCGACTTCTTCGGGGCGTCGGCCGACGGCTCACCTACCATCGTTTAACTCGTTCCAGGCTGCTGGCTTCAGACCGGGGCTGCAGGCAGCACCCTCGCGTTGGCCCATAATGCACCGGCGGACGCGAGGGGCAATTCATTCCGGCTCATGCTCGCCGCGACACTTGCGTCGACCGCAGAGGCTGACGCGCCGACGCAGTAAGCGCGCGAGTGATCGTTCAAGCGGTTGCCGAGGTACATCGCTGAGAAGAGGTCGCCGGTGCCGTGCGGGGCGGAGGGGCGACGGCGGACGTAGCATGCGAGCCCCTCTCCGTTGTCGAAGAGGATATTGGCGAGGCGATTGTCGGGGGCCGGAACGGAGGTCGCGAGGACAGATGGTACGCTGAGTGCCAGCGCCGCGGCGCGCGCGGCCTCCAGATTGTCGACGGGAAGTCCGGTCAGCCAGGAAAGCTCGAAGCAGTTGGGAGAGGTGATGTTGGCGATCGGCAGCAGGCGGTCGCGCAGGGCCGAAGCGATTTCGGCGGGCAGGTAGATCCCGTCCGGCTCGTCGCCGAAAACCGGGTCGCAAAGGTAGATGGCGCCGGGATTGGCCGCCCGGACGCGCTCCGCCGCTTCACGGGCCATCTCCACGTGGGCGAGCGTCGGTAGATAACCGGTCAGGATGGCCGCGGTCTCGGCGAACCAGCCGTTTGCCTCCATGGCATCGATAATCGCCGACAGCTGCTCGACGGGGACTGTCTCGCCGGAAAAGCGGGGGTAGCCGGGATGGCTCGACAGAACGACGGTGGGCACCGCCATCACCTCGTGCCCGAGCCAGTGCAGCGCCGGGACGATGGCGGCGAGGCCAACGGAGCCGAAGGTAACCTGGGAGGAAATAGCGAGGATGCGAGCCATGGCGTCGAATGTGCCGAACGTTGGCGCGCTCGCCAAGCGGACAGATTCGGCCGGCGGCCGGTAAGTTGTGTGCGGAGTCTTGGTCTGCATCGCGGGGCGCGCTATTGTGCGCCGCACAAGTATCCGCCTCCGGAGCTCTCTGCAGATGACCGTCCGACCACGCCGCAGCGTGCTCTATATGCCCGGCGCCAACCAGAGAGCGCTCGAAAAGGCCAAGTCCATCGCTGCCGATGCGCTGATCCTCGATCTAGAGGATTCGGTCGCGCCGGAGGGGAAGATCGCGGCACGCGACAACATCTGCGAGGCGGTGAAGGCGGGTGGATACGGCCGGCGGGAGCTAGTCATCCGCGTCAACGCCATCGAGACGGCGTGGGGCATGGATGACCTGCGGGCGGCCGCCAGCGTCGAGCCGGATGCGATCCTGGTGCCCAAGGTCTCGAACCCAGGCGATATCGTCACGGTGGCCAAGGTGCTGGGCGCGATCAACGCGCCGCCCAACGTGCGGCTGTGGGCCATGATGGAGACGCCAAGCTCGGTGTTGAACAGCCGTGAGATCGCCGCTCTCGGAGCCGATCCGGAAAACCGGCTGTCATGCCTCGTCATGGGCACCAACGATCTGTTGAAGGAGTCGCGGGCGCGGGCGCTGCATAACCGCATCGCGGTGGTGCCGTGGCTGGCGATGACGATCGTGGCGGCGCGCGCGTACGGCCTCGACGTGCTGGATGGCGTCTACAACGATTTCCGCGACGACGTCGGTTTCCGGGAGGAATGCGAGCATGGGCGCACGCTCGGCATGGATGGAAAAACGCTGATCCATCCCTCGCAGGTGGCCCCGTGCAACGAGATTTTCTCGCCGACCGCGGAGGAGGTCTCGTGGGCCCGCAAGATCATCGCGGCGTTCGACGAGCCGGCCAACCGTCAGAAGGGCGTCATTACCCTCGAGGGGAAGATGGTGGAACGGCTCCACCTCGTCATGGCGCGGCGGACGGTGGCCATCGCGGACGGGATCGAGGCCATGCGACGGACCGAAGAGGCCTGGTTCTAGCCCCCCTCTACCGTGAAGGAGCGGGAAAGGGGACGGGGCGAGCGGCGAAAAGGCAGTCGACAGAGGGCGGTTTTTCAGACTAATCGGCCCCTGCACGCGTGATGAGGATCAGACCTGACCATGACTTCGACCAAGACCAACCCCGGCAACTACTTCGAGGATTTCAAGTTCGGGCAGCTGATCGTGCACCCGACGCCGCGAACGGTGACGGTCGGCGACGTGGCTCTCTATACGAGCCTCTACGGCACACGCTTTGCGGTGCAGTCTTCGGACGCCTTCGCCAAGGGTATCGGGTATCCGCGCTCGCCGCTGGACGACCTGCTGACGTTCCATGTGGTGTTCGGCAAGACGACGCCGGAGATTTCGCTCAATGCCATCGCCAACCTCGGCTATGCCAACTGCCGGTTCCTGAAGCCGGTCTATCCGGGCGATACGCTGGCATCGACGTCGGAGGTCATCGGCCTCAAGGAGAATTCCAACCGCGAGACGGGCACGGTCTACGTGCGCTCTATCGGGCGCGACCAGAACGGCGAAGTGGTGCTCGACTACGTGCGCTGGGTGATGGTGCGGAAGCGCGATAAGGAGTCGCCGTCGCCTGAAGCTATCGTGCCGAAGCTCCCTGACCGTGTAGACCCGGCCGACATCGGTGGCGCGGTGCCGGCGCTGGACATCGGCAAGTATGACTTCGCGCTGGCTGGCTCGCCTTACCGGTGGGGCGACTACGAGGTCGGCGAGAAGATCGCGCACGTCGACGGCATGACGCTGGAAGAGGCCGAGCACCAGATCGCGACGCGGCTCTACCAGAACACGGCGAAGGTGCACTTCAACCAGCACACCGAGGCCAAGGGCCGGTTCGGCAAGCGCATCGTCTATGGCGGCGTGGTGATCTCGCTGGCGCGGGCTTTGAGCTTCAATGGTCTGAACAACGCCTTCCACCTCGCGGCGATCAACGGCGGACGGCACGTTTCGCCCTGTTTTGCGGGCGATACGGTCTACGCGTGGTCCGAGGTGCTCGAGAAGGCGGAGCTGCCGGGCCGCAAGGACGTTGGCGCGCTGCGCATCCGGCTGGTGGCGGTCAAGAACAACGACTGCGCCGACTTCCCCCTCAAGAAGGACGACGGCCAGTATGCCGACGGTGTGCTGCTGGAGCTCGACGCCTGGGTGCTGCTGCCGAAGTAATTCTGTTTTTTGGCGACGCTAGCTGATGGAAGCTTGCTGGACGGCGCAGGTCGTGCACGCTGACGGCCGGCGCTCGCGCCGGGGCGCCTTGCGCCCTTGCCGCCTTCGGCGGCGAAGACCCCTCGCGAGGTTGCTTTGGCGCGATCCTGAGCGCTTGCGTCGGGATTTCAGCCGCTTTTCCCGCTGGGTCCGGGGTCTCGCTCGCGACGCTCGCTTCGCCCGGGATGACAGACCTTGGTGCTGTGGCGATTGGCGAATTGCCGGGGGGCGGTCGGCGCGCTAGAACGACTCTAAACCTGGAGCGAGTTTGCCGTTCCCTAGATCGCGAACTCGCTCCAGATCTTTGATGAGACCGATGATTCACGCTTCGGGCTATTAGGGCCCGAAGCGATCATGGTCTAGCGACGAGGACCATATGGCCGGGGTGACTCCAGGACGGGCGCGTCAGCGGCCGCTTTCTCCGCACCTGCAAATCTACCGCCCGCAGATCAATATGGTGATGTCGATCGTGCATCGCATCACCGGCACGGCGCTGTACTTCGGCGCGCTGCTGATCGCGTGGTGGCTGTTTGCAGCGGCTACGGGGCCGGCGTACTTCGACTTCGTCAACGGCGTGATGGCGAGCTGGCCCGGCATGATCGTGCTGGTCGGCTTCTCGTGGGCGCTGATCCATCATGCGCTCGGCGGCCTGCGCCACTTCATCTGGGATACGGGTTCTGCACTGGACATCGGCAGCGTCGATCTCCTGTCGTGGGCGACGATCGTGCTGTCGGTGGCGCTGACAGCAGGGCTTTGGCTCTATGTCGCGTGTGAGCGCGGGTGGGTGCAGTGATGGCTATGACGACACCATTGAAGCGGGCACGCGGGCTCGGGTCGGCGCATGAAGGTCCGGGGCATTTCGTAAAGCAGCGCGTGACGGCGGCGGCGAACCTCGTCCTTTTCGCGTTTGCTGTCGGTCTCATCGTTTCGCTGGCCGGAGCCAACCTCGCGACGGTGAAGGCGACGCTGGCGCATCCGCTCGTCGCCATCGCGCTCATCGCCCTCATCGTGTCGATGACGGTGCACATGCGCATCGGCATGCAGGTGATCATTGAGGATTACGTGCACGGCGAGGGCGCGAAGCTTTTGCTGCTGCTCGCAAACACGTTCTTTTCCGGGGCGATCGCGGTCGTTTCGATTTTCGCCGTTCTGAAACTGAGCTTCGGGGGCTGAGCCGTATGGCCGACAACAAGAAGGCTGAAGCGAAGGCCAACGGTGCTAAGAAGCCGGCAGCGGCCCCGAGCATCAAAGGTCTGGCTTACCCGGTGCAGGATCACACCTACGACGTGGTGGTGGTCGGTGCGGGCGGTGCTGGTCTCAGGGCGACGCTGGGGGCAGCGGAGGCCGGCCTCAAGACGGCGTGCGTGACGAAGGTGTTTCCCACGCGCTCGCACACGGTTGCGGCGCAGGGCGGCGTTGCGGCATCGCTCGGCAACATGGGGCCGGACAACTGGCGCTGGCACATGTACGACACCGTCAAAGGGTCGGACTGGCTGGGCGATCAGGACGCAATCGAATACCTGTGCCGACAGGCGCCGGCCGCGGTCTACGAGCTGGAGCACTACGGCGTCCCGTTCAGCCGCACCGAGGACGGGAAGATCTACCAGCGGCCGTTCGGCGGCATGACGACGGAGTTCGGCGAGGGGCCGCCAGCGCAGCGCACATGCGCGGCCGCCGACCGCACCGGCCACGCGATGCTGCACACTCTCTATGGGCAGTCGCTGCGCCATTCAGCCGAGTTCTTTATCGAGTATTTCGCGCTCGATCTGTTGATGGACCAGGACGGCGTGTGTCGCGGGATCCTGGCGCTCAATCTCGATGACGGCACGATCCATCAGTTCCGCGCCAAGCGGACGATCCTGGCGACGGGTGGGTATGGGCGCGCGTACTTCTCGTGCACCTCCGCGCACACTTGCACAGGCGACGGCAACGCGATGGTGCTGCGTGCGGGTCTGCCGCTGCAGGACATGGAGTTCGTGCAGTTTCATCCGACAGGCATCTACGGCGCAGGCGTGCTGATCACGGAAGGCGCGCGCGGCGAGGGCGGCTATCTCACGAACAGCCAGGGCGAGCGCTTCATGGAGCGTTATGCGCCGCACGCGAAGGATCTCGCGTCGCGCGACGTTGTCTCGCGCTCGATGACCGTTGAGATTCGCGAGGGGCGCGGCGTCGGGCCGGATGGCGATCACATCTATCTGCACCTCGACCATCTCGATCCGAAGATCCTGGCCGAGCGTCTGCCGGGCATCACGGAAAGCGCGAAGGTGTTCGCGGGCGTCGACCTCAGGCGCGAGCCGATTCCGGTGCTGCCGACGGTGCATTACAACATGGGCGGCATCCCGACGAACTTCCACGGCGAGGTGCTGACGCTGAAGGACGGCAACCCGGATACGATCGTGCCGGGGCTGATGGCGATCGGCGAGGCGGCGTGCGTGTCGGTGCACGGGGCGAACCGTCTCGGTTCGAACTCGCTCATCGACCTTGTCGTGTTCGGCAGGGCGGCGGGCTTGCGTTGCGCGGAGACGGTGGAGGCGGGCTCGTCGCACCCCGACCTCGCGCTGGAGATTACCGACCGTGCGCTGTCTCGGCTCGATAAGTTCCGCTACGCGAAGGGTGGAACGCCGACGGCGGACCTGCGCCTGCGGATGCAGAAGTCGATGCAGGCGCATTGCGCGGTGTTCCGTGACGGCCCGGTTATGGCGGAAGGCGTGAAGCAGATCGGCGAGATCTGGAAGGCGTCGGAGGACGTGCGGGTGACGGATCGCTCGCTGATCTGGAATTCCGATCTCGTCGAGACGCTGGAGTACGACAACCTCATCGCGCAGGCGGCGGTGACGGTAACGGGCGCGCTGAACCGGCAGGAGAGCCGCGGTGCGCATGCGCGCGAGGATTTCCCAAATCGCGACGATGCCAATTGGATGAAGCACACGCTGGCCTGGGCCGACTACGGCACCAAGACCGTGAAGCTCGACTATCGCCCCGTGCACAACTTCACGATGACCAACGAGATCAAGTACATCCAGCCGAAGGCGCGGGTGTACTAGAGGTCTTTGTTTTTGGGCTGACACTAACGGCGACAAGCTCGTTGTGCGGTAGCTGTCGCGCAAGTGGATGACCGGCGCTCGCGCCGGGCGCCCTTGGCGCCTTGCCGCTTCGCGGCCAGGAAGCAGTCATGATCGGCTGCCCCCTCTCAACGCCATTCCCGCGAAGGCGGGAAACCAGGCCCGTCGCATCCGGGGTGCGTTCTCAGATGGTCGCGCTGGTGGAAGCCTGCGTGCACGGCGCCAACTCAAGTCGATAAACTTTTACCTGAACCAGAAGCGGTGGAGGATGCCGAATCGCTCGCGGCGGGTTCCCTCGCGGTGTGCATAGCGGATATACAGCACCATATTCCCGCGGTGGCCACTAACGGTCGGTGAGGAGCAGATCTTGATGCGCACTGTCCTTGTAACGGGATCATCGGCGGGGTTCGGGCTTTTGACGGTTGTCGAGCTTGCACAGCGCGGGTGGCGGGTGATCGCCAGCATGCGGAACCTGGAGCGGAAGGATGCGCTCGAGGCGGCGCTCAAGAGCGCGGGTGCGGCGGAGAACGTCCACATCGTGCAGCTCGACGTAACGGACGCGCAGTCGATTGCGACCGGTGTCGAGGCGACGCTGAAGCTGACGGGAGGCTTCCTCGACGCCGTGGTGCAAAATGCGGGCGTCGCCGCGGGCGGAGCATTCGAGGATATTCCCGACGCCGAGTTGCGCCGGGTGATGGAAACGAACTTCTTCGGCGTGATGTCGCTGACGCGGGCGCTGCTGCCGACGTTTCGAAAACAGCGGTCGGGGCGCATCCTGATCGTGTCGAGCGAAGCGGCGTTCGCCGGGATGCCGGGGAACTCGATCTACGTGGCATCGAAATGGGCCGTCGAGGGCTGGGCGGAATCCCTGGCATTCGACACCGATCCGTTCGGTATTCAGGTGGTCCTGGTCGAGCCTGGTCCCTACGTCACCGATATCTGGCAGGCCTCGCCGAGGTTTGCTCCCTCGGGCAGTGTGTACCGGCGCTGGAGCGAGAACGTATTCCGCGCAGGTGACGCGCACGTCGCCGCCAAGGGCCGCGATCCGCAGGAAGTGGCGGTCAAGATCGCCAAAGTGCTCGAGGCGAAGAACCCGTCATTTCGGAACCCCGTTCATCGGCTGGCACATTTCACCCATTTCGCGCGCGGAAAAATTCCCAGCAGCTGGCTCCGCAAGTTTGTGCAGGTCTATCTTGGACTTAATCGCGTGAAGCTGTAGCGCGCCGGCAACTTCGATCCGGCAAGCACAGCGATGCCGCGCGCGGGCCTAAAATCCCGCCAGATTCCGTGCCAATGTCCGATGCCTTCAGCGGGTCGCTGAGGCGTACGCTGACCTATCGGGAAAAAACAATATGGACACGAGATTGGGCGTGCGGCTGGCCTTTGTGGCTGCCGCTTTTTCAGTTCTGGCTGCCATGCCTGCGGTAGCCGCCGATGATTGCAAGGATACCGTCAGGGCCGAAGGCAAGCCGGCGACCCTGCGCGACCTCGGAGCCTATCCCAATTCGCTGCTCGCATGGCGCTCTGCCGTCAAAGACAAGTACGGCGGCGAATACAATTCCTGGCGCTACTCCAAGGATTCCAAGGTGGACTGCACCGAAAAGGGTGGTCAGTGGACCTGCGTCCGCACCGCCAAGCCGTGCAAGGACTTCCTGAACCGGACTTTCGAGGGTGCGAAGGAAGCAGCGAAGGAAGTCGTAGTCGCGAAGGACTGCAAGTCCGACTCGCTTAGCTCCTACGGCGCAGCAAAGAAGAAGAAGGATGAGGCGCTGGAGCAGGCCACGATCGGCTGGGAGCTCGATACGCGCAAGAAGCACGGCAAGGAATATGCGGTGTGGAAGAATGCCAGCGATACCGACGTCGACTGTCACGACGTCAAGGGCGGCATCCAGTGCATCGCGGTCGGAACGGCCTGCAAGCCTAAGTGAGACGCAGGCCTAGAGCGTGCTCGCGTTCTTAGGATCGAGATCTCGCTCTAGCCCTGGGCTCCGAGCGATCGTGGTCTTCACACGAGGCCAGTGATGGCCCCGGCACAAAAGAAAAGCGGCGACCGAGAGACTCGGTCGCCGCTTTCGTATCAGCTAGCCCGTCTAAGGTTAGATGATGTCAATCTCGGCCGGCATGTAGGACGTGACCTCGAGGCCAACTTCCTGCTCGCGAACGG
>CAZBPM010000031.1:43308-45045 GCA_964493785.1 uncultured Hyphomicrobium sp. | reverse complement strand
GGCCCGCCCCCGCGGAGGGCCCGCGCCATCAGACGCGGATCAGCCCGTGAGCGACCTCCGAGCGAGGGCGCCCAAAGTAGACTCACGCGAAAAGGCCGGCGCCTTCGGCGAAGGCGTGAAGGGCCCGCACAAGCCGACGCTGGATGAAATGGGACCGCACGCGATGCTGCCGCCGAAGGGCGGAACGGCGCCGCCGCGCCCGACGCGGACTATCGAGATCCAGACGGAAGCCGAGAAGAAAACCCGCCGCGGCCGCCCTCGCAAAACCGGCCGGCCGGGGCACTGACCAGACAACTCATCGAATTGACCACACATCGAGCTTGATGCAAAAAGCCGAGTCGGCGACGGTCTATGCTCAACGTACCCAGCAGTCGCGTTAATTTTCGAGCGATGGCTCGGAGAGATTGGGAATTTATGGTTGGTTTTTCAAAGCCATTAGAAAAAACCCTTAATCGTGCGCTAGATACCGCCAACGCCCGCAAACACGAATGGGCGACTCTGGAACATCTCTTGCTCGCCCTTATCGACGACAGCGACGCCGAAAAAGTCATGCGTGCATGCACGGTTGATATAGATCGTCTGCGAAACCGCGTTACAGATTATCTCGATAAGGATCTCGATGCCCTCGTTCTAAAAGGATCCGAGGCGCAGCCCACGACTGGGTTTCAGCGAGTCATCCATAGGGCCGTCGTGCATGTGCAAGCCTCCGGCAAAGTGGAGGTAACCGGCGCGAATGTACTAGTGGCAATCTTTGCCGAGCGCGACAGCCACGCTACGCTCTTCTTGCACGAGCAAGATATGACTCGCTTTGATGCAGTGCAGTACCTCAGTCACGGGCTCGTGAAAAGGCACCGGCTAGCCGCCGACGAACGCACCGCCGGACCATCGCTTCTCAGCGCGGCAAGGCCCCTAGAGGCGAGAAAAATTTTTATCAGCTATCGACGCGATGACAGCTCCGGTCATACCGGCAGAGTCCATGATCGCCTTGAGAGAGAATTTGGCCGAGACCTCCTATTCATGGATGTCGACGCAATCCCTCTCGGTGTGAATTTCGTCAAGTTCATAAAGGACGAGGTGGCGAAGTGCGATGCGATGCTGGCGGTGATAGGACCCAATTGGCTGAAGGCGACCGATGAACACGGCACACGAAGGATAGATCGTACTAATGACTTTGTTCGCCTTGAGATCGCCGAAGCTCTGCGCCGAGACATCCCCCTAATTCCAATCTTGGTGGACGGTGTAAAGATGCCCGATAGTGATTCTCTACCAGAGGAGATGAAGGAACTCTCCCTGCGCAACGGTTTGGACGTAAGGCATAGTTCATTTCACTCTGACATGGACAGACTGGTCAAGGCGCTTCGTGAGAGACTTGGGAGAAAGTAGACAAACCGCGGCTTCGGACCGTGGCGGCACAGTCCATCGCTCAGGCCAGCGTCCCCACAAACCCACGGAGCCACCCAATGAACCGCATCGGCCGCATATTCCTGACCGGCCTCATCGCCGCGCTGCCGCTGATGCTGACGATCTTCGTCACCGCCTGGCTGCTCTCGCTGCTCAACCAGTACCTCGGACCAGGCAGCGGTTTCGGCCGACTGCTCGCGTCGATCGGCATCGGCACCGGAACCTCCGAATTCGCATCCTACCTGATCGGCCTGGGCATCATCGCTGCTGCCATCTATGCGCTCGGCCTGCTCGTGCATTCGCGGCTCGGCGGCTGGATCGCAGATATCTTCGACC
>CAZBPM010000031.1:32731-43298 GCA_964493785.1 uncultured Hyphomicrobium sp. | reverse complement strand
ACCGCCTCATCCGCCGCATCCCGCTGATCTCCAACGTCTACGACCTCTCCCACCGCTTCGTGTCGATCGTCGATACCAAGAACGGCGACAGCCTCAAGGGCATGAGCCCGTGTTGGTGTTACTTCGGCGGCAAGCCGACCGCAGCCGTGCTGGCGCTGCTGCCATCGAAGACACCGGTCATGCTTGGTGGCGAGCCGTATCTCTCCGTGCTCATTCCCTCGGCTCCGGTCCCGTTCGGCGGCGCATTGGTCTATGTCCCGGCAGCGTGGATTGAGCCGGCAGAAGGCGGCATCGACGAATTGATGAGCGTCTACGTATCGATGGGCATCACCCCGCCCGGAAGCAACCCTGCCAAGCTGCCCGCGGCATAAGCTGGAAGCCACCGCAGCCCGATCACCCGGCCAGCCCACGCGACGTCAGCCAGTCGAGCACCAAGCCGGCCACGTCGTCGCTGTTCTTGTCCGCCATCAACGCGTGACTGTTGCCCACGATGCCACGCTGAGGCAGATCGATCAGCGTGACGTCGCACTGCGCGGCGACCAGCGCCTCCCGCCAGCGATCAGACGCAGGCCGCGAGCTGCGCCAGAACGCGTTGTCCTGCCAGTTGTCGCCCCAGACAAACAGGTGCGGCACGTGCCGAAGCGCCGCCGCATCCGCAATCGCCGGATCGGGCGCTCCCGACGGTTCGAGCACGACGACGGCCCGTACGCGATCTGCCGCGGCCAGCGCAGCTGACAACGCGAAATTGCATCCCTGACTGTGCGCCAGCACGACGGCGCCGGGATCGAGGTGCTGAATGAGCGCATCGTATGCAGCCTGCGTGCGGGCATCGTTGCATCCCCAGCGTGGAACGCCTTGCGCGAGGAATGCCTCGAAGGCATCGACCGGAAACCGCAGGCCGGGATATGTCCGCCGCAGCGCGGGGTCGCGATGCCACGAGCCAGGTGGACCAAAGCGGAAGGTGTCCTCCCACGCGTCCTTGGCGGTCCGAAAGAAGGGCGCTTCCGGATAGATCTGCGGATAGGGCGCCCACGATGCCCGGCCCCGCTCGACAGCATCGCAAACATAAGTGTCAAAACCGGCGCGCAGGAAAAATGTCTGCCAGCCGGCGCGGCCATCCGGTGTCGACTCCCAGCAGGCGCCGGTCATGCCGCCACCATGCCACATCAGCAACGGTGCCCGGGCGCGGGGCGATGCCAGTTTGTGAAACTGGACGTACATTTGTCCGGCGACGATCTCGCCATTCTGATCGGCCTGGTAGACCGGGCCGCCGGGGGTACTGACGCGCTCGCGCAACGGCATGCCCTCGAGTGCGACGAGGCCCCCTCCGACGTAAAAGCTGCCGATCTCGGCGATCGTAATCCCTGCCACGTCTTTGGCACTCCCCAAGCAGATCCGCCCAACCGGCCTTGGTCGAAGGCTCGGAGCAGAAACTAGCATCGGGAGCTTCCGCCTTGCTTAAAGGCAGAGTCTCGACCTTCGGCTAAACCCAGGAAAGGCACACGACGATCGTCGTCAGGCTTCGGCTGCGAGCAGGCTCAGTGAGCGTCATCCGCTGACGGCTTTACGAACGTCAGCCCGACGATGACGACGATCATGGTTGGCGCCAGAACAAGCGCGATGCCGAACGCGAAGGCCAAGCCCCAGACCACCGTGCCGGCAATCCAGAACAACAGGAAACCGCCGAGGCACGCGCCGAGCGGGTTTTCCCTCACCCACGCGATCACAGCCGGATAGATGAGCGGCCAGAACGGCAGCACCGCGAGCACAAGCGCTCCAACGATGCCGGCGCCGATGCCAAGCGTCAGCGTCCCGACGATCGCCGCCATCACCGCGTTTGCGACAGCAAGTCCGTATCGGGCACTGAGGCTTGCATCTCCAAGCTCGGCGGCGGTATCGGCAGAAGTCATCGTCGGTGGTCTCCAGCTACGATCATCGTGGGAATGGTCGGCGAGGCCATACCCCGCAGATCGCGCCCAGGAACAATGATCGCGCCGGCTCGTAAACGAACAAAGTCGTCGCACGCGACGCCCCGCGCTACTCAGGGCGGAACGGAGCCGGAATCAACTTGATCTCGATCAACGAAAACGGCCAACCGCGTCTGCGCGACGCACCTTGCCTACTCTGCCTGAGCGGCAGTGCACCGCGCGCACGTGCACGGTCCCGCGTGTGCCTGGCCATCCGCGCGGCAAGTTCCGGCCGCGTCATGCGCACCAGCCTTGACCGCCTCGCTAACGGGATGCTTCGCAGCGGCAGCCGGTGCCGAACTGGGGCCACGAATTTCCGAGGCGAACGCCACCGACGATAGCCCAACGAACGTGCCGCCGATCATAGCGGCGCCGACGACTGCTGACGCAAACGGCTTCATGCCGGATCTCCTTCGAACGCTGAAACACGAATAGTTCGGATACTATAACATCCGAAATACGGCAGCATTCGAACCGCCCTTGGCAGCGTTAATTGGCGTCCGCGCGCATAGCACTTCCCGACGCCCGTCGGCGCTAATCCCGCCCGCGAATGTAGGCCCCACCTTCCCGCTTCATCCCAAGCTGTTCGCCGACTAATGTTCCGGAATATTCACTCCGGATTTTTTTCGACAGGCAAAGCATGCTCCGCATTTTTGACAGACAGTGGCGCGGCGACGCGCCGTTCTGGCTCAGCGTCCTCGTATTCTCACTGCTCGTTCCGTGGATCATCATCCTCGGCAGTCTGAGCTGGCTCGCCGGCTTCACCATCGACCAGACGCCATCCGCCAGCATGCTGGCCGCCACGATCATCTTCGCGGTGATCGCCGTCGTGTCGGTCTGGCAGATCGTCGGCACCTGGCGCGCGACATCCAAGCTGAAGGCACCGAGCCGATACCGCGTAACCCGATGGCTCGGCCGCACGGTCGCCATCAGCAGTCTTCTCCTCGCGGCATTCGCCTTCGCCGCGCTGCCGGCCAACATGGCCACCTACTACGCTGAGGCGACGGACACCGACTGGATCGGACAACAGGGGCATTCAGTGGCCGTGGAGGACGATACGGTTACCGTCAACGGCTATATGTCCTGGGGCCTATACCACGAGTTCGTCGCGGCTCTCGACGCCAATCCGAACGTCAGAACTGTGGTGTTGGACAGCCCCGGCGGCCACTACGCGGTAGGGCTGCGCATGGGCCGCCTGATCCGCGATCGCGGCATTGACACCGTCACCACCGACATGTGCGGAAGCGCCTGCATCTACGCCTTCCTCGGCGGAAGTCAGCGAACGCTGCAGCAGGGCGCGCGCATTGGATTTCACACCCTGGCCGGCAACACGCAGGTCGTTCTCGATCGCGTACAGGCCCACGCGGTGGAAGCGCTGAGGACTGCGGATGTGCCCGACGACTTCATCCAGCGGATCTTCGCGACATCAGCCGACGACGTCTGGTACCCGAGTGCCAAGCAACTGCGCGAGGCCAACATCGTTACCGACGTCGAGTGAGCGTGTTGGCTACTGCGGTGGCGCCGCCGCAAGGTTGGCCAACGATGCCGGCACCTGCGCTATGTCATACATCCGGTCGAGCGTAGCTTGATCGGACGACTTCTTGCGCAGCGACACAAGGTAATCGTCGATGAAGGGGTTCGGCATGCCCAGCCCCCCTCTGCCACGCGCAGCGGCCTGAGCCTGCATGCTTGCGAGGCCTGCCGGCAGGTTCTCCATGCATGTGATGCGCGAGAAAACCATCTCCTTGATGTCGCTCCGCGGCCGGCACACTTCGCCGTACCCGTCGACGACCTTCGCGCCTGCCTTGGCGGCGAAATAGAGCGGCTCCGTTCCCTTGCCGCGCTTCTTCACCGTCTGACGCTGGCTGCCCCAGAAGCAGACCATGTCACGGCCGCCGACATCGCGCCGACCGAGATACACCACCTGATGCCCCTTTTCGGACGCGCCCACGTTCTCATTCCAGAACAGCTTGAGGAAGTCGCCGGCGCGGGCATAGACGAGTTTGTCGTCGCGGAAGTTCATCCCGATGCCAGTGTGCTTGAACAGCGCCGCGACGCCCGCTCCGTTGGAATTGAAAATCCAGTATGGACCTTGCCCATCGACGAGTTGCGTTCCGTCGGGCAAACGACGCTTCACCTCGAGTGCCCGCATATCATCTGCCGTGAGATTGATGCGCCCAGTGTTGTGCAGCACGGCGATCAGCCGTGCGAACAGCGCGTAGGTGGCGCTCGTGCAATGTGATGGATGACCATCGTAGACCCGCATCTCCCACCGGCCGCCGCCGATATTCTGCGACTGCACGACCGGCGAGACGAAGCTCGAGCCGACGCTGTAACCGCCGCCTGTCGGCAGGCCCTTGATGAGATCGAGAACCATGGCGTTGTAGTCCACGCCACCGCACGCACGCGCGCCGATCGGTCCCGCGTGCGCAGCGCACGAGACAGCCAGCGTCGCCGCGACGGCAATAGCAACGCGCAACATTCGCATCGCCGAGGCTTGCGTCCTCATTCTGGAATTCCCCCAATAAACGACCTGTCCTCCCCCACCTGCCATCCTTCACGCGGCAGGATAGCGGCGCTTTCCCGTGGCGAGTCGCCTCGCTTCTGCTCTCAGCGAGTTTGAGCTGATCAGTGTGGCGCAGATGCTTCAGCAAAACGCCGAGAGGCCCTGTAAATACGAGACTTTCTCAGAAGGGACCTCGCTGCGCGATGGCATGGACGTTCCTCGCAAACTGGCGCAAACGCGGCTCAGCAAGGCGCGAATTGTTCGTCCACGAAGATGATTGGGGCCAGATTGAGGTTCTACCTTCAGCGTGCGCCGCATGGTGCGAGGACGAATTTTCCCGCATCGCCGCGTTCAGTGCAGCTCATCGCGAGCCGCACGGTTACGGCTGGACCGACGTCTATCGTCACCCCCAGCCGCCTCGCACGCTTGCTGATATTCGGATGCCTTTCGACGACGCTACGCGCGCTCTTGCGCAGCTGCTCCCGTCATTCGATCGGGTCGTGAGCGGTACCTTCTCATCGCCGCGTCCGGTCGCGCGCGTGCGCGGCTTCGGCCCAGAGTTGAACGCGGGTATCGTGCTATCGCCCGATAAGGCCGGCGCATTTGTCGAGACCGTGAATCTCATCCTGAACGGAACGGAAGATGCGTGCGCGAGCGTCACGCGCACCGCGTCAGCCCTGCCGGCCCCAGAACCCATCATCCTGGTCAACTGGCAATCAGGTTCGGTATTGCGACTTTAGCATCCTAGCCGTGCGCACCCATACCGATCAGCCGCCACAAGCTTTTCGGCTCGCTACGTTTCGGCTCCTCCACGATCGGCTTTCGCAGATTGCCGCGGATGAGATCCTGCACGTACTGCAGCTTGGCTTGCGCCGGCAGCGAGATGACGAACGGATAAAGATCAGGCTGCCCCATGCTTCGATTGAGGCTGTTGACGGCAAACGTGATCGGCAGCCAGGCTTCCATGAGCGTCGCTACATCAGGCGCGCGATAGGGATTGCGATCGACCGTCGCGCTCGGCGCTTCCTCGATGCGCGGATTGACGGACAGGTTGAAGGCGTACGCCATCTCAAGCGTATCGACGATGTGCAGATAGTGCGCCCACGTCTCGGCGAAGTCCTCCCAAGGGTGCATCGTGGCGTACGCGGAGACGTAATTCTGTTGCCAGTTCGGAGCCGGCCCGTTGTCGTAGTAGCGCTGAAGGGCAGTCGCGTAGTCTTCGCTCTCATCGCCAAAGACGGCACGGAAGCTTTCTAACTCGCCGCCGTCGCGCACGAGGCGGTCCCAGTAGAAATGTCCGACCTCGTGTCTGAAATGACCGAGCAGCGTCCGGTAGGGCTCATGCAGCGTTGTGCGCAGCTGCTCACGCACAACGTCGTCGGCTTCCTGCAGAGAGATGGTGATGATGCCGTCCTCATGGCCCGTCATGACCTTTCTCTCAGGAGCATCGGCCAGGAAATCGAACACAAGCGGCGACTGCTCCCCACTAGCCGTCGACGGCAGCGGCAACTTCAGCTTGATCAGCGTATAGACGAGCCTGCGCTTTGCCTCTTCGACGCGCGTCCAAAGCGCATGGCGCGAAGGATCGGCGATATCCGGGATCGTGCGATTGTGCTGGCAGGCGCGGCACAGCGGCGTGCCGGCATCCGAGCGCACCATCCAGTTACAGGCGTGGATCTCCCAGTTGGCGCAGAACCGGTATCGATTGTCGGGATCGGCGAGTGCGATCCACTTGTCGCCGTCAGGCTCGACGGCGCTCATGATCTCCAGGTCCGGCACGAAGCCGGTGAGATGGTGGCAGCGCTCGCAGCGCGTGTTCTCGAAATAGAGTGGATTGCCACAGCTCTGGCAGGCAAACAGCTTCATTGCGTTTCGGCCCCTGAACTACGCGCGGCGGACAAGACCCACGAGCAACAAAAGCAGCAGCGCGCCGAGCAGCGCCGCAACGATGTTGCCGCCGAATGACTGGGTATAAAGGCCAAGCGCCGGAGCGAGCAGTCCGGCTATCCCGGCGCCGAGGATTCCGACGACAATGTTTCCGATCAGGCCGAAGCCATAACCCTTGATCAGCAGGCCGGCCAGCCAACCGGCAATGGCGCCGATGACGATCCAGGCGAGAACAGATTGTGGCTCCAACATTCGGGCACTCCTCTTCGCCCGAACCTATCGACGGCCGGTGCGCGGCATATAAATCCGCACCCGTGCATTTGGTTCTCAGCCGAACAAATAAAATTGGCGCTTGCCTGAAATATGGGCTGCGGAACGGCTCAGAACGTTATTCGACGGGCATAAGCGGCTCGTCCGACGGCTTGGGAATAATCTGGTAATTCCACAGCGCCGGGGTAAAGCCATCGGCATCCCGATTGAGGTAGACCTCGATGTACTCGGCCTTCTCGAGCTGATCGGTATCGAGCCAGATCGTACCACCGATCGGTACCGACTCCCCTCGGCGATGGCACGCGACGGGAAAGCCGACGATTTGATCCATCTTCAGCGCGTCGTCGGCATCCTTGAAGATCTTCACCACTTGCCCTTCGACAAGGCACCCGCCCGGACCCTGGCGCGGCGCGTCGACCTTCGTAATCGCGATCTGAACATGATAGGCGGCTTCAGCGCGCGCCTTGCGGTAAACCTCCGGCGGCATCAGCGCTAAGGCGGCGCCGGTCATAAAAAGCAGCGCAATGGCAACCCGCACGATCCGGTCCATTTGCTCCTCGCGTGTGTTCCGTTGCTGAAGTCGTGATCGCGGTGATCTTCCCACGCGCACCGTTAAGCGCGCTTGCGTACGCAAGCGTTCCGCCAGCCCCGCCATGCCGAGCTTGATGCAGCACAACGACGTTGCCGGCAGTCTTCCGTACGCTTCCTTGGCTTCGTCGTCCCCGAGATCTGGCGGGCCACGAGGGGACACCAACGCCAGCTGTGGTGCGACGCTTTGTCTTGCCACTGACCAAACGGACGCCTACGCTGCCCGCAGGACATAACCAAGGTCGACGCAATGGCTGAAACCTGCACCCGCGAGATATCGAAAGCCGACATCGAGCGCTTCCTTTTCGGCAAGCACATTACCGCCTGTCCGGCATGCGGACGCTTCCGGTCTCAGTGCGACCTCGATGTCCAGTCGATCACCTGCTACCGCGCCGCTCCGGCAACCAGCCTGCCCACGGCAGCCGCGCCAGTAGACGTGCTGATGGTCGTCTGCCAGAACTGCGGCGCCATTCAGTTCCACGACCGCACGGTCGTCGCTAAATGGCTCGACTGCCAGCGGCGCGTGAAGTAGCGCGCCAGCGCAACTCGAAAAAATCATCGGAGGATATGCATGGCCGCTTTTTCGCGCCGGGGTGTCGTTGTGGCCCTCGCGCTTGCTGCTTCCCTCGGCGCATCGATCGGTGCCGCCCCAACCAACGCCCTCGCGCAAGGAGCCCCCACGGTGACTGACTCCGGCCTGATACTCGCTGACGACAAAGTCGGCAGCGGCGCCACTGCCAAGTCCGGCAATACCTGCATCATGCACTACACGGGCTGGCTGTATGAGAACGGCGTCAAGGGCTCGAAGTTCGACTCCTCGCTCGACCGCGGCGAGCCGTTCGCGTTCAAGCTTGGCCAAGGCCAGGTCATCAAGGGCTGGGACGAAGGCGTTGCCGGCATGAAGGTTGGCGGCAAACGCACCCTGATCATTCCGCCTAATATGGGCTATGGCGCGCGTGGTGCCGGCGGCGCCATTCCGCCGAATGCAACGCTGCTGTTCGAGGTCGAGCTTCTCGGCGTGAAGTAAATCGCGCAATTTGCGGTTACGGACAAAACGATTAGAGCCGTCCCGGTCAACGCCTGGGCGGCTCAATTCATTTCAAGTCGAGAAAGACAGTCGCGAGCCAGCTTACTTGAGCGGCGCGCCCTCGCAGTCATCGGTGCAGCCGATGGGGTAGCCCCAAGCAGGATAGTACTGCGGCTGAATGTAGTAAGGCCGCGGACGACGCATCTCAGCAGCCGGCCGCCAGTCACCGGAGTTGTAATAGGGGTAGTACCGCGGCGGCTCGAACACATATGGGTAGCGATCCGGCGCGTCTGGATCGCGATCACGTCCGAACCAGCCTGCTGATGCAGGCGCAGATGCGTAAACGATTGCCGAAACGGCCAATCCAATGGCAGCAAACGCTGTGTTCAGTTGCATGTGGCACCCCTATGCAGCGCTAACTTAGTCGATTCCGGCCGCCCCGCACAATGACCGCCAGGACGCACCCACGCCGGAAAATAATCCGCTGAAATACTGCGCTTTCACAAAGCCTTATAAGATGAAGAGAGCCGCAGCGATGACAGCGGCTCCAAATATGACGAGCGGCTCCGTCAGATTGGCGAGCGCGCCGGCATAGAGCGCTGCATGACTGAGCCCTTCACGCTCGATGGCAAGGAGTGCCCGGTCGCGCTCGTCGAGCTCGGCCATGACCGCTTGCGCCTCGGCCGAAGTGCACACCCCCGCAAAATGGCGCCGCAGCGGAATGAATACGTATCGCGTCCCCCGCAGAGCCGCGTCGATGTCGAAATCCGCCGCACACGGAACATGAGCGAACTGGCGCTCGGTTGCCGCCGAGGGAATACGCTGGTGATGCACGACGACAAACGCTCGATAGAGCTCGAGAAGCGTCGGCTTCTCCGTCCGCGCAATGTCCGCTGCAATCCTCTCGCAGCCACCATTCCAAAGATGCGACTCAGGATCGGCTTCGCACGTCATGCGAACCGCGTAGCCCGCCGGGATATCAAAACGGCCCTGCTTGTCGCTCAATTCTATTGCGGACGACACCAGTGCGATGCCCAGCGCCGCGCCGACGAGAAGCCGCCAGTTCTTCTTCGTTTCGCTGAGAACACGACGGGCAATCGCACCCAAGGCGCCGGACGATCTCCCCTCATTCTTCTCAGTGGTCATTGTTCCCCCAGAATTCCCCGCCCCAGGTCTTAATCGAGATCAAATTAGGCAGCAAAATTGCGCGTATTCGTACCACTGATAGACGATTATAGATGTTTTCTACTGGCCATCGTTCATGGAATGGTGCAGTACAAAGCGATGGTACACTGATTATCGGCCAACCGGTGCGCCGCCGCGCGTGCGTAGCTGCCTGGGGGCCGATTATTGCAATCACCATATTTATCGGGGAGGGTGTTGGTGACGCGCCCGGTCGCACTGCCGTGTGTCACGCACCGATGTAATGGACAGAGCAGCACTGCTACGGGACATTTACCGATGCTACCGGGAGAAGAGGCTTGCCGAAGCCGTCGCAGTTTTGAGCGACGATTTCCAGTTCAAATCTGACCTGCCAGACGACCCGATCGACCCCATGCGGCCGCGCAGTCGTGCCGAGCTTACCCTCATGGTCCATAAGTTTTTTGAAGACTTCGACATCCTCAATTTCGAGCCCTCCCTCATCGTTGTCGACGACCAGGACCTGGCTTCCGCCCAACTGGACGTCTCGTTCCGCCACAGGAAATCCGGCAAGGTCATAGAGACCCGGCTCCTCCATGACTGGCGCTTCACTGGCGGCAAGGCCAGCGAGCTGCACCAGCATCACGACACCGAGGGCTGGCAGACCTTCTTGCGAAGCGTCGCTGAAGCCTCTTGAGGCCACGAAAGTCCCTGCTGCCCCTCCTCCCCGGCTGCGGCATTGCGTGACAAACCCTCAAA
Source organism: uncultured Hyphomicrobium sp. (assembly GCA_964493785.1). Taxonomy (GTDB): domain Bacteria; phylum Pseudomonadota; class Alphaproteobacteria; order Rhizobiales; family Hyphomicrobiaceae; genus Hyphomicrobium_A. The sequence goes on along the minus strand of CAZBPM010000031.1, from coordinate 33,154 downwards.
GCCATTGGCCTCAGAGCCAAAATTTAGCAAACTGGCGCCGTCGCGGCGACGCTCCGCCCCGGCGCGGGGCGATGCAGGTCTGCTATCTTCGTGCTAACGAGCGTCAACCAGACACTTACTCAGCCAGAAAGGTGCAAGGCGAGGCATGACCGGGCTTCCCGATTTCACGAAGATTGCCCTCGATAGCGGCCGGCAGGGCACCCCCGCCACCGCGACCGACTCCATTGCCTGGGAGGCGCCCGAGGGCATCGGCATCAAGCCCGTTTACTCCGCTGCCGACGTCGCCGGCCTCGACTTCCTCGACACCTTCCCGGGCGTCCCGCCCTACCTGCGCGGCCCTTATCCGGCGATGTACGCCCTCCAGCCCTGGACGGTGCGCCAGTACGCCGGCTTCTCCACCGCCGAGGACTCCAACGCCTTCTA
>CAZBPM010000031.1:27499-32721 GCA_964493785.1 uncultured Hyphomicrobium sp. | reverse complement strand
TTCTACCGCCGCAACATCCGCGCCGGCCAGAAGGGCCTCTCGGTCGCCTTCGACCTCGCAACCCACCGCGGCTACGACAGCGATCACCCTCGCGTCCGCGGCGACGTCGGCATGGCGGGCGTCGCCATCGATTCCATCTACGACATGCGCACGCTGTTCTCGGGCATCCCGCTGGAACAGATGTCGGTCTCCATGACCATGAACGGCGCCGTCCTTCCGGTGCTCGCACTGTTCATCGTCGCCGGCGAGGAGCAGGGCGTTCCTCCCGAGAAGCTCTCGGGCACGATCCAGAACGACATCCTCAAAGAGTTCATGGTGCGGAACACCTACATCTATCCGCCCGACCCTTCGATGCGCATCATTTCGGACATCTTCGGCTACACGTCGAAGCACATGCCGAAGTTCAACTCGATTTCGATCTCCGGCTATCACATGCAGGAGGCCGGAGCGACCGCCGACCTCGAGCTCGGCTACACCCTGGCCGACGGCATCGAATACGCCCGTGCCGGCGTCGCCGCCGGCCTCGACATCGACGCCTTCGCCCCACGTCTGTCGTTCTTCTGGGCGATCGGCATGAACTTCTACATGGAGATCGCGAAGATGCGCGCCGCGCGTCTTCTGTGGGCCAAGCTCCTGCGCGAAGAGTTCAACGCCAACGACCGCTCCATCTCGCTGCGCACGCACTCCCAGACCTCTGGCTGGTCACTCACCGCCCAGGACGTCTTCAACAACGTCACCCGCACCTGCATCGAGGCCATGGCCGCCACTCAGGGCCACACGCAGTCCCTGCACACCAACGCGCTCGATGAGGCCATCGCGCTTCCGACCGACTTCTCTGCCCGCATCGCCCGCAACACGCAGCTCCTCCTGCAGCAGGAGACCGGCACCTGCCGCGTCATCGACCCGTGGGGCGGCAGCTATTACATCGAGCGGCTCACCTATGAGCTGGCCCAGAAGGCCCTCAAGCACATCGAGGAAGTCGAGCGCCTCGGCGGCATGGCCAAGGCAATCGCGGCCGGCATCCCGAAGATGCGCATCGAGGAAGCCGCCGCCCGCACCCAGGCACGCATCGATAGCGGCCGCCAGACGATCGTCGGCGTGAACAAGTATCGCGTCGACGACGAAGCGACGATCGACATCCTGAAGGTCGACAACAAATCCGTGCGCGAGCAGCAGATCGCCAAGCTCCAGCGTCTGCGCGGCGAGCGCGACGAGCAGGCGACGCAGGCGGCCCTCGATGCCCTGACGGAGGGCGCCCGCGGCAACGGCAATCTGCTCGATCTTGCAGTCAAGGCTGCGCGCGCCAAGGCCAGCGTCGGCGAGATTTCCGATGCGATGGAAAAGGTATACGGCCGCCACCGCGCCGAGATCCGCGCCATATCCGGCGTCTACCGGTCGGAGGCCGGAGCGATGAACACGAACGTCACCAAGGTGCTGCAGCTCGTCGAGGCCTTCGACAAGAACGAAGGCCGCCGTCCGCGTATCCTGATCGCCAAGATGGGCCAGGACGGCCACGACCGCGGCCAGAAGGTGATCGCGTCGGCCTTCGCCGACCTCGGCTTCGACGTCGACATTGGCCCCCTGTTCGCAACGCCGGACGAAGCCGCGCGCCAGGCAGTCGAGAACGACGTGCACATCATCGGCGTATCTTCGCTCGCCGCCGGCCATTTGACGCTGGTGCCTGACCTTAAGGAAGCGCTCGGCAAGGAAGGCCGCGACGACATCATGGTCGTCGTCGGCGGCGTCATCCCTCCATCGGACTATCCAGCTCTGTACGAGGCCGGAGCTGCCGCAGTGTTCGGTCCCGGCACCAACATTCCCGAAGCCGCCGCCGACCTCATCAACAAGCTCAACGTCAAGCTCGGCCACACCGGCCAGCAAGCCGCGGAGTAGTTCCGCCCTCGCGCGATCGATTACTTCAGCCCCAGCTCCGACCGCAGAGACGTCTCGTCCAGATAGACGACGTCGTCGATCAGCCAGCGTCCGTCCAACTTCTTCAAGCGATAGTCGATGACGACGTCCTCGTCGGACTGCTTGAATGAGATCTTGATGACGGCGCTGGCGTCGCCGGTCTGCTTGACCTCACTCTTGATCGACTTGCCCATCGCTTCGAAATCGGGGTCCTGCGAGTAGGTGAAGATGTCGAAATCGATGCCGTCTTCCGAGTCGTCCAGCACCCCCGGCTTGGCCAGCTTCTCTGCGAGGTCCTTCGCGAAGTTTTCATTGACGAAGGAAGTGTGATCGGTCGCCTGCGTCGTATCGACGATCCCCTTAGCGAGCTGATCCAATCCCGCACCTGCCCAGCAGGCGACGGACATCGCCGTCATGCAGGCGGTCAAAGCCAGGTATTGGCGAACCCTCATGTGCATCTCCCAATCGCGCCCCGGCCGTTGTTATAGCCGCCCAGCTTAGCCGGAGAACCGAAGATTTCGACTGCGCGTGAGCGAACTCCGGGAAAGAAACCTTTAACTCGCGAGAACGGTTATGCTGGTAACATCCCGATCCCATCTCGCTCTTTACCGGCGAACGGGAGATACTGCCCCCGCGTCGACCCCCAAGCGGAAAGGACCAACGATGAGCGAGCCTATCGAGACGGGTTTCATGGTGTTCCTCGCCGAAGGCAAGGAAGGCATCGGCGCCGTGCGCGAAACCGCTGCCCAGTACATCATCGTATACGTCGAGAACGCCGGCGAGTTTCCGGTGGCGCGCTCAGCCATTCACCGCGTTCATGACGGCAAGGTGATCCTCGACCCGCACCAGGTCGACAAGGCACTGCTCACCGCTGTCGGTCACGCACACGACAGCGAGGATCCCCGCCTCGTCGGTTGATCCGGCCGGCGCACTTGTGCCGTTGGAAACAGTTTTCGTCGCCACGCCGTGCGATACGATGCCGACGTGCGTTGGCGCGACAGGCGCGCCCCGCATAGTCGGGCCAAAGCGATGCTGCGCAACTTCTTCTCCGCCCTCGGCGTGATCTTCATGGCGCTGGTTCTTTTCAGCGCCAGCTTCCTCGTCAATGTGGCGCTCGGCATCGACGATCGACGGGCCGACTACGAAAGCCACGCCATCGACGTCACGCGCGAATTATCGCGCTCCTGGAAGTTTTCGGCCGTCGAACACCTCTACACCGCTGAGGCGCGGGCGGAGCTGTCGAGTATCCTCGACGCCGATATCGCCGGGTTGAAGCAGCTCGGCGCCTTGCTCAGTGCCGACGCCATCGATTTCCAGCCCCGCTGGTCCCGCCCTCCCGCCGACGAACGGATATCTACCGCCTTCCTCGCCGATCGCCTCGCCGCACTCGCCGGTCGAGCGGTCACCGTTTCGTTCGTAGCGAAATTCGCGGGCGGTAAGGCCCGCGTGACCGCCGAACTGAAGCAAGAGGGCGGCACCATCCAAATGCAGCGCCTGCGTATCGAAACCCAGGAGCCGCCCCCCGCCTCACCCCTTCCCGAGCGCCGCGTCATAAGTCACGCGTGACGGGCGTCCCAGGGGGGGCCCTTGCCGCGGAGGCACGTCCGGCGTACGAAGCCGCGCGGAAGTTCAGCCGCTTGCGCCGGAGCCAAAGCGCATGATGACGATCTACGAATCGAACAGCAAAGCTCTGACGACCCACGACACAAGCTTGCCGTTGACCGGCAATTGCGTCTGGATCGACCTGCTGCAGCCCACACCCGACGAAGACAAGTTCGTCGAGGATGCGTTGCAGATCGATATCCCGAGCCGGGCGGAGATGCGCGAGATCGAGCCATCGAACCGCTTCTACCAGGAGCGCGGCGCCTACTTTATGACTGCTTCGGTCGTCTACGACATCGAGGCTTCCATCCCCAAGATGTCGCCAGTCACCTTCATTCTCGCGGGCGACCGCCTCGTCACCGTCCGCTATGCCGAGCCGAAGGCATTCCCGCTCTATCTCCAACGCGTCGAAAAGGGCGACGCCCCATGCACGACGGGCGCGACCATTTTCGTCGGCCTGATCGACGCCATCGTTCACCGCATGGCCGACCTTATCGAACGCATCCAGGATGAGGTCGAGCGACTGGCGCAGGCTGTCTTCGACCTGCGCGGCGGCCAGCACACGCGCGATCGTCGGCTCGATGTGATGCTGAAGCGTATCGGTAAGGCCGGCGATATCACCGCCCGCGCCGAGGACAGCGCCTCGTCCGTCGATCGGCTCCTGCACTACCTGATGCAGGCGACCAAGGATCGTGGCGACGATCCGCGCACGCGCCAGCGCATCAAGGCCTGCCAGCGCGACATCAACTCGCTGATGGAGCACACCAAGTATCTGTCCCAGCGCATCGGCTTCATTCTCGATGCGACGCTCGGCATGATCTCCATCGAGCAGAACCAGATCATCAAGCTGTTCTCGGTCATGGCCGTCGTGCTGCTCCCGCCGACCCTCGTCGCATCCGTTTACGGCATGAACTTCAAGCACATGCCGGAGCTGGAATGGACTTTCGGCTATCCCTTGGCGCTGCTCCTCATGGCAATCTTCGCTATTGGTCCGATCGTCTACTTCCGACGCAAGGGTTGGCTCTAAACCGCAACCAGCCACGACCATGCGAGTGCCGCGCCGCCGCACGCGGCGAGCGTAGTCGTGATGCTCCAGCGCAGTCCGAATACCAGCACCATCGCGACCGCCGCGAGGACCAGCGAGACCAAGTCCAGCGAATTGATGTGCGGAACGAACAAACGCACCGGGCCGTAGTGCACCTCGTCGATCCTTGCAAAGAGGACATGCAGCGCAAACCAGACTGACAGGTTGGCGATCACGCCGACCACCGCCGCCGTCACCGCCTGCAGCGCCGCGGCCAACCTCGGCGCATGGGTAAGGCGCTCGATGTACGGCGCGCCGACGAAGATCCACAGGAAGCACGGCGCAAAGGTCGCCCACAGCGTCACCAGCGCACCGAGCAACCCGATGCCCACGCCGCCAGCTCTCAAGCCCGCAATGTAGCCGACGAATTCCGTGACGAGAATGAGCGGTCCGTTAGTCGTCTCCGCCAGGCCGAGCCCATCCAGCATTTCGCCCGGCGTCAGCCACCCGTATCCGCTCACCACCTGCTGGGCCATGTAGGCCAGCACGGCATAAGCGCCACCGAACGTCACAACGGCAAGCTTGGAGAAAAACCACGCGAGCTGCGACAGCACATGCTGCTGACCGAAGGCGAGCACGACGAGCAGCAGCGGCACCAGCCACAGAGCCAGCCAGATCCCGAACG
>CAZBPM010000031.1:0-27489 GCA_964493785.1 uncultured Hyphomicrobium sp. | reverse complement strand
GGGCGCGGGCGTAGCAGCGCCGGGGGGCTCTGCAGCACGCAGAAAGTACCCGGCCACCGCCGCTCCGATGATCACGAGGGGAAACGGCAGATTGAGAAAGAAGATGGCGACGAATGCCACGATGGCCGTCACCCAGTCGAGCCGGCCCTTCAGCGCCCGCCGCGCCACTCGCATCAGCGCTTCGAGCACGATCGCGAGAACGGCAGCCTTCACGCCCACGAACAGCGCGGCCACCGTTGGCGTATTGCCGTAAGCACCATAAAGGACCGATAGAGCCAGGACGAGCAGGGCCCCCGGCGCGACGAACAGCAGCCCCGCCGCGAGCCCGCCCCGCACGCCGTGCAACCGCCATCCGGAATACGTCGCGAGCTGCATCGCCTCCGGACCGGGCAACAGCATGCAGAAACTCAACGCGGACAAAAACCGTTTCTCGTCGAGCCAGCGACGCTCGTCGACGAGCTCGCGATGCATCAGTGCAATCTGCGCCGCCGGCCCGCCGAATGAGAACAGTCCGATCCGGCCGAACACCGCAACGAGTTCGCCGAACGTCGGCATATTGGGATTGGCTGCGGGCCCGCGCTTTTCGCTCGAAGTATGCATAGCGTGCCTCCAAAGGCGTTGGAGACGGCGCTTGGACTGAAAAGTCTGACGGGGCGGCCCGTCATGCCCCACGTCTTCTTTACGCGCGCCGCTTTCGCGCATCAACGAATTGCTGCGCAGGGCTGCGACCTGCCGTCGCGCCCAAGGCACCTGCAAATGCACCTAACCCATTAACGCGCCTGCATTCCTTAAAATGTTGCGTAAGTGTCTCTCAATTTGAAGCATTGACCGCCACAATTACCGGTGATCCCTAGCGCGCACCAGGACGGGGGGACACCCCATTCCATTTTTCGGCGGCTGAACGGGTTCTGGTGTTCGGCTCCGGACGTCGACACGAGACGATCCCACCCACCAAGCAGCGCGCCATCAAACGAGTGCGCCTCCAGCGGTCCTGACGCGACACGCTGGTTTGGGGATCGCCGCTGTCCCGAGCCCGCCGCCGGCAATGAGGAGTATGAAATGCGGAACTACCTTCTTTCCGCCATGGCGGCTGCCGCCTTTGGCCTCGTGACGCTCGCTCCGGCGAACGCCGAGAACGCACCCTGGGAGTGCATGAGCCCGGCATTTGCTTGCGGCGGCGCACCGACAGCCAAAAGCTATCGTTCCTACGAGTACACCGGTGAGCGCAAGCAGCGTCGCCAGGCCAGCACGAAGCGCAAGACGCCGCGCGTCGCCAAGCACGAGACGGTGAAGGCGAAGAACGTTCAAGCCAACGTTGCCCTGCCGGAGCGCAAGCAGGCCGAAGCCAAGGTCGAGGCTCCGAAGAGCGCGCCAAAGGCCGACAAGCCGCAGCAGCAGGCCGCCATCGCCCCGAGCGATGCCAACAAGGCTCCCTCTATCGACAAGAAGCCAGAGATCGCCGTCCGCAAGGTCGAGATCGAGAAGAACTACCGCACCACGTCCTCGCAGGCGGGTATGGCTTCCTATTATTGGCAGGGCCAGATGACGGCTTCCGGCAAGCGGTTCAACCCGAATGCCCTGACGGCAGCCCATCGCTCGCTGCCGTTCGGCACCAAGGTGCGCGTAACCAACAAGCGCAACGGCAAGTCGGTCGTCGTGACCATCAACGACCGTGGCCCGTTCATTCGCGGCCGCATCATCGACCTGTCGAGCGCCGCGGCTGGCGTGATCGGCATGAAGTCTGCGGGCGTTGCTCCCGTGATGGTCGAGCGCCTCGCCTCCAACTGAGGCAGCGGACCGATCCAAAAAAAGGCGGCGGGCGCTTCGATGCACCCTCCGCCTTTTTTCTATCTGCAGTTAGTCGTCGCACTGAGTTCCAACTGCGGCCAAGACACAATCTTGACTCTATAAGTATACTATAGGATCGTGCTGCCGGCGCTGATCGGCGCCGTTTGCCAGCAAGTGGACGAGCGCTAATCGCAATCGACTCCCAGCCAGCTTGTATCGCGTAATTGGGGGACTCGATGTCGAAGTTAGTTGCCGCGGCAGCCGCCGCGGGCGTTGCAGTATGTTTGCTCACCACTCAAACCGGCGAAGCACGGGCGCAAAGCCCATCATCTCCGGAACTGTCCGTCACCCCCGTGGTCGAACAGCCGCTGCCGCCAGCAGCGCCGCCATCCGCTAAAGGCGAAACGACAGGTGCGACGGCGCTACCGCCACTCGAGGTGGATGCGGACCAAAAGAAAAAGAATAGAAAGACTGCGAAGGCGCGGCCTTCCTCAGGCACGGGCGCCGCAAGCGCAATGCAGGCAGTTCCAGCAAAACCGAGCGGTGCAATTGCCAACGCGGATCCAACAACGGCTCCGTACAGCACCGCTGCACCAACCTCCTACGTCGCGGGCGAAACGATCGAGCGCTTCCGCGGATCGAGCCCCGCCGACATGTTCCGCGGCACGCCTGGCGTGATGTCGGGCCAAGCGCGCAACGGTGCTGGCTCGATCGACGTCAATGTTCGCGGAATGCAGGGCCTCGGCCGCGTATCGGTGAAGGTCGACGACACCGAAAACCAGGTAACCGTTTCACAGGGCTATCAGGGCATCTCGAACCGGAGCTTTGTCGATCCCGATCTGCTGGCAGGCATCGATATCACCAAAGGCTCCGACGCAGCGTCTTCCGGAATCGCCGGCACTGTAGCGATGCGCACGCTCGATGCGAAGGATATCGTGAAGCCGGGCAACACGTTTGGTTTCCGTGCCAAGGGTGGCCTCGGCGGCAACACTGCCACGCCTGAGCCGGGCTCCAAGGCCGGCTACGCAATCCGCAACAACATCGGCTGGGACGACCCCACCTCTGGCTATCCGACCGTAACGCAATCGAGCACGGGAATGGACCGTCCGGATTTTCTCGACCCCACGCAGCGCTCTGGCAGCGTCGTCGGTGCGGCCAAGAACGACTATGTCGATCTGCTGGCCGCTTTCGCGCGCCGCAAGCAGGGCAACTATTTCGCTGGCACGGATGGTCGATCGGCAGAGCCGGTGAGCACCGGTCCGCGGCCATTCTGCTACCCAGACGGCAGCTGCCCGTTCATTTACCGCGACTACATGATCAATGGCGGACTCACGAACTATCGCGCCGGCGAGGAAGTGCTCAACACGCAGCTCGACACCAAGTCGTGGCTCCTGAAAGGCACCCTGCATTTGAGCGAGGGCCAGAGCCTGAAGCTCATACATAACGGCTACCGCAGCGAGGCTGGCGACCAGATTGCATCAGCCTTTGCTACGAACGTGAGCCAGGCCACGCAGCAAGCCCAGACCACCGGCATAAATCTCGACTCCGATACGCTGCAGTATCGCTGGAATCCCGCTGGCGATCCCCTCGTCAATCTCAAAGCAAACCTTTGGCGCACTCAGCTCGAGCAACGCAATCCGATCCGGATAAAGAACTGGGGCTCGACGCCGGCCATGTACGGGCTGCCGGACGATTTCCGCGTCGGCTCGAATACCCAGATATGGGGAGCAGATGTTTCGAACGTGTCGAAGTTTCACACGAGCATCGGCGCCTTCAAATACGACTACGGCGCCTCGTACAAGAACGAGGATACTGAACCGAGCGCTTACACCAATCTTGTCGACCTGACCTCTCTGAGAGACGGAAAGCGAGAGGAAGCGGCTGGCTACGGCAAGCTCAGCTGGAATGCGACGAGCTGGCTGACCCTCAACAGTGGTCTGCGTTATCAGCACTATTCCGCGACCGACCGGAGTGAGCCGAAGGATCAACCGGTGGATGATGCTCACGGACAATCCGTTACCGGTGGCGGCTTCAGCCCGTCCGTCGGCGTGACGCTTGTGCCAATCAACGGTGCTCAGCTCTACGTCAACTACTCGAGCGCGCTGCGATCGCCGAGCATCATGGAAACGATCACCGGCTTCAGCACGATGTTCAACGCCGATCTGAAGGCCGAGCGGTCGAACAATTGGGAAATCGGTGCCAATCTCATTGCCGATGACCTCTTGTTGCGGGACGACAAAGGCATGGTCAAGATCGGCTACTTCGACTGGACCGTGAACGATTACATTGCGCGCCAGTTCACGACGCTGACCATCAACGGCTACACCGCCAACACTATGCTCGTTTACAACATCGACGAGGCGCACTTTTCGGGCTGGGAGTTTTCGGGTCGCTATACCGTCGGCGGCTTCACCGCAGATCTTGCTGCGAACTACTACACCGACGTTACGTTCTGCAAAACGGCCGGCACTTGCGGGACGAGAACGCTCTACGCCGACTATGCCACCAACCAGGTGCCACCGAAGTACACGGTTGACCTAACCCTGTCGCACAAGCTCTTCAACGAAGCGCTGACAGTCGGCGGTCGCGTGAGCTACGTCGGCGCGCGAGCCGCAGGACACGGCGAAGTCACGGCGGCGGGATTGTCCCAATTCATCGCACTGACGAACTGGGAGCCATTCATGCTGATCGACACGTTCGCGGAATACAAAATCAGCGAGAGCCTCACCGCCGAGCTGCACGTGAACAACCTGACGGATGTCTACTACGTGGACCCCCTCAGTCTGGTTCAACAGCCAGCACCAGGTCGCACCTTTTACACATCGCTGACCGCGCACTTCTGAGGTCCGCCGTCCGCGCGCCGCCGCTAGCCAAGAGCTGCGGCGGCGTCAGCCGATAATGAGCGACTGCAGCGTCGCAAAGTCCGGTATCAAATGGGCAATGCTCAGATCGCGCACGCCCACCAGCAGCATGGCGCCTACCACCACCGCAGCCCCACCGAGGGCCACCACGACTGCTGCGAACGGGCCAGCCAGATGATCTGATCCGACGGCATGCTCGTACTCGATATGTTGGCTCGGGGCCTTCATGGCATTGAGCTCCTAAGACGGCGACGCGCCCACCGCGCGCCACACCGAAAACCACCTCGACACTGCCCTCACCCCGTCGGAAAGACGAGGCGCCCAACCCCCAACATCAGGGAAACGCAGCTAGCGCGTAGTTCCGTTTGCCGTGGACCGAGAATTGCCGGTAAATTCCGGCAAATTGAGTTCGCAACCGCGTCCAATCCTAGGCAGACCCAACCCATGAAGGCCAACGTGTCGAGATCAGCGCGCGACAACGCCCTCGCCCAGATCAAGACCGCCATGATCGAAAAAAAGCTTACGCAGGCTCAACTTGCGGACGCTTCCGATTGCCACGAGAAGACCATCCAGAACCTCCTCAGCGGGCGATCGGTGCGCGATCAGACCCTGTTTGACGTCTGCATGGTGCTGGGCCTGGATTTCGACAAGTTGAAGCTCGGCTGGGGCGGCCCCGGTCCCGTAGCGGCCGGCGCGCCCCCTGAGTTGCAGGGCGAAAACGGCGGCGAGGTCGCGCCCCTCTACATGGGCGCCTACACGCGCGCTGCGGTCGATCACTATCTCGGCAGCTACCTGACGTTGCGCTCCTCGTTCTCGCGTTCCGATTGCATCGTCGCCTATCGCACCGACGTTACCTGGGATCCCGAGTGGCCGAGCCTGCTCTTTCAGGAGCGCGACCGGCCCGACGCGCCCTATTCGCACCGTGGGCGGCTCTACGTGCCATCGTCGTCGATGTTCATCCACCTCGTGTCGCTGACCAAGGGCGCCATGCGCATGATCGTCGTATCGCAGGTGGATCGCTTCGGCGAGATGCGCGGCCTCATCACCACGATCCACAAGCACGGCGCCATGCTCGTACCGGTAGCCACACCCATCGTCTACGCCAAGCGCGACACCTTCGACGGCGGGCTCGGCGACATCACGCCGACGCACGCGAACTACGAGGCCTACAGGCGGCTGATCGACGAAACGACGGCGCAGGGCTACGCCAAGCTCATCCGCTGATGAAGTCGGGAGGTCGGCCGCAGCGCCGGTTGCTTTGTGAGACGGCTACGTCAGCAGTGCTACGCTCTTGATCTGAGCCATGACCACGTCGCCGGTCTCCAAGCGCAGCACGTCCTTCGACTTGCGCGTAATGCGCCCGACGATCCGCGCCCCCCGCCCTTCCCCGCCGATCTCCGCCACGAGATTGATCTGCGCATCGTCTGCGTCCGAGGGCGCAATCATCACGATCCGCACCGGCAACTGATTGAGAACCGATGTCTCCGCCACAGCTCCGCGGACAAACGCGACGTCTGAGGCGCTGATGCGCACGCGGCATCGCTTGCCCTTCTCGCCACGGCGCCCCGGAACGATCAGCGTACCGCCGGTGATCGAGAGCGTCGTCAATCCATACTGCTCGTCGATGTCGAGGATGCGCGCGTCGAGCGTCACTGCTGCTTCCGGCGCGCGCAGGAGCGGCAACGACGGATCGGCTTCCAGCTCCGACAGCGGCCCGATTGCCCGCACCCGCCCCTTGTCCATCAGCACCAGCGTATCGGCGAGGCGCTCGACTTCGCCCAAGTCATGGCTGACATAGAAGATCGGGATCGAGACGTTCTCCCGCAGCGCTTCGAGATAGGGAAGGATTTCTTCCTTGGTCAGCCGGTCGAGCGCCGCCAGCGGCTCGTCCATCAGCAGAACGCGCGGTCGCGACAGCAACGCGCGTCCGATCGCGACACGCTGGCGCTCTCCGCCCGACAGTGTCGCCGGCGCACGCTCCATGAGATGCCCGATACCGAGCATCTGCACTGTATCCTCGACGCTGATCGACAGCGCGCCCTCGCCGTCAGTTGTCCGCCGCGCGCCGTAGAGCAGATTGTCTCGTACCGACAAATGCGGAAAGAGGCTCGCCTCCTGGAAGACGTAGCCGATGCGGCGCTGAGACGTCTTGAGGAACATCCCGCTGGCATCGTCTTGCCAGACCTCGCCATCGATGCGCAGCCTGCCGCCGAGCCGCGTCAGTCCGGCCATGCACCGCAGAACCGTCGTCTTGCCACAGCCCGACGGCCCGAACAGTGCCGTTACGCCATGCCCAGGTGCCTTGAAGGACACATCCACGGCGAACGTGCCGAGCCTGCCGTTGAATTCCGCCTCTATGGCGGCTCGATCGGCCTTCATCGGCTCACCCGCCCGAGTCGCTTCTCAAGCAACATCACCGACAGGATGACCGCGAACGAGAACACTAACATCCCTCCCGCGAGGATATGCGCCTGCGTCCACTGCAGCGTTTCCACGTAATCGTAGATGGCAACCGACAGCACCTTCGTCTCGCCGGGAATATTGCCGCCGATCATCAGTACCACGCCGAACTCTCCGACAGTGTGCGCAAAGCCCAGCACCGCGCCAGTGAGAAACCCTGGCCGCGCGAGCGGCACCGCGACCGACCAGAACGCATCCCAATCCGACGCACGCAGCGTCGCCGCCGCTTCTAACGGCCGGTCGCCGAACGCTTCGAACGCATTGCGAATGGGCTGCACCACGAAAGGCATCGAGTAGATGACCGACCCGATCACCAGCCCCTCGAACGTAAAGGCTAGCGACCGCAACCCCACCAGGCTGCCGATCGCCCCGCCGGGACCGTTCGGGCCGAGCAGAAGCAGCAGGTAGAACCCGAGCACCGTCGGCGGCAGCACGAGCGGCAGGGCCACCACCGCCGCCACCGCCTCCTTCCACGGCGCCCGCGAGCGCGCGAGCCACCAGGCGATGGGCGTCCCAATGCAGAGCAGGAGGATGGTCGTCAGCGTTGCCAGCTCGAGCGTGAGCCGGATCGGCGACCACAAGTGCTCGAACTCCGGCATCAGCGCTCCATATTCATCGGCTTATTGTGCCGGTACGAGTTCCTTGGCGCCCGCCTGCGTCTCGGCGCCGACGCCGTAGCCGTATTTAACTTTGACTGCCCGCGCTTCCGCACCCTTCAGGAAGGTCAGGAAGGCCTTGGCCGCCGGGTTGCCCTCTCCGCGTTTCAATAGAACTGCATCCTGAGCAATCTCTTTATACAGCTTTTCCGGCACCACCCAGCGGGAGCCACCCTCCTTCAGAGCCACCTGCGACAGCGCCACGAACCCGAGTTCGGCGTTCTCGGTATCCACGAACTGGTAGGTCTGCGCGATATTGTTCCCCTGCACGATCTTCGGAGCAAGCACATCGTAGACGCCCAACGCATTCAACACCTCGACGGCCGCCGCGCCATAGGGTGCCGTATCGGGGTTGGCGATGGCGATCTTGGTGAAGTTGCCCGCCTTCAGGGTTTCCTCACCCTTCACGAGACCGGTGTTCTTGCTGAACAGAACGAGCTTCCCAGTGGCGTACGTGAAGAAGCTGTCCCCGGTCGCGAGACCTTCCGCGATGGCTTTCTTCGCCGTCTTCTGATCGGCCGATAGGAACACCTCGAACGGCGCCTCCTGGCTTATCTGCGTGTAGAGCTGCCCCGTCGCGCCAAAGCTGAACACCGCCTTGTCGCCGGTCGCCTTCTCGTACAGCGCGCCGATCTCCTTCGCCGCCTCCGTGAAGTTCGCAGCCACCGCGACCTTCACCTCTCCGGCAACGCTCGGCAGTGCCCCCGTTGCCGACACCATCAGCGCGATCAAGCCAACTCCGAGCGCACGTGACAGCTTGGCCTGCAAAAACCGCAACATATTCGTCTCCGCTCAACGATGGATCCCGACCGCCATGCGGCATCGGCCCGTCGACGAAAGCGACGGCGCAACCGCATGTTAGTCAGGCGCCCGCGTCACAGTCGAGCGTTATATTCAATCGGGAATATCGGCGCCAGCACTTACCTTCGCCTTCGCGGAGGTCCGTTCATCACCGGCATCGGAAGCGGCACCTTTCGCTGGACGCTCCGGCTCCAGGAACCGCGCCCTGAGATCGACCGTCGAACGCCGCCCGATGCTCGGCCGGTGGCGTCCGAGCCACTTGTCGGCCTCGTCGCGACCAGCACTGAACAGGTAGTTCAGCATCGACCAGTCCGGCTTCATGGTGCTCTCGGGACTGAGCGAGCTGGTGTAGCGGCCCGCCTCGATCAAATGAAACCGATGCGTCGCCAGCTTCGCATACCGCCCGCGCGGACCACCGAGCCGCCCCTGCCAGCACTCCCGCACCGTCTCGATCAGTTCGACTTCGCGTATCAGCGGCGCGTTGAACGCGAGGCGGTTGACGTGCATCCCGATGTCGCGCACGCCCGTCGGCACGCTGCCCTGACGCACCATCGGGCTGAGCTGCACGATGAGCGTGTCCTCCACCGGGCTCTCCATCGCCAACGTCTTGATATCGGGGTTGGCTGAAAACCCGCCATCCCAATAGGCGACGCCGTCGATCTCCACGGCATGGTGCAGCGTCGGCAGGCACGCGGACGCCAGCACCGCTTCGACCGTGATCTCGTTGCGACGAAAGATGCGCGCGCGCCCGCTTGCGACTTCCGTCGCGGCAATCAGCAGCTCAATGACCGAAGAGCTACGCAGCTTCTCGAAATCGATGCTCTCGGTGAGCAGGCGCCGCAGCGGATCGAACCCGAGCGGATTGAATTCGTAGGGCGACCACAAGCTCGCCATCTGCGAGAACTGCGATGACCGCGACAGTCCATAGAGAAACGGATTGAACCGCATGAGGTCGGGGACGCCAGCCTTGTGCACCGCTTCCCAGATTGCGCGCAGCTTTTCGCGAGCCGACGACTTTCCCCCCGCGCTCATGCCAGCCGCCAGCGCAACGGCATTCACAGCGCCCGCACTCGTCGCGCTAACCCAATTGATATCGAGCTCGTCATCCTCAAGCAGGCGGTCGAGCACACCCCAGGTGAAGGCGCCATGCGCACCACCGCCCTGCAGCGCAAGGTTCAATCGGATATTTCGCCGGAACAATCGCACTTGCATCCGCCCCGCCTGACAAGGGGGCGCTCCATCCGCCTTAGTCCCCGTAGGCCTATATAGTGTCACGTTGAATGAAGTGTGGGGAGAAGCGCGTCGGGCGCACGTCGGCAGGGATGCGTGGCATCAACGCCATAGATTTGAGCAGGGAGCGAAGGCCGCGCCAATGACTGGGCAGCCTTTGTGCAAAGGCCCTATTGCGATCTCGATTGCGACAATTTCCCTGTTATTCGTGCGACAACAAAGCGCGCCGAATTCTGTGCCAAACTCGATGTTCGAGGATCTACGTCAGCAGCTTGCGTCCCACCTGCACTACTTTTTCACCGTCGGAATCCAGCCCTCGCGTGACACATTCGATGTTCACGCGCCCGTCGATGTGCCCAATGCGCAGCAAGTTGTAACGTCCAAGGGGCTCGTGCTTGCGCGCACGCGCAGCCGAGCCTGACGCCACGCCGATGACGGGCACGCTTCCACCGTCGGCTTGCGGCAAGCGCGCAAGATCGATGTGACTGTCGACGTGATTATGACCATGCAGCACGAGTTCCGCGCCGCGCCTCTCCAGGATGCGCGAGAGCTGATCGGCATCACGCAGCGCACGTCGTGGCGGCGCCTGTCCCGGCAGTGGCGGGTGATGAATGAGCACGACGCGGATCATGCCTTCGGCATCGAGCTTCACCAGCAGCTCATCGAGAGCTTCAAGCTGCGGCTGTCCGACTTCGCCGGCAGCGACGAACGGCGGTGTCTCGACCGCCGAATTCATGCCGATCAACGCCACCGGCCCGATCCGGCGCACGAATGGAAAAGCTGCCGATGAAGAGCGCATCAACTGAACACCCCACGCATCCGCGCGCATGTACTCCGCCCAGCGTTCGACGCCCGGATCGCCATGCAGCTTCGTGTAGATGTCGTGGTTGCCTGGAATGACCGTCACGTCGGAAGGTAACCCGAGCTCGTGCAGCCAAGCAGTCGCCTCCTCGTACTCCGCCGGCAGCCCCAGATTGATGAGATCACCCGTGACTGCGATGTGCTGAGGCGCGTGCGCCTTCATGTCGGCGACGATGAGTTCGAGCGCCGCGCGGGTATGCGTGTGCAGGCGGTGCCGGCGCCAGTTGATATAGCCGAGCCCACGCTTGGCATTGAGGTGCCGCCAATGCAGCCCGCCAGCATGGGAAAGATGCACATCCGATACGTGCGCGAGCGTGATCGTCTCGGTCATCGCGAATGGGTGGCCAGTGTTAATGCTCCTCGAGCAGAATTCGCGGGGAAACTACCACGCGCCGTGTCCGATCTCGTGTATGCCATTACCCTGACGCGGGCGCGAATGGTCGCGCAATGAGGTTCGTCCATTTGCCCAGGAAAACAATCCTCACCAGGGTATTGCAGCGCTACTGGCGACTGTCCCGCGGATTGACCCTGGGCGCCCAGGCCGCGCTGCTGGACGCCGACAATCGCGTCCTCCTCATTCGTCACACTTACCGCCCCGGCTGGCACTTCCCCGGCGGCGGCGTCGAGCGCGGAGAAACGGTCGTCGACGCACTCACCCGCGAGGTCGAGGAGGAGGCAGGCGTAACCTTGACCGGCCCCGCCGAGCTGTTCGGCATTTATTCCAACCAGCCGGTCTTTCCTGGCGATCACGTGGCGCTGTTCGTCGCCCGCCAATGGCAACAACTGCGCACGCCACAGCCCAACTACGAGATAGCCGAGCATCGGCTCTTTGCGCCGCAAGACCTGCCTTCCGATATACACCCCGGCACAGCGCGCCGCCTCGGCGAGATCCTGCACGGAAATCCGCGCACACCCATGTGGTGACGCTGCCTGAATTCGCGGCATATTTCGCCCGCTGGACCCATTAACCGCCTCGTGCTAAACGGCGCCCCATGATGAGGCGGCTACGAGGATCTGACCTGCGACGAGGCGGCACGCAAGCGCGCGCCACCCGTGCCTGATTTGCCGTTGCAGCAACTGAGCCCGTCGGCTGATGTCGATAGGCTAGCCTCGAAAGCCCATCCGCCCATGTCACCCCAATTCGTGAGCCGGCACGTGACGCCGGCCGACCTGTCCGCGATCTCGAACCTGCACGCCAAGGTCTTTGGACCGGGGCGCTTCACGCGGACCGCCTACCGGATCCGCGAGGGCACGCCGTCCATCTCCAGCTACTGCCGCGCCATCCTGCTGGGCGACCGGCTCATCGCCGCCGTGCGCATGACGCCCATCACCATCGGCACTACAGCCGGAGCCGTGCTGCTCGGCCCCGTCGCCGTAGACCCTGACTTCGCCAGCCAGGGCTTCGGCAGCCGCCTGATCAACGAGGCGATGGCCGCCGCAAAGACCGGCGGGGCAACTCTCGTGCTGCTCGTCGGCGACGCTCCCTACTACGGCCGCTTCGCCTTCGAGATCGTCCCCGCAGGGCAGATCACCCTGCCAGGTCCGGTCGATCCGCGCCGCCTGCTCGTCGCCGAGCTGGTACCGGGGGCCCTGTCCGCCGCGCACGGCCTCGTCGCCGGCGTCCAAGGCTGATTTTTCACTTCCTCCGCTTAAACTCCGCCATCTGCAATGCGGCGGAGGTTGAGCCATGGACCGACGGACGTTTCTCAGCACGGGCGGCGTACTCATCGCCGCCCAGGCCCTTAGCCTGAACGCGCAAGCGCGTGCCATTCCATCTCCCATCCTGCCGGATGATACGCGTTTCATGGAGCTTGCCGTCGACCTCGCCAAGCAGGGCGACTACCCGTTCGGCACGGTCATCGTGCAGGGCGGCCGAGAGCTCGCCCGCGGCTTCAACAGCACCCAGCGCAACGCCGACCCGACGGCACACGGCGAGATGGTGGCCATCCGGGCCTTCCTGGATGCACACGGCCCCGCGGCGCTGAAAGGAACGACGCTCTATACGTCCGGCGAGCCGTGCGTGATGTGCATGGGCGCGATCATCTGGTGCGGGATAACGCGCGTCGTGTATGCCGCTTCCATCGCCGAGCTTGCCACCCGCATCGGCCAGATCGATATCACCGCCGAGCAGATCGCCAACGCCACCGCCTTCGCCAACATCGACATCACCGGCGGCGTGCTTTCTGCCGAGGCGATTAAGCTCTTCCCGGCACCGGAGAAATAACTCGCGGAACTCTTGTCTGCGAAAAGGGTTTAACTCCCGAATTCAACGCACTGGGAGTTTGACATGCGCAGCGTCTTCCTTTGGCTACTTGGCGTTCCGATCAGCATCATCATCCTGATGAACATCTTCAATGTGCTCTGATCCTTCCCTTGCAGGCGATCAGTCTCTGACTTCCCAGAAAAACACCCGCTCAGTCCGGGTGTTTTTCGTTTGCGCGGATTTCTCAAGCGTTTTCAACGGCCACAGCGGCACCGCATATTTTCGCATTTTCCTGGGAACGGAGACCAGCGCTCGCGCATTCTATCTGCGGACACGGGCCCCGCCTCCCCTCCCCCCCATCCCCTCGACGGGGCACGCGTCCACCCAATAGGGACACTCGCCTCACGTCGGAGAGGCGAGTGTCCCATTTCACCCCTCGACACCAATTGAAATCGCCAACGCACGCGAATACGTTCGCGCGGTAATCGCGCTGTGAGGGCGTCGTGACGGAAAAGCCATTTGCGAGCGGTCGCTGCCTCTGCGGCGGCATTACCTTCAGCGTGAGCGCGGCGCCCATCGCTATGGGCCAATGTCACTGCGTGGACTGTCAGCGCGCGACCGGCACCGGGCACGTCTCCAACGCGCGCTTTCGGACGGAAGACCTCTCGATCAATGGCGAGACAAAAACCTTCGCGGTGACAGCGGCGAGCGGCAACACCAACACGCGCTACTTCTGCCCGACCTGCGGCAGTCGCCTGTTCACGGAGACGACTCTTCGCCCAGGCCTCATCAACGTCCACGCCGGCGTGTTCGACGACCACACGTGGTTCGATCCGCAATGGGTCTTGTTCAAGAGCGCCCAGCCGGTCTGGGACATCACGACTGAGGAGGTGCCCTGTTATGAAGGCATGCCCCCTCCGCCGCCGCCGGCCTGATCAGTCCGCGAACGGGTCCTTCATCAGGATCGTATCTTCGCGCTCGGGGCTGGTTGACAGCATCGTCACCGGCCTCTCGATCAACTCCTCGATGTAGCGGACGTACTTCACCGCCTGCGCCGGCAATTCGCTCCACGAGCGTGCGCCGTAGGTCGACTGCGACCAGCCCGGAAGCGTCTCATAGATCGGCTGCACGCGAGCCTGAGCTCCGCTGCTGGCAGGCAGGCGGTCGATCCGCTCCCCATCGAGCATATAGCCGACGCCGACCTTGATCTCCTCGAACCCGTCGAGCACATCCAGCTTCGTCAACGCAATGCCGTCGATGCCCGCAATCTTCAGCGTCTGGCGCACCAGCGTCGCGTCGAACCATCCGCACCGGCGCTTGCGCCCGGTAACGGTGCCGAACTCACGGCCACGCTCACCGATCCGATTACCGATCTCGTCGGTCAGCTCCGTCGGGAACGGACCCGAGCCAACGCGTGTCGTGTATGCCTTGGCGATACCGAGCACGTATCCGATGCTGCGCGGCCCCATGCCGGAGCCGGTTGCTGCCTGCGCCGCCACCGTGTTGGACGACGTGACGAACGGATACGTCCCATGGTCGATGTCGAGCAGCGCGCCCTGCGCGCCTTCGAACAGGATGCGCTTGCCGGCCTTGCGCTCGGTGTCGAGCAGATCCCACGTCACATCGGTGAACGGCAGGATCTTCGGCGCGACAGCGATGAGTTCTGCGATCAGCGCGTCCTTTGAAACTTCAGGCTGCGACAGACCGCGCCGCAATGCGTTGTGGTGCACGAGGATGCGATCGACCTTATCGCCCAGCGTCGCCGGATTGCGCAGGTCCTGCACGCGGATAGCGCGCCGTCCCACCTTGTCCTCGTAGGCAGGACCGATACCGCGGCCGGTCGTTCCGATCTTGCCCGCGCCCGCTGCCTCCTCGCGCATCTGGTCGAGTTCGCGATGCAGCGGCAGGATCAGCGTCGCGTTACCTGCGATGCGCAGGTTGTCGCGAGAAACCGACACACCCTGCGCCGCGAGCTTCTCGATCTCGGCGCACAGCGCCCACGGGTCTACGACGACACCGTTTCCGATCACGCCGAGCTTGCCGGGTCGCACCACGCCTGACGGCAGTAGCGATAGCTTGAACGTCTTGTCGCCGATGACCAGCGTATGCCCGGCGTTATGACCACCCTGGAACCGCACCACGATATCGGCGCGCTCCGACAGCCAATCAACGACCTTGCCTTTGCCCTCGTCGCCCCACTGGGCGCCGACCACCGTGACGTTCGCCATAGTCCTAGGTCCCACTCACAATGAAGCCCCGGAACGGTTTCCAGGGCCATTAGGGGCCTTATAGCGCAGATTCGCAGTTGCCAACCCCTCCAAGGGGCCAAACGGCCCTTGGGGGGTCAAAACGCCAGTTCTGGCGGCTAAGCGAGGCCTGTCAGGTCCTGGCGCTAACGATAAACAATGCTCCGCGCCCCCGGCCAGATCACCCGGTAGCCGAACTCGAGTTGGCGCTCCTCCTCTGGTCCCAGCTTGGACTCGAAGCTCATCACCCCCCGCTTGCCGTCGACGTCCTTCTTGCTGGGGGTCGGGCCGACGTATTCGACCTTGATATCCTCCTGCTCCGACACCGGAACCTGGTCCTGCACGACAAGCTCCACCGCCCGCTCGTGCATGTTCTTCACCGTGATGCGGAAATTCCGGCTGTCCGTCTTGGCCGAGGAAATGAGCCCGGTTTCGCCGCGCTTTTCGTTGGCAATGGCATGGCGCACGCGGACCTGATCGTCCGCCCCGAAGCCGAGTTCATGATCCTCACCCGGGGAGAGCGCGGGCAGAGTGCCCGAGCCGACGAAGGTGCCGTCCCTGAACAGTGCAACCGCACCCGGCAGCAATGGTGCCCCCTTCGGCAGCACCAGCTTGGCGTAAAGATAAGCCTTGGGGTCGATCTTCGGCACAGTGCGAACCGTCAGCACCGGCTCGACCTGATCCTGCTGCAGGAAGACGCGCTTCGATTCTCCGGTTGCCGGCACTGTCAGCCGCCCCGGCACCGCGAACACTGCTTGAAACGGCGCGACGACCGCGTTGGCACCCTGCTCGCCAACCTGGAGCACCGGCGCGGCCTCTGCCATCGCCTCGCGATCACGGCTCAATGCCAGCTTGGCGGATCGGCGATCGGACATTGCATCGTAATCCGAAAACGGGGCGGGCGCGGCCGGCGCACTCATGGCAACGGGGCGCGGCTCGGGAGCATAATCGATGGTCACCGTATCGATGGCGGGAGCAGCCGCGTTGGCCGTCGGCCGCGTCGTCGAAAGCAGAAGCGCTACGTTCTCCCAGTTTTCTCCAGAGCGCTGCGTAATGTCGGCACGGCGTGCCAGCTCAAGCGTCGGCGGCGCCGTCTTTGAGCCGGTGCCGAGTCGCGCATCGTAGTGCGGCGCCCAGCTCGCGCTCGGAATCTGATAGTGCACGGCAATGTCTGCATCGAGCGGGCCACCAGCCACGACGAACACCTTGACTTCGGTCTGCTCGACGCGGCCCGGAGCCAATGCTGAAAGCTGCTTTTCCAGCTCCTCGATGCGCCGGTCGATATCGCGCTTCTTCACCTCGGCGTCGAGCGCCGAGCGCTGCGCATCGACGATGCCCGTGCCGATGAGAGAAAGTATCTGCTGCCAGTCGGTACGCGGAACGGGCTCTGCCGCCGGCGCTGGTTGACCTTCCTGCGGTTGCGGCCGGCCCGGCATCTCGGCAAGGTTCTGCAACAGCATTTTCTGCGTCTGCGCCGCATCCTCTTGGCCCTGGATCACTCCGCGCTCATCGCGCAGCTTTTCGATCTGGCCCTCGATGTTTTTGCGCTCTGCCTGCAGCGCTTCCTGATCGGCGCGTGGAATGTATCGCCGCCGCGTATCGACCGACTGGATATCGAGGCCGGACGTCGCCTTGCCTTCGACGCGGATCGAGCCTGGCACGACCTCGGCCGGAAGATCGTTGATCACCAGCGTGTGCTCGCCCTTCTCCAGCGACAGCCGCGCCGCGCGCGTAGCCTCCGCGCCGGACGGAAAAACTGTGACGGTTTCGATGCGCGAGCTTACCGGAATTTCCGCACCGATGGCCTTCCCGGCGAACACGCTCAGAATGATGACCCCGGTGATCGCGGCAGTGCTGCGCATAGTAGCCCCTTGGATATCCTGATCCACGGCATCGGCATCAGCCGACGCCCTTCCCCAAGCACTGACGAGTGCGGGCGTTTCGCGTCTGAATTATGGCCACTGGGGCATTGCCGGGGAGACGGCGGGCGGGCCAGTTAACCCTGATCCGTCAGCACCTTGCCGTAGGCCCAATCAAGCCACGGAACGAGGGCTTGGAGGTCGCCCTTTTCGATCGTGGCACCGCACCAGATTCGCAAGCCCGGCGGCGCAGTTCTGTAGGCGCCGATATCGTACGCGACGCCCTCTTCCGCCAGCAGAGTAGCCACGCGTCCGGCGATCTGCCGCTCCGCCGCCTCGCCCCCCGGCACCTGCGACAAGCGCATGCACACCGAAGTGTTCGACCGCGTTGCCGGATCCACGGCAAGGTTCGCGATCCAGGGCGTGCGCGCGATCCAGTCGAAGATGACCTGGGCGTTCTCATCGACACGCTGCCTCAGCGCACCGAGACCACCAATGCCGGTCGCCCACTGCAATGCATCGAGATAATCCTCGACGCACAGCATCGACGGCGTGTTGATCGTCACGCCTTCGAATATCCCCTCATCGACCCGGCCATTCTCCGCAAGGCGAAACAGCTTGGGCACCGGCCACGCCGGCTTGTAAGTGGCAACTCGCTCCAGAGCGCGGGGGGACATGATCAGCATGCCGTGCGCCGCCTCGCCGCCGAGCACCTTCTGCCAGGAGAATGTCGCGACATCGACCTTCCGCCAGTCGATCTCCTGCGCGAACAGGGCTGACGTTGCATCGACGAACGTCAGGCCCGCGCGGTCGCCGGGGATCCAGTCGCCGTTCGGCACGCGCACCCCGGCAGCCGTGCCGTTCCACGCGAACACCACGTCCCGGTCGAAGTCGACCGCGGCGAGATTTGGCAGATGCCCGTAGTCCGCTTCCAGCGTCCGCGCATCGTCAATCTTGAGCTCGCTGACGATATCGGTGACCCACCGCCTGCCGAATGCCTCCCACGCCAGCACATCGACGCCGCGCGCCCCGAGCATGCTCCACAGCGCCATCTCGAACGCGCCCGTATCCGAGCCCGGGACGATCGCGACACGATAGCCGGCCGGCAGCTCGAGCAATTCGTGCGTCAGGTCGATAGCGAGCTTCAGCCGCGCCTTGCCTGCAGGGGATCGATGCGATCGGCCGAGCAGCGCGCCGTTCAACGCCTCAGGCGACCAGCCGGGTCGCTTGGCGCACGGTCCACTGGAAAAGAACGGCCTCCGCGGCCGTAGCGATGGTTTTTGAAGCGTGCTCATGGCGCCGATTAAGGCCCCTCTCGACGCCGCGTCAACTAGCGCAAAAACAAATGGGGCGGCACTAGGCCGCCCCTACGCGATTTCGATGCGCTCGGCTTCAGTTCACGTAGAACCGCATGCCGGCGCGGATTTGGTGCTCGTTGAGATCGCCGATCGAGGTGGTGTAGAGCGGCACACCGAGGTCATCGGAGAGCGTGACATCCGATCCACCGATGTGCAGGAAGCGGTAGTTCACGTCGAGCGCGAAGAACGAGGACACATCGTAGGTCACGCCCACCATCGCCGCCGCCGCGAAAGCCACCTTGGTGCTGCGGTCGCCCAGGGCAACACCGTTACCGTCAGCACTGATCGACGCGTTCTGCGTGAGCTGGTTGACGGAGAAGCCGAGGCCACCGCCGAGATAAGGTGTCCAGGGCGAGCCGGTGCGGAAATCGTAGTAGGCGTTGAAGAGCAAGATGGTCGACATCATCTTTGTCTTGTCTTCGGTCACCGTCCGAACCGGGTCCCCATTGAAGCTGACCATCCCGTTGCCGGTCTGCTCGGTGTGCATGATCGAGTGGACGTCGACGGTGAAGTCGGTGCGCCAGTGCGGGCTCCAGACGTAACCGACACCGACGCCGCCCGTGAACGAAGGCTCGAAGCTCTCCGACCACTGCGAGTTGCCGCCGAAAATGGTCTCGGTCAGATTGGATCCAAGGACGTTGACCGACGGTGAGCCGCCGAAGCCGGCTGCGAAGTCACCGCGGAAGTACCACTCGGCTTCCTCGATCGGAACCGGGATCGGCGCGGGCACCGGTGTGCGCACGCCCGATGCGTTGATGCCGTTGGAATAGTATGGGTCGCCATCGGCCAGTGCGGGCGACGCGGCTGCGCCGATCACGCTGACTGCAGCGATGATCGCGAGCGAAATTCGATTGATTGCACGGTGCATGTACGTCGATCCTTGCTTGACGGCTGGCCGGCTTGAAGCCCTGCCGACGTCCTAACTCTGCTCTTCAAGGCCGACCGCCTCACGGGCGCGGCCTCACGCGTAAGCAAACTAGGAAATCGAACTTTGACTTCAGGCGGCCACGATCGACGCCGGGCCGTTGAGGTCGGGCCCGCATGGGGCCCGACCCGATCTTGCTGCAGGCGCCGGTCAGGCGCCCACCGGTTTACTTGACCGGCACGTAGGACACCGGCTCGCGCTGCAGCTTGTAGCGGACGCCAAGCAGCAGGTCGTTCGAGGTGATGTCCTTGATGTGGTGGCCGGCGTAAGCGACGTCGCCCTGGTAGGTCGTCACGTCACCAGTCGACGCGTTGCCCATGTTGACCCAGCGATACGAGAGGTCGAGCGCAACGCGCTCCGTAACGTCGAAGCTCGCACCGGCGTAGAAGGCGTAGGCGAAGTTCGAGGTGTTCTTGTCTCCGCCGAAGGCAACGCCGTTATTCGGCACGTTGACGTCCTTGAAGCCCTCGACCGAGATGTTCGAGAAGCCGATGCCGGCGCCGATGTACGGCGTGAACCCGCACCAGTTGCCCATGTCGATGTAGGCGTTGACGAGACCCAGCCAGCTCTTCATGTCGGCGGTGTACTCGTTCGTGCCAGCCGGGAAGCCATTGCCAGGATACTGGTCGCTGCCGAAGTACGTCGTGTCGCCGCGATATTCACCTGTCACATCGAAGCGCAGCCAGTGGCGTGCCTGCCAGCCGAAGCCGATGCCGTAGAGCGGGCTCGACTTGATGTCGTTGTGATGAACGGTGAACTCGTTAGTGTCGTAGCCAGAGTTCCACATGTTGCCAGTGTCCGGATTGGCCTGGCCCACGAAACCCTTGAAGTAAAAGCCGCGGTCGCTCGGCGGAGGCGGAACTTCGTAGCCACCCTTGAGACCACCACCGTCGTAGATATCAGCCGCCATGGCAGGGGCGCCAAGGACGAGCATCAAAGCCGACCCGAGCACCGCGCCAAGCGCGTAGGAACTGCGATTGGTATTCATGGAATACTTCCCCTTCGAATTCGTCACATGCCGCCCAACGGGTCGGCTACGAGCGGCGGACGCGAAACGGTGCTCAGTGGCGAATATGCGGGAGAAGATTTAAGGAGGGCTTAATTGGCGTTTCAGTTTGGATCGGATCGCGCGGGCCGCTGTTAACGGCGCGTTAACCGACGCGGAACCTCCGGAAATGATTCCGGCCCCAAGGCAATCCCGGAGCCGGACTAAATTCGGTGCGGTATGCGTCTAGGCCGCGGCAGCAGCCCGCACCGCTTCGACGATGTCGCCGACGACCGTAGAAACCAGCCGCTCGTCGTCACCCTCGGCCATCACGCGGATCACCGGCTCTGTTCCGGACGGACGAATGACCAGCCGCCCTCCCTCGCCGAGCTTCGCCTTGCCTGCATCGATCGCCTTGACGACACGCGTGTCCTCGAGCGGACGGCCGCTTGAATAACGCACGTTCTTCAGGATCTGCGGCAGCGGATCGAAACGTTTCGTCACCTCGCTCACCGGCGAACCCGTCGACACGACGACGGCCAGGAGCTGCAGTGCTGTGATGAGGCCATCGCCCGTGGTGACGTAGTCGGACAGCACGATATGTCCGGACTGTTCGCCGCCGACGTTATAGCCGTGCTTGCGCATGTGCTCGACCACGTAGCGGTCACCGACCGGCGTACGCACCATATCGAGGCCGAGACCCTTCAAATAGCGCTCGAGCCCGAGGTTGCTCATCACCGTCGCCACGACGCCGCCAGCCGTCAGCTTGCCCGACCGCAGCCACGCCTCGGCGATGACCGCCATCAGCTGATCGCCATCGACGATCTCGCCCTTCTCATTGACGATCACCACCCGGTCCGCGTCGCCATCGAGCGCGATGCCGATGTCGGCGCGCACTTCGCGCACCTTATCGATCAGCGCTTCTGGAGCCGTCGATCCGCAGCCGTCGTTGATGTTGCGGCCGTTCGGCGCGTCGCCGATTTTCACGACCTCCGCACCCAGCTCCCAAAGGGCCGCCGGTGCCACCTTGTAGCCCGCGCCATTGGCGCAATCGATGACGATGCGCAGCCCGTCGAGCCGGAGGTTCTTCGGCAGGGTGCGCTTGGCGAACTCGATGTAGCGCTCTTGCGCGCTCTCGACGCGCGTGGCGCGGCCGATCGCGCCTGCCGGCGCCAGCAGTTCGGAGGTATCGGCATCGATCAGTTCCTCGATGCGCAGCTCCGTCTCGTCCGACAACTTGTAGCCGTCCGGATCGAACAGCTTGATGCCGTTGTCGTCATATGGATTGTGCGAAGCGGAGATCATCACGCCGAGATCCGCGCGCAGCGACCGCGTCAGCATCGCGACAGCGGGGGTCGGCATCGGACCGAGCAGAAACACATCCATCCCGACAGCGGTGAAGCCGGACATCAGCGCCGCCTCGAGCATATAGCCGGACAACCGCGTATCCTTGCCGATCACCACCCGGTGCCGATAGTTGGAACCCGTCTGGAATATCTTGCCGGCGGCCATGCCCACCTTGAGCGCAACCTCAGACGTCATCGGCGACTTGTTGGCGAGACCCCGGATACCGTCCGTCCCGAAATAGCGGCGCGACATGGAAATCCCCTTAGGCTTCTGAAGCGGCGGTGTTGGCCGGATGATCTGACTCGATCTGGGCTTGGCGCTGGCTAAACCATCCGGCTTCCCATTGCGCCTGCCGGCGACTTTACCGTTCCGCGAGCGAGATTGCATACGCTACCCTTACCATCCCTGACCGGTGACCAACTGGTAAACGCTGCGTGCGAACAAATTTCGACGCCGGCAGCCAGCTTGCAGTTGGCTCAAATTACAGGGGTCCCAGTAACGAAAGCGAAAACGGGGACCCAAGGCAGGTGAAATGCCCCCGATCAGGTGAGAGCAGCCGCAGAACCGTGTACCGAGGCGCGCCACACGTTCAGCGCCTGGCGGGTGGCCGCTACATCGTGCACCCGGATGATCTGGATCCCTTGCGCTGCGCCCAGCAGGGCGGCGGCAAGCGAGCCCGGAACCCTGTCCCGCGGATTGGGCACATCCGAGATATGGTCGATCAGCTTCTTGCGTGAGGCGCCAAGAAGTATCGGCACCCCCAGGGCATGGTAAAGCGAGAGCTGCGCCATCACCGCCACGTTGTGGTGCAGGTGCTTGCCGAAGCCGATGCCCGGGTCGGTGATGATCTTCGACCGCGCAATGCCGGCCGCCTCGCACGCCAGGATGCGCCCCTCCAGGTAGTCGAACACATCCAGAGCCACGTCCGAGTACTGGGGATCATCGTTCATTGTGCGCGGGTCGCCTTGCGCGTGCATGAGAATAACCGGCAACCCGCTTTCCGCGGCAACCCTCAGTGCCTCCGCGTCGTGCGTCAGCGCGGAGACGTCGTTGAGGATATCGGCGCCGGCGTCCGCTGCGCGCCGCATCACTTCGGCTTTGCGCGTATCGATCGAGATCAGCACGTCCGTCCGCGCCCGCAATCCCTGGATCACCGGCAGGACGCGCCTCAATTCCTCATCGGCCGGAACGTAGTCCGCGCCGGGACGGGTCGACTCCCCGCCGATATCGAGGATCTCCGCGCCCTCCTCGGCAAGCTTGAGTCCATGCGCGATCGCGGCCTCGGCCGCATCGTACTGCCCACCGTCTGAGAAGCTGTCCGGCGTGACGTTGACGATGCCCATGATGCGAGGCCGGTCGAGCGCAAGTCCGGCAAGCCTTGCACGCGGAGAGGTCAAGGCTTCGAGGTCGCGGGCTGCATCGAGCGTGCCCCGCCCCCAGTCACGCTCGACGGCGTCGCCCAGCGTCACGATGCGACGGCTGACGCGTGCACCGTCCCGCTCGGCAATCTCAACGGTGGTGAAGCGAAGCGCCTGTCCTGCGAGCGGCAGCCCGGCAAATCCCGTCTCTTCCGTCTCGGCGGGAGCAGGAAAAAGCCCGACGGGCCGCACGTATGTCGAGCGCTGCATGTGTATCCTGGCTCCCGAACAAAGAAACGGCCGCGAGTTTCATCGCGGCCGCTTCTAGTGCGATTGCATGCCCCCGGTCAAAGGGGCTCCAGCGTCAAGCCGACGGCTGAGGCTCCATCGGACCCGTGCCGCCCGACGGACGGAAGCGTCCGCCCGCGCTCGGCACCGCCGACCCGGCCTGATCCTTCGGCACGTCGTCATCAGGCTTGCGTACGATCTTCTCGCCGCGCATCACCGCCTGGACCTCGTCACCCGAAATCGTCTCGTATTCCATCAGCGCCTGCGTGATCGCCTCCAGCTCACGACGGCTTTCGCCGATGACCTGACGCGCCAGGTTCTCGCCGTCTGTCACGATGCGGCGGATCTCCTGGTCGATCAGTCGCGCCGTGTCCTCCGACATGTTCTGGCGCTGCGTGATCGCGTGGCCGAGGAAGACCTCCTGCTGGTTCTCATTATAGAGCAGCGGCCCGAGCTTCTCGCTCATGCCCCACTCGGTCACCATGCGGCGCGCAATGTTGGTCGCCTGCATGATGTCGCTCGATGCACCGGTGTTGAGGTGCTCCTTGCCGTAGATCGCCTGCTCCGCGCAGCGGCCGCCGAACGACATGGCGATACGCGCCTCGCACCACTGCTTCGAGTAGCTGAGCTTGTCGCGCTCGGGCAGGTTCATGGTCACGCCCAGGGCACGTCCGCGCGGAATGATCGTCACCTTGTGCAGAGGATCGCCACCTTGGACCTTCAGCGAGACGAGCGCGTGGCCGGCCTCGTGATAGGCGGTTGCGAGCTTCTCCTCCTCGGTCATGGCCATCGACCGGCGCTCGGCGCCCATCATGACCTTGTCCTTGGAATCCTCGAACTCGAGCTGCGTCACCAGCCGCTTGTTGCGGCGCGCAGCAAGCAATGCAGCCTCGTTGACGAGGTTGGCGAGATCGGCCCCCGAGAACCCGGGCGTACCGCGCGCGATAACCTTCGGATCGACGTTCGGCGCGACCGGAACCTTGCGCATATGCACGCGCAGGATCTTCTCGCGGCCCGAGACATCGGGGTTCGGCACCGTGATCTGGCGGTCGAAACGGCCAGGACGCAGCAGCGCAGGATCGAGCACGTCCGGACGGTTGGTCGCCGCGATGAGGATGATACCCTCGTTCGCCTCGAAGCCGTCCATCTCGACTAGCAGCTGGTTGAGGGTCTGCTCGCGCTCGTCGTTGCCGCCGCCGAGGCCCGCGCCACGGTGACGGCCCACAGCGTCGATCTCGTCGATGAAGATGATGCACGGAGCATTCTTCTTCGCCTGCTCGAACATGTCGCGCACGCGGCTCGCGCCGACGCCGACGAACATTTCGACGAAGTCCGAGCCCGAGATCGTGAAGAACGGCACATTCGCTTCGCCTGCAATGGCGCGCGCAAGCAGCGTCTTGCCGGTGCCCGGAGGGCCGACCAGCAGAGCGCCGCGCGGGATGCGGCCACCAAGGCGCTGGAACTTCTGCGGATCACGCAGGAACTCAACGATCTCCTGCAGGTCGTCCTTTGCTTCATCGACGCCCGCGACATCCTCGAACGTCACGCGGCCGTGACGCTCGGTCAGCAGCTTGGCGCGCGACTTGCCGAAGCCCATCGCGCGGCCCGAACCCGACTGCATCTGGCGCATGAAGAAGATCCACACCGCGATCAGGAGCAGCATGGGGAACCAGTTCAGCAGCATGCCCATGATCGACGGCACGTCCTCGTCGGACGGCCGGGCGCGGAATTTCACATCTTTCTTCTCGAGGCGCTCGACCAGCGTCGGGTCCTGAGGCGCATACGTCGTGAACGACGAGCCGCCATCACGCATCGTGCCGAAGATCCGGTTGCCCGCGATCGTCGCTTCGGAGACGTTCCCGCTATCAACAGCGGTCAGGAACTCCGAGTAGCTGATATCGGTACCGCGCCGGCTCTGCGTCGGGTTGTTGAACAGATTGAATAGGGCCGCGAGGAGGACGAGAATGGCGACCCAGATGGCGAGCTTCTGAAAGTTTGAATTCATTTCGTTCCCTGTCGGACGCGATCGCGGCCAGCGCCAACTCGCTCCCCGGATGCAGCCGGGTGCCGCTCGCAACGCCCCGTTAACATAGGAGTGGGGCACGCTGTTGCCAAGTTACATGCCCCACGCTCCCCAGGAGCTTAACGGCGGCTCGAATTCCGCGCGACCAAAACCGGGGGGCGCACGTCGCGACGATTAACCGATGAATTCGGCCGAATAGAGCCCTTTTGCGCCGTCCCACGGGTCGCGCACGCCGGCAAAATTACCTACGACGGGCACGTAAAGAAGCTCTCCCTCGCGCCGGAAAGCCGGCAGCGTCGCAGCCGCGCCAGCCGGCAGAACACCATGTAAATCAAGGCGATGGCGCATTTGCGCTGCTGCTTCAGCGCCAAGCGGACCGACTTGGACCACCGTCGGAGCGTCCTGAGCGGCGGCGACACGAAACCGCCCGTCCCAGACGGCGCTTGTTCCTGGCGCGAGCGTTAACGTCGCCAGCGGGTGGCGACCGCTCTCTCGATACACCTGAAGCTCACCGCCACGCGGAGCAACGACGGCACCACCGAGCGTCGCGCCCTCGAACCCCGCGTTAGACATCCGCGCGACGAGCAGTTCCAGCTGCGCCAGGTTTACCGGCTCCGATTGTCCTCCGAAGGCGCCAATCAACCGCCCGAGCAGTCGCAGCCGCAGTTCCTCCGGCGCCGACCGCCAAATCTGCGCGTCTAAACTTGCATATGCCCCGCCGTGCAGGTCCAGCCCAGCGGCGCGCTCCAAGTTGCCGACACATGCTTCGAGGGCGTCCCCGGCGCGAGCCAGACGCCGCGCACTGAGGGCCAGCTTGTCATTCTCCAACCCGAGCGAAGCCAGCGCACCGCGCGACTTGCGAACCCGCACCCGCTCGAAGCGCTCCGCATCATTGCTCGGATCTTCGATCCAGCTGGCACCGGCCGCCTGCAATGTTGCTCGCAACCTGGCACCGGACACCCTGAGCAACGGGCGAACCAGCGCGATCTCCCTTGACCTTGCGTCCGCCGGCCGCTGCTGCGGCATCCCCATCAACCCATCGAGCCCGCTGCCGCGCGCAAGCCGCATCAGCAGCGTCTCTGCCTGGTCGTCCTCGGTATGCGCCGTGACGATAGCCGCCGGCTTCGCCGCGACGGTTTCGGCCAAGTCGCAGAGCAGACGATAACGCTCCGTCCGAGCCGCATCCTGGATCCCGCTGCTGGGCTTTTCTCCCGACCACGTGAGAAGGTGCGCTTCAAGCCCGCGGGCACGCGCCTCGCCGATCACCCATGCCGCCTCGTCGCGCGCTTCGGCGCGCAGGCCGTGATCAACCGTCGCAACGATAATCTTTGGTGCTTCCGCGACGCCTTGCGCCCATCGCGCCGTCATCAACATCAGCGCCATGCTGTCGGCGCCACCAGAGACGGCAAGGATCAACGTGCGAAATGCACAGAGGCGAGCGAAAAGTCCGTCCAGCTCATCAGCCTCGATCGGCTGCGCAGCCGTCACCGGCGCGCTGCCCGACTTTCCTGCGCGCTCGTCAGGCGCAGCCAATTCGCTTGCGCTCCGACTTAGCGCGGTTCTTGACGTTCTCCGGCGCATTGGGAAACCGCGTGGACAACTCGCCGAACGACGAGCACGCCGCATCCTTCTGGCCAAGCCGGTCCAGCGACATTGCCAGCTTCAGCAGGCTGTCGGCCGCGCGCGGATTGCCAGCGTAGGTCTGGTAGCCCTTGAGGAACGAGCCCGCCGCAGCCTTGTACTCGCCGCGCACGAAGTGCGCTTCGCCGAGCCAGTATTGCGCATTGCCAGCCAGCGAATCCTGCGGATATCGGCTGAGGAAATCCTCGAACGCCCCCTGCGCCGCCTGGTAGTCGCGCTGCATGAGATAGCCATAAGCCGTCTCGTAGAGCTGTTTAGCCCCTGCCGGATTGGCATCGGCGTCGGGAGCTGTCGCTGCGCCGAAGGCCGGCGGCAATGCAGCCATCTCCGGAGCCGGTGAAGCCGCAGCGCCTGCTGCACCAGCATCGGTTGCCGGCGCGCCCTGATCGCCTTCGATCAGCCCACCAATTGAATCGCCGCCCCCGCTCCCCGCGGTAACCGTGGTCGATCCGAAGCGACCGGCATCAAGCGGCTCTGCGGGAGGTGCAGCGGCCGGCTGTGATCCGCGCAATTCAGCCGTGCTGGTCGGCGGCGGTGCATCTGATCCCGCCTGCGCGGGTGCCACGTCGGACCGCCGCGGCTGGCCGCCCAGCGCTCGA
>CAZBPM010000030.1:35289-45577 GCA_964493785.1 uncultured Hyphomicrobium sp. | reverse complement strand
CGCTAACGCCGGCCCGGTAATCTAGAATCTGGACGAACGTCAGCTGTTAGTGTTGCCCAAGCGACACATCACGGCAAAAGCGCGCGCGCTAGTCTCGCTGGATAGATTCCACCAGCGAGCCTCGGCGAACCCATGCGCAAAGCAAAAGTCGTGACGTCTCTAATGATGTTCCCTTGTGCCGCGTTGCTTGGCGCGTGCGCCGGCACGGACCTCAAGCCAGTCGCGTCGTTCGGGGCATCGAACATGCTCTCGCCGTCGGGCTACGCAGAAACCAAGATCAGCGACAGCCAGTATCAAGTGAAGGCGACGGGCACCGAGGCGACGCCCAAGGCGCGCATCGAGAAGATCGCGATGGCCCGCGCAGCTCAGATCGGCGTCGAGCAGCGCCTGAACTTCTACAAGGTCACCAACGTGCAGGTCGGCGCCATCTGCGAGAAACAGCAGGAATTCTATAAGGGCGGGGCGACACCGTCTTCGAACCGGCAGACCGTCCTCGTGGACGTGGTCTATGCGAAGGAGAAGGTCGACCCCTCGTACATCAGCACCAAGGAAAGCTTCGAGGCCCTGAACGGCGAGCTTAACAATCAGGTCATCGCGCCTGAGGAGAAGGACGTCGCCGAGCAGGAGGCCAGGACCGCCTGTGGCCAATCGATCTGAGGCGGTCGATCTGAAGCTTTTCGGGCACGCTTTACCAAAAATGCCAGGCCTTTACAGCCTTCCGGGGATGAGGCGATAAAGCCCCTTCGAATCTCCCCCTCCTTCGTGTAAGCCTCAAAGCCCATGCAGCGGTACATCTTCATTACCGGCGGCGTGGTGTCCTCCCTCGGAAAAGGCCTCGCGTCAGCCGCACTCGGTGCGCTTCTCCAAGCGCGCGGATATTCGGTCCGGCTTCGCAAGCTCGATCCGTATCTCAACGTCGACCCCGGAACGATGTCGCCGTATCAGCACGGCGAAGTGTTCGTGACCGATGACGGCGCTGAGACGGATCTCGATCTCGGGCACTACGAGCGCTTCACCGGTGTTCCGGCGCGCAAGTCGGACAACATCACCACGGGCCGAATCTATCAGGACATCCTCGCCAAGGAGCGGCGCGGGGCGTACCTGGGCGGCACCGTGCAGGTGATTCCGCACGTCACCGACGCCATCAAGGAGTTCGTGATCTCCGGCAACGAAGGCATCGACTTCGTGCTTGTCGAAATCGGCGGCACCGTCGGCGACATCGAGGGGCTGCCGTTCTTCGAGGCGATCCGCCAGCTCGGCAATGATCTGCCGCCGCTGTCATCGATCTTCATCCACCTGACGCTGATGCCCTACATCCCGTCGGCTGGCGAGCTGAAGACGAAGCCCACGCAGCACTCCGTCAAGGAGCTGCGATCCATCGGCATTCAGCCGAACATCCTGCTTTGCCGTTCCGATCGCGCCGTTCCCGCGTCCGAGCGCCGCAAGATCGCGCTCTTCTGCAACGTGCGCGAAGAGGCCGTCATCCAGGCGCTCGACGTCCCCTCGATCTACGAGGTGCCGCTCGCATACCATCACGAAGGCCTCGACGAGCAGGTCCTGCGCGCTTTCAACATTTCAGGAGCGCCCAAGCCCGATCTCACGCGCTGGGAGACGATCGCCCGCGGCGTCGAGACGCCTGAGGGCGAGGTGACCATTGCCGTCGTCGGCAAATATACCGGCCTCAAGGACGCCTATAAGTCGCTCATCGAAGCGCTCGTGCACGGCGGCATCGCCAATCGCGTGCGCGTCAACATCGAGTGGATCGAGAGCGAGATCTTCGAGCGCGAGGATCCAGCGCCCTACCTCGAAGGCGTCAACGGCATCCTCGTGCCGGGCGGCTTCGGCGAGCGCGGCTCCGAGGGCAAGATCCTCGCCGCCAAGTTCGCCCGTGAACGCAACGTCCCTTACTTCGGCATCTGCTTCGGCATGCAGATGGCCTGCGTTGAAGCCGCACGCAATCTCGTCGGCATCAAGGAAGCGAGTTCCACCGAGTTCGGTCCGACCGGCGAGCCGGTCATCGGTCTCATGACCGAATGGATGCGCGGCAACGAGCTGGAGCAGCGCCGCCTCGGCGGTGACCTGGGCGGCACCATGCGTCTCGGCGCCTTCCAGGCCGAATTGGCTCCCGGCAGCCATATCGCGCAGGTCTACGGCGGCCAGCAGATTTCTGAACGCCATCGGCACCGGTACGAGGTCAACACCAAGTACCGCGAACGCCTGGAGGCTGCGGGCCTGCGCTTTTCCGGCCTGTCGCCCGACGGACTGCTCCCCGAAGCGGTGGAATATCCCGAGCACCCCTGGTTCATCGGCGTTCAGTACCCCCCGGAACTGAAGAGCCGCCCGTTCGAGCCGCACCCCCTGTTCCGCTCGTTCATCGCCGCCGCCGTGGAGCGGAGCCGCTTGGTCTAAGACCCCGTCTGCATCAGTGCGGCCACCCCCGCGCCCGTTCCGGGCCGCCCGCGTGGTGAAGCTATTTCACTAGGAATTACGGCCTTCCGGCCGCACGTTGCGCATGCGGGTACAACGGTGCGCTGCATCGGACCCGCTGCGTTGCGGTCGGCGACTTCATTCCACGCCAATGCGCCGCCTAAACTTTAATCAGCAGCGCTCATAAGCAGCCGATTGCGAAGGGGTCATGACACCCCGAAAAACAATAAATATGGCAGATATTCCATGGGCTTAAATCAAGTTGGCCCGACTTGGCATGGTTATTGATTACTACTAACGGCATTAACCAACCCCCCGGGGGCATCCCCGGCGGAAAACGCCCGAGAGGGCACCTAGGGACAAACACAAAGGAGTGCTCCCCATGAAGCTCGTGACCGCCATCATCAAGCCTTTCAAGCTCGACGAAGTTCGCGCCTCCCTGACCAAGCTCGGCATCAACGGCATGACCGTCACCGAGGTTAAGGGCTTCGGCCGCCAGAAGGGCCACACGGAAATCTATCGCGGCGCCGAGTACGCCGTGAACCTGCTTCCGAAGGTCAAGATCGAACTCGCCGTTTCGTCGGCCCAGGCTGACAGCGTCGTTGCCGCAATCCGCCAGGCCGCGAACACCGGCTCGATCGGCGACGGCAAGATCTTCGTTTCTCCGATCGAGGCGCTGGTCCGCATCCGCACCGGTGAGACGGCTGAAGCCGCGCTCTAATCGGTAAGCCGACTTAGGCGGCGCTGAGCCGCCCTTTCTCGCCGGGATCCTGCGTCGCCCTGAAGGCGTGGGTCCCGGCGGGCCTTTGAGCGAAAACACCCCCGCCAGCCGCGCCGCGCGCAGCAGACCGCCGCCCTGGACCGCAGCATCGACCACAGCTCGGGCTATCGTGCCGCTACAACTCGTTGTAGAGAGAGTGCGGGGTCCCGGCCCGAATCGGGCGA
Source organism: uncultured Hyphomicrobium sp. (assembly GCA_964493785.1). Taxonomy (GTDB): domain Bacteria; phylum Pseudomonadota; class Alphaproteobacteria; order Rhizobiales; family Hyphomicrobiaceae; genus Hyphomicrobium_A. The sequence goes on along the minus strand of CAZBPM010000030.1, from coordinate 42,205 downwards.
TAAGGGAAATGCGGAGGACGTCGCCGCAGGGGCTCCGTAGACGTAAAGAGGCAACGTCCTCCTGAACGAAGTCGCGAATTTCATTGCGACGGATAAAAGCGCTCGCGCTCAGGGGAGTTCTAACAATGCCTTTGGACCTTCAAGCACTGCTCATTCTGCTTATTGTTGGCGCCATCGCCGGCTGGTTGGCCGGCACGCTCGTCAAAGGTTACGGGTTCGGCCTCATCGGCAACATCGTGATTGGCGTCATCGGCGCCTTCATCGGCGCATGGCTGCTGCCGCAGCTCGGGTTCGGAATGGGGGGCCTTCTCGGTTCGATCGTGTCGGCGACGATCGGGGCGATCATCCTGCTGTTTCTCATCGGCCTGGTGCGCAGGGTAGCCTAGCACCGGCTGTATGACATAGGTGGCCGCGCCTCGAGGCGCGGCCATTTACATTGGAGACCTGATGCGGCGCATTTGGCCTCAGTGACGTGCTAGTCCGCTGACGTGGTATGGAGAACCCATGAGCATGCATGCACCCCTGATCCCCAACGCACGCGTCACCATCGGCAACGTCGAAGTGTCGAACGACCTGCGACTCGCGGTCTTCGCCGGTCCGTGCCAGATGGAAAGCCGCGCGCACGCGCTCGAGATGGCGTCCGCGCTGAAGGAAGCGGCCGACAAGCTCGGCTTCGGCCTGGTCTACAAGTCATCATTCGACAAGGCGAACCGCACCTCGCTGTCGGGCAAGCGCGGCATCGGCTTAGAAGCCGCCCTTCCGGTGTTTGCGGAAATCCGCGAGAAGCTGGGCCTGCCAATCGTCACCGATGTCCATGACGCATCCCAGTGCGCGCTGGTGGCTCCTGTCGTCGACGTGCTGCAGATCCCGGCCTTCCTTTGCCGCCAGACGGACTTGCTGGTCGCCGCCGCACAGACCGGACGCGTCGTGAAGGTGAAGAAGGGCCAGTTCCTTGCCCCTTGGGACATGAAGAATGTCGTCAACAAAATCGTCGCCTCGGGCAATCCCAACGTGCTCCTTACCGAGCGCGGATCGTCATTCGGCTACAACACCCTCGTCGTCGACATGCGCGGGCTCCGCACCATGGCCGAGACCGGCTGCCCGGTGATTTTCGACGCGACCCATTCCGTACAGCAGCCGGGAGGGCAGGGGACGAGTTCGGGCGGCGACCGGACTTTCGTCCCGGTGTTGGCCCGCGCCGCTGTGGCCGTCGGCGTCGCTGGCGTCTTCATCGAGACCCACGAGAACCCAGACGCCGCTCCGTCCGATGGACCCAACATGGTCCCACTGAAAGACTTCGCCGCGCTGATGTCGGACCTGCTCGAGATCGACGCGCTCGTCAAAAAACAAAGGAGCGCGGCCTAAAGGCACGCGCTCCATTCAAGTCGAGCAACCAACGCACCGGCTGCCGCGAGCCGGCCGATCGGTCCCGTCCCGTTGTCTTGTCAGTCCATTTTCAGAAATGACGCTGCTTGCCACAGCGCCGAGTCGTCGGACGCGTAGGCGTAGCGCGGTCCCGAGTACGGCTTGCGCGCGACGCTGACGCATCCGCTCTCACCGCATGTAGGTCCGGAGCTGTAGGTGACGCCATTGAGCGCCGCGACGCTCATGGTTGTCACGAAGTAGGCGACGACATAGAGGCAGGTGACTACCCCCAGCGTACGCATGACGAGATCGAAAGACATAGCGCGACCCCCTTATCGAGAAAGCTGCTTGCACACCTGACCGCGCCGCTTGCCCGAGCCGTGAAAGCGGAACTTCGGCCGACGCGTTCATCATATGGAAAGAGCGTTTAATGCGACGTTAAGGTTACGCACCGGTTAAACCGACATGCGGATGCTCCCCTCCGCAAATCAAATCACCCCAGACGATAACTATCGCAGATTCCATGTTCTTCCGCGAGACGTTGCATGGCGTTCGATCGCGAAATTTTATGCGCGCAGCGAATGCCGCCCAGACGATTTGTCGGATATGCGTCGCCCGGAGTTATCCTTAAGTTGCGCATTGCCGATGCGCCGTACACGCGCAGCATCGCGCAGGTGAGGGGCTTCAAGGCACATGGTGTCACTGCACGAGATAGCGATACTCCTTGCAGCCCTTGCCATCGCCGGACCATTGGCACGATGGCTCGGCATCAGCGAGGTGCTGGGGTACCTCATTGTCGGCGTGATCCTCGGTCCCAACACGATCGGCTGGTCGTTCTCCGACTACAAGGCCAAAGAGATCTTGCACTTTGCCGAGTTCGGCATCGTGCTGCTGCTGTTTCTGATCGGGCTCGAGCTGCGTCCCAAACGACTCTGGGCGATGCGCAACGCGGTCTTCGTCCTCGGCGCCGAGCAGGTCGCGCTGACAGGACTGGCGCTTGCCGGCATCGCCATTCTCGTCGGCTACTCCTGGCAGACCGCACTCTTCACCGGGCTTGCGCTGGCTCTCTCGTCGACGGCCCTCGCCCTGCAGGTCATGGAGGAAACCGGCGATCTCCAGACAAGGCACGGCAGGCTCGGTTTCTCGGTCCTGCTGTTCCAGGATCTAGCCGCCATCCCCCTCATTGCGTTCGCCCCGCTTCTGGCGACCAAAGCCGTCGAGACCATCGCCACCCAGACGGGTCCGATGGAACTGCTCGCAGTGCTCAAGGGACTGGCTATCCTCGCCGTGGTGGTCGTCGTCGGCCACTTCGTGCTCGACTTTCTCCTGCGCCTCGTCGCGGCAACACGCGTCCGCGAGGCGATGACGGCAGCCGCGCTCCTCACCGTGGTCGGCGTCACCATCCTCATGCAGATGGCGGGGCTCTCCGCCTCGCTGGGAGCGTTCATCGCCGGCGCGCTGCTCGCCGAGTCGTCCTACCGCCACCAGCTTGAAGCCGACATCCAGCCGTTCGAGGGACTGCTTCTGGGGCTCTTCTTTACCGCTATCGGCATGAGCATCGATGTGCGGCTCTTCCTCGATGCGCCGTTCATAATCTTGGCGCTGGTTGCTGGGCTCGTGGCGATCAAGGCGGGAATTCTTTACGTGCTCGGGAGGATGCAGGGGCTAGAGCCGGGCCCGGCGCGACGCCTCAGCCTTGCACTGTCGCAGGGCGGCGAATTCGCGTTCGTTCTATTCACCGTGGGCTACGCGTCGGGCGCCCTCACCAGCGAGAACACCGAGCTGCTGACCGTCATCGTCTCCCTGTCGATGGCCGCCACACCAATCCTGCTGAAAGTCGAAAGCTTGCTGTCCAGGCGTCGCAAGGCGCCGGCCCCGCTTTACGACAAACTCCCCGACAACGACGGCCACGTGATCATCGCCGGCTTCGGCCGCGTCGGTCAGATCGTCGCGCGCATCCTCACCGCCAAGCGAATCCCGATCACCGCCCTCGACGTCAGCGCCGAGCAGGTCGAACTCGTCCGCCGCTTCGGCGCGCAAGCCTTCTACGGCGACGCCAGCCGGCCCGACATTCTCGAAGCCGCCGATGCCGGCAAAGCCCGCGCCTTCGTGCTGGCCATCGACGACGTCGAGGCGTCCATGCGCACCGCCGAGCTGGTCCGCGGCAAGTACCCCGATCTCCCCGTTTTCGCCCGCGCGCGCAATCGCAACCACGCCATGCGTCTTCTCGATCTGGGCATCACCAACATCCAGCGCGAGACGTTCCTCTCATCTCTGGATCTGACCAAACAGCTTCTCAGGAACTTCGGCCTGACCGAGCGCGAAGCCGGCCGCGTCATCCACACCTTCCAGAGCCACGATGAGCGTCGCCTCATCGAGGATTACAAACTGGCCAGCGACCTCGACAAGCTTCGCGAGCGCGCCCGTAGCGATGTAAAGACCCTGGAAAAGCTCTTCGAAGAGGATGTCGAGGAGGAAGCGCGCCTCAAGGAGCTGGCGCAGGCCGAGGAGACGTCCCGGTGAGCAGGGTCATTTGCGTCGGGCACGCCGCGCTCGACTATGTCTACCGCATCGAGGCGTTCCCGCCCCAGCCGACCAAGGTGCGCTCGCTGGAGCACATCGAGAGCGGCGGCGGCATGGCGGCCAACGCCGCTGCCGCCATCGCGCGTCTCGGCGGCGCCGTCGAGCTGTGGAGCCGCACCGGCGGGGACAGTGCAGGCGAGCGCATCCATAAGTATCTCGCCGCCGACGGCGTCGACATTTCTCACGTCCGCACCTTCGAGCACGCCCGTTCCTCGACGTCGGCCGTCATCGTCGATGCCAACGGCGAGCGCCTCATCATCGGCGAGCGCGACCATGCCATGCCGATGGAGGCATCGTGGCTGCCGCTCTATCGCGTGGCCGGCGCCGCCGCCGTGCTCAGCGATCTGCGCTGGGTCGAAGGCACCCGTGATGCCTTCACCGAGGCGCGCGCCAAGGGAGTGCCGACCATCCTCGACGCCGACCTCGGCGGCGGCGGTCTCCTGCCCGAGTTCCTCGCCCTCGCCGATTACGCCATCTTCTCCGAGCCGGCGCTCGACGCATTTGCGCCCGCTCTCGACGAGCGAACGCAGCTCCAGCGCGTGCTTGAAACCGGCGTGTGCCATGCCGGGGTCACACGCGGCGCCGAGGGATACTCCTGGCTGGAGAAAAGCGGGCAGGGCGGCTACCAGCCGGCGTTCCCCGCCGAGGTCGTCGACACCACTGGCGCCGGCGACGCCTTCCACGGGGCTTTCACGTGGGCCCTGGCAAATGGTTATGCCGCAAAAGAGTGTGCCCGCATCGCCGCAGCCACCGCAGCCCTCAAATGCCGCCGCCTCGGGGCCCGCGCTGGGCTCCCAACCCGCGACGAGGTCGAGGCTTTTCTCGCTGCACGTGTGGATTGAGGGCAAATCGCTGGCCGGCGCGGCGCCTCAAGGCATGGACGGGGGCGGACAGCCTCGTTAAACAGCCCCCTGGCACTTGAGACGAGCAAGACAGACCCAAAAGACGGCGAACGCCAGGCCCCGGGCATCTGCCCGGCGGACCCCAGCAGGAATGGATCGATGACCGAGGCGCGCAAGACGACCACCGAGGCCGGCGTGGTCAGCCACCACGATATGGCGAACGCCATCCGGGCACTCTCAATGGACGCCGTGCAGGCTGCCAAGTCCGGCCACCCGGGAATGCCGATGGGCATGGCCGATGTCGCCACCGTCCTGTTCAGCGAGGCGCTCCGCTTCGACGCCGCCGATCCCCAGTGGCCCAACCGCGACCGCTTCGTGCTCTCGGCCGGGCACGGATCGATGCTGCTCTATTCGCTGCTTTACCTCACCGGCTATCCCGGCATCGAGATCGGCGACCTCAAGAGCTTCCGCCAGCTCGGCGCCAAGACCGCCGGCCATCCCGAGTTCGGCCACGCCCCCGGCATCGAGACGACCACCGGCCCGCTCGGCCAGGGCATCGCCACCGCGGTCGGCATGGCGCTGTCGGAGCGCCTGCTCAATGCCCGGCTCGGCGACGACATCATCAACCACCACACCTACGTGATCGCTGGCGACGGCTGCCTCATGGAAGGCATCAGCCAGGAAGCGATCTCGCTCGCAGGCCATCTGGGCCTCGGCAAGCTCATCGTCCTCTTCGACGACAATGGCATCTCGATCGACGGGCCGACGACCCTGTCGGTCACCGACAACCAGCCCGCCCGCTTCAAGGCCTCGGGCTGGAACACCGTCGAGGTCGACGGCCACAATCCTGATGCGGTCTCCGCCGCATTGCGCGCTGCCCGCGCGGATTCCTCCAAGCCCTGGCTCATCGCTTGCAAGACCACCATCGGCTATGGCGCGCCGACGAAGGCCGGCAAGTCTTCGACGCACGGCGAGCCGCTGGGCGACGAAGAAATCAAAGGCACGCGCGAAAAGCTCGGCTGGCCGTCCCCTCCGTTCGAGATCCCCGAACCAGTGCTGCTCGCTTGGCGCGGCGTCGGACAGCGCGGGGCGGGCCAGCGCGCGCTTTGGAAACAGCAGCTCGACAAGGCCGGCCCGGCTGCCGCCGAGGCCCTGGCCGTGCCGGCCGGCGCGAATAAGCTCGCCGCCGTCGAGAAGGCGGTTGCCGCCGCAAAGACGGCCTTCGCCGCCGATGAGTCCAAGCGCGCGACGCGCGTCTGGTCCCAGCTCGCGATCGAGCACATCGTGCCGGCACTGCCCGAACTGATCGGTGGCTCGGCCGATCTCACCGGCTCGAACGGCACGCGCACCAAGCAGCACGTTCCCGTCGCGCCGGGCTCGTTCGCCGGCGACTACATTCACTATGGCGTGCGTGAGCACGGCATGGCGGCTGCGATGAACGGTATCGCGCTGTCGGGCGGTTTCATCCCGTACGGCGGCACGTTCCTCGTCTTCACCGACTACTGCCGGCCAGCGATCCGCCTGTCGGCGCTGATGCGCCAGCGCGTCATTTACGTCATGACGCACGACAGCATCGGCCTCGGCGAGGACGGCCCGACCCATCAGCCTGTCGAGCACCTCGCCGCACTGCGCGCCATCCCGCATCTGCTCGTCATGCGCCCGGCCGAAGGCCTCGAAACGGCCGAATGCTGGGAGATCGCGCTGAAGCACGACGCCAACCCGTCCATTCTCGCGCTGTCGCGTCAGGCGGTCGAAAATCTGCGCAAGACGCCATCGGCCGAAAATCTGTCCGCCAAGGGCGCATACGTTCTCACCGAGCCGGAAGGCGGCCGCGACGTGACGCTCATCGGCACCGGTACGGAGCTGGCGCTCGCCGCCGAAGCTGCAAAGAAGTTGGCCGACGAAGGCATCAAGGCCGCCGTCGTCTCCATGCCGTCGATGGAGCTGTTCCGCGCTCAGGACGCCAACTATCGCGCCAAGGTTCTGGGCGACAAGCCCCGCGTCGCAGTCGAGGCCGGCGTCGCTCAGGGTTGGCACGAATGGCTCGGTGACAACGGCCGCTTCATCGGCATGTCCGATTTCGGCGCCTCCGCACCGGCGTCTCAGCTCTACCCGCATTTCGGCAT
>CAZBPM010000030.1:0-35235 GCA_964493785.1 uncultured Hyphomicrobium sp. | reverse complement strand
CCGCCGATGCCGTTGCGCAAGCCGCGCGCAGCCTCGTCAAGAAGTGAGCCCACTCGTGTGATGATCGAGAAATTCGCCGTCGCGAGCGACACTGTATCGAGCGAATTTCTCGGTCTCAATCACACGAGCAAAGCTGAGATTCTAGTGTCCCTTATGATTTCGAAGTTCGCTCGGGACCCTAGCAACGAACTCTGGCGAACTTCGCAATCGGGACACTGGACATGGACCTGACCAAGCTCAAGTCGATCGCCGACGCCGACGTATCCGGTAAGCGCGTCATCGTCCGCGCCGATCTCAACGTGCCTGTCGCCGACGGCGTCGTCAGCGATGCAACCCGCCTCGAGCGAGTGCTCGCCGGCCTGAAGGATCTTTCGGCACGTGGCGCGCGTGTCGTCGTCATCTCGCATTTCGGTCGTCCGAAGAACGGACCCGATCCTTCGATGAGTCTGGTATCGGTTGCCGCCAAGCTGTCGGAACTGCTCGGCAAGGACGTCGTGTTCATTCCTGATTGCATCGGTACCGACGTCGAGCGCAGTGTCGCCGCTCTCGTCCCGGGTAGCATCGCGGTGCTCGAAAACCTCCGCTTCCACAAGGGCGAGGAAAAGAACGACCCCGAGTTCACGGCCGCGCTCGCACGCAACGGCGACATCTACGTCAACGACGCCTTCTCCGCCGCTCATCGCGCACACGCATCGACCGAAGGGCTCGCCCGACTGCTGCCGGCTTACGCCGGCCCGCTGATGCTGGAGGAGATCAACGCGTTGCGCGCCGTGCTGGAGGCGCCGCAACGTCCCGTCGCCGCCCTAGTAGGCGGCGCCAAGGTGTCGAGCAAGATCCCGATCCTCAAGCACCTCATCGGCAAGGTCGACAAGCTGATCATCGGCGGCGGCATGGCCAACACGTTCCTCATGTCGCACGGCGTCGACGTCGGCAAATCGCTCGCCGAGCCCGAGATGCTCGACACCGCGCGCGAGATCATGACGCTGGCAAAGGCAAACGGCTGTGCCGTCATCCTGCCCGAGGACGCCGTCATCGCGCGCGAGTTTAAGAGCGGCGTCGCCAATGCCGTGGTCCCCACACTCGCGGTTCCGAGCGATGCGATGATCCTCGACGTCGGCCCCAAGTCGGTTGCCCACATGTCCGCCGTGCTGAAAGAGTGCCGGACGCTACTCTGGAACGGCCCGCTCGGCGCCTTCGAGATCCCCCCGTTCGGCACCGGCACGTTCGCGCTCGCTCGGGAGGCCGCGAAGCTTACGAAAGATGGTACGCTCACCACCGTCGCGGGCGGCGGCGACACCGTGGCCGCTCTCAATGCCGCGGGTGTGACCCAGGACTTTACCTACGTCTCGACGGCAGGTGGGGCTTTCCTCGAATGGCTCGAGGGGCGCGAATTGCCGGGTATCGCTGCCCTCGTGAAGGCGCAGAGCTGAGCGTTAATGGCTGCGAGGTAACCTTTGGCCGCGGCCGAACGTAACCTGTGGGTCGATTGAAGGCGTACGCATGGGCGATCTGCAGATCTATTTCGGCGGGGCCCTGGCGGGGTTCGGGAGCTTTCTCTCACCCTGCGTCCTGCCGCTCGTGCCGCCATACCTGAGCTACCTCGGCGGCACCACGATCGACGAGTTCACCGCCGAAGGCGGCGTGCCCAAGCACGTCTGGCACCGCGTTATCGTCGCCGCGCTCCTGTTCGTGCTCGGCTTTACGACCGTGTTCGTCAGCCTCGGGGCTGGTGCCTCGCTCGCCGGTCAGTTCATCCAGGATTACAAGCGCGAGCTGGAGATCGTCGCCGGCCTCGTCATTATCCTGTTCGGCCTGCACTTCCTCGGCGTGTTCCGCGTCAACCTCTTCTACAAGGAAGCGCGCTACCACCACGAGCACCATCATGGCGTAAGCTACATCGGCTCGTACGTGATCGGCCTCGCGTTCGCGTTCGGCTGGACGCCGTGCATCGGTCCGGTCCTCGCCACGGTGCTCGCGCTCGCCGCCAACGAAGGAAGCCTCGCCACCGGCGTCAAGCTGCTGTTCGTCTATTCGCTCGGCCTCGGCATTCCGTTCATTCTCGCCGCTGTTGCCGTGCGCCCGTTCCTCGGTTTCATGCAGCGTTTCCGCCGTCACCTCGACAAGGTGGAGAAGGCGATGGGTGCATTCCTCGTGTTGACCGGCATCCTGTTCTTCACCGGCTCGATCAACTGGTTCGGAAGCTGGATGCTGGATCGCTTCCCGGCCCTCACTCAGATCGAACAGCTCGTGACGCCTAAGGATCTCGGCACCGAGATCATGCAGCGCGGCGCCCCGCGGCAGTAAAGGCAAGCATATGCCCGGTCGCGCCGCAACGCCTGTCGCCCTCACCATCGCCGGCTCGGATTCCTCCGGCGGCGCCGGCATCCAGGCAGACCTCAAGACGTTCACGGTGCTCGGCGTCTACGGCGCCAGCGTCCTCACCGCCCTGACTGCGCAGAACACGCGCGGTGTTACGGCCATCCACGCCGTTCCTGCGGAATTTGTCGCCCAGCAGATCGACGCCGTCGCCGACGATCTCAATATCGCGGCCACCAAGACCGGTATGCTGAACGATCGCGCCACGGTGCAGTCGGTCGCAGCGAGCGTACGCCGCCATGACCTGCATCCACTCATCGTCGATCCGGTGATGGTCGCAACGAGCGGCGATCTCCTGCTGGAACTGGATGCGGTCGAAGCCGTGCGCCGCGAACTGCTTCCGCTCGCAGACCTCATCACGCCCAATCTCGCCGAGGCCGCGACGCTGCTGTCGGCGCCCATCGCACGCACGCAAGCCGAGATGGAAGCGCAGGCGATCGCGCTGCTCGCGCTCGGGCCCGGGGCCGTGCTCGTCAAAGGCGGACACACAGACGGCGAAGAAGTCGTCGACATCCTTGTGCTGGCCGATAAGCGCGTCGTCCGCCTCTCTTCTGCGCGCGTCGCAACACGCAACACGCACGGCACCGGCTGCACGCTATCGGCGGCCATCACCGCCTATTTAGTGCTCGGCAAGTCGTTGCCGGACGCGACCTCCGCGGCCAAGAAATTTGTGCACAAAGCGTTGGTCGCGGCCGCCGACATGCATGTCGGTTTGGGTGCCGGCCCCGTCGATCATCTGCATGCTATTGGCCGGGCAATTAAATCCTGAAAGCGGGCTGCCACGCTGCCGGCCCTGTTGCGCCTATGCATCGACGTTAGCTGAATGTTGTTCTGCCCCCTTGCAGGCAGTCAAAGCTTCTGTAACAAATTTGGGCAACGCGGTGCTGCGGCACCGATTACGAGCTCCGGGGGGAGCGTCGGGCCGGCGATTAGGGGCGCCACCCGACTTGGCTGAAGAACCGGTCCGGTCCATCCGGGCCGGTTTCTTTTTGGCCCAACGGCAGAGCCTTCCCGCTCCGCCGGCGCGAGCATCGAGAAGAACAATGCGCCCCCGAGCCTCACGCTTTAAGCCTTAACCAATGCGCCCGCTCAACGTCCTCCTCGGCAATGGCCCGACCGCCGGCCCGCTCGGCCTGCGGATCGCCTTGTTCTTCTCGGCGCTGTTCCTCGTCTACGGCATCGTCGTTCCGTATTTCCCTGTATGGCTGCATTCCCGCGGACTGGATCCGCTCGAGATCTCGACCGTCACCGCCGCTCCCCTGTTCGTCCGCCTGCTCGTCACGCCGGGAATCGGGCTGCTGGCCGATCGCCTCGGCAACTATCGCCTGGTGCTTCTCGGGCTCGCCTGGGGCGCTCTGGCCATGGTGCTGGGGCTCTCCGCCGCCCATGGCTACTGGCCTATCCTCGCGCTTGGCGTGGTCTTCCTGCTGGCCAACGGCACCATGGTTCCGCTGATCGAGACCGTTGCGGTGAGGGCCGTGCGCAGCGATGGCCTCGACTACGGCCGGATGCGGCTCTGGGGTTCGGTGACGTTCATCATCGCCAACTTCTTCGGCGGCATCGCCATCGAGGCACTGGGCGGAGGCTCGGCGCTCTGGATGATCGCTGGGGCGGTCATGCTGACCATAGCGGCCGCCCATGCGCTGCCGAGGCCGGCCAGGGCGCTCCAGGTCGTCGGCCGGCCGGGCGTTGACTGGCGTTCCTCGACACCGGCGCGTCTTCTCCACTCGCCCCTGTTCATCCTTTTCCTGGTCGCGATCGGCTGCACCCATGGTGCCCACGCGACGTTCTACACGTTCGGCGCGCTCTACTGGCAGTCGCAGGGCCTGTCCGCGGCCTGGATCGGCGCGCTCTGGGCCATCGGCGTCTTCGCCGAGGTGCTGCTGTTCGCCTTCTCGGCGCCCGTCGCCAGGCGCCTGGGCCCCGTTCAGTTGATCGTCCTTGGCGCCGGCACCTCCGTGCTGCGCTGGGGTGCCATGGCCTTCGACCCGCCCCTCTATCTGCTGGTACCTCTGCAGGCCCTGCACGCGCTGACCTACGGTGCCTCGCACCTCGGCGCCATCCTGTACATCTCTCGCGCAGTCCCCCACGCGGCAGTCGGCACCGCGCAGGCCCTCTATTCGACCATGGCGGCCGGCCTCGTCCTCGGTATCGTCGGGCTGATTTCGGGCGCTCTTTACGCCTCGGCCGGCGGCTGGGTGTTTCTCGTCCCCACCCTCGTGGCCGCATTCGGCCTCGTCGCCGGCATGATGTTGCTGCGGCGATGGGATGGCCGCACCCTTTGGGACGCGGCCGACGAGAAGGCCGCCGAGGTCAGCCCCACAACTCAGGTGTCGGCGGACTGATCCAGCCGTCGGCTATCGCGAGCGGCGGTTCACGATCGCGCGCCAGCAGCAGCGGCCCGTCGAGATCGACCCAGTCGGCGAACCCTGCCAGCAGCATTGCCGGCGCCGCCGCCAGCGACGTGGCCACCATCGAGCCGACCATGATCTTGAACCCGCGTTGCTTCGCGGCCCTCGCCATGACCAGCGCCTCGGTGAGGCCGCCCGTCTTGTCGAGCTTGATGTTTACCGCGTCATAGCGGTCGGCCAGAGCCTCGAGATTGGCACTCGTGTGCGCGCTCTCGTCCGCGCAGATGGGAACGATGCGGGCGATGCCCCTCAGCGCCTCGTCGGCTCCCGCCGGCAGCGGCTGCTCGATCAGCTCCACCCCGGCCGCAGCAGCAGCCGCCATGAAGTCCCCGAGCTGTGCCATGCTCCACGCCTCGTTGGCATCGACGACCAGCCGCGCATCGGGCCGAGCGGCGCGGACCGCCGCCATGCGCGCGTCGTCGCCTTCCCCGCCCAACTTGAGCTTCAGCAGCTTCAGGTGCGGAACCGCCTTGGCATCGGCGGCCATCTGCTCGGGCGCGCCGAGGCTCAGCGTGTAGCAGGTCATCGCGGCTTGCGGCGCGGCTAGCCCGGCCAGCTCATAGGCCCGCTTGCCAGCCTGCTTGGCTTCCAGGTCCCACAGCGCGCAGTCGAGCGCGTTCCTTGCGGCGCCCGCCGGCAGCAGCTCGGCCACGCGGCCGCGGGTCAACGGACCCGATAGCCGCCGCAGCGCCGCCACTGATTCCTCCACGCTCTCGCCATAGCGCGCATAGGGAACGGCCTCTCCACGTCCGGAGATGCCGTCAGCCGCAACCTCGGCGACGATGACGTGCGCATCGGTTTTCGCCCCACGCGCAATGACGAAAGGCTTGGCCAGCGGCCAAGCCTCCGCGCGGGCGTCGACAAGATGGGCTTCTGCGACCGGATCGGTCATGCGGCTCAGCCGAGGCGGCCGGATGCATGCGCCAGGAAGAGGTACACGCGGCCCGTGTCGGATACGAGCTGGCCCTGCGACAGCCGCCCGCTCGGATCGCGCGCGTCCGAATCCGAGATCATCCGTTCGAAATCGCTGAGATAGCGGCTGACCGTGCGAGACAGCTCGCCGTCGTTGCGGCAGCGATGGCTGACGTCGTCGAACACCGCGCGGCCTTCGTTCCCGTAGATGCTGCGCACCATGACGCCGCGCTGGCCGGCGCGGATGCGCGCCCATATCGCCGCTGCCGTCGCCGGATCAAGCGCACGCGCAACCGCTTCGAGGTCGAGATTGAACGCTGGCGCCGCGCGCCCATTGCTCGCGTGGCCTTCCTCTTCCAGCGATGCCCGGGCAAGAAGGTCGCCGAGGGACCAGCCCTCACGGCCGTCGGGAGCAGGAGCGCGCTGGCGCTGCCTATTGCCCAACTCTTGCGCGATCGTCGAAGAAAGCGATGTGAGGGACCGAGCCTGCTCGGGCGGGGGGCGGCGCGGTGGAGGCGCAGCTGCAGGAGCCACCGTCTCGGCGTGCAGCGAGGCCGGAGGCGGCACGACGTCCCGCTGCACGGCGGTGCGCGCTGCGAGCTGCGAAAGTTGATCGAGCGCCTTGATCTGGTCGTGCAGCGCGCGGCGCATACCTTCGGAGCTGTCGTGCGCCGTTGCCGGTATGCGTTCCATCTCGCTGCGCAGGCGTGCCTGCTCGGCCGCGATCTCCGAGGCCGTGCGCGAAGCCTGCAGGCGCATCTCATCGGACGTTTCGGTGAAGCGGTTGGTCAGCGAGCCGAGCTCGCTCGTTACCGCGGTCGAAACGACATTGAGACGGCTGCGCAGGTCTTCCAGCGTGCGTTCGCTCTCCGCGGTGGCCGAAGCGCGCATACGCTCCAGCTCGCTGCGTGCGCGTGCGTCCGCATCCGACAGCGAGCCGGCAATCGACGATGAATAGTCGCCGACGAAAGACGTAAACTCCTCCGCCTTGCCCGACAGCCGGTCGAGCGTATGCGTCAGCTCCGCGTGGCGGTTCTGCAGCGTCTTGTCGATCTTGAAGTTGACCGTCTCGAGCGCATTGGCCGCCTTCATGATCTGCTGGCCCTGGTTCTCGAAACGCCCAGTGACGCCGCCGATCTGCGTGAGCAGGTTCTCCGAAATATTCTTCAGCAGCTCGGACTGGTTGGCGAGACCCTCCATCGCCTTGATCGACTGGCGCGAGATGTTCTCGGACGCGCGGCGCACCGAGTTGATGCCGTGCATCAGCGCTTCGTCGAGATCGGTTGCCTGCTTGCCGATCGTCTCGCGGAAGCTGACGGCGTGTGCATCGAGCGCGGTCGTGAGCGCCTGCGTCTTGTCGACAACGGCGCTGTCGATCGCCTGCGTCGACCGCATGATCGACTCGTCGAACAGCCGCAGCCGCTCGCCGAACGCGTCATCCAGCGAGCGCGTGCGCTCCACCAGCTGGTAGTCGAGTGCCTGGGCGCGGTTCGCCAGCGCCGCGTCGAGTGCGCGAGCGTATTCCTCGAAGACCGTCTGCAGATTCTCGGTCCGGTTTGCCAGCGAGGAGTCCAGCTGCAAAAGCTGGCTGTCGAACGTCGTCTGCATTTGCTCGGCACGGGTACCGAGTGCACCGGCAAGCGCCGACGTGTAATTCTCGAGCACGTTCTGCAACTGCTCGGTGCGCCCGCCGACCGACGACTCGAGATTGCCGACGCTCTGCGCCAGCGACGTCTCGAGCGTGGTGAGGTTTTCGCCGGCGCCTTCGATCACCTTTGCAAGTTTGATCTGCTGGTCAGACAGCTTGTCGATGAGCGAAGGGATTTCGCTGCCGAGCCGCAACAGGCTTTCGCTCACGCGATCCGACGTGTTGACCAGCGCGTGACGTTCTCCCGACAGCTCCGAGATCAGCCCGCGGATCTTTCGTTCGTTGTCTTCGTAGGAGCGTTCGAGGACGGAAACCTCGTTGTGCACCATAGCTTCCAGTTCGCCGGCACGTCCGAGCGCGCGCGACACGGCATCGTTCATGAAGCCGACCTGGCGGCGCACGGCCTGCCCAAGCGACGCTGCGTTCTGCTCGGCTAAGCGGTCGGGCTCAGCAAGGCGAATGGCAACCTCGGTCATCGTCGACGACCGCAGACGCAGCTCCTCGGTGCGCCACGCGAGCAGGGCCATCAGCCACAGCAGGCCGACGGGCACGACGATGGCGGTGAAGAACAGGAACGTCGACGGCTGGCCCAGCAACGCGAACCAGCTCGCGCCGCTGGAATTGCTGGTGATCGATGCGATTGCGAATGCGCCGCCGATGACAGTCCACACAGCGCTCGCGATCGCGGCATACTTGAACGGTGCATTCGAAGGCTTCTGCTGAAGCGCGAAGATGAGGCCGCCGATGCTGGGGCCGTCGTCGTTCGCGGCAATCCGGTTGCGCGATGGACCAGCTGGCCTGCGTCGCGCCATGCGCCGTCGCGGTGTGCCGGCCTCTGGAGCATCCTCTTCGTCCGCCGGCTGCTCTGTCGGAGCCTCGAGCAGAGATTCTTCCGGCGGCGAAGTTTCCTCGTCGGGAAGCTCGACCGGCGATGGCGGAGGAGGGGGCATAGATGGAATGAAATCGGCGCTCGCGGATTTCGCCGCGGCTTTGGGAATCGGCGGAGGCAGCATCGGAGGGGCGAAGGCAGCGGAGAACGACGGCTCCGCGCGCGCAGACGAGTCGGACGACGAGCCTTCGCCCGGAGGCGGCAGAGCCGGATCCGAGCGCACGTCGAGTTGGTTGTTATCCTGCGCCATTGCCCCGTCCATGCCTGACGCGTCCCCTCACCCCGTTGAAAAAAGAGCACGCGATCGACTGGGAAGTCCGTGGCGATTCGGAAGCGGCATTTGACCCGTTACACAGGGGCCAACCCCAACAGCCGCCTTCAGAAAAGCCAATCCACCCGTCACCCAACGCTTGGCGGCATTTTGGGGCGAAAGAAAGGTTTTTCCGCCCGTTCGCGCGAACACCCAGAGCGTGCGATTCGCATGAACGTTAATGCTCAAGTTGAAGGGGCGCAATTTACTGGCATTTATTAGCTGTGTGTGAGGGTCGCCTTCCGCGAACTTGGCGTGGACGACGACACGCCGCGGCCTCATCGGTCCCGAGAACAGCTGCGATGGCGATACACAAAGCCGAGATGCTTCAAGGCGACGGCTCCACGGGGGCCGACGAGGTGGAGGCTCCCCTGGATCTGGCCCATCTTCGCCGGTTCACCATGGGCGACCCCAAGCTCGAGCTGGAAATACTTGGCCTCTTCGCCGATCAACTTCCGATCACCATCGACGCCCTGAAGAGCGCCAGCTCCGAGAAAGAGTGGACCATGGCCGCGCATACGCTCAAGGGCTCGGCTCGGGCCGTTGGCGCCTGGCAGCTGGCCTCCATTGCCGAGACCGCCGAGCGGCTGAAGCTGCTGTCCGACACGACAGCGTGCGGCCAGATGATAAGCCGGCTGGAGCGGTCGGCGGGTATAGCGCGCCGCTATATCGCCTCTCTCGGCGCTGCAACCTAGCCATCCCCGTCCCGCGGCCCCGCCGGCCCTGACCTGCATCGGCCAGGCTTGCGACCCTCACCCGCTTGAATTCGAGGGCCTTGCCCACTATTGGTGCGTGGCAAATTAACCCCCGCCCACACCGCGGGCTGCACCCGGCCAACCGATGCCGGCCCCGGTCCGTCAATTTGGAGCTCCGCACAGCAGCGATGGTCAAGATCACCTTTATCCAACCTGACGAAAGCCAGCAGGTGGTCGAGGCCGAGCCCGGCGTGACTCTGATGGAATCGGCGAAGCTGAACGACGTGCCGGGGATCGAAGCCGAATGCGGCGGCGCCTGCGCATGCGCCACCTGTCACGTCTATATTGACGACGCTTGGCGCGAGAAGACCGGCACCCCATCGCAGATGGAGGAGGACATGCTCGATTTCGCGTTCGACGTGCGCGAGCAGAGCCGCCTCTCCTGCCAGATCAAGCTGAAGCCGGATCTCGATGGGCTCGTCGTGCGCGTGCCGGCAAAGCAGTTCTGAAGATCTGAAAGGGACAGGCGATGAGCCAGGACGCGAGCTCTCCTTCCGTTGCGTCTCCGATCGAGACTGACGCCGTCATCATCGGCGCCGGCCCCGTCGGTCTTTTCGCCGTGTTCGAGCTTGGCCTCGTCGACGTGAAGGCGCATGTCGTCGACATCCTCGACAAGCCGGGCGGCCAGTGCGCAGAGCTCTATCCGGAGAAGCCGATCTACGACATTCCGGCGCTTCCGATCGTGACCGGCCAGGAGCTGACCGATCAGCTCATGAAGCAGATCGAGCCGTTCGGTGCGACTTTCCATTTCGGCGAGCGTATCGAAACGCTGGAGCGACTGCCCGACGAACGCTTCCGCCTCGTGACGGATGCGGGAACCCAGTTCATCACCAAGATCGTGGTCATTGCCGCCGGCGGGGGCTCGTTCATGCCCAAGCGTCCTCCGCTGACCGGCATCGAGGCGTTCGAGGGCACCTCTGTGCTCTACTCGGTGCGCCGGATGGAGGCCCTGCGCGACAAGGCGGTGCTGATCGTCGGCGGCGGCGATTCAGCCCTCGACTGGACCCTCAACCTTCAGCCGCTCGCCAAGAGCATCACGCTGCTGCATCGCCGCGACGACTTCCGCGCCGCGCCTCACTCGGTCGCCAAGATGCGCGAGCTGGTCGAAAAGGGCGATGTGCGCCTGATGATCGGCCAAGTGAGCGCGCTGCACGGCACCGGCGACAAGCTCGAAGGTGCCACGGTGAAGACCAAGGACGGAGAGGAGCGGCTCGACGTCGACGTGATGCTCCCGTTCTTCGGCCTGACAATGAAGCTCGGCCCGGTCGCTGACTGGGGCTTGCAGCTCCACGAGAACCTGATCCCGGTGGACACCGAGAAGTTCGAGACCAGCGAGAAGGGCATTTTCGCCGTCGGCGACATCAACACCTACCCGGGCAAGCTGAAGCTCATCCTGTCCGGCTTCCACGAGGTGGCGCTGATGGCTCAGCAGGCCGCGCGCATAGTCTATCCGGGCAAGAAGCTGCTCTTCCAGTACACGACGTCGTCGTCGAGCCTGCAGAAGAAGCTGGGCGTCAGCTAAACGCCCTTGCCGCGTTGGTAGTAGCGCTGGGCCATGAAGCTGCGCAGCCGCACCGGCATCAGTGCCACCGCTGCCTTCAGCAACGGCACGACACGCTCCAGGTAGACATGCGTGTAGGCTCTGCCTTTCGCTGTGAGTGGCAGGGCCCAGCTGATCACATCCACGGCTCCGTCCGCGTGACGCATCTTGTACTCGTCCGCAGGCGACAGCAGATCGAGCGTCCGGCATCCCTGTGCAATCGCCAGCATGATCGACCGGTAAAGCAGCGAGCTGCCGAAGCTCTCCTTCGCAAATCGGGGATCGTACGTGAACACATGTCCCAGCATCTGATCCTTGCAGCGAACCAGAATGTTCGCGGCCGCATACTCGCCGCCATACTTGAGCGTGATCATCTGGGCGACGCTCGCATCATCGCCCCCGCGCGCGGCGTCGGCAAAAAAGCGCCCCAACCGACCATCTGAGAATGCAGGTGAGATGAGACCGCGTTCGCCGAGCTGCGCGCGTTTCATCTCGACCGTCATCGCTGCCAGCCGGCTCGCGAATGCACCCGGCTCCGGGGCATCCACCTCGATCTTCAAGGCCTCTTCCCGGCGCTCCTGCGCCCTTCGTCTCTTGCGCGCCTGGCTCGACCGGCGGCTCATGTATGTGTCGAAGTCAGGCGTGTCGCTGAGGTCGACGAACGGCGCCTGCGCACGCTTTACCGCGATGCCGCCGAGAGCTTGCATGAGCGGCGCAATGACGGCATCGTCGCGGACGCGCGGGAACCACGCCAGATCAGGCTGCACGGTCGCAACCACACGGGCCCACGCCTGGCGCAGTTGTTTCGTCGTATCGGGCGAGGACTCGACCAGCGCATCGCAATACTGCGTGGCGGGCTCGCCCATCGTCCACAGCCGCACGAGGCCGGCGGACCGCGACGCCACCAGCGGCCATACCAGAACGAGGCGCCCATCCCGCCACCCGGTGACAATGGCGAGGGACGTGCCGGATGCATCGTCGTCGTAGTAGTGGTCGCACCAGTGGCGGCACCAGCCGAAGGTCTGGAACGCCTGCGCTCCCTTTCCGGCGCGCGCAAATAGTGCGTCCCAATCCTTGCCCAGCTTGTCGAAGCCGGCGCGGGTGGTAACGACCGAATACGCGACAGGGGCAGGGGACACGGCCGCGAGCGTCCGCTCGAACGCCGGCGTCGGTCCTCCGGCGCGTTCATACGGTGCCTTGCCATCGTTCGGACGGACGGTGGCCGGAATGGAATTCATAGCGTCCCTCGGATGGACAAGCTCTGCAGGCTGCGGACGAGCGACTGCAACGGAGCAAGCACCGTGCCAGGGAACCGTTAATGCCCTCAGACGAGAGCCACCTCGATGACGCTCAGGGCAACGAGAACGCACACCACTAGCCAGATTGCGGTCCTGCCGCGCACAGATGAGGGTCCGCGGTCGAGAACCAGCATCGACGCCAGAAGGGCGACGCCGCAAAGGTTAATGACGATGACGCCGGCGAGCCCCAGTCCATGCCCTGCAGTTGTTCCTTCCAGGAACAAGGCTGCGGCAATGCCCAGCAAGAGGACGCCGCACACACGCGGCCAGAAGCTCTGTTCGGGCCGCGGCAGACCGAGCAGCCGCACGGTGACCATGGGAAAGACCGCCAGTGATATGCCGGCGGAGAATTTCAGGAGCGTTTCAATCCAGAGAAGCTGCTGCACGTAATCGTGCCCGCGCGAGGCGACGGATATCAGTCGCTGTTATCCATGGGATGTCTTTGCTTGTATTCAGGCGCCGAGCTGCTGCCGCTGCCCCAACCTGACAACAGGCCTTCATCCTGCGGTGGCGGAGGGCTGGGCGTGTAATCGCCGGCAAGATGGCGTGCCAGATCGGCCTTGATCGTGCGCGTCTTTCCGTCGGTGCAGTACTCACCCTCGGAGGCCACGGCCTTGGCGACGCCGTTGAACGAGACGTCGTAGACCCGCTCGATCTTGGCCATGTCCTGCGCGGCGGGCTGCTGCTTTTCGAACGCGAGATAGTTCGTCTTGAGCTTGCCCGGATCGAAGTTGAAGCCACACTTGATGGCGCGGGCCGAAACGGTGCCTACCTGGAATGCGCGGGCCGGGCCATCGTTAACGGGCGCGGAAGGCTTGCTCTCGCCCAGCAGCGATCCGGTCGACAGCAGCTCGCTGCCGCTGCCGCCGCAGCCTGCAAGCGCGAGCGTCGCCAGCGCCAGCAAAATCGAGCCTGCGGACTTCATGAAGTGCCCTCGTTCCCATGCTTCCGGCGCTTCCCACGCGCGGACCTTAGCGCCAATTGCGGTGCCGTCAATTGCGCTTCCCCAGGCTTTCTCTGGGCGATCTAGGCAACTCGATGGCGCAGCCGGCACCCTTCGCCGGCGCAATCGCAAGCTACCGCATCAGTTCCCCCATCGCCCGATCGAGACCTTCGAGCGTCAGCGGATACATCCGCCCCTCCATTATGTCCCTGATCATGGCAATTGATTGCGTATAGCCCCAGCTCTGCTCCCGCACCGGATTGAGCCACACCGCATGCCGCCAGGTCTGGGTGACGCGCTGCAGCCACAGTGCCCCCGGCTCCGGGTTCATGTGCTCTACGGCGCCGCCAGCGTGCGTCAGCTCATACGGGCTCATCGCGCCGTCGCCGACGAAGATCACCTTGTAGTCGGACGGATACGTGTTGAGCACGTCCCACGTCGACACCACCTCGCTGCGCCGCCGCGCACTGTGCTTCCAGACGGCTTCATAGATGCAGTTGTGGAAATAATAGTATTCGAGATGCTTGAACTCCGAACGCGCTGCCGAGAACAGCTCTTCGGCCCCCTTGATGTGCCAGTCCATCGATCCGCCCACGTCGAAGAACATCAGCACCTTCACGGCATTGTGCCGCTCTGGCAGCATCCGGATATCGAGATAACCTTTTTCGGCCGTCCCGCGGATGGTGCCGGACAGATCCAACACCTCGGTCGCACCCGTGCGCGCGAACGACCGCAGGCGGCGCAGCGCGACCTTTATATTGCGCGTGCCGATCTCGACCGTTGAATCGAGATCCTTGAACTCGCGCTTGTCCCACACCTTGATCGCGCGCCGGTGCCGGCTCTCCTTCTGGCCTATGCGCACGCCAGCGGGATTGTATCCGTACGCGCCGAATGGCGACGTGCCGCCCGTGCCGATCCACTTGTTGCCGCCGGCATGGCGCTCCTTCTGTTCTTCGAGACGCTGCTTCAGCGTCTCCATGATTTTTTCCCAGCCGCCCAACTCCTCGATCCGCTTCTTGTCCTCTTCGGACAGGTGCAGCTCGGACATCATGCGTAGCCATTCTTCCGGGATCTCCGCCTCGACGGCATCAGGCAGCGCAGCGATGCCTTTGAAGGTCTCGCCGAAGATGCGGTCGAAACGATCGAGATTGCGTTCGTCCTTCACCAGGCACGCGCGGGCGAGATAGTAGAAGTCTTCGACTTCACGATCGGTGACGCCGGCCTCCAGTCCCTCGAGCAGCGTAAGATACTCGCGCAGCGACACCGGCAGGCCTGCGCGCTTCAGGGAATGGAAGAATTTCACGAACATGAGTAAGGCGATCCGCAGCCGCTGAGCATCGGACGCCAGCATAGGAAACCCTCGACCCCATGCCAACTCTGGCTTGCCTAGGTCGTGGCCGGCCTATCTGCGGGTGTTGCTGGCCTGGGGCTTCATGGCGGCGACGGTTCCGCCGCCCGCCCCGAACAGCAAATCATTATCGTCGATATACCAGCGCTCGACCTCGACGATTTCGGGCGGCTTGCCGCTCGCCAGCAGCCAGCCGTCGACCGCGAACTTCTGCTTCGTCGAGGTCTCGATGAGAATGCCGGCGTAGTGCGTCCACCCGCTCCAGCCGCGGCGTATGTCTTCCTTGACGTACATCGCGCCGACGCTGTGGTGCTTGAACAGCTTCTGGCGTTCCATCACGAGCATGTAGCTCGATAGATTGGTCGCGACGTCGACGCAGTCCATCTGCCCCGGATCGCCATTGCCGGCCATGTCGTCGCCTGGACGATCACCCGCCGTGCCGACGGCGGTGTCGGCGCGATGGCCCATCCACGCCAGCGCCTTCTTCGTCGCCTCGCGCTCGGCAGCCGGAGAGCCGGCGCCCTTTGCCATGATCTTGGTGACCTCGGCAATGTCAGCCTGCGAGAATCTGAATGGGCTCTGCGTGCGGCAGCCATAGGAGCTGCAGACGAACACGCGGTCGCCCTCGGGCATGCGCGCCTTGTACTTCGAATAGTGCACGTCGATCGGACCGTTGCCGCTGTACGCGCAGCCGGCAATGCCGGCGCACGCCAGCGCCGCGAGCAAGCGCCACGGCCGGCTGAAAAGCCCTGTCAGCAAAAGGTGTGGTTCAGTCACGATGACCTGGAGCGCATGCGGATTGAACGGCATGTCGCACGCTCGCTGAGTCGCTCAGTGTTATCCAGCGACTGAGAATGGATCCCTGTGCAGAGCGCGAGAAAGCACAAGACAGAATGCATATTGAGCGCACGAAAAAACCGCCCTGGCGAGCCAGGGCGGTTCAAGTGAGAGAGATAGAAGAGAGGCGATCAGAAGTTGATCAGAGCGCCGCCCTTGACGTACTGGAAGCTGTCCACACCGCAACCGACGTCGAGACCAAGTGCATCCGTCTGGTCAGAGTCGCCGCAGCCTGGGCCGCTGATATCAGCAGAGATATGACGGTAGGAGATCCAGAGCGACATAGCCGCTGCGTCGATTTCCTGGACGATACCAAGACCCCACAGCTGGCTGGTAGCCTGGATGCCAGCGTTGACGATGAAGTCAGAGTTGGCGTCCGAGAACTTCTCATACTCGCCGTAGAGAACCGTGTGACCAAGCGGGGTCCAGCGCTCACGGAGACCGCCCTTGATGTAGTAGGTGTCGCCCGAAGCGCGATCCAGACCACCAAGTGCTACAGAACCGTCGACTCCGAGGGTCGGGAACGTCTGACCGTTCGGATCGATGTGACCGTAGGCACCGTACAGCCAGAGGCCGGTCGGAACGTGCTCGACGTAGGCACCGACCTGGAAGTAGTCGACCCAACGATCGTCGCCGAATTCAGCAAAACCCGGACCAACGAGAACCGCGTCCTGGCCATCGAAGAAGTCCTGGCTCCACTGCGAGTAAGCGGCAGCGGCTGCAAGCTTGAAGCCGTTGAACTCACCCGAGTAGCGAGCCGACACGTCCCAGAAGTCGTCTTCGCCCCAAGAGGCCGAGAACGAGAAGCCGGAGAAGGTCGGAGAGTCGTAACGGATCGAGTCGCGAGGAGCGCCGAAGCAGTCGCCGCCGGCACCGCCGCCGCCGAAGCAGAAGCCACCGACCTGCTGCCAGTTTAGGCCGCTGATCGTGTCGGAGCCCTTATTGCGAAGTCCGAAGCCGTTGTAGTCGAACATCACCCAGTTCGCAGGAACGAGCGAGCCAGAGCCGTCGACCAGGATCGCCGCGTTATCAGATGCGGACGACTGGAGACCAACACCGACCTTGCCGAGGTGATCGCTCTTGATGAACCAGTAGGACTGCAGCAGCTGGACTGCGTAGGCGCCGTTGGCACCCAGAGCAGAAGGATTGTGCTGCGAGAACTGGTTGATCGTGAGCGAGTCGGAGTCGTTTGCTTCGACGTGGATCACGTAGCCAGCCGACCAGCCCGGAGAGATCGTGGCCTGACCGGTGAACTTGAAGTGCGAGGCGAGCGTGGAGCCGAGGCCCGTCACGTAGACGTTCGATTCGGAGCCGTCATCCCACCACATAACCTGCTCGCCGACCCAACCAGATATGGTCAGCGAAACTTTGCGATTGCCCTTACGGGCCGTAGTTGCCTCGAGCTCGGCGATGCGCTCTTCGAGGTCCGCGCAGCAGTTGCCCCCAAGGTCGGCCGCAGACGCGCTACCGGCGGAGAGACCGCCCGCTAGCAGGCCCGCTGCCACCAGGGCGCTAAGGCTGAATTTATTCATCATTAGTCTCCCGTCTTCGTCTCAGCTTCTGGCGGACGCAAAACTGAATGGAACGCGAGACAAGAAAACCGCCCTAGCAATGCGCAATGCGTATCCCCCTAGGACCGCTGCGTGCCAAGGCGGACACTGCTGTGATTCGCCGGAGTGCAACAATTAGGCAGTGCCGAATTGGTGGTGACGAATACACGAGTGTGGCGGTGGGGCCACGAGCGGCACTACGGTAACGGGTGCTGCCGGAAAGCCCGGAACGGCGTGATTACGCACCTCGGATAGGCCACGGCTTCGACGGAAAAGGCATTGAACGCAAGGCCTTGGCCAGATCACCGCAACACGCGGGCGAACTCGGATCTTTGCCCCGTCGAGCTACCTGCGCCCCTGTTGCATCAGCGGCAAGGGGGTGCGCTGCCGCTGGGATACTTCAGCTGGGGATGGCGTGTGGATAAGACGGATTCCGGGCCGCGACCGGCTTTTTGTCGGTGGCAAGGCACACCGCGCATTTTCCAGACGGCCATTTTGGCCGCAATTTTCGCCCCGCCGGCACTGGATCGACAACCGCCCTCGCCTTGGCCGAGGTCAAGTGGGGCGTGCGATCCGATCCGCCACGGTACGGTGACGGCATTGCCAGGTGCTGGACCGCCCAACCATCGATCGACCCGGGCCAGCCGGGAGGGGAGGCGCGCCAGGGAGAGCCGGGCGAGGAGTGCCACCCGGTGCAGCATCTGCCTCCTCAGTCAGGGCAGTGTCGCAAACCATCGGACGGAGCCGAGCCTGAACGGCAGTCGACGGCTACAGCATCAGGCTTCACGCAACTGGCGCCCAGGGCCGGCCGGACGACGCCGGCCTCGGTCTCATCGCGGAGGCAGCACGGCGACGTGCAGTATATAGAGGACATCTGCATATATAGAGACGTCCTATAAAGCGGACGTCTGATGCGTAGCCGCTGCTGAGCCGGTCCCGATCTCTGCCCCGGCCTACAACTCCGCCTCGGTCCCGGCCTCGGCCTCCGCCGCAGCTGTGATCGGCCTCCGCCGCAGTCGAGCTACACAACCAGCGGTAGTTCGGGGCGGCCCAGGCTTGAACCCGGCGAGCCGGCGTTACTTTCGCTCGCACCACATCTGGTACATTCCGACGAACGATGCCGGATGGCTTTCCTCGAACGCCGCCCAGTTATCGAGCGTGCCCGGCCAGGCATCGCCCGGGAACTTCGCCTCGAAGCGCGGCCATGGGGCGTTGAAGAAGCCCTTGAAGTTCATTTCGCTGGACTCGAAGAAGTCCTGCAGCTGCCGAATAGAGTGCCTGTGCTCCTCGACGTGCAGCAGGAGATCCCGGAAGCCGCTCGCCGTGTAGATGTCCCGAATGCCTTCGATGCTGCCGGCCGTAGCCGCGTCGTTGAGCAGCAGCGCGCGGAAGTCGCGCAACGCGTCATCGGTGCAGCCAGGTCCAGGACAGGCAGCATGCGTGCGCAATGGTTCGAGGTTGCGCCGCGCCAACTCGCTGTAGAGTGCCACGAGCATGATGCCGCCGGGCGAAAGGCAGTTCGTCAAGCCGCGCCACGCCGCAAACGGATCCGCCATGTGGTGCAGCACGCCGACACACTCGATGACGTCGAACCGGCCGGCGAAGTCGGGGAGCTTACCGGCATCGTTGATATCCAGCTGAACGAATTCAATGCCGAACGCGCCGTAGTAGTCCGCCATGCGCGCCGCATAGGCCAGGCTCGGCACCGACAGATCGATGGCTGTGATCTTGGCGTTGGGGCCATATCTGTGCGCGGCGCTGATGGCCTGGCGCCCGGTTCCGCAACCCGCGATGAGAACTTCGAGCGGCCGGTTCAGGAAGGACAGCCGATCTGCCGAGAAATGACGGGCGAGAGTTTTCTCCCATTCTCCCGGCCGCAAAGTGTGACCGAGGCTCCTCCAGCGAGGGTAGGGATGGAGGGAATACTGCTCGGCGACGCGTCGCGCTACCGGATCACTGATGACGCCGAGGCGTGGCATCGCAGCAGACTTCCGCCCTTCCTCCAATGCTTCGTCGCAATGTTGCTTCGCGAAGTCGCGCACCATTTGCGGCTTGATGCGCAAGACTGCGCTCGTCGGATCCAGGTTGTCGCCCGGCGCCACATAAAGCGCATT
This sequence comes from uncultured Hyphomicrobium sp., assembly GCA_964493785.1. Classification (GTDB taxonomy): domain Bacteria; phylum Pseudomonadota; class Alphaproteobacteria; order Rhizobiales; family Hyphomicrobiaceae; genus Hyphomicrobium_A. Next base: position 16,304 of record CAZBPM010000030.1, on the reverse strand, counting down.
GAGAACGAACCGCACGCCTTGCGCAGGATGTCCGTCAAGGAGCGCTGCGACATCCACCGCGTGCGCATCAAGGTGCGCGCGTTCCTCATCGCTGACCGGCCAGACGAACTCGTTGACCCAGCATTGGTTGGCGAGCGCCACCGTGAACGCTAAAAGCCCGCGATCTTCGAAAGCCTCGAGCGGCGTCTCGACCAGAAGCACGTGCCGCAACGCGGTCAGCAGCCGCTCGAGGTCGGGGTGCCGAATGACGCTGTCGCGCAGCGCCTTCTGAAACAGCTCGTCGCGCAAGAGTGGCCCGGCACCTTTGAGGCATTGCCGGCGTGCGGCAACAATCCAGCCCTCGCGCCGTCCATCAGCAAGTGCGTCGCGGAGCGGCGCACGCTGCGCGAGGTAGTAGACGGTTGCCTCGGCGACTTGATCGCGATTGCAGAAGTCGTGGTCGAGTGCTGCTTTCAGCCCCCACGGATTGAACTGCACGTTGGCCGGCAGTCCGCCGCGCGCGATAAGCCCGCTGAGCCGCCGCGCCGCGTCCGCCATCTTCGGGTCGACCCGCAGCGCCTGCGTGTAGTGCGCCGCTGCCTCTCCAGCTTCGCCCTGCCCCTCGCTGAGCAGCGCCAACTGGTAATGCACGAGGGCGTTGTCGGGGTATTGAACGGCAGCACGCTGAAAGCACTGATGTGCCGTTTCGAGGTCGCCCTCGGCAATGGCCTTTGCGCCCCACTCGCGCCAGTCGGTTACGGTCTTTGCGCCGCTACGCTTTGCCATATGCCATTCCCATTGCAGAGCAATTTGGGGGTCATCATAGCCGCGATCATGGGCGGGAGAAGGCAGCGATGCGCCGTTGTGCCAATAGGGTCAACGCGCATCCCCCCGGCACTTTTGCAGGCGCGCCTCCCAAAACGTCGAAAACCGCCCCCTTGCAGGAGCGGTTTCCGATTTCTGCTTTAAGGTCAGGCGCTTAGAAGTTGATGAGCGCGCCAGCCTTGATGTACTGGAAGTCTTCGAATTCGACGCCAGCGCTGTTGTTGGTATCGTACTCGAGGTGACGGTAGGACAGCCACAGCGACATGGCGGCAGCGTCGATCTCCTGGACAACACCGATGCCCCAGAGGTTGAAGTCGCTGCTGGTCGTGTTGCCGACGGCGATCTGCTGAACGAAGGCATCAGTGGCCTCGTTCTTCTCGTACTCACCGTAAAGAACGGTGTGGCCGAGCGGCGTCCAACGCTCACGCAGACCAGCCTTCACGTAGTACGTGTCGGAGTCGCCAGTGGCGAGGTCATACTGTGCGTTGCCGTAGGCACCGTACAGGAACAGGCCGGTCGGAACGTGCTCGAGGTAGGCACCAACCTGGAAGTACTGGAAGGTATCGACAGCGATGTTGCTGTACTCGTTGTAGGCAGCAGCGGCGGCGAACTTGAAGCCTGCATGCTCACCCGCATAACGAGCGGCCACATCCCACATGTCGTCTTCGCCCCAAGAGGCCGAGACCGAGAAGCCACCGAACGTCGGCGAGTCGTAGCGGACGACGTTCTGCGTACCACCGTTGCAGTCGCCGATGGCGCCGCCACCGACGCAGCCACCGATTCCGCCCCACGTCGCGCCAGAACCGCTGGTCAGGTTGCCGTTGGTCGTACGGAAGTAGAAGCTATTGTAATCGAACGCGACCCAGTTCGCCGGAACGAGCGAGCCCGAGCCGTCGACCAGAATGGCGGTGTTGTCGGAAGCCTGCGACTGCAGACCGACGCTCACCTTACCAAGATGGTCGCTCTTGATGAACCAGAACGACTGGAGAAGACCGAGGCCCTCGCCGAACGTGGTTTCAGAGTAGTTCTGTGTGATGGCGAGCGAGTTCTTGTTGCGGGCTTCGATGTGCAGCACGTAGCCTGCATACCAGCCAGGAGAGATCGTGGCCTGGCCCGTGAACTTGAAGTGCGAAGACAGCGTGGCGCCGATGTCGCCGACGTAGACGTTCGACTCGTAACCGTCATCCCAACCAACGACCTGCTGAGCAACCCAGCCCGAAATCGTCAGAGAGACCTTGCGATTGCCCTTGCGAGCCGTCGTCGCCTCGAGCTCTGCAATGCGCTCCTCGAGATCGGCGCAGCAGTTACCCCCCAAGTCGGCGGCCGAAGCGCTACCAGCGGAAAGACCGCCAGCCAGCAGGCCTGCTGCCACTAGGGCACCCAAACTATACTTTTTCATTGACCTACTCCCGTCTGCTTACTTTCTGATGGCGACGCCACGCACAAGTGCCGCCTACTCCCTACAAAACTCTCGACGCAACGTTGTTCACTTGTACGGCGGCACCCCAAACCGAATCACCGCTCAGGGCAAAAGATTAAGCAGAGATTGATTGCCGGCGAAACAGGCTGACTGCCCAATGCAGCGGAATCCACCAGCGTAGTTGCCCTCGAGCAACGATGCACATTTCCGCCACAACCGTTTGTGGTGCCACATAATTCAGGCTCTGCCGGATCGTTTTGGGAGGCCAGTTATCCCCAAATGGGGATGACGTATGTGAGTTCGGCCACGGCGTCGCCCAGTCGGTTATGCCCCAACGCGGCGCCTTCAGGCGGCGGATTTCGGGAAAAGACGGCAATGCGCTCGACGCTGCGTCCATGCATCTCGCGAAATATAAAGAAGGGTGAGGCCCGAAGCCCGGGCGGCGCGCGTCGCTCAGCGCGTCTCGCTCGCTCATGTCTGCCCCATCCCCGACGCCCCCGATACATGATGTGGCCATGCAACTGATGGGTGCCTGGGCTGACTGACACTCCACGAGGACGGCCCGTCGTTCAGCATTGCGTCTGAAATGCGCGGTCATTGTGACCAGCCGCGACGAGTGCGCCGCGGCATGGCGGGCAGGGCTTGCGGTCATCCGCCAATGCAGTTTTTTCGATTTGCTTCTGCACTGTCATCCGCTTGCCCAAATCATCCGGCTACATTATTCTGTTGCAGCGCAATAACGGCGCCAAACGATCGGCACCGATCGCTTCGGGGGACACGTCAGTCATATGTCGTGCGAAGTATTGGGCTGATTGAAAAGTCGGTTGGAAGGAAACTCCGTACAGGGCTGTTAATTCGCTGCAAAGGAGGCTCGCTACAAGGAAGAAGACCCTTGGGCGAGGTTTCGGCAGAGGCCAGCCAGGTGCGCGGAAAAGCCAATCCGACGAGGGCGCCACAGGCACGGAAAGCAGAAGAAGATATATGGATGCGACGCGGTTGGACCGGCGATCGGTCCTCTTGACGGCGGGTGCCTTCGCAATGCTGGGCGCAAGCGCGAGAGTGGGAGACGTATCACGCGCTCTCGCCGAGCCCGTGACAGATGCCGCGACGGCCTTCGATCCGGCCCTCGTTCGAAATCTTGCGCAGCAACTCGCAGCGAGCGAGTTCGCCAGTCCGACTCTGGCCATGCCGGATTCGTTCAAGCAGCTTTCCTACGATCAATTCCGCGATGTGCGCTTCCGCACCGACCAGGCGATCTGGCGCGGCGACAAGACCGATTTCGAGCTGCAGCTTCTGCCGATGGGCTGGCTTTATAATACGCCCGTCGAGATCTGGCTCGTCGACTCCGGCTCCGCACGCCGCCTCAAGGCGGACAGCAACCTCTTTTCCATCGGGCCGCTCATCAAGGACGCCGAGCCTGGCGCCCCGTATGGCTTCTCCGGCTTTCGTGTGCACGGCCCGATCAATCGGCCGGACTATTTCGACGAATACATCGTCTTCCAGGGCGCCAGCTATTTCCGCGCCGTCGGCCGCGGCCAGCTCTACGGCCTGTCGGCACGCGGGCTTGCCGTCAACACTGCCCGTCCCGGTGGCGAGGAATTCCCGCTCTTCCGCGCGTTCTGGATCGAGAAGCCGACGCTTGGTGCCCGTTCAATCGTTATTCACGCGCTGCTGGATAGCGTGTCGACAACGGGTGCGTATCGATTCGTTGTGGAGCCCGGCGAAGCGACGACAGTCGATGTCGAAGCAACCCTCTATCCGCGTCGCGCCCTCACTCATGTCGGCCTCGGGCCGCTCACCAGCATGTTCCTCCACGGACCCGCACATCACCGGATCGGCGACGATTTCCGTCCCGCTGTCCACGACAGCGACGGTCTCGCGATCTTCAATGGCAACAGCGAGTGCATCTGGCGCCCGCTGACCAACCCGCGCACGCTGCAGACCAGCGCCTTCCTGGACAAGAACGTGAAGGGCTTCGGCCTGTGCCAGCGCGCGCGCAACTTCCATTCCTATGAGGATCTGGAAGCGCGCTATGAAAAGCGCCCCAGTCTCTGGATCGAGCCGAAAGGCACGTGGGGTTCCGGCTACGTCGAGCTGATCGAGATCCCCACCACGGTCGAGATCCACGACAACATCGCCGCCTACTGGAAGCCCGCGAAGGGACCCGAGGTCGGCACGCCCTTCAACTTCGGCTACCGCATGTACTGGACCGAAGCGCTCCCGATTGGCTGGGCCGGCGCCTCGACTGCGGCAACCCGCGTGGGACGTGGTCAGCGCGACGGCACGACCAAGTTCGTCGTCGACTTCACCGGCCCCGCCCTCACACCGGTACGCCAGCTTCCCGTCGCGGTCGTCACCGCCAATCCCGGAACGGTCTCCGACATCTCCGTTCACGAGAATCCGGAGTCCAGCGGCGTGCGCGTGAGCTTCGACCTCGATCCGGGTGGAACCGAACTATCCGAGCTTCGTTTGGCACTTAAGCTCGGCGATCAGCAGATTTCCGAGACGTGGCTCTATCGATGGACCAAGTCATGAGCGACATTACTGTGGCCGGCCATAAGATCGGTCGCATTCCTGACGCGAGCAGCCCCGAACTGCTGCCCCAGGAGCTGGCGCTCGAGATGCCAGACCATGACTTCAAGGCTCGTGGCGCCAAGCCGCGCCGCCGCCGTGGCTACTGGATACCGCGCGCAGCTGTTTTCACCGGCGCCGGCCTGCTCACCGCGGCATTCGCCTACGAGCTCTACGGCGTCCTCGCCGTCGAGCAGGCAACGCCGTTGCAGGTTCTCTTCCTCGTCCTGTCCACCATCGCTTTCGGCTGGATCGCGCTCGGCTCGCTCAATGCAGCTCTCGGCTTCATTCCGCTGTTCGGCGGCGAGAAGGCCGATACCATCGAGCTGCCGCAGCCGGGCGGCGCGCTGACGACGCGCACCGCGCTGCTGTTCCCCGTCTATCACGAGGATCCCGCGCGCATTGCTGGCACGGTCCAGGCCGTCGCCCTCGAGCTGCAGTCGCTCGACGCTTCGAACGCTTTCGATGTCTTCATTCTGTCCGACACGCGCGACGAGCGCGAAGGCGCGGCTGAGGAGAGCGCCTATCGCGCGCTCCGCCACCGCCTGAAGGACATCGTTCCGGTTTATTACCGGCGCCGCCGCGAGAACCACGCGCGCAAGGCCGGCAACATCAAGGATTGGGTGCGTCGCTTCGGCGGCTCATACGAGCACTTCGTCATCCTCGACGGCGACAGCGTCATGTCCGGAACGACGCTGGTGCGCCTGACGCTGGCCATGCAGCGCGACGCCACGGCGGGTCTCATCCAGACCGTGCCGCGGCTGACGGGCGCGAACACGCTCCTGCAATACCTGACGCAGTTCGCGTCCAACGTTTACGGCCCGCTCGTCGCCGCTGGTCTTGCCGTCTGGCATCGCGACCAGGGCAACTACTGGGGCCACAATGCGATCATTCGCACCATCGCCTTCGCCTCTGCGGCCGGCCTGCCGACCTTGCCGGGCAAGGCGCCGTTCGGCGGCGATATCCAGAGCCACGACTTTGTCGAGGCGGTCCTGCTCGCCAAGGCCGACTGGGGCGTGCACATGGTGCCGACGGTCGAAGGCTCTTACGAGGGCCAGCCTCCGACGCTGCCTGACGTCGTCGCTCGCGACCGGCGCTGGGCGCAGGGCAACCTGCAGCACCTCGGCATCGTCTTCTCCTCCAACATCACGACGATGGGCCGCCTGCACCTTCTCATGGGCGCGACGTCCTACTTGATGTCGTTGGTGTGGGCATCCTCGCTCGTCGTCGGCATCATCCTCGCCCTCCAGGGCCAGCAGATGATCCCGAGCTACTTCATCGACGAGAAGACCCTGTTCCCCGTCTGGCCGGTGACCGATCCAGGCGCCGCCCTACGCCTGTTCTTCGCCACGATGCTTATCGTGCTGATGCCGAAGTTCTTAGGGCTAGCGCTCGAGATCAAGCGCGCCCGTCAGGCACGCGAGTCTTGGGGTCGCATCCGCGCGGTCTCCGGCGTGATCACCGAGACGTTCTTCTCGATCCTGCTGTCGCCGATCCTCATGGTCACCCAGACCGCTGCGGTCTTCCAGGTTTTGCTGGGCATCGACTCGGGCTGGCGCGCTCAGAGCCGCGACGGCAAAGGCATCACCTTCATGGATGCGCTGCGGTATCACCGCTGGCACATGCTCGTCGGTGTGCTGACCGGTATCGTCTGCTGGGAAGCTTCGCCCCTGGTTCTCGCGTGGATGTCGCCGGTCATTACTGGATTGGTGCTGGCCGCCCCGCTGACTTGGCTGACCTCGCGCGCCGCGCCACGCGTCCTGCAGGCTTTGCTGTCGACCCGTGACAATCGCTCGCCGCCGGCCATCGTTGAAAGCGCCCGCAAGGCTTCGGGCGAGTGGGCCGATCACATCGCCATGCGAGCCCTCGAGACCAGCAACGTCGTCGATATCCGCGCCGCTTAAGGCGCACTGAGCTCTGAATTGATAGGTCGGGTTTAGCCGAGGCGAGACCCGACTTTTCTTTGCCCGCTCACGCGTGCAATCTTGGGCTCGGTGCTATTGCGCCTTAACCCAACACACGGCCCACGCGCTATGGCTTGGCAGCTCGATTTCTCAAACGAATTCGCAACGCCGTCGATCGAGTTCGTCGATCCGCCGAGCACGCGCGTAGGCTACGGGCTAAGTGTTGGATTTCCAATCGATCCCGAACATATACCGAGGCGAGGTAGGCTCGAGCATCCTTGGACCAAGCAAATTCCTGATGTGTTCGCCACGCCGGGTCTGAATGCTGTAAGTGACCGATTCCGCAATCTCGTAGAACAATTCGAGCCTGGAATGCATCAGTTTTTTCCTCTCAGCGTCCAGGATTGCGAAGGCGCTCAATTGAGAGAGAAACTTTACATCTTCAACTGCGCCGTTGGCGTCGACGCGATCATTTTTCGAACTAGCAACGCGATCTGGTTCAAGGATGATCTCAATCCCCCTGTGCTCCGCGCCGGAATGCGCGAAACCTTCGAATTGAGCCGTCAGCTATTGCCGATCACCATATCTGGTGCGGGAAGACCGTGGCCAGAAACAAGCTGTTCGTTTCCGAAACCTTCTATGCTGCGCTGATCAGTCGACGAATTACAGGCTTCAGAGCGAAGCATCGCGAAGAACTCGACGAACCTTGGACCGAAGAAGAGATCGCGCCTTTGCGCCAGTGGGAAGCGCGTCGGCACTAGACCTACTGAGGCGGCGGCTCGCCGACCGCGGCACCCGCGTTCTTCCTGAAAGCCTCCGCCAGCATGTCGCGTGCCCGCACCGGTGGCGCCGAAATGAATGGCAGCGGCCGGCACACGTCCACGGCGGCAGCGCCAACACGCGCCGTCAGCGCACCATTGAACGCGCCTTCGCCCAGCCGCCGCGACAGCCGCCGCAAAATGTCCTGACCTAAGAACTGCCCCAGCAGATCGTCCGTCAGCGCCACGCCGCCCGTCGCCAGGATGTGCCCCACGACCAGCCGCGCCAGCCGCAGCGCTCCAATCGGCCCCGGCCGTCCGCCGTACAACCCGGCGATCGCGCGCAGCATCCGCAGGTTCTCGATCAGCACGTACAGCATCGCGATCCACGGCATCGGGCTGATCGCCGTCACCATGCCGATGCGCTTTGCGGCCGCCAGCACCACGCGCCGCACTTCCTGATCGAGCGGCATGACCAGCTCGCGATCGGCGAGCGACAGCAGCTCGCCAGGATCCAGCACCGCGCGCTCGTGCTCGGTGAAGCGGGCGAGCGGCCATTGCAGATCCGCCCGCCCCGCGAGCAGTCCCTTGAGGCTCTTGAGCGCGCTCCGCTCTGCGGCAGCATCGCCCGTGTCGATCGCGTGCGTCACCTCCTGGCGCAGCGCTCCCAGACGCCGCAGCCTGAACAACCCGTAGATCTCGCGCAGGATCAGCACCGCTGCGGAAAAACCGACGAGGCACAGCAGTCCGAACGCCAGCCAGCCGATCCAATCCTGCCGCGCCAGCGCGATCTGGATGTAGTTGACGAACCACGCCACCGTGGCCAGCGCGATGAGGCCGGCAAGGCCCGACATCAGCATCGCGCCCCAGCGGATGCCGCGCGACAGGTCACCGGCCGTCGGCCTCACCGTCGTGCGTGTTGCCTGCCGCCGCCGGCGCCCCGCGAGCGCGCCGGTCTCATCGGCCACCGTCGTCTGCGGCGCTTCGGGCGCGGTCGGGCGCAGCACCGGATCATCGGCAGCAAACGCCCGCGGACGCCGGCTTTCGTTTTCCATCATCATTCGAGTGTTCCGATCCCGAAGTTCGCCAATGTCGGCGGCTGGTGTCGGGAGCGAACTTCGGGATCATAAGGAACACTCAAGCCCTTATGTTCGCTCGTGTGATTCAGATCGAGAAATTCGCTCGATCCCGGGCCGCCCATAGTTGCGAATTTCTCGATCATCACACGAGCCAATCCGAAAGCAGGAAGTCGAGGGCGCGGTCGAGCCGGATGTGGGGCAGCGGCGGCGACTCGCCGTCGACCCCGGGCGGCATCAGCCGCGGCGGCCGGAAGCGCACGAAATGCAGCCCCGCAGGCGCAGCGTCCGGCTTCAAGGCATCGCGCGCGTTGCCGGGCAGGTCGCCGGGGAACACCGCTGCCTCGGTCTTGCCGTCGAACACCTTGCCGCCGATCCGCTCGCCGGGAAGCGGAACGCCGATGATGCAGGGCAGCCATTCATCGCCCATCTTCGCGTCGGCCTCGCGCGTCGCCCGCAGCGCGGCCAGCGCCTGCACGCCGACATCCGCGCCGGTATTCTCCGCCCGCCCCATCGCCCTGTCGATGATGACGCGCAGGATCGCCTCCAGCCGGTCGTGGCTCGATGAATTTATATGATCCGCCTTCGTCGCCGCGAACAGCAGCTTGTCGATGCGCCGCGTGAACAGCGCCGTCAGCCAGTTGCCCGAGCCGATGCGGAACACCTTGAGGATGGCGTCGAGCGCCCGCTGCAGGTCGACCACCGCGTCGCCGCCTTCGTTCAGCGGGCCGAGCACGTCGACCAGCACGATCTGCCGGTCCAGACGCGAGAAGTGATCGCGGAAGAACGGCTTCACCACGTGCGTCTTGTAGCTCTCGAAGCGCCGCGCCATCATCGCCGCGAGGGAGTTTCGCCCGTGGCTTGGGCTCGTGCCGAGAGCCAGCGGACAGAACGTCAGGAGCGGCGAGCCTTCGAGATCGCCGGGCAGCAGGAAGCGCCCTGGACCCGTCGTGTGCAGCACGTGGTCGTCCGCCCGCGCGGCCTTGAGATACGCCGCAAACAGCTCCGCGCCGCGCCGCGCCACCTGCTCGTCCTGCGGCGCGTTGGGATCGATGGTGCCGAGAAATTCCAGCCACGCCTTCGAATGCGCCTGCCGCCGTGGCGCCTTCGCCTGCTCGACCGCTTCCGCGCACCATTGCTCGTACGACATTTCCAGTAGCGGCAGATCGACGAGCCACTCGCCGGGATAGTCCACCACGTCGAGGTTCAGCCGCGACACCCCGAGCGCGCGCCGCAGCGGACTGATCGAGCGATATTCGATGGTGATGCGAAGCTGGCTCAGCCGTCGCGTGCTCTCCGGCCAAACCGGCGGATCGCTGGCGAGGTCTTCCAGGTGGCGCTCGTAGTCGAAGCGCGGGATCTGGTCGTCCGGCTGCGGCTCGAGATAGGCGCGCTCGATGCGCCCCTCGGCTTCCGGAAGAAAGAACGGCAGGCGACCGCCCGATACGAGATTGCGGATCAGCGCTGTGATGAAGATCGTCTTGCCCGCACGCGACAGGCCGGTGACGCCGAGCCGCAATGTCGGCGTCATCATTTCGTTCAGCAGTGCGCCCGCGCGATGCCATGGCTGGCGCGTCGGGTCGGAAACATCAGAAGGAGGACCAGATGCGGACAAGGGGAGACCTCTTGAAGGTCCCCTTAGCTAGTGCGAAGTGGCCGCCGCGGCAAGCTGCACCCCGGCGCGGCGCGGCTCAGCCGTAGAACACGACCAGAATGCCGGCCACCATGACGGTCATACCCATGAGAATGATCAGGCCGTTACGGATGAATTCTGCCACTGCTTCCTCCATTGGAAAGGTGGTGATGTTGCACTGAGGATAGACCGCGATCCTTGAACGTCCTCTGAAGCTCGTTGTCAGCCAATGTTCATATTCACGAAGCCCCGAAGCTCATTGCGGCGTGGGCGCTGGCGCCACTGATGCCGCTGGAGCTTCATTCGTCGGTCCTGCGGTCCAGCCTTTCTCCGGCATCGAGATCGTGATGCGCCGCGACCCGAGCTGCTGCTCCGATACCCACGGCAGCGTGCGCTCGAACACGGCCGGCTCCAGCGTTTGCGCAAACAGCCGCTCGACGATGTCCGGGCGCGTCGGCGCCGCCGTCACCAGCTTGAGCGTGAATCGGAAGTCGCCGGCTTCCTCGGCGACCTTCGGAAACGGATTGCCCACGGGATAAAATCTCACCGTTTCCGTGAACGTGCCTTTGCCCGGTATCGACAGCGGCGCGAACGAGCGGTTCGGCGCATCCGCATCGACCTGATGCTCGCCGAGGAACGCGCTGTAGAAACGCTTCGACTGCTTCGTCGTCTGGTTCTCCGCCACGAGCTCCATCGACAACACGGTACCCGTGCGCGCGCCGGAATTGGTGATGGTGAGCGGCACGACGAACACATCTGTGTCCCCGCCGCCATCGCGCGCGTACTGGATGACGGGCGGCACGAACAGCTCGATCTCCGACGTCTTGAAGCTCGACTCATAGAGAGAGAACGCCGACATCACGAGCGCCAGCGCTGACAGGATCGTTGCCTGCACGCCGCCGTATCCGATCGCCGCTGCCAGTCCTACCAGCGCTCGATCGTCACCCGGCCGCGCCCCGCCGCTCGTCGTCGTCATGTCGTCTCCCCGTTGGGCCATGCCGGCCCAGATGACGGGCGCACCTCGCCGATCCATTGCGGCGGCCGGATGGCAGTTCCATTCACGGATGGTAACGGATTGCTGCGGGTGCTGAGCTTAACGCTCGAGCCATACGACCGCGCCCCAGCGAGCCTTGCCGAGCCGCCGGGGGTCGGGTTGGGGAAGCGGCAGACGCATGAGCAAAGTCATCAGCCACGACAGGCGATGAAGGCGCAGTGCCACCTCGGCGCTGGAGCGGACTTCGCGTACCCGCCAGCCAAGGTCTTCGTAAAAGGCGACGCCGTTCTGAGGCGCAAAGTGCATCGGCGCGGCTGAAAGGATGTCCTGCATGTTGCTCATGAACAGGTCGCGCACGGCAGGGCTGATCTGATCGGAAACCCACCACTTCACGCCGGCCCGGATAAGGTCGGCCGACAGGCTGCGCACCAGCGCATCGTCGAGGTACATCAACAGCCCTTCGCTGAGGACGAGGACGCGCTTGCGTCCCGCGGTCACGCGATCGAGGAACGCGGCGCGTGCGGCGTTGTCGGCGAGGTCGATCTTGACGCACTCCAGTGTGCAGCGGGGCGCTTCGCCCGCCAGGAGGCGGCTCTTCTCATCGACCAAGCCGGGCAGGTCAGCTTCTATCCACGTGAGCGTTGCCGGCAGGTCCAGCCGATAGGGGCGGGTGTCGAGACCTGCGGCGAGATTTATGACGGCATCGCACCCCTCAGCGATGGCTGTGAGGATGATCTCGTCGATGCTGACGGTGCGGGCGATGATCGGCCAGCCGTTGCGCATGGCCTTGGGCGCGCGTGCGACGATCTCGGGCCCGGTAACACCGGCAAGGCGCGCGGCCAGCGGGTCGCGGAACACGGCATCGGGACGCGCCGATTCAACGGCGCGGTGAAAGGCAACCCAGTTGGCAGTGTCCGAGATCGTATACGTCTTGCCGGCCGCTGCCTCGGCCATCCACTACTCCCCGCGCCGCCTTGCCATGAAGGCGATGCGCTCGAACAGGTGCATGTCCTGCTCGTTCTTGAGCAGCGCGCCGGCCAGCGGCGGCACCAGCTTGCGGGTATCGTTCTCGCGCAGCGTCTCCGCCGAGATGTCCTCGTTGAGCAACAGCTTCAGCCAGTCGAGCAGTTCCGACGTCGACGGCTTCTTCTTGATGCCGGGCATGTCGCGGATCTCATAGAAGACGCGCATCGCCTCCGACACCAGCCGCCCCTTCAGCCCGGGGAAGTGCACCTCGACGATCCGCTGCATCGTCTCGTCGTCGGGGAACTTGATGTAGTGGAAGAAGCAGCGCCGCAGGAATGCGTCCGGCAGCTCCTTCTCGTTGTTCGATGTGATGATGACCACGGGTCGGTTGGTCGCCTTCACGGTCTCGCCCGTCTCGTAGACGAAGAACTCCATCCGATCGAGTTCCTGCAACAGGTCGTTGGGGAACTCGATGTCGGCCTTGTCGATCTCGTCGATCAGCAGCACTGGACGCACGTCCTGGTCGAACGCCTCCCAGAGCTTGCCGCGCTTGATGTAGTTCTTGATGTCCTGCACGCGCGGGTCGCCGAGCTGGCTGTCCCTCAGCCGCGAGACCGCGTCATATTCGTAGAGGCCCTGGTGGGCCTTGGTCGTGGATTTTATATGCCACTCGAGGATAGGCACCCCGAGCGCGTCGGCCACCTCCAGCGCGAGCGCCGTCTTGCCGGTGCCCGGCTCTCCCTTGATCAGCAGGGGGCGGGAAAGGGTGATGGCGGCGTTGACGGCAACCTTGAGGTCGTCCGTCGCGACGTAGCGGCGCGTTCCTTCGAACTTCATCGGCGGGGAGGGATCCTGTCTGGTGCCACGGGGGTATGCTGTCATTTAGTGGCCGCCGGCCTCCCCGGGCAAGCGGCGGGGAGGGGTGGCGATGCCGCAAGGGGAGCGTTTGCCTGATCGGCAGGCGGGCTGGCGGGCCGAAGAGCGATTCGCAGGTGCTTCCTTTTCCCTGTCCCGCCCGCAGCTTACCGAACCTTGCAGAACGCCTTGACATACGTCGCCTCTGCCGCCAATAGGAGGCGCCTGAAGCAGCTTGTTACCGCCGGGCGAGGGCCCGGCCGTCTCTTCAAAGCCTCATGGAGGCACGGATGAGCAAGCAAAGCGCCAAGAAGCCCGTGAAGGCGAAGGCCTCCTCAGAGAGCCGCGCAACGATCCAACGCGCGGTGAAGAGCAACGCCGCTAAGGCTCCCAAGACGAAGGCCGCCTCGAGCGTAGCGGCAAGTGACAAGAAGACCGTCGAAAGACAGGTTGTCGAGAAGCAGAAGGTTGCGGGGAAAAAGATGACGGCACGCGCCAAGTCTTCGTCGATTGTGCTGCCACCTGACTATCGTCCTTCCGAGGACGAACCTTTCATGAATGATCGCCAGCGGCTCTACTTCCGCAATAAGCTGACGGCCTGGAAGGATGACATCATCCGCCAGACCAAGGAGACGCTCGCCGGTCTGCACGAGGAATCGACGCAGCACGCCGACCTCGCCGACAGAGCCACCTCCGAGACCGACCGCGCGCTGGAACTCCGTGCCCGTGATCGCCAGCGCAAGCTGATCGCCAAGATCGACGCGGCCCTCGCCCGGATCGAGGACGGCTCCTACGGCTATTGCGAGGAGACGGGCGAGCCGATCGGCCTGAAGCGTCTCGACGCGCGCCCGATCGCTACTCTTTCGGTCGAGGCGCAGGAGCGTCACGAGCGGCGCGAGCGCGTCTACCGCGAGGACTGACGCACTCCGCCTCGTCCCTTGGGGCACACCTCAATCATTATCCGGGCGCGGCGTCGACGGAGCCGGGGGCACTGCACGCGCATCGCCGCGCTCGCTCCCATGATCGTCGGCAAGCTGGGCAAGTATCCCGCGCACGCCGTCGAACTCACGCACATGGATGTCGCGCTGCTGCGTCGGGAACTCGACCCCTGCCTCGTGGAATGACCTGAGAATGCGAATGCGCATGTCGGAGCGCGCATCGCCCACCTTGTTCACGTCCGCGACCACCCCGATCAGCGTGAAGTCGAGGCCGTCCGGCCCGAAATCATCGAGGCCTGCCCACGGCGGCGGATGCTTCTGCACCAGCGTGCAATCGCTGGCCGCCTTGAGCAGCAGCTCGATCACTTTCTCCGGATCGGAATGATTGCTCACAGTGACCTTCACCAGCGCGCGCCCGAGCGCGTTCCTGTGCGTCCAGTTCGTCACCGTCTTGGTGATGAACTCGGAGTTCGGCACGATGAGGCTCGCGCGGTCGAAGGTCTCGATCTCGGTCGAGCGCACCGATATGCGCCGCACGAAGCCTTCCTGCCCGTCTACCGTCACGCGATCACCGACCTTGATCGGCCGCTCGACCAGCAGGATCAGGCCGGACACGAAGTTGTTGACGATCGACTGCAAGCCGAAGCCGATGCCGACCGACAGCGCACCGGCGACGATGGCGAGGCTGGTGATGTCGAATCCCGCGTACGCAATGGCCGCAAGCGTGGCGATGGCAAAGCCGACGTACCCCGCGCCAGTGTAGATCGAGTTGGCGAGTCCGGCCTCCATGCGTCCCTGCGCCAGCGCCCCGGCAGCGAGCCAGCGCTGGACGATGCGCGTCACCGCTAGCAGGACAACGAAGATCGCGATCGCGGTGAGGATGCGTGCCGGCGAGACGCGCACGCCGCCCACGTCGAAGCCGAATATCGCCGCACGGATCCAGCTCGTGACGTCGGTCACAGAAAGGCCCAGCGACAGCATCAGCAGCGGGATCGCGGCCGCGAACAGCAGGACCGTCAGCACGCCGTGCTGCACGCGCACGAGCTGCGTGCGGCCGAAGTCGTCGAGGCTGAACTGCTGCTCGATGATCGCGTTCATGCCGGTTGGCCGGTCGCTCGGCTCGGGCACGATGGCGTGGGTCGCGGCGTAGAGTATAGCGACGGCGAGCACGCCCGCACCGGTGGTCAGGATTTGTGTGACGGCGAAGCGGCCGAGCGCCACGTATCCGAGCAGCGACGACACCACCAGCAGCACCGCCAGGCCGACGATGAGGATCTTCAGCCAGTAGGGCGACCATCGCGATACCGGCACGCCGGGCGCGATGCTGGGCGAGGTGAGAGGCGTGCGCGCAATGACGAGCAGCAGCGCCGCCATCAGGACGGCGGCGATGAACGCGGTGACGATGCTCACCGATAGCGGCAGCGACAGGATGCTCGCCAGCCGATTGACGAGGTAGTCGAGCGCGTAGACCACCGCGATGGCCTGCACCGCCAGGCACACGGTTCGCGCGCTTCTGTCGTCGATATCGAACACCCGCCAGCGCGGCCGGTTCGGCTGCAGCAGCGCCCGCGCCAGCGCCATGATCGAAATCATGACCAGCAGCGGGAACAGCGCCGCGTGCGCGAACTTCTCGACCTGCCAGTAGAGCAGCGCCAGCTCATCGAGGCCGACGTAGAGCACGCCGAGCGCCGCCACCGCCGGCAGCGCGAGAGCCGGTGCCACCCATGCCGCTGCGGCAGCGCGCTGGGCGAGCGATGGCGTGGCCGGACCCGCACCGTCGAGGCGCGTTCGTATCAGTCGCCGCCTCAGGAAATACAACCCGAGGAACGTCGCCAGTGCACCGCCGATCACAGCGAGAAGCCCGCTCGCGTTGTGCCTGGCGACTGACCACCAGTTCGAAACGATGAAGCCGATCTGCTTCGCCGCCAGCGGCATCTGATCGAAGGCCTGCACCCAAACCTTTCGTTGCAGGGGCGTGTCGGTCTGCCGGAACAGAAAGCGGGTGAACACGCCTTGCCGCGCATGCTGCACGCGGCTGACGAGTTGGCGTGAGCGGAGCTCTATCAGCGCCGACTTCTTGATCGCGCCATCGATCTGCGCCGCGATCCCATTCAGCCGCTGGCGTTCTGCCGCGACGTCCGGCGCCTCGGGCGGATCGTTCGGCCCCGGCGCATTGCCCAGCTTGGCAATCTGCGAGCGAACCTCCTCGAGGCGCGGCGCCAAAGACTCGCCGGCCTTCTTCGCACCCTGTTCGATTTTCTCGATCTCGGCCCTGAGTGCCACGAGGTCACGCTGCCCACCGGGTGCCTGCTCGAGGTTCTTTTCCGCCGCCTCGATCGCCGTGTTGAGCGTATTGACCGGCCGCACCAATTCCTCGACCGGAAT
>CAZBPM010000029.1:6475-50497 GCA_964493785.1 uncultured Hyphomicrobium sp. | reverse complement strand
CCCCAACCCTCTCCCCGCAAGCGGGGAGAGGGAGCTAGATCCTTCTCACCAGCGGCCGGCGCGGCCCATCGACCATCAGATCGGTCAGCGCCCACACCAGCGCATCCAGCCGATCAGGCGAGCGTCCGCGCGCCAGACCATCGGCACCGAACACGCACATCTGGTCCTCCAGCGCATCGAATGGCCCGACGTGCGCAACGCGGCCCTCGGCATAGAGCGCCGCCACCGGCTCCGCTCGAAGCCACTTGCCGCGCGTCGCACGCACCTGCCGCACCGCCACGTTCTCGTCGATCTGCCGCAACACCGCGGTCACGAGGTCGCCACCCTGGTTCACCTCGGCGACCACCCGGTCGGCCAGAAAGTCCGTATATGCGGCGATCGCTGCGCGCGCCCACACCTGCGGCTCGCGGCCCTGCAGCGTGCGGTCGGCGAGCACGTATGCACGCCCGTCCAGGCCACGCCCAGCCACGACAATACCGCAAGCATCGGAATCCGCAGTCGCCGTCACCGGCGGGTCGACCGCAACTACGATCTCGCCAAGCTCCGGCGCCGCACCGACGCGATGCGCTTCTATCCAATCTCGCCGCCACAGCGCGCCCGAAGTGTCGTCGATGATCTCGCCCAACAACTCCTGCCGACCCAGCGCCGTGCCCGCGTACCGCCTCGTCATCTCTGCGACGAACGACGGCGCAAGATTGCCAGCGTTGTCCGCTGTCGACGCCCGCGTGACAACTGTTCCCGCATCGGCGATCAGCCGTTTCACAAACGGCGTTGCGCGCGGCGTCGTCGTCGCCACCATCTGCGGCGCCTCTCCTAGCCTCAGCGCAAACTGCAGCATGTCCCATGTCTTCTGCGGCTGCCGCCACTTGGCGACCTCGTCGCACCATGCCGCATCGAACTGCGGTCCGCGCAGTCCGTCCGCATCCTCGGCCGAGAAGACTTGCGCGATGGCGCCGGACGCAAACGTGATCTGTCCCTTCGATGGCTCGAACTGCGGCCGCTCGCGCGCCAATCCCACCGACAGTATCCCTGAAACGCCTTCGATCATCACGCGGCGCACGTCGCCCAGCGTTTCACCGACGAGCGCGATGCGCCGCGCTGGAGACGCTCCGTCGTGCGTGCGACCGAGCGCTTTCGCGGTGACCCACTCTGCACCCGCACGCGTCTTGCCCGCGCCTCTGCCACCGAGGATCAGCCACACGCGCCATGCCTCATCTGTCTTCGCAACTGTCGGCGGAAGCTGGTCCTCGCGCGCCCACAGCGGCCAATGCGCTAAGATCAGCTCCAGCTCGTCGCGCGTGAATTCACTGAGATCCTCGCTCAATTTCCCGGCGTTTCTGGATGCGCTCAAAGCGCTCGACAATCTCGCGCTGAAGCCGCTCAACTTCGTCATTTCCACCGCCGTTGGCTTGCGCGTCTTTCCCCTCGCTCTCCTCAGGCCCTCCGACCTTCTGAAGCCCACCGATCATCGACGTCACGACTTTCGTGTGGCGCTCTAACTCGGCCGGCTCCATGTCGCCCGATTGCATGCCCTGCTCCATCTCTTTGAGCTTCCTGTTGATCACCTTGCACATCCGCCGCTTGATCATCACCCGCACGTCGCGAGCGCGCTTCTTCGCTGGCGGGGGTTTCGCGATGCCGGCAGTGCCTTCGCTGGCAGCTTTGATCACCGCCCTTCGCCGCGGCCAGCCGTATAGTCTCGCAAGTTTGCAGATGTAGGCGCCCGTGCAATTGTGCCTCTTGCCGATGGCATCGAGCGTCAGCACTCCGGCATCGTGCTGCGCCTGGATCACGACTAGCGTCGCATCGTCGAACCGCTTGGTCCGCCGTTTTTCACTCATGCTTTTTGCATCTGCTGAATTGGTATGTCGGCAGCGCCGCCGCAGCGGCCGGATCCGGCATCTCTTCGTGGACGTCGCTCGACGGCTTCGCATGGCTCATCGTAGCGCCGGCTCACACCTCTCGCGTCATACCTGAAAGATACGCCAGCAGCGTCACGCTGGGGATAACTTGGCTTCAGAGGTTAAGCCGCGATAGGATCTCCAACCTGCCTCGACGCGGTTCTTTTTGAGGAATGCCGGACGAATGCGTTTCCTGATTGGAGTTCTGATCCTGGTCTCCGGCTATATCATTGGCGCTGCCGGCGGCTACGCACTCGTGCTTGCGAGCACGAGCAACACCCACGACGCTTCCGTCGAAGCAGCGATGACCGGAGCGTTCGTAGCCGGCCCTATCGTTGCCGTGGTTGCGGTTTCAATCTGGCTGCTGGCGAGCCGCAGGCGGAGCGTTCGCGAAGGCTGAGAAAACGCGATTGCGGCAAACCCACGCCGTGGCCGGTCGACCCGGGCTCATTCAGTCCCACGCCATGGCCTAGATGCCCGACCCTCGTCTCTCCACAGGCCGAGATGCCCGACCCTCGTCTCTCCACAGGCCGAGATGCCGGCCGGGAAGACGGCACTTGTGGCGGTCGGGCAATGCGGTTTGAATCGAGCGGAAGAGACCCCTCGATTCCCGCTCTGCCCGCCGCGGAGACACTGTTGCAGTTCGGCATCAGCCGTTTGACGGCCGCGCCTGGTACTGCCGCCTTAACATCACCACCCCGGCGCAGCTATAAGCATCTAGGATTCTAATCAAATCAGAACCGGGCCACCGCGCCCGGCAAGGCTAACCACCCGGCGGGACCAACGCAGTGCAGGACTGGTTCTTCAGACGCGGCCGCCGCGAGCGGGTCATCGACTGGCTCGGCATCGATTCCAAGATCGATTCAACGCTCGCCGAGAGCTGGGCGAAGTTTTCCGACTTCTGGGACGCCGGCACCAGCTACTTCGCCCGGTTCAGGCTCACCGGCTGGAAGCGCCTCCTCAACGAGGCCGCCTCCGAAGGCCTGACTCTCGGCATGGGCGGCTTCGTCGTGATGTTCGCGCTCGCCATCCCGGCTTTCCACGAATTCAACGAGGGCAAGTTCCTCACCGGCCAGTACGCCGTGAAGTTCCTCGACCAGAACGGCAACGAGATCGGCAAGCGCGGCATCCTGCACAATGACGCCGTACCGCTCGACGAGATCCCCGATTCCCTCATCAAGGCGACGCTCGCCACCGAGGACCGCCGCTTCTTCGAGCACTGGGGAATCGACGTCTTCGGTACCCTGCGCGCGCTCGTCACCAACCTGCAGGCCAGCGATGTCGTCCAGGGCGGCTCCTCGATCACGCAGCAGGTCGCCAAGAACCTCTTCCTTTCTTCCGAGCGCTCTCTCCAGCGCAAGATCAAAGAGGCGTTCCTAGCGCTACTGCTCGAAAGCAGGTTCTCCAAGCGCCAGATCCTGAAATTCTACTTCGACCGCGCCTACATGGGCGGCGGCGCATTCGGCGCCGAGGCGGCATCGCAGTACTACTTCGGCAAATCGGTGCGGCAGGTGAACCTTGCCGAGTCCGCAATGCTTGCCGGTCTTTTCAAGGCGCCGACAAAGTATGCCCCGCACGTCAACCTGCCGGCGTCCAGAGCCCGCACCAACGTCGTGCTGAACAATCTCGTCGAAGCCGGCTTCTACACCGCAGGCCAGGTCCATTGGGCCCGCGTGCATCCCGCCAAGATCGTCGAGAACCGCAATCCGTCGAGCCCCGACTGGTTCCTCGACTGGGCATTCGAGGAAGTGCAGCGCATTGCCGCCGGCAAGTCGCAGTACGTCCTCACGGCACGCACCACAGTCGACCTCAACATTCAGAAGACGACCGACGAGGCGCTTGCAGCAGCATTGCGCAAGTATCGCGGCAACCGCGTCACCAGCGGAGCCATCGTCGTCCTCGAGACCGACGGCGCCGTGCGCGCCATTACCGGCGGCCCCGACTACGGCGAGAGCCAGTTCAACCGCGCCACCAATGCGCGTCGCCAGCCGGGCTCCTCGTTCAAGATCTACGTCTACGCCACCGCGCTCGAAAACGGCTACACGCCAACGACCATGGTGCGCGACGCCTCCCGCAGCTGCGGACGCTGGCACCCTCAGAACTACGGCGGCAGCCACGGTGGCGGCGGCCGCATGCCCTTATGGATGGCGCTCGCGAAATCGCTCAACACCGTCGCTGCCGAGCTTTCCTTCGCTGTCGGACGCGACAAGGTCATCGACATGACGCAGCGTGTCGGCGTCAGCGGCATCCGCAAGACCTGCTCGATGGCGCTCGGCGACTACGGCATCAGCCCGCTGGAGCATGCCGGCGGCGCCGCGACCTTCGCCAATGGCGGCAAGCTCGCCAAGCCTTACGCCATTCTCGACCTCGTCTCATCCAAGGGCGACCTCGTCTACAGCCGCGATCGCGACGAGCCCGAAGCACCGCAGGTCGTCCCGCGCAAAGTGGCCGAGGGCATCAACTGGATGATGAACAAGGTCGTCACCGACGGCACCGGTGGTCCAGCGCAGCTTCCCTTCACCAACGTCTCCGGCAAGACCGGCACGTCGACCGGCCCGAAGGACGTCTGGTTCGTCGGCTTCACAGGCAAGTACGTTGGCGCCATCTGGCTCGGCAACGACGACAACCGTCCGATGTCGTCAGGCACCACGGGCGGCCATTACGCCTCGCCGGTGTTCCAGCAGGTCATGTCTGTGATCCACACCGACATGAACATTCCAACGATCCCCGGACTGCAGCCTCACCCGGTGCAAGTCGCCGAGCAGCAGCGCATCGCCGCCCTCCGCCCCGACGGAGTGGGCGCCCCCGAGGCCCAGCGTACCTCATCCAGCCTCATGTCGGATAACACCCGCGACGCGCTCCGCAAGACGGCGCAGGCGCTTCGCAAGGCAGGCGGCATAGCCGAGCCGGCACCAACCGCCCCGAGCAGCACCGGAAGCAATCCGGCCGCGCCCGCGCCGACCGCCCCACCTGGGCGGCGCGCCGACAGCATCGCACCGACGAACGAGCCGCGCCGCACCACGCTCGGCATCGCGCAACCCCCGCTGGATGGAACACTCGATCGTGCTGTCCCATAGCGCCCTCACCCCCGTGCACGTCGGTCTTCACCGGCTGGGAAAACGCATCTCGATGGTCCTCGGGGTCCTCGGCGACTGGGCTGCATTCATTGGTGCCGTGCTCATCCTCGGCCTCGCGTCGAGCTGGTACATGATCGACGTCGGCACTTTTCTCACCACGGAAAAGCATGGCCCCTGGATCGGCTGGACGTCTGCGGGCCGCGCAGATGCCGACCCTTACACCAGAGCCCACTTCGCGCGCCTCGGCACGCTCCAGCTCACGACCGAAATTGCAATCACCTATCTCGCCTATACCGATAGCGACGGAAAGCGGCTGCACTCCTCGTGCGAATACGTTGTCGAAGGTCGCGACACGACCAACAACTGGTGGAGCCTCACCGTCTTCAACGATCGCGGCGATCTCATCGCCAATCGCGCCAAGCGCTACAGCTTCACCAGCCAGTCGATCGCGCTGCGGCCGGACGGATCCTACGGCGTCACGCTCGCACGCGAGGCAAGCCCAGGAAATTGGCTTCCCACCGGCGGAGCAGGCCGCTTGGCTCTGATGTATACGACGTTTGACGTCCGCTCTCAGATACTCGGCAAGACCGATAGCGAACCGCGCGTGATGCCGGTGATCAGACGAGTGCAATGCCGATGAAGATCGCTAACGTTATAAAGCATTTCAACTGGCAGCTCATCATCGCCGCACCCGTCGCGGCAGGCATCCTGCACATCTGCGCTACGCTCGCCGCGCCATACCTAACCGCGGCCTCTGCCTACAGCCGCCTGGCGCCGGCTCTGCCGGTCAATCGCATGCAGCTCCTCAACGCGTCCTCGCCAGGCGCCGAACCGCTGCCGTTCCTGTCTCCTGATGCGCGCTACGCCATGTGCCGCTTCGACACCTCCGGCGGTCCCGTGACGGTCTCCTCGACCCTGCCGCCGGACATCGGATGGACGCTCACCGTAATGAACCCTCAGGGCGATAACATCTACGCGGCTGCCTCCGTGCCGACGCGTCCGACACCCATCCAACTCGCGCTGGTCCCGTCGGAAGAAGCGTTTCTCGGTGTGACGCCCGAAGCTCGCGGGATCGCGCGCGACGCCCAACAGCCTGCCGCTGTCGCCGCGACGCGCGGGATCATCGTCGTGCGCGGCCCAGACAAGGGCTTTGCCTATCAACGGCACGTAGAGGCCATACTGAAGGATGCTCGCTGCACCGCGCGAGCCTTCTGATCTTCCGAAGACGCTGAACTTAGATCTACTGATCCGCGAGCTCGATCACGTCGCGATGCGAGCGCCTGTTGTCATGAGCCGATGCCGAGCCGGACTCGGCCCAGCGCTCATAGCGGACTCCCGGAAACAGGATGACTTCCGCGGATTGCTCTTCATGGCGGCTCGCATTGGAGCCGCTGCGAAACTCTGGGGTACGAAAGCTGAGTATCTGTGCCATGTGCTTCCCCCCACCATGGCTGCTGCTCGATTCGCTTGCGACGTCAATCGTCTTTATCGCAAGCCCGACGAATCACAGTGTACAAGTTGGGGACAGCAGGCGTTACCAAAACCTTAAACGGCACTCTCAGTTAGCCGGCACCTGTGACGAGACTGTCATCGAGGAAGTGCCGCCCCGTGCGATCCTCGACTTCGACGACCCAGAGATCGGAATCAAAATTCGCCTCGCGTGCGAGGTATTCGTCGGCAGCGGATACTTCAGCGCCCGCGGGATTGAGAACCGTCGTCCACCTGCGATCGCTCTCGGCTCCGTCGAGACCGGCAGGAGCAGGGCCGAACACGAGGCACGTTCCGTCAAGCCGATCGACCTTGACGAAGATCGCACCGGCATCGTCGTCGCCATGCCGCACGACGACGGCCGACGCACCCTCGACGGCACATCGGCGGATATAGGCCTTCACCCAGAATTCTGTTCGCAGACGCATCACGGCATCCTAGACCATGATCGCTCCAGGCCCTACCGCCGGGAGCGTGAATCATAGGTCTCAGAAAAGACCATGATCGCTCCAGGCCCTACCGCCGGGAGCGTGGATCATAGTCTGTCACGGCGCGGCGGCGACACGCCCCTTGCCGGCAAGCCGCTCCAGACGCGCGATCAGCGGGCCGGAGATGCGCCCGCTGGATGGCAGCGCCTGATCGGCCTCGAAGGCGCGAATGGCCCTGGCCGTCTCGGGTCCAACGGTCCCCGTAGCGCTTCCCGTCTTATAGCCAAGCTTGGCGAGCGAGCGCTGGACGCCGCGAATGACCTCACGCGCCTCCGCCGTCTCTGCCTTCGCCGGTTTCGCGCCAGTCTTGCCAGCCTCTCCCAGCACGATCGACTTCAGCAGGTCGTCGCTCGGCAGACCGGTCAGCGGCAACCCGTTGTCGTGCTCGAATGCCATGATCGCGCCGCGCGTCATGGTGCCGGCAATACCGTCGCGCGCGCCCGTCTCGTAGCCGCGGATCTGCAATTCGCGCTGAATGGCCTTGGTCACCTCGGCCTCACCGGACGATTGGATGTTCGCCGCCAGCGCGGCAAGGTCCAACCCATTGCCGGGTGCTTCGCTCTTCTGCTGGCCGATGGAGCCGGTGTCACCGAACTCCGCCGCCTCTATCGCGGCGATGTTCCACGAGGTGGCATCAAAGCCCCTCCCCGCGGTCGCCCCGCGGCCACCCGGCGATTGCAGTAGAAATACGTTGGCTGCGACCCCTCCGCTCAGCACCAGAAATGCAATGAGCGGCACCGTCACTCGCTTCTGCAGCATGACCCACCCTTACGCGCTGCTTACCAAGATCACCTACTATGCCGGCGAGAAAGTAAACGATCTCTTAACTTTCCTTGACGAAGCGTTTCGATTCCATCGGCACCGACCGGACGCCACGCGCCCGCAAATGCGTAAAAATTGCCTCCAATTGATCGCAATTTTTCCGATTGCATGAGGCAGTTTGTTGATACCGGCCTGCTATTGATGATGAACACAAACAGGGCGGTCGGAGAGACCAACATGTCCATTCTGAAGATAGGCATTCTAGTCGCCGTGGTGGTCGCGGTACTCCCGACCGACCGCGAGCAGCAAGCCGCGCTTTACGATCGTACGGCTTCGGCGGTGCATTGGACGGCAACGTTCTGCGATCGCAACGGACCGACTTGCGAGCAGGCCGGCGTACTTTGGGAAGGTTTTGTCCAGAAGGCGAAGTTCGGCGCCGCCATGGCATACGAATTGGCCATGAAGAGCGCCGGCAAGGAGCAGAGCTTGTCCCTTATCGAGCCGACCGTCGATCTGACGCCGCGTGGCACGCTGCGCCAGGACGACCTCGAGCCCGCATGGCGTGGGCAGCCCCGCCGCGACATCTGATCTGAAAATCCCCCGCACGACGCGAGCCGGCGATCCCAACGCCGGCTCTTGCGCGTTTGCATTCTCGCAACCTATGTGAACAATGCCCCGCACATGGCCGAGGAAGGAATTGCGCGTGCCCACGCTGTCGGAAATCACGTCTGATTTCGCCATCCTGGATGACTGGGAGGATCGCTACCGCTACCTCATCGAGCTCGGTCGCACGCTTCCGCCCCTGCCCGACGCGTTGCGTACGGACGCCAACAAAGTGCGCGGCTGCGCCAGCCAAGTGTGGTTGGCCACCAGCGTGACTCCCGCCGACGGCCATCGCCGCTTCTCGATCGTCGCCGACAGTGACGCACACATCGTGCGCGGGCTGGTTGCAATCCTGCTCGCGCTCTACGACGGCCGCGATGTCGATGAGATCCTCGCCATCGAGCCCGATCCGGTATTCGCCGGCCTTGGCCTCAAGGAGCACCTGACGCCGCAACGCTCCAACGGCCTCGCCTCCATGGTCGCCCGCATCCGCGCCGATGCGGCCGCTGTCGGGGCGCAGCAAGGCGCTTAAGCCTAAGAGCCATCCGAAGGAAGCTCGAACGCCGGCCGAAAGTCCTCGCTGCCCCAGTGCCTCACGGATTGACTGGCCTGCTCACGTGGAGCCGCGCGCTCCAGGCCGTAGTGCCGCGCCAGGCTGGTCAACGCGAGTTGCAGCACGATCTTCGCTGAACGCTGGGGCCATCCCGCAGCACGCTCCGCGTCCTCCAAGCCTCGCAGGTGGCAGCACACATCGATAAGCACGCCGGATAGCTCCGGTCCCACCGCCGTGAGCGCGCGCCGCACCCTCTCCCCCGCCGCGATGGCGTTGTCGGCCAGGTCCGAGCGGGTACGTGAGCCCGCGCCGAAGCGGCGTCCCCGCTGCGTCGGAGCAGCGGCCGACCAGTTCATCGTGGTCCGCGGCGTCATCTGCGCGAACCAGAAATCGGCACGCAGGCGCTCACCTGCATCGAACTGCGCCTGCGATATCATCGGCTCGCCGCTGCGGTCTTTCCGACGGCGCAGCCACGCAATCGGGCTTTCGTCCGCATTAAAGCCGGGCGACGTCGAAGCGAGCGGCTCATGCTTTCTCTGGCTCATCTTCGCCTCAGCTCACGGGTTGCATGCTCTGCGATTGCAGCCGGGAAGTCGGTCGGCGGGTGAGCACCGGCACGGCCCACTCCAGTAGATCGAGCACTCGGTCAAAGATCGGATCGTCGCGTCGATCCTCGATCACCCCACAGGCGTGGGCGACAGTCGTCCGATCCCGCTCGAACAGTCGCCCCGTCTCCGTCAGGGAAAGCCCGCAACCGACGTGCGCCAGATACATCGCCACCTGCCGCGCGAGCGCGACCCTGGCCCGCCCGCGCGTCGATCGGCGCAAATCCTTGCCTGCGATTCCGAATACCTGCCCGACTGCGCGCTCGATCGCCTCCCGGCTCGCGCCCTCTCGGACGATCACGCTTTGGAGGCCGAAGCCGTCTTGTACCAACCCGTTCTGCAACATCACGAAGGAACTCACCACTGCAGTCCGATCCACCAGACGCCAGCATCATAGGTGCGAAGCGCTACGCCCTGGTGAGCAAACTAGTTGGCGAGTGAACGGAGGGGATAAATCGCGTCGCGCCAAAGAAATCCTCGCGCATTCGCGCGATGGGAAAGTTGCGGCTTCCTTTCCAAGGGCCCGCACCATGACTCATCGAGCGCCACCGACGACACAGGCCAAGCTTCAACGCGCCTACGAACGCGCACGCGACCTCCCCCGGCTGCTGCCGCTTTGGCCGCACGAGTTGCACACGCCGAGCCCCGACGACCACGCGCGCCTTCTGGCTCGCATACGGCGCGCACTTCGGTTGGAAAGGCAGCGCGGGATCGCGGGCCACTGGACGTACGACGTCGCCCGTCACGCCGACCTGCTTCGCGCGTATCGAAGCGAGACGGCGAACTACCGCGCCGATCAGCCGAACCGGCCCAGCATCCTCAAAGCATCAGCGATCTGAAAGGTCACTTCTCGCGGCGCGTGCCGAGACCCATCTTCTTGGCGAGATCTGAGCGCGCCCGCGCGTAGCTCGGCGCGACCATCGGGTAGTCGTGCGGCAAGCCCCACTTCTCGCGGTATTCCTCCGGCGAGAGGTTGTAGTGCGTGCGCAGGTGCCGCTTCAGCGACTTGAACTTCTTTCCGTCCTCGAGACAGATCAGATAGTCCGGCATTACCGACTTCTTGACGGGAACCTTGGGCTTCTGCTCTTCGCGCTCGATCGACACGACGCCACCGTTCGCGCGGCTCAATGCGGCATGCGTCTCGCTGATGAGATGCGGAAGATCACCGGCGCCTACGGGATTGTTGCTCACGTATGCGGAAACAATTTTCGCCGTTAGCTCGACGAGTTCAGGGCGCGACGTCTCTTCCACTCCGACCTCCCCAGGTCAGTATAACTTGATCAGTACAATCGATTTAAGCGCCGCACCCGCTCAATACCTCTAAACATCAATAAACTGAGGTTGAACTTGCGTCGCATACTGCGACCGGTTCACTGCCGGAAGTCGTTAGCATTGAGTAAGATTTCGCATCGAGGCAAAGTAAAGTCAACTACAGCTGACTAATCACAGCTCCGCATGCCTAATTGAAAATCGTTTCGACCACATATCGCATAATCGTTAACGGCTTTTTGGGCGTCACTGCTTTCCAGGTCTAAGATTTCGGTGAAGCAGCACCTAGGCATGCAGCAACCACGACCTCATCGATAAGTATCAGTCGCACTCGCGATAAGAAATCCTTTGGACGTCATACCGTGTACTTGCGCGATCTCGGTACACGCCGTGGTTGCCGCGCGCAAGCACATCCGCAAAGTTGACAACAGCGAGACCTATCCGTCTCATCCCCCGATACCCCGATGATCCCGCCCGAGCCCTACGCCATCGGGATCCTAGCGGCGGATCAGCTGCCCCTACTGCTCAAGATTTGGTTGGAGAGATTGATGAACGGGCCGACCCACCGTCATGCATTCGTAAAACCGCCCAAGGCCGCACGCCGTCCCAAGATCACCACCTGCCACGGCGTCGAACTCGTAGACGACTACGCTTGGCTCAAGGCCGACAATTGGCAGGACGTGATGCGCGATCCGGCAGTCCTCGACGCGGAAATCCGCGCCTATCTCGAGGCCGAGAACGCGCACACTGAAGCTCAGCTGGCCGAGACCCGTGCCCTGCAGGACGAGTTGTTTGTCGAGATGCGCGGTCGCCTCAAGGAGGACGACAGCTCCGTCCCCGCACCAGACGGCCCCTACGCCTACTCCACCGGCTACATCGCCGGCGGCCAGTACCCCCTCGTCTACCGCCGCGCACGCGACGGAGAGAACGAGACGGTTCTCCTCGACGGCAACAAGGAAGCCGAGGGCAAGCCCTATTGGGACCTTGGAGGCTACCAGCACAGCCCCGACCACCGGCTGCTGGCATACGCGAGCGACGACAAAGGTTCCGAGCTCTACACCGTCAGGCTGCGCGACACCGCAACAGGCCAGGACCTTCCCGACCTCATCCCCGACACCCGCGGCAGCATCGTCTGGGCCAACGACAGCAAGACGCTATTTTATGTGCGTTTGGACGACAATCACCGGCCGCTTCACGTCTATCGCCACATCGTCGGAACTCCCGCCGAGGATGACGTGCTCGTCTATGCCGAGACCGACATCGGGCTCTACGTCGCGATCGGCGGCACTCAATCGGCGAAATTCATCACCATCGATGCGCACGACCATCGCACCAGCGAGGTGCGGTTGATCGATGCCGACGCTCCGCTCTCGGAGCCGATCCTCGTGGAACCGCGCCGCGTCGGACACGAGTATTCCGTTGAGCACCACGGCGACAAGCTCATCATCACGACGAACTCAGGCGGCTCGGAGGATTTCCGCGTCGTCGAGACGCCCATCGCCGCGACGGGAATGGAAAACTGGCGCGAGGTCATCCCGCATCGACCGGGCTGCCTGATCCTCGATACCATCCTATATCGCGACCACATGGTGCGGCTGGAGCGCGAAAATGGATTGCCGCGCATCATCGTGCGACAGCTCGCCGACGGCGCCGAACATGTCATCGCCTTCCCAGAGGAGGCCTATTCGCTCGGCATCCACCCAGGATATGAGTTCGACACGACGACGCTTCGCTTCGTCTACTCGTCCATGACGACGCCGTCCGAGACCTACGATTACGATATGGCGACGCGCGCCCGCGCGCTCCGCAAACGCCAGCAGATCCCCAGCGGTCACAACCCCGCCGACTACGTCACGCGGCGGCTCTATGCCCCCGCGCGCGACGGCGAGACCGTCCCAGTGTCGATCCTCTATCATAAGGACACGCCGCTGGACGGCTCCGCGCCGGTACTGCTGTACGGCTACGGCGCCTACGGGATCTCGATCCCCGCGTCCTTTTCGACAACCCGCCTGTCACTGGTAGACCGCGGCTTCATCTACGCGATCGCACATATTCGCGGCGGCAAAGACAAGGGCTATCACTGGTACACGGATGGCAAGCTCACCCATAAGGTCAACACCTTCACGGACTTCATCGACGCCGGCGAATATCTCGTCGCCGAAGGACTGACGAGGCGCGGCCGCATCGTCGCCAACGGCGGCTCGGCCGGCGGCATGCTGATGGGCGTCGTCGCCAACATGGCTCCGGATCTGTTCCTCGGCATCATCGCCGACGTGCCGTTCGTCGACGTGCTCAACACCATGCTCGACAAGGACCTGCCGCTGACGCCGCCTGAGTGGCCCGAGTGGGGCAACCCGATCGACAGCCGCGAGGAGTTCGCGACCATCCATTCCTACAGCCCGTACGAGAATGTCGAGGCCAAACCCTATCCGCACATCTTCGCTTACGGTGGCCTGACCGACCCGCGCGTCACCTATTGGGAGCCTGCCAAGTGGGTCGCCCGCCTGCGCGAAAGGAACACGTCCGATAACCTCATCCTGCTCAAGATCAATATGGATGCAGGCCACGGCGGAGCGTCGGGAAGGTACGAGCAGCTGCGCGAGATGGCCGCCGACTACGCATTCGCGCTCAAGATTGCAGGCCTGACGGCCACGCCGGCCCACCAAAAAGAAAAGGCGGCCTGACGGCCGCCTTCATCGATAATCGGGAAAAGAGAAAGGCCGCTCACGCGGCCTTTCGTTTGAAGCCTATCTCTAGGCGGCCTTCTCGGCGAAGACCGGCGGCTTCTTATCCTCCTCGAGGCTGCCAGCGGATTTGAGTGCAATTCCGATGTACCTGACGCGACCACCTACTTTGGCCTTCTGAACACCAAGCTCTTGGAACTCACGCCCAAAATTTGGATGAGCTAGTGGCTCCTTCCCAAGCTGTTCACACCAGTCACAGTAGTCTTCGAACATCTCAGTTGCACCAATCGTAGATCCGTCCTGGGTCTCGATCCTTTCTTTGTAGAAGCGCTCCACATCTGTCTCAGGAGCAATGAGTCTCTGCGTAGAAGCAGGCGCCACGACCTTCGTTTCTGCCACGACCTTTTCGGTCACTGACTTGTTGTCGTTCGCGCCGGAACGCGGCTTTGCTATCGCAACGGCCTTGGGAGCCGCCACCGCTGCCGCAGCGGTGCTGACCGGAACCATCATCTGAGGTGCGGTCGGCGTGTGGCGATCATAGAGGCGCCACTGACTGAAAGCGATATACATACCAAAGCCCGAACCAACCTCGAGCAGCAGTGCAATAAAGACCGTCAATGCGGTCTGCACGTCCTCGACTTGGATGTTCGGGATGACCAACGCAGCGAGCTTGGCAAGAACCATTGCCTGCGGATCACCGCCGCTCGTTACAGCATGGCTATCGGTAGAGACAGCCATCTTCGACTTGATGTCGGCAATCCGTGCCTCGAGCGCAACGGTCTGCTGCGCGGAAGCGAACTCGGCCGACAGCGCGTGGAACTTCTGACAGAAGCCGCGCGTCTTAGGACCGTTCACCTTGGTGCACTGCTCGGTGGCAGCCCACGACCGGTCATCCTTCAAGGCATCGATATCCGACTGAACCGCCTGAGCAGGACGGTGCTGGGGAATCCAGGATAGTTGCTCCTGAGCCCGAGCCAGATCGGCACGATTATCCTTGTAGGTCTCTGCCGTAGCGGTGCGCTGGCCGGCCGTATCAAGACGGTTCAGAGCAGCGTGGCCTAGAGCTGAGGTCAGCGAATAGGCGGTGACCACGACCCAGACGACGGCCGAGGCCGCAGCTTGAGACCACATCCGATTTCGCATAGCGGCGAAGAAGAAGAAAGGCACCAGCGCCTTCATGCAGTCGGCGGCCGCGCTGGCCGCACCATAGATTTGACCGTCAAACTCGCTTCGTCCGAGACTGACGCCAAACCGCCAGTTCATTGCAGCCGAGACGGCGAGTAGCACGCCGGCCGCTAGAACCCCCAACACGCCTAGAGCATGTCTCATGTTTGCCCTCATGAATTATGGTCGCCGACTTTGGACGCGCTAACGGCGCCGGCGCTTGGCTTGTCTCTGCTAGGGCTCGGCAGAAACCTTCCATCTCTTACGCGCGACAAGGGACGTCAGACCAACATGCAGGCTCGTTCGATCCGTTGAGCTCCGGCACCATCCCCAATGGCACTCCGGCAGACCGTCGAACACACACGCAGTGAAACGTACCGAGAGTTGGAGCCTGCCTATCGGGCTGCCATGCACTTTTGGATCGCCGCTTGGATCCGCCTGTGCGTAACTTTCCCCAACGGGCGAGGCGACAAGTTTACAGACGCGATACGGCCCCCTCAGTTGCCTTTGCTACGCGATTCGGAATGAATTGTTAAGAGAATCAGCCCTGTAGCTTTGGAAGCCGGAATCCAGCCTCAATTTGGCCCCGCAAGGAGCCATTTAGCTGTCCACAGACCGCCCACATAGTGAACGAGACTTACCCCCAGGGCGGCGGCGATGTTCACATGCTCCCCCATATATTTTTGTTCGCTGACGCTCAGAGTCGGTTGCACAAGCACGTGCGCAGACCTATTTTGGTTAAAGCCTGGAAGAACTTAGATAACAGCGCATTTCAAGATCGCCTCTTAAGCTCATTGTCATTGCTTCTACTTAGGCTCGTACGTCCGAACCGATTGGACCGTCACACGTTCTTGATCCGGATAGCGGCGCCGGCAGCGAACGGTGTGTGAGGAGTAGTCACGTCATGCGTAGCCTCGGCGGCTTCGTCCTTCTTGCCGGCATCGGTGTCGGCCTGTTCGTCTATTTCCCCGCACCGGTCGATCGCAGCACCACCCTTGAAGGGGCCGAGCGCGCACTTGCCGAGCGCGCCGCTGACGCACAGGTCCGCGTCGCATCGCCCAGCGCCTCATCTGCTGCGTCGCGCCTTGCAGGCTTCTCGCCCAGCGTGAAGCTGAATGCGCCACAAGCACGCAGCGCACGTGTGGCCGTCCCGCCGTCAACTGCGCCAGCCGCCGCGCGGGTCGAGACTATCGCCAACTGGCAGGGCACCGTTACCAGCGCCGGTTCCGGTGCGCTTGAGCCCACCGACGCGGACGCCCGCTACAAGCTCGTGGTCGATATCCAGCAGAACCTGAAGCGCGTCGGCTGTTACTGGGGTCGCGTGAACGGCGCCTGGAACGCCAATACGCGCGAGGCCATGCGCCAGTTCACCACGCAATCGAACGCAGCCCTCCCGGTCGAGAAGCCGGATTACATGCTGCTCTCCCTGCTCAAGTCGCACTCCGGACGCTCATGCGGCGCACCTGAAACGACGGTGGCTGCGACCGCCCCGCCGGCGGAAGCGCTGCCCTGGAAGGCACCCGGCGCCCCAGCTACCCAGCCGGGCCGCCTCTTTACACCCGTCGCTAGCAGCGTCGTGACCAACGAGCCGCTGCCCGGCCGTATGACCATCGGTGGCCCCAAGGACTTCCCCGCTGCAACGCGCGAGCCGCTCGTCCCGGGAACCTCCCAGCCGAGCGTCGCCACGGCGGCTCTTGATGCCGACGCGTCGCCGGTAAACCCTGGCTACTCGGCTCCAGCCGCAGCTCCAAGGCCGCGGCCGAGCAAAAAGGCGTCCAGCGGCTCTAACCGCCGCGTGAAGGCCGGAACGCCCCGCTATAACCTGATGCTCAGCCTGGGCGGCGTCTACTGATCCGCCCCGGACTCATTCCTCGGCCCGCTCGCTGGTTGGCCCAGGTTGCTCCGTCTCGCTCATCAGCCAGTCAAGATACGCCTGCGATCCATCGATGATGGGTACGACGAACAACGCCGGATTCTCGTAGGCGTGTAGCGCTTTGGCTTTGGCGATCACCGCACTGGCGAGTGATTGGCGCGTCTTGATGATCATCACCACCTCGCTGTCGCGCGCAATGGCGCCATCCCAACGATAAATTGACGTCATCCCCGGCAGGATGTTGACGCAGGCGGCAAGACGCTGTTCCACCAACGCACGCCCGGCAACCTCAGCGGCCTCGGCTGAGGGAAATGTCGAGTAGATCAAAACGGGCTTGTTGTTTTCCTGCACTTGAGCGAGCCTCCACGCCCCTTCCGCCGCCGTAGGCGACCATGGCAAAGTCAAAGACGAAATTCGAGAAGATTGCCTTCGTGGCAAGCGAAATGCCCGAGGCGATAGCTGCGCGCAGCCGCCTGGCGGCCCTCTACGGCGATTCCGATCCCTCTGAAGCAGACGCCATCGTGGCCCTCGGCGGCGACGGCCACATGCTCCAGACCATCCATCGCTTCATGAACGATGGCATTCCCATCTACGGGATGAACCGCGGCTCGGTCGGCTTCCTCATGAACGACTACAGGGAGGAGGAGCTGTTCGAACGGCTTGCCGACGCCGACATTAGCCGCATCCACCCGCTATCGATGATCGCCTACGATAAGACCGGCAAGGCGCACAAAGCCCTCGCGGTGAACGAGGTCTCCCTCTTTCGCGAACGCTATCAGGCGGCCAAGCTGCGCATCCTGGTCGACGACACTGTGCGCATGGAAGAGCTGATCTGCGACGGCGTGCTCGTCGCAACCCCCGCCGGCTCGACCGCCTACAATCTTTCTGCGCATGGCCCGATCCTGCCGATCAACGCTCCGCTCCTGGCGCTCACCCCGATCAGCCCGTTCCGGCCTCGGCGCTGGCGCGGCGCGCTGCTGCCCAACAAGGTGCGCATCACCATCGAGGTGCTCGAAGCGGATAAGCGCCCGGTAAGTGCCGTCGCCGACCACAACGAGACCCGCGGCGTGACCCGCGTCGAGATCGAGAAAGGCCGCAACATCGAGCTTTTCATGATGTTCGACCCGGACCACAGCCTCGATGAGCGTGTCCTGGCGGAGCAGTTCCGCTACTGAACCTGCAGCACCCTCAGCCCTGCCACCGCGTAACGATGTCGGGCAGGTGCGGGCGCTCGCGCTCCTCGGGGTTCTCCGACGGCGTCCCGATGTAGACGAAGCCGGCCACCTTCTCGTTCTCGGCAAGCCCCAGCGTTGCGGCAATGTCGGCGTTGTACGCGATCCACTCCGTGATCCACGACGTGCCGTAGCCCAGAGCATTGGCCGCAAGACACAGATTGAAGCACGCCGCGCCGGCCGAGAGGGTCTGCTCCCAATCCGGGGCGCTGCGGTGCGGCGTGATGCGCGAAACCACCGCGATCACCATGGGCGCCCGCGTCAGGCGGTTGCGCTCCATATCGAGCCGCACGTGCGACGGCGGCTCCTTCTCGATGGCAGCGCACACCTCCGCGATCCTCTCGCCGAGTTTTGCCCGGGCGTCACCTTCGATGACGATGAACCGCCACGGCGCCAGCTTCTTGTGGTCGGGTACCCGCGAGGCAATCGTCAGGATGGTGTCGAGCTGCTCGGCACTGGGGCCAGGAGCCATCAGCCGGTCGGGCTTGACCGAGCGTCGGCGGGAAAGGAAGTCAATGATCGCGTTGTCCATGGCTGGCAGTCCTATCCGCTTGCAGCGCCCGCGGCCAAGCCAAAATTCGCCGCAGGGCCGGCCGTTAGGGATCAGGGGGCGCCCGACCGGCAACCGGTACCGCAAGACCGAGGGATAGGCTATCTTCCCCCTCCGAATCCGGCCCCTGGGGCCGCTGTCGTGGATGGGGCTGATGTCACCTTTTTCGCAACCGCTGACGCTCATCGCTGCGCTCGCGCTCGGCTGCCTCGCCTCCCTGCCGTCGACGGCACAAGAGGCCCCGCCCACCTCCGTGGTCATCGTCGACGGATCCGGCTCCATGTGGGGCAACCTCGGCACCGAGAAGCAGTCCAAGCTCGAAGCCGTCCGCGAGGCGCTTCGCACGCTGCTGCCGAGCCTGCGCCCTGAGGCTCGCGTCGGTCTCGCCTCGTTCGGCCATCGACGCCGCGGCAGTTGTGGCGACGCTGAAGTGATCATGCCGCCCGACGTCGGAGCCGCCGAACGCCTCGCCGCTCCGATCGACAAGCTCAACGCCGTCGGCAAAGGCCCACTCGTGCTTGCCTTGCGCGAAGCCGCCAATGCGATTGCCGGCGCCACGCCCGCCAGCGTCGTCCTCATCGCCGACGACCTCGACAACTGTGGCCAGGACATCTGCACGGCGCTGAACTCCATTCTCGCCGCCAGCCCCAACCTTGTCGTCCACACCGTGGCCCTCGCCTTCGACAAGCCGAAGATCGCCCACATCAGTTGCATCGCCCGCATGACCGGCGGCAAGCTATGGGACGCCCGCGATACAGCTGGACTAAACTCCGCGATTGCGCAGGCGTTGAGCCTGGCTCATCTGCAGAGCGCGCCAGCCGCCGAAACCGCTGCACGCGACGAGGCACCCGCCGAGAAGCAGGCTGCCGCCGGTGCACCTCCCGGCCTCTACCTCTCGGTCGGACTGGGCCCCACCAGCGCAACGCTCGACACCCCCGTGCGCTGGCGCATCGCCAAGTCGGGCGACACCGACACCCCGCTTCGCGACACCCGCGCCGCTGCTCTGTACGAAAAGCTCGAGCCCGGTCGATACGACGTCGAAGCCACCCTTGGCCTCGCTTCCGCGCGGCAAACCGTCGACGTGCCCGCCGACACCGCTACCGAGGCGCGGCTCGATCTCAACGCTGGCGTTCTTAAGATGCAGGCCCGCCAGTCAAATGACGCGCCTCTCTTGTCGACGCCGGTATTCACCGTCACCCCCGCGACAGCGGATGTCAGCGCACCTCCGTTGTGGGTCGGCCGCGACGCTCAGCCCGAGATCGTCTTGCCTGCCGGTGAATATGTCGTCAGCGCGCAAAGCGGCAGCGCGCGGCAGAGCAGCAAGGTCACCATCACGCCGGCAACCGGCACGACCTTCAACCAGGTGATGGGCGCCGGAACGCTGGAACTGAGCGCCGCGCGCGGGAATGGCGCCACGGCGGATGACAGGTTCACCGGCGACGTGACATTCATCCTCTACCAGGACGATCCCGATCAGCCGCAGGGCCGCCGCGAAATCGTACGCTCGGCAGCACCCAATCCCACGTTTACGCTTTCGGCCGGCACTTACTACATCACCGCGCGCACGCCGGCGTCCGAGGTCCGCGAGCAGATTGCAATTGGCGCGGGAGATATCGTCAAACGCACGCTGCCGCTGTCGCTGGCTCACATCAAGCTTGCCTCGACGCTCGGCAACCAGCCGACCACGCCCGACAATCCTGTCACCTACCGCGTCGTCAGACTTGGCGCCGAGCCGCGCGAGGTCGCACGAACCTCGAACAAAGAACCCGAGTTCGATCTCTCAGCCGGCCGTTACCGCATCGAAGCGTCGCTGGGCGCGGGCAATGTCATGGCAGCGACCGAGATGAACCTGGCCGCCGGACAGGCACAAAAGATCACTCTCCCCCTGCAGGGCGGCAGCGTCACCTTGAAGCGCGCCGATGCAGCCGGCCTTGGCAATGATGGATTCTGGGAGGTGCGCGACGACAGCCAGCGCGTGGTCCTGCGCTCCAGTCAACCGCAGCCGACCGCGATCCTTTCGCCGGGCCGCTATGTGGTCAGTGTGGAAACCGCGTCAGCGCCATTGCGCAACGTGATCGAGGTCAAGGCCAACGAGCATCGCACGTTCGATATCTCGGCACAGTAACCGCGGGAAACCACTGTTGAGACCATATTTACACCAAGCTCCTCACTCGATCATCGAGCAGCCGTTGTGTCTGTAGGGAGGGTGCGGAAAATGGCGACGCCTGTCATCGCGTCTCTGCGGATTGCGCTTCCAAGTGCGCTATTTGCAGCAGCGGCCATGCTCGCCCTCACGCCGCCCGCCACCGCACAGGCGCTGGACAATGACGGCAGCGCGCAACTCCGCGGGGCCTTCCCACCCGATACGGGGCGCTTCACGCCGTCTCAGCCCGTGCCCGGTCCCACGCTGCCCGCCAACACCACCGTAGTGCCCCGCATCGGCCACACCGATGGAGCCGGCGCGACCGAGGGCCAGGTCCACCTCGTTGCCCTGCTCACCGTCGACGGACAACGCATCGATCAGGGCCTCGTCTGGCGCATCTATGGCTCAAAGCGCGATCCGCGTACGCCGAGCAGTCTTCTGATGACCAAGCGCGAGGCCAGCCCGACCGTGACGCTCGAGCCCGGCGAGTACATTGTCAACGCCGCCTTCGGGCGAGCGGACATTACGCGCAAGATCGTCGTGACGCCGGGCACAGCAACGAACGAGAAGTTCGTCCTCAATGCTGGCGGCCTGAAGGTCAAGGTCATGGTCGAAGGCAAAGAGGCAGCGCCGAACACGGTCGCCTACGACATCATGTCGAGCGAACGCGACCAGTCTGACAATCGCGTGCGCGTCATCGGTGATGCCAAGCCGAACATCGTCAATCGTTTGAACGCGGGCATCTATCGCATCGTCTCGCGCTACGGCGACGCCAACGCGAAGGTCGAAGCCGACGTCACGGTGGAAGCCGGCAAGCTCACCGAGGCCACGATCTCGCATTCCGCAGCCCGCGCCACTTTCAAGCTCGTCACCCGCCTCGGCGGCGAAGCGTTGCCCGACACTCAATGGACCGTGCAGACTCCTGACGGCCAGGTAGTCATACAAAGTGTCGGCGCACTGCCGACCCACACTTTCGCTCCCGGGGCCTATTCGGTGACCGCCAAATCCGCCTCCGGCGTCTTCAAGCGCGACTTCACACTCGCCGATGGCGACGTGGCCCAGGTCGAAGTTTTGATGCAATAGGTGAGCCCGCCACAGCGGCGTTCTAAAAGTCCGTCAGAACCCAGTCCGTCGGACATTTGTTCCGCTGCATGCGCTCGTCGACCGCTTCGTATGCGCGCTTCTGCCGTAGCTCGTGGAACAGCAACCGCGCGATTTGCCAATGCTCGCATGCCGTGCTGGGATCGCTCGAAGCCTGAGCGATGTCACCCAGCGCAACCCGTGCCTGCGCGTGCGGCTCCTTCAAGCCCGCGCTGGTCGCTGAGCGAATGCACTTCCTGAAAAAGTCCGCTGCACCCCGCGCGTCGCCCTCCTGCGACCGCCACTGCCCAAGCGACAGGTAGAGCCCAGCAAGACGATTGGCAGAGCCCTCGGCTTCCGCTTCCTGCACCGCCGCCAGCAGGACTTCGCCGTCCATTGCCGCAACCTGAGCAATCGCCGCTACCTGGGTGACGGCCGCAGCCGGGGCGGGCGCAGCCAATGGGACCGGCGCCTGCGCAGGCCATGTCTCATCCTGCAGCTTCTCATCGCGAAGCGGCTTCTCCTGAGGCTTTGCGCGACGCCCGGCCCACCGACGTATGACCAGCCCCGCCAGCGTTCCCAGCAGTGCGGCGACCACGATGCCGATCAGCACC
Source organism: uncultured Hyphomicrobium sp. (assembly GCA_964493785.1). Classification (GTDB taxonomy): domain Bacteria; phylum Pseudomonadota; class Alphaproteobacteria; order Rhizobiales; family Hyphomicrobiaceae; genus Hyphomicrobium_A. Next base: position 28,411 of record CAZBPM010000029.1, on the reverse strand, counting down.
GCAAAAAAACCGCCCATCTGCTCGGTTACCGGAAGCATGGCCCTGGTCTCACCGGAACGGCATCGAATACATGAGCCCACCCTTGGTCCAAGAGTTGTTGAGCCCACGCGCCATCTTCAGGTCGGACTTCGCCCCCAACGACCGGTCGAAGATCTCGCCGTAATTACCGACGTTCTTCACCACCTGATAGGCCCAGTCGCGCGGTAGCCCGAGTGCCTGGCCGAGGTTTGCCTCCAGGCCAAGAAACCTGCGGATGGCCGGGTCCGTCGAGGCGCGCTGCGCGTCGACGTTCGCAGACGTGAGGCCCAGCTCCTCGGCCTCGATAAGCGCCATGAGCGTCCAGCGAACAACCGCAAACCACTGCGGGTCATCCTGGCGGACGGCCGGTCCAAGCGGCTCTTTGGTGATCAGCTCCGGCAGGATGATATGGTCGGTCGGCACCTTCAGCTTGCTGCGCGCCTCGGCCAACAGCGACAGATCGCCCGTCAGCACGGTGCAACTCCCCGCGGAGTACGCCTTCACGAGATCGTCCCAGCTCTCCTGCGAGACGATTTGATATCGCATACGTTGCGTACCGAAGAAATTCGCAACACCCTGCTCGCCCATGGCCCCCGGCAGCGCACACACGGACGCTCCCGAAAGCTCCAGCACGCTCGCCACGGCATTTCCGCGCCGCGTGAGAAAGCCCTGGCCGTCATAAAGCAGCACGCCGGTGAAGCGCACGCCGAGTTCGGTGTCGCGGCTCAGCGTCCAGGTCGCCCCCCTGGCGAGAACATCCACATCGCCTGCCTGCAGCGCCTTGAAGCGATCGTTGGCGCTGAGCGGCCAAAGCTTCACCGCATCCTTGCTGCCGAACACCGCCGCCGCCAGCGCCGAGCAGAACTCGACATCGAGCCCCGTTCGTTGCCCGTCGGCCGATACATTGGAAAACCCCGGCTGCGGCTCCCCAATGCCGCACATCAGGGACCCGCGGGCCCTTATGGCGTCGAGCACGGTCGTATCGGCTGCATGGACCGGCATGGCGACCGCCAGCAGTGCGCAGAGACCGAGAGCGATCGAAACGTAATGAAATTTCTGGAGCATGCGCATGATGTAGCTTCAGTGTGGTGCGGCGGCGCCCGACACGCAAGGGACATGAGTGGCGCGCCCGGGGGCGAGCGGGTAGAGGTCGCTCAATCTCGCGGAACCGGCGCCGGGTCAAGCCCTTGACCCGGCCGTCAACTTGCGCAACACGGGGCGCTACCCGCGGCTCTGAGGACCGCTCTATGTCAACTTCCGGTAAGAAACCGCCCCGCACCGATGCCCCGGCCACCAAGGTCGTGCACTCCGGCCGGGCACCGCACGAAAACTTCGGCTTCGTCAATCCCCCGGTATTCAGGGGATCCACTGTGCTGTTTCCCACGGCCGAGAAGCTGTGGAAGCGCGACCAGCCTTACACGTACGGCCGCACATCGACCCCGACGGTCCGTGCGCTGGAAGAGGCTATCGCCGACGTTGAGGGCGGCGCGGCATGCGCGCTTACCGCCTCAGGATATCAGGCCGTCAGCACGGCCATCCTGGCCTTCGTCAAGACGGGCGACCACATCCTAATGGTCGACAGCGTCTACCAGCCGACGCGCAAATTCTGCGACCACATGCTGGCCAAGCTCGGCATCGAGACGACCTATTACGACCCGCTGATCGGCGGCGGCATCGCTGAATTTGTCCGTCCCAACACGCGCATCATCTTCACCGAAAGCCCCGGCTCGCAGACATTCGAGGTCCAGGACATCCCCGCCATCGCGCGCGTTGCCGCCGAGCGCGATGTCTGGCTTCTGATGGACAACACCTGGGCGAGCCCGCTCTACTTCAAGCCGTTCGAACATGGCGTCGATGTCTCGATACAGGCCGCCACGAAGTACATCGTCGGCCACGCCGATGCGATGCTCGGTGCCATCACCTCGAATGCCAAGGCAGCGAAATACATCGCCCAATCCAAAGACCTGCTCGGCGTCACGCCCGGATCTGAGGAGACCTTTCTCGGCATGCGCGGCTTGCGTACGCTGGCCACCCGCCTCGCCCAGCACCAGCGCTCCGCGCTCGATCTCGCCCGCTGGCTGGAAGATCGCCCCGAGGTCTCGCGCGTTCTGCACCCCGGCCTGCCGAGCCATCCCCAGCACGATCTGTGGAAGCGTGACTTCCTCGGCGCCACCGGCCTCTTCGGCGTCGTACTGAAGCCGGCCAGCCAATCCGCCGTCGCCGCGATGCTCGACGGCCTCAAGCTGTTCGGCATGGGCTTCTCCTGGGGCGGCTACGAGAGCCTCGTCATTCCCTTCGATGCGAGCAGCTATCGGACCGCAACGAAATGGGCGCCCGAGGGCCCGACGCTTCGCCTCCACATCGGCCTCGAGGACGTCGACGACCTGCGCGCCGATCTGGAAGCCGGCCTGAAGCGCTTAAAGGCGATGAAGTAGCGATCGCTCAGTCCCGCCGGAGCCCCTCTCTCGCGGCGTTGAACTCGGCCTGCGTATCCACGTCGATAAGCGCAGCATCGTCGACGGCCACACCGAGCCGATCGGATTCCGGCACCGAACGCAGCAGCGACTTCGCGCCCTCGGCGGCTGGCAGCGACGACAGCGCCGCAAAGTAACGGCGAGGCCAGAGCACCGGGTTGCGTTGCTCGCCGCTTCCAGTTGTCGGATAGACGACACGCGCCACGTCTGACTGTTCGAATGCAGCGATCAGCCGCGCTATGACAGGCGCGGTCAGCATCGGAACATCGCCCGGCACGATCATCGCACCTGCGATGTGGTGGTCCAGCGCAACAACCCCGGCCGCGATCGATCCGCCCATGCCCGCCTCCCAGCCGGCGTTGTGGACGAGACGCACCGCGCGCCCCTGCAGCGCTCGCTCGACGGCCTCCCGGTCCCAGCCGGTTACGACGACCACATGCGCGACACCCGCGCCGACAAGGGCATCGAGCACATGCGCGATGAGAGCCTTGCCTCCGATTGATGCGAGAAGCTTGTTCTTCGCCCCGAAGCGTCGCGATGCGCCGGCCGCAAGCAGCACAGCTCCGATACCACGATTGTCACTCACCACCGCGAGCCACTTTGACTATCTCGGCCAGGACCGACACGGCGATCTCCGCAGGCCCCTTGGCACCAATGTCGAGGCCGATCGGCGCGTGGATGCGCTTCAGATCGTCATCGCCGAAGCCTGACGCCCTGAGGCGCTCCATCCGCTTGGCGTTCGTCGCACGCGATCCCAATGCGCCGATATACATGCAAGGCGAGCGCAGTGCGGCTATCAGCGCCTGATCGTCAATGTGAGCGGCATGCGTTAGCGCTACCACAGCCGTCCGCTCGTCGAGGCCAAGATCGCCGAACGAGGCTTCCGGCCACGCGGGCATCGCAACCGCCTCGCCGAAGCGCTCTTTGCTTGCAAACATCGGCCGCGGATCGACAACCACGACGCCATACCCGGCAAATCGAGCCATCTCGGCGAACACCTGCCCTATATGCGTGGCGCCGGCGACGATCACCCGCAGCCCCGGCAGCAGCGACTGCACAACGAACTGCCCGCTCGGCGCTTCGATGATCGTGGTCGTGCCAGAGAGAAAGTGCTTCGCGATCCCTTCCGGGCAATTCTCAGCGGCCCCATAGATGCACCGCGCACCACTCGCCACGTCCGTCACCAGCAGCAGAGTTTTGCGTCGATCGCTCGCCGAGATCACGGCATCGAGCTGCGGAATATCCGTCGCGGTCAAAGGCTCGACGAGGATCTTGATGGTACCCCCGCAGGCCAATCCCGCCTTCCACGCGGCTTCGTCGCTGACGCCGTACTCCAGTAGCTTCGGCCGACCCGAGGCCATCGCATCGGCTGCTTCGACGAGAACGTCGACCTCCACGCAACCGCCCGAGACCGAACCCTCAAACCTGTCATCCGGCCCGACGACCAGCCGGCCGCCGGCCGGAACCGGCGCCGAGCCCCACGTCGAAACGACCGTGGCCAGTGCCACGCGACCATGCTCGCTAAGCCAGCGCCGTGCCGTCTGCCAAGTATCGCGCGCAGCCTCGACCGGCTGGCTGGTCATGACGTTCATCGCGTGCACCTCAATTGGCAGGCTCTAGGTTGCCGGGCAAACAGCCCCGGTGTCTACCCACGCCTTGATCAGCGCACCGAACTCTTCCTGCGTCCCGGGAGCGGGCTCGCGGCCGACACCCGGATTCCAGCCCCATCCGACCAGCGGGTCTTCCGCCATATGTTTAACGAGTTCCTGCAGCGACTTCCCGCCGTTGCGATTGGTATCCTTGATCTGCACGCAGATCTCGCCCAGCGACTTGCCGACCCACGCCATTTCGATCGGCGCCAGATGCCACATCGGGTTTCCGGGCACGCCGCCCGGATCGAAGTTCTGCGGCCCGTGGCACGTCGTGCAGCGCATGCCGACGGCGCCGAAGTTGTCGACACCTCGAACCACCAGCGGCATGTGCGGATGCCGGTCATCACCCTGTAACGGCCGATCACCGGCTGGGTGGCAGTTCATGCACCTGGCGTGTGTGATAACCTTGCCCGCCTCTTGGAACAACGCCACCGAGCGCTGCTTGTCGTCCGCGATGGACGCAAACGACTGCACCGACTTGAGAGAGGTGCCGGGCGCAGGCTGCTTTGCCGACACCGCTGCACCAACCGCGACGATCCCAATCGCACCGGCAAGCAGAATGAGAAGCCTTTGCATGCTTTCCTCCTCAGGCCTTGGCCGCCGAATGCGTGAACGGCAATGTGAAGACGTGCTGGCCCGTCAGCTTCGCCCAGGCGTTGGCGATGGCGGGAGCAATGGGCGGTGTGCCGGGCTCCCCGATACCCGTGGGATTTTCCTTCGACGGCACGATGTGAACCTCGACGACCGGCATCTCATCGATGCGCAGCACGCGGTAGTCGTGGAAGTTGGACTGCACCACGCGGCCGTCTTCGAGATCGACCGAGTTGAACATCGCCGCCGATAGACCGTAGCCGAGCCCGCCTTCGAGCTGAGCCTTGATGACATCCGGGTTGATCGCGATGCCGCAATCGGCGGCAACGACAACGCGCTCCACCTTGGGCAGCCCATCCGCGCCCACGGACACCTCCACGACGTGAGCGACGAACGACTTGAACGACTCGTGCACCGCAAGGCCGCGCGCGCGCCCCTTTGGTAGCGGCGTTCCCCATCCTGCCTTCTCCGCAGCCAGCTCCAGCACCCCGAGATGGCGCGGATGCTTCTGCAGCAGCTTGCGCCGGATTTCGAGCGGATCGACGCCCGCAACCTCGGCCAGCTGATCGAGGAACGTCTCGGTGGAGAATGCCGTGTGGGTCGACCCGACCGACCGCCACCACAGCGTCGGCACGCCGACCTCCGCCATGTGCGCCGACACGCGAAGGTTCGGGACCTGGTAAGGCAGCGTCGACGCGCCCTCGACCATCGTCACGTCGATGCCGTCCTTGATCATGCCGGCCTCGAACGGCGAGCCCTTCATGAACGACTGGCCGACGATCACCTGATCCCACGCCGATATGTTGCCGTCCTTGTCGACGCCGCCGCGCAGCTTGTGCACGAAGATCGGCCTGTAGCGTCCGCCCTTGATGTCGTCCTCGCGGGTCCACAGCACCTTGATCGGTCCCTGGTGCTTGGCCGCTTTCAGAACCTCGGCAGCCTCCGCCGCCATATCGCCGGCCGGCGTCGCACGACGGCCGAAACTGCCGCCTGCGAGCAGCGTCTTGATCGTCACCTGCTCGGGCTTCAATCCCAGCACGCCAGCGGCCACCTGCTGATCGACCGTTGGCATCTGACAGCCGAACGCCATCTCCACGCCGCCATCGGCCGTGCGGTAGATGACGCAGTTGTTCGGCTCCATCGGAGCGTGCGCGAGATAAGGAAAGGCGTACGTCGCCTCGATCACCTTGGCCGCCGCGCCCAGCGCTGCATCGGTATCGCCGTCGTTGCGCGCGATCGATCCCTGCTTGCCGGCGAGATCGGTGTACTCCTTGACGATCTGCTCGCTGCCCCGCGCCTCCGTACCGGCCTCGTCCCAGACGACCTTCACCGCATCCCGGCCCAGTTTTGCGGCCCAGAAACCGCTCGCCAGCACTGCAACGCCCTGCGGAACCGCGAACACCTCTTTGACGCCGGGCACGGCAAGCGCAGCCGTCGCATCGAACGACTTCACCTTGGCGTTGAAGCGCGACGGACGCTCGATCAGGCACGTGAGCATGTCCGGCATCTTGACGTCGATCGTGTACGTAGCGGTGCCGTTGGTTTTCTCGAGCGTATCGACCTTGGGCAGCTTCGCCGATCCGATCAGCTTCCATGCATCCGGATGTTTGGGCGTGAACGGACCGGCCACCTCGGTCGCCTGCGCCAGCTCGGCGAGTTCACCGAATGTCGCCGTCCCACCCGAACCTTTGACGACGCCCTTCTCGATGGTGATGGAGGCCGCATCGACGCCCCACTTCTTGGCCGCGGCGGCAATGAGCCTCGCGCGCGCCTCGGCGCCAGCCATCCGAAGCTGATCCCAAGAGTTGGCCATCGCCGTGGAGCCGCCGGTGCCCTGGACCCCGAACGCACTGTTTGCGTACTTCTTCACATCGGCGGGCGCGGATTCCACGCGCATTTGCGCCCAGTCCGCGTCCATCTCGTCGGCGAGGATGGTCGCGACGCCCGTGTAAGGGCCCTGGCCGAACTCGATGTGCTTGCAGATCACCGTGACAGTGTTGTCCGGCGCGATGCGAATGAACGCATTTGGAACGAACTCACCCGCATGCGCCTTGGCCAACGCGCGCCCGGCGATCGGCAAATGGAATCCGACAACGAGACCGAGCACCGAAGCGCCCTGCAGGAACTGACGCCGATTGGCGGGGACTGTCACGTTCATTGCTCAGCCCTCCATCCGACCAGCAGCGTCGTGGATCGCAGCGCGTATGCGCTGATACGTGCAGCAGCGACAGACGTTGCCGGTCATGGCAAGGTTGATGTCCTTGTCCGAGGGCTTTGCATTCATGCTGAGCAATCCCACCGCCGACATGATCTGCCCCGATTGGCAGTAGCCGCACTGGGGCACGTCGAGCGACACCCAGGCAGCGCGCACGGCGTCAACCTCCTTGCCGGCCGCACCTTCGATGGTGACGACTTCCGCCCCCTCGAGCGCGCTCATCGGCGACACGCACGAGCGACGCGGCTCGCCGTTGACATGCACCGTGCAGGCACCGCACTGCGCCACGCCGCACCCGAATTTCGTCCCGGTCAGCCCCTGCTCGTCGCGCAGGAACCAGAGTAACGGCATCGAGGCGTCGCCGTCGAACTCGGCGGGTTTTCCATTAATTGTCAGCTTGATCATCTGGCGCCTCGCTAAGGTGAATCTGGCTGGGTGCAGACGATTAGGTTTCGCCTAATCGAAATGAACGCAGGTTGGCGGACGTTGGATCCGGCACCTGGCAAAAATTCGGACGCCGCCGGCGACTTGGAACACGGCTCGCCCTCCGACGCCGATGGTCCCGTCGGAACGCGTCATTCGTTTCTCCTTAACGATCGCGACCACTATTCCGCCGGGTGCGCATGGCTGGGATCTGCGCCAGGCTGACCGCGCCGACGCGAGAAGACGTCGCCCAGCCAGCGGCTCACCACGTAGAACACCGGCGTGAAGATGAGGCCGAAGAACGTGACGCCGATCATGCCGGCAAACACCGCCGTACCCAGCGCCTGGCGGAGTTCCGCGCCTGCACCGATAGCCCACACCAGCGGGGCCACGCCGAGAATGAACGCAAGCGACGTCATGAGAATTGGACGCATGCGCAGCCGCGATGCCTCCGTCGCCGCCTCGAACTTTGTCTTCCCGGCGTCCTCGAGCTGCGCGGCGAACTCCACGATCAGAATAGCGTTCTTCGCTGCCAGACCTATGAGCACGATGAAGCCCACCTGCGTGAGGATATTGTTATCCATCCCGCGCAGCACGACGCCCGTAATCGACGCGATGAGGCTCATCGGCACGATCATGATGACCGCGAGCGGCAGCGTCAGGCTCTCGAACTGCGCCGCCAGCACCAGGAACACGAACACCACGCCCAGCGCGAATGCGAAAGCAGCGGTATTACCGGCCCGGATCTGCTGGAATGCAAGCTCGGTCCACTCGTAGCCGAAGCCCTGCGGCAGCACCTCGTCCGCGATCTTCTGCATCATGTCGATCGCTTGGCCCTGCGAGTAGCCGGGCGCAGCCGAGCCGTCGAGCTCCGCCGCCGGATAGAGATTGTAACGCGGCACGCGCGCGGGACCGGAGATGTCGTGCACCGTCGTGAAGCTGCCGAGCGGCACCGTGGCGCCGGACGAATTGCGAACGCGGATCTTGAGGATGTCTTTGATGTCGCGGCGATACGGCGCGTCGGCCTGCGCCGTGACGCGGAACGTGCGTCCGAGCAGGTTGAAGTCGTTGACGTATGCCGAGCCTAGATAAGTCTGAAGCGCCGTGAACACGTCGGTGATGTTGATCCCGAGCATCTGCGCCTTGACGCGATCGATATCGAGATAGATCTGCGGCGTCGACGTTTCGAACAGGCTGAACACCTGCTGCAGCCCCGGCGTCTGGTTGGCTTTCACCATCATCGCCATCGTAGCCTGTTGCAGCGCTGCCGCGCCGTTGCCGCCGCGATCCTGGATCATCATGCGGAAGCCGCCCGCGCTACCGATGCCGCGCACCGGCGGCGGCGCCACCACGAGCACCATCGCGTCTTGCACGCTCGAGAACTTGCCCAGGAGTGCTTTCTGGATCGCCTGCGCCGACTGGTTCGGATCCTTGGCCCGCTCCTCGAACGGCTTAAGCGTCACGAAAATGGCGCCAGCGTTCGGCGCATTCGTACGCGTCGCACCCGAGAAGCCGACGAAGTTGACGGCGTGCGCGACACCCGGCGTATCCAGCGCCATCTCGACCAGCCGCTTGTTCACCGCGTCCGTGCGCGCCAGCGACGAGGCTGGCGGCAGCTGCGTAACCGTAATGAGATAGCCGCCATCCACCGCCGGAATGAAGCCGACCGGCGTCTTGCGGAACTCGTTCATCCCGAATGCGATGACGCCGCCGTAAATGAGGAGCATCAGAACGGCCAGCCTCACCAGCCGGCCCACCATCCAGCCGTAGCCGAGCGACATCTTCTCGAACGTCCAGTTGAATGCTCGGAAGAATGCATTGATCGGCCACATGTACCACGCGTGGCTGTGGCTCTCGCTGTGCGGCTTGAGCAGCATGGCGCACAGCGCTGGCGACAGCGTCAGAGACACGACCAGCGAGATGATCGTGGCGCCGGCGATGGTAAGTGCGAACTGCTGGTAGAACTGGCCGGAAATGCCGGTGATGAATGCGGTCGGGACGAAGACCGCGCTCAAGACCAGCGCGATGGCGATCAGCGCCCCGCCGACCTCTTCCATTGTACGGTACGCGGCCTCGCGCGGGCTGAGCCCGTTCGCCATGTTGCGTTCGACGTTCTCCACCACGACGATGGCGTCGTCGACGACGATGCCGATGGCGAGCACGAGACCGAACAGCGACAGGTTGTTGAGCGAAAACCCGAACAGCGCCATCAGGAAGAACGTGCCAATAAGCGATACGGGAATCGCCACGATCGGAATGATGGCCGCGCGCCAAGTCTGTAGGAACAGCACGACCACGAGCACGACGAGCACCACGGCTTCGAGGATCGTGTGCACGACCGCATCGACCGACTGCTGAATGAACTCCGTCGGATTGTATACGATGTCGTACTTGAGTCCGGCCGGGAATCCTTTCGACAGCTCCGCCATCTTCGCCTTGATCTTGGAGGCAGTGTCGATCGCGTTCGACCCCGGGAGCTGGAAGATGCCGAGCGCGACCGCAGGGCTCTTATCGAGGTAGGAGATCACGCCGTAGTCGAGCGCGGCAAGCTCCACGCGCGCCACATCCTTGAGGCGCACGACAGAGTCGTTACTCTGCTTGACGATAATCTCGCCGAACTGCGCTGGATCCGCGAGGCGTCCTAAAGTCTGCACCGATACTTGGAATGCGCCCGGCTGCTCCACCGGCGGCTGATTGAGGATGCCGGCAGCGACCTGTACGTTCTGCCGCTGCAGCGAGGTCGTGACATCGTTCGCCGTAAGGCCCAGCGATTGCAGGCGATCGGGATCGAGCCACACGCGCATTGAATAATCGCGACTACCGAAGACCGTGATTGAGCCGATACCGTCAATTCGGGTAAGCACATCGACGACGTTCACGCTGGCGTAGTTCGAGATGAACAGCGTGTCGCGCGTCTGGTCCGGCGAATAGAGATGCACGACCATCATTAGGTCGGGCGAGGCCTTCGCCACGGTGACACCGATGTTGCGTACGTCTGCCGGCAGACGCGGCTGCGCAATTGCGACGCGGTTCTGCACCTGCACCTGCGCCGTATCGAGATCCGTACCGAGGTCGAACGTCACCGAGATCGTGAAGCGCCCGTCGACCGTCGAGTTCGACGAGATGTAGAGCATATGCTCGACGCCGTTGATCTGCTGCTCCAGCGGAGCAACCACGGTCGAGGCAACAACTTCCGCGTTGGCGCCCGGATACTGGCCCGTAACGTTCACGACCGGCGGCGCAATCTCGGGATACTGGGCGATCGGCAGGCGGAACACGGCCACCGCGCCCAGGATGATGAACACCACCGAGATGACGCTGGCAAAGATAGGCCGATCGATGAAGAAGTGCGAAAGTCGCATCGCGCCCTGCTCTAGTTCGTGCGGATGGAGGATGTATTCGGCGTCGAGCCGGTATCGATCGGCGCCTCTTGCGGCGCGACCTTGAGACCCGGCCGAACGCGCATCAGGCCGTTGACAATTATCCTGTCATTGGCATCCAGGCCCTGGACAACCCGCAGGTTGCCGACAAGCTGACCCGGCGTGATATATTTCGGCGTCGCTACGTTCTCCGCATTCAGCACATAGACGAACTTGCGCACCTGCTCGGTGGCGATGGCTGAATCCGGTACGAGAAGCTGTGCCGTCGGCGCCGACGTTGCAATCTGAATGCGGCCGAACATGCCCGGTGTCAGCCTCCCGTCCGTATTGGTGAACAGAGCGCGGCCACGAATGGTGCCGGACGAGCGGTCGATCGCATTGTCGACGAAGTCGATCTTGCCCTCATGGGTATAGTCGTTCTCATCGATCAGCTTGAGCCGCACCGGCAGCGTCATGCCGCGATCGGCAGCGTCAGCAGCAGCCGTCCCCGCCATCCGCAGGTACCTGAGGTACGAGGCCTCATCCATCGTGAATTCGAAGCGGATGGGGTCGATCGACGCAATCGTCGCCAGCAAGGTGGTGCTGCCGGAGGCCCCGCCAGACACGAGGTTGCCCACCGACACGCGGCGGTCGCCGATGCGGCCAGAAACCGGCGCCGTAAGTTCGGTGAAGCTGAGGTCTAGCTCCGCCTGCTGCAAAGCGGCTTCCTGCGAGGTCACCGACGCCGCAGCGACGCGCGACGCCTGGAGCCGCTGATCCAGCGCCTGCTGGGTGATCGTCGTCCCCGTGCGCAGGCTCTCGCCGCGCTTCAGATCGCTCTCTGCGAATGCAAGGTTCGCCTTTGCCTGCTCGACGGCGGCCTTCGCCTGCTCGACTGTCGCCTGGAATGGACGCGGGTCGATGGTGAACAGCGGATCGCCTTGCTTGACGAGCTGTCCATCCTGGAAAAGGATCTTCTCCAGATAGCCGGACACGCGCGCGCGCACCTCGACGAAATCGAGCGCCACGAAGCGACCGACGTATTCGTCGTGCTCCGTCACCTGCTTCTGCTCGGGCTTGGCAACGCTCACCTGCGGGGGAGGCGGCGCCGCCGGCGCTGGAGCCGAACTTTGTCCGCATCCGGCAAGTGCCAGAACGCTGAGGAGCAACGACACCGCGCCAAGTCGGAGAGCTGAGATTTTGTGATCCATGTCCGTTCGATAGTGGCTGAGGGAGCGCGCGAAAAGCGCTCCCGGATAATGACAATTGTATCAGTCGCGATTCACGCGGCTGCCAGCACTCCAGCGACCGCTCCGGCACGCTTCATGGCGGCATCAACGGCCCGTTCGGCAAACTCGGGACCGAGCGCCATGCCTTCGATCAAAATCGTCTGCACGTCGTTGATGCCAATGTGCCCGAGGACGGAGCGCAGATAGCTTTCGTCGTGTTCGTGGGACCGCAATGGCCCGGCCGAGTAGATGCCGCCGCGGGCCAGCACGAGGATCGCACGTCGTCCCCGGAGCAGCCCTTGGGTGCCGTGCGCGGTATATCGGAACGTCCGTCCCGGCCGCACCACATGATCGAACCACGCCTTTAGCGTCGATGGAATACCGAAGTTGATCATCGATGCCGCGATGACCACGACGTCCGCGATCGCCAGTTCGTCGATAAGTCTGTCTGACCGCTCGACCTGCTCGCGCTGCGCGTCGCTCCGCGGCCCGGCCACCGAGCGCGTCGCCGTGACGAAATCGTCGTCTATGTGCGGCAAAGGGTTGCGTGCGAGGTCACGAATCGTGACGCTGGCACCCGGGTAGACTTGTCGCAGTTCGCGCAGTACGCGCATGGCGACGAGGTTCGAATAGGAGGTGTCGCGCCGTGGGCTGCTCGTCAGGCAGAGGATATTTCCCTCCGCGTCGTCTGATAAAAGGCCGTCGTTCTCGGCTATACTTGCTGGTTGCATAGCTAAACTCGCGATTGTGCACTGCAAAACAAGGGGCCTGACACGGCCTGCAACCTATGTTACTGACCGGTAACGTCATCTCGTATACTGACCGGTAACACCCTATGTCAAGAGGCCATGGCCAGCACTCTTAACCGTCCAGCAGATGCCACCCAGCCGCCGCCACGCGAGCGAATTCTCGCGGCCGCGCGCACGCTGTTCTATCGCCACGGTATTCGAGCGGTCGGCGTCGACGCGATCGCGGAGACCGCCGCAACCAACAAGATGACGCTCTATCGCCACTTCGGCTCGAAGGATGAGCTGATCGCCGCCTATATTACTGAGCTGGCGCGTGAGGGCGACGAGGTCTGGGAGCACTTGGCGCGCGAGCATCCGGGCGACGCCAATGCTCAGATCGAGGGCTGGCTGCAGCACGTCGAGACCATTGTCACCGACTGCACCGAGCGCGGATGCGCCATCGCCAACGCCGCGGTCGAGCTTCGCGAGATCGATCACCCAGCGCGGCAGATCATCGACGACTACAAGACCCGCAAGCGCGAACGGCTCGTCGCCCTGTTTCAGCAGGCCGGTTACACCGAGCCCGAGCAGCTCGCCGACGAGATGTTTCTTCTATTCGAAGGCGCGCGCATTTCGATTCAATGCTGCTCGAGCGGCCCGGCGCAGCGCCTCATGAAGATGCTGCGCTCGGTGGCTGCTGAGCACGCCCCGAAAAGATGACGCTGAAGCTCGCCCGGCTACAGATCGCCTTCGAGGAACTGCGCCCGTCCAAGGCCGAATGACCAGTCCTCGTCTGTGTTCTCGATCACCGAGACCATCACGTCGTTGGGCTTGATCCCGCAGCTCTTCTCCAACTCCTCTACCAGCAGACGATAGAAGGTCTTCTTCGCCTCCGCCCCCCGTGGCCTGCTGACCATCTGCACCACGACCACCTTATCGCTGCGGTCAAAGCCCAGCCCCGTATCTTCGACGATCATGCGAGAAGGCTTTCGCTCGGTGACGATCTGGTAACGATCACGCTCGGGAACCTTGAACGCCGCCAGCATGGCGCGATGTGCCGCATCGAGCATGGTCTGCAGCTCTGCGTCCGTACGGCCTTCCAGAACGTTGAAGTAGAGAAGCGGCATTGGGTCCACCGGAAAAATGGTTGAAGCCGGGCTTGTTTAAGCTGCCCGGCAGCACGAAACAACCCTGCCCGTTTCCAAGGGCACCCGTCCAAACGGCGCACATCCCTGCTAATCACGCATGACGGCCATCTATCGAGCATCTTTAAAGGCCCTCGCGCGTTCCATCAGTCACGCGAGCTTCGCATCGACCGGATATGCGGTTTTCGCGTGCTGTCACACGGCGTGAACAGCGGTATCATTCATGCGGCGGCCACGGCGCGTGGTCTCAGGTTGTCGCAGCGAGGGAGCCTCGCATGACGAAATCGGAAGTAGAGAAGGCGCTTATTGAAATGGAACGTCTGCGTGAGGCCTCCCGCCTCGCCGACGACATCGATGAGCAACGCCAATTCGCCAACGACTATCATCGGCTCTGGCGCAAGGTGCGCCCTTACGTCGATGGCGAGCAGCCTTATAGCGACGGGGCTTAAGCACGCCCGTCAGGTTGTGCGCGCCCCGTTGCTGAGAAGATCGTCCAGCAGCAGCTCCCACTCGACCGCACGCTGCTCCCACGTCACCAGATCGGGATGCTGCAGCGCGCCCCGGTGATACCTAGCCCACAGCACATCATCTGAAAGCACCCGCACCAGCGCCTGTCCCATCTCCGCGTTTGAACCCGCGATCCATCCCGTCTCATCGGGCACGACACGTTCCCGTAAAGCGCCGATGCCCATCGTAACTGTCGGCAGGCCACACGCCGCGGCCTCGACCGTAAGCAGGTTGAACGTCTCTTGAGGGTGCCCCGGCGCTACGAACACGCGAGCCGTGCGCAATAGCTCCATCAGCCGCGTCCACGGCAAAGTCCCCAGGATCTCTATGTTGTTGGACGCCAGATCCGCAGAGCTCATTCCGGCAAGATGCTTCGGCTCAGCCTCCGACGTAATCAGCAGGCGCGCGCCGAGCATGTCCTTGTGCACCACATCGCGCCACGCCTTGATGACACGGCTCAGATTGCGGCCAGCATAGGAAGAGAACACCGCGACAGGCGCAGGGACCTCAGCACGCTCTCGCCGTTCGGCGATCAACTCGGCCGGCATTCCGTGACGGATAGTCGAGCAACCGGACTGCGGCAGGAACCATGATCGCCGCCGGGTGTAATCCGACAGGTGCACGAGATAGGGCCGATAACGCAGCTTGGCCAATAAGTCGGCTTGGATGTGCGCACGCGAGAACCCCGGGTTGTGCGTCCACACGACTTTGGCGCGCGCATCGAAATCATCGAAGGCTTTGGCGAAGTTGTTGCTGACCGCAACGTCGTAGCGGCCTGCGAGCGCTGTTGACGGATCGGCAATTGTCACTTGACCGATCTTGACGGCAGCTGCGGCGCTTGCACACGTGACGACCACGTCGTGGCCCCGCTTGCCCAGGGCATCGGCGAGCTGGATCACCGTTCGCTCGGCGCCCCTCATGCCTTCCAGGCTCGTATGGTCGAAGCCGCGGAATTCGTTTTCCCGCGTCTTGTTTACGAAGAGTATACGCATGAGGCGCTTGCCACCAGTTCGCCAGACCACTTTGAACCTGCACCCGAACGTCAGGGGCTAAGCTATGTCAAGGCAGCATGCCGGGCTGTCCACGGCCGCACCCGCGGCGGCGCAGACCGGTTCACCGGCGATAAGCGCCCCTCGCCTCACCTCGCCTAATCATATAGAGAGAGCGCACGGTCCCGTAGCTCAGTCGGATAGAGCATCTGCCTTCTAAGCAGAGGGTCGCAGGTTCGAATCCTGCCGGGATCGCCAAGCCCACACAATAACTTAGCACGCTTGCAGCCTCGGCATTCCGAGTTGCGTTTCTCGGCGCATTCCGAGTTCTTTCCACTTTTCGTTCTTGAGCACCGGACCCACAAACGCAAAAAGGCGCCCCCGTCACCGGGGGGCTAGTCCGGCGACGGGGGCATACTCGATCGGCAGCAGAGACGGGGGCGGCACGCGCCGGTCGAGATCCTATTCGTTCAAGCGGACATGACCGCGAAGGCGCCGGCGGAGAACACCGTCAGCGCGATGCACCACAGCGCTAGTCTGACGTGCGGCCGTGACGTTCGAGCGTGCCGACCGCCTCCATCAGCGCCACCTTCACCTCCGGCGCTTTGAACAATGCCGCCAGTCCCGCTGCGATCACGCATGCGATCATCACCAGTTCGCGCAACGGGGCTATCAGCTCCGCCAACTGCCGCGCCCGCGCCGCGCGCGTCGACGGAGGGGTGATTGGTGGTGGCGTAACGCGGAGGGTGATCACGTCCTCGCGCAAGTCCTCGATCTTGCGATGCAGGATCGTCTCGGAGTTGTCGATACGCTCGTGCACCCTCAGATTGTCTCTCTCCTGCCTGTCGCGGAGATACTCCGTCGAGATGCGAATCTCCTGCGTGATCCGCTCCTCGCTCGCCGTGAGCCTGTCGTAAAACTCCGGCCAGCTCGGGTGCCCATTCAAACGGTTGTCGCTGTAGCGCATCGCGCATGGCTTTCCCTCTGGGTGGTTCCAATCCCTCGGCGAGGCTGCGTTTGCCCGCCTACGACGTTCCCAGCGCCCTGGCGACGCTGTCGCCGACCGTTGGCGCAGTTCCGCCGCGACAGTCCTCGTACTCCTTCACGAGGCGCTGGCCGGCGCGGTTCTTGCGAGCCTCGGCCTCGGCGTAGGCATCCAGCCACTCCTGCGAGGTGCGCTTGGTCACCTCACCGGCCGGCACCTTCGTCGTGCGCTTGAACTCTAAAACGGTGCGCGCGTCGACCGGCGGGCAGCGGACGGGCGCCAGGTCCTGCGTGGCCATCGGGCCGAGGTCGATCTTACCGGCGCTGTTTTGCGCGCAGCCAAGGATCGTCAGCGGGAAACACAACAGCATCAGGATCAGGGGATTTCTCACGGGCTTTCTCCAGTTGGTCGCGGAGCAGTTCGGCTTCGGCGATGGCGGCGGCCGCTTCCAGCTCGCGCTCGTCGAGCGTCTTCTGGAGCGTCGCGTTCGCATTTGTGAGTTGGCGGTTGCGGTCGGCCTGCAGCTCGGCGGCCGAGACGAACTCTGCCACCGGGTTGCGCATCGACTTGAACAGCACGTAGAGGCTGGCGATCGCCGCGACGACGAGCGCCGCGATGAACGCGCGGCGGATCCAGCGCTTGACGGTGTCGATCGCAGGGATGTTGCGAAGGATGGGCGGCAGCAGCGGGCCGACGTAGGGCAGCGCCCACGCCCACGCGCGTGCCAGGATGAAGCTGAACATCATTTGGATGGTCCCCCCGTTAAGCCGGCTGGCCGAGGCGCAGCAGGCGCCCGATGCGAGCGCGGTGATGCACCGCCAGCCAAACGATGATGCAGGCCGTCATAGTCACCGCCACGCGGAGCCCCTGCGGCGTCTGCAGATAGGCGATCAGCCAGTCGAGGATGCCCGTCGACCGGTCGACCACCGCCTTGCCCTTCTCGGCGTGCGCGATGGCTTTGTCCGCTGTATCGAGCGCCGCCAGCGGATCGGTCGGGAGCGACGGATTGGCGGCGGCTTCCACGACAGTCGTCGCGAATGTGCCCTCGGAGGTTCGCTTGGCCACGAACTCTGCGCTGGATTGTGGTGCAGGCGCAGCCTCCCGGTTGCCGGTCGGCATCCGCTTGCCGGTGCCATCGCTGAGCAGTCGCCACGTCGCCGTGTCGAGGTTGCCGTTGACCAGCAGACCGTTCTGCTCTTGGAAGGTGCGCAGCGCGCTGCGCATCCGCACGCTGACCTGCCCGTCGACCTCGCCGGGCTCGTAGCCCAGCGAGACGAGCCACTTCTGCGCCCGGGCGACGTCCTTGGTATCGTCGGGCGCACGCCCGCCGAGCAGCGCACGCAGCCCGTCCATATTCATCAGCGGGCCGGGATCGTTCTTGCGCCGGGCCGGCACGCAGATCTCGTCATGGCCGCGGATGTCGACGATCGAGGGATAGGCGCGCAGCAGCGCCTGGATGATGCCGCGCAGCGCGCCCATCTGCGCGTCGGTGTATGGCAGCCAAAGGGCGTGCCCGTACTTGTCGCTTTTGTGCTCGATGAGGCCGTACTGCTCGCGATCGAACATCGTCCCGAACCAGGCGACGCCGTCCTTGCCGCGGATGGCAAGCGCGCCCGGGTTGTCGACCTCGATGCCGATGGCGAAACCGTTGCAGCCGTCGCGTCCGTTCCAATGGCTCTTGCCTGCGTGCATCGCCAGGCGGTCGAAATCGACCATCTGCGTCACCGACCCGTCGCGGCCGAGAACCAGGTGCGCCGATACCTTGGACTTTGCCTGCGCAAACCAATTGACGGAGTCGTTCGGGTCGAGGCGATCGGCGGTGAAGTGCACGACGATCAGCGCCGGCTCGATGCGGCCGCCGACGTTCGGCGACGGCACAAACGGGACCGGCCGGCCGCCTGATACCAGGCGGTCGTTCGAAACTTCGAATTGCATGGATTACCCCCTAAGAGCTTTAGACCTTGGCCTTGCCGTCGATCTGCGTTTGATAGCCCGGCCCCTTCGAGAAGCGGTGCACCGCCGTTTCGATAATCCACGGCAGCCCATCGGCCTGCGGATGCACGCCGGCGTAGACCATGTTGCCGCCGCCGCGCGCGGCCACGTTGCCCTCGATCGTGACCGATGTGGTGTCGGCGGCTTGCTGCAGATCCTTGCCCTTCGACTTCGCGGCGTTCTGCGCTTCGCCCTTGTCGGAATACTGATGGCGCAGCGTGTAAGACGCTTTGCCTTCCGGGTCGGCCGGCGCTTCTTCAAACGTGCGCTCGGCCTTGTCCTTGTCGTGCCAGGCGCCGCGCACCTTGTTGTGCGCCGGCCGCTCGACGAATTTTACCGTGCACGTACCTTCGACGATCATCTGCGGCGTGACGACGACGCCGCCGACCGCAACGCCGCTCGCCGTGAGGCCGGCGCCCTTCTCCGCAAAAATGAGCTTGTTGTCCTTGATGGCGAACAGCGCGCCATGTCGATCGGCGAGACGCTTGACCATGTGCAGCGCGCTTTCGCTCTGCTGTCCGAACCATGGATACTTGTGGCTCCCGACGTTGCCGGATACCTGCGCCTGCAGGCCGTGCTCGCCGGCGACCTGCGAGACGATGTCACCGACCGACTTGTTATCGAAATGCCGCTCGCGGTGTTCCTTGAGCTTTTCGCGCATGTCGGCGGACTTGCCCTGGATCTTCACCTTGTAGGGCAGGCACTGCAGCTCGATCTCGTCGGCGGTGAACGTCCCCATGTAGGCGACGCCGGTCTCCTGGTAGCCCATCGCGCAGGTGATGATCGCCTTCTGGCGCGGCACCGACATGGCCGGCGGTCCGGCGTCCAGCTCGATGTCGATCGTGTCCGACGTCGTGCCTTCCTTGTCAGTGACCGTCACGGAAATCAGGCGCGACATGAAGCCGAGCGAAACCGGCTTGCCGTCAATGGTGAGCACGACGATCGGATGCACTGGCCTAGTCCCACAGAGGCATGATCGGGAAGGTCTTCACGGTGCGCGGTATGTCGGGCAGCGTGATGGTCAAACCGCGTGGCAGGATCTCGGCGCGATCGGCCAGCTCGATCGTTGTGCGGTTTGCCTCGAGCACGGCCTCGACCATGCCCGACTGGCGGCCCTCGTAAGCGCGATAGCAGATCAGGTCGATCATATCGCCGTCGATCGTGACGTACGTGCGCGCCATGTTGCTCCTCAACGCGTGTGGTAGCGTTTCAGCTGGATCGCATAGGCATTGCGGCGAGCCATCCCTGACGCGTCGATGAAATCGCGATCTTCGCTGATCGAAATGATGATGTGATAGCCGCGCACCTTGCCGGCGCGCGTGACCAGCATCTGCGGCTTGCCCGCCGCCGCGGCGTCGCGCAGGCCGTCGAGCGAGTCCTGCCCGCCGAATTCGGCCTCGAAGATCACGCCCTTGATTTCGAACGTCTCCGACTTCGGTCCGGTCCATTGCAGCGAGTCGAAGCGCATGGTGACGTCGATCTCTGCCCATGGCGTCTCGAGGCCGCGGCCGTGGCCGGTGAAGCCAAAGCCGAGCGCCGAGAATGCGTAAGAGCCCAGCGCCATCGGCGTCGGGCCAAGAGGTCCTGACATGAGTTAGCGGGCTCCATCCGAAAATGCGCCATTCATGGAAGCGCCGGCGCTCGCGGCGCTGGCTGCAGCGCCCGCCGCCGACGATATGCTGCCGATGCCGGCGCGGATGCCGTTCGCCAGCGAGTTGGCGATGCGCGTGCCTTCCGCCGTAAGGTCGACGCCGGCGACGATGCTGCGCACCTGCGCCATGGCGGCGGCGATCGCGCCCGGGATCTGCGAGGCCTGCGATTGCATATTGCCGAGCCCGCCGTCGGCCTGACCACTGGCCACAGCCGGGCCCGCGGCCGCCACTGTCGACGCCGGCGACGTCTCGGCCGCGTTTGCGTCGCCCGTGCCGAGCGTTAGGAACCCCTTGCCGAACGCCCAGGCGGCGCTGCCAAGGTCGCCGTTTTTTTGGTAGTCCTGATAAGCCGCGTAGGTGCCCGTGCCGACGCCGGCGGCGGTGAGCGCCCAACCAACGCCCGGGATGAGGCGCGCAACCAGCCCCTTGCCGACGGTCTTTGCTGTCGCGGCGCCTGCGCCGGCGCCTGCAGCGCTCATGCCGGCGATCATCTGGCCGGACTTGCCCATGCCGCCGATCATCTTGCTTGACGCCTTAGCTGCCGCAAGGCCGCCGACCGTGCCGGCCCCGAGGCCGAACAGTGAGCTGCCGCCGGCCGCTGCCGCGCCGCCGAGGCCTCCGAGCAGCGCTATACCTTTGCCCAGCGCGATCAGCGAGCGCAGACCCGCGACGATGCCGGCGATCGCGAACCCGATCGGCGCTAGGATTGCGCCAAAGGCGAGCATCCCGCCGACGGCGCTCGAGGCCCAGCTCGGCATTCCTGCAAACGCGTCGGCGATGCCCTGCAGCGTCGACAGCATTCTCATCAGCCCGTCGCTCCTAATGAGCGTCAGCTGGAAACGCCGCCATGCCGCCTCCATGGCCGTGATCTTGCCGGCGTCGCTTTCCGAATAGCCCTCGGCGACCAGGCCGAGAAACCGACCCTGGTCGCTGACCAACTCGTCACGCAGCGCGACCGTGTCCTCGAGCACGTGGTTCAAGGCGAGATATTGCTGCAGCCGCTTCGGCTCGCCGATCAGGCCGAGGATGCCGGGCCCAGCGCGGCCGTCTTTCACCGCGCGCGAGATCTCGGCGAAGAACCCGAGCGGGTCGAAGTTACCGCCGGCGCCGGACATGACCGAGGAGATTTTCGTCAGCGCGATGTCGCGGTCCTCGGCGCCGGCGAACTTCAATCCCTGCTTTTCGAGGTGCTCGAGGACCTGGCCGATAATCGCCGGATCTTTCAGCGAACCGTCACGCTCGGCCTTCTCGAGGAACTTGAGCGTGTTGCCGCGCGCGCCCTTCTTGAGCTGACCGGGGAACAGCTGCACCAGCTGCCCGGTGGCGCGCAGCGGGCTGACGGCCGAGAAATCCATAAATTTAGTTGTGTCGATGCCCGCACCGGCCATCGCCGCGCGACCTTCCGCCGGCATGCGCAGGAAGCGCGACGTGAGCGACTTGAGCGCGGTGCCGGTTTCTTTCTCCATCAGCGCCACGTTGCTGCCCATGGCGATGAGAGCGACGGCGTCCTCGAATTTGCCACCGAACGCGCCATGCACGCCCATGTAGTTTCGCAGGCCCTCCTCGAGCGCCGAGGCCGACGTTCGCGTCTTGGCGCCGGCAAGCGCGAGTGACGACGCGCGCCCCATCGTCTGTGTGCGATAGGCCTCCTCGCCCTCCGGTGCGCCGTACACGATGCCGTAGGTGCCGAGCGACTTCGCCATCGCCGACGGGTCGACGTCCTTGTCGCTCATCCACACCTTGCCGGCGGCCTCCATGACCGAGCTGGCTTTCTTGTGGTCGAGGCCCATTTTTGTGGCTTCCATGCCCGCTTTCGCGAACACTTCCGGCATCACGCCGTACTGCTTCGACAAGTCGATCGCCGTCTTGCGGAGATCCTCAGCCTGCGCCTGCGCCGGCTTGAGAGCCTTGGTCGTCCCGAGCAGGGCGGCCGTGGTGCCCCAGACGGCATCATTGAATTCGCGCGTCGGCTCGATA
>CAZBPM010000029.1:0-6465 GCA_964493785.1 uncultured Hyphomicrobium sp. | reverse complement strand
CACGCCATAGGCGGCCGTGAACGCCGAGGCGCCGGCGCGCATAAACTGCGTGCCTGCGCGGTTGGCCTGGCGGCCGGCGGTAGCGAATGCCGCGCCGGCCGCCGTGCTCTGCAGCCGCTTGAGCGAGCCCGCGATGGCACGCGCCGGGCCCGACACGCGATCGCTCAAGCTGATGACGAGGCGCGACGTTAAGGTGGCCATTGGCTCACTTCTGTTTGTCGACGCGGCGCAGGGCGGCCATCCACTCGGCCGCCTCGACGAGCGTCATTTTCTTCACGGATTCGATCGGCGTTGAGAGTTCGCGCGCGAGCTGCACCGCTACGTCGCGCCAACCTGCACCTGGTTGTCGCTGTCCTGATCGGTCTCCGCCGGCGACGCCTCGCCAGCGTTGAAGAAAAAATCCATCCACCGCTCTATGCGAACGATGTCGCGCAGCTTCATGCGCATCACGACGGGGATGGTCACGCCGGCGCAGATGGCGATCAGCGCCGCAGTCTTTTCCGCCTCGAGGTCCATCTTCTCGACGGCGATGCCCGCCTCGAGATCCGGCTCGACGACCGTGACCTCGGTGACCGGCCGGTCAGCCGTCAGCACCGGCGCGAGCAGCTGGAACGATCGCGAGGTCTCGTGCCTGCGCTCCTCGCCGCTGGCCATTTCGGCCAAAGCATCGGCCCGCCCGCCGCTTTCGACCACGTCGTCGATCCAGTGACTGATGGTGTGCGCGTCGCGAGTTTTCATGCGGCGGACGACCGGCTCCGGCACGCCCGAAAGCGCAGCAATGAGCCGTGCTGTTTGCTCGGCACGCGTCGCCGTCTTTTGTCGCTGCACGTGCACCCGGTGCAGCAGCTCCGGCTCGACGACCGTGATCTCCGACCAGACATGGCCGGCGTCGTCGCGAACCGGCACCGCAAGCTTAAACGTCTTGCGCAAAGCGCCGTCGCCGGCTGCCGCATTCCCCGCGGCTGCCGGCGTCGTTGTTTTCTTAGCCATGTAATCCCCCGTGGATGGTTTAGTCGTTAGGCGGAATCGCCACCGAGCAGCAGGGCGCTGCGGATGTCCTTAGTCTGGCTGACGCCGCCGATCTTGACCTCGAAGGCGTCCATTTCGAATATCGGGTTGCCATCGATCTCGAGCTTGTAGGACCGGATCGAAACCATATATTCGGTCTCGTTTTTCTCGCCCGGTTTCCATGTGTCGGTCTTTGCCTGCTTGAGGAAGCCGCGCGCGTAGGCGACCGCCGAGTGCGTTGTGCCGTCCTCGTCGACGAGCGCGCCGGTGATCATGAATTCCTTGATGTCGCCGATGCGCAGGCCGAACAGCTTGAGGACCTGCGGGTCGAAGGCGGTCATCTTGAAGCCCTGCTCGAGCTTCTCGTAACCGAGCTTGACCTCGATCGGCATCACCATGCCGGCGTTGCGAATCTCCTCGACCTTTTCCTCGGGGACGGGCAGCTCCATTTCGGAGGCCTGGCCGACCTTGGAAATGCGGTCGACGAAAATGGTGCAGTTGCGCAGAATATAACCGGGCGTCTCGGACATTGATCGATGTCTCCTGGAAGGGCGAGCGCAGATGCGCCGCCGCCAGCAAGCGGCGGCGCGGCGAAGCGTTAGGCGGCGAAGGCGAGCGCGCCGCTGCGGATCTCCTCGAGCACGCGATTGCGCAGCTCGGCGTAGTAGGTGATGTTGCGGTGAGTGATCAGGCGGATGTCTTCCATCGGCGCCGGCGGTTCGAAGTCAACGCCGAGCGTCACGCGGCCCTGCGCCATTTCCTCGTTGGTGTTGCGCTCGGAGTCGAGCCACACCCGGCCGTTGAGGATCGCGCCCTCGGCACGCAGGACCTTCATAAAGGCGTTGCCGCTCTCGATCATGAATTTGAGATTGGCGAGCGAGAACGGCTTGTCGACAAACTCCATATACGCGGCCTCGAGGGCCTCGTTGATGAAGTCCATAGTCCGGCGGACAGAGATGAACTTATTGAGGTCGATCGCCGTCGCGACGCGGTTGCCCCAGGTGATGAACCCGTCGCCCATGTTGATCGTGGTGTTGACGGAATTCTCGTTGAGGTAGTTGGCCTGGTCGCCGTAGGAGATCGGCCGCGAGACGCCGCCGATGCCGTTGATCGGCTTATTCGACAGCGACCACCAGAAGCCCTGTTGACGATCGACGCGGGCCTGCACGCCCGCAAAGCGCGGGCTGGCGGGCTGCGTAACGTAGGCATCAAGCTCGGTGTCCCAAACCAGATGCTTGACGTCGATCGGATAGATGCGGTCGGAGTTGATTTTCTGCCGCCACAATACTGCCGCCTGGTCGGTCGTGTCCGGACCGTCGACGAGGGCCACTGCGCGCAGCTTCTCGAGCACGCCGACCAGCTCGGCGACAACGGGATTAGCGACCGCGCCGGCCGTGGCCGACGCTGCCGCGCCCGAACCGCCGCCGCCGGCGAATGCGATCGCGATGCCGTTCTCGTAGCCAAAACCGGGGCGCTTGATGACGAGCTGGTTGACTGCGCCGGATAGGACGATTGCCTCCAGCTCAGCACCGACGCCAGCGCCGCCCGTGATCGCAACCGTGACGTTGAAGCCGTCGCCGACTTCGAAGTCGTTGGCGCCGTCGGCGATCGT
Source organism: uncultured Hyphomicrobium sp. (assembly GCA_964493785.1). GTDB lineage: Bacteria > Pseudomonadota > Alphaproteobacteria > Rhizobiales > Hyphomicrobiaceae > Hyphomicrobium_A. The sequence continues at coordinate 3,845 of CAZBPM010000029.1, read as the reverse complement.
GAACTTGATCGGCCCGTTGTAGGCGACCGCAACCGTGGCCTGGCCGATGACCTGGCCTGCAGGATCGATGACGTTGAAGGTGCCAGCGTTGGCCGCCGCCGTGACGCATTCGACGCGATAGGTGCCGGCGACGATGCCGGCGCCGTAGGCGGGGGTTGCCAGCGTCATGACGCCGTTGCCGGCATTGGTGGGGTCCGGCGTGCGCGAGACGGTCTTGGTGGCGTCGGCGGGATAGACGTAGACGGTCGGCGCCGTTTCGTAGCTCGTGCCCGGGGCTGTGATGTTGCACGATGCCACGCCATCGTCGCCGAGCGACTGCGTGAAGCCGGGAACCACGACCAGGCGCGGCTTGACGTTGCGGCCGTAAAGGCTCTCGCATTTAAGCAGCGCGTGCACGCCGGTCATGGCTGCGCCGTCGCCGATGAGGTTCGACAGCGTCTCTGGTAGGTCCTCGCCTTCCTCGACGCGGATGACGTAATTATAGGTGCCGATCTGGTCGAACGCGCCGTCGAGCGAGGCTTTCAGGGTGCCCGCGTCGCCCAGCGCCACGGCCTTGGAATATTCGGCCGTGCCCTTGAGCAGGATGGGCTTATTGAGCGGGAAAACTTCCGCGTCAGCGTCAGGCGCGACACCGATGTGGGCGATCACGGCCGACTGCGTGGTGCGGATGAGGATCGGGGTCTCGAGGCTTTCGAATACTCGCGTACCGTGGTGGAAAGCGATGTCTGCCATTGTCAGTTTTCTCCAGCGCAAATGGCCCGTACGCCAAAGGGCGCCGGGGGCAAGGTGGTGACTGCTTTCTTGAAGGTGAGTTGCTACCTGAACGCCGCGGCCACAAACCCACCGTTGTAGCTGCCCGAGGCGACCATGATGGTGGCCACCGTGGCACCGGCAGCATAGTTACGATGGGCGACTTCGAACCAACGGCCGCCCTCAACGTCGATAGCGGAATCATGGTCGACGCCCAGCCAGCTCCATGTCGGCGTGCCAGACGAATGCGTGCCGAAACCTGACAGAACGAAGCCACCAGAGGGAATATCAAGCGTTCCGCTCGCTGATCCCGGATAGCCATTCACCAACGACGTGGTGCTGTACGGAGTGAAGCTCTTGACACCCGAAACGCGATAAACAGCGCAGCCGAGCCGTTCCATCGTAGACGTGCAAGCCAGGGTAACAGTCACCGTCCCACTAACCGGTGTCTCAAGATACCAGAACGACGTCGACGTGCGCATCGCCGAGCCGTCCGTCGCGTATCCCATCACCGATAGTGAGGCAGCGTTGCCGTCGATGGTGACGCCGGTCACAAACCGAGTTGCACCACTGCTCGTGTGGGCAACTACCATCAGAGCGCTGCCGGCAACGTGTGTGCCGACGTTTATGCTGAACGAGTACGACGACAGGTTGCTCCCCGACGAGTCGTCGTCCATGAAGGAGGCTTCCGCCGGGCGGTCAGCGGGGCAAAAAACTGGCGTCGGAAAGGATGCCCTGGCGGCTTTATCGTCCCAACGCCGCATGATCGCCGGTCTTGGCGGCAGCCACAGTTCCGCTTTCGACGGCAAGTCGATGCCCATCTATGCCTCCCAGCCTTCCGGCCAAGCTGCCGCGTCGATTGCCGACGTCGCGGTGATCGTCTCGGCTTCAATGCCACCGAGAACGATCGCCTCCGCGGTGAAGCAGTCCTGCACGAAACCCATCATGCCGAGCGCCAACGCCTGGATCTCCGGAGCGGTGAGCACATAGAACAAGCCGTCTGCGCCCTTCCACGGCGCCGTGAGCCCTTCGATGATGCCGGATGCGACCTGCAAGCCCAGGATCGACCCGCGGCTCTCAGGGTCCACCCAGACCGGGATGCTGCGCTCCCCGACGTCGATCATTGCCGCGCCGTTAGTCAGAGCGCGCCGCTTCGCCGCCGCATACTCGGAAAGCTGTTGCAGTGTAGCGGCAGGCGTTTCCCACTCACGGGTCACCACCACGCGCCCCTCGACATCGTCATACTCGGCGGCCTCGCTCACCAGCACGTCGCCAGGTAACGCGGGGCCCGATGCCCAACGCTCGACGAAGACGTGCGTCGGGTTCGCGCTGTCCGGCATCACCTGCCCGGGCTGGTCAAAGTCGATGGTGCCGATTCCGTCCAGGTTGAAGCGGACCGGCAGCGAGCTGGCAACGCGGATTTCGTCGCCGGTCGCAAGCTCGACCAGCGAATAGCCGATCTTTTGCATAACGACCCCCTATGCCATTTTCTTGGTGTAGCAGTGCGAGCCGCCGTTTCCGACCGTGATGAAGTGGCGAAACTTGTGCCCGTTGGTGGTCGTCAAGGTGTCCCCGTCGACTTGCGTAAAGCCCGAGCGCGTAACCGCCCCGGCGCTGGCACCATTGATTTGGTCGAGCACAAGCGACGGCCCATCAGCCGGCGGCGCCAGCGTGTGAGCGCCGTTGTTCGTGTAGTGCTGCAGGTTGCGGTTGGCGAGGTCAGGCGTGAACGTGCCGCTCGACTTAGTTCCATTGTCGTAGCTGGCCGCCTTGTAGCCGACCGCCAGCGTCGCCGAAACGTCCTTCTTAAGGATGTCGGCGTCGGCCGCTTCCTTGCCGTCGAGAGCAGTCTGCAACCCCGACACGTCAGAGATCGCCAGCGCGAGTGCGGTCTTGAGTGCGCCAGAGGAAATCGCCCCCGTCAGACCCGCAACCGAGAGCACGACATCGGTCGGCGTCTTGAGTTCCTTCCAATCCGCCAGCGTCGACGGCGAGTTAGTGGATAGGGCAAAACACTTGTTGAGATCAGAGCGGATCGCAATGTCGCCGCGCTGCGCCGTGAGGGCCAACATGGCCGACTGGTTCGCAGCCTCGAAGACGTCCGTGATGGCGATCGCCGGCAGTTGGCTAGCCGGCACCAGGCCATCGGCATCGAGTGTGGCGATGCCGCTGTTGGCACCCTTGCTGGCCAGAATGGCGTCAATGTCAGCCTGGTGCTCGGCAAGCGCCGCCTGCACATGCGTCGCCGTTAGGCCGGCGATCGTCGACACAGTGATGCCACTCGCCGGCAGCGAGCCTGCGACGATGGCGTCGACGGCCGCCTCGAGAGCCGTCATCAGCGCGGCAACTATTTCGACCTGTTCAACCGCAGCCGCGACATCCACCTGCAGGGCGGCAATCGAGGCCTGCAACTGCGTGTTGATCTGATCGAGGCCGCGGGCGATGAGCGCATCGACCGCCTCGTCGAACCCGCCGATGCGCGTTTCGAGATCGGCGACGCGCAGATCGATGTCGCGAAACCGCGAGTTAAAAAAGTCGTCGGTCAGCTCATCGCCTTTAACGCGATACTTGCTCTCGAACTGCTGCGCCACGGCTTAGACCTCCCGATAGACGTCCACCGCGTCGCCCAGCTCGATGATGGTCGCGCCAAGCATGCGGATGCGCGCATCGGTCGGCCGCAAGATGGTGCGCCCGTGCGCGACCTTGCGCTTGATCTTGACCTCGTAAGTGACCTCGGGGTCGATCGCGGCAGGCGTCGCCGCCTTGGCCGGTTGTTTCTTAGCCATTCGCAGTTCTCCAGATGTGTGTTGGATAGGCGCAATGGGGAGCGCCGCGCGAGCGGGCGCCCCAACGCCCTTAGAACGCCAGATGCACGCGCTCGGCGACGTGGAAAGTGTCCAGCGCCGACGACGTCGTCGCCGTGATCTCGATCGAAAAGCTCGTGAGATCCGTGGTCAGCTGCGTCGCCGTCCAGGTGAAGGTGCGCTTGATGTTTTTATGGGCAACAGAGCGCGCGTCGACCGGCGGGTCGACCTCGACGTCGACGACCGAGCCGGCGGTGATCGCCGAGCCGGTGCCGTCGCGGAAGATCTTCA
>CAZBPM010000028.1:0-50759 GCA_964493785.1 uncultured Hyphomicrobium sp. | reverse complement strand
CGAGCTGCGCGGCCTGGCGGGCGGAGAGGCCGGAGGCGGGCCGGCCGAAGTGCGCGCGGGAGGCCGCTTCGGCGCCAAAAACGCCCGGGCCCCATTCGACGATATTCAGATAGACCTCGAGAATCCGCTGCTTAGGCCAAACCAGCTCGATTGCGAAGGTGAGCGGTATCTCGACCATTTTGCGCAGGTAGCTTTTGGCCGGCACGAGGAAAAGATTTTTTGCGACCTGCATGGTGATCGTACTGGCACCGCGGGGGTACGCGGTGGACGAGCGTCGCAGTGCATTCACGGTCTCGACGAAATCGACGCCGAAGTGCTGGCAGAACCGACCGTCCTCGGCGACGATCACTGCCCGCGATAGGTTGGGCGAGATGTTTTCGATGGGGACCCAGCGATTGTCGATCGACGTGCCGGTCAGAAACTGCTGCGCCATCAGCATCGAGAACGGCGGGTTGATGAAGCGGTAGGCCACGATCAGCAACAGCACGGCTACGAACCAGCCTGCGAAAGCGATCAGCGCTACCGAGGCGGCACGGCGAAGAAGGTCGCGCCAGTCGCGTGGCTCCGGCAGGGCCGACGGCTCGGGCTGCGGAACAGCCAGCGGTGCTGCCGATAGTGAGGACTGAGGCGGCGGGGCCGGCTCATGCGGCGGATCGATAGCTAGCGGCGGCCAGGCACGCACGGCTGGCAGCGGATGAAGGGGCGCCGGTGGATCGACTGGTTGAGGCGCGACGGACGCCGCTGCGGCCGTAGGCTCGAACGGCGCGGGGACGGAGAACGGGGCCGGCTCGAAGCCTTCGGGGCGCGCCTTCGGCTCGGCAGCGGGCATGGCCACATCGTGCTGCGGTGAGATCGGCTCGGGCTCTGTCGCGGAGGCGGCCGGCGACAACGAGACATCGACGGCTTCGGCATCTTTCTCGTGGAGGTCGGTGTCAGGCAATGGCTGGACGGGCTGGGTCGTCTCGCGCTCAAGCAGCTCGAAATGCGCCTGCTCGATGGCGTCGGCCTCGTCGGGGAGCAGCGCGTACTGATCAGTGGTCGGTCTTGATTGCGACGGCGCCCGTTCAGGCGTGACGGCGGCCGCTATAGCCGGATCTGGTGTGACCGGATCTGGGGGTTGCTCGGATTTTGCCGGCGGAAGATCGGCGGCAGGGGGGCGTTGAGATTCGGACCTGTCCATACTTTGCTTGCATCGCCCCGATGCTATATCCGCTCGCGTGTCGCCTGATGCCTCTCGGCGTTGGGCGCGCTCATTGGCCCGGCGCTACTAGGTAATCCGAGAATGACTTTCGTGCAAAGGCTGGGCACCGCCGCTGCTCTGATCGAGCGGCGCCTTGCGGAATTGCTCGCAGAATGCGGGCCGGAAAAGGGCGAGCGGCTTCAGGGGGCCATGCAGCACGCACTCCTCGGTGGAGGAAAGCGGTTCCGCCCGTTTCTCGTTGTTGAATGTGCAGGACTATTTGGCATTGCGCCGGCATCGGCCCTCGACACTGGGGCAGCTTTCGAATGCGTCCATTGCTACTCGCTGGCGCATGACGATCTGCCGGCGATGGACGACGACGACATGCGCCGCGGGCGGCCAACGGTGCACAAGGCGTTCGATGAGTGGACGGCGATCCTGGCGGGCGACGCTTTACTGACTCTAGCTTTCGAGATTATCGCGAGGCCGCAGACGCATCCTGATGCGGCGATACGGGCTGAGCTCGCGGGGGTACTGGCGCGCGCGGCGGGCGGGCGCGGCATGGTGCTCGGACAGATGCTTGACCTCGAAGCCGAGAAGCGTGGCCATCCGGCTGAGCCGTCAGCCGAGCACGTGCGCCATCTTCAGGCACTGAAGACAGGCGCGCTTCTCGCTGCATCATGCGAGGCCGGCGCGGTGATCGGCGGAGCAACATCCCAGGAGCGCGCCGCCATTCGCCGCTACGGCGAGAACCTTGGTCTCGCATTCCAGATCGCCGACGACCTGCTCGACGCGGAGGGCGATCCGGCAACCGTCGGCAAGGCGACAGGCAAGGACAGCGCCGCAGGCAAGGCGACGCTCGTATCGCTGATCGGGATCGAGGCTTCGCGGGCGGAACTCGCTACGGCAGTTTCCGCTGCCGAGAGCGAGCTGGCGCCGTTCGGAAAGAAAGCCGTTGCGCTGATCGAAGCGGTCCGTTTCGTCGCGAGCAGAGAAAAGTAGAACTGCAAAAAGGCGCCCCTTCGCAGGGCGCCTTCAGCTTATGCAATGGTGCGCGATCAGAAGTGGAAGTTGACGCCGGCGCGCACGGTGTGGAAGTCGGTGTCGGTGCTATACGTGCCGGACGGGCCGGAAATCGTCTGCTCACCGAGATCGACGTACAGATATTCCGTCTTGAGCGACCAGTTCGGCGCAAACTGCCATTCGAGACCACCGCCGAGCGTGTAGCCCGTCGCGATCTCGTCTTTCGACATCGCGACGCCAGGGGCCGTGACGCTCTGGTTGAGGTCAGCGAATGCCCAGCCGCCGGTGAAGTAAATTAGCGTCGGGCCAGCGGCGTAGCCGATGCGACCGCGTACGGTCGAGAACCAATCGATGTCGGTCTGGACGTTGGTGAAGTTCATTGACGAGCTGTCGTTTATGTCGGCGCCTTGCAGGTCGGCTTCGAGGCCGAGCACAAGCCAATTGAACTGGGCGTTGTAGCCGATCTGGCCGCCACCGAACCAACCGCTCGGGTTGAGCGAACCCGCACCACCGCCGAAGCCATCGTAATTGGCGGAATTGTCATTGCCCCAGCCGTAGCCGGCGTTTGCGCCGAAGTAGAGACCTTGCCAGTTCCACGCATCGTACCGGGGCACAGGCTCATAGATCGGCTCGGCGCGCGGCGGTGGTGGCGAATAAGGACCAAGGTCCGCGGCAAGAGCGCAACTCGACCACACTCCGACGGCAAGGCCGGCAAGCAGAATTCTGTTCATGACGAGTATCCCCCTTCGTCTGTGACGATTGCGCAATGAACGTCGTAGTCGAGCGCAAGTTCCCGTCGCGTGCGCGGGTGGTACAGAAAACCTATTCGCCTCCAATGGCCTAAGGTGGGCAGCGAAGGGGTCATATCATGGAGGGAATGGGGCGAGAGTCTTTGGTTTGCGGACACAAGCGGAGAGAACCTTTGTCTGCGGTGGATGTTGCGCGAGTGGAGGTCCGGCGCCAATTTTTTGCGCTGCCGATTCACGCCCTCGCTGATAGACGCTCGGGCGATCGGAGCGCTCGCGCCGAGGCGCCTTGCGCCCTTGCCGCTGCGCGGCCACGAGTCCGCTCCCCTTCACGTCACGGCCGCGAAGGCGGCCGTCTCCGGCAGCTTCAGCACCTTCGACGCGGAGAGGCCTTCGAGGATGCGCAGGCGACGTCGTCCATGCGTCGCGCCAGCCGATGGTGGCGTGGATGGCCGACTTCTCGCCAATGACGGGATGTGTTGAGGCGACGCGCAAGGCGGCGCCTCTCAGACCCGTTTCCCCGATGCGCGACGCGCACGCTAGTTCGGCATGCCGGGGGTCTTCTTGTCGCGCGGGTCGCCGGACTCGGGCTTCTTTGAATCGAAGATCTGCTCGGAATGCGCCCGGGCGCCGGCCACCTGGTTCGCCGTCAACTTGCACTCGTTGGCCTTGTCGAGCAGCGCGAAGGCGCGGTTCGGGCGGTCTACGAATTCCTGACGAGAGACTTTGCCGTCCTTGTTGGCGTCGTAATACGAAAGATCGGCGGTCTCGAACATGCGGTCGGTGGAGACGATCTTGTTATATTCGTCGCGATCAAGAACGCCGTCGCGATTTGCGTCCGCAGCGTCGAACAGCTCAGCCGCATAAGCCTTCCATTCGTCGCAAGTGATGACGCCATCGCGGTTGCGGTCCCAGCTTCCGGCAGCGGAAAGGAACACGCGGTCGACGTCGGGCACGGAGGAGGAGCACGCGGCGAGGAGGAGGAGCAAGCTCATCGGCGCGATGCGCCGCGCGCGGCCCGATGTGGGCGATTTCTTCTTCATTGCTTCCCCCAGTGCGACCGGACCATTGCTAGGCCGTGTCTCTTTCTTCCGCCGCCGCAACCACAGCGGCTTCTGCTTCGACCCGGTCCCCGGTTCCGAATCGACGCTCGATATACTTCTCCACGATCTGCCGGAATTCAGCGGCAATGTTGGGACCGCGGAGGGTTGTCACCTTTTTTCCATCGATGAAGACCGGGGCGGCGGGCGCTTCGCCGGTACCAGGGAGCGAAATGCCGATGTCGGCATGCTTGGATTCGCCAGGTCCGTTCACGATGCAGCCCATGACCGCGAAGTTGAGCGCCTCGACACCGGGATAGCGCGAGCGCCACTCAGGCATGCGGTCGCGGATCATCTCCTGAACGCTGCTCGCCAGTTCCTGGAACACCGTAGAGGTGGTGCGGCCGCAGCCCGGGCACGCGGTTACGATCGGCACGAAGGAGCGCAGTCCCATCGATTGCAGGATCTCCTGCGCGACGCGGACCTCGAGCGAGCGATCGCCGCCCGGCTCGGGGGTGAGCGACACGCGGATGGTGTCGCCGATGCCTGACTGCAGCAGCAGGCCGATGCCGGCGGTCGAGGCGACGATGCCCTTCGAGCCCATGCCGGCCTCGGTGAGCCCGACGTGAAGGGCATACTCGCTGCGCGAGGCGAGCAACGTATAGACGGCGACGAGGTCCTGCACGGCCGAGACCTTGGCCGAGAGGATGATGTCATTGCAGGTGAGGCCAAGCTGCTCGGCGCGGGCAGCCGAGATCAGCGCCGACTGCACGATCGCCTCGTGCATCACGGCGCGTGCATCCTTCGGCGCGTCGGAGCGCGCGTTCTCGTCCATCAGGCGCGTCAGCAGCTCCTGATCGAGCGAGCCCCAGTTGACGCCGATGCGCACCGGCTTCTTCCAGCGGAGTGCGGTGTCGATAATGGCGGCGAACTGGCGGTCCTTCTTGTCCTTGAAGCCGACGTTGCCCGGATTGATGCGGTATTTGTCGAGCGCTTCGGCGGCGGCCGGATTGTCGGCGAGCAAGGTGTGGCCGTTGTAGTGGAAGTCACCCACGAGGGGCACGGTCACGCCGCGCTTTGCAAGTCGATCGCGGATATGGGGCACGGCCTTGGCGGCCTCGTCGCGATCAACGGTGATGCGCACCAGTTCCGATCCAGTTCGCGCAAGGGCGGCGACCTGAGCGGTGGTGGATTCGATGTCGGCGGTGTCGGTGTTGGTCATCGACTGGACGACGACGGGCTGGCCGCCGCCGACGACCACGCCTGCAACACGGACCGCATGGGTGCGACGCCGGGGGGCGATGAGATCGGTGGCTGAAGCCCGCATGGATGCCGTTTCCGCCGTTGAAGCCAAGCGACTTACCTAATCCAGCGCCGGCAAGTTGGCCAGAGGGCGGCGGAAATGCCGTTAGTTGCGGGATCCGCCGGGACGACCAAACGAGGCCCAGCTCAGCGAAACGGCAGCCAGAAGCGACATTATCAGGACAATTGAGGGGCCGCCGGGGCTATCGACGGAGGCCGAGACCCACAGGCCGGCAATGACGCTTGCCGCAGCGATGAGACCGGTCAGGACGACCATCCGTTCGGGCGTGCCGGAGAGCGGGCGGGCAGCGACGGCGGGGACGACCAGAAACGCCATGACCAGCAGGATACCGACGATCTTCATGGCAACTGCAATGGCCACGGCCAGCAGCACGATGAACACCGTGCGCACGGTCTCGCGGTCGACGCCCTCGGCGGCGGCGAGGTCTTCGTGGACGGCGAGGCGCAGAAGCGGCTGCCAGAGCCAGGCGATGACGGCCAGCACGCCGGCTCCGCCGATGAGGATGACAGCGACATCGGTGCCGGTGACGGCGAACACGTCGCCGAAGAGGAAGCCGGTGAGGTCAACCGGGGCGCCCTTGATCATCGATGTGGCGATGACGCCGGCGGCAAGCGCGGCGTGGTGCAGAAGCCCGAGCACGGAATCCATCGCCACGAGCTTCTGGCGCATGAACCAGAGCAACAGCCCGGCGACGGCGAGCGCAACGATGAGAACGCCCCAGGTGACGTCCATCTGCAGTGCAAGTCCCAGCGCGACGCCGATCAGGCCAGCTTGCGCCACGGTCTCGCCGAAGTAGGCCATGCGCTGCCATACGACGAAGCAGCCGAGGGGGGCCGCGACCACAGCGAGGCCCAGGCTGGCGGCGAGCGCGCGGAGAAAGAACGGCTCGAGCACTATCGGTCTCCGCGTGTGCCGGCAGGTGCCTCGGACGATCCATGGCGGTCGTCGGTTGGATGAGGCATTCCGGAGAGATCGTGGCTGTGGTCGTGATGGTGGCGATAAAGAGCGAATGCGCGCTCTGCTTCGGCGCCGAACAGACGGCCGTAGGACGGATGCTGCGCAACTGCCTCGGGGACGCCCGAGCAACAGACGTGACGGTTGAGGCAGATGACCCGGTCGGAGCGGCCCATGACGATGTGCAGATCGTGCGAAACGAGAAGCACGCCGAAGCCCGCCTCATCGCGCAGACGGCCTATCAGGTTGTAGAGGTCGACCTCGCCGCTGTAGTCGACGCCCTGTGCGGGCTCATCGAGAACGAGAAGATTGGGGGAGCGGAGCAGCGCCCTTGCGAGCACGACGCGTTGCAGCTCGCCGCCGGACAGCTCGCCAAGCTGCTGGCGGCGCACCGCCGCGGCATCGACGTGCGCCAGGATCTCGGCGATGCGGACGTCCGAGTAGCTGCCGCCCAGCTTAAGGAAGCGCTCGACCGTCATCGGAACGACGACGTCGCTGTCGAAGCGCTGTGGCACGTAGCCGATCTTGAGATCGCGGCGGCGTTGGATTGTGCCCCGGTCGGGCTTCTCCAAGCCGAGCAGAACGCGGACGAGCGTCGTCTTGCCGGCACCGTTCGGACCGATGAGGGTGACGATCTCGCGCTGGCGGATGTCGATGTCGACGTCGATGAGCAGATCGCGGCCGTGACGGGTGACGCCAATGCCGCGTGCAGAGATGAGCGCCGCAGGATCGGCCGGCACGGCGCTGTGGCCGGCGCCCTCCCGATGAGCGCAGCCATGCGGGTGTCCGTGGCCGCACGGCTCGGGCGCCGGCGGGGCCACTCCGTCGCTTTCAGGCATTGGCGGATCAGTCCTTCTTAGACTGGCAGTTGCGGCACAGTCCCGAAACCTCGACGAACTTCACGCGCGGCTGAAACGATGCATCGCGGGAGAGCCGGTCGATTGTATCGAAGATGCCTTCGGAGTCGACCTCCTGCACGGCATTGCAGTTCTCGCACGACAGGAAGATCGGCCGGCGGCCGGTGCGGTGGTCCATGCGCCGGCAGGCGAAGAACGCGTTCTTGCTCTCGAGCCGATGGATGACGCCCGCCTCCAGGAGCGCGTCGATGGCGCGGTAGACGGAGATGGGGGCGAGGCGGGTGCCTTTCTCAGCCAGCTTGGCGAGGATCTCGTAGGCGCCAACGGATGCGTACGTCGCCGCGATCTCCTCGAAGACGTCCTGGCGCAACTTGGTAAAGCGAAGGTTCTTTTCCGCGAATGCCTGGTTGGCTCTCTCGACAGCCTTCGCCAATTTGCGCTCTGCGCCAGTGACTGGCAGCGCCGGCTGCTTGGCGGTGGCCTCGGTCATCGTTTCATCCCAAGCGTTTTATATTTCGCGTACACTATACCAGAGGACATTCCCCGCAAAGAAGAGACGCAGAAAGGGGTCATAAACCGACCCGATAACGATCCCTTTTCCGCCAACTTCATATGGTTGCTAGCCGCCACCGGACAATGGAAGTCGGGAGCGGGCGCCCATCATCACGCCGTCGTTTGCTCTCTCGCCCATCAATTTTCGAGAGTCCTTGCCCCATTATGCCTTCTCAATCCGCGTACATCGTCTCGGCCCGGCGCAGCGCCATCGGGCGCATCGGCGGGCTGCACCGGGCCCGACGCATCGATGAGCTTTGCGCTCCGATCATAGGTGCTGCACTGCAAGAAAGCGGCCTTGATCCGGCGCAGGTCGACGAACTCATCGTCGGCAACGCTTCGGAAGGCGGAAACCCGGCGCGGCTGATTGCGCTTGCAGCGGGCCTGCCGGAAACGAGCCCGGCCGCAACGATCGACCGGCAGTGCGCCTCAGGCCTCGACGCAATCCTGGCAGCGGTCCGAGCGGTGACGCTGGGCGAAGCGCAGGCGATCGTCGCCGGTGGCGCCGAAGCCATCTCGATGGCGCCGTGGCGCGTGGCCAAGCCGCGAAGCCTGCAACAGCTTCCGCGCTTCATGAGCTTCGATCCGGGATCGGGCGAGGAGCGGGAAGGGCCGGCGCATCTGGAATCCAGCGAGGCACTTGCGTCCCGGCTGGGCATCAGCCGCGCCGAGCAAGATGCCTACGCGCTGAAGTCCCATCTCAAGGCGGAGCAGGCGCGTGAAGCGAAGCGCTTCGTTGGCGAAATCAGCCCGTTGCGCGCCAACGCAGAGGAAGCGCGCGATCAGAGCTCCGTGGCGCCCGACTTCAAGGATCTTGCGCAACTGGCGCCGTATGCGGCGCCGGACGGCACGCTGACGCCGGGCAACACCTCGCACATGCACGACGGGGCTGCTGTTGCGGTCGTCGTATCGCAGAGCGTGTGGACGTCGCTCGGTAAGCCGCGCGGCCTGAAGCTGCTGGCGCACGCCACGCGCGGCTCCACGCCCGACGAAGAAGCCTCGGCGCCGATCGAGGCAATGAGGAATTTGAAAGCACGGTTCGGAGGTTACAAGCCGTCCGACATCGGTGTGGTAGAGATGAGCGAGTCTTCGGCGGCGCAAGCCATCGCACTCATTCGCAGCCTCGATCTCGACGAGGAGATCGTGAACCCGCAAGGCGGCGCGATTGCGCGCGGACATCCGATCGCCGCGGCTAGTTCGGTTCTCGTCACCCGACTTTTCACGCGATTGGCGCGCGGCGAAAGCGGCGGTCGCTCGCTCGGCATAGCCACGCTCGGCGTTGCCGGCGGCATGGGCGTCGCTGCGTTGTTCGAAGCGGTTTGATCCTTTCCTCCCGGCACTTGCTACACCCGGCCAAAGCAGCGCCAGCGATCGTAATGAGCGGACGCTGCACAATTGATGCGCACTATTGCGTCCAATGCTGCGCTTGCATTCGAAGCCCGCGCTGCCCAATTCTCGCTGAAGCGCGCTGGAACTGTCCCGGCCAATAACAATTCCAATCCTCGTCCCGAGTGCATGGGATTGCCGCAATCCTGCCCCGAAGTGGACAGGAGCTGTGGACATCCTGCATCGCGTGACCTTTGCGCCGCACGACAGGGCGGCAGGCAAGTTTCCGGATTCGTCCGGCTGAGCGGGAAATGCAGATGGACTTCAGGCAGACCTTGGACGCGGTGCTGGCGAACCCGAGTGAATACGCGCGCAGCATTCTTCTCGGCGTACTAGTTATCTCAGCGCTGATCGTGCTGTTCAAGGTCGGACCGCGGCTGTGGCGTGTCGTCGAAGAGGTCTTCTTCACCAACTGGCAGCTGGCGATGCTCGGCTCGGCGGCGATCGTGCTGTCGCTGGCCGGCGGCTGGACCACTTGGGACGGCATGACGAACTTCACCGGCGAGCCGGTGCTGTCATTGATGTTCACCTTCGGCATCCACGGCGTGATGCTGATCGTCGCGTGGCTGATCGGCGAGAGCTTTGCGACCGGCATGAGCACGGTGGCAGGCGCGGGCCACGCGCGGGTCACGGCGCCCCTGGTCGTGGTGATCGGGCTCGCGGTCATCTTGCTTGCAGTCGCCGCGGGTTTCTATCAGTGGAAGCATGGCATCGAGGCCGACTATTGGATCCAGGGCCTGGCGATAGCGGGTACGGTGTTCGGCCTCCTGGGCCTCATCACCATCTTCGCGCGCACGGACATCGTCGCCCCTTACGCGCAAGCGCTGCGCATCATGGCCAAGAACTCGATGCTGTGGGTGATGTTCCTCGCCTGCATGGCGACGTCGGTGTTCTTCTCGTTCGACAGCCGCTTCAATGTCGTGTTCCCGCAGGAGCAGCGCGAACGCGTCGCGGAGCTGCGTGCCACCAATCAGGTGTCCGGCCTCGTCGCCGACATCGGCGCGACGATCTCCAGCCAGGAGATGGAGCAGACGACGGCGCTGTTCCAGAGCGAAGGCTGGCATGCATATGAGGCGCAGCTCGACCGGCTCGCGGCGGCAGCGCAGGGATCGACGGGCGAGATCGAAAAATACTTCAACGACCAGATCGAAGCCCGCAACCGCTCGATCAAGGAACAGCAGGAGCGCATCACCACGGCGCAGAGCGGGCAGGCAGGCATCGCCGGCAAGAAGACGTCGCTGACGGACGAACTTGCGCGCCTGGAAGGTGACCGCGCGACGCTGGCAGCCGACTATGCCGCGACCAAATCCGAGCTCGATACGCGCGCCAAGGCGATCGATGCAAAGCGCGTTGAAGCAATGGCTGAGGGACAGGGCGTCGAAGGGACGCTGAAGGAAGGCCGGGGCCCGGTCTACCGGCAGCTCATGGGCGACCTCAGCAAAATGCAGGCCGCGTTCAAGATCCAGGACGACCGCGTGAAGGACGCCAAGAAGCGTCTAGACACTGCGGAGGTGCGCATCTCGCAGATCAAGCGCGAGCTAGCGTCCATCGATGGCGAGCTGGCCAAGTATAAGGGCGAGGAAGAGACCGCCTCCCAGCGCATTAAGATGACGCAGGAGAACGGCGCGGGGGAGGATCAGGCCCAGCGCGTCGACCCAGGCCGGGTGCTGCCAGCGTTCGAGACCGCGCGCGCGGAGTTCCGGCAGTCGCCGAACGCGGAGCGTCTGGCCGAGGTTCAGCAGCGCTGCTCGCAGCTTTACAGCGCGATGTTCGCGGCCGACGTGACGAAGCCTAAGGTGTCTGGCATCGACTGCGATCCCAAGCAGGCGAGCGAGTCGGCCGCGGCGCTGTTCACGCTGCAGACCGGCACCAAGACTTTCAACGCGAATTGCGTCGGCGGCGACAAGCTCGCGGCGCAGCGCTCCACCGACGCGCTGTTCGGCTTTGCGGTGAAGTGCCTGTCGGACAGCGGCCTGCCGAGCCGGCAGACCGACGAGCTACGCTCCAAGATCAGTTTCGCCGAGATGAACCGCGACGACAAAGCCCACCGCTTCGTCGTATCCTGGAACGCGTTCCAGGACGGCAACCGGCTGGCGTATCTCGCACTCGCGATCGCCATCGGCATCGACAGCCTGATCTTCATGACGGGCCTCTTCGGCGCCAACGCCGTGCGATCGCCGCTGGCAGACGTGCCATCGTCCAAGGGTCGCAACTCGCAGCAGCTCGAGGCGATCATCGAGAATGCGCTGCTGCCGGATACGTTCGACAACGCGCGCGCCACCCTCGACGCCATGCGACCTATCACCAACGCGTCCGGATTCATGTCCGAGGTGTGGCCGGAGAACCTCGATGCGCATAACGGCCAGCGCGTGCTGGGCGTGCTCAACGCCGGCGCGACGATCAGCGCGGTGGAGTACGACGAGGCGCGCGGGCGGTATCTCGTCCGAGCGGAGCTGTTCGAATTCCTATCGATCGTCGCAAAGCGCTCGTTCGAGTCCAACAAGGATAATGTCAGCCTCGCCGAGCTGGAGAAGATCGTCGGCGTGGCGCTGCTGCCCAACATCAACGAGAACGCCGAGACGGTGCTGTACTACATGCACCCGATCGATGAGGACCGCGGGTTCACGGCGGAGATCAACCTTGGCGAGGTGATCGACGAGCATCGCCGCACGGTGCGGTCCACACTCAATGCCGGTGCCACCCTCGGGCGCGTACAACGGCGCGGCAAAGGCAGCGACGAGTTCTGGATCCACAAGGATCTCTACAAGACGCTGGCGCGCATTCGCGCACGCACGCTCGGCTCCGACTATGGCGCCCCGCGCATTGCCAATGCACGACCGGCTATCACCCCTACGGCGCTCAAGGCCGAGAACCGGCCGACGCTCGCAATCGGGCACACCAGCCCGGTCGACGAGGAGACGACCACACAGATCCGCAACAGCTTCATCGCCCAGATGCTGGCGGCGCTCAATCTCAAGACAGAGGCATGGGAGCGCGTATCGGGCAATGTGCACATGGCGGCTATTGCGGCCCATGACGCGTTCAGCCGCGCCCGGCGCTCGAACCTGGCGCTCGACGCGCTGCTGCGCAAGCGGGACGACGAGGCTCGCCTGTCGTTCGATGAAGCCTATTCGCTGATCAAGAACACGCTGCCCCCGCACGCCAGCTGGGATCGCCAGATGCTGGATGATTCCTATCAAGAACTGGACCAGCACTGGTCGGTGCTGATGCTGCTGCCGAACGGGCCTTACGAACTGGTGCTGCGAGAGGTGGTCGAAAGCCTCGAAGCGGATGCAGGCGCCGGGCGCCTGTCGGCTGAGCAGCAGTCGCTGTTCGAGATCTCGCGGGCGCTGGTCGATGCATTCCAGTCCAACTCGCGCGCCGATGAAGCCGCCTGGCGGCGTCTTGGAAACAGCATCGCCGCCGCACAGCACGCAGAAGCGCGCGTCGCATCGTCTCCAGGATCGATGCTGCAGTAACCGAACCGGTCCTCTGAAGGACAGCAAACAGCGCCCCGCGTTGCAGCTCAGCAACGCGGGGTGTTTTGCATTTTTCGGCCATTGCGCCGACGCCAATTCGCCATCGGTGAAGCCCGCTTCCGCCGCGCGGCATCGCTAAGTTGCTGGCTCATTTCATAGTCCAGGAGATATTGCGATGCCGATGATGCGATTCGCGGCGCTCGTTATTGCCCTAGCCGCACCGATGCTGCTTTCGCTGCCGACCAGCGCGGCGGAGTTGAAGCTAGAGGCAGATCTCGGGCAGAGCCTGCTGCCAGCCGGAAAGTCCGGACCGGTGTATCTTCGTCTCAGCCTGAAGAGCCTTGCCGGGCCCAAGAGCGAAAAGCGCACGCCGATAAACGCGACGATCGTGATCGACCGCTCCGGCTCCATGCAGGGCGATCGCATCGAGGCGGCAAAAGAGGGTGCGCGGGTCGCGCTGAAGCGTCTTTCCGACAGCGATAAAGTCTCCCTCGTTGCGTACAATCACGGCGTCGAGGTGCTGAGCCCGGCGGCGCCGCTGCGCGAGTCGCGCGACAAGCTGATCAAGGCCATCAACGGGTTGGAGTCGAGCGGCACGACGGCGCTCCACGCCGGCGTTACCGAGGGCGGACGTCAGGTGGAGGAGTATCTGGCCGACAATGCGGTCAATCGCGTGATCCTATTGTCCGACGGGCTCGCCAACGTCGGTCCGTCGAGCCCCAGCGATCTCGCTGAGCTGGGGCGCAAGCTGGCGTCGAAAGGCATCTCGGTTTCGACCATCGGGCTCGGCCTCGACTACAATGAAGACCTGATGCAGAGGCTGGCGGCGGCATCGGATGGCAACCACGTATTCGTCGAGCGTCCGAGCGACCTTGCCGAGATCTTCGACCGCGAGTTCGGTGATGCGCTGTCGGTATCGGCGCGTGACATCACCATCATCATCGAGTGCAAAACCGGCTTCACGCCGAAGCGCATCCTCGGCCGTGACGGAACCATCTCGGGCGACACGATCAAGCTGAAGCTCAACCAGCTCCAGGCTTCGAACGAGCGCTACGTGGTGGTGGAGTTGAACGCGGCGAGCGTGCATGGCGAAGGCGCTGCCGATGTCGCCGATGTGCGCGTCACCTACAGCGACCTCGACAGCGGCAAGTCCGGCACGGCAGAAGCGCGGCCTTCGGTGCGGTTCTCCAGCGACGCGAAGGCGGTCGAGGCAAGCCTCAACAAGCCGGTGATGAGCCAGGTGACGCAACAGATCGCGACCGAGAACAGCGAGCAGGCCGTCGACCTGCGCGACAAGGGCGACATCGCGGGCGCGCGCAAGGTGCTCGAAGACAACGTGCAGTATCTCAAGAAGTCGCGCGAAACTTATTCAGGTGGGGCTGCTCCAGCCGCTCCAAAGTCGGTCGGTGCGCTATCTGAACTCGAGAAGCAGAGCGAAGAGGCGGCCAGCAATCTCGAAGGCGGCTCGTGGGATCGTACGCGCAAGATGATGCGCTACGACCAGCACAAGGCGAAGGTGCAGCAGGCTTATTAAGTGCCGGGCTGACACGAGCTGCTAGAAGCTTTGTATGCGGCTCGCGTTGCGCGAGTGGATGTCCGCGCCTAAGGCGCGGGCGCCGTCCATGCGGAGCATGGCTTCGCCATGACGCGCCTTAGCATGGCAGCAACGCTGCCATGCTGAATAGCGCCGCCCCTAAGGCTGGAAGGCGACGACCTTGGAGCGCTGCTCGCCGAGGCCCTGCACACGCAGGACGAGTTCGTCGCCCGCTTTCAGATACTCGGGCGGCTTCTTGGCCGAGCCGACGCCCGGCGGGGTGCCGGTGGTGATCACGTCGCCCGGGTCGAGAACCATGAATTTCGAGATGTAGGCCAGCAGGAACGGGATCGAGAAGATCATTGTCGAGGTGGAGCCGGTCTGCTTCCTGTTGCCGTTGACGTCGAGCGACATGGCGAGATTCTGCACATCGGGGATCTCGTCCGGCGTAGCAAGGAAGGGGCCGAGCGGGCCGAAGGTCTCCGCCGACTTACCCTTCACCCATTGGCCAGCGTGCTTCACCTGAAAACGGCGCTCGGAGACGTCGTTGCAGAGGCAGAAGCCGGCGATGTGCGCCATGGCGTCCTTCTCGTCGACGTAGCTGGCGCGGGTGCCGACGACGAAAGCGATCTCGACCTCCCAGTCCATGTGGCGGGCGTCCTTGGGATACTTGATGTCGTCGTTGGGGCCGACGATGCAGTTGGGCGCCTTGTTGAACAGGATCGGCTCGGCCGGAATCTCCTGGTTCGTTTCCTTGGCGTGGTCGGCGTAGTTGAGGCCGATAGCGATGAAGTTGCGCGTGCCGGCGACGGGCGCTCCGATGCGGACGCCGGCCGGTGCCAACGGCAAGCTCGACGGATCGATGGCGCGCAGCTTGGCCAGCGTGTCAGGACCCAAGGTCGCCCCGGTGAAGTCGGGGACGTGGGCCGAGAGGTCGCGGATGGCGTCCTCGCTATCGAGGATGCCGGGCTTCTCGCTGCCAGGCTGACCAAATCGCACAAGCTTCATGAGTAGGCGCTCGTTTGTGGCTGATTGGAATGGGTTACGGCGGGTAGGCGCTACTCGCTATAACACTCTGCAGCCGGCGGCAACTCATGCGGTTGCGAAGCTGCCAATCAGGCTCGGATTCGGGCCCCGGATGGATCGTAGAGTGGGGCGAGGAAAACCTCGGCCGGGACGCGCTCTGTGGCCACCTCAAGCTCGTAGGATGCGGAGAGAACGTAGCTCGCGTCGACGCCGTCCGGATTGCGGACGTAGCCGTATCCGATGGAGCGCCCAACGGTGTAGCCGAAACCGCCGCTCGCCAACCAGCCGACGCGCTTGCCGTCGCGGTAGATGGTCTCGCGGCCGAGCAGGACTATAGCGGGATCGGTGGTGAAACCGGCAAGCAGGCGCGGCAGCGGCTTGGCAGCTTGCTCCTCCAGTGCCTCGCGGCCCTGAAACGGCTGGGAAGACTTCAGCTTTGCAGCCCAGCCTAGGCCGGCAACGAGCGGCGACGCGTCAGGGCCGATCTCGGAGCCCCAAGCGCGGTAGCCTTTTTCCAATCGCAGGGATTCAATCGCGCGATAGCCGGCGTTGGCGATGCCGTGCGGCTCGCCGGCCCTCATGATGGCCTCGTAGACGGTGGCGGCGAACTCGACAGGAATGTGCAGCTCCCATCCCAATTCGCCGACATAGGTGACGCGCAGGGCCAGCACCGGCGCGCCGGCCATGCCGATGCGCCTGGCGCGCGCAAACGGGAAGCCTGCGTTCGAGAGGTCGGCATCGGTGAGGGACTGGAGCACATCGCGCGAGCGCGGCCCCATGACCGACAGCACGGAATAGCCGGAGGTGACGTCGGAGAGCTGCGCGTCAG
The DNA here is from genome assembly GCA_964493785.1 of uncultured Hyphomicrobium sp. Taxonomy (GTDB): domain Bacteria; phylum Pseudomonadota; class Alphaproteobacteria; order Rhizobiales; family Hyphomicrobiaceae; genus Hyphomicrobium_A. The sequence continues at coordinate 34,829 of CAZBPM010000028.1, read as the reverse complement.
CGCCCTCGGGGATCGAGCGGGAGATCCAGTCGAAGTCGCGCGTGGCGAAGCCGGTGCCGGTGACGATGTAGTAGTCGTCGGCGGCGACGCGGGCGACGGTGAGGTCGCATTCGATGCCGCCGCGCGGGTTGAGCATTTGCGTATAGGTGAGGTGCCCCGGAGCACGGGAAACGTCACCGGCGGCAATGAACGAAAGCACTTTCTCCGCGTCAGGGCCCTTCAGCCGGAACTTGGCGAACGAGGTCTGGTCGAAGACGGCGACGCGCTCGCGGCAAGCCTTATGCTCGCGGCCGACGGCGGCGAACCAGTTCTGGCGGCCGTAGCTGTAGATGTCCTCCGCCGACTCGCCCGCGGCAGTGTCGGCAAACCAATTCGGGCGCTCCCAGCCGAGCTTCTCGCCAAACGCGGCGCCCTGGGCTTTGAGCCGGTCGTACAGCGGCGAGCGGCGCAGCGGACGGCCCGAGTGGTATTCCTCGAACGGCCAGGCCATGGCGTAGTGCTTGGCGTAGGCCTCGAGAGTACGGGTGCGCACCCAGCTGGTGTCGAGGTGGTTGCGGCCGAATCTGCGGATATCGGCGGGCCATAGGTCGAACGGCGGGGAACCCTTCGCGACCCATTCGGCCAACGCCATGCCCGCTCCACCGCCAGCGGCAATGCCGAACGCGTTGAAGCCGGCGCCGACGAAGATGCCTCGCACCTCCGGCGCTTCGCCGAGGATGAAGTTGCCGTCCGGCGTGAAGCTTTCGGGGCCGTTCAGGAATTGCTTGATGCCAGCGTTCTCCATTGCAGGGACGCGGCCGGCAGCGAGCTCAAGCAGCGGCTCGAAGTGAGCGAGGTCGTTTTCGAGAAGCTGAAATTCGAAGTCGTTCGGCAGACCGTCCACGGCCCACGGGATCGGGTTCGGCTCATAGCCTCCCATGACGAGGCCGCCGACTTCTTCCTTCCAGTACGTGAGGCGATCGGGATCGCGCAGGGTCGGCAGGGTGGACGTGACGCCTTCAATGCGGTCGGTCACGAGATATTGGTGCTGCACGGACACGAGCGGAATGTTGACGCCGGCGAGACGTCCCAGCTCGCGCGACCATTGGCCGGCGCAGATCACCAGCTTGTCGCACTCGACGCGGCCCTTGGTGGTCTCGACAGCGCGAACGCGGCCGCCTTCGACGACGACGCCGGTGACGCCGACTTCCTCGGCGATGGTGACGCCGCCCATGCGCGCGCCCTTGGCGAGCGACATGGCGATGTCGGAAGGCGAGGCCTGTCCATCGGACGGCAGGAAGGCCGCGCCGACAACATCGTCGACCTGCATGAGCGGCCAAAGCTCCTTGGCCTCGGCGGGCGTCAGCAGGTGCATTTCGAGGCCGAAAGAAGTGGCGGTGGTCGCCTGGCGCTTGACCTCGGTCCAGCGCTCCTCGTTACAGGCGAGGCGCAGTCCGCCGTTGCGCTTCCAGCCGGTAGCGAGGCCAGTCTCCTGCTCCAACCGTCCGTAGAGATCGACCGAATAGCCGAGCAGCTGCGTGATGCCGGCGCTGGTGCGCAATTGCCCGACGAGGCCGGCGGCGTGCCAGGTGGAGCCCGAAGTGAGCTTGGCACGCTCGAGTAGCAGCACGTCGGTCATGCCGAGCTTGGCGAGATGGTAGGCGACCGAGCAGCCGACGATGCCGCCGCCGACGATGACGACTTTGGCCGAAGTGGGCAGGGGGCTCATGATTACTCCGTGGAAGTGAATGCGGCGTAGGCCGTTTCAAAGCGCCGAAGGTTCTCGGCGGTGTAGGCGGCGTAGTCGAAGGCGACTGCGGAGTGGATCTCCGACACCATGCTCCACATGGTCTCGCGCAGCAGCGAGGCGGCCGTCATGGCCGACGCGCGGCGACGCAGGCCGGCATCTGCGGGCCTGCCGAAGTAGAGCGCGAGGAGTTCGTCCGACGCGGCGGGGGTCAGCTCGCTGTTCGAGGCGAGACCGCCCAGGTCGAAGAGCGGCGAGTTGAAGCCGGCATAGTCCCAGTCGATGAGCCAAAGACGCTTGCCGTCGTCGATGAAGTTCGCGGCGAGAAGATCGTTGTGACCGAAGACGACGTCGATCGGGCCGACGGCCGCTTCGAGGACGTCAGCGCGCTTGAGCAGATCGGGCAGCAGCGGGAGGTGGCGGCTGTTTCCCGCAGCCAGGGTGTGTGCGTAGTCGCGGACGACGTGGAATACCCAGAACATGAAGCCCGGCCCGCGGAGGTGCCTGGGGATCTCGCGATGACAGCGGCGAACGAGGTCGACCATGCGCGGGAGATTTTCGGGATTGCGCACGTCCTCGGGCGCAAAGGTGCGCCCGTCGATGAAATCGAGCACGAGGATGCCGGGCTCGGTGTAGACGACGCGCGGGCTGACGCCGGCCAGATGGGCGGCCTTGCTCGCCGCAAGCTCATTCGCCCGCACCACGCCATGGGCGGGGATGTCGGAGCCGACGCGCACGACGTAGCGCTGACCACGGTCGAGGACGGAGAAATTATGGTTGGTGATACCGCCCGTCAGCGGCTCCGGGTCGATTCGGCCGAACCAGAGTGGCAAAGCCGCCACGCGGGCGGCCAGGTCGGCGGCGGGGCCGGTGCTCATGCGCGGGGCCCGCAGTGGCCGTCACCGCCGATTCGGCAGGGTGGGCATCGTTTGCTGCCAAGCATCGTGGAAGACCCCACCCGAATGGCGCGAAGTCCGCGTCACATCATCGTGGCGCAGTCTATTGGCGGGAGCCGCCGACATGCAATGGGAGGAAAACTTCTTGCCGTGCTGCCGACTGCCGCAGCTTTGATGCGAATCGCATCCAAAAATTTTTTGGGCTCGGCTAGGCCGGGTGGGAGGTCGTCAGGCGGGGCAGTTTGGCGGAGAGGGTGTCCGCCTTACTATTTTGAAATTGCTAGTGTTTTTTATCGTTTTTTGCTCTAACCCCTACTTCCACCCCAACCTCTACCTTCGCTCGTCCAGGCATTAGGGAGTGGCGTGGGGTGCGTTTGTATTGGTCGCAGCTCAAGGCAATCGAAACCGCCCCAACGCACGGTGGGCTAAGACCGCCGCCATTGTGCCCGCCGCTCTGGCGCCGCGTGAAACTCAGGAACGCTCCACACCTTGCCCTTAGTCCCGCAGGCCGTGCACACCATTGCCTTGCCGAGTAGGTGAACGATCGTGCTGTCAGGCATCGAGCCGAACGGTGGCCGCGTCGGCTCCACCTCCCGCTCGCGGCCGCACTTGGTGCAGTAAAGGTGCAGCCACTTGGCATCACGTCGGAGGTCGCCAAGCGTGACCGGGTTATATGGCGGTTTGGTTCGGCTCATCGCTCGAACAGCTTGTAACGTTCGCGGTTGCCCGCCCTCCACTCCGCCGTCTTGACCTTGATCCAGCCGCGGTTGGTGCCGGACCGATAACGGTCCTCCCGAAGCTTAGACACGATGCCCTCTAGCCCGTGGCTGGCGCAGGCGTCGAGCAGCGCCATGGGGTCGTCGAAGTCGTCCGAGAAGCGCAGCGCGTCGAGCCCGGCACGCTTCAACAGCTTGCGCAGCCGAGCGCGCCGGTATTCCAGCGGCGCGGCGGTGTGCATCTCGGCGTCGTCCTGCATCAGGTCGAAGACGTAGGCGCAGCAGCCATGCCGCGGACCCGACATCAGTGCGCCGAAGCTGGGCTTGCCCTCGGCATCGCAGGCGACCAGCTCGGCGTCGAGGATGAGGGATTTTGCCGGCAGGCGCGCAATTGCGTCGGCAATCGGCCGGAAGCGGCAGGTGAGGTCAACGCCGCGCTTGGAATAGATGCGGGGCGTGCCGTCGTGCAGGTGGAGCTGGGCACGCCAGCCATCGTGCTTGACCTCATGCAACCACTCGCGGCCTGTTGGCGGCTCACGGCGCAGGACTGGCGCTGATGGTTCTATGAAGCGGGAACGAGACACGAGGGCAATGTAGGGGCGCCAACCGCAAAAGAAAGCCCTGCCGCCCCGGCCGTCTTAGGGAATCGCTTTGCGAGCCTTCATCGGGGCGCTCCCGTGATCCCCGCCGAACATCTTTGACAAATCGACGCGATTCTGACCCGGAAAATCGGTGGCATCGGATAAGGCAGGACGTTTGAGCGCGGCGGCCGCATCTTCGATCAGCCGCTTTAGCGCGTCGTAGGTTGGTGCCGAAAGCAAAACGTCGTCTTCGCTGTATGACCGGCTCTGTCCGTCAACAAAATCGACACTCGTGAGCAAGAACCCGTTCACGCCAAGGTCGATAACTCGTAGCTCTGTGGTCACGGTCATAAGGCGCCCCCTGAAAATTCAGGGCGGAGACTGAAAGATTCGCGTTAACGCGACGTAGATCGGCAGCCGCATGTGGGGAAGCCTCAACTCTTCGCAGCGACTTAGCTCCGCTTCACCCTTGAACCAACGAATTGGATGATCTCGTCAGCCGATATCGCGTCTGGAGGAGGCTTCTGACCCGGAGCGAGGGTCAGCACGCGGATGTATGTGTCTTCGCCGGGCTTAATGATCGGCGTGACGGTAGCCGGTGAGTAGGTCGTCGAAGCGGTGTTGCCGTTGAAAGTGGTCGTAGCCTGTCCGGGGCTAACGAACGCGTCTTGCGCCGTGGCATCTGCCGCGCTGACAATCTTGAAGTGCGTGCCCCCAGCAGCTTTTGCGGTCTCGGCAGCCTTCAGCATGGTGTAGTCCTGAACCTGCGTGCGACCCGTATATCCGTTCCCACGGGACACGATCCGATACGTATCGGCAGTCATCTGCTGGGATGCCACGCCTCCGGTAAATCCCATTTCTTGGTATGGAGTGGAGCAGGCGGCTAAAGCCAGGGCCGGCAGTAAGCAAATGGCAAATCGCATGGAGCAACGTCCTTAGGGTCAAAGCGCCAGCGTATCGCTGAGTTGCCGTGACCGATGTAGCTCCGCGAGCGCACCTCTCGAACTTTCGACTGTTCATTCACCTGGAGTTACCGCTCTAGCGTTTCCGCTTAGGCGCATCCAACCCCGCACGTACCAGCCGCCTAATGGCTTCGGCCCGGCTCGGGATGTCTTCTACCTGTCGCCGCCAAGCGTCAATTTCCGCAAGCTCCGCCTCACTCCACCGCGCTCCGATCTGCTGACCAGAGCCCGTTGAAACGGGGCGACCTCTTTTTTTGGTACCGGTAATTGACTGCTTCATGATTTAATGGTATCACAATTTGGCTTACTCAAGCAAGCGGCCCCTGCGGGTGTTGGAAGCACCACGCAAGGGCCTAACCCGAGCAAGGATTGGACCCATGCCCAAGGCTGCCTCAACGACTACCACGAACCGCGCGCGAACGAACCCGGCCAAGAAACCCGACCCCATCCGCCGCCGAGATCGCAACGTCACGGCGTCCACGACAAAGAAAACTGCGCCGCGCTCTCGCCGGGCGATGCCCAAGGAAGATGCTGAGCGTATCCCGCCCATCATGCTGCCCTTCACCTCCGTTGAGGATGACTGCGCGTCCGAAGTGCAGACCATATTTGGTCTAATCGAAGCTCTCGGAGGCGCCGAAGCGATCGGCAGAGTGATGCCGGGCTCCTACAACGGGAATGCAACCGAGAACGTCTTGGATTGGGCGCGCAAAGGATTCATCTCACCCGCCCTGCATCTTCGCCTGTACGGCCTGGCGATCGCGGCCGGCAAGACGGTCCACCCCTCTGTCTTTGGCATGACGAGCGACACGCCCGGATGGCAGGGCATGCTCGACATTCACAACATGGTTTTGAGTATGAGGCGCGCTCCTCCTCGTCGTCGATGACCGGAGGATTTGATGACATTCATCACGGCGGCGCTTTGTGCGCTCGCCGTTGGGGTCGGGCTGCTTGGATTGCGAGCAGCGTGGCTCATCGTGGCCTTGGCGCTACTCGGTATTGCAGTTGCTTGGTCCGGATCTCAAGCTGACGTTATCGGTGGAGTGCTGGCGTGTTTCGCCGCACTGGGGCTGTGGCTACTCGCCAAGTACTGGGAAAGTAAGCATGAGGAGGTGCACGGGGACGATCAGGATTTCTGACGCGAAGCATGAGCTACCCCGCCGAGCGTGGCTACGGCGCGACCGGTCCCTGACCAAACATCGCGGTGATTCTCTTTCGCAGACGGTCGGCTAACTCGCCGGCACTAGACCAATCGATGCAATTGTATTGCCGGATGTCGAAGTGCAGTTCTGCGAGAGCATCTTTGCGGCACGTCCAAATTACTGGAAGCCCCAGGCCCAGTGCGAACCCTGCCTCGAAGTAGACACCCCCGCGGTGCCCCGTGAAATCGGCCACGACAAACGCCGAGCGACGTATTTCGCTGACAATCTCATCGTCAATCTTGTTGCTGTGCTCCTTGTTGTTGATGATGAGGGCCGCATAGCCCGCCGCTGCAATAGCGGGTTCAATTCCCTTTTGGTAAACGTCGAGCATCGCTTTATCGAACCACATGGCGACGAAGCCCTGGCTGCTCACAGCGCGGCGCGAAATGAGGTCGTCGGCGGCAATGCGGCCCGCCGCTGTTATGCGTATCGTGCTTCCTGGGATGTCTGTCTGAAGGTAACCGCTGTCTTCCAGATACCGCGCGATGAAGTCCGCCTCGTTGTTAGTCCACGAGTAAGACGAGCCGACGAGTTCTGGCTCGGAAGGGCTGAAGGCCGCCGCCAACTCCGGATGGTGGTCGGCCGCCGCTCTCAAATAGGCTTCCGCGCGTAGCCGAAATGGCGGCGTCGTTAGGCTCAGCAGCATCGGAACGTCGTCCGAATCGAGGATCGGCTCGACGCCCTGTTGATTCCTTTGCCGTACCCATCCGCTGACTGCGCCACGGCGGAGTTTATCCTCCCGGCTTTGCAATACTGATTGAGCCGTGCCCGTTAGCGCGAACCGCCCGCAGCGGCGACACTTCCAAGCGAGTTCATCTCGTGTGACAGGCGATAGCTGAGCCTCGTAAGTGCAGATGGGACATTTCGCGCTGCTGGTCATGCCATCAACATACCTCGAACGCTTTTTGCGCTGTAGGGCTTTCCGCGCTCGTTCACATGTCCCAGCTTCACGAGTTCCACGCTTATCTTCCGCAAACTGCGGCGCTCGCCAGTCTTCGGGTTTGCACGGTGTAAGCGTCTCGCCTCTGCGACGACATCGGGCCGCATCTCAGCATGCGACTTCCTCCCTTCGCACTTGCCGTTGCGGCGCTTCTGGCGGTCGCGCGCACCGCGGAGCTTTGCGACGAGGGTGGCTTTCTCGAACTGCGCAACGGCGCCAAGCACCTGACGGATCAGGGCCGCGGTCGGAGTGTCGTCAACAAAGCTGCTTGGGCTGTCGGCGGCAATTAGCTCAATGCCCTGCTGCTGCAACATTCGAAACCCTGTTTCCTGCACGATGAGGTCGCGGGCAAACCGGTTTGCTGTCTCTACGATGATCGTGCGGACGCCATTGCCCGCGATGTGCTCCAGGGCCTCGCCGAAGCCAGGGCGGTCGCTGATGTGGTCTGCGCCTTTCACGCCGGCATCGTAGTACCAGGCAACGATCTCGACCCCGTTACGATTGGCGAACGACTGGATGGCCTCGCGCTGGCGCTTATCGCTGTCCTTGTCTTCGCCGACGTTTGTCACCGAAGACGTGCGCAAATAACCGATTGCAGTTATGACTTCTCCGGCTCGTTTTCCCATGATCGGCGGCTCTTAGCTGCATATTTGTGTAACCATATCTGAAGATTAAGTAACAAAAAAACTGGCGCGAGACAAGCCTGTGCATTACTACGCATACTGAAGGTTGGCCGGCGTTAGGCTCTGCAGCGAAGGTTCTCCGATGTGCAATCCCTCCCCGGGTGAGGTCGTCAAAAGGCTGCTCATCGCTGCCGCACCGGAGCGTCAAAGCGAGATCGACGATCTCTGGAGCCGCTACAATCCCCGGGTTGAGTTGGTGGAGACCCCCGGCAAGCTCACCTTGTGCGCTGACAAGGCGACGATCAAGTTCGACCCCCGCACCTTCGAGCTTTTCTGGCTCATCGGTTTTTCCGCGTGGCACGCGATTGCGACTTATGAGCCGGCTGTCATCGTCGCTACGCGTGACAAGCGTCCGGTGGCCGACGTCCTGGCGGAGGATGAAGGCCTCCCGGAGGTCGAGCGCGACTACAAAGAGCGGCTCGCCGCGGCGGCGCTCTATCTCCAAGCAGTCGACCCCGATAGTGCACCGTGGCCCCCCGACGTCCCCCGCCCCGTGGTCAACCGCGAGGATATCGGTGCTGATCCGCAATTGATGGCAAGCTTCGATCTCACGGTGCTCGCGGCTGCAGCCATACTTGCCCACGAGCTATATCACGTCGTGCTCTACGTGGACGGAAGGCGACCAGCGGACCGGCGCGACGAGGAGAATGCTTGCGACGCCTGGGCTCGCGATTTCCTTCTCGCATCCGTCACCGATACATCGAGCGTTGACCTTGTGCGGGTGCTGCGCAAGCGAGCGATGGCCATAGCAGTCGGAGGCCTGATTCTCTACGAGATCACCCCCGAATGGGACCGCGGCGGCTGCAGAGATTATTTCTCCATCGCGACGCGCCTGCGTACGCTTCTGCGAGCGACTAAGTTACCCGACGATGACCCGTTTTGGATTTTCCTCGCCGCCCTCCTCGTTGGCGTCTGCCGTCGTGGGGGAATACCTATCGATACGCCCCCGCTGTCGCCCAAAGGCCTCGCGGGAGCCCTTACCGAAAAGTTGCCCGGTGGCGACGCGGAGTAGGCATCAATAAAGGGAAGTATCCGCGGGACCAATTGACGGCAATATCATTGATCCGCTTGTATATGCGGCCACTGTCTAAACCTGCCGCGGCCCATGAAAAAGATCCAGACACCTTTAGATCGCAGAGTGTTTCGCTTCGGAACCGCTGCGGCGGATCGCTGGAGACGGCTCCCTCTCCTCACCAGCATACTGCTTTTGGGCACGACGCCTGCATTCGCCCCTTTTGTCGAAGATACCTATCCCACGCGTGCCGCCAACTTCCGCTCGACGCTCAAGAGCGTAGCCGACGCTAGGGGGCTTACCCCTGCACAGCTAGAGGCGATTGCGCAGATCGTCGCGCGCTGGATACGCGCGGGACCATGCATGGAGGCGGAGGCCCGCGGGGAGCAACTCGACATGGACGCCATCGGCATAGTGGTGGAGGCCGACCCCAATGAAATAGTCGGAGGAGCGATCCTTGAAATGATCGGCGCGCTCAGCCGCGATTCCCTCGGACGTCGGCCGAATGCAGATCTTTGCCGCTTCGCTAGGGAAACTGCGGATCGCCCCAGATGAGCGACGAGCCCAGTTCGCCTTCTTGTGGGCCTGCTGGCGAGGGACGGCTACGCCACCGTCACCGTCTTCGTACGCCGTTGATGCGGATTTTCCGGCCGGTGTTCGTGTTGTCCACGCGTCAGATATCGCCATCGACGGGCGACGTTGGCGCCTTGCTAGTCCAGTATTTCCACGGTCAGCCCCTCGCAAGTGATGTCGCCAGCGCTCGCCGTTCCGTTCTGACCCTGGAACTTCACAGCAATAGTTGACGAAAGACTCTGAGTGGTGTCGCCGCGCGTGACCTGCATGGAACTTGTCAAACTCTCCCGCACGTACTCTTGCGTGGCGGACCCTGTGATAAAGACCTCGGCAGTTATCGACCAGCCGACAGCGTTTAACGCCGCGGACCATCCCCCAAGGTTAGCACTGCCAAAGAACAACCGGCCGGTCTTGGTGTTAGCGTTGGCTGCTGTAGAGCCCCAAGCCTTTATGCGCACACGCTGGCCGATACGCAGCGTGTTGGCTGGGACGGTGTAACTAATCAAGTCCTCGGCCGTTGTTACGGCGGTTGTTGATGCCGCCACGAGGCTTGTGGTCAGCATTGGCGACGTGCGCCCATTTACTACAGTCTGTCCCCCGATGTTCGCGGTTAAGCCTGGGCTACAGTTCACCACACGCACGTCGCCTCGCGCTGCCGAGGGTGCGTCGATGTCATAGTACGACCCGCCGCTACCGTTATTGTTGGTGAAGTCGCAACCGTCTATGAGAACGCCCGTTGCCCCAGACTCAATCTTGATGCCGTCCCGCTCGTGGTACGCAATATAGCAGTCCTTGAATTTGACGCTGATTGAGTTGGCCTTAACGGTCACGCCAGCATCGGTGTTGGAGCGGATGCTGCCATTCGGCAACCAGCAGCCGGTGATATAGTGGTAGTCACCCACGATGACGGCCGCCGACACTGACGGCTGATCGAACCCGCAGCTCACAGCGCTACAATACTGCGGGTAGATCGTTGCGCCCTGGGTAACGTAGGCCACGCCTTCCATAAACAGACCAACGGACGGCCACCCAACAACGCAGTTGTGTAGAAATACGCCTTCGGTCTTACCTGAGATGCTGAAGCACCGGCTGTTGCCCGCCATGCCAGCCATGGTGCAGTTAACGAGACACCCGTTCACAACGTCTTTGAGGTACCACCAAGCGTTTACGCCGTAGGTCGTGTTGATGTCCGTCCCAACCGGGTCGGACACGTTTGTTGCAAGGACTTGCTGGCAATAATCGGTGTCCGCGGTGGAGTGGAAGAAAAATGCCCCAGAGTTTCGGCATGTTATGTCGCTGAGCCAAAACCCGCGACACCTGTCAACGACGACGTTATATTTCAAATCCTCAAAGTGACAGTTGAGAACCTTGGTTTCGCGCGTCCTGTTGCACGCAATACCACGACAGTTCGTTCCGCCGTTGCCGTCGAATGCGAGCCCATAGAACGTCTTGTGAGTAAAAGCATAGGCGTCCGAAAGAGTGAAGAAAGCTGTAGTGTCGGCCGCAGCCACCAACACTGAAGACCGACCGTCACCGAAGATCGTGAGGTCACCTGTTGTCGGGAGTGTGAGGCCACCTGTTATGTAACGGCCGCTCGGGACATAGAGCGCATTTCCGGCCGCGTGAGCGGCATTAATAGCCGCCTGTAATGAGGTAGTGTCCGTGGTCGTGCCGTCACCCGTCGCGCCGAAGTCCTTCACGCTGATGATCTCCCGCGCCTTGTCGCGCCAGGTCCGCGTTACGGCGTTTGTTCCGGCAGGCAAAAAGCCGGTCCAGGCCGAGGCGGCACCATCACTCATCCACGCATAGCCAGACGCTCCAACCCCAAACAGGGTGGTGTGCGCCTCGGCTGCGGTTTCGTCGTCGAGTAGCCCCTCAATAAAGGGCGTCACCACGGCCAGGTCTATATCGGCCGGGATGCCTTTGTTTTCCAGCGCGTCACCCGCGGCGTTCCAGCCGAATAGCTGACCGGCCGCAGCTTCCGGCAAAAATATCTCGCCGTTCTGAGCGTATTCCTGTGGCGTCTGCTTGATGCCGCGACGGAGGTTGACGCGGAGTTCCTGCTCGACAATTGCGCGCCGGTCGTAGGCGCCCTCGACCGCCTTGGGCGGGAATGCGTCATTGCTGGCGAACGTCGTGCTCTGGACGGGGCTGGTTAGACGCTCGATGCGCAACTTCGTGCCGGATGCCGGCGCAATCAGCATCTCCACCGTGCCATTCCCCGGCGTGGGGATCGGAAGCGCGCCGTTCACCGCGCCGCCTGTCACGTCGTAGTGCGAGGAAATCGTCTGAACCGTCTGTACACCGTCCGCGGCGATCAGCGTCACGATCAAGTCGGGCTGCGCGAAGAACTCCCACGTTACGGGGAATGACTTTGACGATCCATTGCCGTTGTAGACGAGGGGTTCGTAGACCTGCGAGACGGCCATTTGCGTTGCTCCGTAGGCGACAGGGGCTCACACGGAGGCGCCCTGTCAGTGCTGCGTTTTGGGGAGAGTTGGAGCGGATACACCCCGCCACGCACTTGCCGTCTGTAGGTGCCGCTAGCGCGGTGATGCCGCGGTGAAGGCTCTTGCACGGGCGCGCACAGCGTCGGGAACGTCTCGCCACTGCGCCGGACTGCGCGCGAGTATGACGGTCGGACCGAGCACGTTCTGTCGCGCGTTGTAGGTGCCCATGAACTGCACCGCCTCGTAGAGCAGGCGGGCCATTTCCGCGCGGTGCTCTGGGAGTGGCTCAGGGGTGTCTGGTTTCACGACACAGGTGGCGATCTGCAGCAGCAGCTCCCTTGCCGCAGTGTCCGACGTATCCAGGTTCTGGATGTTGAGCCTGTTGGTGGTGATGGCCCTCATGTTCTGGCACCACGCTTTGGGGCGGGCGGCGCGGTCTCGACGATGCGGCCGGCGTCGAGCGACACGCCCTCAGCCTTCATGCATCGCAGGAGAGCTTGCCGCGCCCATTCGGATGGCAGCGTGTTGTGGCGTCTGGCGAGCAGCTTAAGCGCGGCGCCGAAGTTGCGCGGGACGCGCAGTCGGAGCATGTCGGGAAAGCTTCCGGAGGGTGCAGCGGCTGACTGGTTCATGTCGTCGTAGGCTCTGGCTTGTGTTCTGCCAGTCCTACATACGGTGTGTCGGAACAGCGCCAAACTCAGCGGAAACAGCGGAAACAGCGTAGCCGCCTAACGCGCGCAATGAGGGGTCAAATCAGCAACAACAGTCCGCCGATGCGCGTCGCCTCTGTTCTCTCGCTGTAAGTTCAGGGGCACAGATCGAGTTTTGGCCGCTCTGGCGGCGCATTCACCGAGCTGGGGCAGTAAGACCCCATGACGCCCGTGCGTAAGTCGCCTGATACCCTACCGTAAAGTTAGTGCGATACCAGGGTAATCTCAGGGTGACACGGCAACATCGACTTCCCCTAAAGTAGATCGGCGCCTGTTGCGCTACACTTCTGCCTGTACGGCCCTCTCAGCTCTCCAGCGTGCCCATCGCTGTGTCTGAGCCCATGAGATGCGCCGCTTACCACCCTTAGTCCGTGGACCCGTCGACATTCCGCCGTGGTTCGGGCATCTGCCGTTCTTGCATGACTTGCGAGCGCAGGTCGTCCCGGCGCGTGTCTTGGCTCCGCATAGCTTGTTGCGGGCGGCGTTGGCCAGCCGGCGCGCTTCCTGCGCTTCAAGAACTGCGACTGTTCGAATAAGGTCGAGGTTCGCCCGTGTCTCAGGATCTACATAGCAGCCGTGCGCGCGGTCCTGCAGATCCTTGTATAGCTCGCGGAAATCTGTGGTCATGTGCCGCCCTACCTGATTGCCCGGTCGTGAAGGTCTTCCAAGTCGCTGATGAAGCCCTCCAATGCGGTCCGAAGGCGCTCGGCATCGTCGCCAGCGGTCTGCCTGGTGACCAGCGAGGCTATGGCGCGCACGTAGGCGGCAGGATCCCTCTCTCGCAGCTTGGCCATGGCGGCTGGCCCGTGGCGTTGCCAATCGGTGAACAGCTGATCGAGGAATGACGAGGCCAGCTTGTTGCGCGACCCTTTGGGCCTGCCATTGGGATTGCCGGACCGGCCTGGCTGGAACCGATGGCGCCGTAAGTGTTCCGATCGCGACGTCGTAGCGGCGCCATCCCGAGTGTGAAGCCCCACGTCAGCCTCCTAGCTTCGTGTCTGTCATCGGCAGACTGCCAGTGGCTTCCACTGACCGGGACACAACAGCCCGCTGCTTCTTCAGGTGCGCGATATGCTGGTCCCGACGTTGCACTGCCTGTCCCTTCGCGAGCGGCGTGGGCATCGGAATGGGTCCGGGCCTAGAAGATGCTGCGGTTGCGACGGGTGCGGATGGGTCATAGCACACGGTCGTTACCCCCATTCTGACCGAGAGCGGCTTCGTGCTTAGCCGCGGAGTTGGCAAATCCAGCTGTTGCAAGCGTACGCGCGGTGTTCGTGCCTGCCATTGGAACCGGCACGTTAAGCCGTGCATAGTAGGCTCGTACCCGTTCGTGCTGCAGCTCACCAGCGTGGTAGAGCGCGAGGGCCTCCTCATCGCCGTCCAGATGCATTTCAAGGGCGATAATGCTCACGCGCCAGTGGCCTCCACTTTTGCGACCGAGCGCGTACCGGGAACACCATTCGCGGGCAGTTGTCTCACCTATGCCGGCACGCCTGGCAGCATCCGCAATGCTTATTGCTTCGGCTGGATTGTAGGGCCGCAGCACGATGCGGCAGTCCTCTGTTGTCCTGCCCATGTTCAACGATCCTCCGGGATTGTTCCGTAGTGCGTGGGCACGCCACGCTTCAATTCGATGAAGCCGCTGGAGTGGCCACAGCGGTGATGTTTGGCGCATATCCAGACGACATCGAGCCAATGCTCCGGCTCGTAGCTCCAATGATGTCCCTCAATGTGCCTGCCCGAACGAAAGCGCGTGCTGCCTGACGGTGCTAGCGTCAACGCCCGCGTGCTCGGCAATCTCCGATGTGCCAACAGCCTCTGTGGATTCCCAAGGGCTCAACACGCGCCACCCTGCTGGCGGTTGATAGCGGGAATCCCGTGCCGCCTTCTTCTTGGTCATGCCGTCCCCCAGCGCGCCCTCTGGCGCTCTGCGATCTTGCGGCGCCCATCAATCCCCACTCTCCGCTCTGGCGGCGCTACTTGCCGGACCTCGGCGTGCACGCGGCCGGCAGGAATGCAATTGTCCCAGCGGGCAAAGACCTCAACAACGCGCTGTGGGTCGATTGTCCCGCGCTTGAACAGCAAGGCGAGCAATTCTTGCGCGACATCTTGCACCGTTAGATCGTCCCGAGGCAGCCCAACGAGTACCGTCACGCCTACCGTACCGCTCAACGACCCGATGCCTTGAGCATCGAGCGACGCCCCGGAAAGCCGCTGCCACACGGCCAGCTCGTTCGCACCCTTCGGAACGGACTGGACGTCGAACGCCAGCGCTGCGTGTGTGGGACGGCCGCGGCGGCGCGGCGCCGTGATGCTTTGAGTGTTCATGCTACCTCCCTGCATTCGATTGCCGCCTTAGCGGCTGCGTGCTGTTCGCGCATTCGCCTGTCTTCCCGTGCAGCAAAAAACACGCACGGCTTGCATCGGTCGCTTAGTCCAGACGGCCGCAGTGCTGACGGGAGGAACTGGTCCGCGCGCTTGGTCTGCCGGCACTTGGTGCATTTGTGAGCTTTGACGGCCATGATCAGCTGTTCTCCGGTATGGTGCCCTTGTGTGGTGGAATGCCTCGTTTCGTTTCGATCAGTCCGCGTGAATGCCCTCTGCGGTGACACGTTGCGCAACACCACAAGACGTCCAGGTGATGCTCTGCCGAATATGACCAATGGTGCCCCTCGATAAACCTCTTGGAGCGGCACCCCTTCGCCTCGCAGACCTTGCCGCGGACTAGCGCACCCTCTTTCACGGCCTTGCCAACCGCGCGCACTGCCGCTTGCTTGTGGGGAAAGCGTTGGGCGGAGCGTGCGAGCGCCCCGCGGTGTATTTGCTGCCACGCGGCCTTACTCTCGCGTGCCTTGCGTTTCTTGCGCTCGGCCTTGCCCTCAAACTTCGGCTTATGCCGCTCTGTTAAGAGGCACTGCTTGCAGTGCCGGCGCTTGCCATCGCGTGCCATGTTGTGGTCGCGGAACTCGGTAAGCGGCAGATGCTCGCGGCATGTGCGGCATTGCTTCAAGTGCTCGCTGGGGAAGGCAACCGGGCCAATGGAAATTGGTGGTGGTGGCAGATGCGTGCCAACCGTGACCGACTGTTGCTGCATCATGCCGCGCCACCCTTGCCGGCGCCGTGCACGAGGCGACCTGACGGCCCCGGCTTCCCGATACGGTGAATGTGCGCGTGTCTGAAATCTACGTCTGTCAGCGACGCCCTGCCGTCTTCAAACGTGTACGTTAGCGTTCTGACAGTGCCGCGCTGCGGGTGCTTGTAGTGCCGCTCCGTGCAGCCCCCGCCGTGATCTAGTGCCTTTGTGCAAATCATCGCACGCCCCCGTATCGTACCGCGTCGGGTTGCCCCAACTGCGTGTGCGCTGGAATGCGAGGAAGCGGCGTGTCGTCCTTCGGGCTCTTGCACTCGACAATCATCACGCCTTGCGACCGAGCCGCCCCGAGTAGGCCCGCCTCCCCCTTGTCGATTAGGTGCTTTTCCCACCAGCCCCACTGCACCCGGTCACGGTGTGGCGTAATGTGGAACTCGGGGCGAGACGTCGGGACGGCCACCAGCTTGCCCGGTGCTTTTGCGTCCCTGCTTGCATCTCGTGCCTCTAGGCGGGCTTTGGCTGCGGCAAAAATCGCTGTAGATGCCCCGCCGCGCTTGGGGCGCTTTGCCGCCTCATCCTCCAGGATTCCCTTGACGATGGAGTGGAAATACGGGACGCGGTGATCCACGCGGCTTCCAGCCTCTGTCACGATTTCGTCGCCGTGCCGCCTGGTGCGGGCTAGCCACTTCTGTTCAAGCACCGCAAGGCCAATGCCTGCCGCGGATAGCTTCGCCTCGGCCGCCGCGATCTCGTCGGCCGGTATCTCTGAGCGCAGCCGGTGCTGTTCCTCGCCTGCTATCAGGGTGGCCACCGGTTTGGCACTCTTGCGACGTGCCGGCTTCGCGTCGGCTACCGTGTAACGCACGCCCTTGCGGCCACCGTGAAGACGCTTCGCCAGCCCCTTGGAGCGCAGCGAGGCCAGAACTTTGACCGCCCTATCCCCCGACCACCCGAACCGCTCGGCTAGCTCACGAGTGAAAATGCAGCGGTTGTTTTGAGCGCCCTCGGCCGTGATGTAGAGCAGCGCCGCGGCTTCATCGACGCGCAGCCCGTCAAACATTCCCCGCCGAACCGTGATGGTTTTGAAGTTGGGCACTTCCCAGGCAGTGAACTGCACCACGTCGCGCACGAATCCAAACTGGTGAACGCGCCGCGTACCTTCCCGCGCCGCTTCCTCTGCGGTGCGCCTGGGCTGCGTGCGCTTGATAACCCCGCGCTTTACCGCACACCCCACCGCCCGCTTATAGCGGCCCACGCCAAGCCTGCGGAGCAGGCTCTTGGCCACCTCGTGGCTCATCCCATGATTGCGGAACGTGGCAATGAGTAGCGTTAGAACCAGTTCCGCGGCACCAATGGCGCAATCGAGAATGTGCGGCGCCGGCACACTTACGAAGGCCCCATTCCCCCGTTTTCGCTGATGCGCTGGAATTGCGGGAGCGCCGCTTGCGAATTGCCCGCCAAGGTCAGCCATTGACCGGCCTCGGTTTAAGGGCCGAAGCACCTGGGGCTGAAACAACACATTGCGGGTAGTTCAGATAAACTGTAGGCGCTGCGGCACGAATTGTGTTGACGGCACAGGCCGAATAATCGGATAGAAGCGACATGGAACGCGAAAGCCTCGCTGTTTCATCGTTGTTTCTGGTTTGCTGGCAAAAGCACACGGAACAACAAAACGCGCATCGTCTCGTCAACGAACGCGCATCACGCCACATCTACGAAATTCAAAGCTCACCGGGGCTCGCAACTCCGGTGAGCTTTTAGTCGTAGCTTATTCGCGGCCTTCGCGCAAGCCTCGGCAACAATCATGCCAAATTTAAAACCAACGCTTCAACATGCACTTAGCGCCGTGGGCTCATTTTCCATGCAAAGCGCACAACAGTGAAATGGTTCAGTCTAGGTGCGCCCTCGACTTGCATAGGGTGATTAAACTGAATATGTCGCCAACGCCCTAAATTTGACCGCTGACGGCGAAACGGTCTTTACGGCCATCACCCTAGCCACTGCTAGTTGCCAAGCCCATGGATCGCCAAATCTGGCCGATTGGCAGCTATACGGAAGCACTCCCTCGGGGTATTGGCCGTTTGCTATCCCACTACCCATCGTAAAGCCACTTTTGCGACTTTGACGGGGCATGGCAGCTTCGACCAGGCGCACCGTTCGCACTGCGCTGACTTTCCCAAAATCATAAAAGCATTGCAGCGGCAGAGCGCCAGCTCTGCGTGCTTGGGAGCATTTTTATTTGTGATTTGGGGTAAGCTTATGTGTGGAGAGGTTGAGCAAATACGTAGTGGGTCGGAAAAGCCGTTGGACATAAAGTCCGTTGGTCACAAAAGCCGTGGGTCAAAAACATCGAAGTTAAGCGCGCACCCGCCCGACCAGTATGCTAGCAAATCGGCTTGGCACGTCGAGACTTTGGAGCCCTACTCCCGCAGACGTCCAGGGCCGCACTCTAAGAGTTGCAGCGACCAACGCGGCCCATGCCCCCAGTTTGACCGCTTGCGCGCCGCCGAGCGTTTCATCGACCGCCCAGCGCGCGCCCGGCAACCAACCCCTCTCGTCGCGTATCCGGCAAAAAGTTGTGCTTGGGCTGTGGATGTCCTGTTGATTCGCTGTGCGAATCCCTCCAGTTGGCTAGGCATGCTGGAGGGCTCGCTATGGACGCTGACCTAACACCCATGCGGGAAATTGATCGGTTCAGGGGAGCGGTGTCGTATCTGCTTGAGCCGCTGTTAAAGCAGCGCAGATTAGCGCCGATGCCCTGCAAGCACGGTCGCACTTTTGAATCCGCCGAGCAGGTTCGCCGGGCTGAATTTGATGAGATGGGATTTGAAGATCCCGGCGACGATCCATCTTTTGAGCAGCCGGACGGCTACTGCGATTGCGGGCAGTTCAACCGCCGCAACGAGCTTTGGGAAATCGCAGAGATGTGCGTCAAGCGCAGCCTCACGCACCAACAGATGAGCGAAATCGCAGCGATCATCATCGTG
Source organism: uncultured Hyphomicrobium sp. (assembly GCA_964493785.1). Taxonomy (GTDB): domain Bacteria; phylum Pseudomonadota; class Alphaproteobacteria; order Rhizobiales; family Hyphomicrobiaceae; genus Hyphomicrobium_A. The sequence goes on along the minus strand of CAZBPM010000028.1, from coordinate 16,303 downwards.
CTGACGAAGACTGAATTCACCTACAACCACTTCCACCGAGCAATGCTCGACCTATTCGGCGGCGAGTATAAGGATTTCCTGCGAGCCTTCAAAAGACAGCAGGACAAGGGTGTATCTTTCACCGAGGCGATGCCTGGGCTGCTAGCGCGCTGGCAGTGGCGAATGATGCCAAACGCTTAGGGAGCGCCTGCCGACGCGCTACGGTCGGTCGACCGGTGCGGAGCGAATGCGCGCCCCGGATCGCCGTAAGTATATGATTTTCCGAGACATTTACAAGCTAACTCGGCGCGCTAGTTGCTAAGTGTTTGCGGACTAAACACAAGCACGGGCCGTGCCTCTCCAGGCGGAGGCATTGCAAAGCCTGCGTCTTGCCAGGCTGGCGCGGCGCTGTTGAGCATGCCGTCCAGGTCTCGGATCAGACCCTGCACGCGGTCGGCATTCGATGCTCCGCTCGGACGATCCCCATAGAAGCAAAGCGCGGCCTGGAGACCGAGCCGCATCGCCGCCAGATCCGAAACAGTGAAACCTCTCAACTTCGCGCGTGTCATTCGGTAGCTTTCAATCAAGCGCAGCTAGAGGACTGCGATTCGGCCCTGTGAAATGTAATCGAGCCGTCACGTTCGGAGAGCGACTATTTCGGGCCAACAAAGGCGAGACACGCGGCCGAATTGATTGTCGGGCGACGTCTCGGGTTGCCGGCCACCGCCGTCAGCGCTCGCCCTTCATTGCGCGCTTGAGTAGCGCCACGGCTTCCTCAACGATCTGCACGTAATCCTTGCCTGCTGCTTCGGCCAGGTCGTGGATGTCCTGCTTGACGCTCGGAAACGTGCGCAGGGAGATGGAGGCCGTGCGGCCCACCTTGCGACGCGAGCGGCCATCCGGCAGCGCTAATGCTTGACGCTCCCGCTGCTCACGGATCGTGTCGGCGTCGTCGCGAGCGGCCGTATCGAGAGATTTCATCGACAACGGGCCAGTATGTTCTTTGCTCATGTGACCTTCGCTTTCAATTTTCCGTCCGCGGCCATGGCGGCCCTCATCGCATCCCACAACTTCTTGATTTCGGCGCGCGCGTCCTTGTTGCTGCTCGGCTCCCATCCTGCATCGCCGCGCTCGGCAGCGCGTTTGTAGTCGGCACGCTCCGCCATCGTGAGGATTGGGAGCGACGTGCGGAGTTGGAGGTACTGCTTCGCCTTGTCGGTGTCCGCCTTGGCTGATGTGCGCGTGAGGACGAACATCGTCTTATGGCGGAGGCCGAGCTTTTCGATGCGCGCGGCTACCGCGTCCTGTGCGTGCAGGTCGAGCGGGCTAGGCTGCGTTGGCAGAACAATCAGGTCTGCGGCCTCGATGGCTTCCGTGATGACTGGCATCAGGGAGCCGGGTGTATCTACGAAAATATACTCGCGGTCATAGCCGGCTTGCGTCAGGAGCCGCACAGACTTGGCCACGCTTTCGACATCGGTAATCAGTCGCGGGTTCACCAGTTCCTCGCGCCTGCTCCAGATATCCGTCAGCGAGGCTTGAGGGTCTAGATCCGCAACGAAGACCTTAGACCGTTCGGCGGCCATCAGTGCCACGTTGTAGCAAAGCGTGGTCTTGGCCACGCCGCCCTTTGTTGCAGCAAAAACGACCACCTTCATTGAAGCGTGCCCTCGATCCATGAAATCCGATACTACTCTTATGGCAATAAACTAGCAAGCCGGTATCTTGCCCATCTATCTAGCTTATTTGTTGCCTCTATATTTACGAATGTGCTAGATAATTTCAGGACACAATCGGTCCTGTTTGGGCCGTCAGCAGCGAGCCCGACAATCGGTCATGCAGCTTTTCCTTACGGTCCTGGTTTGGTCCGCCGCTCTCCTGATCGGCGTGATTACCGCCACGGCAAATTTCCAGTACGGCTGGATGATCGGCCATGGGCTGGAGCGGTATGTTTTCGCAGTCGGCGCAACGGTCCTGGACGTGGTCAAAACGTTCCTACCTACGCTCATCGGGACGTTCCTGGTCGGGGGCTTAACGCTAGGAACGTTCTTCCGGCACGCCGTGGGGTGGTCGCTTTGGGGCCTCGGAGTGGCGCTATCGCTTTGGTGCGCGCAGGGCCTTTATGCCGCGAGCCTCGACGCAAAGAACGCAGAGGTGGCTGGAGCCAAGTCCGACTATTCGCAATTGACCACCGACAAGGTTGCCAAGGAGGCACGCTTGGGGGTGCTGGCCGGGACAAAGTCGAAGGAGGCTCTGGCCGGCGAAATTGCCGCTCAGAAGCTCGACCGGTTATGGAGCAGAACTCAGGAGTGCTCCGACGCGACCGCCCCCGAAAGCCGCTCGTTTTGCCAGACGCTGAGGAAGCTTGAGGCAGCCCTAAGCACAGCGCCGGCCGCAAGAGACACCGAGCAGGAGGCCGCCAAGATCCGTGGCGAATTGGCTGTCATCGAGACGAAGATTTCCGCCGTCGATCAAGCTGAACTGCATGTGGACGCCAGCGCCGGGCCGAAGGCTCAGGCGAAGCTGCTGGGTTGGAGCGTCGACTTCACGACGGCAGTGCTCGCGCTTCTCGTGGCGCTAGGATTTGAGTGCACAGCGCTGCTGCCCTGGATCATCCTGGGCAGCCATGGGCCGCAGCCTCCGCCCGCACAGCGGGGTAACGTCACGGCCCCGCGAGACACACTGCCCGCCGTCGACGAAATTGCCGCGCCCGCCCAACCTGCTAGTGATGCGATGTCCATCGAAGAAAGCTCCGCAGGACGTTGGGCACAGAGCGCCGTTACACGTCGCAGGAACTCGTTCGTTCCCGCTTGCGACGTCCGTAACGAGTTTGAAGCCTACTGCCGGGCGCACGGTGAGTTGGTTATGAACCCGACCGCGTTCGGAAAGGAAATGACACGCCTCGGCTTCAAGCGCCGCAAGATTGGCGGCAAGCTGCGCTACGTGGACATAGCGCTCTTACCGATGCACCGAGAGTTGAAGGTTGTGGCGAGCAACCCTCACCCATGACCGCTACGCTGCGACTGCAAACATCGCGCGTGCACTCTGACCGTTGATCATCCGCCTGCCGAGAATCTTTTTAGACTGTAGCTGTCCGCTGTTGATCAGCTTGTAGACGGTCGTGTGGCTGAGGCCGGAAGCTTTCTTGAACTCCTGGACGGTATAGGCCAGTTTTTCGATGGAGCTGGGGCTAGTCATTGGCTCTGTCTTCGATTTTGTTAATTGTGTGCAATTATATGCACTTGTTCTCGCGTCTTCACATCCGTTCTTTCAGTCAAACAATGGCCTGTCATCCGGCCTAATTGTTTTCGAGACGCTCGCTTCGAACGTCCTCGCTGATGAATTTTGCCTGGCTGGCAAACCAATCAGACACCCGCTTTGGCTTGCTCACTCCCTCCTTCTCCCGAATGTGCGAGTGGAGATAGTCAGGAAGGAATTCCGCCAGCAGGCCGAGGAAATCGGCAAACTCTCCGTGGGTGTTGGCTGAAACGTACCCCCCCGCCTCGCGGTAAATCTGCGCGAGCGCGTGAACCATGAGCTTGATCGTCGGGCGCTCACTGCGTCGGCCCCTTCGCTCGGGGTTACAGCCCATTTCGACGGTGCGGGTGTCGATTGCGGATGCCATCGCACGCAACGTGACGATCAAGCTCTCTGGGTCGTCCACGCCCGGCAAGCTTGGCGGCCCGAACTCTACGCCGTCGAGGTAGTCGCTGATTAAATCACTCAAGTCACGGCCCGCCTCAGCGATGCGGCTGATCTGCTCGAACACATCCCAGATGACGGGATCTCGACCGGTGAGAGTGGCCGTGTAGAGCAACACAACTTCTATTTTCACGAGCCGGTCATCGTCGAATTCCGGCTTGCCCCGATGACCCGTCTTCCGAAGCTGTTCTACAAATGCGGGCTGGTAGAGCTTATGCAGCGTGCGGCGGCTCACTGGTTCACTCCAGTGTCGTCACCAGCCATGCAGTAGCTGGCCCACTCAGCCATCAGTTTGCGCCGCTTCTCAAAAAAATCTCCCCGCAGATAGGCAGCTTCCACCTTGTCGGATACCGCATGCGCCAACGCTGCCTCCGCCACGTCGCCGGAGAAAGACGTGCACTCTGAAGCCCAATCCTTGAACGTTGAGCGGAAGCCGTGCGAGGTGACGACGTAACCAAGTCCCATACGCCGAAGCAGCATGAGCATCGACGTCTGCGACAGCGGGCGTCCTGGTTTCGTGCCGGGGAATACGAAATCGCTCTGGCGCACCTCTGACAACTCATTGACGATCTCGATGCAGCGTGGCGTTAGCGGGATGCGATGCTGCTTGCCGCCCTTCATCCGCTCCGCGGGAATTGTCCAAACTGACGACGCAAGGTCGAACTCGTCGCGGGCGGCCTCAAGCGTCTCGCCAGTGCGCGTGGCGGTTAGAATCAACAGCTCTAGTGCCCGCGCCGCGAGCGCGTCGCGGGCACGCAGCGTCGACATGAATGCCGGCAGCTCGCGGTAGTGGAGAGCGGCGTGGTGTTTGACCTTGCGCACACGCTTGCGCGAAGGGAGCAGCATATCCAAATGGCCGCGCCAACGGGCGGGGTTCTCACCACTTCGGATTCCTTTCGCCTTGGCGGCATCCAGCACCTGCTCGATGCGTGACCGGACCCGGCTCGCCGTCTCGGGTACGCGCTGCCAAATTGGTTGCAGAACTAACAGGACGTGCTCTGTTGCCACCACGTCCACGGGCAGGTCACTTATCGCGTGGCAATACGTTTTGATCGTACTGCGCCACTGCTTCTCATGCTTCTCGTTGCGCCAACCCGGCGCCATCGCAGCGACATGCTGTTCGGCCATCTCACCGAACGTTGTCTTGCTGAAGGGCTTGGAGCGGCTTGCAATGGGGTCTGTGCCTATGGCCAATTGGCCACGAGCCTGAGCAGCCTTGTCACGAGCCGACGCCAGGGAGACACTGGTCGCGCCGCCCAGCCCCATCTCACGGATGCGCTGAGTGAGCCTGCACCGGTATAAAAAGGCCCAGCGCTTCGCGCCGCCCTTGTCGACAACAAGATACAATCCCCCGCCGTCCGCATGGCGGCCCGGCTTTGTGATCGAATAAATTTTTCGTGTACTCAGCCGATTGATAGCGCGAGCCATCCTGCACCCCAACATTCACCCCAACATGAACGCCTTTATTGGGACTTCTGGGCACGAATACGGACGAACACTCAATGCTGAAAATACTTAGTTCACAAGGGCTTTTGCGGACATTGGCCAACATCTGCGGCCATCTTTTTGGCGGAGAGGGTGGGATTTGAACCCACGATACCCTTGCGAGTATGCCGCATTTCGAGTGCGGTGCTTTCAGCCACTCAGCCACCTCTCCATTCGCCAGCGTTTGCAGGGGGTTACTGCACTCCAGCCTTATCTGGCGCCCGCGCCAAAGACTGTGGAGTCATCAAAATCACCCGCAAACCCCAAGAACCGGCCCGGAGCAAAGTAGCTTCGAACGCCCTGATTTGGGAGCGAAGCGGGGTATTAGGTCACGCCTGCGGCGCTGGCAAGAGGCTGTATCGCAGAACGGCCCAAATCAGCTCATACTAACCGGCAGCCTTGACCGTGATCCTCTGTTGCACGACAAAGGCTGGTCCAGATGATGGACGCTTAACCCCCAATAGGTAGGACTTCTCGTGGCTCAAGGCATCGTCAAGTGGTTCAATGGTCAAAAAGGCTTCGGCTTCATTCAGCCGGATAACGGCGGCAATGACGTGTTCGTGCACATCTCGGCAGTAGAGCGCGCAGGGCTTAGCAACCTCAATGAAGGTCAGAAGATTTCTTTCGAGACCGAGACGGGCCGCAATGGCAAGGCGTCTGCGGTGAACCTGCGCCTCCTCTAAGCGCGTCACCGTTGTCTCGTTAGCAGTAAAGCCCTCGCGCCAATATTCTTACTGGCGCGAGGCTATTTTCTTGTGACACACTATTTTTGATTTTTGAGACGGCCGCCTGCTTCAGGCCATCAGCCGCTTGGCATTCTCTGACACGCGCTCACGGTATCGCTCGACGACAGCAGCAGCCGTGCCTCCGGTCCATAGCGTTGCGTGCGCTTCGAGAGCGGCGGCGAACTTTTCATCCACCATCATAGCCGCCTCTGCGCGAGCATCTGCGTCGCCACTGGCAAACTTCAACATTCGCAGCGCTATGACGTTGTGGCTTTCAACAACGAGCAAGAGTGTAGAGAACCAAGCTTCAAGCATCGTCTGCCTCCCGCGCTACGCCGAGCATCACCGCGCGGCTGAGCAAAAGCAACAACGCATTCGTGCAGCCGGTGTGCGGTAGCCTGTGACTAGTTGATGCGCAGCGAACCGAGCAGTCCGAGGCCTTGCAGCAGCCAGATCACGACGAAAATCACGACGACGATGTTGAGGATGTTTTTGATCTTGCCGTCCATCGGGACGTAGTTGTTGACCAGCCAAAGGGCCACGCCAACGACGATCAAAACAACTATGATATGCACCAGGTCCATCGATCCCTCCCAAAAATCTCAACGTCAACTCTCCGCACATCAACGGATGATGCCGGCGAATCGTTCCGCTCAGAGCAGGGATAAGTTCAGGATCGAGCCAGCGCGCCGATCATTCGTGCGCGCTGGTAAGGGCGAATTTGGGGGAGAGGTCGTGCCGGCACTCTAAGCGGCTAGCGCTTCCAGATACTCGGCTTCAACGTACAGCTCGCGCAGTTCCTGGCGGGCTTCCGATATAAAGACGATCGCTCGATCGCCGCTCGCGGTCTGCTCCAACTCTTCAATGCGCTCGCGCACGATAGCGAGGCGCCGCTTGAAACGCTCGGACATCGCTCACTCCATAAGCAACCATTCAACCTGTCTTCAGAGATGCCCGCAATCTTAGGCGGCGATTGGTCCGCCGGGCGGCGGGCGCGCGTTATCCACTGGGCAATTATGCGACATTTGGATGCTGGATCGCACGCACCGAGCGCACGCGCGTTTGCGACTTTATTGGCCGGCGCTGGCTGGCTCCAAGTAGATCTCGCCGCCGCGTACCACGACCTTGCAGCCGCTCGTGTCCGTCAAAAGTCCGATGATGTCCGACATGTGGGTGTCCTCCTGCTGTCCTGGGCTCCTTTCTATAAGAGGGCAGCACGGCAGGCTGTTCCCGGTGAAACACCGGCAGGGGATTGCGGGGATAAGTCCCGACTACAACTGGCTGCGCCAAGCGCACCGACAGCAGAATGCCTCAATCAACAAGTTGCAGGCGCTGGAGCGGAGGCCATCATGCTGGATACGCAATCACTCGAACAGCTCATCGCTCGCGAGCGACTTAAGGACGAGGTCATGATGGTGGAGCGGAGCTGCGATTGCATCGTGCATCGCTTCGACGACCTCGACCGGGAGCCGACGCGTGAAGAGAGAGATGCGCGGCGGCAGGACTACATCGATATGTGCGCCCGGCTCGAGGCTCTGAAATACGAGATCAACTCGCTCACGCGGCGCTTCGGTTGATACCCTAGACGGCCACGGCACGACGGCTCATCTGCGCGGCGTTTCAAACGCCGCGCTTTTTTGTTTTCCGGGCGGAAACGTCTTCAATTACCACGATCAGATAATGGTGGGAGTCACGAGGCGCCAAACCTCGCCCACCACGTTTCCGAATAGGAATGCCGACCAGAGATAAAGGCCGACGCCGGCCCACCAATGGCGATCATGCGCGCGCGCGACGCTTTCAACCTTGTCTCTGCACGCCACGGCGTATTCGGCTGCAACCAGCTTCAGTGCTTCGGTCATCTCACTGCCCCCAAATCACGGAACCCAGCATGAAATCTCATCCGATGCTGGTTAACACATTGCAAATACGTGATTTGTTTTTGGTCGTCGAGAGTCTTTTTCGAGGTGCAGATACTGCCAAAAAGGCAATTCGAAGGGGAATGCACAATTTCCGGGGGCATGTGCATAGCGTGCAAAAGGGCAACGGCGCGTTAGTTGCCCAGATGTTGCCATGCTAGCAAATGGGGGTCGCCGCTTGAATGTAATGAGGTGGTAAATTGAAAGCGTTTTGTCTCGCTTTTGCATTTCTGCTGGCATCGCTTCCCGCGAGTGCCGAGGAATTGCCGCGGACAAGTAATGCGTACCGTGCAGATCAGTCCGGACCAACAGAGCCGGGCAATTATGAATGGACCGTAATCGATGACGCCACGGGCGGAGCACAGACTCCGGCCGCAGCGACCGACCCAGAGAACGTCAACAAGAGCGCTCCGGCGCGGGCTGCACTGGCTAAGATCAGAGCCGAGACGCAGCGCGTTACGGGCGAGGCCGAGAAGGCCGGCCGAAAGGTGTCGCGCATTCTCTATGACCTGCGGGTTCGCTGCGTCGTCGAGGAAGTCGACGTAGATGCCGCTGCACTGGCGCAGGTTGCAGCGCCCGCGAAAATGACCGTGAACGAGGACACCGGTACTGCCAATGGCACGCTGGAGTTCTGCGAAGTCGATTATTCGCAGAAGGTACGTTCGCGTCCGCAAGACGATGCGCATGTGACGGCGCCTTCGCCGGCTCCAGTCCAGCCGGAGCCGGTCGACTTCAAGGTTGCCTTCCCTGTCGACTGAATAAATCGCGATCCCTCCCCGTCTCTCGGGATTGCGACTTGAGAAGCGCGTCGGAACCCGCGGGGTGTTCCGGCGCGCTGCTTTTTTTGCGGTGCGGCTGATTCCGGGGCTGCCTACGAGCGGCGGCGAGACCAATAGATGGCGAATATGCCCATCCACAGAAGCAGGGCCATGACGTCCAGCAACGTCGAGAGCTCCTGGACAGCGGCCTGCCAGGGCCGATCGGGCGCACCCAGCCACACCGCGGCGCTGGCGATAACGCCGCCCACAAGGCAGATGCCAGTCAGAAGCCAGATCAAGCGGACGGAGCGACGAGTCATGGCGCGATACTAACCGGGACAATGATGGCGCGCGAGAGATTCATGGATCGCGGAAGTGGGCAAGCTGGCTGACAAGACGGCCGGCCACACGGTGGGCCAGTTCCAGCGAGAAGGCGAACGCGCCGCCCCCGAGATCGGTGTGCTGGATGGTCATCTGACCGGGCGCCAACAGCCGTGGCAGCGTAAGCCGATGCCGGCCCAGCGCCAGAAAGTAGCCGGCTGAGCGAAAGACGAGGGCGCGCTCCTCGACCGTCACCCGCAGCGCCATGCCGATGCCATAGCCGACGTATTCCTCGAGGCCCGTCGCCCCGCCGAAGCGCTTGGCCGAGTGGATCGCCTGCGGGAAGCGACCCGGACGGTTGTATATCCGGAGCCAGCACTGTCCGCCCAGATCCTTGTCCTCGCTGACGATCACGAGCGCGGGGCCGGTCGCCCCGTTGGTCAGCGGCAGCGGCGCGCCGATGGCACGCGCGAGAAAGGCGAGCACGCGGCCGGTGCGCGACAGCGTCGTGCTCAATACCTCGCCTCGATAGACGATGGTGTCACCTGGTGCGAGCCGCTTGGAAAATCGCCGCTGTACGGCCTCGGGCAGCTGGGCCCAGGCGGCCTCTCCGACGAGGATTCGAAAGCGGAGGTCGTCGATCGCGGTCGAGGGCGTCGACGGGACCGCCGGGTGGATGTCAGGAGCGTCCAAGCCGTCGTGGGGCTGACGCTGCTTCGCGAGAGATTGCCCTGCTGTAGACATGGGACACCTCCATTCACGCCGTCCGCTGCGCGCGCGGCTTGCGCGCAGACTTGCCGACAAAGCGCACGATTGCGCCGCCCATACGGATGAGCCGCATCAACGTCGGGGCGGGCAGTTGCATGATCTCGCCGAAGCTGCGGTCGACCACCTCGGTGAAATCCAACATCGCGGCAATGCGCTTGCGCACGCCAGGCCCGGTCGATGAATCAGCCTTGGCCTCGGCGAGGCTGGCGCGGAGCACCGCGATGGCAGGATCGATCTCGCGCGCCTTACGCTCCTGGGCGATGCGCCGAACCATTTCGAAGACGTCGGACTCGGCCTCGTAGAAGTCGCGCCGGTCGCCCATCACGTGGACGCGGCGGATCAGGTTCCAGGACAGCAACTCGCGCAAGCTGTTGGACACGTTCGAGCGGGCCATGACCAGACGCTCGGCAATCTCCTCGGCGGAAATGGGCTCTTCGCTCAGATAAAGGAGGGCGTGGATCTGGGCCACGGAGCGATTGACGCCCCAACTCGAGCCCATTTCGCCCCAGTGCAGGACGAAGCGCTCCACCGGCACCGGCAACTGGCGATATCTTCCTGTCGTTTCTGTCATGACAGAAACATGAGACGGGATTTGCGCAATGTCAACCTTATCCGAACGCCGTGTGCCGATTATTCAGGCAGCTGAATGCATGCATTTAGATCGCCGCCGGGCGCTTTCAGCGATGCTTCAGACCAGGCCCGAGTGTTAGGATGAGGCAAGAAGATCAGCTGCTCGATGAACGACTTCGCGTCGCGTCATCATCCGCACTCAGTGGAACCGCGCGGTGTATGCGCGCGTTACTGACCTCGCGAAGAGGACCTTCAAACATGCTCATCAATTACGGCTTCGAGATTGCCATTGCAGTCCCAAGAGCGACCCCGGTGATCTGCCTGCTCGACGTCCATCCCGAGCGGCGCCCCGACGTAAACACAGAAGCGCCGTTCCAAGTCCATCCCTCGACACCGTCGATGCCGTACCTGGACGGCTTCGGCAATCAATGCCGTCGTCTCATGGCGCCAGCCGGCGAAACGGTGATGCGCATCGACGGCGTGATTGTCGACTCGGGCAGGCCCGACGAGGTGTCGCGCGATGCGCAGGAGGTGCCGGTGGAGCAACTGCCTCATCACCTGCTCACCTTCCTGCTTGGCAGCCGCTACTGCGAGACCGACCGGCTCAGCCAGGTTGCGTGGGATCTGTTCGGCGGCATGAAGCCCGGCTATACGCGGGTCGAGGCGATCTGCGACTACGTACACAACCACATCACCTTCGGGTACAAGCATGCGCGGTCGACGCGCACAGCACTCGAAGCGTTCGACGAAAAGATCGGCGTGTGCCGCGACTTCGCCCACCTTCTGATCGCATTCTGCCGCTGCCTCAACATCCCGGCACGGTACGTCAACGGCTATCTCGGCGACATCGGCGTGCCGAAGGACCCGGCGCCGATGGACTTCAGTGCCTGGGTGGAAGTCTACCTCGGCAACAGGTGGTACACGTTCGATGCGCGCCACAACAAGCCGCGGATCGGCCGCATCGTGGTGGCGCGGGGCCGGGACGCAACGGACGTTCCGCTGATCAACACCTTCGGTCCACACACCCTCACGACGTTCAAGATCTGGACCGACGAGGTGTTGGCCGACCAGTGCGCTGTCAGTGCTTGAGTGCGTAGGCGGATCCGGAAGCTTCCGCTTCTGCCGCCTATTTGCTGACTTGTTCGCGCCATGGCCCTGAGTTTTTCTCCGTACGACATTGCTCGTAGCGGAGATTTAAATTGGAAAGCCTTTCCGCGGGGCTAGGGCGCCTGCTCGCCAGCCCCGGTTTCAAATTTTTCCTGATCTGCGGACTGATACTTGTGATGACCATACCCCTCCTGCTGGTGTGGGGGCTCGTCAGCGAGCGCGAGAGCCGCGCGGCTAGCGTCCAACAGAGCGTCGCCAGCGAATGGGGGCGCGCGCAGTACATCGACGGCCCGCTGCTGATCGTGCCGTATACGGTGAAGCGCTTCACCAACGATGGCGACAAGCGCATCGAGGATATCGTCGAGCGGCGCGCCGTGTTCCTGCCGCAGACACTCAAGATCAACGGCAACGCGACGACGAAGGTGCTGCACCGGTCGATCTACGACGTTGCGGTCTATACCGGGCTTCTAGATTTCGAGGGTAGCTTCGCGGCGCCTGACTTGGCCGAGGTGGCGGCGGACGTGCAGTCGATCCGCTGGAGGGATGCCGTGCTCGCGGTGGCAATCAGCGACGTCTCCGGGCTGAAGACCGCGGCGTCGATGTCCATCAACGGCGGCGAACAGCTTAATTTCGAGCCGAGCATCGGCGTTCCAGCCATCCAGGGCGAAGGTATCCACGTGCGCCTGGCGCCGGCGGCAGGGCTTTTCGCAACGACAGGCCCCGACACCACAGGTCCCTCGGGGATCAAAGCATTCAACTTCAAGTTCTCACTGACGCTCAATGGCTCGTCGGAACTGAGCTTCGCGCCGGTGGCGCGGGAAACCAGCCTCAACATCACATCCGACTGGAGTGCGCCAAGCTTCATGGGTGCGTTCCTTCCGAACGAGCGCGCGGTCGAGCCCGGCTCGTTCTCGGCCGCCTGGCAGATCCCGCATCTTGCGCGCAGCGTGCCGCAATCGTGGAGCCTCGCCGAACAGCCGCTGGAGCGGATGCAGAACTATGCGTTCGGCGTGCGCTTCTTCGTGCCGGTCGATTTCTATCAGCTCGTAACGCGGGCGGCGAAGTACGCGCTGATGTTCCTCGCGACGGCGTTCATGGCCGTGTTCGTGCTGGAAGTGGGCTCAAGTCGACAGGTGCATCCGGTGCAGTATCTGCTGGTCGGCCTGGCGATGACGTTCTTCTACATCCTGCTGCTGTCGTTGGCCGAACAGATCGGGTTCCTCTACGCCTATGTCATTGCGGCGGCGTCGACGGGCGGGCTCATATCGGCGTACGTCGCGACGGTGCAGCGAAGCCTTTCCAAAGGGCTCGTCATGGGCGGGGTATTCCTCGCGCTCTATGGCCTGCTCTACATGATCCTGCAGCTGGAGGATTATGCGCTGCTTGCGGGTGCAATAGGCGGCTTCGCAATGCTCGCCGTGGTGATGTTCGCAACACTCAACGTCGACTGGTCCGGCAAGTCGCGCAGCGAGACCTCGTCCTGACGCAGATCTCAACAGGGGGCGGACTGTTCCGGCCGGAACAGTCCGCGGCCCGGCATTTTCTTAAAACTCTCTCTTAAGCGAGCCGCACGCAGCGGACGCAAGAACAGGGAGAGTTTCAATGAGCGTATCTGCAGAAGCATTCGACAATCAGGCTCCGTTTCTTGGACATCCGTTCGGCGGCGCCGCGCGCGATGATGATTTCTCAGCTCTCGCGAGCGCTGGCCATCTGATGGCAGACGGCCAGCAGACGAGCTCGAGTGCGCAGCCATCTTCCGACGATGAAGGCAACTTCGATTTCCACCTCGGCGTCTACGCCAGATTCTGACAATCCGGCGCGGCGGCGCCGCGCGTAGCCAGGAGTAATCGCCATGAACTTCATGCCGCAAACGCTGAACAAGCTGCGTGCCCGTCTCGACCGCGACCTCGTCGCGAGCCCGTTCTCGTCGCTGCCGGAATACAAGGCCATCAAGACCCACGAGAACCTCGGCGCGCTGCTCGGGATCAAGAACCCGTTCTTCCGGTCGACGGAGGGGCCGCAGGGGCGGCACACGCTGATCGACGGCAAGCCGGTGCTCAATTTCGCCTGGTGCGACTATCTCGGCCTCAGCCAGCACCCGGAAATGATCGCAGCCTCAAAGGCGGCTATAGACGCCTACGGCACATCCGTGTCGGCGAGCCGGATGGTGTCAGGCGACACGCCGCTGCACCGCGAGCTGGAGAACGAGATCGCGCAGACGATCGGCGTCGATGCGGCGCTCACGTTCGTCAGCGGCCACGCCGCCAACGTCTCGACGATCGGCACGATCATGACGGCGGACGACGTCATCGTGCACGACGAGTTCGTGCACAACAGCGCCGTGGTCGGCATGCGGCTGTCGGGCGCCAAGACGATGACGTTCAAGCACAACCGGCTCGATCAGCTCGAAACGATCCTGCGCGAGCAGCGCACTAAATACAAAAACACGCTCGTGGTGATCGAAGGGCTTTACTCAACCGAGGGCGACATTCCCGACCTTGCTCGCGTCGTCGAGATCAAGGAGCGCTACGGCGCGTGGCTGATGGTCGATGATGCGCATGGGTGCGGCGTGCTCGGCCGGACGGGCGCAGGGCTGGCGGAGCACGCCGGTGTGCCGGGCGACGCCGTGGACATCTGGATGGGCACGCTCAGCAAGGCATATGCCTCGTGCGGCGGCTACATCGCCGGTAGTCGGGATCTCATCGACGCGCTGCGGTACTCGGCGCCCGGGTTCGTGTTCTCGGTCGGACTGCCGCCCAGCATGACCGCTGCCGCGCTGACGGCATTGCGCGTGGTGAAGCGCGAGCCGCATCGCGTGGCACGGCTGCACGCCAACGGCGCGCTGTTCCTGCGCGAAGCGAAGGTTCGCGGGCTCGACACCGGACGGTCGGTCGGCATCGGAATGCTACCGGTCATGGTCGGGGCGACGACGCGAGCGGCAAAGGCGGTTTCATCGGTGCTGGAGCGCGGCATCAACGCGTCGCTGATCATGTCGCCGGGCGTGCCCGTGAACGCTGCGCGGCTGCGCTTCTTCATGACGAGCGAGTTCACGCCGGACGAAATCATCCGCGCGCTCGATGTCACGGCGGAGGTGCTGGGTCGTTAGGTGCGCCAGAAGACGATTCGATGGCTCAACTGGAAAGATCGAGCGGCGCCGTTGCCGGCGCCGCGGTGTGGCCCAAGACCTCGTAGCCGCGGGCAACAAGCCTGCCCTCGGCCGCGTCCGCGACGAGGGCGAGGCGGGTGTTCCAGTTGAGGATGGGGCGCCGCAGCCAGGCGAAGTCCGGGTCGAAGTCGGTCGGCACGCCGTGCATCTGGCAGGCCCGGCCGGCGCTGTCGATGCCGCGCGTGTGGCCGCGCCATCCCGGCGCCTGCCAGTGGTTGGCAACCGAGTTGCAGCCCTCGTGAACGTGGGCGTCGGTCTCGGTGCGCTCGATCACTACGGTCTCGTGAGGCTTTAAGCCCGCCAGCGAGAAGATGGCCGGCGTCGAGATCGGCCGCTCGGCCAGCATACACTTTGCATCGGCGAACGAAGCCGCCGTCTCGAACACTTCGCGCAGGAGATGGGCCGGCGTTATGTGCGTCATGCGCCAGACGCGGCGTCGGTTGATGGCCCAGTCGATGTGATAGTTCCCAACGCGCGGCCGCATCGGCGCCTGGTTGAGGGCGCCGGAAAAACGGCCGGGGGCCATGGCCTGCAGCACTCCGGTGTAACCGGGCCAGGTGAGGGCCACGAATGAACCTGAACGACCGGCGACGCGGGCGGCGATGACGTAGCGGCCAAGTCCATGGGTGACCCAGTCGAGCACGCGGACGAGGCGGGCGCTGGTGCCGTCCGGCGAAGGAGCGACGCGGCACGTGCAGCCCCATTCGTAGTTGACCGAGAGGAAGTAGGCACCCGGCCGGCCGAGCCGTTGGGCGATGGCGTCGATCTCGCGCAGGTGGACGCTGCCCTGCTTCACCAGCCAGCGTCGGGATACGGCATCGAGGGCCTTAAGTGCCGCCCTCGGGACGCCCATGGTGGCGCCTTCGATCAGAGCGTCGGCGCGTGCGCCCTCCAGTTCGAGGGTCTCGAGCGGGAAGTCGGGGCTGACGTCGTGCACGGGAATCGCGGGGAGTTCATGGATCGGATCGGGGCGCAGCATGGGACTCCGTCGCGGTGTTGGAGACTCCACGCATGTAAGCTGTCGCCAATGCAGTTACACCGGGCCAACGCCGGGGTCACTTGAACATGCCATCGCGTAAATTGATGCCGTATTCAATGTTGGCCTTCAGGGCGCATAGCATGTGCATCCAGCCCTGACTGTTGCCGTAGGAGGCTTTGAGGCCGCCAGGCGTCGGGCGCCAGCCTTCCTCGCTGATGGTGACGAGCGTCCGGCCGTCGTCCAAAGGCTCGAAGGTCATGGTCACCGTCGTTTGATACGGCGAGGCGGGCGGGGATCCTTCGCCATGCGGCTCCGGTCCCTCGTTGGCCTCCCAGCGCAGGACGATCCGGCGGTCCTTTTCCACATCGACGACCTCGACCGGAAAGGCCCCGGGGAAATCGTGAAAGTCCCACATGACGGTGGCGCCGGTCTCAAGCCTGCCCTTTGCACCGCCAGTGGTGAAATAGCGGGAGAGCTTCGCGGGATCGGCTACTGCCTCAAAGACCTCGGAAACGGGCTTAGCGATGCGCGCGGAAACGCTGAACGATAGTTGCATGATTTCACTCCCGGTTACCTGCCGATTATGTTATCAACTTATAACATGTCAATCTGTGAAACAGACGATCGTGTTTTCAAGGCCTTAGCTGCCTCGACGCGCCGGGAAATTCTGGATGCGCTGAAGGAGCATCCGCGAACCACGGGCGAGTTGTGCAGCCAATTTCCGGGGCGGGACCGCTGCACGGTGATGCAGCATCTGAAGGGTCTGGAGGAGGCGGACCTTGTCATTGTCCAGCGCAAGGGCCGAGAGCGGGGGAATCACCTCAACC
>CAZBPM010000027.1:9266-51926 GCA_964493785.1 uncultured Hyphomicrobium sp. | reverse complement strand
CACAACTGATTCACATGAAACAGAAAAGGGCCGCTTCGCAGCGGCCCTCTTTGTTTGCGCTCTCTCTCCTGGTGGCGACCCGGCGGCCCTCCCTACTCCGTCTTGCGCTCGAGGGCATTCCGCCCCCGCCCCCACCCCGTCATGGCCGCGCAGGCGGCTATCCACGCCAGCTTGCCCAGGCACCGCGCTTCAGGAACTATCGCGCGAATGAAGGAGCCCCGCGTCTACATCCTCTCAAGTAAGCCGAACGGAGTGCTTTACGTCGGCGTAACCGGCGACCTTCACGGCCGCATGGCGGAACATGACCAGGCCCTGTTCGCGGGTTTCACCAAGCGATATGGAGTGAAGCATCTGGTCTACTACGAGTTTCATGAGACCTTCGACGACGCCATCCGCCGCGAGACGCAGCTCAAGAAGTGGAAGCGCGCCTGGAAGGTGCGCCTGATCCAGGCCATGAACCCCGAATGGTCGAATCTCTTCGACCCCTCGACGGGTGAAATTCGGTTTGGCTCTGCCGACGTCGAGCGACAACCGGGCCGTTGAACAAGCGGTGACTTGCGTGGATGGCCGCCTGCGCGGCCATGACGAAGAATACGGATGACCACGCCGGAAACCGAGTGTGCCGCGACCTCAGGCCTTGATCACGTATTCCTTGCGCGTCGTCTCGATCACTTCCCAAGTGCCCTTGAAGCCGGGCCGGATGATGAAGCTGTCGCCGGCCTTGACCGTGCGCGCCTCGCCTCCGTCCTCCGTGATGACCGAGACGCCGGCAAGAACGTGGACGAACTCCCACTCGTCATAGGCGATGCGCCACTTTCCCGGCGTCGCCTCCCAAACGCCGGCGAACAGATTGCCGTCGCGATCCTCCAGGTTCCAGCAACGGAATTTTGGATCGCCTGAGATGAGCCGATCGGCGGTTGGAGCATCGTGCTCTGGTTCGACGGTCGTGATGTCGAATATCGAAAACTTGGGCGCGGTCATTCGTCCTCGGAGGGCTGCAACGTCACTCGGCCGCGTCGACGATCCGGCGGGCCTCCTGCGCCGGCGTCAGCGGAGAGGGCGCAGCCTGGGGGGTCTTGCGATACCGCTCCGGCTCACCCTGCCCCGGCTTGTAGTACAGCGGCAGCAGCACCTGCTCGATATAGCCCTTGGGGAAATTCGGCAACTCGTCGACGCCCATGTCCTTGGCCGTGATCGGCCGCGGCGGCTGCTCGTGGAACGTCCCGAACACGCGGTCCCAAACGGTGAACAGAAGGCCGAAATTGCAGTCGCCTTCCGTGCCCCAGTTCACGTGATGCAGATGGTGGATTCGCCCGATCGACAGATGCTTCTGCAGCGGTCCCAGCCGCGCATCGACATTCGAGTGCTGCACGATCAGTGTCACGGTGATGAGGAAGCCCAGCACGACTGCCACCGGCGCCGGCATGCCGATGATCACCAGCGGCATGTTGCCGATGATCATGTCGATCGCCTGATGCAGCGGATGGCGGAGCACGCCATTCAATCCATAGAGCCGGCCGACCCCGTGATGCACGGCATGCAGGCGCCACATCGGGCCCCACTTGTGGCTCAGCCAATGCATCATCATGAAGGCGAAGTCGGCGAATACGAATGCCATGATGACCTGGGCCCACATCGGCCACTCGGTCGGCCAAAGGCCCTGGAACGGGAACAGCCAGCAGATCACCGGAATGAGCAGCACGCCTACCGTCGCCTGGTATTCGTAGACGAGGATGTGGAAGAAGTTCGTCTTGTTGTCCGCGTGCTCGTGGTGATCGTTCCAGTCGTCGTAGAAGGGCGCGATCTTCTCGGCGGCGAACGCGGTGACGTAAGCGACGACGATCAGCGGCACGATGAGCAGGTAAGCCCATGTGTTCCCTTGCGCGACGACCAGCTCGGATACGACCCAGTATGCACCGGCAGTGAGGCCCAGCATCATGAACGGGGCGTATCCGTAGCGCACGATCGTGCGTAGTGCTGACATCAGCTGTTCTCCGATCAGAGGCTGCACGCGGCCAGTCGCAACTCACTCATCCATCTGCAGTTGGTTGTCGAACTCGGCGCTGTCGGCACTGACGACGCTGCGAGACCTGCTTTCAGGATGACACCTCACGCGTGATGAGCTTGTTTACAAACTACGTTGTTCTTTCAGCACCCTGGTGAGCTCAGCCGGCTCTGTCAGGGGCAGCGAGCACTGCGGACCAAGGCACGCGTAAGCTGTCGCAAGCCGGTTAACAGGGTTCTTATCGCGGAGGCCCGACAACGCAGCGCCATCCGCTTCGGCAGACAAACCGTAATAGAGAGCGCCCGGCAAAGAAATACTTCTGATGACCTCCATCAGTTCTTCGCCCCCCGCAAGATGTTGACCGGCCACAACGACTTGTTGCGGCGCTATCAGCCCGAACGCGCCAGCGAGCAACCCGGTATGTGCGACAATATTGCGCCCCACATCAGCAGCGAATGCAGCGAGCACAGCGCTCGCACGATCCGCGAAACGGCCCTCTCCAGTTATGATCGAAAGCGCAGAAAGGTTCGAAAGCATGATCGCGTTGGCATTTGGCGTCGCGTCGTCGGTGCCGGGCTTCAGTCGCACGATGACGTCACGTGTATCGTCGGCAGAAGTTGCATATCCGCATTCGTCTGCAACCCAGTAGTGCCGGTCCAGCACGTCGACCCAGGCGACTGCCTGCTCGATGTAGCGCGGATCGGCCGTTGCCTCGTGCAGGCGAACCGCAGCCCAGACCATGTTCGCGTAGTCGCTTGCGGTTGCCGGCGCCTTCGCGCGACCATCGCGATAGCTGTGCAGCAACCGTCCCTCGCGCGACATGTGCGTCGCGACGAAGTCGAATGCGCGCTGCGCTAGCGCCAGCCACGCCGGTTGCTCGAAGATCGCCGACGCGCGCGCCAGCGCCGCGATCATCAGCCCGTTCCAATCCGCCAGCACCTTGTCGTCCCATCCGGGACGCACGCGCTTGTCGCGAACGCTGAGCAGCTTGGCTCGAAGCCCCGCAAGGCGAGCCTCATCCTCCTCGCTGCGAAGTGGCAGACGGCTCAGCCGATTGAGGATGTTGTGACCTTCGAAGTTGCCATCCGCCGTCACATCGTAGACCTGCGCGAAGAAGCGCCCGTCGTCCGCCCCGAGCGCTCCGAGCACCTCGTCCAGCGACCAGACGTAGAACTTGCCTTCCTCGCCTTCCGAGTCGGCATCGAGAGAAGCTGCGAAGCCGCCGCCTTCCGCGATCATCTCGCGCTCGAGCCACTGCACCGTCTCCGCGACGCGCGCCCGGTAAAGCGGCGACCCTGTCTCGCGATACGCCTCCGTCATCAGGTCGATGAGCAGCGCGTTGTCGTAGAGCATCTTCTCGAAGTGCGGCACCAGCCAGTATTCGTCCACCGAGTAGCGCGCAAACCCACCTCCGAGATGATCGTAGATGCCGCCCTGGCAGATGTTGTCGAGCGTGCGCACCACGGCTTCGCGTGCAGGCGCGTGATCGTAGCGAATGCCCCCACGCCAAAGCAGCCAGAAGAAGCTCCACTGCGGAAACTTCGGCGCACCCTGCATGCCTCCGTGCACTGGATCGACGGCCGGCACCATCCGTTGCGTGAGATCCTTCAGCAGCTTGTCGTCAATGACCGGGCCTGCCGATGCTGGCGCCTTGTGCGTCAGTGCGGCCGTCAGCCCCATGGCGCTGTCGGCGACTTTCTCGGGCTCGTCGCGGAACACCGCTGCGACGCGCTTCAGCACGTCGGTGAACGCAGGCCGCCCGTACCGGTCCGTATTTGGAAAGTAGGTGCCGCCCCAAACGGGCCGCGCCTCGCTGTCGAGGAACATCGTAAGCGGCCATCCGCCCTGCTGCCCCAGTGCATGCAGCGCGCCCATGTAGACGGCGTCGATATCGGGCCGCTCTTCCCGGTCGACCTTGATGTTGACGAACAGCTCGTTCATCACCGCCGCCGTCGCCTCGTCCTCGAAGCTCTCGTGCGCCATCACGTGGCACCAGTGGCAGGCGGCGTAGCCTACCGACAGCAGGATGGGCTTGCCCGTGCGCTTGGCCTCGGCGAGCGCATCCGGTCCCCACGCCCACCAATGGACAGGGTTGTCCTTGTGCTGCAGGAGATAGGGGCTCGTTTCTCTATCGAGGCGGTTCAGGCTCATAGCCCCCCTTGTTCGCGAGCCACTGGCTGGGCTCGCGGCTAAGATGGGGCCTTAACGCGCATCCTGCTAGCTAAGGACATGCACGAACCAACCACAATCTTTGCCATCACGGGCACTGTGCCTGGAACTGCAAAGCCAACGAACGCCACCCATGGCTGACCGGGATACCATCTTCGCACTGTCGACCGCCCCGGGCCGCGCCGGCGTGGCGGTCGTGCGCATCAGCGGGCCGCGTGCTGGGGCGATCCTTGACGTCATCGCACCCCCGCGCCCCGCCAACCGTTACGCCGCCCTCCGCCGCATCCGCGATCCCCAAAGCAGCGAACCCCTCGATGATGCTCTGGTCCTTTGGCTCGCAGCCCCCCGCACCGAGACCGGGGAGGAAATGGCGGAACTCCACCTCCACGGCGGCCCGGCCATCGTCAAGGCGACACTCGCTGCCCTCACCCGCCAACCTCACTGCCGCCTCGCCGAGCCGGGAGAGTTCGTCCGCCGCGCCTTCGACAACGGCAAGCTCGACCTCGCGCAGGTCGAAGGCCTCGCCGACCTCATAGATGCCGAAACTGAAGGCCAGCGCCGCCAGGCCCTGTCGCAGATGCGCGGTGCCCTGTCGGACCTCTATGAAGGCTGGCGCCGGGATCTCCTCGAAGCCAGCGCCCTCATGGAAGCGGCCATCGACTTCAGCGACGAGGATGATGTTGCCGGCGACGCCGTTGAAAAGTCCCATGGCATCGTCGTCGAGCTGCGGCGCCAGATAGCCTCCCACCTAGACGACGGCCACCGCGGCGAGATCCTCCGTGACGGCTTCCGCGTCGTGCTCGCAGGCCCACCTAACGCAGGTAAATCAAGCCTTCTGAATGCCCTGGCCCGCAGGGAGGCTGCGATCGTTTCGGAGGAGGCAGGCACCACGCGCGACGTCATCCAGGTGAGTCTCGATCTGGATGGTCTACCTATCATCCTCTCCGACACCGCCGGCATCAGGGAGTCCTCCAGCAAGGTCGAGCAGGAAGGTGTCCGCAGAGCCATGCTCCATGCTCGCGACGCCGACCTGGTGCTGTGGCTCAATGATTCGACGGCTGCGCGCAGCCTTCCGCCACCTGATGTTTCGGCTTGCGAGCATAAGATTCTCCAGGCTGTCGGCACCAAAATAGATATCCCCGGCGCCGCGCTTGAGCCGGGCGAGATCGGCATCTCCGCCCGCACCGGCGCAGGCCTTCGCGATCTGGTCGCCACCATCGGCCAACGGGCACGCGCCCGCATCGGAGTCTCGCAATCGCCGGCCATCACCCGCGAACGCTACAGGCAGCAACTTAACGCGTGCATGAACTCACTAAATACATACATGAACCAGCCGCTGACCGAGCATGAACTGCGCGCCGAGGACCTCCGCCAAGCCGCAAACGCGCTCGGACGCATCACCGGACGCATCGATGTCGAGGACGTCCTTGGCGAGATCTTCGGCCGCTTCTGCATCGGCAAGTGAGATGATTCACGTGAAACGTTTGGTTAACCACTGGTCACCCTGATTCGCCCTCCGAGGTGATTCACGTGAAACACCTCGTTAACCAAGCCGGCGCTGGATGATTCACGTGAAACACACTCTTAACCAATCCGGTGCCATCCGAGCCTGAACCCGCTTGCCAACGGCCCGTGCCGTGTTTCACGTGAAACGATTCGGTAACCGACTGGCTCCGCCGGCTGATTCACGTGAAACACTTCCTTAACCAGCCGCCCGCCCTTTGATTCGGCCGCCCGCACCGGATACGTTGCGGCCCTAAATTCTCACAGGTTCAGGATGACCGGCTCGGATTTCGACGTAATCGTTGTCGGCGGTGGCCACGCCGGCTGCGAGGCGGCTGCAGCGGCCGCCCGCATGGGCGCGCGCACGGCCCTCGTCACCCATAAGTTCGCGACGATCGGCGAGATGTCCTGCAACCCCGCCATCGGCGGTTTGGGCAAGGGCCACCTCGTGCGCGAGGTCGATGCCCTCGACGGCCTTATGGGACGCGTTGCCGACGCCGCCGGCATCCAGTTTCGCCTTCTAAATCGATCTAAAGGCCCCGCCGTCCAGGGCCCCCGCACCCAGGCCGACCGCAAGCTCTATCGCCAGGCCATGCAGGCCGCGATCCGCGCCACACCAAGTCTTGAGGTGGTTGAAGGCGGCGTCGAGGACCTGATCGTCCGTAACAACCGCGTTTGCGGCGTAATCACCGGCGACGGCCGTGAGCTTTCCGCCGGCGCCGTCGTGCTGACCACGGGGACCTTCCTCAACGGCCTGATCCATCTGGGCGACGAGAAAACCCCGGCCGGTCGCGCTAACGAGGCTCCCGCGCTCAAACTGTCCGACCGCCTTTATGGCCTCGGGCTACACCTCGGCCGCCTCAAGACTGGCACTCCCGCCCGCCTGTCCAAGTCCTCGATTGACTGGGACAGCCTGGAGCAGCAGGCCGCCGACGACCCGCCGGTCCCGTTTTCCTTTCTAACCGGGGCTATTCTGACGCCGCAGGTCACCTGCGCCATCACCCGCACCACCGAGGCGACGCACGCCATCATTCGCGCCAACCTCGGCCGTTCGGCCATGTATTCCGGGCAGATCGCGTCCACCGGCCCACGCTACTGCCCCTCCATTGAGGACAAGGTCGTCCGCTTTGCCGGCCGGGACACGCATCAGGTTTTCCTTGAGCCGGAAGGCCTCGACGACGACACCGTCTATCCCAACGGCATTTCGACCTCGCTTCCGGCGGACGTCCAAGAAGCCTTCATCCGCACCATGCCTGGACTGGAAAAGGCGGTCATCAAGCGGCCCGGCTACGCGATCGAGTACGATTACGTCGATCCGCGCGAGCTGACCCCGCACCTGCATGTTAAGCGCTTGCCAGGCCTGTTTCTCGCGGGTCAGATCAACGGAACGACCGGCTACGAAGAGGCCGCCGCCCAGGGATTGGCCGCCGGCATCAACGCCGCCATCCTCGCCGGAGGCCGCGACCCCGATTTCGTCATTTCCCGCGCCGACGGCTACCTCGGCGTCATGATCGACGACCTCGTCACCCGCGGCGTGACCGAGCCCTATCGGATGTTCACCTCGCGCGCCGAATACCGGCTGCGGCTGAGGGCCGACAACGCCGACCAGCGCCTCACCCGGACCGGCATCGAGGTCGGATGTGTTGGTGCTGCAAGGCAAGCGTCGTTCGAAGCCAAATCCGCGGCTTTGACGTCTGCTACCGCGCTGCTTCGGACGCTTTCGTTGACCCCCAGCGAGGCCGGCCGCCACGGCCTCGAGGTCAACCGCGACGGCCGCCGTCGCTCCGCTTTCGAGCTGTTGGCGCTGCCGAACGTGGGGCTCGATCGTCTCGCTGCCATCTGGCCCGAAATCGGCGCCCTTCCATCCGGCATTGCCGAACAGGTCGCCGTCGATGCCCGTTATGCAGCTTATATTGACCGCCAGGAGCTGGACGTGGCTGCCCTGCGCCGAGATGAAGCGCTCGCCATCCCCGCGGACCTGGACTACGCGGGCATGGCTGGTCTTTCCACCGAAGTCCGCCAAAAGCTGGAAAAGCACCGCCCCGCTACGATCGCCCAGGCTGGCCGCATCGACGGTATCACACCCGCCGCCCTGCTTTTGCTTCTGGCTCAGCTCAAGGCGGCTCCAGCACGGAAATCCGCCTGATGGGCGACAGTTCGGCCGATATCGCAACGCCCGGCGCATTCGCCGAGGCCTTCGGCGTTTCACGTGAAACCATCGATAAACTTGGGGTTTACGAAGCCTTGCTCCGGCAATGGCAGAAAACCATAAACCTCGTGGCCCTCAGCACGCTCGACCACATCTGGGCACGGCACTTTGGCGATTCCGCCCAGCTTCTCCGCCTGGCGCCGCCCGGCGCCAAGCGCTGGCTCGATCTTGGCTCAGGCGCCGGGTTCCCGGGTTTGGTCCTCGGAATTATGCTCGCCGACCGCGACGGTGCCAAGGTGACCCTGGTGGAGAGCGATACCCGCAAGGCCGCTTTCCTTCGCGAGGTCGCCCGCCGCACCGGAGCAGTTGTGGACATCCAACCCGAGCGAATCGAAAAGATCGCGACTCAAACTAAGCTCGGCGCTGTCGACGTGATCACCGCACGCGCGTTGGCACCCTTGCCTCGTCTCCTCGATTTGGCGGCTCCGGCCTTTTCAGCCCACACCGTGGGACTCTTTCTGAAAGGCCGTGATGCCGAAGCCGAGGTTGATGCGGCCAGGGCGCGGTGGACATTCGAAAGCACGTTGCAGCCCAGCCTGTCAGACGCGGGTGGTCGAATCGTCTTAGTCCGCGCGTTGCAGGCCAAAATGGAGGGTCAACGGCGATGAGCGCTACGAGACCCGGGGAAGCCCGGACGCTGGCAATTGCCAATCAGAAGGGCGGTGTCGGCAAAACGACGACCGCCATCAATCTCGGTACCGCGCTCGCCTCGATCGGCGAGCGCGTGCTGGTTATCGACCTGGATCCGCAGGGCAACGCTTCGACCGGCCTCGGCATCGACGTCGAAGCCCGTCCTCGCACCACATACGACGTGCTCACGGGTGGCACGGGTCTGCTCGAAGCGGCGTTGCCGACGGCGGTGCCCGGTCTTTACGTCGTGCCGGCCAACAACGATCTCGTTGGCATCGAATCCGAAATCACCGACTCCAACCGGCCTTACCGGCTTCGTGATGCAGTCGCGGCGCTCGCCGCCCGTCAGCGCGGATTGCCCGATGATCAGCGATTCAACTACCTGCTGATCGATTGCCCGCCGTCGCTGAACCTTCTGACGCTCAACGCGATGTCGGCGGCAAACGCGGTGCTTGTGCCGGTCCAGTGCGAGTTCTTCGCACTCGAAGGCATTTCGCAGTTGAAGGAATCGATCGACCAGATCCGCGCGACTCTCAACCCTTCGCTTGAGATCCAGGGTGTGGTTCTCACCATGCACGACGCCCGCACGTCTCTCTCGCGCGAGGTTGCCGAGAACGTCCGCGCCTTCTTTGGGCCGAAGGTCTACGAGACCATCATCCCGCGAAATACGCGAGTCGCCGAGGCCCCGTCGCACGGCAAGCCGATCCTTCTTTATGATTTCGACTGCGCCGGCAGCCAAGCCTACATCAAGCTCGCGACCGAGATCATCGAGCGCGAGCGTCGTAACCAGGCGGCCTAAAGCCCCCCAATGATTGCCAACGCCCACGAGGAACCATGAACGCTCCACTGCAGAAAAGCCGCCTCGGACGCGGACTTGCCTCACTCATCGGCGAGCCGATGCAGTCTGGGCGACCGCAGCTCCCACCCGAAGGCGAGCAGCGCATGGTCGCGGTTTCCGACGTGCGGCCGAGCCGGCTCAACCCGCGTAAGGACTTCCGCGACGAGGATCTGACCGAGCTGGCGGAGTCGATCCGCTCCAAGGGTCTGGTGCAGCCCATTGTCGTGCGCCCTGCCGAAGCCGGTTACGAGATCGTGGCCGGCGAACGCCGCTGGCGCGCAGCCCAGATGGCCGGCCTGCATACCGTGCCGGTCATTGCCCGCGACCTCGACGATAAGGAGGTCCTCGAGCTCGCAATCATCGAGAACGTCCAGCGTTCCGACTTGAACGCCATCGAAGAGGCCGGCGGCTATCGCGAGCTGATCGAGCGCTTCGACTACAGTCAGGAGCAGCTTTCCGAGATCATCGGCAAATCGCGCAGCCACGTCGCCAACACGCTGCGTCTCTTGAAGCTGCCCGAAGGCGTTCAGACGATGGTGCAGGACGGCCGCCTCACCGCCGGCCACGCCCGCGCTCTCATCGGCCGCGAGGATGCCGAAACCCTCGCAAAGCACATCCTCGATCAGAACCTCAACGTCCGCGAGGTCGAGGCCTTGGTCCAGGGTGGCGGCGAAGCTCCACCCGCTGGCTCGGTCTCACGAACGCCGCGCGAGAAGGACCCCGACACCAAGGCCTTCGAGAAAGAGCTGTCGAACCTTCTGGACCTCAAGGTCGAGATCAAGCGCGGCTCCGGCGAGAGCGGAAACCTGGTCATCAAGTTCGGAAACTTCGACCAGCTCGATTATATCCGTCAGCGCCTCGGGGGCTGACGCCCGCTTGACGCGGCGGGGCTGTTGCTGCATCTGCCGGACGCAACAAGCCGTTGCGCCCGCTGAGGTTCGCCCTATGTGCCTGTCATGAGCGACGTGTTGCTGCAACTTGCAGCCACCATCAAGGCCCGGCGCGATGCCCCGGCCGACGGCTCCTATACGCGTCAGCTCCTAGACGCCGGCCCCGCGCGTTCCGCCAAAAAGCTGGGCGAGGAAGCGGTTGAGACCGTCATCGCCGCCGTTAGCGAGAGCGACGAGGCCCTCAAGACGGAAGCCGCCGATTTGCTCTATCATCTCTTGGTCGTGCTCGAGAGCCGCAACGTCGATCTGGTCGACGTGCTGACGGTGCTCGAAAAGCGTGTTGGAACGTCCGGCCTGAAAGAGAAAGCCGAACGCACTAAGCAATGATACAATAAGAACAATATGGCCCTAGCGCAGGCCGACATGTCGGATCGGGCAAATCTCCAGTTCTCTCCCTATCGCGTATTCGATCGCGAGGAATGGGCGCGCCTGCGCGCTGACACGCCAATGACGCTGAAGGCCAGCGAGCTCGAGCAGCTTTCCGGCCTCATCGAGGAGCTGTCGGTCGAAGAGGTCGAGCAGATCTACCTGCCGATGTCCCGCCTTCTGAACCTCTACGTTGCCGGGGCCCAGCAGCTTCATTCCATCTCGTCGAAGTTTCTCGGCCGCACCGATGGCAAAGTACCCTTCATCATCGGCGTCGGCGGTTCGGTCGCGGTCGGCAAGAGCACCACGGCCCGCGTGCTGAAAGCGCTTCTGGCGCGCTGGCCCGACCACCCGCGTGTGGATTACATCACGACCGATGGGTTCCTCTGGCCCAACGCCGAGCTAGAGCGCCGTGACATCATGAATCGCAAAGGATTCCCCGAAAGCTTCGATACCGCGCGGCTGCTGAACTTCCTCGTCAGCGTGAAGTCGGGCGTAAGAACCGTCGAGGCTCCGGTCTACTCGCACTTCCACTACGACATCCTTCCCGACCAGAAGGTCGTGATCGAAAGCCCCGACATCTTGATCGTCGAGGGCCTCAACGTGCTGCAGCCGGCGCGCATGCCCCGCGACGGCGAGGCCATACCGTTTGTGTCGGACTTTTTCGATTTCTCGATCTACCTCGATGCTGACCCCGCGGTGATTGGGGAATGGTACGTTTCCCGCTTCATGCGTTTGAGGACCACGGCCTTTCGCGATCCGGGAGCCTATTTCCACCAGTACGCCAGCCTGTCGCCCGAGGCCGCGACCGCACGCGCACGCGAGATCTGGCGCGACATCAATCTGAAGAACCTCGAGGAGAACATCCTCCCGACGCGTCAGCGAGCCAGGCTCATTTTGCGCAAGGCCGCCGACCATCACGTCGAGCAAGTCGCTCTGCGCAAGCTCTAGTCCTCGAGCCGGCGACGAAAAAAGGGCCGCCTTGGGGAGGCGGCCCGTCAAGTGACGTGCTCTTTGCTCTAGTCTCAGGTGCAGGAGGTGCCGCTCAATGACTGCGCGGCATCAGCGGTTTTCGTGGGCTTGCGACAGCCACTAGGAAAGCGCCGGCTGCGAGCTGGGCTCGCATGGCGTTGTCGACCGCTGGGTGATGCAGCCAGTGCCGGGCCAGCACTGCATGCTGCTCGATCGCCATCGTCAACGCCCACAGCCCAAGCTCACATACGATAGCGGGCAGCAGCGGCTGCGTCGCAACGCGGGCGGTTTCGACGGCAATTTCGGTGTCCGGGACGGCGATCGCCTCTACCGGAATATTGTTCGAAGGGATGCACGGCACCGCCGGGATGTGGCGCCGGATTACGCGTTGCGAGCCGTGGCGTCCCAGCGCGCGGGCGCTATGCCCGCCGGACTGGAAGCTCCGGCGCGCATTGGCCAGAAGACGGGCCTGATCCATGCGGAATTTGTCGCGCAGCCGGCGGATCACCGACGGATCATCGACGCCGAGCGAGCGAATGGCGGTGGTCGGTTTCAAACCGGGGTTTGCGGCTAGCAGTGCTGCGATGCTCTCGAGTTGATGGCTGTCGTCGAGGCCAGTGCCCCTCGGACGCCCATAACGCGGCTGCATGGTCGGCATGCAATCGGTCCCCATGACCTGATCGAATTCGAATCGGCTCGAATCCGTGAGGCGATTATGTTGGGGAGTCAGTGCGTTGCTAGGGAGAATAAATGCCTTGTAGCAGCTAGATAGAGCAATAGGCGGTTATTGTGTCTCAATTGCACCCACGATCATTGCTCCGCCCCGGGGAACCCGAAGGTCGGTCGGAGGAGCGGCGAAGACCCGTTATCGCGGAAGAAGCCCTTCCTGCTGCGCGATCACCGACAGGGGCCGTTCCGGCCTCGCGCCGATGTGGCTGATCACCTCGGCCGCCGCGAGGCTACCAAGCCGGCCGCAGTCTGCGAGGTTCAGATTGCGCGTATAGCCATAGAGGAAGCCCGCCGCGTAGAGGTCGCCGGCACCCGTAGCATCGACCACCTTGTCGACGCGCACCGGCCGCACCTGCACCGTGTCGTTGGCGCCGACGATCAAAGAGCCCGCTTCCGAGCGCGTCAGAACCGCCAGCTCGCATTCCGTGCGCACCGCGGCGACGGCCTCGTCGAAGCTGTTCACCTCGTAAAGCGCGGTGATCTCCTTCTCGTTGGCGAAGAGAATGTCGGTGCCGTTCTTGATCAACTTGCGGAAATCGGCGCGATGGCGGTCGACGCAGAATGCATCCGAAAGCGACAACGCCGTCTTCCGCCCGGTCTTGGTCGCGATCTCCGCCGCTGCGTAATAAGCGGCCTTCGCCTCCGGCTTGTCGAAGAGGTACCCTTCTAGATACGTCACCTTCGCTGCCGCGATTAGCGCGGCATCGACCTCAGCCGTGCCGAGCTCGGTGCTGGCGCCGAGGAAGGTGTTCATGGTGCGCTCGCCGTCCGGTGTCACCAGGATGAGACAGACCGCAGTCGGCAACCCGCTCTCCGCCGGTGCAGTGTCAAATGCAACGCCCGCGGATCTGATGTCGTGCCAGAAGACCTTCCCGAACTGGTCGCCGGCCACGCGTCCGATGAACGCCCCGCGACCGCCGAAAGAGGCGAGGCCTGCGATGGTGTTTGCCGCCGAGCCGCCTGAGCGCTCGATCGAGGGACCCATCATGCCGTAAAGCCTGTCGGCCTCGCTGGCGTCGATGAGTTTCATGAAGCCTTTGGCAAGGTCGAGCTTCGATAGAAAGGCCTCGTCACAGCGTCCAATTATGTCGACGATGGCGTTACCAATGCCGACGACGTCATAACGCGTCTCTTGCCCCGTCACGTGCATATCGCCCCCGATGGAAAGATTGGGCGCACTATAGGCACCGAGCCGCGCGGGACAAGTCGCCAACACGCGTCATGAAATGATGCCGCCCTGAGAGGTTAACCCGCCGCGGACCCCGGCCGCTGCCGCGCGCCGGTCGCGACCGCCATGAGCAGCTCCTCGGTAATTGCCTCCTCCAGCGCCGAGTTGAGCCGGGCGGCCTTCGCGGCCGCGGCCGTTCTTGCGAGAGCCCTCGCAATGCGCGCCGATGACCACATGCGGCATTGCAGCCCGATTGCGTCCTTCTGCTTGAAGTGCACCGGCGGCCTTTGTTGGCGCATGACCTCTTCGAACGAGGCGCCTCCGTCGAGATCGGTCCGAATCCGGTGCAGCCGTTGCAATGCCCGCTGAAGGGCCAGGATGATCATCTGCGGGCTTTCACCCGAGGCGACGGCCCGTGAGAATTCTGCGACCGCCCGGGTTGCGTCGCCTGACGCGGCTGCGTTCAGAGTCCGATCTATTGCAAGCTCGGAGGCATCGCCCACGATCGCCTCGACGTCCGCAGCCTCGATTTGCCCCCTTCCGAGGGCATAGAGAGCCAGCTTCTCGATCTCCCCGCGTGACATCGCCCGATCGGCGCCCATCCGGGCGGCAAGCATTTCCCGCGCGTCCGAGCTGATGCTGAGGCCGTGCCCGGCCAGTGTCTCGCGGATCAGCCCTTCGATATCGGCAGCTTCGTCGGAATAGCAGGCTACGGCGGCTGCCTGGCCCGACTTCTCGAACAGCGCCCGCATCGAATCCGTTGGCTTGAGGTTGCCGGCTTCGACGATCAGCGTCGCCGCAAGTGTTCCCCCGTCCAGCAGAGGCTGAAGGGCTGCCGCATTTATGCGGCGCCCGGCCGTCGCCCGCACCACCTTGGAGCCGCCGAACATCGGGATTGTCTGAAGTTCGACCGCTAGGCGATCAGGGTCGTTATCGAGATCGGTATCGTCGATGCGGATGATCTCGCCGGTGTCACGCGCCGCGACGAGCGCGGCGAGCTTCTGCGCGCGCTCGGCGACGAGACCGGCATCGGTGCCATAGAAGAGGACGGCGGATTGCTTAGGCCCCGGAGGGCTTAGGAAGGCGTTCGCCTGATGTGCCTTGATGGCTACCATGATCGCGCAGCTCTTTTGGTCATCTCGGAAGCCGCGGACGCGGCGAGGGCTCTCCGGACGCCACCATAAGAATTATCGCAGGCCCTGAAGACACCATAGCGCCTTAGGCAAGTTTTCGGTGGCCGCGTGCAGCGCGGCGCTGCTCACCCCGTTAGCGCAAAAATGGAGATCCTTCGGTCAGGCAGCGCCGGAAAGATATGCGGCGATCCGGCCCTTCAGCTCCTCGCCGACCGTCTTTGCGGCCCGATCCTCGGCATCTCGGCGTGCCCGGACGTTAGAGAATACGCTGTCGAAGCGCTGGAATGCGACGCGGCCGGAGCTATCACCCTGCAGCGCCACCGACTTATCGGCCAGGCGGATCAGGCGGAAGCTGGTCTTGAGGTTATAGACGCTGCCCGAGGAGTTGCCGTCCTGCTGCACCAGCGTCGGGGTGATGGACTCGCGGATAACGATCTCGAGGCGGTAGGCGGGCTCCTGAGCGAGGCCCCCACCGGTCGATTGATAGATGAGTTCGTTGCGCAGCCGCTGGCCGACGCGGCCCGGAATGGGCGCGACATCAAGCTGAGCAAGCTTTTCGTTGACGTCCGGGCCGCCTACGATGGCGCTCGAGGCGTACATCGGACGAAAGCCCGTGTCGCCACAGCCGGCCACAAGCATTGCTGCTGTGGCACACGCCAACAAAACCCGGATCGTCCCTCGGCGGCTAGCGTTCAAGCGCCGTCCCCCGTCCTCGGCCTACACGACGACATTTACGATCTTCTGCGGCACTACGATGACCTTTTTCACTGGACGTCCTTCGAGGGCACGCTGCACCGGCTCTAACTGGAGCGCCGCCGCCTCGATTTCCCCGCGTTCAGCCGTTCGGGCAATCGTCAATTCGTCCCGCCTCTTACCATTCACCTGTACGGCAATGGTAATCGTATCGTCAACGAGCAACGCCGGATCGACCTCGGGCCACGCCTGATTGGCCAGCAGTGTGTTGTATCCGAGCCGCGCCCAGCTTTCTTCGGCCAAATGCGGCACCATCGGCCCGATCATTTGCACCAGGAACTCGAGTGCCTCCCGCTGTGCCCAGGCTGAATCCGTCCCCGCTTTCCCCAGGGAGGAGCCAAGAACATTTGCGAACTCGTAGACCTGGGCCACTGCCACGTTGAACCGAAGGCCCTCGATGGACCGGGCGACCTGGTCGAGAGCCTTGTGGGCGGCGCGCCGTAGCGCCGTAGCTTCTGGCCCGAAGGTTTCGGGTTTTGGCGCCCCGCGTTCGGCCGCCCCGTCGGCGCCCTGATCGATCAGGCGCCACACACGCTGCACGAAGCGGCGGGCACCCTCGACACCGACGTCGGTATAAATGACGTCACGCTCCGGCGGGCTGTCGGACAGCACGAACCAGCGCGCCACGTCGGCGCCATACCGCGAGACGAAATCGTCGAGATCGACGGTATTCTTGCGCGACTTCGACATCTTCTCGATCGGCCCGATGACGGCGGGCTCGCCGGTGGCTGCCTCGAATGCCTTGCGGGAGGACCCTTCCCCCTCGACGCGCACCTGCGTCGGCTGCAGCCACCCGCCATGCCGAGACTTGTAAGTCTCGTGCGTGACCATCCCCTGCGTAAACAGGGCTGCGAACGGCTCACGCACGTTCGCATTGAGCTTCAGGTTGCCGGTGTCGCACATGGCGCGCGTGAAAAAGCGCGAATAGAGCAGGTGAAGGATCGCGTGCTCGATGCCGCCGATATACTGGTCGACCGACATCCAGTAGGCAGCGGCATCCTTGTCGACCGGCGTTTTCGCGTGAGGCGCCGTGAAGCGCACGTAGTACCAGGACGAGTCGACGAACGTATCCATCGTGTCCGTCTCACGCCGCGCTTCCCCGCCGCACGTCGGGCACTTCACGTGCTTCCACGTCGGATGCCGGTCGAGCGGGTTGCCTGGCTTGTCGAACGTCGCGTCCTTCGGCAGCTCGACAGGCAGGTCCGCCTCGGGCACCGGCACCGTTCCGCACGTCTCGCAGTGAATGACGGGGATCGGGCAGCCCCAATAGCGCTGCCGCGAGATGCCCCAGTCGCGCAGGCGATAGTTGATCTTACGCTGGCCTACAGGCTTCTTGTTGAGCTTCGCCTTTTCGAGCCGGTTCGCCGTCTCTTCAAAAGCCTCGCCGGTTGGCATTCCATCGAGGAACGACGAGTTGATCATGGTGCCATCGCCGTCATAGGCCCGTTCTTTGATGGCGAACGTCGCGGCGTCCTCGCCTGGCGGCAGGATGACCGGCTTGAAGGGCAGGCTGTACTTGCGAGCAAAATCGAGGTCGCGCTGGTCGCCTGACGGACAGCCGAAGATGGCGCCCGTGCCGTAGTCCATGAGGATGAAGTTGGCGACATAGACCGGCAGCGTCCATTCCTTGTTGAAAGGATGCACGGCACGGATGCCTGTGTCGAAGCCCTGCTTCTCGGCTGTTTCCAGATCGGCGACCGAGGTGCCCATGTGGCGGCATTCTTCGCAGAACTTGGCCAGGGCCGGATTTTTCTCGGCGGCCGCCTTGGCCAGCGGATGGTCCGGCGCAAGCGCCACGAACGCCGCCCCGAAAAGCGTGTCGGGTCGCGTCGTGTAAACCTCGACTTCGGTCTCGCCCTCGGGCGCCGTCTTCTTGTCGAGCGCGAAGCGAACCATCAGACCGTCCGAGCGGCCGATCCAGTTCGCCTGCATCAGGCGCACCTTCTCAGGCCACTTATCCAGCGTCTGCAGCGCTTCCAGCAGTTCGTCAGCGTATTCGGTGATGCGGAAGAACCACTGCGTCAGCTCGCGCTGTTCGACCAGCGCCCCCGAACGCCAGCCTCGCCCGTCGATCACCTGCTCGTTGGCGAGCACGGTATGGTCGACTGGGTCCCAGTTCACCTTAGAGGACTTGCGGTATGCCAGGTCCTTCTTGAAGAAATCGAGAAACAGCTTCTGCTGGTGCTGGTAGTACTCCGGCGAGCAGGTCGCGATCTCCCGCGACCAGTCGAGCGAAAAGCCCATCGACTTCAGCTGACGTCGCATCGTGTCGATGTTCTGGTAGGTCCATTCCGCCGGATGCACCTTGCGTTCCATGGCGGCATTCTCGGCCGGCATGCCGAACGCGTCCCAGCCCATAGGGTGCAGCACATTGAAGCCCTTGGCCCGCTTGTAGCGTGCGAAGACGTCGCCCATGGTGTAGTTGCGGGAATGTCCGACGTGGATCCGCCCCGACGGATACGGGAACATCTCCAGCACATAGCACTTGGGGCCCTCCCCATCGTTGGTGGCGCGGAAGATACCGGCCTTGTCCCAGGCTTCTTGCCAGTGCTTCTCGCGTGCGGGCGCGTCGTAGCTTTGATTGGCCATACGGCGTCGAACTTTCAGGATTTAGAGGCTTTGAGCGGCGTAATGAGCCTTAAAGCACCATTGGGGTCAAGGCGGTCGGATGACACTAGACACTGAGCCAGATGCAGAGAACGGCGCCGGCGCGGTGGAGCGGCTTGCCCAAACGCTGGCTAACATCGCTTCATCAGCCAAGGATGCCGGGCGCGACCCGAGCGACGTCAACCTCATCGGCGTCTCGAAGACCTTCGACACGCACGACATTTTGCCTGTCATAGTGGCTGGGCAGCGGCACTTCGGCGAGAACCGCGTCCAGGAGGCCAAGGGCAAGTGGCCGGCGCTTAAGGCCGAGTTCCCTGACGTGCGTCTGCATCTCATCGGCCCGCTCCAGTCCAACAAGGTCAGGGAGGCGGTGGAGCTGTTCGACGCCATTCACTCGATCGACCGCGAAAAGATCGCCCGCGCCATCGCCGAGGAGCAGGCAAAGCAGGGCAAGCGCCTGGAGCTGTTTATCCAGGTGAACACCGGCGAGGAGCCGCAGAAGGCAGGCGTCCTGCCCGCGGAGCTTCCCGACCTGCTCCGTCTCTGCCGCGACGAGCTTCAGCTCGATATCGCCGGCTTGATGTGCATTCCGCCCGTTGACGAGGAGCCCGCGATCCACTTCGCTTTCCTCTCCAAGCTCGCCGCCGAGAACGGCCTCAAAGGTCTGTCGATGGGCATGAGCGACGACTATGAGACGGCCGTCGCCTTCGGAGCCACCTATGTGCGCGTCGGCAGTGCTATTTTCGGAACGCGCCCAAAGCCCTGAGGTTTTCCCGTACGAAATCAGCCGTGCCGAATTTGCGGCCGTCACCCGATGCTAGGCTCATGCAACTGATTCGCATGAAGCTGGAGGGCACTAGATGACCGCAGCCGCCGCCGCTCGCGTTGAAGCACGAGCCGATGCCGCAGCCGCCGACGCAGCGAGTGACGCGCGCGCCGAGGTGACGAAGATCCCCGGCGTATCGAAAGCCACGGCGGCCAAGGCCGTCAAAAACGGCTACTACCACTTCATCGTCGACATCTGGATCACGAACTTCAACTCGATCGAGTTCGGGATCTACAAGCATTCGCGCAATCGCGCCAAGTCGCGCCAGTTTACCGCGGACATGGACATTTTCGCCGAGATCCTCGAGGGCGGTGAGCGCACCGGCCTCATCGGCTACCGCGAGGACCTCTGGAAGAAGAAAGACACCAAGGACAAGCGCCTCGTCTTCAAGATCTTCAACGACTCGCTCAGCTGGCGGGCGACGATGGATCTGATGTTGGGGCGCTCATTGCAGCAGACGATTGCATCGCGCGGCTTGCCGGTGATGGTCTATTCGATCAACACCGACGAGGACGCTTTCGTCGTCTACCTTGAACGCTCGGCCAACAAGTGGCCATTCATGCCCGAGAACTACGGCTTCTTCATCACCGGCAAAGATGGCCAGCCGATCTTTTATCGGATCAAGCGCGACTTCATCAATCTGGGCGGCGATTACACTCTCTACGACCAGCAGGGTCGGAAGATCGGACACCTCGACGGCAAGATCTTCTCCATCGGCGGCAAGTGGAAGGGGAAGGTCAAGGTCGAGCATGCCGACCGCCGCTTGCTCAGCGTGCTGCAGCTCTTTAGCGCGTTGCAGGTCTTCAACAGCGACTGCCGCCGTCACATGCGGCGCATGTGGGGCGACGTTGCGACGGGTAAGCTCAAGCCCACGCTCGATGCGCAAGAGGCCGACCTCTACAAGAACCCCCGCCGCGTCCGTTAAGCCGTAGCGTAAGAATCTCGTTACGGCTGCCCTGCGCCTGTTTAGACTGCTGCGCGGCAGTCTACATGGTGCGAGTTTGCGTGTTGTTTTTGGATTTCAGTTTGTCGGCGGTTGCGCTGGTTGTTTGCGCGTCTCTCATTGGCGGTTGCACGTCGATGGTTAATCACATGGCCGAACTCGAACGCATTCACGAGGCTGGCTACGTGAACGCCGCTGAGGTGGCCAAGACGCTGCTCACTCCGGAAATGAACGCTCAATGCGTCGCCCAGATAGGCGCATCATATGGGGCCGGCTTGGAGTTCGAACACCCGCTGACCTTTCAGCCCGAAGCGGCCAAGGTTGTTCGCCAGCAAGTCAACCGCCACGTCGACCGCAACAATCGCAGCGCAGAGCCGCCCGCCGCTTTCGTGGGGACATGCAAGAGCGAGAGCATGAGTTCCGGCCCATGCGGTTGCTATTACGAGGTTCGCCAGGACCTGACGAAACTGGTCTTTATCCGCCGGCTCGAACGCAGTGACTTCTTCAACCATGTTCCGGGAATCGTTTTGGTCCCTGTGCGGCGGTAACGCCGGATCCGCTGAGTGGACGAGCGAACCCTCGGCTCGTCCGCCCGCTCCCAATTCGGATCGAGACAAGGGACATCTTACGTCGGTCGCGCAACTTTCGGCTTTGAAACGCGGAGCTTCGCCACCGGCTTCATCTTCGCCGGTGCTGCTTCTGCATCCGCGCCAGCGTCATCGGACAATCCCGACAGTATCGCCCGCGCGCGCTTTTCTATGGCTTCCGACACCTGAGTCATGAGCGGATGACCACCCGCCGGCATCGCAGCGACCTCGGCCGACGCGTTACGCGTCTCTGCGAGCGCGCTTCTGGCCAGGGCCTCGACGCGCGCAATGAGACGCGGTGCATTTAGGCCGACGTCGGCGGCAAAGCGCTGCCAGTGCCGCCGCTTCAGATGCTCCCCGCGGCTCTTTCCGGCGATCTTCTGCGCCATGTTGCGCGTCACGTGCTCCCACGCCTCGCCGCACATGACGTCGTATATCGGCGCCAGCTTGAAGCCGCGCCCGGAGATCATCATCGAATAGTTCTTCGCATGCGCATCGGTGTTGCACGCGATCACATTGAAGATCACGTAGTCGAGTAAATTGATGATGTCAGGCGCCTGCATCGCGTTGCGTGTCACCGCGAACATATCGACGAGCGTTGGCCCCGGAATGCCGGTCTGGTTGGACTCGTATTTTGCCGACGGCGGCTTGCCGAGCGCCTGGCAGAAATCCTCCTGATGCAGACGCCGCCAGCGCCCCTGCTGCTCGACGCGGTCGTAGCGCTTCACCATCAGGTAGGTGCGCCTGCCTGCCTTGCCGGTCGTCACTTCCGGCGCATTGAGGCCGATGCGCCGTGCGAGCACCAGGCACAGCGCCTCGTTCTGCACGCCGCCGTACAGCCGTTCGGCGTCGGGCTTCATGATCCACGTCGACGGCGCACCATTGACCGGCACGCAGATGCGTCCCTCGGCATCGATGGCGACGCCAATCTTGGTTTGTACGCCGGCAAGCGACATCGACACGCCGTCTTCGCCCACCAGCATCGGCTTCGAGGGCAGTTCGTCGAGGATCTTCTCCAGCGCCCTCTCGCTCGGGATCGGCTTCCAGTCGTGTGTGCTCTTCGTCCCGGGCTTGCCGACTGATAGCGCTCCGGCCGTATCGCGGCCGAGCTCCGCCAGGATGCCGATCACATCCTCCGGAGCCGCGCCGAGTTGCAGGCCGATCGCGCGAAGCTGTGAGGACTCCGGCAGCAGGTTCGCCGCCCACGGCAGGAACAGCCGGGGCGGCACGCGCCGCGGCGCCAGCGGCATCAGCAACGAAACAGGGAAGGCGCCGCGCGTTGACAGCCACTCGGGCGCATAGGTGAAGCTGGGTCCATCCCGATGCACCGAAACGGTGCCGACCGTCCGGCTCTCGTAATAGACGTTGAGCTCATCCACGCTCGTCATCCTCAAGCCTCAGGCAGGTCGTCATCGTCATCGGGAAGGAACGGAGCGTCGTCGCCGCCATTGTTGGCGTTCATGAGATCGAACGGCCTGAGCCCGACCGCCGCCGCGACCACCAGTGCCCGCCCGAGCTGGCACGATGCCTTTCCGGCCTCCAGCTCGAGGATGAAGCGCCGCCCGACGCCCGTCGCCAGCGCGAGGTCGTCCTGGCGCATCCTCAACGCCTCGCGCCGCTCCCGCACCAAAGCCCCGAAGTGCCGCGCCTGCTCGCCAGCCGCGTTTTCGATCTCGGATCGATCCCGGCCGGACGCGGTCTGCGGAGCTTCGCTGAGGGCGGCCTCCGGTTGGAGCACCGGGCGCTCTGGCGCCGGGCTCCGCGCTGATCTGTTGTCTCTGGCCATGGGCTGGGCTCGCAAATGTTCCCGATCGGGAAGTTATGATGGGATTCGCCGGCTCTTGCGAACCAATATTCCCGATCGGGAACATAAGGCCCCCAAACCGCCCTTTCAAGCCCAAATGTTCCCGATCAGGAACATTTCACATCTACTAGCCCCAAAACCCGCTCCAT
Organism: uncultured Hyphomicrobium sp.; assembly: GCA_964493785.1. GTDB lineage: Bacteria > Pseudomonadota > Alphaproteobacteria > Rhizobiales > Hyphomicrobiaceae > Hyphomicrobium_A. The sequence continues at coordinate 29,585 of CAZBPM010000027.1, read as the reverse complement.
GTACCCGATCGGGAACACGAACTCACCCGTTCCGGATCTTCATCACCAGGATCGAGCCGGCAAGAAGCAGCGTCACGCTGTTGGCGATCACGATCGGCAGATCCTCGATCAGGATGCCGTACAGCAGCCAGCCGATCACCCCGGCCGTGAAAATCGCGAACATCGACAGCGAGATGTCGTGCGTCGAATGCGAACGCCAGGTCTTGATGACCTGCGGGACGAAGGCCACCGTCGTCAGGATGCCGGCCACGATTCCGAGGATGGTCACCATCGATAAGATCCTTCCACTCTGAACATGCGCACGCCGACAGAGCCTAGGCAGAAAGGATTAGCAGTGTGGGGGCTTCTGTCAGGCAGGCCACGGCAGGTCCGTCAGCGGATGCCGAACTCCGAAAAGCACTGGCGCATGTATTCGCAGCGGTGCGAGCCGGAGAAATGCATGGCATCGCCCTTGGCGGGCGAAATGAAATGACAGATTTCCTCGACGCCACCGGGCGAAAGCCAGCCCTGGCGCCGTCCACGCTGCACGGCGAAGCAATCGGCCGTCTCCTCGTCGGGTCCGCGGAACTGGTGCCCGCACTCGTGCGAGTAGATCCACAGCTTCACCGGCGTCGCCACGCGCGACAAAAGCCGCATGTTCATGATCAGGAAGCCGGGATAGGCCGCGCCATAATCGTCGAGATTGTTGTCGATCACCGTCGGCCGCGTGCCGCAATACATCTGGATTCCGTCGAGCTTGAATTCGCCGGCCGGAATCAGCGTCGCCTCGCCATTGGTGTGCGCGATGTATTCTTCCGGCGTCGGTGTCTTCGGGTCCTGCGCCAACGCCAACGCGGGCAGCGACAGCAGTACAGCCAACCCCAAAGCCAGGCGGCGCACGCCGCGGCGGATCATCATCGGTAAACTCTTGGAATCCCGAACTACCCGACCCCACTCTGGCCTTGATCGGAGCCGGTTACAAGCCGGGTCCTGATCGGCATCCAAAGGAGCCTTTTGAATTGAACTGGGAGCATCAATCGCCGACCGACGCCTCGATCCGCTCCATGTCGTCGTCGGAGAAGCCAAAGTGATGCCCCACCTCGTGAATCAGCACGTTGGCGATGAGATCTCCCAACGCCTCCCCGGAATTTGCCCATTCGTCCAGCAGCGGCCGCCGGTAGAGAAAAACCATGTCGGGCTGCGGCATGACGTCGAGGGTGCTCTTCTTGTCGAGGCTGACACCCTGGTAGAGCCCGAGCAAATCGAACGGATCCTCGATGCCCAGGGCGTCCAGCGCTTCGTCGGTCGCGAAATCGTCGACGCGCACGAGCAAATCCCCAGCCGGCTTGCGAAACTCCTCTGGCAGGCTCGCCCAAACGTCCTGCGCCATCTGCTCGAACGTGGCGAGGTCGGGAGCGCTGATCCCGACCCAGTCAATCTTGCTCGTCATTATGATCCTGATGATTGGCGAGGCTTCTCCGCGACGATGATGGCTTCCTGCAGCGTGAACGTGAACGCGCCGTCGACCTGACGCGGCCGCAGGAACGTACGCAGCAGATGGTCCTCCGAGAGCATCGATTTCAAGACTTCCACGGTTCCGTCCGAGCAGCGCATCCGGCGTGTCCACGGTTCGAAAGCGATGTCCTGTTCCAGCAGTTCCGTACTCGTGACCGCGAGCCCGGCCCGCTTGATCACGGCGCGCCATTCCGACAGCGACAGCGCCCGCGCATGGCTCGGATCGCGGGTCGTCTCGTAATTGTTGTAAGCCCGCGCAGCGTTGAGCAGCTCGGCGGGCGTCGCCAGCGGCAGGATCGATGCATCTGGGCTCACGTTGTCGACGAGGGCCAGCGTCCCGCCCGGCCGCAGCACGCGATAGCTCTCTTCGACGAAAGCCGCTGGATCAGGAAAGTGATGCGCGGCGAGCCGGCAGGTCACCAGGTCGAAGCTCGCATCGGCAAATGGCAGTCGGCCCGCCTCCGCCTTGACGGTCTCGACGTTGGAGAAGCCGCGCTGCGCCGCGAGCTTGGCCGTCTCCGCCAGCATCTCCTCGGTGATGTCAGAGGCGACAACGCGCGCAACATGCGGAGCCACCGCGAGGGCCATGTGCCCCGCGCCCGTCGCTATGTCGAGCGCATGCCACTGAGCCTGCAGTTCGACCGCCTTCAGCACCCGGTCGAGGCTCGGCCCGCTTGCGTGCACGGTCGATGCGGCATAGTCCGCCGCTGCGACGCCGAACTGCTTGCGCACCAGTGACTGGTTCATGATCGCTCCAATTCAACCTGCTCTGACGCCGCGCGCGCAGATTGACGCCGCTCGCCATATCGGCACGCGAACTCCTGCCTCACGAACGTGGCGAACTCCTCAGCCACGGCGCTGCGCCCGCTCCGGCGCAGATGCATGTTGATGCAGAACGGTGGCAGCGGCGGCAGGCCGTCCGCAGTCTCGAGTACTTGAAGGTCATTCGGCACCGCCGACAGCAACATCGGCGCGACGGCCGTGTCGGCGTAGATCGTGGCTTTGACGGCGTCGAGCACGGCCGCCTCGCACACCGGACGCCAATCGCGCTTGGCCGCGGCAAGCGCGGCTATCGCACAGGCGCGGAATGCGCAGTTGGGACTTCCAAACGATACCGGCAGCGGATCGCGCAAATGAGCCTGCCCTCCCGGCACGCCGACCCATACCAGCGGGTCGCGCAGCAGCAGCTCGGCACCGGCCGGTGGCTTGGCGAGAGTGGAAAGCGCCACGTCGAGCTCACCCGCCTCGAGCGCCGCCAGCAGCTCCACCGTGATGCCCGACGTGAGCGTCACGTGCACCCGCGGCCACGCCCGGTCGAACCGCCGCAGCACCGGCGGAAGGTTCGGCTCGACGACATCGTGGGGCACGCCGACGCGCAGTCCCCCTTCGTAGTGCGGCCGGCTCATCAGCCCCCACACCGTGTCGTTCATCGTAAGCATCGTCTGCGCGTGCGAAAGCAGCCGCTCGCCATTCGCCGAAGCCCGCACCGCGCGATTGCTGCGATCGAACAGCTCTACACCGAACAGCTCCTCGAGCCGTTTCAGTTGCTGGCTGACGGCAGCCTGCGTCAGGCCCAGAAGCTGGGCAGCACGCGTCACGCTCCCTGTTTCCACGACAGCCACGAAGGCCCGCAGCAGGGCGACGTCGATGTTTCTGGAAGTGGCGGCCATTCCACGGCCTCCCATAACGATACGTGATGCATCGCATAATAAACATTCGATTTGATTATGGAAGGGCGCTGCCTAAATAACAGTCGATCTACTCAGCGGGAGATCGTCATGGTCACTGTTCAGGAAGCTAGAAGCGCCAATGCGCCGGCCGCGAGGAGTAAGCCCCGCGGGCTGTTCGCTGTCATCGACTTTGTCGGCCGCGCCGGCGAGATCGCGCGCCAGCGCCGGGCGCTGATGAAGCTCGGCGATTCGGCATTGAAGGATTTCGGGGCGTCGCGTGCCGACGCCGTCAATGAAGCCGGCCGCCCCTGGTGGGACCTGCCGCGCGAGCGGTAGCGCCGCCACGAAGCGAGCATCCCGGACCAGATCTGGGACCTAGCTCGCTTTCACGGCCTGCGGGATGACGGCCTCGTCAGGCCGCTCCGCCGTTCCACGAGCGAATATCTACGAAGTGCCCTTCGAGCGCCGCCGCCGCCGCCATCACCGGCGACAACAGGTGCGTACGCCCGAGGCGTCCCTGCCGGCCTTCAAAGTTGCGGTTCGACGTCGAGGCGCAGCGCTGCCCTGGCTTGAGCTGGTCGGGGTTCATGCCGAGGCACATCGAGCAGCCCGGCTCGCGCCACTCGAAGCCCGCATCCTTGAAGATCTTGTCGAGGCCTTCCGCTTCGGCCTGCGCTTTGACGAGGCCCGAGCCCGGCACGATCATCGCGTAGGCGAGATTGCCGGAAATCTTCTTTCCGTCGACGATCTTCGCTACGGCGCGCAGATCCTCGATGCGCCCGTTGGTGCACGATCCGATCCACACCACGTCGAGCGGGATGTCGGTGATCTTGGTGCCGGGCTTCAGCCCCATGTATTCGAGCGCACGCTGCATCGAGGCGCGCTTGTTCTCGTTGTCGACTTTGGTCGGGTCCGGCACCGTGCCGGCAATCGAAACGACATCCTCCGGGCTCGTGCCCCAGGTGACGATCGGCGGCAGCGTCGCCGCGTCGAGCTTCACCACGGCGTCGAAATGCGCGCCGTCCTCGGTGTGCAGCGTCTCCCAGTAGCGCATCGCGGCATCCCACGCGGCACCCTTCGGCGCCTTCGGGCGGCCATTGATGAACGCGTAGGTTTTCTCGTCCGGCGCAATCATGCCGGCGCGTGCGCCGCCTTCAATGCTCATGTTGCAGACCGTCATGCGGCCTTCCATCGACAGCGAGCGAATGGCCTCGCCGGCATACTCGATGACATGGCCGGTGCCGCCGGCAGTGCCGATCTCGCCGATGATCGCGAGAATGATGTCCTTCGCGCCGACGCCGGCCGGCAGCATGCCGTCCACCTGCACCAGCATGTTCTTCGCCTTGCGCTGGATCAGCGTCTGCGTTGCCAGAACGTGCTCGACCTCGGACGTGCCGATGCCGTGCGCGAGCGCGCCGAACGCGCCGTGTGTCGAGGTATGGCTGTCACCGCACACAATGGTCGTGCCGGGTAGCGTGAAGCCCTGCTCGGGTCCGACGACGTGGACAATGCCCTGCCGCTTGTCGAGCTCGTTGAAGTACTCGACGCCGAAGTCGCGCGCGTTCGTCGCCAGCGTCTCGACCTGAATGCGGCTGTCGTCGTCGTCGATGCCCTTGGTGCGATCCGTCGTCGGCACGTTGTGGTCGACCACGGCGAGCGTCTTCTCCGGCGCGCGTACCTTGCGGCCTGTCATGCGCAGGCCTTCGAAAGCCTGCGGGCTCGTCACCTCATGCACGAGGTGACGGTCGATATAGAGAAGGCAGGTGCCGTCATCTTGGCGCTCGACCACGTGATCGTCGAAGATCTTGTCGTAGAGTGTCTTGGCCATTGCCGTGTCTCTTGTCCGCTGGATCCGATGGCGGCACTGCAGCACAAAACTTCACCCCCCGCGATAGCCGGTCAGGGCCGAGCAGAGGCTGAAATGGGTGCTTCCGAGCCGCCGAATGCTGAGAAACTGACCATTAGATAGCGTCTTGCCGCCCGGCCTGCAAACCCCCCTTCGGGGCTCCCAGGAAGTGGAGGCTCATCCGGGGGTCATGCGCGCCAATCGCCAGGCTCGAAGCATCGCTGGCTCGCGTCCGCCGGCATAATCAGAACTTCCACTGCCGCGCCTGGCCGACGAGGAAGTCGCGCAGCACCTGCACCTTCTTCGAGGCCTTTAGCTCCTCGGGATAGACGAACAGGATCGGCAGCGTCGGCGGGTCGATCTCTGTAAGCACCGGCACCAAGTCGGCCTCGTGGTCGTTCATGTAGTCCGGGATCATGCCGATGCCGATGCCCGCCTGGATTGCATTGCGCAGCGCAATGACGCTGTTGGCGCGGAAGGAAGGCTCACGTGGAATCCTCCCCTCGCGGCCCGCCGTTTCGATCCACGAGATGGCTGTCAGATGCTGCGCCGGTTGGCCGCTGTAGGACACGATGCTGTGCCCGTCGAGCTCTTCGAGCGTCTTTGGCGCCCCAAATCTGCGCACATACTGCGTTGACGCGAACGCCCTCACACGGCTGGTGAACAACAGGCGGCGGATCAGATCCGACTGCGGCGGCTCGCGCGTCCAGATGGCGACGTCCGCAGCGCGCATGCCTATATCGAGCTGGTCGTCGTTGAGATGCAGCTCGATGCGAATTTCTGGATAGAGGTCATGGAACTCGCGCATCCGCTGCGTCAGCCATAATGTGCCGAAGCCGACCGGCGCGGTGATGCGCAACTCGCCCGACGGCTTGGACGTCGTATCCGACAGCAGCGTCTCGGCGGTGTGCAGCTTGCTCATCACGTCCGAGGTCGTGCGGTGCAGAAGCTCACCCTGCTCGGTGAGAACGAGGCCGCGGGCGTGGCGGTGGAACAGCGTGACCTTGAGATCCCGCTCCAGCGCCGAGACTTGACGGCTCACGGCTGACTGGCTCATGTGCAGCGCGTCGCCGGCGTGCGTGAAGCTCCCCGCTTCGGCCGCCGCGTGGAAGATTCTGAGCTTGTCCCAGTCCATGGGTTCCTTATCGCCTCATGGCCACACATCGCCGGGGCAGGCGCGCGCAAAGCGCCCCTCCGAGCCGTCGGACTGAATAGGCATGTTGCGGCGCAACTTAGACCAGCATATAACGCAGAGCTAGGGCGACGCGCCGGCGCAGCCCATATGAGCACTGCAACTCGACAGAAAAAATCCGGAGAGGTCCAAGAATGAGAACCATCGTCGCCGCGTTGTCGCTGATCCTGGCGGCCGGCCCGCACACCCCCGCGGACGCCGAGCCTGTCATCCAGTGGGAGACCAGCGGGTTCAAAACGCCTGAATCCGTGCTGCCCGTCCCCGCCGAAGGCTTCGCCTATGTCAGCAACGTCGCTGGCCAGCCGCTCGAGAAGGACGGCAACGGCTTCATTTCCAAGATATCGCTCGCCGACGGCAAGATCATCGCGCTGGAATGGGCCAAGGGTCTGGACGCGCCTAAGGGCATGGCGCTCGCGGGCGGCAAACTCTACGTCTCCGACGTCGACAAGCTCGTCGAGATCGATCCGAAGTCCGGAGCGATCCTTGCGAAGTACGAGGCACCGGGTTCCGTCTTCCTCAACGACCTGGCCGCCGATGACCAAGGCCATGTCTACGTTTCGGATTCCAGCACCAGCACCATCTGGCGGTTCGCCGGCGGCAAGCTCGAGAAGTGGATGGAGGGTCCTGCGCTGAAGTTTCCCAACGGCCTTCACGTGCAAGGCGACAAGCTTATCGTCGCGGCATGGGGCGCCCCTGGCACCTCGGCTCAAAAGTCGGAAGCCTCAAATCTCATCGAGATCGCCATTGCCGACAAAAAGGTAAGCAACCTCGGCGATGGAACGCCTGTCGGAAATCTCGACGGCATCGAGCCGGAGGGTGACGATTTCATCGTGTCAGACTGGGTGGCCGGGAAGGTCTTCCTCATTGCGAAGTCGGGCAAGGCCGATCTGCTGCTGACCCTGACGCAGGGCACGGCCGACATCGGTTACGTTCCTGCGGAGAAGCTGCTGATCGTCCCGCTGATGATGAGCGACAAGGTTGTCGCCTACAAGCTCAAGTAACGATAAGCGCGGCCTGCATTTTCTGCGGGCCGCGCTCTCTTTATTCCGAAATCGGCGATGCTATTGGTCGGTGCCCTGCGCGTCCGGCGCCAGCCCCTTCATCATCGGCCCGACCACGAGATCGCCCGCCGCCGAATCGGGGTTCGGCTCTGCGCACTCATTGGTGTTGGGATCGAACAATCCGTTCTTCCCCGCGCATTGTGCCGCAAGATCTTGCGCACTCGTGTCCGGCTCGTCCGCGTAAGCGACGGCCGCCGCTACAACCACGCACACCGACACGAGTGCAGACCTCAACATAGTCATGTCGTCCCCCCAATGATTCGTTCTCAGGGGCGCTTCTATTCAACGCTATGACGACAATCTTGTGGCCTTCGCCTACTCGGCGGCCTCGCTCTCGGCCTCGATCTCCAGCGTCGCGAAATAGCGCTCAGCTTCCAGCGCCGCCATGCACCCCATTGCCGCCGCCGTGATCGCCTGGCGATACACTTCGTCCTTGACGTCGCCCGCCGCATAAACACCGGGGATCGCCGTCGCCGTCGAGTCCGGGCGCGTGATGATATAGCCGGAATGGTTCAGCTCGAGCTGCCCGTTGAACAGCTCCGTCGCCGGTGCGTGGCCGATGGCGATGAACACGCCGTCTGCCGGGATCTCTGTGATCACTCCAGTGTGAGTGTTCTTGATCTTCACGCCGGTCACGGACTTGGGGTTCTCTGCGCCGACGACCTCGTCCACCGAGTGATCCCAGATCACTTCGATCTTCGGGTTCTTGAACAGGCGATCCTGCAGGATCTTCTCCGCGCGGAAGTGGTCGCGCCGATGTACGACAGTGACCTTGCGGGCGAAGTTCGTGAGGAAGATGGCCTCCTCGACAGCCGTATTGCCGCCGCCGACGACCACCACGTCCTTCCCCTTGTAGAAGAACCCGTCGCACGTCGCGCACGCCGAGACGCCATGGCCCTGGTACAGATACTCGGACTCGATGCCGAGCCACCGCGCCTGCGCACCGGTGCAGATGACCAGCGCATCGCAGGTATAGGTGTCGCCGGAATCGCCCGTGAGCTTGAAGGGCCGGTTCTTCAGATCGACCTTGACGATCTGGTCCATGACGATCTCGGTGCCGACGTGCTCGGCCTGGGCCTGCATCTGGTCCATGAGCCACGGCCCCTGGATCGCTTCCGCGAAGCCGGGATAGTTTTCGACGTCGGTCGTAATAGTCAGCTGGCCACCCGGCTGCGAGCCCTGGATCAGGAGCGGCTTCAGCATGGCGCGGGCTGCATAGATGGCCGCGGTGTAGCCCGCCGGCCCCGAGCCGAGGATCAGGACCTTGGCATGCCTGGTAGTGCCCATCTCGACCTCCTGCCGGGCAGCCTTTCGCCGCCGCGGGCCCATTAGATTGGGCGGCAGTTAGACCCCTGCAAGGCTCAAGGTCAATGTGGCCGGGCGCCGAGGCTGGGGAAGCCGTGGCGCGGCTTGGCGCCGTTAAAGCTGCACCCCGGTTGCCACACGTTGTCCGGGTTGGCCGTGCTACGCTAGCTTCGGAACGGGGAGCCTACAAATCAAGGGACGGGGTCTGCGTCATGGCGGAAGTACGGGAGAGGATCACCGCTCGATTGTTCGGAGCGTTCGACAAGGCGTGGACCAGCGTCTGCTGGCCGCTGATCGGTGTTCTCAACTTCATCTTCCGGCCCGACCCGCAAACCGGCGACGTCGCACTCTGGCGGGTCATCGTCTGGCTCGCCGCCAACATCGCCGTCCTTTACGTCGCGGTCGCCGGCCTCCAGACGCAACCACTGTTCTGGTGGCTGTCGGTCTTCCTCGTCGTGCACATCCTCATCATCGCTTCGAGCCTGCGCATCATGTACGAGGAAAAGCGCGTGATGGAAGGCTCGCTCGCTGCCGATAAGATGACCTTCTCCGCGCTGGACGCGGTCAACAACGTGCCGATCCTCGCGTCTTCCACCGCCTTCTACATCCTCGGCCTCGCGGCCATGATCCAGACCGTCGAGCACACCGGCCTCGCGCAGATCCTCCGCCACCGCCCGACCCTCAACCACGAATACGGCGAATACCTCGCCTGCGTTCTGAACGAGATCCCGCTCGTCAACACCGTGCTCAACGCATGGGCGAACCTCGTCAACTTCTCCGACAATCTCAGCGCCCAGATCGTCTACAACGGTTGGACCGGAAACGGTGTGCGTATCGCTATCGTCGTGACCCTTTCGATCATCGTCGTGCGCGCGCTGCTGCTGCGCTTCCAGCAGTGGAGCCATCAGGTTTCCATGGCCCACGCGCTCGAAAACGGCACGGTCAGCCCTGACGCAGTCAAGAAGCGCCTCGTGCGAGTCCCGACCACGCTGAATAGCCGGCTGATGCGGTCCGCGCTCACCCATCCAGACTCGGCCGTACGCCGCCGCGCGCTCGCGGCCATGGCCCGCCTCGAGGTGCCGAACTTCGCGCGCGAATTCCTGGAAAGCCTCGGCCAGCACATTGAGCGCGACTTGGGGCTAGCCCACATCCGCGAGACGCTGGCATCCATGAATGCCACAGCGCGAGAGAGCATGGCCGGCGAGCTGACCACTGTTATCGAAAAGCAGATGATGACGATCAAGGATGCCATCGATATGCAGACAAGACAGCGGCTTCAGGAGCTGCATGGGATGCTGAAGCGACCGTAACGGATTGATCGGGGGAAGTCGCAGAGATGGAAAATCGGGTGCCTGAAGTAGTCAGCGAGAAGGCGCCCGAAACATCGCTGGCCGACACCACGCGGCGCCTCAAGGCCATCTTCGTCGGTTCGGCGGGCAACCTCGTCGAATGGTTCGACTTCTACGCCTATTCCGCTTTCTCGCTCTATTTCGCCAAGTCGTTCTTCCCCTCCGAGAGCCCCACGGCACAGCTCCTAAATGCCGCCGCGATTTTCGCCGTCGGCTTCCTGATGCGCCCCTTCGGCGGCTGGATGTTCGGCCACATCGCCGACCGCCACGGTCGCCGCCTGTCGCTCACCATCTCGGTGCTGATGATGTGCTTTGGCTCGCTCGTCATCGCGGTGACCCCGACCTACGACACGATTGGCCTCGCCGCACCGTTCGTGCTGCTCTTCGCGCGCCTCGTCCAGGGTCTCAGCCTCGGCGGCGAATACGGCACAAGCGCCACCTATCTCTCCGAGGTGGCGCATCCCGAGCACCGTGGCTTCTATTCGAGCTTCCAGTACGTCACGCTGATCGGCGGCCAGCTTCTCGCGATGATCGTGTTGCTTGCGCTGCAATTCGTCTTCCTGACGCCGCAGCAGCTCGAGGCATGGGGCTGGCGCATTCCGTTCTTCATCGGCGCCGGTCTCGCCGTCGTCGTCTACTTCATGCGCCGCGACATGCATGAGAGCGATGCCTTCGTCGAGGCGCGAGCGCTGGGCGTGCGCGAGAGCCCGCTGAGGGGACTTTTGAAGCATCGGCGCGAGGTGGCGATCGTCATCGGCCTGACGCTCGGCGGCACCGTGGCCTTCTACACCTACACCACCTATATGCAGAAATTCCTCGTCAACTCAGTTGGACTGACGAAGGAAACCTCGACCGTAATCGCCGCCTCGACGCTGTTCCTCTACATGCTCTTGCAGCCGGTGGTCGGCGCCATCTCGGATATCGTCGGCCGGCGCCCGGTGCTCATCACGTTCGGCATCCTCGGCACGCTGATGACCGTTCCGATCCTGACCGCACTTCAGAATACCGACAGCGCCTGGGTCGCATTCTTTCTCATCATGTTCGCGCTTCTGATTGTCTCGGGGTACACGGCCATCAACGCCGTCGTAAAGGCGGAGCTGTTTCCCACCGGCGTCCGCGCCATGGGCGTCGGCTTCCCGTACGCGATCACCGTCGCGCTGTTTGGCGGCACGGCCGAGTACGTCGCGCTGTATCTGAAGCAGATCGGTTACGAGCACGCCTTCTATTGGTACGTGACCGGCTGCATCGCGATCTCGCTCGGCGTCTATGCCTTCATGCGAGATACCCGCGACGACTCCGCCATGCACCGCCACGTCTAGCCGCGGAAGTTCCCCGCAAGATGTCATCCCGGGGCTCGTCCCCGGGATCCATTTTCCCACTTGCTCGACACAAGCCGCACCATGGTTCCCGGCAACAACTGCCGGGATGACAAGGGGAGAGGAGCGGAAGCCCCTTCCTTTCTTCGCCTCAATCTTTGGACATCTCTGGGGCTCAATCCCTGGGAGGCCAGCCGCGATGACCCGCACCTCGCTCGATCGAACGCTCCGCCGCGCCTACGTCGTGCTCGGCCTCATCCTGCTGATTTCGATTGCCGCCAAGCTGGCCCCGCGCGTCCCCGGGCTCGAAGGCACACCCCTCGCCCGCCTCGCCACAGACACCTACGACTACCTGAAGGACATGTCCCTGGTGCTGGTGACGGTCGTCGCCGCCTACCTCGCCAACGTGTTCCAGAAGCGCTCGAAGTTCATCGAGCGCCTGGAGGAGGAATGGCGAGGGATCGTCCGCACCAAATCGGCCCTGTTCGCATTCTGCGAGAAGCCCTCATCGACCCCCGACGACTACCTCGCCGCCTTCTGCCGCATCAGCGAGGCCATCGACAATATGCGCGTCGTCTACGCCAACGTTGGCGAGACAGACGACCTTATCGGCCTCTACCCGTATGCTCCGCTGCATGACATGCGCCGCGCCTTGCAGTCGATCGACCCGCGCAAACGCTCGGACCCGATCACGCCGGAGGAACGCAAGCTGGTTCGCGACGCCATCCTGCAGGCGTTCTATGCCCTTAGGGAGAGCTTCCTGGTCGAACTGGACATCGCTGAGCCAGACAACCCGATCATCCCCTCCGCCGCCCGCCGAAGGAAACGGCCGGGTGCCGCAGCCTACGCGGGGCGCCTGAGAGACCGCCAGATCGCTGCATATAGGTCGCATAAGGCCCCTTCGCGGCCGGAAATCGACCAGCTTCTGGACCAGCTGAGGGCGAAAGAAGAGGGCGCTCAGGTGCCTGCTTAATCGGCAGAATTCCAGGGCCACTACCGCATTGGGTGCCAATATGCTAGGTCCGCGCATCTTTTGCAGCGCACAAAGACCTATGAACCTCAGAAACATCGCCATTATCGCACACGTCGACCACGGCAAGACCACTCTGGTCGACGAGTTGCTGAAACAGTCCGGCTCCTTCCGCGAAAACCAGAAGGTTGCGGAACGTGCCATGGATTCCAACGATCTCGAGCGCGAGCGCGGCATTACGATTCTTGCCAAGTGCACGTCGGTCGTCTGGAAGGACACCCGCATCAACATCGTCGACACGCCGGGCCACGCTGACTTCGGCGGCGAGGTCGAGCGCATCCTCAACATGGTTGATGGTGTGGTCGTGCTCGTCGACGCGTCGGAAGGCCCGCTCCCACAGACGAAGTTCGTCGTCTCCAAGGCGCTGAAGCGCGGCATGCGGCCCATCGTCGTGATCAACAAGATCGACCGTCCGGACGAACGTCACCTCGACGTGCTGAACGAGATCTTCGATCTGTTCGCCAACCTCGACGCCACCGACGAGCAGCTCGACTTCCCCGTGCTCTACGGCTCGGGCCGCAACGGCTGGATGGCGCTCGACCCGGCGGGGCCTCAGGAAAACCTCGCCCCGATGTTCGACCTCATCGTCAGCCACGTGCCGCCGCCGACCGTCGAGCCTGGTCCGACACGTATTCTTGCCACCACGCTGGAGGCCGACAGCTTCCTCGGCCGCATCCTCACCGGTCGCATCACGTCGGGCACGGTGAAGCCGAACCAGCAGTTGAAGGCACTTAATCGCGACGGCAAGCTCATTGAGAACTTCCGCGTTTCCAAGGTCTTGTCTTTCCGGGGCCTCGAGCGCGTTCCGGTTGAAGAAGCCCAGGCCGGCGAGATCGTCGCCCTCGCCGGCATGAGCGAAGCGACCGTCTCGGACACGCTATGCGATCCCTCCATCGACACCCCGATCGCGTCGCCTCCTGTCGATCCGCCGACGCTGTCCATGACTTTCCGCATCAATGACGGCCCCTTTGCCGGTCAGGAAGGCGACAAGGTCCAGAGCCGCGTCATCCGCGACCGCCTCATGAAAGAGGCCGAGCGCAACATTGCTATCAAGGTCACCGATTCAAAGGAAAGCGGCGAATCGTTCGACGTAGCGGGCCGCGGCGAGCTTCAGCTCGCGATCCTGCTGGAGAACATGAGACGCGAAGGCTTCGAGGTTACCGTCTCGCGTCCCAAGGTCGTCTTCACCACCGACGAGTCTGGCCAGAGGCTCGAGCCGATCGAAGAAGTCATCATCGACGTCGATGACGGCCACACCGGCATCGTTGTGCAGAAGCTTTCCGAACGTAAGGCCTCGCTCCTGGAGATGCGCCCGTCGGGCGGCGGTCGCACGCGCCTCGTGTTTCACGCCCCGACTCGCGCGCTGCTAGGCTACCAATCGGAGCTTCTGTCCGACACGCGCGGCACCGCCGTGATGAACAAGCTGTTCCACGCCTACGAGCCCTTCAGGGGTGAGATCGCCGGCCGGCATACGGGCGTGCTGATCTCGAATTCGGATGGAGAGGCGGCAGCATACGCGATCTTCAACCTTCAGGATCGCGGTCCGTTCTTCATCGGCGCCCAGACGCGCGTCTACGTCGGCATGATCGTCGGCGAGCACACGCGCGACAACGACCTCGAGGTCAACGTCGTCAAGGGCAAGAAGCTCACCAACGTCCGCGCCTCGGGCAAGGACGACGCGGTGCTGCTCACCACGCCGATCAAGCTCACGCTCGAGAAGGCGATGAGCTACATCACTGATGAGGAACTTGTTGAAGTTACGCCCGAATCGATTCGACTGCGTAAACGTTGGCTTGACCCGAACGAGCGCAAGAAGAATGAGCGCGCGCGCGATCGTGACGTTGCTTAGCTCAGGAATATTTTGCGCTGCAAAACGGGCATTGATATAGCGTTGCGGGCAAGTGTGGCAATCAACGAGGAGGATTCCCCATGAAGAAGCTCGCGATTGTGGCAATCGCCATGACGCTGTGCGGCGGCGCAGCATTCGCTGATTCCAAGCCAGCGGAGGACGAGGCCGGAAAGATCAAGCAGACGCTGACCGACTGGGGCTGCACCGGTGGCACGTTCGAGAAAGAGACGGAGGCCTCAAGCTATTTCGAGGCCGACGACGTTAAGTGCAAGGACGGCAACCAGTACGACGTCAAGCTCGACGGCAGCTTCAAGGTCATCTCGATCACGCGTGATTGAGGCTCATTAGCTAAGTGGTATTCTTCTGCGCCGGCCGATGATCCATCGGTCGGCGCAATTGTTTGTGGCATGCAGGTGATTCACGAACACAGACGCAGTGAGGCGAAGTGACGGGTACCGAGCTATCCAGACGCGGCGATAAGGGGGATAGCCCTGTTGCGTGGCCGCCGGGGGTCACCCCGCCGCCGGAGTTCGAGCGTGCTATTGAATTCGCGCGCCACGACGACGGCCACTTGTTCGTCACGGGCCGCGCCGGCACCGGCAAGTCGACCCTGCTCCGCACGCTGCGTGATCACCTTACTGAGGAGGCGGTTGTCCTCGCGCCGACCGGCCTCGCCGCCGTCAACGTCGGCGGCCAGACGATCCACTCGTTCTTCGGCTTTCCCCCGCGCCTCATCGGTCGCGACGACATCAAGCGCAGCCGCAACGGCCGCCTCATGCGCAAGCTGAAGCTGATCATCATCGATGAAGTGTCGATGGTGCGCTCCGATCTGATGTGGGCGATCGACCAGTCTCTGCGGGTCAACCGCGGCCGCCCCCGCGAGGCCTTCGGCGGCGTGCGCCTGGTGCTGTTCGGCGATTTACATCAGTTGCCCCCGGTGATTCAGGGCGACGTCGCCCAGCATCTCGAAAGCGAGCACGGCGGCCCCTTTTTCTTTCAGGTCTCTGCTCTCCAGGAGGGCGCTGGCGTGTCGCTCCTGGAGCTCGACCGCGTATTCCGGCAGAGCGACGAAACGTTCCTGCACGTGCTGAACAGCATCCGCGACGGCGACGTGACCGAGGCTGACCTCGAGGTCCTCAACGAGCGCACGCATCCGATCCGCACTTTGGGCGAGGGCGATCCATACGTCATCCTCACGCCCACCAACGCCGCCGCGCAGCGCATCAACATGGCATTTCTGAATGCGCTACCGACTGCGGAGCGAACCTACGAGGCTGGCATCACCGGCGAATACTCCAACGGCGCCCATCCGACTGATGCGAGTCTGCTTTTGAAGGAAGGCGCCAAGGTCATCCTGCTGCGCAACGACCCGGACAAGCGCTGGGTCAACGGCACCATCGCCCGCATCGCCAAGCTCGACGATAAACGCGTCTTCATCGAACTCGACGGCAAGACGCACGAGATTGAGCCCGTCTCGTGGGAAGCGCGCCGGTACGCCTACGACCAGGCATCTGAAAAGATCGTCGAGAACATCACCGGTACGTTCCGTCAGTTCCCCGTTCGCCTCGCTTGGGCGCTTACCATTCACAAGTCCCAGGGTCTGACACTGGACAAGGTCTATATCGATCTTGGTCGGGGTACCTTCGCCCACGGGCAGGCGTATGTAGCTCTCTCGCGATGCCGGACTCTCGAAGGTCTCGCTCTCGCCCGACCGCTCCGGCCGTCCGACATCCTGTTTGATCGCTCAGCCATGGGCTACCGCGACAGATTCGCCCCCCTGGGCTTGCGTTAGCTCAAGCGGTGAACCAGCCGGGGGTCGTAGCGTTAAAGATCCGTTCGCTGTCTTTGGTGCGCCGCAAAAGATTTATGTTGCACTGCACCATAAATCGTGTAGGTTACCTGCAGCGAGCCACAGAACCATTGCTGAAGCCCGCTGCCAGAATTCATCGGCCGCCTTTTTGGCGGCCGCAATGCCATAAAATGGAATGGAGAGAAGAATGAACGATTTCACCCGCCAGGCCAATGACTTCACCCGCCAGGCCCAGGACATGTTCGCCGCCGCGAAGGAAGCCCGCATCCCCGAAAACGTGCAGGCCTTCGCCGAAGAGAGCGTCGCCAAGTCTCGCGACGCCTACGCAAAGATGAACGCTGCCACCCAGGACAACGTGAAGGCCGTTGAGGAGATCGTCCTCGCAGCCCAGGCCGGCGCCAAGTCTTTCGGCGAGAAGTTCCTCCACACGGCTGCCGTCAACGCTGAAGCAGCGTTCGACGCCGCCGAGGCGATCGCCAAGGCGAAGACCCTCCCGGAGGTCGCCCGCCTCCAGGCCGACTTCTTCAAGCAGCAACTGGCCGCTGCCAGCTCGCAGACGAAGGAGTTCTTCGAGCTTTCGAACAAGATCAGCCGCCAGACGCTCGAGAGCCTCAACTCGGCTGCCAGCAAGACCTTCGAGCAGATCAAGAAGGCCGGCTGATCAATCTGGGCCAATAGGTCCGATGCATCACCAACCGAGGGTCGTGGGGTTTGCTCCACGGCCCTCGATCTGTTTCGGCCCTACTTTCAGCAAACTGCTGCATCAGCTTCGGATGCGTGGTCGAACAGCGTTTTCCGGTGTAAAGTCCCTAGATGCTAGGTGAGAGTTCACATTGCGAGATCCGTCCCGGGGCGCCTGCCGATGCCCCGGCCCTCAGCGAAGTCTTTCGCGACAGTTGGTCGAATACCTATCGCGGCATCATTCCGCACGCCCATCTCGAGGGCATGATCAACCGGCGCACCTCCGATTTTTGGGGCACTACGGCCAGGTCCGACGGCGACATCCTCGTGCTACAGGTTGCCGATGACATCGTCGGCTACGCGACGCTCGGCCCGACCCGAGCACGCGCCAGACACGAGGGCGAGATCTACGAGATCTATATTCTGCCGGCCTACCAGGGTTTGGGGTTCGGCGAATGCCTGTTCGAAGCCTGCCGGCACAATCTCGATCGGCGCCAGCTCAATGGATTGATGATCTGGGCGTTGGCCGACAACGCGATCGCCTCCGATTTCTACTGGCGGCGGGGCGGCCGGCCCATCGGGGTGGCATTTGAGCGGTTCGGAACCGCCCGTCTGAAGAAGGTCGCTTTCGCCTGGGATTAGCCAGGCACCGGCCTCTCCGGTTCGGCTGAGCCCCCCTTCCCTCAAAGCTGACCAGTCCTGCGGGACCAGGTCCCACGAGGCGCATATGTATCCCTTCCACCGCGGCTTCGCCGCACCTCTCGGTTTCCCGGTGCGGCTCGACTTCCTCACCGCGGCGTGTGCTGCTATATCGCGGCGCATCACTTCGATCGACCTCGAGGCTGCCGAATGAAAGTCGCCGTCATGGGCGTTGCCGGGCGTATGGGCCAGGAGCTTCTGCGCACCGCGCATGCCGCTGGCTGCACCATCGTCGCGGCCGTCGAACGCCAGGGCTCGCCGCTCATTGGCACCGACGCCGGCGAAGTGGCTGGCATAAAGCCGATTGGCGTCCCCGTGACATCCGATCCGCTCGACGCCATATCGCGCTGCGACGGCATCCTCGATTTCACCTCGCCTAAGTCGACCGTCGAGTTCGCAGGCCTGGCTGCCAACGCCCGCGCGGTGCACGTTATCGGCACCACCGGCTTCTCACCCGAGGACGAGGCCAAGATTGCCGCCGCCGCACGCCACGCACCCATCATCAAGGCTGGCAACATGAGCCTCGGCGTCAACCTGCTCGTCGCCCTCGCGCGACGGGTGGCCGAGGCCCTGGACGAGGAGTTCGATATCGAGGTCCTCGAGATGCACCATCGCGACAAGGTCGACGCGCCGTCCGGCACGGCGCTAATGCTTGGCGCTGCCGCTGCCGAAGGTCGCGGCATTGATCTGGATAAGCACGCTGTGCGCGCACGCGATGGACATACCGGCCCGCGCGGCAAGGGCGACATCGGCTTTGCGACGCTACGCGGCGGCAGCGTCGTCGGCGACCATCGGGTGATCTTCGCCGGACCCGGTGAGCGCGTGGAGCTGGCGCATATCGCTGGTGATCGCTCGATTTTCGCTCGCGGCGCCGTCAAGGCGCTGCTCTGGGGCCGCGGTAAGTCGCCGGGCCTATATTCGATGGCCGACGTGTTGGGGCTATAGACGTGGAATCTCGCCCGATAGCACCCGCCGAGCAGACCAACCGAACACTCGTTCTCATCCGCCACGGAGAGAGCGAGTGGAATCGCCGAAATCTTTTTACCGGCTGGTGCAACCCCGACCTTACTGAGAAGGGTCTCATTGAGGCGCTGGTCGCTGCACGTATGCTGCGGGCAAGGGGCATCTCGTTCGACGTCGCCTACACCAGCAAGCTCAAACGGGCGCAGCGTACGCTCGACATCATCCTGTCGGAGCTCGGCCAGACCAAGATCCCGATCCACTTCGACGAGGCGCTCAACGAGCGTCACTACGGCGATCTATGCGGTCTCAACAAGGATGAGGCCAAGGAGCGCTGGGGCGAGGAGCAGGTTCGCATCTGGCGCCGCAGCTACGATATACCTCCACCCGGCGGCGAAAGCCTGAGGGATACCGAGGATCGGGTCATGCCCTACTACCGGACCCACATTTGGCCGGACGTACAGGCGGGAAAATCCGTGCTCGTCGTCGCCCACGGCAATTCGCTTCGCGCCCTCATCATGAACTTGGAAAACCTCACCGGCGAGGAGATCCTCGGACGCGAGCTGGCGACGGGCGCACCCATCGTCTACAGCCTTGGCCTCGACGGCGCACCGACTGACCGCAGCGACCTGCTGCCCTCGCGCAGTATCGACGCACCTCCCGAAGATTTCGTCTGACGCCCGCTTGCATCGGAGACGCGTAACGTATGGCATTCCAGGATGTGGCCGACGCCATCGAAGCTGGAAAGAAGCATCGCGATAGGCTGATCGCCGTGTATATCGGCATCCTCGCCGTCATTCTGGCGGTCGCCGGTGTCGGCGGTGGAAACGCCACCAAGGATGCGACGGCGCGCAACATCGAGGCGGCCAACACCTGGGCCTTCTTCCAGGCCAAGAACATTCGCCGCCACGAGATCCGCCTGATGATCTCCGAGTTCGAGGTCCTGATTGCGACCCAGCCGGGAATGCCGGAAGCTGCGCGCACCATGATCGACGAGCGCATCGCCAAGCTAAACGCCGATGCTGCTCGCTACACGTCCGAGCCGTCGACCGGCGAAGGCACCGAGCAGCTCGCCATCAAGGCCCGGGAGCTGGAGAAGCAGCGCGACGTGGCGATGTCCAAGGACCCCTACTTCGACTACGGGCAAGCGATGCTGCAGATCGCAATCGTGCTGGCATCTATCGCCATCATTACCGGCGGCAACGCCCTCCTCGCCCTCAGCGGCCTCCTCGGCACGCTTGGTACGCTCCTCACCCTCAACGGCTTCGTCCTTTTCTATCACGTTCCTTACATCGGCTGAGCGGCTTGCCGTCTGCTCCCCTCGCCCCCTTGCCGCCGCGGGGCCGAGGCGATAGCACTACCGCGCTTTTCTTCCCCTCCAGTCAGGTCCCGAGCGAATGACCACCTATAACCTGCTCCTGCTCCCAGGCGACGGCATCGGCGTTGAGACCATCGCCGAAGTCGAGCGCATCATCGATTTCCTCAACAAGGCAGGGAAGGTGAAGTTCGCCACCGAAACCGACCTCGTCGGTGGCGCGGCGTACGACAAGCACGGCGTCGCCATTACCGACGCTGCGATGCAGAAGGCTGAGAAATCCGACGCCGTGATCTTCGGCGCCGTTGGCGGCCCCAAGTGGGACGGCGTGCCGTACGCGGTGCGTCCCGAAGCCGGCCTCCTGCGCCTGCGCAAGGACCTCGGCCTCTTCGCCAACCTCCGGCCCGCGATCTGCTATCCCGCCCTTGCCGACGCCTCGTCGCTGAAGCGCGAGCTGGTCGAAGGTCTCGACATCATGATCGTCCGCGAGCTGACCGGCGGCGTCTATTTCGGTGAGCCGAAAGAGGTCGTGACGCTGGAGAATGGCGAGAAGCGCGCCGTCGATACGCAGGTCTACACCACCTCGGAGATCGAGCGCATCGCCAAGGTCGCCTTCGATCTCGCGCGCAAGCGCGGCAACAAGGTGCACTCCGCTGAAAAGCGTAACGTCATGAAGACGGGCGTGCTCTGGAACGAGGTCGTGACCGCGACCCACAAGTCCTACGCCCCGGACGTGAAGCTC
>CAZBPM010000027.1:0-9256 GCA_964493785.1 uncultured Hyphomicrobium sp. | reverse complement strand
CACATCCTTGCCGACAACTGCGCCATGCAGCTCGTGCGCAATCCCAAGCAGTTCGATGTCATCGTCACCGACAACCTATTCGGTGATGTGCTCTCTGACGAAGCGGCCATGGCGACGGGCTCGCTCGGCATGCTGCCGTCGGCCTCTCTCGGCGCCCCCGACCCGAAGACCGGCAAGCGCAAAGCGCTTTACGAGCCGGTGCACGGTTCCGCTCCCGACATTGCCGGGCAGGGCCTCGCCAATCCCATCGCCACCATCGCCTCGTTCGGCATGGCGCTGCGCTACTCCTTCGACCTGGGCACCGAGGCCGATCTGCTTGATAAGGCGATCGCGGGAGTCTTGGCGGCAGGGCTGCGCACCGGCGACATCATGCAGCCCGGCATGACCAAGGTCGGCACCTCCGAGATGGGCAGCGCTATCCTCGCCGAGCTCAAGACCCTCACCGCCTGAGACTGGCGGCCCGCGTGACAGCCCGGTTCTGTCAGGTTCATGGAGACCGCCTTCGACGCGGGTCTCCACGGGACCGACAAACGCCATCGCTGACCCATTAAGGCGACACTCTGCCCGGGTCGGTAAACAAGGGCCCCAACCCCTTGCGCGAGCGGGCGACCGCGCGTAAGTGACGCCCACAGATGCGGCAATGGCGCGGCATCGGATGATCGGGTCTTACTACCATGGGTTATAAGGTCGCCGTGGTCGGCGCCACGGGCAACGTGGGCCGCGAAATGCTGAATGTGCTCTCCGAGCGCGAGTTTCCGGCTGACGAGGTCTATGCCATCGCCTCTCGCCGCTCGCTCGGAACAGAGGTCTCTTTCGGCGACCGGACCCTCAAATGCCGGGACCTGGAGCAGTTCGATTTCTCGAAGGTCGACTTCTGCCTAATGTCGGCTGGCTCGACCGTTTCGAAGGAATGGTCGCCGCGTATCGCCGCCAAGGGCTGCATCGTCATCGATAACTCGTCGTGCTGGCGTTACGACCAGGACGTGCCTCTGATCGTGCCCGAGGTGAATGCGGACGCAGTCGCCGGCTACACCAAGAAGAACATCATCGCCAATCCGAACTGCCCGACGGCGCGGCTTGTCGTGGTGCTCAAGCCGCTGCACGACGCCGCCAAGATCAAGCGTGTCGTTGTCTCGACCTATCAGTCCGTTTCCGGCGCCGGCAAGGACGCGATGGACGAGCTTTGGTCTCAGACCAAGGGCAAGTACGTTCCCGGCCAAGAAGTAGAGCCGAAGAAGTTCACCAAGCAGATCGCGTTCAACTGCATTCCTCAGATCGACGTCTTCATGGAAGACGGCTACACCAAAGAGGAATGGAAGATGGTGGCCGAGACCAAGAAGATTCTCGATCCCTCCATCAAGCTGACGGCGACCTGCGTCCGAGTTCCCGTGTTCGTCGGTCATTCGGAAGCCGTGAACATCGAGTTCGAGAGGTCGATTAGCCCCGAGGAAGCGCGCGCCATTCTTCGCGAGGCTCCCGGCGTGGTCGTCGTCGACAAGCGCGAGCCGGGCGGCTACGTGACACCCGTCGAAGCAGCCGGCGAGTTCGCCACGTTCGTGTCGCGCATCCGCGAGGACGCGACGGTCGACGAGGGCCTGTCGTTGTGGATTGTGGCTGACAACCTCTTGAAGGGCGCAGCGCTCAACACCGTGCAGATCGCTGAGACGATCATCAATCGCAAGTTGCTTCCCAACGCGGCCTGATCGCGGCCGGCGAACAGCTGAAAAACAGGCGCCGAGCAAAGCAATTTGCCCGGCGCTTTCTTTGCTATTCGCCCTTGTCGAGCCCGTCGCCATCCTGGAGCTTGCTCAGGGCCTTCACGATCAGATTGAGATCTAGAAGAAAGCGCTCGCGCTGCTGTCCGGGTAGCACGCCGAGGATTTTCTCATCGACGCGCTTCGCGAGTGGGTCCGTGGCCTTCAAGACCTTCCACCCCTCGTCGGTGAGCTTGACCGCGTAGGCGCGGGCATCCTCTTTGGTCCGCCGCCGCTGCAGCAGACCCTTCTTCAGCATCCGTCGGACGATGTCGGCGAGCGTAGAACGATCAACGCCGGTCTTTTCGACCAGTAGCGTCTGGCTGACGCCCTCGTTCTGTGCCACTGCAACCAGAACGGCGTACTGCCGCGGTGTCAGATCGCCGTCGCCAACCTCTCCCTGGAAGATGTCGCTGGCGCACTGTCCGGCTCGGTGGAGTAGATGAATGGGGGAACGGTCAAGCTTCCCCCCTGGTTCTTTTGGTGCCTTTTGGCGTGTCATAGATCGCTTCGGTCAAAGGACATGCCTCAAAGCGCAAGAAGCGCTTCGAGCCCCCATGCCCGCCTTTGCCTTCGTGGAATAGGTCGCGGTGCGATCTGGAGAAAATACCAGTTTTCCCAATTCGTCCAGACCAAAACGGCGAATAACCCGCTCGGCACCAAGTTTATTTTGAGAAATACTTTGTTGCCGGAAGATCAGCACAAAGATGTTTTGTCGGCAAAGACATTAATCGGCGGGTATTTCATGCGCCCTTAGCAAGCCGATCTGCGCAATCGCGAACACCATCGTCAGTGGCATGATGGCAAATACTTTGAAACTCACCCACGTGTCTGTCGAAACTGTGCGCCACACGACTTCGTTCAGCACCGCGAGAAACAGGAAGAAGCACGCCCAACGCATCGTCAGTTTGCGCCAGCCTTCCTCGTTGAGCCGGAAGACTTCTCCAAAAACGACCTTCAGGAGAGAATGCCCCGCAAAAAGGCCACCGAACAGAGCCGCCGCGAACAGGCCATTCACAATCGTTGGCTTCAGCTTGATGAAATGGTCGTCCTGCAACCAGAGCGTCAGTCCGCCGAATACGACAACGCACGCCCCCGAGATGAGCGGCATGACCGGGACGCGGCCGAATATGAAACGTGACGCGATCAGCGAGATAATGGTCGCGACCATGAATATGCCGGTCCCCCAGAAGATCCCGGCTCGGGCATTCACGACGAAGAAGACCACCAGCGGCCCGACTTCTACAGCCAGCTTCATGAGCTGTGCGCGCGTCCCGGACGCATCATCGGGCTTGGTCGCTGTTTGCTCGCTCATCGGTCGTCCTTCCCTGCTTTCGCCCCGCGGCACTGGCCCGTTGGCGGCAGACTAGCCTAAATTAGCCTCGTGCTCGCTTGCCTTGTGCGCGGCACCGGGACGTTCCGGTTTAGCCGGCGCCCGCGGCGCAACCTCGGGTGCCTCGGTCGCCCCCGTATAATCGACGCCGGCGGTCAGGGCTTCCGCCGCTGCTTCCGCCGCCGCCTCCTCCTCGGTGATCCGGTAGCGCTGCATCAGTCGCGTCAGGTACCAGGCGTAGAGCCCCGACAAGGGCATGATGATCGCCACCTTGAAAGCGATCCAGATGCCTACGCCGTCCATCTCCATGCCAAGGATATTGTAGATCAACTCGTCCTTGAAGGTGAGCCGGACCGCTTCGTTCGCGATGGCGGTGAAGACGAAGAACCACGCGAAGTTCCAGGTGAATTTGTCCCAACCGGCCTTCGTGTAGTGGAATGTCTTGTCGAACACGTACTTGAAGAAGTTTCTATTCAGCCACAGCCCGCCGAACAGGAACAGCGCGAACATCGCATTGAAGATCGTCACCTTGATCTGCACCCACATCGGATCGTGGGTGATGATGGTGAGCGCGCCGAACACGACCGTGACGGTGGACGCGATCAGCGGAAAGATCGGGAACCGCCGCAGCACCACATACATGCTGACGATGGCAAAGACGGTCGAGATGATGAGCGCCCAAGTTCCGGCAGCAATGCCGTACATGGCGTTGACCACGAACATCAACACCAACGGGCCGAACTCACCGAGAATGTTCACGGTCTGCTCGGCGTTGAACGGCATTAATCGCTTCAGCGCTTTCATCTGCCGGCCATCACCTTTGTCTGCTTGGGACCGATTGTCCGATCAGTACTTATGTTCTGCATGTGGTCGCTGCTAGCTCCCTGCGATCGCTTGCGCGAATTCGGAAGCATCGAACGGTTGCAGATCGTCGACGCCTTCCCCAACGCCGATGGCATGGACCGGAAGTCCATGCTTAGCCGAGATCGCCACCAGGATGCCGCCGCGGGCCGTCCCGTCCAGTTTGGTCATGACGAGGCCTGTGACGCCTGCCCGCTCGCGGAAAACATCGACCTGCGAAAGCGCGTTTTGTCCCGTTGTCGCGTCGAGCACGAGGAGCACATTGTGCGGGGCGCCGGCGTCGATCTTGCGCATCACGCGCACGATCTTGGCGAGCTCCTCCATCAGGCCTTCTTTGTTCTGCAGCCGGCCCGCCGTATCCACCAGCAACACGTCGATGCCTTGTTCGCGCGCACGCACGAAAGCGTCGTAGACGAGCCCTGCAGCGTCAGCGCCCGAGGCCCCCGTTACAACGGCCGCCCCCGTGCGCTCGCCCCAGATCTTCAGCTGTTCGATGGCTGCAGCGCGGAATGTGTCGCCGGCCGCGAGCATCACGGACTTGCCCTGCGACCGGAACTGCGACGCGAGCTTGCCGATGGTCGTCGTCTTGCCGGTGCCGTTGACGCCGACCATCAAGATGACATGCGGCTTGTGATTGCTCTCGATCGTGAGTGGCTTGGCAACCGGCGAGAGCACATCCTCGACCTCGGTTTTCAGCACCCCGCGCACATCCTCGGCGCTGATGTCCTTGTCGAAGCGACCCTTGCGCAGCGTCGTGATGATGCGCTCCGCGGTAGCGACGCCGAGGTCGGCTTCTATCAGTAGATCTTCGAGATCCTCGAGCGTCGTCGCTTCGAGCTTCTTCTTCGTGAAAAGCCCGGTGATACCGTCCGTGAGCTTGGCGGATGTCTTGCCGAGGCCCTGCTTGAGACGGCTGAACCAGCTCGTCTTCGCTGGCGTGGTCTCCTCCGGCCTCACCTCTACCGCCGCCGCGTCGACGACGGCCGCCTCGCCAGCTTCCTGCACGCCGTCCGCGTTCTCGGCCGGCGCAGGCGCTTCGGCCCGTTTGCCGCCGAACAGGCGCCCGAATGCGCTTTGTGCTTTGCTGCTCACGCTAAAACCTCGCCTGCGAGCCGCTGCCCGTCGTGTCCGCTGAGGCGCGCACGCACCATCGCGCCTGCCGCAATCTCCCGCGGCAGCCGCACCTCCGCAAACTGCCTCGTGCGCCCGACGCCATTTCGCTCCGTCAGCAATTCGACTTCCGATCCCTTCAGCGTATCGAGGAAGCTGGAGAGCTTGGTCGAACCCTTGGCGCGCAACTGGGCGGCCCGCTCCTTGACAGCTCCACGGTCGACTTGCGGCATGCGTGCCGCAGGCGTCCCATTGCGCGGCGAATACGGGAAAATGTGCAGGTACGTCAGGTCGCAATCGTCTACGATGCTGAGCGAGTTCTGGAACATGGCGTCCGTCTCGGTCGGGAATCCGGCGATCAGGTCCGCGCCGAAAATCGTATCGGGTCGCATCCTGCGCACCTTCTCGCAAAACTTGATCGAGTCGGCGCGGCTATGACGCCGCTTCATGCGCTTGAGGATCATGTCATCGCCGGACTGCATGGAAAGATGCAGGTGCGGCATCAGTCTTTCCTCTTCAGCGATCGCTCGCATCAGTTGTTCGTCTGCCTCGACTTGATCGATCGACGAAAGCCGCAGTCTCTCCAGCTGCGGCACGTGCTTCAGCACCTGCCGCACAAGTGCGCCGAGGCGCGGCTGTCCTGGCAGGTCGACACCGTAAGAGGTGATGTCGACGCCGGTTAGCACCGCCTCGCGGCAGCCGTTTTCGACGAGATGCCGGATCTGCGCGACGACCTCGCCAGCGGGCACCGAGCGCGATGGCCCGCGGCCATAGGGGATGATGCAGAACGTGCAGCGGTGGTCGCAGCCGTTCTGCACCTGCACGTAAGCGCGCGTCCGCGTGTCGAAGCCATCGATGAGATGCCCCGCCGTTTCGCGCACGCTCATGATGTCGTTGACCTGGATCCGCTCGCATCCGCGCGTCGACAGGCCGATGAATGTCTCGGCCTTCATCTTCTCCGCATTGCCGACCACATGGTCGACCTCGTCGAGCGCCGCGAAGCGCTCTGGCTCGGTCTGGGCCGCGCAGCCCGTTACGATGATCCGGGCAGATGGATTCTCGCGCCTGAGCTTGCGGATCGTCTGCGTCGCCTGACGCACGGCCTCGCCCGTGACCGCGCAGGTATTCACGATGATGGAATCGTCGAGACCCGCCGCTGCCGCATTCCTGCGGATGACCTCTGACTCATAAGTATTGAGCCGGCAGCCAAGCGTTATGACGACAGGTTCGGCCATTTCAGCTCAGGTTGCCTCGATTGTAGTTGCCGCGCGGGGCGATTTAAGGCCGATCCGCGCATGAGGAGCCTGGCGCAAACGGGGTATTCGGCAGGTTAGCTTCAGGGCGGTCATACTGGACAACTTTGTCGTTCGCTAGACAGGTGCGCGCGACAGAGTATCCGGGGCCAGCCGGCCTTCAAACTCAAGTTCTGCCGGCCCTCGCATCATTATATGGTCGTTTGCGGCCCATTCGATGAATAGGGTCCCGCCTGGTAGCTCCACGGCCACCTGGCGATCGGTCAGGCCCTTGCGCGCCGCGGCGATAGCCGCCGCGCATGCTGCAGTGCCGCATGCCTTGGTCAGTCCGGCTCCGCGCTCCCAGGTTCTTAGCTTGAGGCTGTTTCGCGACGTCACCTGGGCAAGCGAGATGTTCGCCCGCTCCGGAAAGATCGGATGATTTTCCAGCAACGGACCGAAGCGTCCGAGGTCATGAGCGTTAACGTCGTCGACCCAGAAGATCGCGTGTGGGTTGCCGACGTTTACCACTGACGGCGTGTGCAGCACGGGATCGTCAATCGGCCCGATCTGCAGTTCGATGCCCGTCGTGTCCTCGAATGGCTCGGCGAGTGGAATATCGCCCCACGCAAATCGAGGCTTGCCCATGTCGATGGTGATGCTGTCGGCGCTTTCTACCGTTGCCTTGAGCAACCCTGCGCCGGTCTCGACACTTACCTCAGGCCTGCCGCTCTCTTCCGCCGCGATCAGGGCTATGCAGCGCGTAGCATTTCCGCAGGCGCTCACCTCGGAACCATCCGCGTTGAAGATGCGCATGAACACGTCGGCCTTTTGCGACGGTTCGATGACGATCACCTGGTCGCACCCGATTCCCGATTTGCGATCGCCGATGCGCCGCGCGTCCTCCGCATCGAGGGCAAAAGGTTGTGCGCGCGCGTCGAGAACGACGAAATCGTTCCCGAGCCCGTTCATCTTTCTGAATGGGATGCTGGAAGCCTCGGTCATGAGCCCATATATGGCCCGAAGGACCAAAAAGACAATCGATTGGAGACGAGGTTGATGACGAGCACGAACCTGCGCCGCCACGCACTTTCCATGGTCGCCCTTTGTATCGCAGCGACGCAGGTTGCAGCCGCCACGATAGATGCGCCTCCTCCGTCGACACAAAGTAAGGTCAAGGTCGAGACATTTGCGACAGGTCTCGAGCATCCCTGGGGAATGCAGTTTCTCCCCGACGGCCGGCTGCTAGTGACCGAGCGACCCGGCCGAATGCGTCTGATCGGTAAGGACGGAAAGCTTTCACCGCCGATCACCAAGGGCGTGCCTGAGGTTGCCGCCGTCGGCCAGGGCGGTCTGCTCGATGTGCTGCTCTCCCCCGATTTCGAGAAGAGCGGCATCATCTATTTCTCCTATGGAGAGCCGCTCGAGGACGGCAAGAACCGCACCGCAGTCGCCCGCGCCAAGCTCGTGCCCGAGGGCGACGGCGCACGCCTCGATGATCTGAAGGTAATTTTCCGCCAGGAGCCCGCCGCCAAGAGCGGTCATCACTTTGGTTCGCGCCTCGTGTGGGCGAAGGATGGAACGCTTTTCGTCACCACCGGAGACCGCAACAGCCTGCGCAAAGAGGCGCAGAATCCTGCAAACACCGTTGGCAAGATCGTGCGCATCAACGCCGATGGCACGCCCGCCGCGGATAACCCAAAGCTCCCGGGATGGTCGCCGGAGGTCTGGTCGATCGGCCATCGCAGCGTCCAGGGCGCAGCCCTGCGCCCGGGCTCCGATCAGCTCTATACGCTTGAGCACGGCCCGCAGGGCGGCGACGAGCTCAATCATCCGGAGGCCGGAAAGAATTACGGCTGGCCTATCATCACCTACGGTGCCGAGTACGGCAGCGGCGCCAAGATTGGCGAAGGCACTGCCAAGGACGGCCTGGAGCAGCCCGTCTATTATTGGGTCCCATCCATCGCCGTGTCGCAGCTTGCCTTCTACGACGGTGATCTCTTCCCCGGATGGAAAGGCAACGCGCTCGTCGGCGCGCTCGCCGGCACGCAGGTGCAGCGCCTTGTATTGGACGGCGACAAGGTCGTCGCAGCCGAGCCGCTGCTCGAAGATCAGGGCAAGCGCATCCGCGACGTTCGCCAGGGCCCCGATGGCGCCATCTGGCTTTTGACGGATGACACCTCGGGTGAAGTCCTGCGCGTCACCCCGGCGGACGCGAAAACCGATAGCAAATAAAGCCGACTTCTGGTCATGGAGAAGGGGCTGTGCCGCCGCCGTGGCGCAGCCCTTCTTGTAACCCGCCAGCGCGATCAAGCCCTTTCGCGCCCGTGAACTCTGCACCGTCGAGCACCGCTCCGGTGAAGTCCGCGCCCGTCACGTCGGCGCCGCTGAAATCCGCGCCTTTGAGGTTCGACTGCGCAAGGTTTGCATCACGCAGGTCGGCGCCGATGAACTTCGCGTACTGCGCGCCCGAGCCGCTGAGATTGGTTCCCAGCATATTTGCTTCGGAAAAATCACACCCTTTTAGACCAACCCTCCCGGTCACCAGCCCCTCGCTTCGCGGATCCTTGGGGCCGATGCGAGCGCCAGATAGGTCCGCCGCGCGGAAACTCGTGAGGTCGAAATGCCCGCTGAGCTGCGCGCCCGAGAGGCGAGCACGGGAAAAATCCGGCACCTCGCTTCGCACCGCCTCCAGTGTCGAGAATATGTTCGGTCGCAGCAGCGATGCGCCCGCGAGATTGGCGCCTGAGAAATTCGTGCGGGTGATGGTGGCGCGGTCGAGCATGGCTCCCGACAGGTCTGAGCCGGCGAGATTTGATCCGGCGAGATCGACCCCGAACAGGTTTGCGTGGGCCAGCCGCGCGCCCTTGAAGTCCAACCCAGCAAGATCGAGCCGCGTCAGATCCTGGTTCGACAGGTCGGGAGCCGCCCCCGGCGCGGCCTTGAACAGGGCCGAGACAATGTCG
>CAZBPM010000026.1:48240-53810 GCA_964493785.1 uncultured Hyphomicrobium sp. | reverse complement strand
TGCCCGAGCGCACGGTCTCGGCGCCCGTCCTCGTAGGCGTACAGATGCGCGTCCCGGCGCCGCCACGCATCGAGCATGGCGTATCCCTGGCCATCGCCGGCGAAACGCTCGGCCCGCCAGCGCACCTCCAGCCGGGCAAACCGCGAGGCCGCGCGCCACAGGGGCAGGTAGCGTACCTGCTCGGCCAGCCACTCGGGCAGTTCGCGCTCGGCCAGCCACGCCGAGAGCGCAGGGCGCAGCACCTCGATGGCGTCGTCCCGGTGGCCGCGGATCGCGTCGGCGCTCGCGATTCGGGGAGCGACGCTGGCGTCGAGGAGTATCTCCCGCGCGTAGCCGTCATCGCCCAGGACGTAACCGATTCGCAGCCCGCCGGCCACCTGCCGCCAGCCGGGATGTACGGCAACCATGCCGGTGCCGCACGCTTCGGCGCGGTACTGGTCGGGTAGCACCACCGTGATCTGTAGACGCCAGGTGTCGTGCGACCCGCGGCTCCTCCAACCATGACGGCGGCGGATTACCCGGGCGCACTTGATCGTCGCGCCCTCGGGCAGCGGTCGGTGCATGATCAGCGGCCACACGGCCCAGATCGGATCCCTCCCCTTCCCCTGAGAACCCACCCGCATGCGCAGCGTGGTCCGTCCTAGCCGCCGGCGATCTCCACGGGTGCCGGTCCATGCAGCATCGGGCACGGCGTCGATCTGCAGTTGGGTGTCGGTACGGGAGTGAACCTCGGCCACCGACATGCCGCCCTGGATCTGCACGCCGACCGCGCCGCTCCCATCCCACGCGCGGAACTGCGGCATGGTGCGTTCCTTGATCGCGGTCTTCGCGGCCTGTGCTGCTGCGTCCTCGATTAACAGGTAGTTACCCCAGTAACAACCGCACTCAGCCCGCGCCTTGAGGCGTGCGTCGTGATCCACGTCGTTGACCGCCGCGATCTGCGCCTGGATAGGTGCGTCGTTGCGGAGCGCCTGCTTGGCAGCCCGCATCTCGGCGCGGGCGAGCTTGAGCCGGGTGCGCAGGTCACGTAGAGCGGTCCGGTCGGCGCCGGTATCAGACCGCGAGCGAGACTCCTTGCGCGCGGCGCGGATCGCGAGGTCGGCCGCCTCGACCTCGGTGGCCAGCAGATCGACCGCCGCGCTCAGCGGCTCGATAGTGGGGTGAGCGGTCAGCACAGCAGCAATCGCCTCGCGTCGCCGCCGCTCGATTTCGCACAGGAGATTGCGGTATCGGTGGGCCCGCCAGATCTGATCGCTCACACGCTCGCCCTCCTGGGTCGGCGCCAGCAAGCCGTATTCGTAGATTCTCGCGATCATCGGGCGCCTCCTCTACACGGATCCCCCGTCGCCTCGCAGGCCTCGCAGCGCCAGATTCTCCGAAGCGTCACAAAAACGGGCCGGCAAGGATTTGAGAGACGCATTTTGCCGATGTAGTCCCTCTGGCATCCGGCCCAAAACCAAAAACTGCGCGGCAAAAAGTAGCCGAGTCCGTCGAATCGTTGTAGACCCGTCCGCATCCGCGCAGAAAACCTCACAGCACGATCGCGTTGACTTCCTTGACCCAGACGTCGACGTCGCCGCTGCCGCCGCGAGCGAACTCGGCGACGGTCTTGAAGATGCTGTCGGAGAAGCCGCCGATGTTGAGCACGTCCTTGGTCGACTGCGCCTGTGTGGTGCTACCGCTCTGGATGTCGATGCAGACCAGCTTAGCGCCGGGCACGCGCTGCTTGTACTGTATCCACGCAATCGCTGCGCCAGTTCCGCCGTAGTACGCTCGGTCATGCCCGACGTCGATCCACGATTGGTTGTCCGAGACGAAGACGAGCAACGGCGCCTCGGTCTTGTCGGTATTGAGCTTCACCAACGGCGCGGCGCAGTTGGTGCCGCCACCGCCGATGGACGCCAGCTTCCCGGCGTT
Organism: uncultured Hyphomicrobium sp.; assembly: GCA_964493785.1. Classification (GTDB taxonomy): domain Bacteria; phylum Pseudomonadota; class Alphaproteobacteria; order Rhizobiales; family Hyphomicrobiaceae; genus Hyphomicrobium_A. Next base: position 51,893 of record CAZBPM010000026.1, on the reverse strand, counting down.
GGTCATGATCGAGTCGCGCGGATTGAGCGCCATCTGCCGCACGTTCTCCGCGAAGGGCATGACGACCGTGCGCGGGTTCTTGCGCATGAACGTCGCCGCCACCAGCGCCGCGATGTCGATGCAGCACGTCTTGGTGGTGGCCGAACCGCGAACGCCGGTGACCGACGAGCGCATCGAACCCGAGACGTCGGGCATGATCACGATGTCGCCCTCGAACACGGGCACGTTCGCGGTGGCCAGCTCCATAGCGTCCTGCAACGCCTCGGTCAACTCGCGCGGCATCTTGTCGTCGACAGACCGGTACGCCTGCATCAGCTGATACGGAAACGGCCGGGCCTTCTGGAGCAGCTCAAGGTTGCTCAGGCGTTCCGCGACGCTGTACACCAGCTCGCGCGAATCGAAGACGCCATGACGCAAGAACGTGTTCAGGTTCATGCGTGTCTGCGTCCAGCTAGCGACCGAGGCGATGCCGCGCCAGTGTGCGGGCGTCAAGTTGAGCGCGCCGGTGAGCAGCTCGAAAGGCACACCTCTCGGCGCCGGTCTGTAGCCGTCGAGCTTCCACACCTCGAAGTCGCGCACTACCGCCGGCAGTGCCTCGACCTCGTAGGGACGCTTCTCGTTGGCGACGAGATAGCCGTACAGCGCGGCGCGCTCGTTCTGGGCGCGGTTGCTTTCGCTTGGCGTTGGCGTCGGTCCCGGGTGTGGATGGAACATGCGCAGGATGTCGCGCATGCTCGGGTCGTTGCCGACCGAGTGATAGAAGATGTCGGCAGTCGAACGCTTGGCGAACCACTGCTTGACCAGGCGGCGCACCGGCCGCGGGAAGGTCGTGCGGCCGGTCGCGCCGGAGCGCACGATCTGACAGAAGTTGCGCAGCATCTTGCCAGTGTCGATGCAACGCTCCCACGCCGAGGCGTAGCTAGCCAGACCAGCCGCTTCCGGGCGCCGACCGGCGAAAGCGGCCAGCAGCAGCGCCGGCATGTCCTTCATCAGGCCGCGCTCGCGCGCGTAGACCGCCACCTTGAGCACGAACTCATCGTTGACCCGGGCCAGCAGGTCGATGACATGGATCAGCTGCTCCTCGGCGGTGCTGTAGTAGGTGTCGGCGATCGTGCCAGTCATCGCCAGCTGCGCGAGCGCGTGCTCGGGACTCATGGCGTAGGCCACGCCCCCGGCTTCGTTCACGGCATCAGCGGTCGGAACTTTCGGACCGGCGCTCTTGAAGAGTTTCTTGTTGGCCATCGGCGAGCCACACCCCCTGTTGAATGATACGTCTACCAGATATGAAACAAGGCTGTCAAGCCCCGCGATTCAACTCCTCGACGATGACCTCTGCCAGGCCCGGCTGCGCCAGCCTGATCGGACACCGGTGCAGCGGCCATACCGTGCGCACGCCGGCGAACTCGCCGTCCGCGGGCATCAAGGCACCGCCCGGCTCGTTCCACGACCACGTGACCGCCGCCATGATCGGCGCGTCCACGACGACCGTCTGACCGGACGACAAAGACACTAACTCGACGATCTGCTCACATTTCGCACAGGCGTTCATGAAAAATTCTCCCTCGTCACCGTCGTGTGCTATCCTTGTGGCAGGATGGGGTGGGTCTGTGTGTGGTGTTGGGGCGGCGGCGGTTCAGCGGCCACGACCGTGGGGCATCACGCTCCTCCCTTCCGAGGCTTCCGGGGCGCGCGGCGGTTGATCGCCTTCACAAACTGTCGGAGTCGAGCCGACGACGACATCCAGGCGTCCAGGTTCTGGCCGATGAACGCGACCAGCTCGGTGACCTCCGCGGCGGTCACGACGAGCCGCTTGCGCCGGCCGCTGGCGCGCAGCAATCGTGTGTAGGTGTCCAGACCGTAGCTCATCGGCCGCTCTGCTCTTTGGCGGCAGCAGCGACAGCCGTCTCCTTGCGTCGATGCTCGGTGACCTCGGCGCTGCAGTTGGGATTCTCGCAGCGCGGCACCCGCGCACTGTTCACCTCTCCCATACGAGTGACTTGGGCTTCGGCCGCCAGTGCGCGGGTACGCCAGTCGACGGCGTGGGCGTGGCAGTTGGCGTGGCCGGCGCGACGAACACGGATCGCAGCTGCCATCTCCGGCCGCCCCTCTTCCTGAGAGGGCGGCGGCAAGAGCGTCGGGCAGTCCTCGCGGTCACAATTCTCGCAACGCTTGTTCATTACGTTTCTTCGTTCTTGTCGAGGAGTTGTTCCAGCTCGGCGGCGGCCTTCGCGAACGCCGCCGACTTCTTGGTGTCGATGCCGACAGTGAACGCGGGCTCGGCGGGCGGCTCCTCGACCAGCTCGGTGTTGACGGCGAACGCCACCGGCTCGGCGGCCGGCTCCGCGGCGTTGGCGACGACGGTCGCGTTGACGACGCAGGTCGCGCAGTAGAGATCGAACTCGTCGAACTCGCGCGGGCGACCCACCCGCGTGCCGCAGGTCAGGCAGAGGCGCGGTTGCGCCGGCCGGCGAACGTACTTCGCGTTGAGCCGTTCACGGTACTCGACCGCGGCCAGCGTCTCCGGTGACATGATCGATCGGGCGACGCGCTCGGCGGCGTCGTGATCCTCGACGTCCTCGTACACCTGCGCCAGCGCCGGCCGGCAGCGCAGGCAGTAGTAGTCCTCGTCGTTGACCGGCGGCGGACCGCTGATCCGCTTGCCGCAGTTCAGGCAGTCGCGCTCGCTGGCGACCACCGTCCAGGCCGCCGTGTTGGCAGCGTGCTCGGCGTCGTCCCGCGGGAAGTTGATTCGCAGCTTGGGGCCCATGTGCTTGGCTGCGAGGACGGCGTCCCAGCTACCCAGCTTTTCACGCAGGCCGCGCAGGTAGGCGTCGACGGCCTCGGCCGCCGCTTCGGCGCCGGACACGTACTCGAAGACCCCGAGGTTGAGGTTGATGAAGCGAGCGTCGGCGTAGACCGCCGCGCGCCAGCCGATAGCGGTGCGGTAGACGCCGCAGTAGACCGCGTGCTTGTAGCCCAGGCGCCCACGCAGCGGCTTGAAAGCGACCTGCGCGTCGACCGGGTCGGTCACCCGCCCCGGGTTCGACTCGAAGGCCTTGCGCTCCTCGGCGGTGATCGAGTTGGCCAGGCGCCGCAGGATCTCGGCGGACAGCGTGCGGCCCTCGACGACGGCGAAATAGGTCAGCTCGGTGATCTGGCCGCGCGGGAAGCGCAGAGACAGCATGACCGTCGGGCCACGACGCGGGACCGGCCCCCTTCGCTTCTGTGCCATACGTGCAACAGCAGTCTAAAACGAAGCGTCCGGAACTTTCAATCTTTTGTTGTGATTTCGCGACGATTATCTAACTGTATCGAGATAAGTCGATTCCGCTAGAGCCGGAACCCAGGAGAGGAGACAGGAGGAGACAAAAGGGTATTGGGGGATACAAACTGGTGGATCTACCGCTAGCCGGAAGCGCATAACTCGATACAATTAGATAATGTATTTGAATATACTTAATAACGCCGGTGATCTCCGCCCCCCACGAACCGCGGGTCAAAAAAGACACACACACAGGTTGTGTGCGACGACGTGCGCGGATATGCGGTGAGCTGCGCTTCGGTGTCGGCCGTCGTACGCATTCTGCCGACCCGTGAATGTGCGACGGCAACGCACGTAGCGCACACTACCCGTGGGCGAACCGCTGCCCGAC